>CAWHXE010000020.1:0-73635 GCA_963833215.1 uncultured Cytophagales bacterium | reverse complement strand
ATTCGTTCTGGACAAAGATGAAGGACAAGTCATTCGAACTTGGTGATCAGGTTTTTGATGTAAGAGGTTTTTCCCGTGCCCGGCGATCCGTAAAACAAGATCAGTCCCGCTTTGTCGGCTGGTAAAGATTCTTCAATCAGGCTGCTTACCTGCAAAAAGTCATCGTTGTACATTGTCGGTATATCGCACAAAAATTCATTGGTCTTCACATCTTCTGTGTAGAAGTTGCTGTGTGAAGACCGAGAAAGCACCTTAAACACCGGTGCTCGGTTGAGTCCAAATTTAGACCGTAGTCTATGGTTTGTCTCCACAACCCAACGCTCAAGTCCTTCATCTGAAAGATCGTAGAAGAAGTTTGTGACAAGCTCATCCGCACTGAGTGAAATCCAAACCATGAGTTTCTTTGAACTGCTCTTTAGGAGGTACTGGTAGGGAAAGTCTTTAGAAAAATCCGCATTGCTATTATTTTCTGTATCCCAATACTTGAACACCACCTCAAGGTGTTGAGAACCAAACCCAATGGTTTCTACCACAGACTCCATATTGCTCTTGGTCGCTTCAAGGGGTATATCCAGCGAAAGTTTAGACGGTAGGGTATCGTAACAAAAGGTGTAGTAAGCCCCTATTTCAGGATCGTTGTATGATTTAAAAGTATTGAGAAGCTCTGCCATACGTTGAAGGGGTTGTCAAAGGATAATATCACGTTCCTCTATATCAAGAAGTTGAAGAACTCAAAGTTGTCGTTGAGCAGTTCGTAGGCGATCTTGTGGTCTTTTAGTCGGCGGATGAGCGCGTTGAAGTCTTCGCTGGACTGCAACTCTACGCCCACCAGGGCGGGGCCCTTCTCGCGGCTGGTCTTCTTGGTATACTCGAAGTGGGTAATGTCATCGTCGGGACCCAGCACGTCGGCCACAAACTCCTTGAGGGCTCCGGCCCGCTGCGGAAACCGGATGATGAAGTAGTGCTTCAGCCCGCGGTAGAGCAGCGCCCGCTCCTTGATCTCTTCCATGCGGGTGATGTCATTGTTGCCGCCGCTCACGATACACACCACGTTCTTCCCCTTGATCTCGTCTCGAAACGACTCCAGGGCGGCGATCGCCAGCGCACCGGCCGGTTCCACCACCACGGCGTCTTCGTTATAAAGCTTGAGGATGGTATCGCAGATCTTGCCTTCGGCCACGGTGACCACGTCGCCCGGGGCAAACACCTCCTGCGCAATAGCGAAGGGCAGATCGCCCACCCGGCGCACGGCGGCTCCGTCCACAAACTTGTCGATGCTTTCCAGCGTGATGTTCTCCCCTTTCTCCAGTGAGGTTTTCATGGCAGGGGCGCCCAGCGGCTCAACCCCAATCAGCCGGGTGTCGGGACTCACCTGCCGGAAGTAGCTACCCACCCCGGCCGACAACCCACCGCCGCCGATGGGCATAAACAGAAAGTCGATCGGTTCGGTGGCTTCGTGATGGATCTCCAGGCCGACGGTGCCCTGTCCCTCGATGACCTTGAGGTCGTTGAAGGGAGGAATAAACTGCGCCCCCTGCTCCTGACAAAACCGCTGGGCCTCTTCGCTGGCATCGTTGAAGGTGTCGCCCACCAGTTTAATGTCAACCCACTCCTTGCCGAACATGGTCACCTGCTTGATCTTCTGCTTGGGAGTGGGGATAGGCATAAAGATGGTACCCTTCACCCGCAGGCGCTGGCAGGCGTAGGCAACGCCCTGGGCATGGTTGCCCGCGCTGGCGCAGACTACTCCATTGGCAAGTTCCGACTCCGTCAACGTCGACATCTTGTTGTACGCCCCCCGGATTTTATAAGAACGCACCACCTGCAGGTCTTCCCGTTTCAGCCAAATATTCGCCTGATACTGCTCCGACAAATTAATGTTATACATCAGCGGAGTGGGAGTGATGATTCCTCGCAACCGCTGGGCAGCATTGAGGATATCTTCTACCGGAATCATGGAGCTGGTCAGGGTTTTCATACGGATTTAGTGGCAGTGACGCGCAAACGTTGATAATCAGCGTACCAATGACCGTCACTATACAGGGCAGGCTGGAGCGCGTTCTGTACTTCGTTTAGGATCAAGGGTCGCACATCCGGAGGAACTGCCTCCAGGTAACTATTAGCAAACATCCCTAGCCAGTCTTTAATTCCGGTTTCGGCATCGGCAAGGCGGGTAGGGCGCGCGTAGTGATGCGCTGATTGCACGCGAAACCCATGCTGTTCGAGCAGGGTCGTATACTGCCCTATTGAGGGAAAATACCAGAGGTTTATGCTGGCATCTTTTTGATAACCATGCTGCTGTAGGGTTTTCTTTAGCGCCTCCCTGATCTGTTGTACGTTTCCTTCTCCTCCGAACTCTATCACCAGCCGCCCGCCCGGTTTCAGCGCTCGAAACATACCCTGAGAGACGGCGTCCTGGTTGGATATCCAGTGTAAGACTGCGTTAGAGAACACTGCATCGTACTGCTCAGAATCGGTTAACCGAGTGGCATCCCGTTGATGAAACGACAGCTGCGGAAAGTGCTTACGCGCCGCTAAGATCAATTCCTCAGAACTATCAATCCCTACTACGCGAGCCCCGGCTTCGCTAATTTGATTGGTAAGTTCACCCGTGCCACAACCCAGATCAAGAATGCATTCGCCGGGTTGAGGGGCCAATAGTGCTACTAAGTCTTCACCGTATTGATAGACGAAGTTATGCTTCTGCGTATACAGGTCAGGATTCCAGGCAGTAGTATTGGGCATTCTTCGCTTGTGAACAGTGTAATGGCAAAGTCAAGAATGAATGAGTAACTGGCTAGGTCACTCATTCATTCTCTCAATCAATCATTTTTTTTAGTCCTCCTGCGGACGTAGTTTGCGTACCTGCTTGCCGGTTTGCCACAGTTCCGACTGCTCGATTTCGCTGAGCTCTTCGCCGAGCTTTTCACGGTAGTCGGACTTGCTGTTGGCCTCGATGGTGATGCGGGCTTCGTTGCCGCTGGCTACGCTTTCGTATAAATCCCGGAACACCGGCTGGGTGGCTTCTTTGAACTTACCTTTCCAGTTGAGCGCGCCGCGCTGGGCGGTGGTGGAGCAGTTGGCGTACATCCAGTCCATGCCGTTTTCACCTACCAGGCGAATCAGACTCTGGGTGAGTTCTTCTACGGTTTCGTTGAAGGCTTCACTGGGCGAGTGACCCTTTTCACGCAGCAGCTCGTACTGGGCTTCCATGATGCCCGCGATCGCGCCCATCAGCACGCCGCGCTCGCCGGTGAGGTCACTGTATACTTCCTTCTTGAAGTCGGTTTCAAACAGGTAGCCCGACCCAATGCCAATGCCCAGGGCCAGGATGCGCTCTTCGGCGCGGCCGGTGGCGTCTTGGTACACCGCGTAGCTGGAGTTAATACCCTTTCCCTGCTGAAACAGGCGGCGCACGCTGGTGCCCGATCCTTTGGGAGCGACCAACATCACGTTGATGTTCTTTTCGGGAACAATGCTGGTCTGATCGCTAAAGGTAACGCCGAAACCGTGCGAAAACACCAGTGCTTTGCCATCGGTGAGGTACTTTTGCATGGTGGGCCAGACCGCAATCTGTCCCGCGTCGGAGAGCAGGTTCACGATAATAGTACCTTTGTCGCAGGCTTCCTCTACCGAGAACAGCGTCTCGCCTTCTTTCCAGCCGTCGTCCTTCGCTTTCTGGTAGGTCTTTGAGTCTTTACGCTGCCCCACGATCACGTTGAAGCCGTTGTCGCGCAGGTTAAGACTCTGGGCCGGACCCTGCACTCCGTAGCCGATCACGGCAATGGTTTCGTCGCTCAGGATGTCGCGCGCTTTAGAAAGGGGAAATTCGTCGCGGGTGGTGACTTTCTCGTCTACTCCGCCAAAATTGATGGTTGCCATGATTGTGTTTGTGTTAGTTAAATAATAAATGTAGGTGAATGCTAACGAAGAATGGAACGGGTACTCCCATCCCGCGCCACGTGGCTTCCTTTATGTGGGCATATAGGGAGCCGGTCCTTTTAATTCGTGAAACTCTTCATCGGAATACCAGCCTTCGGGACCCAGGTTCTTGGCGTATTGGCTAAACCGATACTGGTCTTTGACCACCGCAACACGGCCCGACTTGACAAACTCCAGCACCCCGTGTGGTTGCAGTAGGTGCAGCATGGTGGTTAGGTCTTCGTCCTTGCCGGTCTTTTCGATCACAATGTATTCTTCGTCCGAAAAGGCCACGGTAGCGCGGTGTCGGTGGGCGATTTCCATGATCTTTTCCCGCTCCGCAAAGCTGGTGGCGGCCACCTTGTAGTAGGCAATCTGGCCGTAGTACACCTCGCTGTCTTCGTTGTGGAACACCATCAGCACCCCAATGATCTTGCGGATCTGCTGGATGAGCTTCTGAATACGGTTGTCTTCGTAGTCGATCACGATGGTGTAGCGCGAGATGCCTTTGCGCTCGGTTTCCGAAACGGCTAAGCTCTCAATGTTAATGCGTCGGCGGGAGAACACGATGGTAAGCCGGTTGAGCAGCCCAAAGTTATTCTCGGTAAATACGATGATGGTGTAGCGTCGTTTCATAGCGTTGAGACGCAATGCATTGCGTCTTTACGGTTTAGATTTATTTATTCCAATCTCATCTGACCAACTCCGAAACCGGAGGGAATCATGGGGAAGACATTGCTTTCCTTTTCTACCATTACCTCTAACAAGTAGGCCCCTTCGGCCTTGACCAAGGTATCGATGGAGCTCTCTAGGTCGTCGGCGTGGTTGCAGCGGTGCCCCTCGATGCCGAAGCCTTTGGCGATGGTGATGAAGTCAGGATTAGTTAGTTCCACGAACGAGTAGCGGTGCTCAAAGAACATCTCCTGCCACTGCCGCACCATGCCCAGGTACTGGTTGTTGAGCACGATGATCTTTACGGCCATGCCGGTTTGGGCAATGGTGCCCAGCTCCTGAATGGTCATCTGGAAGCAGCCGTCGCCAATGATGGCCACCACTTCCCGGTGGGGGGCTCCCATCTTGGCGCCCAGCGCCGAGGGCAGGGCGTAGCCCATCGTACCCAGTCCGCCCGAGGTGAGCCAACTGTCGGTCTCCTGGAAGCGCGAGTAGCGCGCGGCGGCCATCTGGTGCTGCCCCACGTCGGCCACCACCACGGCGCGACCGTCGGTACGTTCGGACAAGCGGCGCACCACTTCCCCCATTCTGATGTTCTCACCCTCAGCGGTGAAATCGTTCTTGATCACCTTGTCGTACTCTTGCTCGAAGTGCTTGTCAAACTCCGCGCGCCACGCGGGATGCTGCTTCTCTTCTACATGCAACAGTAGGGCATCCAGGGCCTCGTTGGCGTCGGCGATGATGCCTACGGCCGGAAGCACGTTCTTGCCGATCTCGGCATGGTCAATGTCGATGTGCACCACCTTAGCCTGGCGGGCGTAGGTTTCCAGGTTGCCGGTGACCCGGTCGTCGAAGCGCATGCCTACGGCGATGATCACGTCGGCTTCGTTGGTCAGGACGTTGGGTGCGTAGTTGCCGTGCATGCCCAGCATCCCCACGTACAGTTCGTGGTCGGTAGGGAAGGCGGAAAGGCCGAGCAAAGTGCTGGCTACAGGAATACCGGTTTTCTCAACAAATCGTAGGGCCGCCTCCTGGGCTTTGGAAAGCAAGATGCCGTGTCCGACGAACATAAAGGGCTTTTTGGCCTCGTTGATGAGTTTGGCCGCATTTATAATGTCTTGCTCGCGGGGTTTAGCCGCCGGTTTGTAGCCCTTGATTTGCTTGCGTTTTTCGTAACGAAACGGCTCGTTCATATCCGCAAACTGAGCATCCTTGGTGATATCGATCAGCACCGGACCGGGTCGGCCCGAGCGGGCAATGTAAAATGCTTTAGCGATGATGTAGGGAATTTCATCGGCGTCGGCAATCTGGTAGCACCACTTGGTGATGGGCATAGCCAGGCTCATCACGTCGGTTTCCTGAAAGGCATCGGTGCCCAGAAAAGCGGTGGGCACCTGTCCGGTGATGCACACGATGGGCACCGAGTCGAGCATAGCGTCGGCGATGCCGGTAATCAGGTTGGTGGCACCCGGTCCGGAAGTGGCGAAGCACACGCCGGGTTTGCCCGCAATCTGGGCGTAGCCCTCGGCGGCGTGGGTAGCGCCCTGCTCGTGGCGCACCAGCACGTGGTTGAGTTCGTGGCGGTGGTGGTAGAGCGCGTCGTAGATGGGCATGATGGCCCCGCCGGGGTAGCCGAAGATGGTATCCACGCCCTCCTCGATAAGGGATAAGATCAGTGCCTCCGACCCGTTCACGGTTTTATCGGTTTCTCTGATCAGTACGTTCTCATCCTCGTGCTTGTGGTGGACGGGGTGTTCGTACAGGATTTTGCCGGGTTGTTTTACTTCGGTAACTAAGGCCATATTGTCTGTTGTTTATTGTTTTTCTTTTTATGAACGTGAAGAACCATTTAGACCATGAATCACGTCTCGGGCCATGATAAATTATGGTTCTACAGTAGGTTGATGGTGTCGGTAACGCATCCTTCGGAAGCGGGCGATACGCTTTGCAGGTACTTGAACAACACCCCGCGCGTTACCTTAGGTTCAGGTTTTTGCCACTGCTTGCGTCGCAGTGCTATTGTTTCCACGTCTAGCTCAACGTCGATGGTATTGTTTTCAGTATCGATGGTGATGGTATCGCCGTCTTGCACCAGGGCAATCATTCCTCCTTCGTAGGCCTCGGGCGAAATATGGCCGACCACAAAGCCGTGCGTGCCGCCGGAGAACCGCCCGTCGGTGATCAATGCTACTTTATCGCCTAAACCGGCCCCCATGATCGCTGAAGTGGGCTTGAGCATCTCGCGCATGCCCGGCCCGCCCTTGGGACCTTCGTAGCGAATCACGATCACGTCGCCCGGAATAATTTCCTGATCGGTAATGGCCGCATTGGCATCACGCTCGCTGTCAAACACCCGGGCTACTCCTTTAAAAACCAGTCCTTCTTTGCCGGTCACCTTGGCCACCGCTCCGTGTTCAGCCAGATTGCCGTACAAGATTTGCAGGTGGCCACTGGACTTTAGTGGATTGCTGAGCGCGTGGATGATCGGCTGGTCTTCCGGGAGCTCGGGTACCTCAATCAGATTCTCGGCCACGGTTTTACCGGTCACCGTCAGGCAGTCGCCGTGCAAAAAGCCCTCTTGGTGCAACAGTTTCATCACCGCGGGGATGCCTCCTACGTTGTGCAAATCTTCCATCAGGTACTTGCCGCTGGGTTTCAGGTCGGCGATGTAGGGAGTTCTGTCGCTGATGTCCTGAAAGTCTTTCAGCGTCAGCGGAATCTCTACCGATTGGGCCATCGCCAGCAAGTGCAGTACCGCGTTGGTAGAGCCGCCCAAGGCCATCACCAGCGTTATGGCATTCTCGAAAGCCGCCCTGGTCATAATATCACGCGGCTTGATATCGCGCTCCAACAGTTGATAAATTGCCGCGCCAATTCTCTCCAACTCGGCCTGCTTGGCTTCGCTGGTCGCCGGATTCGACGAACTGTAGGGCAGACTCATCCCCATCGCCTCGATGGCCGACGCCATGGTGTTGGCGGTGTACATGCCCCCGCAGGCTCCGGCGGTGGGACAGGCGTTCCTGATCACCTCCTTGAAGTCTTCGGGCGTAATATCTTTGGTGATCTTTTTGCCGTAAGCCTCAAAGGCCGACACAATATCGAGCGTTTGGTCGCCGTGGTGTCCGGGGCTGATGGTGCCTCCGTACACCAGCAGGGCAGGGCGGTTCAGTCTACCAATGGCCATCATGGCCCCCGGCATGTTCTTGTCGCAGCCCACTACCGCCACCACCGCGTCGTACCACTGCGCCTGCACCACCGTCTCGATGGAGTCGGCGATGATGTCGCGTGAGGGCAGCGAATACGACATGCCCGAGGTGCCCATCGACATGCCGTCGCTCACGCCAATAGTGTGGAAAACCAGTCCGACCAGTCCGTTCATTTGCACCGACGCCTTGGCGGTGCGGGCAAAACCGTTGAGGTGCATATTGCAGGGGTTGCCCTCGTAGCCGGTGCTCACGATGCCCACCTGGGCTTTGGCAAAGTCTTCGTCTTTGAGGCCCACCCCGTAGAGCATCGCCTGCGCGGCGGGCAGCGACTCGTCTTGGGTGATGGTGGCACTGTACTTATTTAGGGGTTTCATATAGGTCGGTTGAACAAAAAAAGCCCTTCTCAGGGGGGAGAAGAGCCTTCAGTTTACGCAATACGATGTTGGCTCACCCCCGGGTAGGAATTGGAATCACCACCAAAATGGCGGTGAGGGTGAACACTACTACGAATTGCATCATAATATTTTGTGTAATAGGCGTCAAACATACAAATAAATTGGGCAGGGTGCAACGATTGCTGGATGATTTTCTGGTTGGCATTCCAGGCGGGGCAAGATACTGAATGCTGGCTACTAGATGACAGTGACTAGTAACCAGACTCACACTGTCACCTGCTTGCCCGACCAGACCAGCGTAGCGATCTTGTCGCCCACTTCGTCAGTGGAGTGGGGTTGATCGGGGTTGATGTCTTCGGTGACGTAGCCTTCCTGTAGCGATTGGTCTACGGCGGCTTTGATGGCGTTGCTCTCTTCGGTCAGGTCAAAGGCGTAGTTGAGTAGCATGGCGGCGGATAGAATCGCACCCACTGGGTTGGCCCGGTTCTTCCCCGCTACTTCAGGATACGACCCGTGAATGGGTTCAAACAGCTTCACCTTTTCGCCAATAGAGGCTGAAGGCAGCATCCCCAACGAACCGGTGATCACCGAGGCCGCGTCGGTCAGGATGTCGCCGAACATATTTTCGGTAAGCACCACGTCGAACACCGATGGGTTCTGAATCAACTTCATGGCGGCGTTGTCCACGAACATGAAATTAAGTTTGATCTCCGGATGCTTTTTGCTGTACTCCTGCACCGTCTCCCGCCACAGCCGCGAGGTGGCCAGCACATTGGCCTTGTCGACCAGCGTCACCACCTTGCGCCGCTTGGCCGCCGCGGCAAAGGCTTGCTCGGTAATACACTCGATTTCTTTTTTAGAATAGATACAAGTGTCGAAGGCCACGGTGCCCGCTTCGTTGCGTCCGCGGGGTTCGCCGAAGTAGATGCCCCCGGTAAGCTCACGAAACACCACGAAGTCTACGTCGGCGATGATATGCTCCTTGAGCGGCGAAATATGGCTGATGGAAGGGTAGCTCTTCACGGGCCGCACGTTAGCGTAGAGTCCGAGCTTCTTGCGCATCGCCAATAAGCCCTGCTCCGGACGCACCTTGGCGTGCGGGTCGTTGTCGTATTTGGGGTCGCCGATGGCTCCGAAGAGAACGGCGTCGGACTTCAGACACAGGGTTTCGGTTTCTTTCGGAAAAGGATCACCGGTTTGGTCGATGGCGGCCGCGCCAATGAGGCCCGGTTCAAACTCAAACTGATGGTCATAAGTGCGACCCACGGCGCGTAATACTTTTAGCGCCTGCTTGGTCACTTCGGGGCCGATGCCATCACCGGCCAGCACTGCGATTTTCTTATTCATAATTATAAGGGTTCTTCTTCATGCTAACTAAGATGATAACGCGCCCGCTGCTCGAACGATTCGATGGCTTCGCGCTGGCTGAGTAGGTAGTCAATGTCGTCGTAACCGTTTTCCAGGCAGTACTTCTTATACGGGTTGATATCGAAGGATTCTCCCTGCTGGGTGTCTACGAATTCAACGCGCTGATCGGACAAGCTAATGCGCAATTGCACGTTAGCATTTTGCTCGTAGCGGGCGAATATTTTTTGCAGAAACGCATCGCTTACCTGCACCGGTAGTAACCCGTTGTTCAGGGCGTTGTTTTTGAAGATGTCGGCGAAGAAGCTAGATACCACCGTCCGAAAGCCGTAGTCGTAGATGGCCCAGGCCGCGTGCTCACGGCTCGACCCGCTACCAAAGTTCTTTCCGGCCACCAGAATAGTGCCGTGCACATTCGGATCGTTGAGCACGAAGTCGGGTTTGGGCTGACCTTGCTCGTCGTAGCGCCAGTCGCGAAACAGGTTGTCGCCGAAGCCTTCGCGGGTGGTAGCCTTCAGAAAGCGCGCCGGAATGATCTGGTCGGTGTCCACGTTCTGGGCCGGTAACGGCACGATGGTGGAGGTGAGGGTGGTGAATTTTTGCATTTTGTCCTTTGTCCTTTGTCCTTTGTCGCGGAACGCTGGTTTGCGAGTAGGGTTACGTCTTTTTTGCGTTTTTTCCGATTGATTTGAGATAGGCGTTGAGGCGGGGGCTTAGTTCATTCATCATAGCCTTTAGCGGTTCAATATCCGATGCTGATAACAAATTTCGCTGATAAGCGCGGCGCAACCAGTGGCGGGTTTCGTACAGAGAACCACGGGCGATGCGGACGAAGCGCTTATTATCGGCAAAGCTACCCCTGCCGGTTCCTTCGGCAATGTTTGCCCCGATGCTATCGGCCGACCGTACTAGTTGAGTGCCCACCGTATTTTGCGGAAAGCGCTCCCACGTTTGCACCACATTCCACACATGATCACATAGCTGCTCTGCTACCTGATACACTTCCAATTCTTCAAACGACAAACTTTTCATATCTACGTTTTTCTACCAATGACCAATGACCAATGACCAATGACCAATGACCAATGACTAATGACTAACCAACATCTCTTCCCGAACATCACTGATATAGCCATTAAGCGCCGTTACCGCCGCCGTAAGCGGACTCACCAGCAGCGTGCGCGCGCCGGGACCTTGTCGGCCCTCGAAGTTGCGGTTGGAGGTAGAAACGCAGTACGCTCCCTTGGGCACCTTGTCTTCGTTCATGCCCAGGCAGGCTGAGCAACCGGGTTGCCGTAGCTCAAAACCGGCCGATCGCAACACTTCGTCCAGTCCTTCCTCCCGCGCTTGCGCTTCCACCTGCCGGGAGCCGGGCACAATCATGGCGTTCACGTGGGCGGCTTTCTGGCGTCCGGCCACCAGTTCGGCTACCTCTCGCAGATCCTCAATGCGGGCATTGGTGCAACTGCCGATGAACACGTAGTCTACCCGCTTGCCCAGCAAGGCCTGTCCGGGTTCCAGGTCCATATAAGTGAGCGACTTCTTAAAAGAGTCTTGATCCTCTGCCGGAATCTCATCCAGCGACGGCACGTGTCCGTCAATCTTGATACCCATGCCGGGGTTGGTGCCGTAAGTAATCATCGGAGCGATGTCATCGGCATCGTAGGTAAGCACTTCGTCGTAGGTCGCCCCGGGGTCGCTGGGCAGCGTTTTCCAGTAGGCCACTTGTTTGTCAAAATCCTTTCCCTGCGGAGCAAATTCTCTTCCCTGAATATACGAGAACGTTGTTTCGTCGGGAGCGATCAGACCGCCGCGGGCACCCATCTCGATGCTCATGTTGCAGATCGTCATCCGGGCTTCCATCGACAGGGCCTCGATGGTAGAACCGGCGTATTCCACGAAGTAGCCCGTGCCGCCGCTGGCCGAAATCTGCGCGATGATGTACAAGATAATATCCTTGGCCGTGACGCCCGGATTCAGTTCGCCGTTGATCTCAATCCGCATCTTCTTCGGGCGCGGTTGCAGCACGCACTGGGTGGCCAGCACCTGCTCCACCTCGCTGGTGCCAATGCCGAAGGCGATGCTGCCGAATGCTCCGTGCGTGGAGGTGTGGCTGTCGCCGCACACGATGGTCATGCCCGGCAGGGTGATGCCCAGTTCGGGCCCGATCACGTGCACGATGCCCTGAAAGGGGTGGCCCAGCCCGTACAATTCCACCCCGTGGGCGGCGCAGTTTTCGGTGAGCTTGTTCACCTGGGTGCGCGACAGGACTTCCTGGATGGGCAAATGTTGATTCTTGGTAGGAACGTTGTGGTCGGCCGTGGCGATGGTCTGCCGGGTGCGAAACACCGGGATGCCCCGGCGGTCAAGCCCAGCGAAGGCCTGCGGACTTGTGACCTCGTGGATGAAGTGACGGTCGATGTAGAGCACGTCGGGGCCGTTTTCCACGCTGGTGACCACGTGGGCGTCCCAGATTTTATCGAAGAGGGTTTTTGGGGTCATGGGGTGGATGGTCGGGGTGGAGACGCGATGCATCGCGTCTGTACTATGGTACGGTGGTGATGAGGTCTTTGAGGGCTTCGTCGGTGACGTGCTTTTCGCGGTCGGCGAGTTCCAGGAAGCGGTGATATAGGTCGTCTACATCTTCTTTGTTCACCTCGTGGCCCAGGCTGCGCAGTTTGTACAGGAGCGCATGGCGACCACTGCGGGCGGTGAGCACGATGGCCGAGCCGTCGGCACCCACCGACTTGGGGTCCATGATCTCGAAGTTCTCGCGGTGCTTGATGATGCCGTCCTGGTGGATACCCGACGAGTGCGCAAAGGCGTTGGCTCCCACAATGGCCTTGTTGGGCTGCACCGGAATGCGCATCGTCTCGGAGATCATCCGGCTGGTTTTGATGATTTCGGGGGTGTTGATGTTGGTGTGGAAGCGGTCTTTATAGCGCATGTTGAGGATCATCACCACTTCTTCCAGCGAGCAGTTGCCCGCCCGTTCGCCCACGCCGTTCAGCGTACACTCAATCTGCCGCGCGCCGTTCACCACTCCGGCAATGGCGTTGGCGGTAGCCAGGCCCAGGTCGTTGTGGGTGTGCATGCTCATCACCACCTTGTCTTTAAAGGCCGGAATAGCCTCCACGATGCGGCGCATCCAGTCGCCCCACTCCTCGGGCACGGCGTAGCCCACCGTGTCGGGGAAGTTGATGGTGGTGGCGCCCGCGTCAATGGCCACCTGCGTGAACTTGATCATATAGTCCAGGTCGGCGCGGGAAGCGTCCATCGGTGAGAACTCCACGTCGTCGCAGTAGCTCTTGGCCTTGCGCACGGCGCGGTCCACCATGCCGAGCACTTCCTCGCGCGTTTTGCGCATCTGGTACTCAATATGAATGTCGGAGACTGAGATAAAGGTATGAATGCGCGGTTTTGCGGCTCCCTCCACCGCCCGCGCGGCGGTTTCGATGTCGAGGTCCAGGCCGCGGGCCAGCGCGCACACGGTAGGCTCGGTGAGCGTGTCGGCCACCAGCTTCACGGCTTTGAAGTCTTCGGGAGAAGAGATGGGGAAGCCCGCCTCGATGATGTCCACCCCCAGGGTTTCCAGTTGGCGGGCGATGGTGATCTTCTCGGAGGTGTTGAGCTTGGCGCCCGGCACTTGTTCGCCGTCGCGCAGGGTGGTGTTGAAGATATAAACCTGATCGGGCATCGGTAGCAGGTATTTATTTAAGGATTGAGAAAGCAACTTAGACGAATACTTTCGGCCTGTCAACCCTAATTTGCTTTAATTTACGGTGCTTAACTTTTGGGTATGATGCTCAGTTCCGGGCGATTCATTATTTTCGCCTAAAATAACTACGATGCCTAAGCCTAGTTCCGACCTGCTGTTTCAGTTGATAAAATCGCTGAGCAAGAGTGAGAAACGCTACCTGACCTTCGCCTGGGAGGGCGCCCGGCCCGCTCCCACCAAGATGATGACCCTCTTCGGGGCGCTGGACCGACAGGCCACTCCCGACGAAGCGGCCATCCTTGAGCAAGAACCTACGCTGGAAAGGAAGCAATTGTCCAATCTAAAGGCTCATTTGTACGACAAAATCCTGCAAGGACTGCGGCAGTTTCACACCCGGCACGACCGCGACATCCAGACGCGTGAAGCGATCAACCAGGCGCAACTGCTGCTCAACCGCGGACTCTATCCCCACGGCAGCAAACTGCTGCGCAAGGCCAAGCGGATGGCCGAGCAGAACGATAACCTGGAGCTGCGCCTGGAAGTGCTCAAACTGGAGAAGCGCGTGATCGCCCAGGGCATTGGCGGGGAGAACCCCACCGCGGTAAATACCATCATTCAGCAGGTGCAGGAGGTAAACACCAAGATTAACAATATTAACGTGCTGTCTAACATCCAGGTGCGGCTCAACAACTGGTACGTGCACACCGGGGCGGTGCGTAAACCCCGTCATCGGGAAGAAATCCGGCAGTACCTGCACGAGAACCTGCCCGCCTTCAACGAGGAAACGCTGTCGTTCCAGGAAAAACTCAGCTTGTACGATGTCTACGTGACCTATTACCAGTTCTTGCGCGACTTTGCCCAGGCCCACACTTACGCCCACCGGTGGGTCGGATTGTTTGATCAACACCCCGAGCGCATTGCCCGCTGGCCGCTCACCTACGTGCGTAGCCTTCACAAGCTACTCATCACCCAGAACAAACTGCGTCGCTACCCCGACTACTTGACCACCACCGAGCAACTGCGGGCCGTGCCGTCCTTGCCCGGCATCGGCATGAACGAAAACCTGCGGGCCTTGCTGTTTAAGTATACGACCATCCACCGCATCAACGGACACTTCCTCACGGGTGACTTCACCGGTGGAGTTTCGCTGGTGCGCACGTTAGAGCAGGACTTGGCCCCCTGGGTAGACAAGCTGGGCAAGCACGCCACTATTATCTTTTATTATAAGATTGCCTGCATGTACTTCGGGGCCAGCGAGCACCGGGCGGCCCTGCACTGGTTGCAGCGCATCATCAACGAGCACCCCGCCGACCTGCGCGAAGACATTCACTGCTTTGCCCGCATCCTGAACCTGATCAGCCACTACGAACTAGGCAACACCGACGTGATCGATTACTACATTAAGTCAACGTACCGGTTTCTGCTGCTCAAAGACGACCTGGGCGAGTACCAGAAGTACATCCTGGTGTTTCTGAAGAACCTGCACCGCAACCCCACCGAGGCCGAACTTATCGATGGCTTCCGGCAGTTGCGCCAGCAGTTGCTTACGCTCATCGACCGTCCCTACGAGAACCGGGCGTTTACTTACTTTGACATTATCTCGTGGCTAGAGAGCAAGATTCGGGGCTGCACGGTGGAGGAAGTGATCCAGGAGAAGGTGCGGCTGAGCGGATGAAGAATATTACAACAGTTGAGCGAGTTCACGTATGCTAAGTAACTACCTTCCACTACGTATCGCGTTTTTTCCAGTAGCGCATCAATCCGGCTACGCTCATCCACGAGGGGTTAGCCGCTTCGTACTGCTTTATCTGTTCCTCAGAAGCGCCCTGCGCCCGTAGTTGGTTGGCCACGTACTCGGTAAACTGCGGCACGGTTTCCTCGGCCGACTGCCCGGCTTGCAGCTTTTCTCGCACCCAGTCGGCCCAGTTGACAAGCTGCTTGCCCAGCCGGTCCCAGTGGTCAGCCGGATGGTCCACCCGGCCGAAGTGCGTCAGGTAGAGGGCTTCGGGCCGAAGTCCCCGCAGCAGTTCAATAGACGCTTGCCAGTCTTCCACGTTGATGTCGGGCGGCGGACAGGGCGGCTCCACCAGTCCGCCACTGATGCGCACCCCGCCTACGTCGCCGGTAAACAAAGCATCACCCGTGTGGTAAGCGATGTGGTGGGTGGCGTGGCCGGGCGTGTGGTAGGCGGTGAGGGTGGTGTCGCCGAAAGTAAGTACTTCTTCGTGGGCCACTTCGTGCAATTGCTTCGGGGCGATTGGTTGCATCTTACCCCACAGGCGGTCCATCTCGTTACCGTAGATGCGCTGGGCCGAGTTCCACAGCTTCTCCGGCTGCGCCAGGTGCGGCGCTCCCACGGGATGCACGTAGACGGTGGCACCTTGCTCAGCGAAGGCCCAGGCCGCCCCCGCATGGTCGAAGTGGATGTGGGTGAGCAGCACGTGCCGGATGTCAGCCGGATCGAATCCTACGCGCTGAATTTCCTGCTGCAAGTGGTCGTAGGTGGAGTAGGGTCCGCTTTCGATCAGGATGGGTCCGGCCGAGGTTTCTATCAAGTAAGCCGCGATGGCTTGGGGAACGTTGAGGAAGTTGAGGTCGAGGGTGTGAATCATGGGGAGTGTGCGCTAGAAATAGAATATAAGACACTAAGCTTTGAATCCGTGCGGATTTGCAGCCATCAGGCGCTTACTGATTATCTTCTCGTAGTTTCTTTAATTCTTCTTCAAGCTTCATCATCACGATCTGGTGCTTTTCGCTATCCCTTTGGTACTTCTTAGTATCCATCACAATTCGCCAAATTGCAGCAAAGGCCACCACGATACTAGCCACCAATCCGCCAATTAGACTAATCTCCTGCAATCCTAACCAAGCCAGCACCAATAAAATCAGGCCACTGTCACCGTCCAATGACCTATACACTACCTTCTCCATCTTGTACGTTTTATACTTATTTCAGACAACGAAGTTACGCTATTTTTGGTTGGGGGAATAGGATACATAAAACTGAAGAAGCAGGATGTGGGTACGCGCCGTTCCACGGTGGCCGCGGCCACCGTGGAACGGCGCGTACCCACCCGAAGTTAGGCTGTTTTTAGTTGGCCGGAAAAGGGGATGGAAAACCGAAAGCGAAGTTAAATTTAGGTAACATTTGACGCGCTGAGTCGGAATTTATTCCTCAGCATCTACCTCGGAGGCAGATTTTTGCTTACGCTCAGTCCACTGAACAGCTCCGCCTAAGATGCTTCGTAGTTCGTACCGGGTAGTATCAAAGGATCGCTGTGTGCTTACCTCAGTTGCTAAACTATCTGCTACTACTTCGTTTCTCTCAGTGCGATCATCGTCACCCCACGTGTAAAGCCCCCACAGCAGCGAACCATAAAAACTAGATGCCGTGCTATCTTTAACATCTGGTTCATTCTGGGCAAAGAGCGCACCGCTGGTTCCGACTGTGAACATTATCGCGCATAAAACAAAAGCATTGAAATTTTTCATGGTTAAATTTTTAGGATAAATAATTTATTAATTCAAACTGGCTACCGCCTCAGCTGCGCGCTCACCTTCTTCTCATTATCGTCCGGCACCCGATCAATGAGCAGGGCGTTGGGATCAATGGCCGCCTTGGTAGGTAGGTGATCCACCACCACCGAAAAGGTATTCTCCCGCTGGGTGATCTTTCGCCGGTCTACGTAGATAAGTGAGTCTTCGCCCGACTGGTCTTCGGCATAGACGCCAATATCAATCCAGTCGTTCACCGGCACTTCGGTTTCGGCACCCAGCGAGTCGGCGTAGAACTTTTCGGACACGGTGGTGAAGTCCACCTGGTACCGATCATTGCCCAACGCTTTGTAGGTTGCTTTCTCAGTGCGGTTGTTATAGAGGGTGATGTTCTCAAAAAGGTCGGTAACGAAGTCCTGTAACGAGTCGGGCGTGACAGCGCGAAAGTGGGTCAGCAGGTCGCGCGAGGTGGTGTAGGGCGGCTCCTGGTAGGCCACTTCTTGCGCGTAGTCGCGCAGGGCCTGATTTACCTTCTCCTCGCCGATGTAGTCTTGCAGCGCGTACATTACGTTACTGCCCTTCTGGTAATGTACGTAGCCCATGTTCTCTACCAGCCAGAGGGGTACCTCCTTAAGTTCTTCCGCTCCCCGCGAACGCAGGTAGTTATCCACCTCGTAGCGGCGGTAGTCGCCCACGCTGCGCTCAGTTTTTTCGTGCTTCATCACCATCAGCGAAGCGTACTGCGCCATCGTCTCGGTTAGTAGGGTGGCTCCCTGCACATCCGCACCAATCACCTGGTGCGCCCACCACTGGTGCGCCATTTCGTGGGCCACCACGTGCAACACCCTGTCTCTACTGTCTTCATCCTTCAGGTTTTCAATGAAGCCGATGCCTTCTCCGTAGGGCATGGTGCCCGGAAAGGCCTGGGCAAACGACCCGTAGCGCGGAAACTCAATAATGCGGGCCTGCTGGTGCGGATACGGACCAAAGTGCTCGGAGTAGTAGGCCAACGAAGCCTTCACCGCCTCGGCCATGCGCTCCACGTTGTAGGCATGCTCGGGCTGGTAGTAGACTTCCACGTCTACCCCTTGCCACCGGTCGCGCAGCACTTCGTAGCGGGCCGAGATAAACGAGGCGAAGTGCAGTGCTTTTTGCTCTAAGCGATAGTGAAAATGGCGCTTGCCGTTTTCTTCCCACTCCCGCAGTAGCGTGCCGGGGGCCACCGCAATCTGGTCGGGGGCGGTGCTCATCACGGTCTCGTAGTGCACCCAGTCGGCATCGTTGCTGAGGTAGTTCTGCTGGGTGGCCCGGCGGTCGTCAATCGACGGCATTCGGTCGCGCTTCGGCAGGTTGTGGTCTTTGCGGTCCTGACGGTCGGTGATTTCCAGCCCCTTTTCGTAGCCGATGGCGGGCAAGAAGTCGATCTGATTAAAAAACGAACCGTTCCGAACCACTTTGGTGAGCCCAACCGTGTTCTCGAAGCCCCGCGATTCGTAGGCGCTACGCACCGTCATGGCCAACGAGTCGCCGGGTAGCAGGGGTTGGGCCAGGCGGTAGATACGGTAGCCGAGTAGTGAATCATCCAGTACCATCTCGGCGGCGGGGAGCTCCACTTGTCGTAGTTTGATCCCCGAAGTGGTGTATGTCAGGTGCAGGGATTCAATGGGCTGGTTCGTTTTGTTCTTAAGCATCAGATCGGTCTTGGTGGATAAGTTGCGCGCGTACGGTTGCAGATCGATGTGGTACTTGGCCGAGGTGATGCGCGGCTGCGCGATCCCTTCGTAGCGCTTATACTTCCGTTCGTACGCGGCCTGCCGATCTTCCTGCGTTTCGGGGTTCACGTAGTTGTTCAGAATATTGGTGTTGTAGAAGATGTAGGCACCAACCAGCAGCCAGAGTCCGCCGATCACGGCCGTTACGCTTCGGGTGGTAGGAGTGAATCGGGCGCGGGCAATCTGAAGCCGTTTCCTCGGGTTCGTCTCCGTGCCCCGCGACCACAGCAGAATGGTTCCCACACTCAGCAAGCCACAGAACAGCAACCAGTAGACATTAAACCAAACCAGTCCGGTGACGGCGGGCCCGAAGCCGTTCATGTCGGAGTAAGTATAGCCGGGGTACGCTCCGAACAGCAGCAGGTTATGGTTGATATCTAATGCTTCTTTCAGGATGAACTCCTGCGCAATCAGATAGGCCACAATGGTAAAGTTGCCCAGGTACTTGTTGTTGACCAGCACGTGAATGAACATCGAACAGTACAGCAATAAAGGACAAGGATATCCACTCGACGGTCATGTCGGTCAGGTACAGGTCGAGTTGGATTCGGGTATAACCGTGCATCAGTTGCACCAGCACGCCGCTGAAGATACTCATCAGGAGCACAATGGCAACGAGTCCGATCAGGCTCATCACCTTGGCCAGGTACATGATCCAATCGGGGTAGGCGTAGGCATCGTAGAAGGTGTCCATTCGGGCGTCGCGCTCACGCCACACCAGCACCCCGCTGTAGTAGATCACGATGGCGTACAGAAACAGGAAAAGTGACCCCTTGAGGGTGTTGAGTATATTGTAGGTCACCGGATAATTTACCACGTCGCCCGCCGCTTCGGTGATGTACCATACGCTGGGCAAGGTATTCACCAGCCCCACGAACAGCAGGATGATGAACGGAGTGCTGCGCACGGTGCCCAAAAAGTCTATCTTGATCTGGTTCACGAACTGTCGCCAGCGGGCGGGAGCGTCGTGGTGCAAGGTGATCGCCGGTAAGGGATCGAGTTGCACGAAGGCCGGTTTTAGCTCGCTGGACGGCTCCACCGCCGCAGTTTTGCGTCGTTGCTTCCTTCCGGTGAAGCTAAACGAGGCGTAGGTGACGCCCAGAATCACCAGGCTCACCCCCGTCCACAGCAGGCGGTTGAGGAGCATATAGCCGGACAAACTTACGGTCATAGCATTTTTGTCGGCGACCGTCCAGTACTTGGTCGCAATCCTGTGAGTGCGGATCGCAAAGGGATCAAGCAGCATGGCTAAATTCTCGTTGTCCAGGTCGCCCACCAGTATCTGACTCACAATGTAGAGCACGAGCAAAACGATGATGCCGATGAACGAAACGATGGTGCTACGAAAGGTGACGGCCAAGGCAAACACCACCGCGCCCACCAATAATGTGTTGGGCAGGATAAAGATTACCAGGCTATTCAGGTAGGCGTTGAGCATGAACGGGCCAACCTGTTCGGGTTCGACCCAGGGCATGGCGCAGCCGATGAGGATGCCCGCGAACACTCCCAAAAAGGGCGCCACCGCCGCTAGGTACCCCCCCAGGAAGCGCCCGAACAGGAAGCTACCCTTGCTCACTGGGGTGGAGAACAGAATTTGGTCGAACTTATGCTGATAATCGCGCAGGGCGGAGCTGTTGATAAAGGCGGTGACGAGCACCATGCCGAGGATACCAATAATCGCCGTGTACTGGGCCACGACGTAGGGAGCGTTTTTATGAATGTTGCCCGTGTCGCCGCCAATGCTCACATTGTCGCTCACCACCGCACCGTAAACCAGCAAGCCAATAAGCAAGAAGAAGATATACACCATGTACTGAGTGAAGTACTGGCGAAGCTCGAGGGAGAAGATTTCTTTGAACATAGGTATGGAGATTGAGACTCAGATAAGACAAATAGTTTTTTGGGTATTGACGGGTGAGGATGTAGTCTATAGTCCACGGTTGATAGTTGACAGCCCATAGCGATTTGCGCTCGTGGTAGTGAACTGACGACCATCAGCTATGGACTACACTAACTCCCATAATCTTAGCGAAGAACACATCTTCCAGGTCAGCTTCCACCGGACTAAAGTCAGGCAAGGGATCTTCACTGTAGACGTGGATGCGCGTCTTGCCGCTTACCAGCTTGTTGGATATAATGGTATGCCTTCGCTGATAGTCTTCCATCTCGACTTTCTCAACCGTGCGTTCGTAGATCAGCCCGTCCAGCGAGTCTACCGCCAACTGGGGCGAGCCGGAGAACAGCACCTCACCCTCGTGGATGATGGCCATGTCGGAGCAGAGCTCCTTCACGTCGTCCACGATGTGGGTGGAGAGAATCACGATCACGTTTTCGCCGATTTCGGATAGCAGATTGTAAAAGCGGTTGCGCTCGCCGGGGTCGAGGCCCGCGGTGGGTTCGTCCACGATGATCAACTTAGGCTCACCGAGCAGCGCCTGGGCGATGCCGAAGCGCTGGCGCATGCCGCCCGAGAAACTGCTGACGCTCTTCTTCCGGTGGTCGTGCAGGTTCACGCGCTCTAGCATGGCGTTGACCAGCGCTTTGCGTTCCTTTTTGTCGGTGATGCCCTTGAGCACGGCCATGTGGTCGAGCAGTTGCTGCGCACTGATGCGCGGGTACACGCCAAACTCCTGCGGCAAATAGCCCAGCACGCGGCGCAGCGCCACCTTGTCTTCCAGCACGTTGATGTCGCCCAGCTGAATGCTGCCGCCGTCGGCTTCCTGCAGCGTGGCGATGGTGCGCATCAGGGTGGACTTACCCGCGCCGTTGGGTCCGAGCAGTCCGAACATGCCCCGGTTGATGGTGAGCGACACGTTCTTAAGGGCAGCCGTGCCGTTGGGATAGGTTTTCGAGAGGTTCTTTATGTTGAGTTGCATGGTTGGATATTGGTTTGGTGGAAATTTTCTGTAGGTCCATGATTAATCATGGACCTACATTTTTGTCGTATCTACTAGTGCAGTTGCTTACCTAGCACGTTTACCAACTCCACAATCTTCTCCTGGGTTTTGGCATCCTCGTACGCATCATCGTACTGCATGCCTCGGCGGATGCTCAGGCTGTAATACTCCAGCGCCCGCTCGGGTTGGGTAGCCGCGCAGTCGTCGCCCTGCCAGATGAGTTGGGTCACGGCAAGGTTGGTTTGTTGGGCGTGTATCTCTTTCACCAGCGCAACAATTTTGTTTTGGGTAGCCAGATCAGCGTAGTCGGGGTTGCTCAGTTTGCCCACGCGGATGCTGCGGCTGTAGTGTTCCAGGGCCAGCTTCAGCTGACCGTCGGCAGCGTAGCGCTTGGCCTGGCTCACCAACTGCGCGGCGTCCTGCGGACGGGTAGGGTCGGCGGCAAAGCCGGTGAGAGAAGTGAAGGCGATAAAAAGAATGGCGAAGGATGCAGTTAGCTTTTTCATGATTTTTGGTTTTATGTTTTGTTAAAGTTTAGTGGCTTTGTGCCGTTGCGATGATTCAAAGGTGCACGATTGGCCCGCCAAGGCCAAAAAAGAGTGACGAACGGCACCAGAGGATGACGAACGATCCAAAAACCATGACCAACGGTGTTCGTCAACCGGTCATTTTCACCCGCCCGAAAGCCTTCTCTACCTGCGGCGCAGTTTGCTGGCATCCCAGAATCTCCGTACTTTGCGGTATGGCATCTACCCAAAAGCTAGTGGCCTCGCCCGTGTACCAACTGCTGCTCTGGGCGGCGGCGGTGCTGGGCATCTTCTTCATCCGCTACGGGTTTGCGTTGCCCACCGATGGGGCTTCTGCCCTGCTACGAATCATCGCCGGATTACTACCGCTGGCCGCAGCGGTGTACGTCAACCACTACCTGCTCATCCCCCGGCTGCTACATGCCCAGCGTCCGGGGTGGTACTGGGCCAGCCTGGCCGCGCTGGTTATCTTCGTTAGCCTTATCGATTGGTTTTATCCTGTACTTTCCCTTTCCCCAGGCTAGCCCGGCCGCGCTGGGAGGACTGCACGCGTTGCTGCTGCTGGCGGCCATGAGTCTGTATCTGTCGCGCAAGGTTTCGTTCCAGAAGCAGCGGGAGTTTGAACTGCTGCTGCGGCAGAGCGAGATGGAGATGCAACTGCTGCGCAGCCAGATGAACCCGCATTTCTTGTTCAATGCCCTCAACAGTATCTACTCCTACGCACTGGAGGGCTCCGAGCGGGCCGCCGAACTGATCATTCAGCTGTCGCAGCTGTCGCGCTACCAGCTGGAGAGCTCACGGAAGAGGCTGTTGCCGCTGGCCGACGAACTGGAGTTTCTGCACGACTTCCTGTCGCTGGAAGAAACCCGCTACAGCGAGCGCTGCACCATCGATTTTCAGATTAACGGCGACGATGAAAACCGCAATGTACCGCCGATGCTGCTGATTCCGTTCGTAGAGAATGCCTTTAAGCACGGCGTGTCTACCACCAACGAGTCGAGCTTCGTTAATATTCGCATTGACATCGCTCAGAATCGCCTGCAAATGGTGGTGCTCAACAGTATTCCCCAGAAGCCGACGCGTACGGTATCGTCTACCTGGACGGGCCTGGCCAACACCCGCAAGCGCCTGCAACTGGTGTACCCCGGGCGGCACTACCTCGATATCGTGCGCCAGCCGACTACCTACCAAGTGACCTTATTTATAAACCTATGACTGCCCTAAAATGCTTGCTCGTCGACGACGAGCCCCGCGCCCACGTGGTGCTTAAAAATTATATCACCAAAGTGGCCGATTTGGAGGTGGCGCACAGCACCACCAGCTCGGTTGAAGCCTTCAGCTACCTACAGAACAATTCGGTCGACCTGCTCTTTTTGGACATTGAGATGCCGGAGCTCACCGGGCTGGAGTTGCTGGAAGCGCTACAGAATCCCCCGGAGGTAATTATCACCTCGGCGCACTCGGAGTTTGCGCTGGATAGCTACAACTTCAACGTGGCGGATTATCTGCTCAAACCCATTCCGTTTAATCGGTTTTTGCGGGCGGTGAACAAGGTGCTGGGAAACCGCCGCCCGGCCGAACCCGAACCGGCGGAAGCAGGGGCTCCGGCCAAAGATCACTTCTTCATTAAAGAGGACGGCCTGAGCAAACGCATCGACTACGCCGACGTGCGGTACGTAAACAGCTTCGGTAACTACGTGCGCATCTACACCACGGCGGGCAAGCATATGGTGGCCGACACCATGAAGCACCTGGAGGAGACGCTTCCTACCGACCGTTTTTTGCGCATCCATAAGTCGTACATCATCAATCTGGGGCAGGTAGACCAAGCGCACGGCAAGCAGGTGATGATCGCCGGACAGGAACTTCCGGTGGGCAACGCCTACCGGCAGGGGTTGCTGGAAAGGTTGGAAGGGTAAAAGGATTGATTGAACGACTAAAGGAATGAAGGAACATTCGCTCCGTCGGTCATTCAATCCTTCTCAAATATACCCCGCCACCGCATAGGCTCCCATCCCTACCCACTCACGCACCACTATCTCCCAGCCCACGATCGCCGACGCGCTGGGCAGCAGCAATTCGTCGGGCGTGTACTTTGGGGCGTCGCTGCGGAAGTCTGTCGCGAAGGGGTACACCTCCAGGCCTGCCTTCTGGAAGCAGGCTTCGGCCCGGCGCATATGGTAGGCCGAGGTGATGAGCAAGTATTCTTCGTTGGGAAACCGCTCGTTCAAGCAACTTAGCGCTGTTCAACGCGTTTTCCCGCGTGTTGCGCGATTCGGATTCGGTTAGTATATCGCGCGATGGGATGCCACTGAGCAACAGTAACTGCTTTAGCAACTCGGCCTCGGGCACCTGGTCTTTGAGCAGCTTACCCGAGCCGCCGCTCACCAGAATCTTGCTGATTTTCTTCTGTCGGTACAACTGCACGGCGTGCAGAATCCGGTCGGCCGAACCCGACACGTGCACCCGGTCGCGGGGTTCTTTGTCGGTGGTGATACCACCCAGCACAATGCCCACCCGGTGAATTGGCAGCGTGGCGACTGGTTCCGGAGCCACTTCCCAGGCGCGCATCACCGCGTTGCTCAGAAAGGGATTGCTGAAGAAAATTAGTAGGCCAAACCCAATCCAGAAGAATCTTTGTCGATGACGTTTAACAAAAATACTCAGCAAAAACGCCAGCACGATCCAGGTGAAGGGCTTAGCCAGGAAGTAAATGGTTTTGGAAAGGAGAAAGAACATGAAGCCCTTTTATGAATCGATGGGTACCCGAAACTCCGTGCGGTTACCGGCGTTGTCTTCGGCCACCAGCGTCAGTTCTCCCGCAAAGGGTTTGCTTTCGTCCAGCCGATCGGACCAGATCAGATCTTGCTTGTAGTCGTAGTGCATCAGCACCCACTCGTCACCAACGCGTACCTCGTAACTGTTCAGGCCCGACATGCTGTCGGCCACTTTGAAGCGGATGCGGGTGCTGCTCACGCTCAGGGGCGTCACCACCGGGGGCACGGTATCGGTGGCCAGCACGTAGTTGCCGAAGCTACGGGTACTAAAGGTGAGGATATTGTTCTTCCAGGTTCCTCCGGCGTAGCCTAAACCCCCGCCGTTGCTTAGGCTATAAGCTGCCGTTTTTTCTCGCGGACCGTCCAGCGTCACCCGGGGCTTCAACTCTACCGAGATGCTCCGCTCCAACGGCACGTTGCCCTCGTGAATCCGAAAGATCTCCCGACCGTCCTCTTCGTAATAGTCCGTTTCCAGATATAAGGTATTGAAGAGCGAACCGCGCGAAAACGTCACGTTCATGGTGGGCTGATAGTAGCTGAAGGCCCGTCCCGAAGGCACCCGCATCTTCAGATTGAGCCCCTGAGTAGCGTCGTCGATGCGAATGGAATCGGGAATGCCCTGCCGCAGGTCCCACAGATAAACCGCCACGTCGTTCACCAGGTAGGCCGGATGTTCGTCGTAGGGCAGGCGGTTGGCGTAGAAAGTGGCCGGTTGCATTTCGTTGACGGCTTCGGGCGTCTGCTGCGCGGGCGCAAACAGTTGCAGCACGTTGTTGCGCACGTGGTAGTTCTTGGTGGTGTAGGGTTTGCTGAAGTAGCGCACGTTGAGGCGCTCGGGCCAAGCCGTTCGGCCTTGTAAGGTAAACTTAGCCACCGACTCGTTGCCGTTGATGTCGGTGAGGGCGACGCTCACCGGATGAGCTTCCTGATCCCGAATGGTGAGCGCCCCTCGCTGGGCGTTGGTTGTATAGAAGGAGAAGTCGTTGCCATCATCAATATAGAGCTTGTAGAAAGTGCGGTTCTGTCGGTAACGTTCTTCGTAGTTAGTGTGCACGTGAATGTTCTTGGCCTGGGCGAAAGAAAACCTATCTATCTCGCACACGTACTGCGCTTCGCCGTCCATGCGCAGTTCGGTGCGCTTCACTCCGTAAGTGTTGCGCACCCCGGTGGCTTTGTCGTAGGCGGCGATCTCCACACCGATGGCACCCTGCACATCAATGGGTTCATCAATGGTGTACTCGTCACCCCGCTGGGTGACGGCAAACTCGAAGCGACCAAACTGACCGTTGATGCGGGAGTCTAGGTCCAGCGTGGTGAGGCTGATCTTGCGGACGTAGGGAGCCACCCGGTCCACGATTTCCTTAAAGTTATACTGCAACGGATCAATAGGTCGCTGGTTGGCGTCGCGAATCTCGAAGTGCAGGTGCGGCCCGCCCGACGAGCCCGAGTTGCCCGCTTTGCCCAGTATTTCGCCCCGCTTCACGGTGAGTTCGTTTTTGCCGGGAAACAGCTCGATGGTAAATGATTTCTTTTGGTACTGGGCCTTTTTTACGTAGGCTTGAATATCCTCGTTATACTCGTGCAGGTGGGCGTAGACGCTGGTGGTGCCGTTGGGGTGCTGCACGTACAGGGCGTTGCCGTAGCCGCCGGTCGAGACTTTGATACGGCTCACGTAGCCCGGCGCCGTGGCCTGCACCGGCGCTCCCACCACTCCCCCCACTTTGATATCCAAACCAGCGTGCAGGTGCGAGGAGCGCAGTTCGCCGAAGTTACCCGACAGGTAGTTTCGTAAACCGGGTTTAATGGGAAACAGGTAGTAATCGTCTTCTAGCTTTGCCTTCACGAAAAGGGCTACGATCAGCACCAGAAACAGCAATCCTCCGAAGCGCTTATTTAATCTCACAGGTAAGTAATTTTTGGTCTTCAATGTAAGCCGTTAACACGTTGCCGGGCTGAATGGCTCCCACGCCCTGCGGGGTGCCGGTGAAAATGATATCGCCCCGCTTGAGGGTGAAAAACCGCGACAGGTAAGCCACAATCTCATCGAAACTAAACAGCATGAGCCGGGTGTTGCCTTCCTGCCGCACATCATCGTCTACGTTCAGCGAGAAGTTGAGGTCCTGTAGGTTGGTAAAGTTTTCCTTCGGCTGAAAGCCTGATACGGGGGCCGAGCCATTGAACCCCTTGGCCAGCAACCAGGGCAAGCCCTTTTCCTTGGCTTTCTGCTGCAAATCCCGCGCCGTGAAGTCAATGCCAATGCCGACTTCCTCGTAATATTTATGGGCAAACTTCTCCTGAATGTACTTTCCGGTGCGCGATATCTTCAGTAGCAGCTCCACCTCGAAGTGAATGTCGGTGGAAAAGTCCGGGTAGTAGAAGGGGGCGTCGTTTTCCAGCAGGGCGGTGTCGGGCTTCATGAACACCACCGGCTCGGTGGGACGTTCGTTGTTCAGTTCTTCGATGTGCGCGGCGTAATTGCGACCAATGGCCAGTATCTTCATAAACAAGGAAATTGAGGGAGGGAAGGGTTGTTGGCTGAGACAAGTTTTTGATGCTTAGAGATAGGCTTTTTAATTAAAAAAGTAGTTGGTTTTTGCGGATAGTGTACGCATGTGCTTTCGATAGGAAAGTTTGCGTTGGCAGGCTATTTATTGCGCTAAATTTACGCGGTAGCTAGATACCCAAAAATAATTAAATTACCCACCAAAAGCGGTTTCCGACATCCTTATCCTTTTGATTTTATCAACTGCTTCCTTATCTATGCAAAACGAACGCAAGCCGGACCTATTTCTTCATTGGCGCCGGTTGCCTACTTCTACACCTCCTGCCCTTCGCCTCACTCACCGCTTAGGCCATCATTGGCCGTTTAACTCTTTCGTTTACCTCACTTTGATTCGCTCTTGATGAACAAGCATACGTATGATTATGGCATCGTAGGAAACTGCGCTTTTCTGGCGCACATTGGCAAAGATACCAACGTGGCCTGGCTCTGCTGGCCCCGCTTCGATAGCAGCTTCACCTTCGGCGGGCTGCTCGACAAGGAAAAGGGCGGCGAGTTCAGTGTACGTTCTCCGGCTGAGTCGTTCGATTCGCATCAGTACTATATCGAGAACACCAACGTGCTGTGCACCGAGGTAGAAGACGAGAATGGCAAGTTTCGCGTCACCGACTTTGCGCCGCGCTTCTTTCAGTACGACCGTTACTTCAAGCCGCTCATGTTCGTGCGCAAGATTGAACCTTTGTCGGGCAACCCCCGGGTGAAGGTTACTTGCGAGCCGGTGGGCGACTACGGCAACTTTCGGCCCTCAAAAAACCAGGCCAGCAACCACATCAAGTTTTTGGGTTCGGGCGCTGAGATTCGGCTCACCACCAACATCTCACTCACCTACATGATGGAGAACCAGTACTTTGTGCTCAACGACACCAAGTACCTGGTGCTCACCTACGGCGCTCCGCTCGAGGCTCCGGTAGAAAGTACGAGTGAAAGTTTTCTGCAAAAAACCATTGCCTACTGGCAGCACTGGGTAAAAAGCACCAGCATCAAGCACTTCCACCAGAAGGAGGTGATCCGCTCGGCCCTGGTGCTCAAGATTCATCAGTACGAAGACACCGGAGGCATCATTGCGGCGGCCACCACGGCGCTGCCCGAAGCGCCCGGCAGTGGTCGCAACTGGGACTACCGCTACTGCTGGCTGCGTGATACCTACTACACGCTGACGGCCTTCAACAACATTGGGCACTTCGAGGAGCTGGAGCGCTACTTCAACTATATCGCCAACGTGTCGGCCACCGAGGGCGAGCGCTACCAGCCGCTGTATTCGGTGAGCGGGGGCGTGGAGTTGGTCGAGACGACGCTCAACCTACAGGGCTACCTCGGCAACCAGCCGGTGCGCATCGGCAACCAAGCCTACGAGCACATTCAGAACGACGTGTACGGACAGGTGCTGCTGTCACTACTGCCGCTCTACGTGGACCAGCGCTTCAACAAAGAAGAGCGGGCGGGTTCCTACCGACTGGCCTCCGAGGTGCTGGCGCGCATTGAAAAGTTCATGGACGAACCCGACGCCGGTCTGTGGGAGTTTCGGGATAAAAGTCAGCACCACTGCTACACCTACCTGTTTCACTGGGCGGGCAGCCAGGCGGCGGTGAAGATTGCTAACTTCTTGGGCGACAAAAAGTTGCTCGGCAAAGCTGAGAAACTAAAGCGCCGTGCGGCAGACTATATTGAGCAGTGCTACGATGGTTCGCGGAAGGTGTATACGCAGGCGGTGGAAACCAAAAACCTCGACGCCAGCACCCTGCAACTGATCATGATGAACTACCTGGACCATAATTCGCCCCGCGCGCAGCAGCACCTGGTCAATCTGGAGAAAGAGTTGCGATCAAAGGATGGGCTGTTCTACCGCTACATGCACAAGGACGACTTCGGCACCCCGGAAACTACTTTCTTAATTTGTGCCTTCTGGTACGTGGAAGCCCTGGCCTGCGTGGGCCGGGTGTCGGAAGCGGTAGAAGCGTTTGAAAATATCCTGGGCTACAGCAATCACCTGGGCTTGCTCAGCGAAGACGTAGATGCGGAAACCGGAAGCCAGTGGGGTAACTTCCCGCAGGCCTACAGCCACGTGGGGCTGGTGAACGCCGCCTACCGGATTGCCACCAAGCTGGATATGCCGAGTTTTTTGGAGTAATCGGGGTGCAGGGACAACCTTATTTGATGAATTGGTAGTCGTACCAGTCTAACTGCGGCCAGTGGGCGGGGCCGTCATTGGCTTGCTTCGCACCCGGCGTGCTGCGTCCCTCCGCTACGTAGCGGGTGAGCAGCGCCCGCAGCTTGGCCACCCGCTGGGGATAGGCGCTCGCCAAATTCTCTGCTTCGGCCGGATCATCGGCCAAATTATACAATTGCATCGAGGGCAAACCTAATAGATCTTCGGGAGTGTTGGGGTAGCTCCACCCGCCCGAACCGGGCCACAGAATAAGCTTCCAGCTGCCTTGCCGAATGGCGAACCGCCCGCTGATGGAGTGGTGCACGGTGGCCTCGCGGAGTGGTTTGGCGTAAGCGGCTTCCGTTAGCACGGGTAATATACTGTAACTATCCTCTCCGGCCTCCGGGGGGAGCGGCGCGCCGATGATCTCCGCCACGGTAGCCATCAGGTCGGTGGTGCAGATCACCTCATCGGTCACCCGTCCGGCCTTTGCCTGACCGGGCCAGCGCACCACAAAGGGCACGCGGTGGCCACCCTCGTAGATGTCGGCCTTGTGGCCTCGGAAGCCGCCGCTGGGGTCGTGACCCACCTCGGCGAGTTCTTCAAAATTAGCCTTGGGTGAGCAGCCGTTGTCGCTGGTGAAGATCAGCAAGGTGTTGTCGGCAATGCCCTGTTTCTCTAGCGCGGCCATCACCTGCCCCACCACGTCGTCTACCTGCAGCACAAAATCACCGTAGAAATTGGTGTTGCTTTTTCCCATAAACGCGGTGGTAGGAAGAATGGGCGTGTGGGGAGCGGGCAGCGCAAAGTACAGAAAGAAGGGCTTCGTATCCTTCGCCCGTCGCTCGATATAGCGAATGGCCTTGCTGGTCAGGTGGGGCAGTACCTCGGCGTGTCGGAAGTCAGGTCCGGTAGGTCCCCGCCGCCAAAAACCTTTGTCATCCACACTGACGGTAGAATCGGTCGGAATGCCGGTGGGTTTTCGGTCCTCTACGTACACGTAGGGGGGCATGTCTAGCGAACCGCTGAAGCCATAGGAGTAAGTAAACCCCCGCTCAGCAGGACCGTTCTTGATCGGCTGGCGAAAGTCCACCGGCGGATTGCTGCTAAGCTGGTCTCGGTTATTCGAATCACCGGCAAATGTCCAGTCCCAACCCAGGTGCCACTTGCCCACGAAGGCGGTGTGGTAGCCGTTTTGTTGCAGTAATTCGCCTACGGTTAGTCGTTCGGGCGCAATCAGGGCGCGGGAGTAACCACTGAGCACGGAGCTTTTTAGGGTTGAGCGCCAGTTGTAGCGTCCGGTGAGGATGCCGTAGCGGGTGGGGGTGCACACGGCCGAGCTGGTGTGCGCGTCGGTGAACCGCACTCCCTGGCGGGCCAGTTGATCAATGTGGGGGGTGACTATCTGCCCCGATCATTGTAGGCCGACACGTCGCCGTAGCCCAGATCGTCGGCCAGGATGTAGATGATGTTGGGGGCGGCGGGAAGCCCCTGCGCAACGGCGGATAGGGAAGCCGTGAGCAGCAGAAGGCCCAAGGCTCCACCCCAAAAGTGACGTCGGCCCATCATAAAATAGCAATACATGCTCTTCGGAGGTTTAAGATATACGCGTCTCGCCCGATCAATGGTCGATCATGGCTTTTAGCAGCTCCCGAACGTCTTCGTAAGAGTTCACGTTGAAGCGGGCGGCGGAGGTAGTGCTGCCCACCTTGATGGTGTAGCCTTCCTCGGGCATCACCTTGAAGGTGTCTTCGTCGGTGGCATCATCACCGATGGCCATCACAAAGTCGTGCGGAGTTTGGTCGAGCCACTGCTGGGCGGTGCGGCCCTTGTTCACCTCGCGGTCTTTGATTTCTACTACGTGGTTGCCCTCCAGCACCACCAGGTTGCTGTTGGATGAAATGTACTTTAGGTGGCTGGTTAGCTCACGGGTTCGCAGTTCGCCCAGGCCGGTTTCCACCTTGCGGTAGTGCCAGGCCAGCGAGTAATCTTTCTCCTCAATAAAGGAACCCGGCGTGCGGTTCACGTAAAGTTCCAGCAGCGGGAAAATCTCCTTCTTCCAGTCGCTGCGCATGGCAATCACGGTGCGCCAGTCCTGGTCCGCCTCCCGAATCCACACCCCGTGCTCGGCAATCAGCGTGATGGGAAACCTGCCCATCCACTCTCCCAAGGTGTCTTTATCGCGTCCGCTAATCACCACCACCTTGTTTTTCTCTTCCGCCACCAGTTGCTGCATTAGCTCTTTCAGTTCATCGTCGGGCTTGGCGTCGCGCGGGTCGCCGTGGAAACCGGTGAGGGTGCCGTCGTAGTCTAAGAAGATAAGCCGCTCTTTGGCGTGCGAGAATTCTTTGAGCATTTTCTCGCGCGACAGCTCGTCCAGATAGCTGGTTTGCATGCTGTGCTGTAGTTCTTTGATGTTTTTCAGACTATCCATAAATAGGTTGACCCAGTGGGTGATATTGTAGCGTTTTAGTGAATTTTGCATATTGGTCATGTGCATGATCTGCTCCTCTTCGGGCATGGTCAGGGCGCGCTGTAGCGCTTCCACCATCTGGTTAAGGTCATTGGGGTTGATCAGAATGGCATCCGATAACTCCTTTGAGGCGCCGCACATCTCGCTCAGAATAAGCACCCCTTTGCGGTTGATCTTGCTGGCCACAAACTCCTTGCAAACCAGGTTCATGCCGTCGCGCATTGGGGTCACCAGCGCTACGTCGGCCATGCGGTAAAAAGCCGACAGCTCCTCGAGGGGAAACGAGCGGTAAAAGAAGTGAATGGGTGTCCAGTTGATGCGGCCGTACTTACCGTTGATGCGGCCCACCAGTCGGTCTACTTCTTCCTTTAGTTCTTTGTACTTGCCCACCGAATCGCGCGAGGGCACCACCACCATAATGAGCGAAATCTTGTTGCGGTACTCCGGATAGCGCTCGAAGAACAGCTCGAAGGCTTCCAGGCGGGTGGGAATTCCTTTGGAGTAATCAAGCCGGTCGATGGAGAGAATTAGTTTTTGGTCGCCCAGTGAGATGCGGTAGTGGACTTCCTTCTCCAGCGCTTCGGGCGAAGCGGCGGCCTCGGCGTACTTGGCGTAGTCGATGCCCATCGGAAAGGAGTCTACCATCACGGTGCGGTTGTTCACCACCACCCGCCCCTGGGAGTTGCTCACCCCCACGATGCGGCTCACCGAACTTAGGAAGTGGCGCATGTCGTCGTAGGTGTGGAAGCCGATCAGGTCGGAGCCCAGGATGCCGTTGAGCAACTCGCGCCGCCAGGGGATGAGTCGGAAGATTTCGTACGAGGGGAAGGGAATGTGCAGGAAGAACCCGACGCTCACCTCAGGATACTCTTCGCGCAGCATGCCGGGCACCAGCATCAACTGGTAATCGTGAATCCACAGCGTGTCGTCGGGATCGGCCTTTTCTTTAATTACCTCCACGAACTTGCGGTTCACCCGCTTATAGGCTTCCCACAGGTGGGGCTCGTAGATGGCGTACTGAATGAAGTAGTGGAAGTTGGGCCACAGGGTTTCGTTGCTGAAGCCCTCGTAGAAATCCCGGATATCCTCTTGCGTCAGAAACACCGGATACATGCTCTCTTTAGCAATTGCCTGGGTAATTTCTTTTTGCTCTTCGGAGTCGTCGCTCACCAGCCCGGGCCAGCCGATCCATAGGTTATCGCCTTCTTTGTAGATAGAGCCCAACCCAGTGGCGAGCCCGCCCGCGCTGGTGTGATACTCTAGTTCATCTTGCTCGTTACGCTGAATTTTTACCGGAAGCCGGTTAGAGACGATAATGGTTTTGCCCATGGTGTGGTTGGTTGGTAGTGTGGTTATAACTCACGTGCTCTAGCGCGCGTTTGCAACGCCTTCAAAACGCGCATCCGCAACAACTAGCGTTGCCAACGCGCATCAGCAATATTGCAGAAATACATTATAAAGACCACGTGAATCCTACTTTTGTTATCACAATTTCGCCCGCATAGATCGCAGTCGTATTTCGGTCAGCTTGCGCTTGGTATCCTGGGGGAAGTCGCCCTTCATCATCCAGTCGTAGAAGTTGGGTTCTTTTTCCAGCACCTCCGACACTGGTTTGTTCTTGTGCTTGCCAAAATTGAACACTTCCACCCCGTCGTCATTGAAGCTCATGCGTCCGGCCAGATCCACCATGTTGGCCACCGAAACCTTGTGCAGGGCCGCCACGTCGTCGCGAATGGTGCCCAGTTCGTTGCCCTTTACGTTGATCACCTTTTGGTTCAGGTAGCGGTCCACCTGCGCCTGCAACACCTCCAGCGAGGCTTGGGTATCGGCGTGGGCACCGTGGGCTCCCTCCAGCGTTTTGTTGCAGTAAAATTCGTAGGCGGCCGCCAGGGTGCGCTTTTCCATCAGGTGAAAGATCTTCTGAGCGTCCACCAGCTTGCGGTGGCTGATGTCGAACTCTATCCCCTCGCGGGCAAACGACTCCACCAGCACCGGCACGTCGAAGCGAATGATGTTGTACCCGGCCAGGTCGCAGCCCTCCAGGAAGCGCAGCAGTTCGCGGGCCACTTCTTTGAAGGGAGGAGCGTCCTTCACGTCCTCATCGTAGATGCCGTGGATCAGGCTGGATTCGGTAGGGATGGACCGCTCGGGATTCACGCGCTGGGTCAGTTGGTGCACCTGTCCGTCGGGCATGGTTTTGATCACCGAATACTCGATGATACGATCTTGGGTAACGTTGACGCCCGTGGTTTCCAGGTCGAAGAAGGCCAGGGGGTTTTTGAGATTGAAGCGAATCATGAGAAAATGAAGAATTGAGTGAATGAGTGGTTGAATGAAAAATTAAATGAAATGGCGAACAGTTGCAGCGCATTCTATCATTTCATCGTTCTTTCATTCGTTTGCGGTAGCAATTTGTCCGAGCGTGTCTAGGTCGATGCCGCCGAAGGTGCCGGAGCTCATCATCAGCAGGTTTTTGTTCTTCCAGGTGATGCTGTGCAGAAAGGCTTCTAAATCCTGGGGATTGGTGAAGATGCTAAGGTCATTCTGGTCGAAGGCCTCTTTGATGAGGGCATCGGTGAGGGGCTCGAGATTCTTGTGCCGCGATACCTCGGGATTGTGGTACACCACTCCGGTGTCGGCAGCCTTGAGTGCTCCCTGGTACTGGTGAATAAATTCCCGATTCAGGCTGCTAAAGGTGTGCAGCTCCACGCAGGCCACCAGCTGCCGCTTCGGAAACTGACTCTTCACCGCCTGGGTGGTCGCCTGCAGCTTTGAGGGCGCGTGCGCAAAGTCTTTGTACACCACGGTGGTGTCGTTCTTGGCGACCAACTCTAGCCGACGGCTGGCCCCGGTGAACGAGGGGATGGCGGCGTAGAACTCCTCCGGCGTCACTCCCAGGCGCTGGCAGATCTGTAAGGCGCCGCTCAGGTTCTGCATATTGTGGCGACCCAGCAGCGGAATGGCCAGTTTGCCCTGGTCGGTGAGCAGGTAGGTGGTGCCGTCGTGCACTTCGTAGGGGTGCGCCCGGTACTCAATGGCGTTCACGTCGGCGCGCTCTTTGCGACCGATCATGTCGGCCAGGTCGTCTTCCTCGCAGTAGATCAGGTTGCCGCCCTTGGGAGTGTTGTCAGCGAAGCGCTCGAACTGCTCCACGTAGTTGTCCATGGTCGGAAACACGTTGTAGTGGTCCCAGGCAATGCCGCTGATCAGGCCGATGTGGTGGTGGTACTTCAAAATCTTGGGCGTGCGGTCGATGGGCGAAGACAGGTATTCATCGCCCTCAATAACGATCACGGGAGCGTCGGAGAGCCGGACGCGTCCGTCGAGTGCCGCTACCTGGGCTCCGATCACGTAGTCGAACTCCCGTTTCAGGTGACTGAGCACGTGCAGCACCATGGAGGTGATGGTGGTTTTGCCGTGGCTCCCGGCAATCACCACGCGCTGCTTGTGGCGGCTGTTCTCGTAGATGAAGTCGGGGTACGAATAGATGGGGAGGCCCAGCTCCTGCGCCCGAGCCAGTTCGGGGTTATCGGGCCGGGCGTGCATGCCCAGGATGATGGCGTCGAGTTTGGCGGTGATCTTCTCGGGGTACCAGCCTTCTTGTTCGGGCAGCAGCCCCTGGGCGGCCAACGACGCACGGGCGGGATCGTAAATTTCATCATCGGATCCGGTTACCCGGATGCCCTTTTGCGCCAGGTGGAGGGCCAGGTCGTGCATCACTGCGCCGCCGATCGCAATAAAGTGAATGTGTTGGGGCAAGCTTCCGTCTTTGGTCGTGGGCATAAATGTTCGTAATGATAAGGCGCTAAAAGTACGACAAAAACCCATAGAGGCCAATGGTTTGGCAGGCTATCGCTTGATTAGACGTTCATTACTCTACGCCCATCATGTTCACGAACTACGTTTTCGGTACTCGGTGGTCAACACTCCATCATATCCCCAGTTTTCTGGGTCTACTAAATCAAGTACCACGTGGATGTGCTCCGGCTTTTTTCCGAGCACCCGTACCAACGAGTCGGTCACATCGCGAACCAATTCTGCTTTCTGCTCTGCTGAAACACCATCGTCGGTAATCTTTATATTAACGTAAGGCATAGGAAGAGGTAGATGCAACACTTACCGATCATACGTGCACTTATTAGCTTGGGTTACCCGTACGTTTAGTTTTGGTGCAAACCAAAAACCCCGGCGCAGCGCACCAGGGTTTTCTGTTGGTAATGGGCTGGTGGCCCAAGAACAAGCTCTTTACTACTCGTGGGGAATGCGTAGCATCTGGCCGGGATATATCTTATCGGGATCGCTGAGCATGGGTTTGTTGGCCTCAAAAATCTTGTTGTACTTTTGAGGGTCACCGTAGTACTGCTTAGCAATCTTGGACAGACTATCGCCGCTTTCCACTTGGTAGAAACGAGCCTTGGGGGCAGCGGGCTTGGGAGTGGCTGCTTCCTTTTGCTCCACCTCCAGGTCATTGTCCACCTTGCTCACCCCTTCCACGTTGCCCAGGGCCAGGGCTATTTTCTCGGCGTGGGCCGCACTGTCTACCTTGCCACTCACGCGCACCATGTCGCCATCAACACTGATGTTGAGATTGTCAACGGGCAAACCCAGCGAACGCACGTGCTTGATGAGATTCTCTTTCTTTACTTCTTTGTCATCGTCGCCGCCGAAGAGTTTCGAGCCAGCGTTTTTCATAAAATCAATAAGTCCCATTGTAGTGGTGGTTTAGTTTTGGTTTAACTAAGAACTATTCGGCGCCCAAATAGTTTAACCCCCTATCACATTTTAAACCCAACCAAAAACAGATGTTAGATTCAATTTTGTCAATGGGCAAAGGCCAACTAGAAAAGATGCTCGGTGAGCAAACTGGCTTGCAAGGCAACCAAACTGACCAAGCAGTAGAAGTTACCAAAGACACCGTGGGCAACGGCCTGAAAGACGAGCTCATGAAGGGCAACTTCAGCGGAGTGATGGACTTGTTCAACGGCAACGCCCCCACCACCACCTCGAATCCTATCGTAGGCGGCATCAGCAACAATTTGGTGCGCAATTTGGCCGCTAAGATCGGTATTTCCGAATCAGTAGCCCAGCAAGTGGCCGCCATTGCTATTCCATTCATCATGAATATGCTGAGTTCTGACAAAACCGGCAAAGCCAGCAATGAGCAAGATTTAGTCGAGAAGCTGGGTATGGGCGGAGATAGTGGCCTGGGCGGAATACTCAAGAACCTGGGCGGACTAGGCGGATTGTTCAAGTAGGATTCACCGACTGCTGGGCAGGGTGGGGGGCTTCCTAACGGGCGCAAGCTTAATCTCTCCTCCCAGCGGCTCGTCACGGGGCTCCGATTCGGCTCCGACCACCTCGCTTTTAGTGGGGCGACGGTCGGCCCGCCATTCAAAGCCGCTCAGCCGCTCGTTCTCTTTCTCAATCTCGTGCGGCGGAATCAGCGAGCCCTCGGTTTTGGGCCGCGTGCGAATCATATCCAGCGCGTTATCCAAAAAATCAATGCGAATGTCGCTCAACAAAATGCGGTTCATGCCCACCGTCAGCGAGTCATTCTCTAAGATGTAGTAAATACTCTCCCCGTTGCCGTACACATCGACCCGAGAAATGGCTCCGTCCCGAAACGAGGCTTTCATGTCGCGCCCCTTGATCTGATTGTAATTGCGCAGCGTATCCTGCGACGCCACGAAGGAGTTGTCAACGGTATAGAGCGCATCTATCTTCCCTCCGCGGATTTCAATACGGATGGAGTCGGCGTTGATCTGATTCTCTTGCGACCACAGCACCGGGTCCTGGTAGAAGTACAGCGTAGAATCAGTGATATGATAGGCCAGCGAATCGGACACGCCTTGCAAATCTTCGCGAAAGATTTTCACGTGTTGGTAGGCCAGAATGCGCTCGTTGGCCGGAATAGAATCCTCGATGCTCACCAGCGTGTCGGCGGTCATAAACAGCGTATCCAGATCCATCACCCGCTTCATCAGGGCGTGCCCGTAGACGGTGGCGCGCCCCAGTTCGCGCTGGTAGATGGCCGTGTCGCCGGTGATGATCACGTCGTTGTCCTTGGCCACCATTTCCACGTTCTGGCGGGCGACGTACTGCTTCTTCAAATCGTCGACGAACAGATAATCCGCTCGAATGAGATACGCCTCCGTCTCGATGGTGCCCAGGTTAAAGGCCGACTGCTTTTCGGTGGTCTTGAATTCGCTGCCCGCCTGGGCAAAAAGTTTATCTCCTTCGTTCGAAATGATGTTGGTCGGTCCCCGGGTGTAGGCCACCTGAGTTTGGGTGTTATACTCCAGGGTATCGGCCTTCAGGTCGTAGTCGGGATTATCAAGCAGCACGCTGTCTTTGAAGGCGGCCAGGTGGGTAACGGTGTGGTACGACCCCCGCCGACTGGTGAGCACGTTGGCGGTATCGATCAGCTTTCCGCCCTCGTAGTAGTAGGCCAAATTGCGCTGCATATCGAAGTCAAGGTAGTCGGTGTAGAGCGTCATGCTGGGGTCGCGGTACACCACCTTGTTGCGCATCTCGGCCAGCTTTTGGTTACCGTCGTAGAGCAAGCGCCCCCCGGTGATGGTGATGGAGTCGCCCTTTTCGATGCGCACGATCTTGCCGAACACCTCGGTTACGTTGCGGTCGCGGTACAGGATCACCGAGTCGCCGTAGATGCGGGTATCTTCCTGCACCAGTTTCACGTCGCCAATCAGCTTTTGGTAGGCAGTCCCTTGCTTATCCTTGCCGCCTTCCAGGGCGTCGGCCCGGTCGATCTTGATTTTCTCCTGGGCGTAGCCTGACATCCCCACCACCAACAGTAGAAGTAGTCCGGCAAAGTGCATCCAACGAAAGGTAAGGGGCATAGTATCTGATATCGTAACCCGCGCGGGGGTAGCATCCATGAGCAATTTTAGTACCTTAACGAGTGGATTGCCCGTTTACTACTTAGGTTCGACAAATTTACAGCACCGAATTGGAATGACACTACATAAGGGACAGAATAATGGACCAGGACAAATACCGAGAGCAGCATTATAAGCGGATAGAGGACCGCATAAAGACCCTGACAGTGGTTTTCCGATTTTTTCTTAACTTGTTATTAATTACCATCGTTGGAACAGTTACGGTCTTTGCCAATGTAACTACCGCGAATCGAGGAGCGTTATTGATTTTAGGGTTCTTCGCAACTTTGGTGGTGAGTATCATCTGTGCAGTTCTGTATTTTTACATTGAAAGCAATATAAGCAAGTACTAATATGGATTTCATCATTGAATATACGCCTCATTTAATCCTAGCGGTAATCACTGCTTTCGGTGGGTTCTTCGTCTATCAGGCTAGGAAAGGAGCATTGCGCGACAATTAGACCCTTTCCGTAACCGCGGCTGGTGCTGCCGTGGCGCGGTCGCCGTGGCGCGGTCTCCACAGGACACTCGGAAGGTTTATAGAGGCGCAAACTTCGGATTTGAGTCAATTGCGTTATTCGTTTGACGACGGTAGAATAGCCTCTATTAAGTAAGTAAACTAAAACGATGATCCAAGTAGATGAATATTGCTTTCACTGCTGTCAGTGTACTTTCCGCGGTAATATTCGGCCTTATCCGTTTCTTCAGCTAAATCTATCTTGTTAGAAACCAGATTCAAGGCATTCATCGATAGCAAGGCCCTGTTCGGCCCGAACGACACTGTGCTGCTTGGCCGTAAGTGGCGGACTCAACTCTACGGTGCTGGCGCACTTGTTTGCCCAAAGCGCTTACCCCTTTACCATTGCGCACGCCAATTTCGGGTTGCGCGGTGCCGAATCTGACGAAGACGAACGTTGGGTAACTGCCCTAGCCAAACGATACGAGGTTCCATTCTACACCCACCGCTTCGCCACCAAAGACTACGCTGTTGAACGTGGCCTATCTACCCAGATGGCTGCCCGTCGGCTGCGCTACGCGTGGCTGGAAGAAGTGCGCACGGAACACGACTACGCCCGCATCGCCACCGCCCATCACCAGAACGACCAACTGGAAACTACGCTTCTCAACCTGGTGCGGGGCACCGGAGTTGCCGGACTGCGCGGAATGCTCCCCCGGCGGGGTTCGCTGGTGCGTCCGCTGCTGTTTGCCCCCCGTGAAGCGCTGGAAGCCTACGCGCAGCAGCACCAACTGGAGTGGCGAGAAGACCAGTCGAATGCCTCGGACGCTTACCGCCGCAACCAACTGCGTCACCACGTGGTGCCGATGCTGCAACAGCTGAATCCAAACCTGCTCAGTACCTACGAACGCACCCGCGAGCGACTACTGGCCACCGAGCAGGTGCTGCTGGCCGAGGTGAAGCGCGCTGAAGAAAACGCGCGTCAGCAAGTCGGAGACGCAGTGTGGTTAGACAAAGCAGCACTCCGTCAGCATCCGCAGGCCACGCTTATTCTGGCTGAAATAATTCGTCCCTTCGGGTTTTCGTACCAACAAGCCCGCGACATCACATTCTGTTTGTCGTTTGATGCCGTCGTAGGTCAGCGCTTTCTCTCGGCGCAGCATACGCTTTTTGTGGAGCGACAGCAGCTGGTTATCGTGGAAAAAAACCAAAAAGAGCCAATTACGAAAGCGATTCAGGCATCAGATACGCGCATCGAGCTGCGCACATTAGTCCTAACGCTAACCAAACGGCCCGCCCTCGATTACGAATTGCCCCGACTACAGCACGTGGCAGCCTTAGATCATGACCGACTCCGCTTTCCGCTGCAACTGCGTCCCTGGCAGGCGGGCGATTGGTTTTGTCCGCTGGGGATGGAGCACCGCAAGAAGCTGAGCGATTTCCTGATCGACCAGAAGGTGCCCCGCCACCGCAAAGCCTCGGTTTATGTGCTCACTTCGGGAGAGAATATCGTCTGGGTGGTCGGTTGGCGCATTGATCACCGGTTTCGGGTGACCGACCAAACGCAGAAAGTTTACGAAATTTCCAGCACGGCGGCTCAATAGTGGTCAGAAGCTCGTATAATTGCGACTAATCTGCCCCCCCTAGCTTCTTGTCCATGAGGAATCCTTTTCAACGATCGTACTCTCCCGAAGAAATGGGCATCTTTAACTTCCTGGACGAAGTGCGCTTGTTTCACGGACTCAACAACGAGCAGAAATCGCTGTTTTTACCGTATTTGTACCTGCGTCAGTACAAGCAAGACGAGGTGGTTTTCTTTCGTGGCGATCCGGCGCACGCCCTCTACGTGATCAAACAAGGAACGGTCGACTTGGTACTGGACGTAGACCAGGTTTTCGAGAAACTGGCGGTGGTTGGCAACAAGCAGACCTTTGGAAACAACGCCTTGATTGAAGGAACCAAGCGTTTGTACAGCGCGGTGGTGCATTCGGATGAGGCCGATATCTACGTAATCCCCCACGTCAACATCAACGATATCTTTCGGGATAAGCGTAAGGTGCAGGCCAAGATGTTTAGCGCGCTCGCCAAAATGTACGAAGAGCACGTCGGTGATCTCTACGAATCGTACCGCTCATCGAAGGGCTTCTTTAGTCTGGACCGGATGGACCGTATGATGTAGGTAAAAACTTAGAACTAGCCGAATTTCTTCCTACCTTCCCGCTTTCATTTTTCATCCTAAACCTATCAACAATTATGAAAGTAACCGTCGTAGGAGCCGGTAACGTAGGAGCCACCTGTGCCGACGTGCTAGCGTACCGAGAAGTCGTCAATGAAGTAGTGCTGGTCGATATCAAAGAAGGACTGGCCGAGGGAAAGGCCCTGGATATCTGGGAAAAAGCTCCCATTAACCTTTATGATACCCGCACGGTTGGTTCCACCAATGACTATAGCCGCACCGCCGGTTCCGACGTGGTGGTGATCACCTCCGGACTGCCCCGCAAGCCCGGTATGAGCCGCGACGATCTGATCGGAACCAACTCTGGCATCGTCAAAACCGTGACCGAGAACGTAGTGCAGCACTCTCCCGACGCCATTATCATTGTGGTGTCTAACCCACTGGATGTGATGACCTACCAGGCGCACCTCACCTCCAAGAAGTCGCGCAACCAGGTGATGGGCATGGCCGGTATTCTGGATACGGCCCGCTACCGCGCGTTCCTGGCCGAAGCGCTCAACGTGTCTCCCAAAGACATTCAGGCCGTGCTCATGGGCGGCCACGGCGACACCATGGTGCCCCTGCCCCGCTACACCACCGTGGGCGGCATTCCGGTGACCGAACTCATTGACAGCGAGCAGCTTGATGCCATCGTGGAGCGCACCAAGAAGGGCGGCGGCGAACTGGTGAAACTGATGGGCACCTCGGCCTGGTATGCTCCCGGTTCGGCGGCGGCGCAAATGGTAGAAGCCATTGTGCGCGACCAACGACGCGTGTTTCCGGTATGTGCAAAGCTTGAGGGCGAATACGGCATTGATAATTGCTACCTGGGCGTGCCGGTGATTCTGGGCAAAAACGGCATTGAGAAGGTCATCGAGCTGCAACTCAACGACGAGGAAATGGAGCTGCTCAAAACCTCAGAAGGACACGTGCGCGAGGTGATGGAAGTGCTGGATAAGATGTGATATAGCATTTGCGTTAGTGTTGCACTTCATCATTCGCTATTCCTTGCGCCGGGCGCCCAGTTCAATATTCGATATTAAAGAATATCGTACCAAGTGCCGGGCGCAAGGAATGATGAAGTTCGAAGTAGAAATACAAGAGCCCGCAAATACAGTCATCAATTGAAAGACTTTTTCCAATCTAACTAAACTTTATTCTGATAATTTTTTACCCGGAGGTTCGTGTTGACACGAACCTCAAGAATTTATCAGAATAACCTATGTTATAATAGCACATCCTTGAAGGCCATCTGCTGGGCGGCCAGCACGAACAACGTGGCGGGTAGTCCTTGGGTGCGTTCCGACAGGGTTTCGTAGTAGGTTAGGAAATCTTTGGTGGGCTCAGCCAGCCCCAGCATCACCAAATCCGCTTGATCCGATTCTTCGTGCAGCACGTCCCAGAACGGTCGGCCGTCGCTGATAATGATTTTCTGCTCGAAGTTGATGCGCATGTTATCGATCATGCCAATCAGGTTGGTTCGGGTGCCTTCGGCCGCGGCGGCGGTAGGCACCAGCATCTTGATGGTCACCGTAGCCCGTTTCCAGCGATCACTGTTGCGAAGCATGTAGGCCAGGATCATCATCAGCCCGCCGTTCTTGTTAAGCCCCCCCCACCAAACATCGATGCGCTGCCGGTCGCCAAAGCCAGCGTTCTCACCGTCGCGCACGATAACCACGTTTCGCTGCGCGGTGTGAAAGTAGCTAATCATATTGCAGTAGGGAGCGTGGTGCGCCAGTTGGCGGGTGTCGCCCAGCATGATGGTGTTTGGAACCAAAGCCCCCAGTCCGTAGGTATTCACCAACCGGATTCCTCCTTTAAACGGATCTTCGTCGGGAATCACGCGCACGAAAGCGGGTACGCCCCGCCCCTGCAGAAAATCGCGAATGTTGTTTTCCAGCGACTGCATACGTTCGTAGGTCACCTCCGTGGTGAGCACGGTGGCCACCGATAGCAACGACTGTCCCCGCGTAAGCGAGTCGGCCAACTCAATCAGGTGCCAGCGATGGGTGGGGGCTCCTGACAGGACCAGAATGTGAGGACGCCAGTTTTTGGGGTCGGGATGATAGTCTAACCGCATCAGGGCGCTGCGGGTGAGGGCCATCCACAGTCCCCGTCGCACGTCGCCCCAAGCGGTTTGCAGGCCCCGCCGCTTTAGCCACACGAAGAGAAAGGTCACGAACAGAATGGCAATAAGCGTAGCCAGCGGATTAATCAAAAACATCACCGCGATACACCCCAGCGCTCCCAACAGCGAGAATATCCAATGCACCCGAAAACTCGGACGAAAGGAGGGGCTACCCAGCAAGCCTTCGGTGCCTGCCGCCACATTGAGCACGCCGTAGGTAGTCAGAAAGAACATGGTCAGGATGGGAGCAATCAGATCTAGATCGCCCAGCACGACGGCTAGCAAGGCAATGGCCATCGTCAGCACCGTGCCCGCGCGGGGGATGTTGTCGGGGCCGCTGCCCTTCCCCAACCAGCTAAGCTGCTGCGGCAACACGCGATCTTGGGCCAGGGCCTGCAAAATGCGTGGGGCTCCTAAAATGCTGCCTACGGCACTCGACAGCGTGGCTCCCCACACTCCCAGCAGAATACCATTGCCCCACAACGAAATACGTCGCATCACCAGGGGGTCGCTGATCAGCGTGGCACTATCCACTCGAAAGGCCAGAATCAGGGGCAGGGTCATGTAAACCAGGTAACCTACGCCAATCGCGTAGAAGGTACCCTTCGGAATCGATTTCGCCGGATTGCGCAGATCACCCGACAGGTTAACCCCTGCCATGATGCCGGTAACCGCCGGGAAGAATACCGCGAACACTACCCAAAACCCTTCTTGCAAGTCGGGCGGCGTGATAATTTCGGCGGTAGGAGCATCTAACGGTTGGCCCAGTAGCAACGAAATCAACGAAACAGCAATGGCGGCTAAGATAAAGTACTGACTCTTGATAGTGGCCTGGGTAGAAAATAGGGCTAACAAGCTAACCAGCACGGTGACCACCACCCCGACCACCTTTTCGTTAAGCTGCGGCAGCACCTCCACCATGCTCTCGGCAAATCCGATGACGTAGAGTGCCACCGACAACGCTTGCGCTAAAAACAGGGGGATGCCCACCGCTCCGCCCGTCTCAATGCCTAGCGACCGGCTGATCATGTAGTAAGCTCCGCCAATTTTCACCTGCTGGTCGGTGGCGATGGAGGCGATGGAGAGCGCGGTGAGAAAGGTGATGCTGGTAGAGAGCGTGACGATTATTAGGGTGCCCACCAAACCCACGTTGCCCACTACCCAACCGAAGCGCAGGTACATGATCACCCCCAGGATCGTCAGTAGAGAGGGCGTGAAAACTCCTCCGAAAGTGCCCAGACCCCGCGCTTGAACCGGGGCCACCTTAGAAGAAGAACGTCTGTTTTTGGTAAAAAAAGTATCCATCATGCCCCAATCGCGCGATCTAAGTGCGTGTAGCCCCCATCGGGAAACAAGTACTGTCCCGTGGTGTGGGCCGCCCGGTCGGAGGCCAGAAAGAGAACCGTATCGGCAATTTCCTGGGCGGTGGTCATGCGTTGTCCCAGCGGAATGCGTTGGGTGACTTCGGCTAGCTTTTCTTGGGGATTGTCGTAAGTGTCTATCCAGCGTTGGTACATGGGGGTCATCACCTCGGCGGGCAGTACGGCATTTACCCGAATACCGTGGGGGAGTAGTTCCACCGCCCACTCTCGGGTGAGGGCCAACTGCGCTCCTTTCGCGGCAATGTAGCCCGACGAACCGCCCTGCCCGGTAAGCGCCGTCTTGGAACTGACGTTGACGATGTTGCCCTTTGCCTTGATCAGATGGGGCAGAGCGTAGTGCGCCATGGCGTAGTAGTGCTGCAAATTATTGGTCAATGATTGTCGGAATGCTTCGGGCGAGCCTTGTTCCAAACTGACACTATCGTTAATGCCGGCGTTATTGACCAGCACATCTAATCGGCCAAATTTCGCAATAGTTTCCGCCACCGCCCGCTCACACTGCAATGGGTCGACCAGGTCGGCTTGCACAAACAAACTGCTTTGGTTTTGATCGCTGAGTTCTCGAACTAACTTCTCTCCACGTTCGGCGCTACGGTTCACGATCACCGGAATGGCCCCTTCGTCGGCTGCGCCCCGCACGATGGCTTCCCCGATGCCGCTGGCGCCGCCGGTCACCAGAATTACTTTATCTTGTAGGTGAAGGTTCATAGCTTAACTGATAAAAGTCTATAGTATTTTCTCCGTATACGCGTGCTTGCTCCGCCGCGGTGAATGAAGCAAAATACTGATCCATTAGTTCTTTCACCTGGGCATAAGAAGCGGCCAGCAAACAGACCGGCCAATCAGATCCCACCATCACCCGCTCGGTACCGAAGGCTTCCACGACCACGTCCAGGTAGGGATACAGATCGCTCGGCTGCCAGTTGCTCCAGTCGGCCTCCGTTACCAGACCCGACAGTTTGCAGTACACATTGGGTCGCTCGGCCAGCGCTTGAATGTTTTCTTTCCAGGGCGACAGTTCGTGAGTAGCAATTTTAGGCTTTGCCAGATGGTCTATCACCAGTTTGGCCTCGGGCAACTGGTCTACGAACGACCGCGCGACTGGTAGCTGACCCTCATGAATCAACAGATCGTAGGTTAAGTTCAACTCAGATAGCAGTCGAACTCCCCGCAAAAACGCCGGTCGCAACAGAAAATGCTCGTCAGTTTCGGCTTGTACGATGTGGCGCACGCCTACAAACTTGGGGTACGACGTCCAGTGCTCCAGACGCGTGGCAACCGCCTCATCTTGCAAGTCTACCCAACCGACAACGCCTCGGATAAAAGCGTGTTTATTGGCCTGATCCAGTAGAAACTGAGTTTCCTGTTCGGTTTGCGCGGCTTGCACACTCACGCAACCGGCCACTTCGTTAGCGTCTAATTCTATCTTTAGGTCAGTAGGAAGATAATCCTGCTTAAGCACCTCCATCTCGTCGGTGATCCAGCCGTGCGTGGCGGGAGCGTAGTGCCAAAAGTGTTGGTGACTGTCGATGCGAATCATGCCGATCTTTACCCTTGCCGAACGCGTTGTTTTGAACTGCCTAATCCGTCGATGCCTAGCTCCACCACATCATCAGCCTTTAAGAACTGGGGGGGATCAAAGCCCAGTCCCACTCCGGCCGGAGTGCCGGTGGAGATAATATCGCCCGGCAGCAGCGACATAAACTGGCTCAGATAGCTTACTAGATAAGGAATTCGGAAGATCAGGTCCGAGGTGGTGCCCTGCTGCTTGGTCTCCCCGTTCACGGTGAGCCACATGCCTAGGTTGTGTACATCTTCTAGCTCATCGGGGGTAACCAAATAGGGCCCGAGTGGGGCGAAGGTGTCGCAACTTTTACCCTTCACCCACTGCCCCGAGCGTTCCAGCTGAAAGGCCCGTTCGCTGTAGTCGTTGTGCAGGGCGTAGCCCGCCACGTGGTTCATCGCTTCCGCTTCGGTGACGTAGGTGGCTTTCTTCTTGATCACCACCGCCAGTTCCACCTCCCAGTCGGTTTTTTCACCGCCGCGGGGTAGTAGCAGGTCGTCGTTGGGGCCCACAATGGCCGAGGTGGCTTTGAAAAAAATAATCGGCTCGGTGGGCAGTTCCATGTTGCTCTCCCGGGCGTGGTCGCGGTAGTTGAGTCCGATGCAAATAATTTTGCCCGGCCGGTCAATCGGGGGAGCGAGCCGTTCGTTGTTGGGCACCGCCGGACAGCGGTTGGTATTGTCAGCGAGCCAAGCAGCCAAGCGGTTGAGCCCATCGTTGGCAAAGAACTCCGAAGAGTAGTCTTCGCCAAACTCTCGAACGTCCAGTGGTTGGTCATTGTGCAAGACTCCTGGTTTCTCGTTGCCCAGCGGGCCAAAGCGAAGTAGTTTCATACTGGTTTGGATAGATTGAACTTCTTAGATAAAATAGGTAAACTAGCTGTTGAGGTGAACAAAGCCCCCGTCGATGGGGTAGTTGGTGCCGGTGATAAAACCCGCTTCGTCCGAGCAGAGGAACAGCGCTAAGTGCGCGATTTCTTCAGGGCGTCCCATGCGACCAATCGGTTGCGTACGCGATAGTTTCTCGAACATCTCGGTTTCCTGGCCGGGATAGTTCTGCTGAATGAAACCATCCACAAACGGAGTGTGCACCCGGGCCGGAGCGATGCAGTTGCAGCGGATGTTATCGGCCAGATAATCTTTCGCTACCGAGTAGGTCATCGTGAGCACCGCTCCTTTGCTCATGGAGTAGGCAAAGCGCTCGGCAATGCCCACCATTGAGGCTACTGAAGCTAGGTTGAGAATCACCCCGCCGCCCTGCTTCTTCATTGTCGGCACGCTGGCCCGTAGGCAGTTAAACACCCCCTTAATATTGACTCGATAGATTCGGTCGAGATCCTCCTCGGTGGTGGTCTCCACGGTTCCTACGTGCGCGATAGCGGCATTGTTGATGAGCACATCCAGGCGGCCGGTCTCTTGCAACACATCAGCAAACGCCTGCTCCACTTGCGCCGAATCAGACACGTCGCAAGGGTATCCGCTGGCCTCTCCTCCGGCCTCCCGAATAGCCGATACCGTAGTAGCGTAAGCGTCGGGATTGAGGTCCAAAATATGCACGGAAGCGCCCTGACGCGCAAAAACTTCGGCAATGCTCTTGCCAATTCCGCTACCTCCCCCCGTGACCAGCACCGTTTTTCCGCTAAAATCAAATAGTTGCATAGAACGTACTGTGTTTCAAAAGATCGTAATCTACAAATATAATTGCCTTGCGCCCGTAAAAAAGCCTGAATTTGCGGGTGATATTTCCTTCTTCTGCCAAGGATGAAGAATAAACAACTAGCTTGAATAGTACACAGGTAGTTTTTCTTCATTTAGCCCTAGCGCACATAAAAATAATTATGCCATATTGATATTGATTCAGGGTGCATCCATCAACACAGGTACGCACTGATAAACAAGTTGTGATTTGGTAGCAATTCAGTTAAGTAAGCAAGTGCAGATCAGCCTAAAAAGCCTCTTAATTGCCGTTTTTTGCTTGGTAGGCGGGGTGCGTAGCGTGTGTGCCCAGACACTGATGGTAGAGAAAGCGTTTGAACTGCTCAAGAAAAAGGAGCTTGACAAAAGCTGGGAAGCCATCCAACTGGCAACGAAGAACGAAGAAACTGCTCAGGACGCCCGCGCCTGGTACGTAAGAAGTTACGTGAGCAAAGAACTTTTTAAAGCTGATCCGCAGAAAAATGCCAAATTTGGAATTGAGGCGCTCAACGCCGGTCAAACCAGTATGGGGCTAGACCAGCAGGAAAAGTACCATAAAGAGTGCAAAGCCATTGCCTCATTTGTGTACACCAACTACTACAATCAAACGGTAACGCTCCTCAACAGCGAAAGTTACCAAGACGCTTTGACCAGACTGAAGGCGCTCACCAAAGACCGCCGATCATTCAACGAGTTTTACGCGGAGGCATCCTACCTGTCGGGCTATGCCTACCTGATGCTGCACCAGCCAGATTCTACCCAGCACTATTTTTCGCAGGCCCTCACCGCCGGATACCGCGATCCCCTGATCTACGAAACACTTGCTAGCACCTATCTCGACGACAACGAAGTAGGCAAGGCGCGCACCATGGTCGACATGGGGCAAATTCTGTTTACCGACGATCGCGGACTGAAGATTGCCGAGCTAAACACGCTGATGAAAGAAAAGCACTACGAACGAGCGGCGAAGGCGGCAGAAGAGTACCTTTCTTCCTACAAGAAAGATACAGAAGTGATGCTGCTCTACGGAACCATTCAGGGGCGGATGCTCGATAACGACCCTAAAAATCGGGAAGCGTATTTTGAGAAGCGAATAGCGATCTACGAAAAGATTTTAAAGCTAGAGCCCAATAATCTGCTGGCCAACTACAACCTCGGGATCACCTACTACAACAAAGGCGTAGAATTGATCAACAACGAAGAGGTTTTTGAGAAAGACATCTTTGAGTTTGACCAACTGCTAAACGTTTGCGCCGGATTGTTCCAAAAGGCCTTGCCTTTCGTACTGAAGGCCAACCAGTTGGACCCTAGCAACTTCAACGCGCTCAAGGCACTGGAGGGCATCTATTACAACCTGAACGAACAAGAAAAATACGCCCAGGTCCAAGCCCGGATCAATGCCATTAGCAGCAAGTGATTCTAACAAGAACCCTTCTTTAGCAATCAACCCGCTTCGTACTAATTTTTTGTCGAGGGACGTTAATTACTGGTCACTGGATATCAGCCTGAGCGCCAGTAAGCAGACCGGCATGAAGCGCAGTCAGCCTTCACTGCTTTTTGTAACAGAATTGATCTTTAAGCATTAAATTAACCAAACGATATCACTTCATCCCCGGGATCACCCGCACCGGCGTGTAGGGAGGAATTGATTCTTTGCCACCGTTCCACTCCTTGAGCGTATCTAACGAAAGCTTATACTGGTTAGCGATCTGCTGTAGGTCGGGCTGGGCCTGAATGATGTAGATGGCTTGGGCAGATTGGGGCAGCGCCGAAGACGCGCCAAGCCGCAGTTCCACGCGGCGACAGTACGCCAGATCATCTCCGGTAACCGCTCCCATTGCCAACTGAGAAAGTTGCGGCGGAGCCACTCCCTGCGTCAGCAGATAGCGCTGCACCGAGCGGGCCCGCCGTTGGGTCAGTTGTTCATTATACCGGCGCGTTCCGGTGGAGTCAGCAAACGCCCGAATCTCGATGACTACCTCAGGACGTTGCTCATGAAACGCTATCAGACTGTCCAACGTAGCGGTTGCTCCGGCGGGCAGGGTGTGCTCATTGGTGGCGAAGTAGATGTTGCTGAAGTGAACGGGAACCTCCGCAGGCGCATCCAACGGAACCACGGTGAGTTCGGCCAGTTGGTAATCAGTACGAGCCGCAAACGAGCGCGACGGACGCTGAAACGCAACCCGATCACTTTCATGATACGCAATATTGGTGAAGGTGAAGCCCCCCGATTCGTCAACCGAGGCGGTTGCCAGCGTATCGTTCTGCGCGTTTACCAAAAATACTTTGTGCGGAAAGTCGCTTCCGGAGGCAAAACGACCGCTCAGGGTAACGCGTTCGGTGCCCCGTTCGGCAATTTCCTGGACGTAAAAGCGGTCGGGCGAGGTGCTATTGTCCACTTCGGGCAACTTCTTGAAGAGACGGCGCGAGTGGTTCAGGCGGGTTGCTCGACGCTTTTCGTGCTCGCTCAGGTTTTGATAGCGGAAGGCCAACTGCACAGACTCGGCCTCTTCGGCCATGATCTCGTCAAACACCCAGGCATCGATGATCCGCCGCACCAACTGCTTTTCTTCAGGAGGAAGAGTTTCCAAAAAGTAATGATCCTCGGCCAAAAGGCTGTCCTGCGGTTCCTCGGCTAAGAACTGCTTGCGCTGGGTTGCCAAACGACGAATGCTCGCTTGGTCCGACCGGGGTAGCGTTTCATAAAAATGCTTTGTTTCTTCGTCAAGTGAGGCCAGGCCAGGTTCGCGCGGCGTAAATTGTCGGGCGTTGGCCAGTCGGCCCACCCGTTCTTGCTCTTGTGCCGAGAGCGCTTGATAGGCAAATACTTCATCAGCAGTAGGCAATTGATCGAACGTTCGCTGATGAAACACCTTTTTACGATCCACCACGCGCTCAATGCGCTCCTGATCTCCGGGAGGAAGCTGAGCAAAGGTAGCTTCGGCTTCAGCATCGGCTGCCGCAGCATCGGCTGCCGCCAGCAACGAAAAAACCTGGGCATCAACAATGCGAGATACCAGCGCTCGCTCTTTGGTGGGCAGACGCTCGTAGAACTGCTGATCAGCAGGTGATAACTCGTCGGTGGTTTCTCGGAGTAAAAATTGCTTCTTAGCTCGGGCCAAGCGGTTGATCGTCTCCTTTTCTTCGGTAGAAAGCTTCTCGTAATACCGCTGTTCCGGTGCTGATAGCGCGGCGCTTTCGGTCACCGCTTGCTGAAAAGATCGCCGCCGAACGTAGCGATCCACCTGCTGCTGTTCCGCCAAACCAAGCGATTGATACACATATTCTGCTTCCTCATCCGGCTGCTGAGCGTCCCACGCTTTTTCTAAAAACTGCTGGGCGGTAATCATCCGACTTAGTTCAATCTTTTCGGCTTCGGGCAACGATTGGTAGTGAAACAGATCTTCTAGCGTGGGCTGCTGGGTGATGGTTTGCCGGTAGAAGGTTCGTTGACTGCTGATGGCGCGATCCACCTTTTGTCGGTCCTCGGTAGGCAACGCCTCATAAAAGAACGCTGCCTCAGGATCCATGGTGCTCCGCTCCTGCAATAGCATCCTGAACAACTGTTCGTCCACCAAATAGGCAATTTTGACCTGATCAGCCGGATCTAGTTGTTCGTAGTAGCGTTGGTCTTTTTCGGATAGATTTTCTACCGGCTCCCGGAGCAAAAACTGTCGTTTAGCTCTTGCTAACCGCTGCACCAACTGCTGGTCTTGCTCAGAGAGTGCTTCGTACCGGTACTGCTCCGCATCCGACTGGGCGAGCTGATCGAGCAACACCTCCCGAAAGGCGCGGCGGTTCACGTATTGGTTCACCTTCTCTTTGTCAGCGTAGGGTAGCTGATGATAGAAATCTTCTTCTGCAAACAGGTCGGCCGAGGCGAACTGTAGTTCGTACCAGTCGGCTTCTACCGCCGGGCGGAGGCGCGCCAGGGCGTGAACGGTATCGGACTGAATACGAAAAGTATACACGTTGAAGTTTCCGTCTTCGTTGCCGCGGTTAGACGTTAAGAAGGCCTGTCGCTCTCCCAATCGCAGGTACCAGTCGTCCTGGCTAGAGTTGAACGGATACCCCAGGTTGGTCACGGCGGCACCGTAAGCGACGTACAGGTCGTAGCCACCAATACCGGTCGGGGCATCTGAAGAAAATACCAACGACTGCTCATCCTCAAAATAGGCCGGAGAAACTTCCTGGAAGGCGGTGTTGATGGGCTCCCCCAGGTTGGTTGGCAGCTGCCACGTCCCGTCGCTTTGGGTGCTCATCCAAAGGTCATACTGCCCGTACCCTCCGGGCCGGTCCGACGCAAAATAGAGGGTGTCGCCGCCCGGCGAGAGGGCCGGATGCTTCGCATTGTAACCCGACTCATTTATCGTTTCACCCAAGGCAACTGGTTCTGACCATTTTTCATCTACGAGCGAACTACGCATAATCCGGCAGGTGCTATCCTGATAACAGGCGGTGAAGTAGAATTGGTCGCGCGGGCGGTTGAAGGTGCCACTGCCCTCGTTCAGGCGTGAGTTAAGCGCGGCCAGTCCCGCTGGGGTGGGCTGTATTTGCCAATCGAGCTGCTTTTGCAACCATAGAAAGTCGCTGAAGGGCGCTCCGTCGCGTTGGTCGAGCGCATCTCCGGTGGTGCTACGGCGGGCCGACGAGACAATCAGGCTGGAGTCGTGTTGCCACGGCAGGGCCGCGAAATCGTGAAAAGGTGAGTTGACGGGCCCCGGCAGGCGGTGAAATGAAAATTCAGGAGCGGGTTGCCGGAAGAGTTGATAGGCCAAGGCGATGCCTTTTCCCTCAGCCTTTGCCCGCTGGATGAGTTGTTGCGCGGACGGTTGGTCTGACGATTGATAGGCTACGACAAATTCTTCCAGCGCCTGCTGGGCGGCCCGGTAGGCTCCGGTATACTTGAGCATAAGGGCATGATAAAACTCAGCTTCGGGATGGGCGGGGGCCAGGCGTCGGGCGGTTTGGTACAGATCAAGAGCTTCCGCGTAGCGAAACCGGTGTCGCTTGCATTCGGCCAGATAGTAATAGGCGTCGGCGCACTGCTCGTCCACCGCCATTGCCTCTTTAAAGTAGGCTTCCGCTTCGTAGAACCGCTGCTCCCGTAAAAGTTGCTGCCCTACGTTTAGTAGCGCTCCGAGGCGTTTTCCGGGCGGTTTCTGCACCGACTGCGGCACGGTATCGGCGTCGACTAACTGCTCTTGTTCTGCTCGAACATTGAGTAGGGTTAGAAGCATTATCGTCCCAACGAATGAAAATTGCTTAAGAATACGCATTAGATCATGGGAGTGGAAAAGTTGCGGAGGGTTGTTCTCTTGTTAAACCAGCGGTAGGCCAAAGATACCTCAAAGGCCCCGCCCCGGAAGGCGCCTGCGGCCACCGGCTGCGTATTGAAGTCGTAACTCACCGCTAACAGATAATTTTGGTAGGACAAGCCAGCGGAGGTTACCCAGGAGTCATTCCAGCGGTACCAGGCGCCCGCCAGCAATTGCAGGTGCTCTTCGGTGGCTTGGTACGGCGGCGAAAATGCGTAGTGCACGTAGGTGCCCACGTTAACGTGGTACTGCTGGGCATCACGGTAGGCCACCAGCATTTGGGGCAGGAGCCGGACGGAGGGAGACACCGGGAACTCCAGGCCCGAATGCCAGCGCAGCAGCAGCGCCTCCCGGCTTCGTTCCGTCTGCCGAAACGAAGAATAGGGGCGGTTCAAGTTGGCGACCGCCAGTCCGGTGAACCCGCTCAGTCGGCGCAGCAGCAATTCTCGCGACGGATTATAGTGATACGTCAGTCCCGCGGTGAAGCTGGTAAACCCTACCCGGTCGTTGAGCGTCTCGATCGACGGACTGATCTCCGGATTGAAGCCCACCGCCGGGTCGTACTGCGACCCCCATTGCAAGCGATCCAGGTAGAGCCGCCGTTGGGTAAAACCTCCTTGCAGACCAAACGATAGCTGTTGGGTTTGCCGGTGATCCAGACTTAAGTTGTAGGCTGCTCCCAGATTGACGCCGGTAGCGCGGTAGAAGCGATCGGTACCCACCGTTTCGTTTACCACGGAGAGTCCGATGCCTCCTGCTTGTCGGCGTCCGCCGGGAACGAAGATCGGTTTGGCCAGCGATAGCGCGCTGGCTTGGTGAGGATTGGCCAGATTGCGCCACTGCGTGCGGTGTTGCACCCCGGCCATGCCGTGCGACTGGCTGCCCAGCAGGGCCGGGTTCACGTTAAGGGGAGAAAAATAGTACTGCGAAAACATCGCTGACTGCGCGGTGGCTTGTCGGGCGATCATCAGAAGCAGAACCACCAGCACCGTTTGGGGCTTGATGCGCAGAAGAACAAGGGTAGCGTTAATAATCACCAAGGTTAATTAGTAGTGAAGGATAGTTCCGCTCTGCTGGAAGCGCTTTCCGCCGACGAATTCTCCCTTGAGCAGATAGCGGTAGGTGGCGGCCACTTCGGTGGCACCAATCGGGCCCCGCCACCCCTGCGTAGAGGCTTCTTGCCACGAGTGCGTTTCGTATACGATATTGCCCCACACGTCTTGGATAGTGAGGTAGAAGTTATTGGGAGAAATCCGTTGGCCGTACACTTTCACAACCTGGTCTTCGGGGTTGGGGGCGGAGGCAGAAAAGGCGTTGGGCAGGTACAGATTTTTGGTGTTTTCCGGAATATCGAAGCCGACGGTGAGGATCGGCACAGCCGCGGGTTGATCGCTGCTAATGGTGAAGCGATCGCCCTGAACGTTGAGCGACGACTGACCCAACGCGGTGTAGGCGGAGCCAGACCGCTCGGCTCCGAGCACCATCACCTCGTCGCGGTAGGCAGCATAGTCGGCGTTGGGAGCGGTGAAGGTAAGTTCGGCGCGTGCACCCTGATAAGTGCCGCTCAGGGTGTGCAACTGCCAGTGAAAGGGCGTGCCGGCGATGGCGGTAGTAGGAGAGTACGCCATGCCCACCACCGGGTCTTCGCCGGTGACGTTGAGCAGCGTAGCCGGAGCGTAGGTGCCGTTACGGCCGACAGGGTAGAACTTCGTACCAGTGCCCTGGTGGTAAAGGAAGCCATCGACGTAGGACTGGGGTGAGCCCCCTGAGATTCGAGCTGAGGAAGTGATGAGAAGCGGAGATGATTGATTGGCTTGCAATATGCCATCAATTAGGGAGAGTTCTTGAAGCACCGTCAGTTGGCCCGAAAGCTGCTTAAGTCCTCCTCCTCTAACAGTTAAATTAGCAAGCGTGCCATCTGATAACTGTAAGCGCTGATTAGAACCTGTCAATTGTATTGATCCGGAAGAAGCTTCTAGAGTAGAACTAGCCGAGAAATTGTTTTGCAGCAATAAATTGCCTTGGTGGTTCATAGTTCCTGCTACCGTCATATTGCCCTGAACGCTAACTATGGAGCGCGAATTTATGCTGATTTGACCTTGCTGAACAGTCAACTGAGCGTGTCCAACGCTAATCGTTAGGGCAAGAGAAAGAAGGGTGCTAAATAAATTCTTCAAAATTGGTCAGTCTTTTAGTTTCTCCCATTTTTCCACGTCTACTTTCACATATACATCTTTCTTGTTTTTAATATAGATATCTCCAACCTTCCCATCTTCGTTTTTGGGATTACCAGTGCCAGTTGTTATAACCGGAGTATCACTTCCCACCCCTGCCACCGTAGCTGGTTCCCATTGACCATTACCGTCGTTGGCAGTTGCATTCCACTTTAATATCTGATTGTTTGAAGGAGTATTGCCTGCTACCGATCTTCCTTGTAAACCCTGCACCGTCAGCTCCCCATCTGCATTAAGAGTGCCATCACGGGACATTGGTCTGAATTGAATACTCTCACCAGGGGCGATGCCTTGTCCTACCCCTAAGTATCCGGCGGGCGGGTTAAAAAGTCGTATTTCTCCACTCGCAGTAAACGCTAATCCATTGCTGATCTTGACATCCAGGGCACCAGTAGTTGTGTTCTTCTCTAACCCCCTGCCCGCCACGTCGGCGTTGATCTTTTCTTTGGTGACCGCACCATTGGTAATTTTAGCCGTAGTGATATTAGTAATGGTTACTTTTCCATCGGCGTCTACAGAGATATCGCCGGTAAGGGTAACCTCAGCGGGTTGACTAGACGAATTGCCAACGAAAAACTTGCCGGGGGATAGATTGGCTGGAGTGCCTCCGTTGGGAAGCGTAACTGTGTGCGTTGCTGATCCTTCGGTGATGTTTAAAACATTGGATCCAGTGATGCTAAGGTTGCTGATCATACTCTCGTCATTCACATACTGCTTGAGTGTAGCATCTTGGTCGTCCACGTATTTTCGGTTGGTGGCGTGGTCAATGGCAGTGGGTGATCCTAATTCAACAATTTGTTTACCTCCCGCGCTGTTATCTCTGTCTAATGCATTTTCCAGATCGCGATCGTCAACGTACTTTCTGTTGGCGGCATGATTAGCAGCCGAGGGTGCCGCCAAATCGATAATTTGCTTATTTGCTGCGCTATTATTCTTGGTTAGAACCTGCTCGAGCGAAGGGACATTGCCACCTGGCAATGAAGCGCCCAATATTTCAGAATCCACGTAGCTTTTAGTAGCGGCGTCCTGCGGATCGCTAGGATTAATTAATCCTTTAATTTGACGGTTATTAGCATCGTTCCCTTCGCTTAGCACATTATCCAGCGACTGGCTGTCATTGTCGTTATTGTCCACATAAAACTTAGTGACCGCGTCCTGGGTGTTGGTGGGGTCTGCCAGATCAGTAATCTTCCTATTGTTAGCATTGTTATCCTGTCCAAGCACCTGCCCCAGTGACGGAGTAGTTGAGCCAGGGAAGGTGAGGATTTCTTGGTCAATATACGCCCGGGTGGCGGTTTCCCGGCCGTCTACGTACTGCTTGTTGGCTGCGTCTGCATTGTCAGTAGGAGCTCCTAGGTCGGTTATCTTCTGATTGCCCGCGCTGCCTCCCTGCTGTAGTACCGACGTTAGGTTCGGACTATTGGCCGCTCCGCCCTTTATGTTGCCCATCGTCACAAAAGCGTTGCCACTGAACTTGAAGACCTCGCCGGTGCTCTCGTTGATGTAAAAATCGCCCTCCGCCGCCCTGATACCGCTTGGGGCAGTGGTTCCCGTGTACCAGGTAGTACCCGAAACTCCTGGGCTGCCTCCTTCCGATCCGCCGGAAGTGCCCGCCCGCCACTCCCCGTTGAACCAGTAGTAGAACCGCCCCTGGTCAACATCGAACACAAGCAGACCGTTATCGCTGCGCGTTAACTTACCGGTGAAAGAAGAAGCCTGTCGCTGCGCGGTGGTGAGACGCGGGGCCAGAAATCCCTGGTTACCGTTTTCAGGAACCAACTCCAGCACGGCGTTGGGGTTGGGCTGCTCGGTTCCCATGCCAATCACGGTTTGCGCCTCGGCGGTCGTCATTGATGCGGTGGCTAGTGCGGTGATGAGATAGAATGATGAGAGGTGCTGTTTTATCATCATGGACGGTTTATGAATACAATTCACGAATTTTTCAGTCTGTTTTCTACCCGCTAACTTTCTTTTTCCTGACTCTGTAGCGGGAAAACGTGATAATTATGAAATCGGCGCCTACTTAGTTTGTACCAGGTGACCGATAACGGAATTATCTTTTGTATCTCTAAGTTTGTTAACATTCGAATGAAAAATTGATTTTTTTAGTGATAAAAGGCACGGGTGTCGAGCGAGAGCTGATTCTGCTGGAAAAATGGTCTACAGCGTTAGTTGCAACGCTCCCTGGTCAGACACCGAATGGCAGGGAATCGAAGCGCCTCGGGCTTCGTCTGACAATTGCTGCGCTCGCCACCGGCTGTTAGAGCTGTCGATAATCAGAAGATCATAGGTGAAATAGGCATCCAGGATTTTAAGCTGGCGAACCGCGTTGTTGCTGACGATCAGATAGTCTACCGGAACAGTTGAGGTGCGGCCTTTCCCGGTCGGCAGCGGACCATCGACAAAGGCCAATCGTTTTCCCTGCCACACCGCCAGGGTCACACTGCCTCGCCGGACAAGCGGAAGCGGATGGCGGGCCGTGGTAGCAGAATCCAAGAAAGTGGTGGTAAACCCCGCCTGCACGTGGTTTGGTTCGATCTGATAGGCCGCCTGCTCGTTCCAGCCGCCCCGGTGGTAGTTAATGTGTCCGCTGCTGAAGTCTACGTGCGACTGCTTGTTCACCTGATAGAAGGTGATTGTCTGCTGCTGTTGCTGCGACCAGTGGTGAGAAACGCGTAAGCCCGCGAAGGTAATCAGGCAACCGCAAGTCACCAGCAGATAAGAGAACCGACGATAATGAAACAGCAGGGCGGTGCTGAAAAGCGCTCCGTATAGCACCAACACTTGCGGGACGTCTACGTACAGCCGGTCCACGTAGCTGAGCGGAAGGTACTCTAGGCCGTAGATCAGCGTATTGACTCCGGAAATAACTGTTTCCAGCACCTTTCCTACGATGGGCAGCAAAACCGGAACAAATGTTCCCACCGCGATGGTAAGCAGCCCTAGCGACAGGATAACAAACGCTGCCGGAATCACCACGATGTTGGCTAGCCAAAAGTAGGTCGGAAACTGATGAAAGTAGTACAAGCTGATGGGCAAGGTGGCCAGTTGCGCCGCGATTGACACCGCGGTGAGGGCCCATAGCTTATCGGCGAGCCAGAACCGGCACTCCAGCAGTCCGTAGATGCGCGGCTGCAGGTACACGATGCCCAGCACCGCCAGATACGATAGCTGAAAACCGACCGAAAGCAGATAATAGGGATTAATAAGCAGCAACAAAAAGGCTGATAAGGCCAGCGTGTTGAAAATATTGGCCCGCCGCTGCGAGGCTTGCGCCACAATCACGCAGGTGAACATGGTGGCGGCACGCATCACTGACACTGAGCCGCCGGTGACCAATGCGAATAACCACAGGGTTGCCACGCAGGCCAGCGCGTGCAGCACCCGCCCCCGCCGGTTGCGCTGCAAAAAACTCAGCAAAAATGCTACGACCCCGTACACAATGCCAATGTGCAAGCCCGATACGGCCAGCACGTGCATGGCTCCGGCCCGGCTGTAGGCTTCGCGCACCTGGTCGGCCAGTTGATCTTTAACGCCCAGCACCAACGCCAGGGCAATGCCTTGGGCTTGCGGATCTACCACCGCCCGGATGAGTTGCCCTTTGCTCTGCCGCCGCAGCTGGCTGATCGCTTGCGTAGCCCAGTTAGGTGAAACCTGGTTTATCAACTGCCACTGTTCGGCGCGGAGGTAGTGCTGATGATAGACTTGCTGATTGGCCCAGTAACGCTGCTGATCAAACGCCCGAGGGTTGGCCGGGGGAGCAATCGGCTGAGGAACGCCCTTAACGACAATCTGATCGCCGGAGCGCAGCAAGCGAAGGCTGTCGGCCTTGGGTTGGTAGATGATAATGTCAGCTTCCAGCGGTGGCGAAGGATAGATTGCCCCGGTGCTGTCGCGCGCAAGTACTTGGGACAAACGAGCGGTGGTGCGCCAGGAGTTTTTACGCTCGTCGGCATCGGAAGTGACGGTGGCTACGTAGTGGGAGTAGGCAGACTGATACTGCAGCAGATGGTTCGAGCGCTGGTTGACTTGATACTGGTTGACCCGTACAGTTCCGACTCCAACAAAAATCAACAGTCCTACCGTGCCAAACAGCGGGTTGAAGCGCTGCTGCCACCGGGCGGGGGATACGATTACCACCACCCCGTATGAAATAACCAGCAACGCGATGGCCACCGTTGAAATCTGCACCGAGGAGTGGAACCCAATCAGGACGCCCAAGATCAGGGCCGGGGTAAACCGAAGAAAAGGGTAGGGGACCCAGCGAAACATAGCGGTTTTTGCGGGAAGGTACCAACCATCCCGCTCGAACGCTTCTCAAAATGCGCGCAAACCTCGCGCTGTACCAAATCAATCCACTTTCATCGTTCCGGCTATCGACCCACCGATTTGTTGCCTGACGTAAGGGAAGGCTCAGCAGCAGGCGCTTCCGGGTGGTAGGCAATGCGGCGAAAGCAAAAGTACTGCAAATTGTGCTTCATGCCCGTGGAGGCAGTGAATCCCCAGATCACGTCCGTGACGCCGTTGAAAATCTCGCCGATCAGGTCGTGCTTCCCTTGGTACACCACGCTGTTGTCGAGCCGGACAGTCACCTCCTGGGTGTCAGGATTCCAGGCGAAGCGAAAGTTGTGCATCCGGTCATCCTCCAGGTCATAATCGTCGTTTTCATCGTTCCAGTAGGTTTCGTGGTAGCTGCTGCCGTTGACCAGAAAAGCCACGTGGTCGCTCGCCGGGTCGTTTTGGTAGGGATTCTGGTAGGTGTCGAACTCAACGGCCACCGAAGGGGCAATGAAGTTGCCCGACGCAAAGTTGGAGTTGAACCGTCCGTAGCCCAGCCCTTCGCCATAGGTGCCGAATGCATCGTAGGCGCGTTCGTCGTTGTGCACTACGAACGTAATTCCATCGGCCCCCAGGTCGTCTTTGTCGCCCAGGTAGATATCAAACTCTATCTCAAAGTAGCCGGTCAGATCCAGGGTGGTGGTGCTGTAGGCAATGCCCTCGGCGTAGCGTTCGTCGGGAGTGAGCATAATGCAGCCCGAAGGCATATAGTCGGCGTATCCCCGCAGTTCAAACTGCGCGTGGGCTGACAATCCCAAGGTTCCAAGAGAGAGCGTAAGAAGCGATTGTTTCAAGGTCATGCGTTGCTCCGGTTAGGTGGTGAAATTGATAAGCAGATTGAGGGCGAGTGCCCGTAGGCTGGTTTTGCCGCACTGATTATTCATAGCAACGCTAAAGTAGTTTTGGTAGTTCTTAAAACAATTCGGCACGTAGCCGGTAGTACACTAAACCAGTTTATAATTTAACCTCAAACGACAATGGCACAAGATACCAAAGAGACTAAATCCTGGCCCGAATTAGCCATCGGATTGTACGACAAACTGACCGGACGCAATGCTGAAATCACCTACGAATTTGATGATTTTGATCTGTTTGTGCCCAGCAAAGTGGGCGCAAAAGGCGAAGTGGAGCATGCGCACTGGAAAATGAACGGCACGCTTCGTATCCGCACCACCGACGATCAGAATAAGGATGGCCAAAGTAAAGACAACCAGAAGAAGTAAGCATTATGGCTAAGACGATTGACGTAATCGCTGACCTAACCATCGAGTTAGATGGTGATAAAGTGAAGGTAACCAACGACAGCGATGGCGATCTGGTCATCAACTTTCCGAATAAGCAGACCTTGGGAAAGTTTATGAAAACCCGATTTGCCTTTAGTACCGACTTTAGTTCGCTGAACCGGGTGAACAAAGTGCTTCAGAAAGAGCGCCAACCGGTAGTTTTGCGGGTAAACCAAGAAGACTGGGTAGTACTGGGGCGCTACGATAATCCCGTGATCAAGTACGCAAAACTAGCGCCTGTCTTACTTGACAACTCTCTTTCTGGTGCTAGACCAAAAGATTGGTACGTGCTTGCCGGAGTGCTGGGGGGTAGCGTTTTAGCCGTTATTATTTATCAACTGATCAAAAAACGAGGCTGATTCCAGTACGGAGGTTTGCCACGCGAGCCGCTCCCGGGTTAAGTGCCGCCATCAGATTATCAGTAACGCAGTAAAGCTGTAACCCTTTCGGACCGGTGGTGATGGTGAACCCCAGTCCCAGGTTGTTGAATGACCGGCTTTGCACAGAATAGGTAGCCGCGGCCTGTAGCCATCGACCCACCTGCTGACTGATCCCTAGCGATAAGCCACGGCGGAAAGAGCCGATATAATCGGTGTATAATGTGGCCGAAGCTTTGGTGTTGGGGGCCAGGCGATAGTGTCCCGTTAGGTACATTTGGGTTGGTAAGCCTGTGGTATACGACGTAGAGTCTTCGGTGACCTCAAAGGCGTCGGCTATGGAATCAGTTAGGGCGGTTAAATCAATCTCAAAACCGCCACCGGTAAGCAGATTATCATCTTCTACTCCTTCAAAGTAAAACGATCCTTCCGAACGACGATTCATCACGTCAGATTTCCAGTTGATGAAACCCAGGTTAATAATTGACCCGGAAAACGACAATTCTTCATTCAGTTGGTAAGTCGCTCCCAAATCTACGCCCATACCGAAGTTTTTGGTATTCGTAATATAAGGACTGATATCATCATCCAAGGCATTTAATCCTGAGGTTTGCATTAGCATATCGGCCTCCAGCGTTAGCGCGTACAAATCGGCCTCGCTGCCGGTGGTGATGCGATAATTCGTCCTTCGGGTGGTGATGTTGCCCAAGCCAAACAATGTTTTAAGGCGACCACCCAGCACTAATTTATCGTCTTCCAGCATTTTGCGGTTGTATCCCAGGCCAATTTCCCGGTAGTGCATTCCCCGGAGCCAGTAGCCGTCCAGGTCAATTGTTTCGCCCGGAACGTTTCCTTCCACCGCGGTTCGCAGCAGAGCATCGGAGTAACCCATGCGGGCCTGAAAACGCTCGGTGACATTAAACGAAAAGCGCGCATTACCCGTCCGAAAGCTCACCGCCAGAAGGTCTAAGGAAGCATTCATATTGGCGAAGCTTCGTTTGCCCACCTTGGTATTGCGATAGAGTTTGCCGATGTCTAGCGTCTTTTGTCCGTCTTCGTCGGTCTCCACCTGAGAAACTATTTGATTATACGTAAATCCTGAGTTGTTAACTCCAACTTGCACCGAGGGGAGAATGGGCGCGAGGGTGATGTGGATATTATTCCGGGGCCTGAATGCCGGATTGGTGTAGGACGCTTGCTGGATGTTGTTCATCAGGTGCAAGGTCAGTTCTTGTTGGGCCATAGCCGAAACCGAGAGCAGTGCGAAGACGCTCATCAGCCAGTAACGGTAGTTCATATTGAGCCGAATGTTAGTTGAGAGAAGTTTTTATCTGCGTTGCCAGATTGAAGCGAACGTTGTAGAAAGAGTATAGCTTTATTTGATTGCTAGCATCACTTACGCTGTTCAGGGAGGTGCGAACCAGCAGGTGGGTAGCCGAACGTACCCGCTCGAACTTATCTTGATCAAGCGTGGCGGCAATCGGTAGATCAACGGTGGCCGGACGGGTTTTTCCGGTGCTGCTGTCAATCAGTTCGGCCGCTACCAGCAGTTGGTCTTCTTCGCCGAACAAAGACAACGGTTGTTGATCGTTGTTCAGAATTAGTTGCCCATCTTCGTCTAAGAAGAATATGCGCAAATTAGCCGATAGGGGAAAGCTATTTTCAGTTTTGATCAGCACCTTGAGCTCTTCAACGTCCTCTAAATTCGTGAAATCGACCGGAATAGAATCCTGGAGGATAAGATCAAAGGTGCCCTCCAGAGGAAGTTCAATCTCTGTGCTAATTTCAATTTGACTCTGATCCGTGACAAAGCTGGTATCTTCGGGCGCGTTGTCGAGGATGAAACGCGGTCCGAAACGAAAGCTGCGAGGAAGTTCAGCAAAAGCCGTCCTGATATTGGAAGTAGATTCATCCACAACGTGACGCTGGGTTGCCGTTGAGTCGTCTCGTTGCTCCTTGAACGGAAGATCGTACCCACCGCCAAAGAAAGAAGATTCGGGCTTATCCGTCAGTTGCACGTTTTTTCCATCTTCCTGCACCACGAAGGCGTTGGTCAGGTTAGCGGCAACCTTCACTCCAAACGAGTTGATAAATTGAAAGCGTAGGGTAGGATTAAGGCCCAGGGTGCCATCCACCGCACCGTCCAGCAGCGGGATTCGCAGGGTGTCAGCAGGAATGGGTACGTCAATGCCCGCGAAATTGCCGCTTAAGTAGCCAAACTTTATATCTGCCATGTTGATGGATAACCTGATTTGTTGATTTTCGCTAATGGGTTGGCCCGAACCCTGAATGGCTACTTCAAGCGCGTAGCTGATTTCATTATCAACCAATTCTAATGAATAGTCGGCCAGTTCGTATTCTTGACTAGTTACTTTATTGCTCCAGGCATTGATGGTTACGTTCCACACCAACGGAATGCCCGTAGTCCGATTTTTGACGCTAGGGAAGGTGAGTTTGATGTCTAAATCGTGCTGATAGTCAGAATCCAGCGTAAGGTTGAGTCTTCCTCCTTTACTTTCCAGAGAGAACACATTTAGCCCCGCCATATCCATTGCCATTTTTCCGGTAAATTTTTGGGGGGGAGACTTCATCTGAAAAGCCGGCGAATTGATTCCCAGGGTGAAGTTAGAGGAGCTTTCCTGATCCGGAATAGCAGGTAGCACATCTTCTGCGGTTTTGGAAGCCACCTGAGACCGGTACAACACACTGTAGGTATGATCTTCGTTTTCGGTGAGTAGCCCTTCTCCCTCATCAATGGTGATGATATCGGACACCGTTAGGTTGGTGTTCAGCAGGGGCAGAGCAATGGAAGGGGACGGTGCTTTGATCTCCAGTTCGCTTAGATCATCTTCGGGTAAGCAACCCGTTAGCCCCAGTAAAGAGAAAGCCAAACAACCAACCGGGCCTAAGGTTCGTAAACTTCTATTCATGTATTTGAATGTTTCGAGTGAGCGGTATCAACTTTTTTCAGTTCGTAAGGTGGTATCTATTTTTCTGCCGAAGTAATTACAAGTGGCGCATTCTGTACCCAGGTAGGGAATGAAGCCACTTTATTCATTTTCTGATCGTTACCCATTAGTATTGGCCATGATTGCGGTAGAAGCTGTTAGCAAAATGTACGGGGGGCAGGCGGTGGTTTCGGACGTTTCGTTCACCGTTGCGCAAGGCAAAACCCTGGTACTGCTGGGCACCAGCGGTTCGGGAAAGACCACCGTGCTGAAGATGATCAACCGCCTGGTGGAGCCCACCGAGGGGAGCATCTGCATCGACGGCGAAGACATCAACCGGGGAAAGCCCGAAGTGCTCAGAAGAAAGATTGGGTACGTTATTCAGCAATCCGGTCTGTTTCCGCACTACACGGTTTACGAAAATATCGCTTTGGTACCAACGCTCGTGGGTTGGCCTACTGACAAAATCCGCCAGCGGGTGCAAACGCTGCTCGAGGTGGTGGGCTTATCAGCGGCGTACGCCGAACGTTATCCCCACGAGCTCAGTGGGGGGCAACAGCAACGGGTAGGCATTGGTCGGGCTTTGGCGGCCGACCCACCGGTGGTGCTAATGGACGAGCCTTTCGGAGCCTTAGACCCCATCACCAAGCAGCAGATGACGCGCGAGTTTGCCTCCCTGGGGATGTTACGCGAAAAAACGATAGTCTTGGTAACGCACGACGTGCTGGAGGCTTTCACCCTGGGAGATCATATTTACCTTTTGGACGGAGGAGTAGTACAGCAGGGAGGCACTCCCAAAGAATTGTTATTTAAGCCAAAGAACGATTTTGTGCGGTCGTTCTTTCAAGCGCAGCGGCTGCGCCTGGCGATGGAAGTGCTTACCATTGATGATTTGACAACCGAGTCGGTTACTGAGCCGCCGGAGAATCTGCCGGAGGCTAGACCGGTGCGTGTGCCAAAGGAGACCACCATCTTTGGGGTGCTTGAAGTGATGGAAGAGGAGCAAGCCTCCTGGGTCTTGGTGAGCGGATTGTCGAAGGAAGTAGTTATCAGTCGGGAGCAGATGCTACAGCGATTTTTCGCCTACCAGCAGGGCACCAGCTAGCCATCCTGCCCAGTTCGAGTAATTCCCTCCAGCGTAAAATTTTCTTTAGTAATCACGTTGCTCACGTTGCCCGCCCGGTCACGGATGGTGACGTCCAGTCGAAGGGTATCGTTGCGAAACAGCAGCTTATAAAAATCCACCGAACCCCACTGAATAGTGCCCTTCAGCGGGCGGTCTACCGAAAAATCGTCCCGCAGGGGGGGGAAGCGGCCTCCCAGAGGAGCGCTGCAACGCTCGATTAAAAAGTCAAACTCTTTGTATTGCCCGTTCTCTTTGGTATAAAGCGTGATGCTATAATTATAGTACGCTTCGTTATAATCGGCCCGAATCGTATCGAATTCTGGCACTCCATCGGTAAGATCCAAATCAATATCGGTAAACAGACGGCAGTTATATTCAGGGAGGCGGGAGTCGGGATTATCTCCATTGTAAAACCAGAAGCCGCCATCATCCGGGTTAGGAATAGGTATGTAGTCATCGGCGTCGTTTTCTCTTCCGCTCACTCCTAGATCGCCATCTCCGTCTTCAAAGTCTACGCGTACCACCAGCGAGTCAGGTTGCCTTTCTACCTCCTTGAAGTACACTTCAATGCCGGTGAGCCGGGGTGGATCACCGAATTTGGGTGCCTCTAAGCAGGCCGTGAGCATTAGCGTGGCACCAATCAGAAAAATTAAAGAACGGATGTGTTTCATAGTGATGTATCAGCTTTTCAGCAACAAACTGGCGAATTTCTTTAAAATTGACCACCAATATAACGAACATTGACCTTAAATAATGCGTAGCTACCCTAAATTTCTATATGCATCAGCTGCAGCATTTCCAGGAAGGCATCTTCACCGTCACTCCCGAGAATTTTGAGGAACGGGCCCTGGCTCAGTTTCGCTGGCAGGCGATTCACAACCCGGTATACCGCCGCTACCTGCACGAACTAAACATCGATCCAATTAATGTAGGCAGCACCCTTCAAATTCCCTTTCTCCCCATCGATTTTTTTAAGCGCCACCGGGTGCTCGCGAGTCAGGATACCCCGGTGGAAGCTGTTTTTGAAAGCAGCGGCACCACCGGGCAGTTGCGAAGCCGGCACCATGTGACGCACCTGGCCTATTACCATCGGGTGAGTCAGCGTATTTTTGAGCAGCGCTTTGGGTCCCTCAGTGCTTACCACGTGCTGGCGCTGCTGCCTACCTATTTAGAGCGAAGCAACGCCTCCTTGGTCAGCATGGTCGACCATTTTATTCGACAATCTGGCTCGTCAATTTCAGGTTTTTATCTGAACGACCATGAAGCGCTGCTGAAAGCTATTGATGAAGCACAGCAAAGCAGTCGGCGAACGTTGCTGGTTGGAGTAACGTTCGCGCTGCTGCAGTTGGCCGAGCGCTATTCTCCGGATCTGAGTAGGGTGTTGCTACTGGAAACCGGAGGGATGAAGGGCATGCGTCGGGAGCTAACCCGGCTAGAGGTTTATCAACGACTGCGAGAGCAGACGGGAGTGGAGCAAATTTCGTCAGAATACGGCATGACAGAGCTGCTCTCTCAGGCCTACTCCGCCGCGTCGGGAGTGTTTAGTTCTCCCGCCTGGATGCGGGTGTTCATCCGCGAAATCAATGATCCGTTTGCCGTAGGCAACAGTGGTTCGGGAGGCATCAATGTTATTGATTTGGCCAACGCCCACTCGTGCAGTTTCATCGAGACGATGGACCGGGGGCGTTTGCATGGTGACCTAACCTTTGAGGTACTGGGTAGGCTAGACAATTCGGATATTCGCGGATGCAACACGATGCTTCATGAGCATTAGTAATATCACTTTTTATTTAAGTATTTGACTTATGTAACTTTTTAGCTATATTAGTATAAATTTATACTAAATATAGTTTATATGAAACGCATGACTACACTATTATTACTATTGATTTTTGGGTTCACCGCCTGTGCTCCCAAAGTTACCTGCCCCGCTTATTCCGTAGAGAAACCAGTGGACACCAAGGAAATCAGCGGATGATACGTCTTGTATGATTTGATGAAGCTTCAGGTTGGCTGGTTGTTGAAGAAGGCACTGTTAGATCAAGTGAAGGTAGGAAGTCACAACCATCCTCTACGAAGCTTTTATCAGGTGTACCTTTTTACATCGGAAGCGGATATCTCGGTATCGCACATAATCACGAGTCGTTCTACCACGTTGCGCAGTTCTCGGATGTTACCCGTCCACGCAAAGCCACTAAGCACCTCCAGCGCGTCGGGAGTGATTTTTTTGGCAGCTGCCTGATAATCGGCGGCAATGTCCTGAAGAAACTTATCGACGAGCAGGGGAATATCTTCGGTTCGCTCGCTCAGGGGGGGGACGTGAATTAAGATCACGCTCAGGCGGTGGTAGAGATCTTCCCGGAAGCGTTTTTCATTGATTTCATGCTTCAAATCCTTGTTGGTGGCGGCAATCACCCGCACGTCTACCTTGATGGCCTTGTCTCCACCCACCCGCGTAATTTTATGTTCCTGCAGCGCGCGCAGCACCTTAGCCTGGGCGGAAAGGCTCATGTCGCCGATTTCATCCAGAAAAAGCGTGCCCTCGTTGGCCTGCTCAAAGCGTCCTTTTTTCTGCTTGATGGCCGAGGTGAACGATCCCTTTTCGTGGCCGAACAGTTCGCTCTCGATCAGTTCGGATGGAATAGCGGCGCAGTTGAGCTCAACCAAGGGGGCTTGCGCCCGACTGCTCTGGGCGTGCAGCCACTTAGCGACCAGTTCTTTTCCGGTGCCGTTGGGGCCGGTGATGAGCACCCGCGCTTCGGTGGGAGCCACCCGGTCGATGGTATCCTTTACGGCCTGAATCGCCGACGACTCGCCAATAATTTCACTGACGCCCGCCACCTTTTTGCGAAGCACCTTGGTTTCGGTGACCAAGTCCTTCTTTTCCAGTGCATTTTTCACGGTCACCAGCAAGCGGTTTAGGTCCGGTGGCTTCTGGATGAAATCAAAGGCGCCCATTTTGGTGGCTTCTACGGCGGTTTCGATGGTGCCGTGCGCTGAGATCATAATAAATTGCCCGTCGAAGCCCTCAGCCACGGCTTTCTGTAGCACGTCGATGCCGTCTACCTTAGGCATTTTGATATCGCAGAGCACCAGATCGTATCGCCCATCGGCAATCATTTTGAGTCCTTCCTCTCCGTCGGCCGCTTCTTCGATCGTGTATTTTTCGTATTCCAGAATTTCGCGGAGTGAGCCGCGAATCGGTTTCTCATCGTCGATGATTAGTATTTTCGTCATGCCCGAAGATAGCGGGGATAGAAGTAAAAGGCAAGCGTATAAGCCGGGTTCTGTTTTCAGCAGATCGCAAAGCGATCAACCAAAATCTTGTCATTTATCTGGGATAACAATCACTTGTCACCTCCAACGGCCTACCCGCCCCGCCGGGGGCTGCGCGAGCCGCGCAGTGCCGACGACCGCCGAAACGGTGCACCGGCAACGAGGCTGTTTGGCCTTTCAACCCATAAGGTTTACCCTGCCCCCGGCGTTGCCGTCGGGGCGGTGCGCTCTTACCGCACCATTTCACCCTTACCCCACAGGGGCGGTATATTTTCTGTGGCACTGTCTGTCTCTCTTTCCTTGCGAAAAAAAAGCCTTCCCGTTAGGAAGTATGGTGCTCTGTGTTGCCCGGACTTTCCTCCCCGACTGATGTCGAGGCGACAAGACCGCTTGCCTTTGATGGTATAGACTGATTTGAGCCCAAAAAGTTGCGGATTTTATTAGGTAGTCTACGGTCTGTAGTCCACAGCTAACGGACTAGTAGCCGTGGACTGTGAACTGTCGTCCGTGGACTATGGACTATTTTAAAACACGTCTAGCCCGGTAAGTTTGTGCTCCCACACGTCGGCCTGTTCGGCAATTTCGCGAATCATACAAATGAGGTAATTCTGATTATCTTCGGTCAGAAACTCAATAAACACCGAAGCTTCTACCTGCACAAATTCTTCGTCGATAGAAAACTTGGAGTAACGTAACTTCTGGTTCTCCGACAAGAAGTTGCGAAAGTTTAAATTCTCGTGGTAAGAGCATACGTAAGAGGAAAAGCAAACCACCTGCGTATGGCCATCTTCTAAGGTTTGCAACTCTCCTTTAACGGACTGGTAACGTCCATCTTTTAGGGGAACAACCACCACGGAGGTGTGCTCATCGTATTCTGAAAAACTGCCGTTGATGCCTTCGGCCAGTGACTGCATGTACGCTTGTAGGTTCATTCGTTTGTTCGTTTGTGGTTAGAGAGCAAAAAAACAAAAGTTGACCGAAGAAAAATGGTCTGAACCCCCATCAAGCTTACACTGTAAGGCTAAAGTCAAACTATGACAAACACTCTACGACGAGGGCCGAAGCGCCGCCCCCGCCGTTGCAGATACCGGCTACTCCCAGGCGACCATCGCGCTGCTGTAGCGCGTTGATCAGGGTGGTGGTGATGCGCGCTCCGGAGCAGCCTAGTGGGTGGCCCAGGGCAACCGCACCGCCGAACACGTTTACCTGTTCAGGGTTGAGCTGCAGCAAGCGGTTGTTAGCGATGGCTACCGCCGCGAAGGCCTCGTTTACTTCAAACAAATCAACGTCCTTCTGGTCTACCTCAGCGCGTTGCAGGGCCTTAGGAATAGCCAAAGAAGGAGCCGTAGTGAACCACAATGGGTCCTGCGCGGCATCGGCGAACCCCCTGATTTTAGCAATGGGGGTAAGGCCCAGCTCTTTTACCTTGGTAGCGCTGGCCAGCACCAGCGCCGAGGCGCCATCGTTGATGGTGGAAGCGTTGGCCGCCGTGACGGTGCCCTCCTTAGAAAACACCGGGCGCAGGGCAGGAATTTTGTCAAAATTAACTTTTTGGTACTCTTCGTCTTCTTCTACTATTACTGGATCTCCCTTGCGTTGGGGGACTGACACGGGCACGATTTCATTTTGCAAGTGACCTTGCTGGGTGGCGGCAGCGGCGCGTCGGTAGGATTCTATCGCGTACTGATCCTGTTCTTCGCGCGTGATGTGCATTTCGCGGGCGGTATGGTCGGCGCAGTTGCCCATCGCAAATTGGTTATACACTTCGAACAGGCCGTCTTTTTCCAGTCCGTCTACCAGCTCGCCGCCGCCGTACTTATAGCCAAACCGGGCCTTGGGCACGTAATAAGGAATGTTTGACATACTTTCCATGCCTCCGGCCACGAGCAAGTCTTGGTGGCCCAGCATGATGGACTGGGCTCCGAACATGATGGCCTTCATGCCGGAAGCGCAGACTTTGTTAACGGTGGTGCAGGGCACCTCGTAGGGAATGCCCGCGCCGATGGAGGCTTGTCGGGCCGGGGCCTGCCCCAGGTTGGCCGACACCACGTTGCCCATCAGTACCTCCTGCACCGCCTCGGCCGGAACCCGGGCGCGGTCTAGCGCTCCGCGAATAGCAATGGAGCCCAGTTCGGTGGCGCTTAGGGCGGATAAACTGCCTCCGAAAGAACCGATGGGGGTGCGGACGGCGGCGACGATGAATACTTCGTTCATGGGTGGTTGATTATAATGTTTGCTGGGTAGGGACATGATGAATGATGTCCCTGCGATTGGGTAGGTATTTCTACCAATCGGGTTTGGTGCGATCGCGGGGTTTCTGGGGTTTGCGGCGGTTTTGCTGGATATACTGCATCTCGTTGTTGCGCATGGCCTCCAGAATCATCTGCGCCTTTTCCTCGCTGATGTTCATTTCTTTCAGCTTATCGGACACCGGAGAACTGGATTGTTCCTGATCTTTTTCACCTTCGCTTTGCTCACCTTCCTGTGCCTCTTGTTCTTCAGCGTCCTCAGGTTCTTGCTCACCCGACTGCTGATCCTGGGGCTCTCCTTCCTGATCTTCCCCCTGTTCACCTTTTTCCTTCTGTTGCTCTCCCTCTTGTTCCTGCTTCTCCTGATCTTCCGGCGGTTCTTTTTGCTGATCGTCTTGCTGCTGATCTTCTTGCTCTTGCTGCTCTTGCTCTTGTTGCTGTTCCAGCAGTTTCTTCACCAGTTCGTAGTTGTAGCGGGATTCTTCGTTGGTGGGATTGGCCTTGAGCGACTCTTTGAAAGTGGCCAGGGCTTCGGGATACTTTTTTTGCCCGCTAGCGAGCACGCCCAACTGCTGATAGGCCACTGACTTAATCGCCGTTGACTGACTGCTGGTGAGTTGACTATAGCGCAACTGGGACTGAGCGGTATCGCCGGATAGCAACAATGCGTGGGCTAGGTTGAGTCGGACGGCCTCGTCGTCCACGCGTAGCGAATCAACTAGTTTGGTGTAATAACTTGCGGCTTGAGCGTAGTCCTTTTGTTCCAGGGCGGTTTTTGCCCGAGTTTTTAGGCGGTTGACGGTGGCGATGTCATCGATCCCACCGATCCAGGCGATAAGGGCCATCAATATTACTCCGTAATTCATAGACGAACGGTCTTAAGTTTAATAAGGTGATCGGCAACGAACAGAATTAAGCCTGCCAGCAGGAAGTAGCCATATTTGTTAGAAGCGGTATCGATTTGTTTGCTGTCGCGCAGTTCGCCTTCTATTTGACCGATAGCGCTGATGAGCCGGGCGGTGTCGTTTTGTTGGCTATTGATCTCGTAGTAGCGTCCGCCGGTTTGGCTGGCCAGTTCTTTGAGCGACTGACTGTTGAGGCGGGTGACCACAATATTGCCGTCGCGGTCGGTTTTGGGCACCCCACGGGTTAATATCTGTCCTCCCTGTTCGGTGCCTACTCCCAAGGTAAAAAGCTTCACCCCGCTTTCTATAATTTCCTCAGAAATTTCGTTAAAGTCTTGCCCGAAGTCTTCCCCGTCGCTGATCAAAATAATCACCTTAGACTTTTGCTGACCAGGAACGTCGTTGTCGCCTACTAGTTTTGAGTAAGCCATGCGAAGGGGAGGGGCAAAGTCGGTGCCGGTGTTGGGCATCAGTCGGGTGTTGAGCGTCTCGATGAACATCATCAGGGCACTTTGGTCGTAGGTAAGGGGGCAGGCCACGAAGGCTTCGGAGGAGAACATAATGATACCGATACGATCGGCGTCGAAAGCTTTGACGATATTTTTTAGCTCAAACTTCACCTTTTCCAGGCGGCTCGGCTGCACGTCGGTGGCATTCATCGATTGAGACAGATCGATGGAGATCATAATGTCTTTACCAACGGCTTGTATTTCTTTAGTAGCGCTTCCCATGAGCGGGCCCATCAGGGCTATCAAGAATAGGGAAAAGTACAGCGTGCGCAGCAGAATTTTGCTAACGATAGCAACGACGCCCACTTTCAGGAATCGGTTGATTCGGGCAATTCGGAAGACGTAAAGTGCATAGGCCACCAAGAACGCAGCTAGAAATAAGAACTCAGTAGTGCCTAGGGTGTTGTACCAACTCATGCGATGCCAAATGATTTACGGAATAACGAAGGGTAAAGGAAAGAAGTGCGCTCTTTTGGGCTGAATTGCTTTAAGGGTTCAAAGAAAGGAATATTTTTTAGGATCAGGAAAGATAGTTTTCGGTAGGGGGGTGGATGATGAGAAAAACTTGTGTTATATTTGCCCATTCAGATGAGGCAAGCACTTTAACCGGAGAGGTGGGTGAGTGGCTGAAACCACATGTTTGCTAAACATGCGTACTGTAACAGGTACCGGGGGTTCGAATCCCCCCCTCTCCGCCACGTGTTTGTACTAATGAATTTTGATTTATGTTCGGGGCGTAGCGCAGTCCGGTTAGCGTACCTGCTTTGGGAGCAGGGGGCCGCAGGTTCGAATCCTGCCGCCCCGACTT
>CAWHXE010000019.1:0-191712 GCA_963833215.1 uncultured Cytophagales bacterium | reverse complement strand
AATAGCCGCCGTTCGTAAGAGTCTTCAATCTCTAGCAAGGCTCTCTGTATAACTGTAGAAAACTCTGGTTTCCTTTTATAGTGCGCCAACGAGCTGCGATCAGCGAAACCTAGGTACGACGTAAGTCCGGCTGCTGTCGGGAACCAACTACCTAACGTACTAAAGTATTCTTCTGCTCGGTCGGCTAACTGTTGTCCGCTCTGATATTTTGTGGGCTGACCTCTACCGACTGCCAGTTGGTTACTAGAAATGAATTGCCCCTTGTGGTTTTGCCTCCCTTGTCAGACTGATTGTCGGCAAGGAATTTCTTCTTTAGAAGTACTTGGTTCGCATAAAGATGCAACTAAATACCCCTCAACAGTGTCTTATTGAGTGGGCACAACCACTTACGTATGAAAAACAAGTCGTTTGTTTTCTGGGGACTGATCGGTAGCGGCGTGCTGTTCATCCTTACGCTGATCATCGTTGGTAACATCCTTACCATCGGTGATAATCTGGCCGAGATTCATCCCATCGCTAGCTACGCATTCTACGGCATCACGGTACTGCTGCTCTTCTTCCTTATCATTCGGCCATTGTTTGCCGTGTTTTCGCTGCCCGAAATTCAGGCCAGCGCTTTTCTGGACGAGAATAAGAAAGACCCCGGAACCAAAGTTGCCACTAAAGTAGCCAAGCAACTGCTTAGCCAGGGACAGCTAGAGGAAGATGAAAAAATTGCTCTTAAGAGCCTGCTCAAAACCAACCAGGATCCTTCGGATACGCTCGGCAGAATTTTCAACGCCCGGCTCGACCAGATGGACGATATTGTGCACCGCCACGCCAAGCAGGTGTTCGTCTCCACCGCCCTATCGCAAAACGGCCGCCTGGATGCCTTTCTGGTGCTGGCCATCAACTTTCGGATGCTCAAGGAGCTGATCAGCCACTACGGCTACCGGCCCACCTATCCGCAACTGGTGAAGACCTACACCAAGGTGCTATCGGCCGCGCTGATTGCCGACGGTATTGAGGATACCCAGTTCGCCGAAATCTTCCCGATGCTAAGCAAGGGGTTCTTGGGAGTCATTCCGGGGCTGGGCACGTTATCTTCCTCGCTGTTGCAGGGAACCGGCAATGCTTTTCTTACGCTGCGCGTGGGCTACATTACCAAAAACTACTACGCCCTGGCCAACCAGGGTTTGTCGCGCCGCGAACTGCGGGTCAAGGCCAACCGCACGGCCATCAAAAAGTTGTCGCTCATCGTGCGTGAGTCGCTGCTGATTTTCCCGCGTGAGGCGCAGCGCAAGGCCCGGCAGGTGCTTAACTTTATTTAGAAGACCCGCTGATGGACCTAATCAGTAAGACGAAACAACCAGCCCGCTAAACTGATTATACCAGGTACAAATCCAATCGATCCTGTACCTATGCCCTACCGCCGTCGCCGCCGAAAACAATCACCTTCCGTACCCAACCATCCCTCAACGCGTCGTCGCTCCACCGCCGACCGTCCCGCCACGCGCCGACGTCGCCGAAAACGCAACCCTTCGGCCCGCCGACGCAAGGGAGCCGTGGTGCAGGGCGCTCAAAACCGCCTCAAGCGATTCGCGCAAGCGTCTATCCTCACCGTGGCGATCACCGGATTCTTGCTGCTGCTGCTGGCTCCCAGCGAAGCTGGTTACTCCCAAGACACGACCACCACTGAAGAACAAATCCCCGATTCAGTGGCCATTGTCGACCAAGTGGCTACCGAAGAGCTCATTCCTTCGGAAGAAACGGCGGAAGAAGATAGCACCGCCCTGCGGCCCGAAGACGTGGGCCGCGCCGCCAAAGACGAAGCCGTAGGCACCCTGCGTAACCTTTGGGACGGCTTTTATGCTAACCTTCCCAAATTACTGGTCGCCCTGGTTGCCCTGCTGCTGGCCTGGGGACTGGTGAAACTGGTGCAGGCCCTGCTGCGACGCACCATTGGCGGGTGGAAGAACTCCGGGGCCATCATCACGCTGACCACCATTTCGCTGTGGCTGCTGGCGATTGGCTTGGCCATCAGCGTGGTGGCGGGCGACATCCGGGCGCTACTTGGCTCCTTGGGTTTAGTGGGTTTAGCCCTGTCGTGGTCGCTGCAAACCCCCATCGAGAGCTTCACCGGCTGGCTGCTCAACTCGTTTCCAGGGCTACTACCGGGTGGGCGATCGCATCAGCGTGGGCGAGGTGTTCGGCGACGTGTATAAGATTGACTTTCTGACCACCACCGTGTGGGAGATTGGTGCTCCCTACCGCGACGGCTTCGTGCAGGCCGAGCAGTCCACCGGTCGGCTGGTGACCTTCCCCAACAACGAGGTGCTCACCGGCACGGTGGTGAACCTCACCGGCGACTTCCCCTACGTGTGGGACGAACTGGCCATTGCCGTGGCCAACGAGTCAAACCTGTCGGTGTCGATGCAGGTGATCGAGCGGGTGGCCAACGACTTGTTGGGTGACTACATGAAAGAACCTGCCGAGCGCTATGAGCGCATCCTGCGGGATGCCGACCTGGAGTATGATATTCACACCAAGCCGCAGATCTACATTTCGCTCAACGAGTCGTGGACCGACGTGATCGTGCGCTACCTGGTGGGTGCCCGCGAGCGTCGCGGGTGGAAGAGTCAACTGTCGCTCAAGATTATGGAAGAGCTCAACCGCATGGAGCACAAGGGCAAGATCAAGTCGGTGTACCCGCGGCAGCAGGTGCAATTTGTGAACGCCAACGGTGATCCGGACGAAGCGACTAAGGCCAAAAAAGAGCGTTACAAAGGAAGCAAGAAAGATAATGCCGACTGACGTTATCTGCTTGGATTTAGCGTTTCAACGCCTGCGCCATTGTCTCCCCAATGTCAGCCGGTGAGTTTACCACCAACAGACCGCATTCTTCCATTACCTTCATTTTGGCCTCGGCGGTGTCTTCTTCGCCGCCGATAATGGCACCGGCGTGGCCCATGCGGCGACCGGGAGGGGCGGTTTGTCCGGCAATGAAGCCCACCACCGGCTTAGGGTTGCCCTGCTCCTTGATCCAGCGGGCGGCTTCGGGTTCGTACTGGCCACCAATCTCGCCGATCATCACCACCGCTTCGGTGTCGGGATCCTCAATAAGCAACTGCACCGCTTCTTTGGTGGAGGTGCCAATGATCGGGTCGCCGCCGATGCCGATGGCGGTAGAAATGCCCAATCCGGCCTTCACCAGTTGGTCGGCTGCTTCGTAGGTGAGCGTCCCCGATTTAGAAACCAGCCCTATCTTGCCCTTCTTGAACACAAAACCGGGCATGATGCCCACCTTCGCCTCTTCGGGAGTGATCACCCCGGGACAGTTGGGCCCGATGAGGATCACGTCGCGCTTCGACTTCAGAAAATCCTTAGCGATCATCATGTCTTTGGTGGGGATGCCCTCGGTGATGGCGATGATCACCTTGATGCCCGCGTCGGCGGCTTCCATGATGGCGTCGGCCGCAAAAGCCGGAGGCACAAAGATGATCGATACGTTGGCGCCCGCTTCTTCCACGGCTTTCTGCACGGTGTTGAACACCGGGCGGTCGAGGTGCGTTTGCCCGCCCTTGCCGGGAGTGACGCCGCCCACCACCTGGGTGCCGTACTCGATCATCTGCTCGGCATGAAAGGTGCCCTCCGAGCCGGTGAAGCCCTGGACAATCACGCGGGAATCTTTATTGACTAAAACGCTCATGGAATCGTGGGTTAGTTTTTTCACAAAAATAGACAAATGAGGGGAAAGGAGAAACGTGAGCAGCGAAATGTGAAATCAGTTGGTGGAGATCAGGGGACAAGTGATTGGGTTTGACGCGTAAAAGTGTCTGGCCATTCGTAAATATTGCTTTATTTTACTGCTTTCACTTTTATTGCCTGCCATGCTTCCTCCTAAAATTATCGGATTACTCGCGGGCCCGCTGCTCTTCTGGCTGGTTACGGCCTTCCTGTCGGTGAAGGGGCTAGACGCTAATGCGGTGCGCGTGATCGCCGTGGCCGCCTGGCTGGTGGTGTGGTGGATGACCGAGGCAGTTCCCCTGCCCGTGACGGCCCTGCTGCCCCTGCTGCTGTTTCCGCTGCTCGGCATCTTCACCATCGGCGAAGCCACTGCCCCCTACGCCAATCCGATTGTTTTCTTGTTCATGGGCGGGTTCCTGATCGCACTGGCGATGGAAAAACGGAACCTCCACCGCCGCATTGCCCTCAACCTGATTCGCCTCACCGGCACCGACGCCAACGGGATCATCCTGGGCTTTATGCTGGCCACCGCCTTCCTGAGCATGTGGATCTCCAACACCGCCACCACCGTGATGATGCTGCCCATTGCCATCTCGGTGATCGATTTACTCAAAGAATCTTTGCCCGCGGATAAAGAAGCAGCCTACCGGCGCTTCGCCTTGGGTTTGATGCTGTGCATTGCCTACGCGGCCAACATCGGAGGCACCACCACCATCATCGGTACGCCCCCCAACGTGGTGTTGGTGGGCTATATGCAGCAGTTCTACGAACGGGAAATTACCTTCGGACGCTGGCTCCTCATCGGCATTCCCGTCTGCACGATTTTGCTGAGCATCACCTACTGGCTGGTAACCCGCGTGCTGTTTCCTCATGGGTTAGGTGCCCTAACAAATTCCGGTCCGCTCATTGTCGACAAACTGCGGGCACTGGGCACTATGTCGCGGGCAGAACGGGGAGTAAGTGTCGTGTTTGCCCTTACGGCTTTCGGATGGGTGTTCCAGAGCAACCTGAACGCGTGGTTGGGCCACGACTACCTCAACAATACCCTCATTGCCATGGGCGGCGGCATCCTGATGTTTGTGGTGCCGGTGAGCGTTCGGCGCGCTGAGTACCTGCTGGATTGGGAGAGCACCACCCGCCTGCCCTGGGGTATTCTGCTGCTGTTTGGCGGTGGCTTATGCTTGGCCAAGGGCATGGAAACCACCGGTTTGGTGCAGTGGGTGGGCGACCGGATTGCCGAGCAGTCGGGCATCAGTCTGGTTTGGCTGCTGCTGTTGCTCACCGCCTTCATGCTGTTTATGACCGAGATCATGAGCAACGTGGCCCTGGTAGTGATCTTCGTGCCGGTGGTGTTTGGCATCGCCGACGGACTGGGCATCGAGCCGCTGTACTTGGCGATACCTGTCACCCTGGCCTCGAGCTGCGCCTTCATGATGCCCATCTCCACGCCGCCCAATGCCGTGGTGTTCTCCAGTGGCTACATAAAAATCGGAGAAATGGCCCGGGCGGGCCTGCTGCTGAATATCGTTTCTATTCTGGTGCTCGTGGCGCTCACCATGACCGTGGTGCGGTGGATTTACTGACCTATTGTACCATATCAATCTGCCAACTAGCCAGCAAGTTGGCTTAATCTTTTTCAGACATAGATCACCGATTTGAGAATTTGCTCCCTAAAGTACGGTTTGATGTACTTCTCTCGGCACAGGTCTACGTTCTTTCCGAACGCTGCTTGAACGGCTTTCCTGATTGCGGCCTTCTTTTCGGCCAAGGCATCGGTATTGGGGGCGAACTCAATTAGTAGATCTATGTCGCTGTCTTCTGTTTGTTTATTAAGCGCGTAGGAGCCGAACAGGCCGAGTTTGGTGATGTTGAAATCTCACTGGGAATCAGTCTTTTTAGTGTGAAGATAAGTTAGTGTATCTTCTTTTTTCGGAGTCATCTAGCGACGGATTGTTTGTTGTTTCCTTCTATAAAATTGTAGAGCTTTTCTGTCAGATCACGAGCCTCCTTTGACAAATCTTTTACTGATTCAATATGAGTCACAGCCTTTTTGGCGAAGTTAACTTTATCCTTTATCGTTCCAGATTCACTTTTGTAAGAACGGCTGGCACTGTCAACGTTTCTTTCTATGAAACTGCCAAGGTACTCATTTTTGTAACTTTCGTACTTAAGCTTTTCAAAGTCGAGAGTTGCATTGTCTTTTTCGTAGTCTTGAATGACTTTCTTCAACACTTCCGGCGATAGCGTGTTCTCAATCTCTCGGCAGTCTAGACGATGGTATCTATCGTCCAAATTCCTTTTCAACTTCTCGTGCCGCTGTTGTTTCTTGCTACGATTGGGATTAGGTGCTCCATCTTTTTTCAGCCCAGCTCCATCCTTGTCGGTAATCAAGAACAGTTTACCACACAAACGCTCAACCTCTATGTTGGGATGGTCTGCATCAGCATCTTCCAGAAAAGACCAGTGGGTAATGTTGCCCCCGGCGTATTCCACAAAAGAGTAGTGAAGATCTTCCTTAAATTTTACCTTTTCGTCTTTTTGATAGACATCCAGGTATTTTCGAATGTATATTCTATCGGTAATTCCTTCTACCCAAATGGTGCAGTTAGATAAAAACATTGAGCTATTTCTCACCCCAATCAGCTCTAACGTATTGATGTGTTCGTTGTCTACGTTCTCAATAAGAAAATGAGCGTCGTCGGTGCGATTGATATCTTTCCTGAAAGTATATATAGAAATATGCTCAATATCTAAGGTGATATCCAGCAAGTGGTTAGAGTGAGTCGTTAGAAAGTACTGGAAGCTACTGAATTCTTCTCGCATCAGGGTCTCCAGAAAAATTCGCTGCATGCTCGGATGCAAGCCGTGTTCCGGCTCTTCGATAAAAAAAAGCAATTCTTGACCCTGATTGAAAAACAACGGATAGGTCAGAATAACAACGGATTGTATCCCGTCGCCCAGGTTATAAATCGGATATTCTTCGCCTCCACCAATACCAATATAAAGCACATCGCTGCCATCTCTGGGAACAATATTCACCTCCTGATTTTGAAAGAAGGTCTCACTCAAAAAGTTTTCAAAAGCCCGCACCTTCTCCCGATCGCTTCTCTTTCCTAGCAACAGCTTTTTTGTTTCTTCGTACAGATGGAGTCCGGTAAATATTCTATCTTCTACTCTGGAAACATCTGAAAAGTAGTCTTTTTTTGTTCTTTCCAGATAACTGTCTGACTTGCCATTAAGAGGTCGCAAACCTCTTAGAATAGGAATGTATTTCCTATCCAATTGACGTTCTAAATGTTTGTAGGAAACATCGCGAGGTAAGAGTTCATCAAGACGTCTCATGTACTCGTCGCAAGCCCTAAGTGCAATAGAGAGTAAGGTCTTGTGAGCAGATGTAAAAGTAGTATTTGGTTGATTGACAGACTCTGCAATTAGCCTAATTTTCTTTATTGGATTCAGTAGAGAGTCTTTATTGATATTCCCACGAGATAAATACTCAATATTACCCAGCTTATTTTGTGCCTCCGCGATAGCTGGTGAAATGTCTTTATAGTTCCCTTCACCTTGAGCGTTATTTAGAACAGTCACTGTAATAGCAATTAGCTTATTAACTTTTTCTAAGTCTATAGTTTGAGTTTTGTGTTTCAAATTTTCTGTGCCGAACAATATTCTTAGAAACCGACTCTTACCCGAGTTATTCTCTCCAATAAAAATGTTGATTTTAGATAAGCTTTCGATCCATTCCTTGCTTTGCCCTGCACTTGCTTTTATAGAGTAGCCTGAGAATTCTTCATCACCAATATGAAAAGCTTCTATGCTGTATGACATTTCACTTCGTTCTGTATAATTCACTATCAGGCTATTATAGCTCGCTCAGGCTGTAGACTACTTGTTTTGAAGAGAATAAAAGTTGTTAAACCCCTTCTTGATGAGCCCTTTCTTTAGTGTATCGTCTTTCGTCCAGAGCTTACCATCCAGATCAAGTGTCAATGCTACGAAAGGAATATCCTTCAGGTCTACTCCTTCGCACAAATTGTAGGCTTGCTGCAAGTTGTAGGTGGAGATCTGATCTTCTTCCATCATGCGAATACTTTTTAGAAGGCGGTATAGCAATTCCAGTACGTCGTTTTCTGGCAATTTGGCGTACTTAATGATCTTCTCTTTGTACTTGAATAGCTCAACGAATACAAATTTAGGAGAGTAGAAAGAGTTTTCGCTGAGAAGAATAGTCTCCGCATATATATTCGGCGTTTTCAAAAGTGCAGAAAATAGAATATTTGTGTCTACTACGATTTTCACTTTTCAACACGCTTTAGGATATCGTCTTTGTTTTCCTGCCACCACGAGGATTTGAGCTCGTCAGACAATTGCATAGCATCTTTTTCAGACAACTTGCTTTCGAAAGAAATCTCAGCGTAACGGAGATAGTCCAGAAACTTCTCTACGTAGTTTTTATCTACCAAGCTTTCAGGGAAACTGACTTGGTACTGTTTCTTCTCTTTCTTAATCTCTATCATACGTATCTAACTTACCTACTCAAGTACAAATTCCTTTCACTATAAATATCCAGAAAGTAGTCGTCCATCAGGTCATCAATGAAGTAAATGGCTTCGCCGGTCGATTTCATTTCGGGACCGAGCTCCTTGTTTACATTAGGGAATTTGTTAAACGAGAACACCGGCACCTTGATAGCGTAGCCCTGCTTGTGCGGTTCAAAGTTAAAGTCGCGCACCTTTTTCTCGCCCAGCATCACCTTGGTGGCGTAGTTCACGTAGGGTTCGCGGTAGGCCTTGCAGATAAACGGCACCGTGCGCGAGGCGCGGGGGTTGGCCTCAATCACATACACCTTGTCGTGCTTGATCACAAACTGAATGTTGATCAGCCCTACCGTGTTCAGTGCCAGCGCGATCTTCTTGGTGTGCGCCTCGATCTGCTGCATCACAAAGTCGCCCAGATTGTAGGGCGGCAGCACGGCGTACGAATCGCCCGAGTGGATGCCCGCGGGCTCGATGTGCTGCATGATGCCGATGATATATACATCTTCCCCGTCGCAGATGGCGTCGGCCTCGGCCTCTATGGCTCCTTCCAGAAAGTGGTCGAGCAGAATCTGGTTGCCCGGCATCTCGTGCAGGATGTTCACCACGTGCTCTTCCAGTTCGTGCTCGTTGATCACGATCTTCATGCTCTGCCCGCCCAGCACGTAGGACGGACGCACCAGCAGCGGAAAGCCGATCGTCTTGGACAACTCTATCGCCGATTCGGCGTCGGTAATGGTGCCAAATTCGGGGTAGGGAATGTCGTTTTCCTTCAGCAAAGTGGAAAAGCTACCGCGGTCTTCGGCCAGGTCGAGCGAGGCGTAGTCGGTGCCGATAATTTTGATGCCGTAGCGGTCCAGCTTTTCGGCCAGCTTCAGCGCGGTTTGCCCGCCCAACTGCACAATCACACCCTCGGGCTGCTCGTGCTGGATAATGTCGTAGATGTGCTCCCAGAACACCGGCTCAAAGTAGAGCTTGTCAGCAATGTCGAAGTCGGTGGAGACGGTTTCGGGGTTGCAGTTGATCATGATGGTTTCGTAGCCGCACTCCTTGGCCGCCAGCACCCCGTGCACGCAGCAGTAGTCGAACTCAATGCCCTGCCCGATGCGATTGGGCCCCGATCCCAGCACCACAATTTTCTTACGATCTGTGGGCACCGACTCGTTTTCTTCCTGAAAGGTCGAGTAGTAGTAAGGCGTTTGGGCTTCAAACTCGGCGGCGCAGGTGTCTACCAGTTTGTATACCCGCTTGATGCCCAGCTCGTTGCGCTTCTGGTAAACCTCACTCTCCAGGCAGCCCAGCAGGTGGGCAATTTGGCGGTCGGCGTAGCCCTTTTCCTTGGCCGTGCGCATGAGCGGCTTCGGTAGGGTGTCGAGGGAGTGCTTTTCAATTTCTTTCTCCAGTTCGATCAGCTCTTCAATCTGTCGCAGAAACCACTTATCAATCTTGGTCAGCTTCTGAATGGTCGAGAACGAAATGCCCAGCTTAAAGGCGTCGTAGATGCGGAACAGGCGGTCGTCGCTGGGGTGCTCCAGTTTGTGCAGGATCACCTGCTGGTTGGTTTCTTCCTTGCCGTCGGCGCCCAGTCCGTTGCGGTTGATCTCCAGCGACTGGCAAGCCTTCTGTAAGGCTTCCTGGAAGTTGCGGCCGATGCCCATCGCTTCGCCCACCGCCTTCATTTGCAGGCCCAGGTTCACGTCGGCTCCCGGAAACTTAGCGAAGTTCCAGCGCGGTATCTTCACGATCACGTAGTCGAGCGCGGGTTCGAAGAAGGCCGAGGTGGTGCCGGTGATCTGGTTCTTGAGTTCGTCCAAGGTGTAGCCGATGGCCAGTTTGGCCGCCACCTTGGCGATGGGATAGCCGGTGGCCTTCGAGGCCAGCGCCGAGGAGCGCGACACCCGCGGGTTGATCTCGATGCCGATGATCTGGTCGTCGACCGGGTTCACGGCAAACTGGATGTTGCAGCCTCCGGCAAAGGTGCCGATGCCGTTGATCATTTTCTTCGCCAGGTCGCGCATGCGCTGGTAGACGGTGTCGGGCAGCGTCATGGCCGGAGCCACCGTGATGGAGTCGCCGGTGTGCACACCCATCGGATCGAAATTCTCTACCGAGCAGATGATGATCATATTACCCAGTTTGTCGCGCAGCAGCTCCAGTTCGTACTCTTTCCAGCCCAGGATGCTCTTCTCCACCAGCACCTCGTGCACCGGCGAAGCGTGCAGTCCGGCGTTGAGCGCCCGGTCAAAGTCTTCGGCCTTGTTCACGAAGCCGCCGCCGTAGCCGCCCAGGGTGTAGGAGGGGCGAATCACCAGCGGAAAGCCGATCTCTTGCGCGATTTCTTTGCCCTGCAAAAACGAGGTAGCAATGCGGCCTTCGCACACGTCCACGTCCAGTTCCTTCATCTTCAACCGGAATTTCTCGCGATCTTCGGTGGTTTCAATCGCGCCCACGTCCACGCCGATCATGCGCACGTCGTACTTTTCCCAAATGCCGGCGGTCTGGCAGTCGATGGCTAAGTTAAGCGCGGTTTGTCCGCCCATGGTGGGCAGCACAGCGTCTATCTGAGGATGTTCCTTGAGAATTTCTACGATGTATTTTTTCTCCAGCGGCTTCAGGTAGATGTTGTCGGCCGTGAGGGGGTCGGTCATGATGGTGGCCGGGTTGGAGTTGATCAGCGTGACCTCGATGCCTTCTTCGCGCAGCGAGCGGGCGGCCTGGGTGCCGGAATAATCAAACTCGCAGGCCTGGCCGATGATGATCGGACCGCTACCAATGATAAGAATGGACTTGATACTAGCGTCTTTGGGCATGAACGGGGAAGGTTAGTTGGTTAGTGGGTGACTTTCTAAGTGGTCATATGCTGGATGCGTTCCACGCCGGATTGGATGATTTTCTGTGTGAAAAAGATGTTAGTGGCTAGTATCTGGCCAGCAGCACAAATCATCCAGTATCCGGCAAAAGCAAATCGGGCGAATTTAGGGGATATTTGATTGGGATGCGAATGATGCGGTAGGTTATTGCTCTCTGAGTTCTAAAACGATGAACAGCTCGTCTCTTTAGAATTAGATACCACCGGAACAACCCGTTGCAAAGATGACAACAGACAGTACTAATAATTAGAGTTATGCAAAATTTATCACTAGTTATTTGGCACAGGCTCGGTAAAAAGTTCTTCAAAATAGAATTATAGCAAAATACTTTGTATGTTCGCCGTCGCGTACCGTCTTATTTTTTCAAGACCAACCTTCCGCCGCTCTTGTCCATGAAATGAAGCTACTTTTAGTATTCTGCGTTCTTTCTTCTGTCGGTCTTCTTACTTTCCCTCCGCTACTAGCGCAGAACGCCTTTCCTCCCGAGGTCCGTATCCAACGCGCCAGTTCCCCCATCACCCTCGACGGCGTGGCCGACGAACCCGCCTGGCTCGAGGCCGACGTGGCCGGGGACTACTGGCAAACTTTCCCGATGGATACCTCGCTGGCTACCGCCAAGACCGAGTTTCGGATGACCTACGACGATAAGTTTATCTACATCGCCGCCGTTTGCTACAAAACCGCTGAGGAAGACTACTTCGTTACTCCTTCGCTGCGGCGCGACTTCCGGGGCGGCAGCATCGATCTGCTCACCTTCTTAATCGATCCTTTTCAGGATGGCACCACCGCTTTTCTGTTCGGTATCAACCCCTTTGGAGTGCAACGCGAGGGGCTGATCTCCAACGGCGGGGCCAACTCTGAAGACTTCGATCTGTCATGGGACAACAAGTGGTACTCTGCTGTCGAGGTGTACGATGACTACTGGCTGGCCGAGCTGGCAATTCCCTTCAAGACGCTGCGCTTCAAAGAGGGTAGCACCACCTGGAACCTGAACACCTTTCGGCAAGACAGCTACATCAACGAGCGCTCGGTGTGGTCGCGCATTCCGCGTAACTTTATGCCCTTCTCGCTGGCGTTTCCCGGCAAGATGCACTGGGATGCTCCCTTGCGCAAACCAGGTGCTAACGTATCGCTGATTCCCTACGTGGCGGGCAACGTGAGCAAAAACCATCTGGAGGGTACCGAAACCAACGCGGGCTTCAGCGCGGGCGGCGACGCCAAGATCGCCGTAACTCCCTCGCTGAACCTCGACCTGACGATCAACCCCGACTTCTCGCAGGTAGAAGTGGACCGGCAGGTGACCAATATCGACCGCTTCGAGATTTTCTTTCCCGAGCGACGGCAGTTTTTTCTGGAGAATGCCGATCTGTTCGGCAGCTTCGGCTCGGAGCGCGCGCGTCCGTTTTTCTCGCGTCGCATCGGTGTGGCGATTGATTCGGCCACGGGCGTGAATGTGCAAAACCAGATTCTAGGTGGAGCCCGGCTCAGCGGACGCGTGAACAAGCAGTGGCGCGTGGGCCTGATGAATATGCAGACCGGTCGCGACGCGCAGATCAATCAGCCGTCGGTCAACTATTCGGTGGCCGCGGTGCAGCGGCAGGTATTTGCCCGCTCCAACATTGCTGCCTTGTTCGTGAACAAACAGGCCATGGCGACGGGCGAATTTGGTATCCGTCCCAACGCGTTCAACCGGCTGGCGGGGCTGGATTACAACCTGGCGTCGGCCAACAGCAAATGGACCGGCAAGGCCTACTACCATCGTTCGTTTGACCCTGATCAACCCAAAGACACCTACTCGCACGGCGTGAACTTGCTCTACAGTACGCCGAACTGGGACGTGAGTTGGGAACACCAACTCACCGGACGCAATTTTAACGCGGAAGTGGGTTTTGTGCCCCGCACCGGTATTCGTCGGGCGGCACTGATGGCGCAGCGCACCTTCTATCCGCGCTCGGCCGCCGTGAATAGGCACGGTCCGGGAGTGCGGCAGCAGGTGCAGTGGAATCCCGAGGCGGGCGTCACCGACCACAGCACGTCTTTGTTCTACGAAGTACGGTTCCTGAACACCAGCAACCTGATGGCGTCGCTCGAGCAAACCTACGTGCAACTGCTCCGCGGTTTTAATCCTACCGGACGGGGCGAAAGCTTTGGAACCGGAGACGAATTTTTGGCCAGGGGACTCTCCCTGGCGTACCGCTCTGACGGGCGGCGGTTATTTTCGTATGAGTTTGAGACCTACCACGGCGAGTACTACGGAGGGTATCTGCATTCGTTTGGGGGAGAGTTTAACTACCGTTGGCAACCCTACGGACTCATCACGCTCAACCTGAACTACAACCGCATCCGGTTGCCGGAGCCCTACGCTACGGCCAACCTATGGCTCATCGGCCCGCGGCTCAACCTCACTTTTACGCGCAGTTTGTTCTTCACCACCTTTGTGCAGTATAACAACCAGTCGGACAACCTGAACATCAACAGTCGCTTGCAGTGGCGCTTTCAGCCGGTGTCGGATCTGTTTATTGTGTATACCGACAATTACTTTCCTGAACTCCTTCAAGGTGAAAAACCGATCGCTGGTGCTGAAGCTAAGCTACTGGCTGAATTTGTAAGCGAAATTTGGGCTGTGTCTGGTAAATGTTTTTGAGCGAAAAAAGTGGAGGTTTGGCTCCTGAACGAACCGTCTTTTTTCCGGCATAGCCGGAGCTACAGCGGTAAAAAAGCGGTAAAGTGCAGCAGTCAGAGAATGATTTTTTCGCCGAAGGGTATTTATCAGACACAGCCTAGTCTGAATTGGCTTTCTGAACGAAGGTGACGCGGGTGATCTTCCCTTCAGCTACTTCGTAGATTGCTACCGCATCGATGTACTTTTCCCCAAACCGCACGTATTCGTGATCTATAACTCTATTATCCAATACCACCCGGTGTTTTATCTCCGCGCGTAGGTTGGTAACTTCGTTGAACAGCTTAGTATACGTATCTCTTAGGTCCTGTTTCCCCTTCATTATCAGGGTGTTCGGGAACTCATAGATCGCAATACTATCCGCGTAAGTATCCATGAAGGCATCAATATCCCTGGCGTTGTAGGCCTCTAACTGCATCTGCACAACTGCCTCGGGTGATGCTGTTGTGGTGGGTAGTATGGCAAAAAGCCAGATTAAATTTAAGAGGTAGGGCATAGAAATTTTTGGTACAATATTCTTTCGTAGTGTTCGACTAGTAGGACCAGCTACTACTTCAATACTACCGTATTTGGGAAGTATATCCTAAATGATGCTTGTAACATGCAACAGTAAATCAGTGGTAGGGCCTAGCTTCTTCTACACATCACGGATCACAACCATGCAAATCTAACATTTGATGTTAGATTTGCATGGTTGTAGTCAGTGGTGAACAACTATTTATTCATAACGTATTTCCGCAATAGCTCGCCCAACCGGTCTAAGTCCGCCGGCATATGTAGGCTACTCACAATCACCCGCGTGATGGGGTTGCTCTCGGGGTAGGGATACGGAAAGCTGGACAGTACGCAGTCGGGAGCCACCGCCTCTACCAAGGCATTGTCGGCCGTGTAGAACACCGGATACTGCGCGATGCTACGGAACAGTGCGAGGGGGGCTACCTGCTGCTGAAAATACGCTACGCTGGCAAAAAGTTGCTGTCGGGCTTGTTGATAAAGAGACGGCGCGCGTACGAAAGCAAACAGATACGCGGGGGGCAGCGGGGATGCCGCGGTAAAGAATGGGTTACTTTTCAGGTCGTTGATAAAACTCACTGGTCCTAATACCACGCCGCCCGGAACCCCGAAGGCCTTGCCCAGCGAACTCACCACCACCACCGTCACGTTGGATTTTGCTAATGACCGCAGGGTAGCGTAAACCCCGCCCCCGTCGCAACCGGTCACGCCCAAGCCGTGCGAATCGTCCACCAGCAACGTGATAATGCGGTCTTCAGGAAGCTGCGCTACCCACCCAAAGTCATGACCCAGGGCAAACAGCGGATCTAAGGAGTTAGCGATAATTACTGTTTCTTCGTCAGTAGCTTCTATCTTTTCCACTAAATCTGCCGACCATGTCGCAAAGTCACCGTAAGTAGCATCCGCTGCGTTGCGCCACACCGCCGGGTGTGTGCCCGGAGCATACAAGAATTTAGTTTATTATGTCAACCGTTGCGTAGCCGCCTGTCCGGCTTGGTAGCCCGATGAGAACGTAAGGGCAGCGGGCGCACCGGTTAAGTCAGACAGTAGATGCTCGGCTTCTTCGTATACCGCCAGTTGCACGTTCGACGCGCGCGAACTCGAGTAAACGGTACCGTAGCGCGCCATTCCTTCTTGCAGCAACGCACGAAACGCTTCGTTGTGACCCATCCCCAGATAAGACGTCCCGCTGAAGTACAGACGCTCGCATCCGTCGGCAACAATGGTGCGTCCGGGAAGATGGTGAGTGACCAGCATCGGATCAGGATTTTAGCGGCGAATGCTCCGGAAGCAACTGCGCCCCCGTGCCGTTCACCGCCGGAAACTCCACCCCCGTTTCGGTGACGATTACCCCGGTGGCCACGTCTTCGGCCAGCAGTAGCGCCCCGTCCATATCCACATAATCAAGCATCGGGGCCAGGTGGGCGATGGCCGAGATACCGACGGTCGATTCGGTCATGCAACCCACCATCACCTTAAGGCCGTGCTGCCGCGCTTCGGCAATCATGCGGCGGGCCGGAGTGATTCCCCCGCACTTGGTGAGCTTGATGTTGATGCCGTGAAAGAGACCTTCGCACTCGGCTACGTCGCTTTCGGAAATACAGCTTTCGTCGGCCATCAGCGGCAACACGGAGTGCTGCATCACTTCTTTCATCTCCTCTCGATTGTCGGCGGGCAGCGGCTGTTCAATGAACTCCACGCCTAGCTTCTTGAGTTCGTGGGCGTTTCTAATCGTTTCATCTGCGTCCCAGGCGCAATTAGCATCCACTCGAAACACCGCGTCGGTGTGCTTGCGCAGCTCGCGGATAATGCCCAGGTCTTCGGAGGTGCCCAGCTTGATTTTGTAGATCGGCCAGCGGGTGTCGCGCAGCTTGCGCACCATCACCTCGATCCGATCAATGCCGATGGTGTAGTTGGACACCGGAGCCTGGGCCGGGTTCAGTCCCCAGCGCTGGTACAGCGGTTGACCGATTTTCTTGCCGTACAAATCGTGGGCGGCAAGGTCGAGGGCGCACAGCGCAAACGGGCTGTTGGACAGATGCGGTTGCATCGTCTGCCACAGGTGTTCGGGCGTGCCTGCTTCCCCGGCGGGGCGGGGTTCGTTGGCCAATGCGTAGTTTTCTATCGTCTCGCGCAGCGCGGTCAGTTCGGTTTGCATCCGGGCGATAGTCACCCCGTAGTACTTATTTTCGGTGCTTTCCCCCAAACCGGTTACCGGATTGCCCTGAGCGTCCTCGTCGGAGAGTTGCACCACCAGAATTTCTTGCTGGTCGCGGGTTTCGTAGGAGATGCGGAAGGGTTCTCGCAGTTTGAGGGTGAACGGATGAAGAGAAAGGTGCATTTTTTCGGGCGAACAGTAATCTCGAAAAGTACTAAAAAGATCATGAAAGTAAACGAACTGCGCGAAAAGATCAATAAGTATTCGCGGGCCGATCTGGAACGGCTCACCGCAGAACTTTACGAGGCTAAAGCAAAGTAATCAGCCAAGCCCCGCGCCCCTGCTGCCATTTGCCGCATTTTTTTTATCTTGCCCGATACAACCAGACCTATAGTATGCTTTCACGACTACCCGTTCTCGCTATTTTATGCACCATAGGATTACTGAATTCCCCCCTCGCTCTTAGCCAGGACACCACCGCCACCCGCCTGCTGCGTAATCCGGCCATCAGCCAGGACCACATTGCGTTCGTCTACGCCAACGACCTGTGGGTGGCCCGCCACGACGGCTCCGAAGCCCGCCGCCTCACCACCCATCCGGGCCTGGAGACCGATCCCTACTTCTCGCCGGACGGGCAGACGCTGGCCTTCACCGGGCAGTACGACGGCAACATCGACGTCTACACCGTTTCGGTGCAGGGCGGAGCGCCGGAGCGGATGACCTGGCACCCGGGCGAAGACCTGGCCCGCGGGTGGACGCCCGACAGCACCGCCCGCATCTTACTCGTTTCTGACCGCACGCGTGCTCCGCTGGCCACCAACGACCAGTTCTGGACGCTGGACCGGGCCGGAGCGCTGCCGCAACCCTTCCGGGTGCCCCGCGTCACGCTGGGACAGCACGCACCCGATGGCAAGCGCTTTGCCTACCAGCCGGTGAGCGCCTGGGAGTCGGAATGGCGCAACTACCGGGGTGGGCAAAACGGCCCGATCCGCATCATCGAGCTGGAAACGTTGGAGGAAGAAAAGGTGCCCTGGGACGGAAGCAACGACAAAAATCCGGTGTGGATCGGCAACATCGTTTACTTCTTGTCAGACCGCAACTACACCATGAACGTGTGGTCGTTTAATCCGGTGAACAAGCAGGTAGCAACAACAGACGTTTTTCACCGAGTTCGACTGCAAGCACCTGGCCAGCGGCGGCGGCAAACTGGTCTTTGAGTGCGGCGGCTACCTGTACCTGCTTACTTCAACGAAAGGCGATCCCCAGCGCATCGACGTGCGCATCGACGGCGACTTCGCCTGGGCCCGCCCCCACTGGGCCGAGGTGCACAACGATATCCGGGAAGCGGGCGTATCGCCCACCGGGCAGCGGGCCGTCTTTGAAGCCCGGGGCGATATCTTCACCGTCCCGGCAAAAGAAGGAAGTCCGCGCAACCTCACCCAGACGTCGGGCGTGGCCGAGCGCAGCCCCGCCTGGTCGCCCGACGGAGAACGTATCAGCTGGTTTTCGGACGCAGGCGGAGAGTACCAGTTGGTGATTGCCGATCAGTACGGCGAAAATACCAAAACCATTGCGCTGGACAGTCCGACCTTCTACTACACTCCGGTGTGGTCGCCCGACAGCAAGCACCTCAGTTTCACCGATGCCAACCGCACGTTGTGGGTCGTGGACGCGGCGAAGGGCATCGCTACGCAGATAGACAACGAAGGGTTTGCCAATCCGGAGCGGACGCTCTACCCCGCGTGGTCGCCCGACTCCCGGTGGCTGGCCTATGCCCGGCAGCTCGATAATGAGTACAACGCCATCTTCGTTTACTCGCTGCGCGACGAGAAAAGCTATCAACTCACCGACGGCATGTCCGACAGCCGCGCACCCGCCTGGGACGCCAGCGGCAAGTATCTGTACTTTCTGGCCAGCACCAACTACGGCCTCAACGTGGGGTGGCTCGACATGAGCAGCATCGAGCGCCCGCTCGACCGGGCCGTCTACGCCGTGGTATTGTCGGCCGATGATCCCTCGCCGATGCGTCCCAAGAGCGATGAGGAAGACGGAAGAGGAAAAGAAGGACGATAGCAAAAAAACGCCCCGCGTTGTCATTGATCTGCCGGACATTAACCAGCGAATTGTGGCCCTGGATATTCCGGTGCGCAGCTACACTGCCTTGCAGAGCGGCGAAGTAGGCACCCTGTTCTTTACCGAACGTATCGCCAACGAAGAAGGGCTCACCCTGCACCGCCATACGCTGGAAGACCAGGAAACTGAGGTGCTGATGAGTGAAATAGGTTCGTTTCAGGTAACTTCCGATGGTAAGAAACTGCTCTACGAAACCAATGCGCCGCAGTGGGGCATCGTGGAGGCGGGGGCCGACCCCGAAGCGTTGGAAAACGAAAAAGGAACCATCGATGTGAAAGGGATGCGGATGCGCGTGGACCCCCGGGCCGAGTGGAAGCAGATTTTTCGTGAAGCGTGGCGCTACCAGCGCGACTACTTCTACGTGCGCAACGTGCACGGCCTGGATATGGACTGGGCCTACGCCACCTACGCCCCCTGGATCGATCATGTGCGCCATCGCTCCGACCTCACCTACGTACTGGACATTCTGGGCGGCGAAACCGCAGTGGGCCACTCGTTCGTTCGGGGCGGTAACTATCCTGAAATAGATGAAGTGCCAACCGGCATGCTGGGGGCTGATTTCACCATCACCAACGGCTACTACCGGATTGAGAAGGTATATAATGGCGAAAACTGGAATCCCGAACTGCGGGCTCCCCTGAGTGGCCCCGGCGTGAATGTGCAAGCCGGAGAATACCTACTGGCAATCAACGGCCGTCCGCTAGATGTCACCACAAATATTTATAGCTTACTGGCCTACACCGCCGACCAACCTACCCGAATCACCGTGAACACCACTACCTCGCAAAAGGGCGCGCGCGAACTCACGGTTGTGCCGGTAGCCGACGAAGCTGCCCTGCGCCGCCTCGACTGGGTGGAAGGCAACCGTCGCCGGGTGGATCAACTCTCGGACGGCAAGCTGGCTTATGTGTGGTTGCCCAACACGGCGGGCGGTGGCTACCGCAATTTCAACCGCTACTACTTCGCCCAGCAAGACAAGCAGGGGGCCATCATCGACGAGCGCTTCAACACCGGTGGGTTTGCCGCCGACTACATCGTCGACCTGCTGTCGCGCGAGCTGATGGGCTACTTCAGCAACCCGATTGGCGACAAAACGCCGTTTACTAGTCCGGGAGCGGGCATTTGGGGACCCAAGGTGATGCTCATCAACGAGATGTCGGGCTCGGGCGGCGATTATCTGCCGTATATGTTCAGGAAGAAAGGCATCGGGCCGTTGGTGGGCACCCGCACCTGGGGCGGACTGGTGGGTATCTGGGATGTGCCCCCGCTGGTAGACGGCGGAACGATCACGGCACCCCGGGGTGGGTTTTTCAACACTGAGGGAGAGTGGGACGTAGAAAACATCGGAACCGCCCCCGATACGCTGGTAGAGCAAACGCCTGGATTGGTGGCTGAGGGCCGCGATCCGCAGTTAGAGAAAGCCGTGGAAGTGGCGCTGGAACTGCTCGAGAAGAACCCGGTTCAGTTGATGGCCCAGCCGCCCGATCCGGTGCGGGTGCGGCGCCCCGAGGAGGGAGAGTAGGCGATCTAGTAGCGTTTGAAAGTTTTCAACCGAACGCGTTGCAAACGCGCCCGAGATCGAGATAGCACATCCGAACAGAATGTCTATCATGGAATGATCGGGCGAAAACTAAAGACAAAAGATTACGCTTCGACCCACTCTTCGGCCAGCTCTCGCTCAGATAAAGAGAACTGTTTGATATTGGCGGGGTTGATTAGGTCGCCGAGACTGGCTATGCTTGCTAGCCACTTTTCTTCGGTAACTATGGCCATCTTCTCAAAATCAGTGTAGTGCTGAAAGGTTTCCTTAGTGTCTTTCAGGAAGGCTTCGATGGAGTCGTAGCCCTCCATATTTTTCACTTCCATAAGCAACCGTAGTTTGCCCGGCTCCTTGAGGCTATCCTTCATAACGTTGGCGGCCTGATCAATGTCGCTTTGCTTCACTTCGCCATCGATGACCAGGCGAATCACGTGGTCGGCTATTTTTTTAGCGGTTAACATATCGTGTAGGTTAAAAAGTGAATACTGTACTTACCAAGAGCTAAACGATCCTCGGAGCGATAGGTTAGCATTTCGGATGGGTTTCACAAATTGCCTTTGTGCCGCTGATAGATGCGCTCGCGTCGCCGGTACGAAAAATGCCCGGCCACCAAGCCCACCAGCGCCGCCACCAGCAGACGAACGCCAAAGTCTAACCAACGGAAGCGGTCCCAATCAAAGTCCAACTCGATCACGTAGAACACCGCACCCACCAGCGTCCACATCAGCACCCCGTGCGTGAGCACGTATCGCCCCTTACGTTGCCGGGTCACTTCCCAGCGGCGCTGTGCTTCTTCGTCAAACAGATTGGGTAAAGCCATGCGTGGTTTTCTATTGAATTAACTTCCATATTCCCCAAACTACAATACCCAATAGGATTATGACTGCTATAATCTTATTGATTGATATATCGGGCCTTTGTTTGGGTATTGTATGTTCAGAATAGTTTAGTTCCCACTTTTCTGTTTCGGCAAATCTTGCTAGCATTTGGGGCGTCACTGGAATTCTTTCAACCCTTGCGTAGGGCGGTTTGAAAAACAACCCACCATAGTTAATTCCTTCCTCATCTGCATGAAAATACCATAAATAGTTAGCGAGATCAACTTTATATTTGTTTGAGCCACCAAAACAAACTGACATAAAGAAATGGAATGTTGTAAAATTTCTGGTTGAAAAGGGATTTAGATATTATCACGTTTGGGAACAAGCCTCTAGAAATGAAAAAGGAGAAATATGTGGAACTGTATATTATGCTAAATATCCAGAATCTATGAAAGATGCAAAAGAGTTTGTGGAGTTATATAAAGAACAAGCAATAACTGAATAAAGCCAGTTGCCAGCACCGTATATAATCTATTGCTAGTTCAAGCCTTCTTACGGAAATCATCACGGATTTTCTATTCGATTTTTACCTGCTAAATTTGGTGCATAAAAACGCAACAAACCATACACATAAACGTTAGCGGTTAGCATGAAAGAAATTACATCAAATGTCATAGGAAAATTAACTCAAAACGAAAGGTTTGATGATTGGTGGGAAAGCAGTCAAATAGAAATTCCATTTTTTGATGATCTGAAAATGAAAATCATCTTTATGGATTTCACACTTGAAAATGACAAAGAATTTATCAATGAAGCAGATAATGCCTTAAAATTATTTTTAGAAAAATCTAAATCTGACAGATTAGCAATATCAAATCTTGTTCATAAAAATTGTATGGATTTCCTGAGGGCTGTTGGTTATGATGAAGCTAATAAAAAACTTTGGGAAATAAAAGACGAAAATGAAATATGGAAATTTGTTCAACCAGATAAAATATTCATTACACGAAGACCATATGAAGACGAAAATATTTATATAGATATAAATTGTGAATGCGATTGGGAACAAGAACATGGATTACAATTGGTTTTTAAAAAAGGAAAACAACTTACAAGAGTAAATCAAATTGACGGACATTTGACTGATGCAGATGCTTATGACAAGTCCGATAGTGAAGATGAATTATTGAGTAAATTTAAAGAATAAAAAGAAGCCGAGCCGCTGGCAATGTGTATGTGCTCATGTCGGGCAAAAGCCTGCCACGCTACGTGTACAAACCGTTAAGACTACTACCGCACCGCCGTTTCCAACAACGTCAGCGTTTTCTTATTCGCATCCAACCTGGCCCGCACTCCCACCGGCAGGGTGGCATTTTGCTTGATATGGCCGAACGACAGGCCGTAGAGTACCGGAATGCCCAGCCCGGCCAGCCGGTCGTAGAGCACCTGCGCTAGCGAGAGTGAGGTGCTTTCGTCGTCGGCTTCGCAGTCGCTGAACACGCCCAGCACCACGCCCGCGGCGGCCGGTAGCTTATCGGGGTCGAGCAACAGTTGGGTGAGCATGCGATCAATGCGGTAGGGCGCTTCGCCCACTTCTTCAATGAACACCAGTTTGTCGCGCAGGTCCACGTCGTAGGCGGTGCCGCACAGCGAAGTCACCAGCGACAGGTTGCCGCCCACCAGCACTCCTTCGGCCGTGCCCGGTGCCAGGGTAATCAGCGGATCAACGACCACCGCCGGGGTGGCAGGTTCCTGCCCGTCGGCCGAGAGAGGCTCCACCAAATCAGCCACCGGATTTTCGTAGGTGAGCGAGCCACGGGGGTTCATCAACACTTCCTGGAAGTAGCGCGTGGTAAAATCATTATAATCGGAGGTGCCCATCGGGCCGTGGAAACCCACTAGGTTGGCCTTTCCGTAGAGCGCGTAGAGCACGGCGGTGATATCGCTGTAGCCCATAAACACCTTCGGATGGCTTTTGATTAGGTCATAGTCGAGGTAGGGCAAGATGCGGCCGCTACCGTAGCCGCCCCGACCGCAGATGATGCCATCGATGGTGTCGTCGGCGAAGAACTGATTGATGTCGTCGGCCCGCTGCTGGTCGGTGCCCGCCAGGTAGCCCTTGCGCACCAGCATGTTGGGCGAGTAGCGCACCTTAAAACCCAGCTTAGCGAAATTCTCGATAGCGTCACGCAACTGCTCTTCCGTCAGATAGGTGGCCGGAGTGACTAAACCGATGGTGTCGCCTGCTTTTAGGCGCGGAGGTTTGGTAGGGAGATCGTCAGAAGACCGGGCAGCCACCGGTAGCGTCGCCAGGGTGGTGGCCGCCGCTAGCCCGCTCATGAATTTTCTTCGGTGCATCGAGGAGGAATTATACAAAACGAATTGGCGGACAAATTGCAAAAAATCGCTCGTAGATACCGATTAAACTCGTAGTTTTGTGGCGGAAAACGTCAAATGAGGGATCGATAAAGGCGTGATTACCTTCCTTTAATTCACTCATTTTACGCTTTGCTCATTTTTCTTTTACTTAATTTGTACAATAAAGCATCAACCCCATGGCAGGAAAGATCACTTTCTCGATGATTAAGCCGGACGCGGTGTCCGCAAGCAATACCGGCGCGATCCTTAAAATGATAGAAGAGGCCGGGTTTCGCATCAAAGCGATGAAGAAGACCGAACTCACCAAGCGCAGCGCCAGCAAGTTTTACGAGGTGCACAAGGAGCGCCCGTTCTACGAAGACTTGACCACCTACATGTCGTCGGGCCCGATTGTGGCGCTGGTGCTGGAAAAAGACAATGCCGTGGCCGACTTTCGCAAGTTAATTGGTGCCACCAACCCCGCCGAAGCCGAAGAGGGAACCATACGCAAACTATACGCTACCTCGATCGAGGCCAACGCGGTGCATGGTTCGGATGCCGACGAAACCGCCGAGAAGGAAGCTGAATTCTTTTTTGAGGACGAGGAGATGTCCTAGGGCGTTTTGACTCGGTCGGGCAACTGCCCGGGTCATTCATCAAGTTTCCATCTTGGGCTTAGGCGCCGCTTCCGACTGTTTTTGGTTTTCGTTCTGAAAGAACACCCGACGAATCCACTTGGGCAAGAAGATCGCTCCGAGCAGCAAATAAGGGTAGTACGAAAGGAGACGCCACAGAATATTGGTTACTACCATATAGTCGCCCAGGAATTCAGTAAAGAACTGAGCAAAGAAGTACTCAGCCGCCCCACTGGCTCCGGGCGTGGGCGATACCAGCATCACAATCCACATCATCAGGTGGCGGCAGAAGATGAGCAGGTGGGTGCTCCAGTTCAGTTCCACAAAGGAGGCTACCAGACAGTTGAGCATGGCGTAGCGGGCGCACCACACAAAGAACGTCATCGATATAATAATTGCCCAGTACTTCACGCCCTTGCCCCGCAGTTGGTGAGAGGCCAGAATCACCTCGTCGCCGTGGTTGCTCAGGGTGTAGCGCCACCGGCGCAGGAAGCGAATGGATCCTAACTTCATCAAAAACCACTTGAACCCCCGGGGGCGGATCAACAGCGCATAAATCATCACGGCGGTGTAGGCGGCAATGAGTACGTAACTGATTAGAAATAGCACCTGTAGGCTGTCGCCCCACGGCAGTTGCATCTCGCTCGCGGGAGGAAACAACTCGTCTTTAGAGTAGATCAATGCTACCGGCGACATGAGCAGAAAGAAGGTGTTGTCCAGGATAGAGGTGAGCATCACGTAGGCCAGCGCTTTGCCAAACTTGATGCCCTCCTTCATGAGCACCAGCACCACAATGGTGGTGCCGCCCACCACCGACGGAGTAATCGCCGAGGCAAACTCCCACAAAATGATCACGTAGAGGCTGCTTTCCCAGTTGAGTTCGTGGTTGGTGAGCACCTTGATGCGGTACAGATAGCCGGAGTCGCGCGCCAGGATTACCAGGAAGGCCAGCAGCAGGGGAAGCCACCGGGCGTCCAGGATCAGCTTTAGTTTATCCGTGGTAACGTCGGGATCGCTCAGGAACAGGTACACCACAATCGCCAACCCGATCAGGACCGGAATCCAGATCTTATTCGGGTTAAGGGTTTTGATGATTTCCTTCGAGTTAATCTCCATCAACGACGTGCGCGGCTTCTGCTAAACTGATCCAAAAATTGTTGTAGCCTTCGCCAACGCGAAGGGTGATGTCTCCCACTTGCAGCAACTCCAAAATGGCCAGAAAGTTAAAAATCACCGCCATCTTGGTGCGGTCTTTCTGAATAATGCTTACAAAAGACACCGGCTCGGTAGCCTGACGCACGCTCGATAAGATGAACTGTCGTTGGCTCTCGATGGTATACGGGTACTGAATCACCTGATGCGGCTGCTCCTGCTGCTTGAGTTCGTAACGCTGGGTGACGCGTTGCAACACCTTGAGCAGTTTGTACAGCGTCAGGTCCTGTAGCTCAGCCTCTTCATTGGCTCCTTCCGACAGCATGGCTAACTCGCTCATCAGGTTGCCGCGGGTGTGACGGAGCAGGCGCTCTTCTTCTAAGTCGGCCAACTCTTGCACCACTGATTTATACTTTTTGTACTCCAGCAGGTGCTTCACCAATTCTTCGCGTGGATCAACCTCTTCGCCCACCTCGTTTACCACCGGCCGGGGCAGCAGCATTTTGGCCTTGATGCGCATCAGCGTGGCCGCCACCAGGATGAACTCGCTGGCCACCTCAATGTTTAGCTGTTCCAGATCGTGCAGGTAGCCCAGAAAGTTATTGGTGATGGTTGAGATAGGAATGTCGTGAATGTCTAGCTCATCGCGCTCGATGAAAAAGAGCAGCAGATCGAAGGGGCCTTCAAATAAGGGAAGTTTAATCTCAAAGCTCACGGTACGGCGATTGGTTGAGAAGCGTGACACACCTTACGTTCACGGTATGGGCACTGCTTCGGGGGTTGAACGAAATTGCTCCTGGGTTGGTTGAACGACGAAGCGGTAAATCGCAGAAGCGCAGCAAATTTATCATATATTGCAGGCAATCCGCCCAAAAACCAGGGAAAAGACCGGCAACTATTGAGCGAAGGGGTAATGCCAGAAACATTCGCCTACCAGCGCGGTTTTTTATACGTCATTCTGAACAGGTGTATTATGATTATTAAACCCGGCCCCCTGCTGGCCCAGGTCAATGAGCCTTCCGATCTTAAAAAGTTATCCGCTGAACAGCTGGTTCGCCTTTCTGAAGAGCTTAGGCAGTTTATTATAGACAACGTATCGGTTTACGGTGGGCACTTCGGAGCCAGCCTGGGCGTGGTTGAACTCACCGTGGCCCTGCACCACGTTTTCAACACTCCCTACGACCAGCTGGTGTGGGACGTGGGCCACCAGGCCTACGGGCACAAAATCCTCACCGGTCGACGCGATAACTTTTCCACCAATCGGCTCTACGGTGGACTGTCGGGTTTTCCTAAGCGCAGCGAGAGCGCGTACGACACCTTCGGAGTGGGCCACTCCTCCACCTCCATCTCGGCGGCTCTGGGCATGGCGGTGGCCTCGCAGTATCAAGGAATTGGCGAGAAACAGCACATCGCGGTGATCGGCGACGGGGCCCTCACCGGCGGCATTGCCTTTGAAGCCATGAACCACGCGGGCGTGGCCAACTCTAACCTGCTCATTATCCTGAACGACAATTGCATGTCGATCGACCCCAACGTGGGGGCGCTGCGCGACTACCTGACCGACATCACCACCTCGCAAACCTATAATAAGGTCAAAGACGACGTGTGGAAACTGCTGGGTAAGGTGAGTAAGTTTGGCAAAAGTGCCCAGGATGTTGCCTCGAAACTCGACACCAGCATCAAAACCTTCTTGCTGCGCAACAGCAACCTGTTCGAATCGCTCAACCTGCGTTATTTTGGTCCCGTCGATGGGCACGATGTGAACCACCTGGTGAGTGTGATGGAAGACCTGAAGAAGATTCCCGGACCCAAGATTCTGCACTGCCTCACCGTGAAGGGCAAAGGATATTTACCCGCCGAGAAGAACCAAACCCAGTGGCACGCTCCGGGTAAATTTGATAAGCTCACCGGCGAGATTCGCAAGAAGATATACGATATTCCGCAAGCGCCCAAGTACCAGGACGTGTTTGGCCACACCATTGTGGAGCTGGCTGAGCAGAACGAAAAGATCGTGGGCATCACGCCCGCCATGCCGTCGGGTTCTTCGCTCAACATTATGATGAAGGCCATGCCCGACCGCGCCTTCGACGTGGGCATTGCCGAGCAGCACGCCGTCACCTTCTCGGCCGGACTGGCCACGCAAGGGCTGATTCCGTTCTGCAACATCTACAGCACTTTTATGCAACGGGGCTACGACCAGGTGGTGCACGACGTGTGCATCCAGAAGCTGCCGGTGATCTTCTGCCTCGACCGGGCCGGGGTGGCCGGAGCCGACGGGCCTACCCACCACGGCGCCTACGACCTGGCCTACATGCGTTGCTCTGCCCAACATCGTGGTGTCGGCCCCGATGAACGAAGCCGAGTTGCGCAACCTGATGTACACCGCGACGCAGTACAAAGACGGCGCTTTCTCCATTCGCTACCCCCGCGGACAGGGCGTGATGCCCAACTGGCGCACTCCGATGGATGAAATTCCGGTAGGCCAAGGAAGATTGATTCAGGAAGGAGAAGAGGTGGCGATCCTGACCATCGGCCACATCGGAAACTACGCCGTTTCGGCTTGTCAAGACCCTGGCCGACGAAGACGTGCACCCGGCGCACTACGACCTGCGCTTCGTGAAACCCCTAGACGAAGAACTGCTGCACGAAGTGTTTGCTAATTTTAAGCACGTGGTCACCGTGGAAGACGGCTGCCTGATGGGCGGCATGGGCAGCGCCGTGCTGGAGTTTATGGTAGATAATGGCTATTCGGCTTCGGTGAAGCGTCTGGGCATCCCCGACCGTGTGGTGGAGCACGGCGAACAACTGGAACTGCACCGCGAGTGCGGCTATGATCCGGAAGGCATTGCGCAAGCAGTGCGGGAGTTGCTGGGGGTGGTGGTGTAATTTGTTATACTACTCTTCTGATGTACGATCAGCCCCCGCGTATTCATACACTGGCGTCTCAATAATCCGATCCGGCTTCTGCTTGCCTAAAACGGTCTCTTGCAACCGTTCTACCGTTGAAGGGGAGAAGAATTGCTCACCCGTTTCTTCATCTACGCGTGCGGGAACGTTCTCTACAATGTAGAACTGCCCTTTATGCTCTGACGTGTAGATTACCCGCTGTTCCACTAAATGTGTCTTTACTTTCATTTAAGTAACGAATCAAAACTAATTACAATTTTATACGTCATTCCGGAGTGAGCATAGCGAGGCCCGGAATCCCCCCAATCCAGCGACTAGTCCTTGTCGTTGAATCGGGGGGATTCCGGATATTTTCTTCCATTGCATTGCAGAAAATTCCGGAACGACGTTTTGTAATTTATTCTGAACGACTACTTATAATGCTCTGGTCAACCGCATGCTGTGAAAACTCAAACTGGTCGGCTTCTACTTCTTTCCTTATCTCATCAAGCAAAGTCATACATATTTACCGCAAAGATACTTCAAGACACAATTCTATAGCCTCTTGAATACGTTTCATCAGCGTGTCAAGTGACTTGGCCTGCGTATGGCAACCCGGAAGGCTGGGCACCGAGGCCACGTAGTATCCATCACTATCGCGTTCGATGACGACATTGTAGTCTCGCGTTGTTTTCATGTAGCTTAGTAACTTATATTAATCACTTAAGGTAGTGGGAACGCGCTGTAGCGCATTCCCACTCATTATTATATCCAAACATCCTCAATACTGGGGTGCGCTTGTAGCACGTCACCCCTCACCCTGTTCCTAACCTCAGTAGGCCTCCACCGCGTCAATTAATAGATCAAAATCTGTTTCCTCCCCGTTGCCAATCAGAAAGCCCACGGTGCGGATGGAGGCGAGGTTCAGTTCGGGGGCATCGGGCACGTCTTCCCCGCGGAAGGTAGCCTCAAAGTCGGCGAAGTCCAGCCGGATGCGTTGCCACTCGTCTTTCGCCGTAAAAGAATGCGCATAAGTAACCCGGTCGGCATCCGTTTCCAGCCGAAGCTGATAGGTCTGGTTGTCGCCGCGCACGTGCAGTTCTATGCCCTGAGAACCGCTCAGGTCCAGGGTCTTCTCATCGTAGAGGATTTGCGCAAAGCCGCCGTCGTTTTCTAGCGACACGTGGCCGCTGAAGCGGGCCAGGCCCTGCTGCGCCCCTTCTTCTGAGACGTAGGTCACCTGGCTGCTGGATACGCCGCCCATCACTACGTCGTTTTCGGTGTGCCACTGCTGCACCCGTGGTTCATCGGAAAAATCAAATAGGATCATGTAGTAAGAGAGAAAAATGGTGAATAGAAAATAAATGGCGCTAATCATGCTGGGTACGTAGGTTAAAAATTGCGAGGCGCTCCTTCTTGAAATAACGGATAGCAGCCCACGAGAGTACTAGCTCAGAATAAGTTACAAAAAATCTGCCTGGGATTTAGTAACTATCAGGTATGAAACAAACAGTACTACATCCGTTAGAGCGGCAGGCTTTGGAACAAATGTATAATTTTCACCCTAACAAACAAGCGCAAAACGGCACGCTCATGGGCTGCTGTTGCTGGACCGAGGTTACTCCTTTGAGGAAGTAGCTCAGGTACTACTACGCTAGTTAGCCATACAGCAGTGCTTGAACTTGTCGCCCGAACCGCAGGGACAGGGAGCGTTGCGCCCCACGCGGCGGCGCCTCTTGAAGGGATTGCGCAGGCGCTTCGCCATGTTCTGGTGGTACACCCGGCGCAGCATGCGGTATAGTTTCGGGTGTTTTTGCTGAAAGAGTTTAGGTCGTTCGAAAAAATACTCACTGGCCACCGCCAGAAACTCCTGCTCGTTGGTGGCGGCGTAGGCATCGATATCACTTTTGTTTTTGCGGATGCGTCCCATCTCGCGGTGCATCAGTTGCAGCCAGGGGTCAACGTCTTTTTCGTTGTTCAGCACGGCGGGCACTCCGTCGATGCTGCCGTCTTGCTTGTCCAGAATGTGCACAAACTCATGGATGCCCACGTTGTGCTTGCTGCTGGCGTTATCAAAGCCCCGGTGCAAACTCTGCTTGCTCAGAATCATCACGCCCTCCATGTTGCGCCCGCTGCCCACCATGCCGGTGATCACTTCTTCCGGATTTTCGGTGGAGAAGTCGCGGTCGAAGGCGGCCGGATACAGCAGCACCTCGTGCAGGTAATTATAGCCCCAGGTGGGGAAGGCAAACAACGGAATCACCGCGCTGCTGGCCACCAGCAACCGGTCCAGATCCTCTACCTTGATGCGCACCCCGGTGATGCGCACGGACCTCAAAAAATTGCGAATCTTCTTCTCGAAGCGGCGGCGCTCCGCCTCGTTCAGGTTCTGATAGAAGTGCACGTGTTGCTCCAGCAGGGTCCGCCACTCGGCCGGAAACTGCTTTGGAACTTTGTAAACGGGGCGGCGCGAGTACCAAGCCCAAAACCCTAAAAATCCGATCAGCGCAAACCCAAGCGCGGTAAAAAATGACTCCATAGTAAAAGAAGACGCAATCAAAGAATAAGGAGCTAACCGGCGATTATCGTAAAGGTTTATTGGATCCGTGGGATTCATTTCCGAGGCACTATCTGCCACAGTTTGCATACCTAATTGCTGTTGGCAGAAGTCAATAATTTCCTGCTGGGCGGTCAAGTAGTCCTTCGATTTGATGGCGCTGCCGATGAAGTGGGTGCCGGGTTCGCTGAGGGCCACCAGCGCCTGTAGCGAATCGGGAGTGCCCAGCGTTTCGTGCATCCAAGGGTACTCATCAATCTCAACGCGCTCGTCTTCTTCCCAGAAACTTTTGTGGTAGTATACGGTGAGCACCGGGCAGGTGATATCAGCGAACGTCTCCTCGGTCATGGTCGTTTCCACCAGCACCTGCAGGTTCACCAAATCTTCGGCCGGATAGATGGTGTCCCAGTACTGGGCGGCCATTGGTTCGGGATGGGTGATGCGGCGGTGTTTTCCCAGCGACACCACGTGGGCAATTTCGTGTCCCCAGGGCGTGTTCAGCAGCGAAGCCCCAAATTGCTCGTCGCGCACGTTGGGCGAAATGTTGACGAGCGCAAACACCGAATCGGGGTAGGTAGCGGCCAGTTTCATGGCCAAGGTGCCGCCCGTGGAAGTGCTCAGGATGATCACCTTGCGTCCGATGCGGCGACCGATGGCCAGGGCCTCTTTGGCCGACCGCCAGGCGGCCTCGGCATAAAAACCACGCAGCGCGTCCGACGGCAGCAGCCCGTGACCCGCCCACCGGGCCAGAAACAGGTTGGCCCCGAAGGCGTCGGCCACGTTCACGTTGAGCGGGTAGCCATCGCGGTAGCTACCGGCGAAGCCGTGCAGGTACACGAAGCTGTACTCCGTCACTTGGGGAGAGGAATTATTCCACCGGATACGCGCCTGATTATCCGTCGCGTACCGGAAACTGGGCTTCGGTTTGCGCAATGTAGGTTTCTAAATCAGCTAAGGAGGTGGGAAGCGAAGGCCACAGCGGGGAGTAGTTGGCGTCGGTAGGAACGGGGCCCGCAAAGTAGGTGACAACGAGCAGGCCCAGGATGAGCAGAGGAATCCATACTCGTTTTTTCACGACAAATTTAGGTTGACGGCACGGAAAGATACAAGAATTTGAGCAAATCTCCCGAGTTTTTCGCCTATAGTAGGAAAAAGTTACACTAATTTAATAAATCGTCGTCGCAGATTTGCTCAAGGCAACTGAAGTTATGATCGCGTACGCAGTTGAGCATCTCTACCGTAAGATTGAAGAAAGGTGTGTTGTGCCACGCGTCAGGATAGGTAATTGCCGAGGGAAACGTTGATAAATTGGTCATAAGTCTGCTGGTTAATTACGCTGCTACGCGCTCTTTTTTCTGATTTTGCACCAGCGTCACCGCGCTAAGCACCGCCAGGGCTGCGGCCAGCCCGAGGGCCGCCGGATAAATAAGGTCGTTGTCCGACTGCTTCACGGCAATGGCGACGTAGGCCCAGACGAACACCAGCGGATAAATCCAGTCGCGGGTGGCGCGGGCCACCAGGAAGGCCAGCAACGCCCCGACCACCGCCATGATCACCACCCAGGTCGATTCGCTGGCGTTGGGAATTTCCCAGCCGCTGTACTTGACGAACACGGCCAGGTTGGTGATGGTGGCCACCGAAATCCAGCCCAGGTACAGGCTGAAGGGCACCCGCACCCACGCGCGTTCGCGCGGTGCCAGGGTGGTGTCTTGGGTCAGGATGATTTGCAGTTGAACCAGCGTGCCCAGAATAACCAGCATGAACACCACACTCAGGGCAATGAGTTCGTACTGGAAGGTGGGCAACCATAGGCTGTTAAACAGCAGGTTCACCATCAGCCAGGGAGCCAGCCGGTCGTAGAGATTTTGATCCTGCCGCGCCCAAAACGCTTGGTAGAAGACGTAAATTCCCAGCGCTAAGTAGATAAGCCCCCAGATGGAGAAGGCGTAGCCCGCCGGGGTGAACAAGGTGCTGTACTTGTCCGACACGTCGCCCGTATCGCTGTCGCCAAACAAGAAGGCCGTGGAGGCGTAGTTGACAAAGATGGTGGCCAGGTACAGCGCCACTACTCCCCAGCGGCGGCCATTGATGCGGTTGAGTGCGTTCATAGTGGAAAACGGTTAGGCATTAATCTTGATTGAGGTGCTTAGCATTGCCAGAATAACCGACAACGCCCCTCGTTTGTTAAGGCAGAATAGTGACGTTGCCGGAACTTCTCGCTCTGCTTCTTTCTTACTACCCCGTATGCAAGCTTTGGAACGACAATCTCTACTAGATTTATCCGCCGATCATCTCCCCGCCCGCTATCCCATTGCCCCCGGCAGTTGGTTGCAGCTCGACCGGTCATTGCCCTTTCTGCTGGTGTTTCACCAGCCCGCCGACGGTCCCGACCTGAGCGAACTGGTGCGGGGAGAGGCGGCCTACCTGGTGCTCCCCCATCAGCAAACCCTCTCCGCGGAGGCGCGGCAACTCATTCGCTCGTTGATCGAGCAACGCGCGGGCGACTACGGCTCTTTCCTGATTGTGGATATTCGCGTGGGCGAACCGGCGGATCAGGAGTTGAGCATCGGCTACGATCAGGAAGCGGTGACCCCGCTGGCGCGGCAGTTAGAAACCGTTTTGACCAACCTACCGGCCCTGCAGCAAGCTCCGCCCATCCGCCACTACCCCCGCGTCGCCGACCCCGTGGTGGACCGGCAATGGCTGGAACGAACCGGAAGTCTGTGTTTGCACCTCACGCTCCCTTCGGTCTACTTTCACTCGGCGCAGAAGAAGAAAGTGCCGGTGTTGTTCCGAAAGTTCCGCCGCACCTTTTCCGAAGCCCTGCGGCAAATGGTGTACGACTTTATCCGGGTGCAAACCACCTTTTTGGTGAGCAGTCCGGGCATGCTGGGGCGCAGTTCGGTCGATGAAGCGTTTCGGCGCGCCGACCAGCAACTGGCGACTATTGAGCAAGAGTTTGACTTTCTGCTGCTGGTGTCGGCTATCAACAGCGACCAAGCCTGGAGAGAATTTCAGCGAGGCGGCTACCGCCAGACTCCCACCTTCTACTACCGCATTCTGCCCGTAGACCCCGAGCAACTCAAAAAGCGGCTCTACAGCATTGAGATCGACGAGGTGCACGACCCGGCCCTGTCGTTTCTGCTGCGCGACAAGCGCAACGAACTCGGCAAGCAGCTCAACATGCTACAGGAACGCGGCACCGACGATTTTTTCTACAGCAGCATCCGGCTGTACCAAACCGTTGATGCCGATCTGCTGAAACTGGCGCGCACCATCCTGGCCGAGGTGAAAGTATCTGACCAGGAGGAAGCCACGGTTTCGGCCCTGGACTTTGCGGATCGTGTGCGCGCCGAGTTCGACTACTTTAGGGCGCTTGATTCCTCCTTTTCCTCGGATATTTTTATCCAAGACGACGTGCCGGGCGTGATGGTGTCGCGGGGACGGCTGTTTCTTGCTCGCCCACACCATGGTGCGCCCCAGCCGGGTGGAGGCGCTGCTGCAGCACGAGATTGGTACGCACGTGCTCACCTTCCACAACGGCGGTCAGCAACCCATGACCCTGATGCGCTACGGCCTGGCCGACTACGACGAACTGCAGGAGGGGCTGGCCGTGCTGGCCGAGTACCTGGTGGGCGGACTAGATGCCGAACGATTGCGGCTGCTGGCCGAACGGGTGATCACCGGGGCCAACCGGCTGGCGGGAGTTCCGTTTGCCCAGGCGTATAGCACGCTGGTAGAAGAGCACCACTGCGCCCCGGCGATGGCCTTCGAAACCGTGACCCGTATTTACCAGAGCGGCGGCTTCATTAAAGATATTATCTACCTGCGGGGCTTTGTGCGCCTGCTTGAGTATTTGCGGGAAGGGCACGCGCTCACGCCGCTGCTGTCGGGCAAAATTGCCGTGAAGCACATCCCGGTGATTCAGGAGCTGATCGAGCGGGAGATTCTGCGTCCGCCCGCGCTGCTGCCCCGGTATCTGCAAAGTGCCGAGGCGCAGCAAAAGCTGGAGGCGCTGAAAAACGGGTACGACGTGCTGGCGCTGGTGAAAGGATAAACCAAGCTTACAAATGGTCCCAAATTTGGATTGGCTTCATCGTACTATTTGTTACCTAACCCTATGCACGATGAAAACGCTCTTATCTTTATTTTTACTGACTGCCCTCGGTAGCTGTGCTCCACGAATATTCTATACCGGAGAATTGTATTCCTACGACCCGCTCCAGAAGGTAGAGGTACACTACAGCGAGGGCCGAATTGGTCGGCCGTACCAAGTAATTGGTACGCTAGTTAATGGTGGCGAGGGACTCGGTCAGTCCCAGGTAGAACAAGCCATCGTTGAAAAAGCAAAGCTGGTGGGTGCTGAAGCCATTGTCTTTTACGATTTAGATGTGGCGCATAGCGAATCATCCGCTATTTTAGTTATGAAAGCAAAGGCTATTCGTTACGATCTGGAGACCGAGCCAATTGGTCACCACTAACCGCCGGGACGGCTGAACATTAGGCCCTCTGGAGGCTTATACTGAGATACCATTCGCCAAATCCCGCCATTATGAAACTCGCCTTTATCGTTAACGACGTTGCCACCGAAACCGCCGTCTACACCACCGTGCACCTGGCCTTTCGGGCGCAGCAACTGGGCCATACCGTTTACTTGGCCGGGGTAGGCGACTTAATGTACTTTCCCGAAGGGCACATGGGAGCGCTTGCCCGCACGGTGGAAGGCAAAGTGTCTTCCGCAGAGGACTATCTTACTGCTCTGCAAAGCGAAGAAAACGAGTCTGTCGTGATCACCGGTCACGACCTGGACGTGCTCTGGATCCGCAACGACCCTTCGGTCGATATTGAAGTGCGCCCCTGGGCCCAGTTGGCGGGCGTAGTGTTCGGGCAGGTGGCCCGGCAGCAGGGCGTAATTGTGCTTAACCATCCCGATACGCTGTTCAACTGCCAGAACAAAATGTACTTCCAGCACTTTCCCGAGGTGGTGCGTCCCCGTACGCTGATCACCCGCCGGGCCGAGGATGTGCAGCGGTTCTACGAGGAGCAAGATCACCGCATCGTGATCAAGCCCTTGCAGGGATCGGGCGGCAAAGACGTGTTTTTGCTTAAAGAAAAGGCCACCAACCTACAATCAATTGTGGATGTGGTGGCGCGCCACGGCTACGTGATCGCCCAAGCGTATTTGCCGGAAGCGGCTGACGGCGATGTGCGCCTGATCGTGATGAACGGAAAGGCCCTACAGCACGAGGGAAAATACGTGGCAGTACGACGGCAGAATGAGAATGATTTTCGGAGCAACGTCAGCGCCGGAGGAGAAGCGGTGCGGGTGGAGGTGGATGATACCATGCTGCGGTTGGTGGACCAAGTACGTCCCAAACTCATCCACGACGGGGTGTTTATGGTGGGCCTTGACATTGTGGGCGATAAACTGATGGAGGTCAACGTGTTTAGTCCGGGAGGCATTTACGAAGCCGCCCAGGTGGAAGGCATCGACTTCTATGAACCGGTGATCGCGGCGCTGGAGCGCAAGGTCTATTACAAAAAGCTGTACGGCGACCGCATCAGCAACCGGGAGCTGGCGGTGATGGAATGAGAAACCTGCTCTTTTCTGTATCTTTAGCGAACAATAATTCAAAAAGTGAATGAACAGTACCAACGGTCAGCACGAAGGGAATGAATTGCTTGGCCAACTTATTGACATTTCTCAGAATACGCTGGAAGCCCAAAACCTGCAGCTAGCGGTGCTTCAGCGCTTCGACCGCAACATGAACGTGCTGGCCGACCGCATTGAGCGGACCAACGAGGTGTTGGGCGAAAGAATTCTTCAAACCAATCAAGTGCTAGGAGATAGAATTGACCAGGTTGCCTCAACGCTTGGCAACCTTCAACCCTTGGGGATAGAATTGATCAGGTTGCTTCAACACTCGGTAACAGAATAGACCAAACCAATCAAACGGTTCAAGCTTTAGGAGATAAGCTAGACCAGACCAACCAAACGGTTCATGGGCTGAGTGATAATATGAATCGACTGGTGGATATTTCAGAGAGGAATTTCAAACAGTCAGACGAAAACTTTAGCCTGATTGCCCATCAGTTTGGGGTGATGAACGACAAACTGGATCAAGTCATTGATCTGGAAGCTCGAGTGCGCAGCATTGAGGCGGACATGAAAGAGATGAAAAGGAAAGTGGGATAGGGCATTCTTCTTTAGATAGGCGAACCTATGGCGCTCAGCAAAGGATTTCTTCGGCCGCCAGTTGCCGCCAGTGCTGCCCAAATTCAACTGGGAGTTGCCTTGGGCACCGTTTTCTCGTTTCTCCTCTACTACTTCCAGAAGATAGTTCGATAAAATATAGCGGTTAGCCGCTCATTATAAACATTTTTCATTACTTTTGCCCCCTCTTTTCGCCAGAAAACTCAGTTAGTCCAATAAGTCATGAGTGAATTACTAAAGATTGTTCAGCAAGAATACCAGGAAACCCGCACCAAGCACCCCAACTTCCGGGCGGGTGACACCGTCAACGTGCACGTGAAGATTAGTGAAGGAAACAAGGAGCGTATCCAGCAGTTTCAGGGCACGGTGATCCAACGCAAGAACGCCAGCACCAATGGTGAAACCTTTACGGTGCGTAAGGTATCGAACGGAGTAGGCGTAGAGCGGATATTTCCTCTGCTGTCGCCCAGCATCGAGAAAATCGAAGTGATCCGTCACGGAAAAGTGCGCCGCGCGCGTATCTACTACCTGCGCGGACGACAGGGCAAAGCGGCGCGCATCAAAGAGCGCATGAAGCACACCCGCAAGTAAAACGCGCTACGGTCGGTTTATCCTCGTCCGCCCTTCATCTTCTCGTAGTCAACATTGTCGGCGGGGTTATCGTCGGTATCCTTGGGCGCCTCGTCGGTGATTTTGGCCGAACCTTCGTACGCTTCATGTTTATGATCCGTGGGTTCTTCGGCCTTATAGTTCTCCTGGTCCACCCCACCCTGGTTAGCAAAATCCTGTTTGCCGTAGTAGCCTACCAACTTGTCTAGTTCGTCCCGATCAGAGTTCTTCAGCTTATCCAGGTCCAGTTCCGGGGCATCCTGAATCTTCTTGATGTTCTCCGCCAGCAGCACGCTGCCCGAGTTGGTGTTGAACTCCAGCATGTGCCAGGGCAAAGCCACGTGGTCACTGCCGATTCCTAGGAAACCTCCTTCGGCCAGCACCACAAACACCGGCTGGTTCGTTTCCGGATCAATAAAAACATCCTTGATCACGCCTACATTCTCTTGCCGGGGGTCATGCACTGTTTTGCCAATAATGCCCTCGGCTGCGGATAAAAATCGCTTTACCATCATGATATTTCTCGTTTGTCGTTAACAATAGATTGTGCCGGGTAAACCCCGCAGAAAAGCAAAAGTTTTAGTCGGTGATGGGATGAGCGCCGATCAAAACCAGCAGAAATTGTTGCCGAGTCATTTTCTCCAGCTTGCCGCGTAGGCGGAGATGGTGTTGGTGATGGGGCCGGTTTGGCCGGTAGCCACCTCCAGCCACCAAATTTGTGCCCCGCCGCCGTTGTCAAGGTTCAGTGAGTAGATAATGAACGCTCCGTCGGGCGACCACGAGAGGTTCGGCTACATGTTGCCGTGATCTACCCGCAACAGGTTTTCTGACTGACCGGTGGCTAAGTCCAGTATTTTGATGGTGTAGATGTGTTCAATCTCACCGTTGATCACGGCGCTGCCGGAACCCATTTCGGCGATCACCAACTGGGTTTCGTCGGGCGACCAGTCCACGGCTTGCAGCAGGGCGGGGCCTTCGTACACCACGGTGGGGTTCAGTTGCCCGCTTCCCGATACCGTGGCCGAGTAGATCTTATCCGCGTAATAATACGCCAACTTTCCCGAAGTGGACCACTCAGGAGCGAACCCATTGACCTCGTCGTTGATTATTTCGTTGGTGGTGGCGTCGATGATAAACAGCTTGCAGAGATCATCGGAGTTGAGTTCGAACTGCGGTGAGCGGTTCCGGCCGCAGGCGCACAGTGCCCCCCGGTTGCGCTCCGCATCCCAGGCCGTGCGGCGCACCTCGAAGTCGAAGGCGGCCTGGTTTTCCAGGGCATCCACGAAAAGAAATTTACCGGGCTCTCCGATGGTCCGGTAGACCAGTTCCTCGTTGCCATTGGCGAGGTTGTACTTGATCACGTTGGTGCCGCCCCCGGGCTGAATGCTGGGATCGCTGGGCAACTGCGGGTTGAACTCTTTCTGCGCCAGGGTGATCTGGTTATCGTTAAACCAGCGCGGGGCCCCCTCCACCGTCGCGGCGGGAATCTGCTCGTAGACCACCATGTCGGTGCCGTTGGGCTGCATGGAAGCCACGGTCTGGTCTTCCGTGGTCAATTTGTAAAATAGAATCCGGCGGCCGCCCGCGTAGTTGCGCAGTGCATCGGGCATAGCTGCGGCTTGGGTGGTGCCCTGAAAGCCGTTGGTCACGCGCACATCGTCCAGATAGATGGTGGTGGCCGCAATCTCATCTGAGCCTCTGAACTGAAAAGTCAGAAACAGCGGCGAAGCTTCAATAGCGTTTTGTATCTGCGAGCGGGAAACCAACAGGGTAATCAGGTTCCAAGCGGGAGCTTCGTCGGCATCTTGTATAATGGAGGTGATGCGGTAACCGCCGAAGAGTTGGAACGACTCTTCGGCCGCATTGCTCAAGTAGAGATCAAAGGCCAAGGAAGGAAGCGCCCCTTCACCCGCACCTGAAAAGCAATGGTGAGCACGTCGGAAATGCCTCCGGGAAGGTCAATCTCCTGGGTGGCCGCGGCCACGATATTACGGCTTGCCCCGGCTTCGCAAACACTGCGGCTGTCTATCACCAGCACCCGGTCACCACTGGTGGCAAAGTTGCGCTGCTCGTAACGAACTCCGCCGCAGTTGATCCACGTATCGTCCGATTCAAAGTCGCCATTGCTGATCAGATTGGGCAAGGGTGATTCGCTTGTGGGAACCAGGGTTTCGTCGTAGACGGGCACGCCCGATCCGATAGTGCCCGGACCATCGGGGCCGTCGTTGTCAGAAGAACAGCCCAGTAAAAAACATAGCAACAGGAGGGGTAAGGGTAGGTTTTTCATTGTTCTAGGGTTAAAAATTAGATAATGGTTTTCTCCACCGCCAGCTTGATGAGCGAAGCGGCGTTGGTTACTTTCAGCTTTTTCATCACGTTTTTGCGGTGCGTCTCTACCGTGAGCGGACTGATAAACAGCGCCTCGGCAATCTGGTTGGTGGTGCGCCCGTCGGCGATCAGGCGCACAATCTCTTTCTCCCGCCGGGTGAGGCGGGGCGTTTCGTGATTGAATACCGCGTCGGCCAGAATCTTCTGAATTTCCGCTCCGAAGTAATATTGTCCGCTGTGGATCTGCCGGATGGCGCGCGTCAACTCGTCGGCCACCACGTTCTTGAGCAGGTAACCACTCACGCCGTGTTTAATCATCTGGTTGATGATGCTGGGTTCGCAATAGGTGCTCAGCCCGAGTACTTTGATGGTTGGATAACGCTCGTGAATGAGGCGGCACATCTCCACCCCGTGGATGTCAGGCAGGTTCACATCGAGCAGCACCACCTCCACCGGCTGGGTTTCCAGAAACGTTAGGGCCGCCTGTCCGGTGGTGAAGGAGCCAATAATCTCAACCTGCGCGTCTCCGCCCAGTAGGGCCTTCAGCCCCTCGATGACCAGGCGATGATCATCTATCACCACTATCCGAATTAGTTGCTGCTCAGACATCGATATGAATGGTAACGGTGGTGCCCTCGGTGGGCGAAGAATGTAAATCCATCTGGCCGTTCAGGTACGCCACCCGGGTGCGGATGTTAGCGAGTCCCATGCCGGAGTTTCTATCCGACTGATTGGTACGGAAGCCTACGCCGTCGTCTTCTACGGTGATGTCTACCGTACCGTCTTCGCGATGTACTGCACCAGGATTTCGGAGGCCTGGGCGTACTTGACGGCGTTGTTGATGAGTTCCTGGATGATACGGTAGATGGTTAGGCTGATGCTCTCTGCTGGATCGGTCTCGGGGCCGTAGCACTGCAGGATAATGCGGGTGTCCGGGCGGTTCAGGCTGCTGCAGTAATCCTCCAACGCGGCCTTCAGGCCGTAGCGCGACAGCGTTTCGGGAGTGAGGTTGCGGGCGATGCCACGCAGCTCGACCAGCGAGCCGTCCAGGTTCTCCATGATCTCCTCGATCTGGGGGTCGGCCGATCCGTTGCGCCGGTCTTGGCTGAGCTTAGACAGCTTCAGGCTGATGCCCGACAGTCGTCCGCCCAGTCCGTCGTGCAGGTCGGTGGCCAACCGTTTTCGTTCTTTCTCCTGGCCCTCCATCAGGGCCGACACTACCCGGGCCTGCTGCTCGTGCTTTAGCTGCTTCACTTCATCGGCGCGCTGCTGCTCTGCCGCCCGGGCCCGCCGCTGCTGGTGCCGATACGCTCCGTAGCCAATGGCCAGCAAGAAGGCCAGCGAACCCGCAATGAGCAATGTCAGGTACTGCTGCGAGCGTTTCTTTTCCAGGGCCAGCGCCACTTCACCGTTGCGGCGCTCTAGCTCCACGATCTCCTTTTCCTTTTTCTCGGATTGGTAGCGGAGCTCCAGTTCGTTAAACTGCGCCTGGGTGGTGCTCAGGTTGATACTGTCCTGCAAGCGAACGTAGTAATCCAGATAGGTATAGGCCTGCTCGTAATTTTTCTTCCCGCGCTTCGTACTTCACCAGTTCCTCTAGGACCGACAGTTCGTTTTCCGGATGCTGATCCTGCCGGGCCAGTTCCAGATACCGTAGGGTGTACTGTTTGGCGCGTTCCTGATCTCTCCCATCATATCGTACGCTTCGGCGTAGTGCCGAAAGATGGCATCGAGGTAGCCCGTCATTTTGCTTTCTTCTACCAGCGCCCGAGAGCGGTCGTAGTAGTGAAGAGCCGCCTGGTATTCTTTCTTTCCCAGCAGATATTTGCCGCGGGCCAGATAATAGAGGTGCCAGTCTACCGATTCGGGCGTGCGGTTCAGGGTTTGCTCAATGCGGTCCAGCACCGCCTTCATTTGCGGCAAGGAATCCAGTTCGTAGAGGCAAAACGAGAATATCAGGCGATCCTGAATAAACTGGCTGCTGGCGGTATCTTCGTACAAGCGTCCGCTTTTAGAGAAGTAATTGTAGGCTTTGTCGTAGTCCTCCTGGTTGGTGAAGGTGATGCCCAGATTCGAGTTGATCAGGGCCAGAATGTAGGTATCGCCCGCTCGCTCGGCCACTGGTTCGGCTTCCATCATGTAGCGCAGTTCTTCTTCATTGCGGCCCTGCCGTCCCAGCGTGGCACTCAGGTTGAAGGTGCTTTTCGTCCAGGCTTTCATGTTTCTCACCGAAGAATCTTGCGCCAGCAGCGTGGCAAACCGTTCTTTAGCCAGCAGGTAGTGCGTCTTTGCTTGCTCCAGGTTGTTGTAGTCGAAGTAGCCTCCGCCCAGCGCCAGGTAGGCCTGTCCCACTCCGTAGGCGTTGCCGCTGCGCTGAAAAGTGATGAGCGCTTGTTTGGCGTAGGCAAAGGTTTCAACCGAATCTATTCCGCTGTAAGCCAGAGAAAGATCGCACTGGGCGAAGCCTCGTTCATCGTCAGTGGTGGCCTCTTGCAGTTTTTCGTTCAGTTGCGCTAACGCCCGCCCCTGGCCCGCCGCCAGCAGCGGAAGCAGAACAAGGGCAGAGAAGAAGAACAACCATCGCATGGGCAGAAATTTCCGGATCGGCATTCCGAATGTACCAAGAAAGAACGGCCCGGTGAAACTAGCCCCGGAATATACCCGGAAACCGGTAGAGACCAGTGGCTTTTAGGGGGTAGGAATTGACGAATAGCAGCCTGAACTTGGCCTATCACGCAAGTAGGTTAACAACCCTGATGCCGAAATACTGTCGATTGCGTTTGTCTGCAATGACTGTTCTATAAGAAATAGCTGAGGATGTTGATTCCAAGAAAACGATAGTAGATCGTGTCACTCACCACCCCTATCACCAACAGGTAGACTTAACCTAGCGCAAAATACTCCGCAGGTGCTCCACCCCTTCTTCGCTCACCTTATACTGCCCCTGTCGCATCTTGAACACCTTCTTGTAGTCCTGATTCAGCTTGTTGAAGTGCGCCGTGTTGGTCATGTCGATGCCGTGGTCGCGCAGCAGTTTGTTCACCTCGCGGGTGGTGAAGGTGCCCTCGCCATTGTGCGACTGCACAAAAAAACTGGCCAGCAGCACCACGTCCGACTTGCTGGTGCTCTTGGGGGCTTTGTAATACAGTTCGCCGAACGAATCGGGCGAGGCCAGGGGCGTGGTATCCGGCGGGGGAGCCGGAGCTTCGGGATCAAAGATGGCGAATTGCTTTCCTGGATTAAGATTGCTTTCTTTGCCCTCGGCAGCGCTTGGGTGCGACGGGGCATTCTTCAGGATGTCCGACAGGCTGGCAATGGTGTCGGCGTAGGAGTTGACGAACTCCTCCGAACCTTCAATTTCAAATTCCCCTCCGTGTAGGACGATCTTTACGCGGGCGGCGTGCTCCATAAGCGTGGCTGGTGGTTTTTGTGGCCAGCAATATAAAGTTTTTTAGTCGATACCGTCAACCCTACTGCCTTCTCATGATTCCCGAAGTATCCATCGCTACGATCAACGACATCGCGCGGGCAGCCGGACGAGCCATTCTGGAGGTGTATCACCACGCTGACTTCTCGCGGGTGGTCGACTTCAAGGCTGATCGGTCTCCCCTCACGCTGGCCGACCGGGCATCGCACGAAGTGATTGCCCCGGCCCTACAGGAGCATTATCCCAACATTCCGCTGATCTCCGAAGAAGGAGCCGACGTAGACTACGTCACCCGTCGGGAGTGGGAATATTTTTGGCTGGTGGACCCGCTCGATGGCACCAAAGAGTTTATCAAACGCAACGGGCAGTTCACCGTCAACATCGCCCTCATCCACCAGCACCGACCGGTGCTCGGAGTTATCTACACGCCGGTGACCGAAGAACTGTACTTTGCTACGCAAGCGGGCTACGCCAGCGACGTTGAAGCCGGGGGGTACAAGCAAATCTCCCGGTGGGGCGAGGAAACGTTGCGCGTGCGTCAACCGCCGAGAAAGCGCGTCGCGGTGCGCAGCAGTAGCCACGCTTCTGAAGAGGAAGACGCAGTGCTCAAAAAATACCAAGTAACCGAAAGTATCGCCCGCGGCAGTTCGCTCAAGTTTTGCATGGTCGCCGAAGGCAAGGCCGACGTCTATTACCGCCACGGCCCCACCATGGAGTGGGACACCGCCGCCGGGCAGGCGATCGTAGAAGCGGCGGGGGGAAAGATGTTTCAGGAAACCTCAGACCGACCATTTACTTATAATAAAGAATCGCTTCGTAACGGTAGTTTTTTGGTGGTAACTTAGCCGTTGTCGCCCAATGAGGGAAGGAGAATTTGATTACAATCCGGGGAATGCTTTTCTTTCGAGCACGATGTCCGTATATTTGCTTCATCTTTTAGTCATTTTTATTATTTGATAAATGCAAATGAAAGCGAATAATTTTGCCCTCATTATGGCGGGCGGGGTCGGCACCCGGTTGTGGCCCATCAGTCGGCAGCAGTTTCCTAAGCAGTTTCACGATGTGCTGGGCACCGGAGAATCGCTGTTGCAGCTAACTTTTAATCGTCTAAAGGCGGTATGTCCTCCCGAAAATATTTACATCATCTCTAATCAGGCGTACTACGATCTGATCAAAGAGCAGTTGCCGCTGCTCACCGACGACCAGATTCTGCTGGAGCCAGAGCTGCGCAACACCGCGCCCTGCGTGGCCTACGCTTTTCACAAAATCGCTCAGAAGAATCCGGAAGCCAGCATCATCGTCTCGCCCGCCGACCACATGATCGTGAAGCAGGACGAGTTCACGCGTTTGGCGCAACGCGCTTTCGAGCTCGCTGCGCAAGAAGATTACCTGATCACCTTCGGCATCAAGCCGCTACGGCCCGACACCGGTTACGGCTACATTGAGTTCAATGCTTCCGAAGGCGATGCTGATATTCATAAAGTGAAAGCCTTTAAGGAAAAACCGGACCACGCCACCGCCGAAGAATTTTTGCGGGCCGGTAACTTTGTCTGGAACTCCGGCATCTTTGTCTGGAGCCTGGCGGCCATCCGCAAAAGCTACGAACAGCACCTGCCCGAGGTCAACACCTTGTTCGCCGAAGGAAAATCTCAGTATTACAGCGATCAGGAAGAAGAATTTATTAAAAAAGTGTATTCCAACTGTATCAATATTTCTATTGACTACGGCATTCTGGAAAAAGCCGATAACGTGTACGTGATGCCCGCCGACATCGGCTGGACCGATCTGGGCACCTGGAAGTCCATCGATAGCGAGCACCCCAAAGATACCACCGCTAACAGTATTCAAGGTTCGGTGATGACCTACGACACCACCAACTGCTTTATCAAGGTGCCGAAGGACAAAATCGGCGTGGTGCAGGGACTCGATAACTACATTGTGGTGATGACCGACGATGCCCTGATGATCTGCGACAAAGACCAGGAGCAAATGGTGAAGAAGTTTTTAAACGATATCAAAGAAAAAGGATTAACCGAATACGTATAAACTATGAAAAAAGCATTGATTACCGGGGTAACCGGTCAAGACGGGGCCTATCTGGCCGAACTACTGCTAGAGAAGGGCTACGAAGTGCACGGCATCAAGCGCCGCACCTCGCTGTTCAACACCGACCGCATCGATCACTTGTACCAAGATCCGCACGAAAAAGACCTAAGATTCGTACTGCACTACGGCGACTTGTCGGATTCTGCTAATATTATCAGCATTGTGCAGAAGGTGCAGCCCGACGAGATCTATAACCTGGGGGCCATGTCGCACGTGAAGGTGAGCTTCGACGCGCCCGAGTACACCGCCAACGTAGACGGCATCGGCACGCTGCGCATCCTGGAAGCCGTGCGCATCCTGGGGCTGGAAAAGAAAACCAAAATCTACCAAGCCTCCACCTCCGAACTCTACGGACTGGTGCAGGAGGTGCCGCAGAGTGAGAAGACCCCCTTCTATCCTCGCTCGCCCTACGCGGTGGCCAAGTTGTACGGCTACTGGATCACGGTGAACTACCGCGAGGCCTACGATATGTTTGCCGTGAACGGCATCTTGTTCAACCACGAGTCACCCATCCGGGGCGAAACCTTCGTGACGCGCAAGATCACCCGGGCGGCGGCGCGCATTGCCCTCAATTTGCAGGATACGGTGTATCTGGGCAACATGGACGCCAAGCGCGACTGGGGCCACGCCAAGGATTACGTGCGGGCCATGTGGCTGATTCTTCAGCAGGAGGTGGCCGAAGACTTTGTGATCGCCACCGGCATCACCACCACCGTGCGCGACTTCGTGCGGATGTCGTTTCAGGAGCTAGGCATCGAGGTGGCCTTCGAGGGCAAGGAGCAGAACGAAGTAGGCAAAGTGGTTAGCTGTTCGCATCCCGACTACCAACTGCCCGAGGGCAAAGAGGTGGTGAAGGTCGACCCGGCCTACTACCGCCCCACCGAAGTGGAACTGCTCATTGGCGACCCCACCAAATCAAAGGAAAAACTCGGTTGGGAACTGGAGTACGACCTACCCGCGCTGGTAAAAGATATGGTGCAGTCGGATCTAGAACTCTTCAAGCGTGACAAATTTTTGCTCAAGGGTGGTCATAAGGTATTCAACTACCACGAATGATTTACTGAAGTGTAGCGTTCTTTAGATAGATTTACTAATCATGGAAGAACTGACGGCTTTACGCACCCACATTGAGCAGCAAAACTACGCCGCGGCTCTTTCGCTGGTAGACGAACTAGAGGAGATGAGCAAGGAAGATAAGCTCAATAAAATCTACAGCTACTTGGTTATTCTGTTGGTTCACCTGATCAAACAACAGGCCGAGTCGCGTACAACCACTTCCTGGGACCTTTCTATCCGCAACTCAGTACGGGCAATTAAGCGGGTTAATAAACGCCGAAAGTCAGGAGGCTACTACGCTTCGGACGACGAGCTATCCGAAATCATAGAGGAAGCCTTCGACGAAGCGCTTGATAATGCTTGTGTGGAGATTTTTGAGGGTAAGTATGATAGAGACTATTTGTTAAATACCATCAATTCGGAAGCCATTAAAGCGGAAGCGATCTCCTATAGCACCTAACATCTATAGCGCAGGACTAAAAGTCCTGTGCTCCTTATTCATAGGGCTTTCGGCCCGGCGAACTCGTAAACGAAGCAATCTAAACTTCTATATCATCTATCATGGAGAGAACAGCAAAAATATACATCGCGGGGCACCGTGGTATGGTTGGTTCGGCCATTCTGCGCAACCTGCAGGGTAAAGGCTACGATAACTTTGTGACCCGCCGGTCTGGTGAGCTGGACTTACGTAACCAGCAGCAGGTCGCTGACTTCTTCGCCGAAGAGAAACCCGACTACGTGTTTTTGGCGGCGGCCAAAGTAGGCGGCATCCATGCCAACAACGTGTACCGGGGCGAATTTTTGTACGACAACCTGATGATCCAGAACAACGTGATTCACCAGAGTTACGTCAACGGAGTGAAGAAGCTCCAGTTTCTGGGTTCGTCGTGCATCTATCCCAAACTGGCTGATCAGCCGCTTAAAGAAGAATACTTGCTCACCGGTCCGCTGGAGTCGACCAATGAACCCTACGCCATCGCCAAGATTGCGGGCATCAAGCTGTGTGAGAACTATCGGGCGCAGTACGATTGCAATTTTATCTCGGCCATGCCGACCAACTTATACGGCCCCAACGACAACTACGATCTGAACAACTCGCACGTGCTTCCGGCCCTGATTCGTAAGTTTCACGAGGCCAAGGAAAACGGCGACGCCACCGTAGAAATCTGGGGGTCGGGCAGTCCGAAGCGGGAGTTTCTGCACGTGGACGACCTGGCCGAAGCCTGCGTGTTTCTGATGGAAAACTACCACGAAGCGGAGCTGGTTAACGTAGGCACCGGGGAGGACATCAGTATCAAAGACTTGGCCCTGCTGATCAAAGACGTGGTGGGTTTTGAGGGTGAATTGACGTTTAACACGTCCAAACCCGACGGCACGCCCCGCAAGTTGATGGACGTAGGAAAACTACACCGCCACGGCTGGAAGCACCGGATCGGCCTTCGGGAAGGCATCGCCTCAGTGTATAAGCAGTACCAGCAGGAAGTGGTAGCCTGATATCTTAAAATTAACTAAAACAGAAGATAATGACTTTGCAGATTGAAATAATAGACCCCAAAGCGAAGCGCCTTTTGGAAGATTTGGCCGATCTAGGGGTTATTAGTATCAAAAAGAATTCCTCGAAGGAAAGGTTTGCGACATTATTGGATCAATTTAGAAACCAAAAGGGCGCAACGCCTGACTTAGAAGATATTACCACCGAAGTTGAAGAAGTTAGGGCAGAACGCTACCGATTAAAGAGTGAAAAGGATTAGGGTAGTTCTTGACACTAATCTTTGGATCAGCTACCTAATTTCGAAGCGGCTTGAGAGGGTGGAACAGTTGCTTGCCAATGAAAAAATCGTGTTGCTATTTAGTGAAGCACTACTCAGCGAATTCCTAGAAGTTGCTCACCGCCCGAAGTTTCGCAAGTATTTCCAGAAACTAGAATTGCGGAGCTGTTAGATCTCTTCGATCACTTCGGCGAGATGGTAAAAGTAACATCGGCGGCAGGGGAATGTAGGGATGCGAAAGATAACTTTCTGCTATCCTTGGCCAAGGATGGGAAAGCAGATTATTTGGTGACTGGCGACGGCGACCTACTGGACATAGAAATATTTGGCAATACCCAAATCATGACCTACCATCAGTTCGAGCAAAAGATTAGCCTATGAAAAAGCTCAAACCATCTTTATCCGACAAAATTGTGCTGGGCGTATGCGGCGGACTGGCCACCTACTTTGGCTGGGATGCTACGCTAATTCGGGTGTTGTTTGCCATTGCTATTGTGCTGGGCATCGGCTCTCCGCTGATCGTTTACCTGGCGCTTTGGTTAGTGATGCGTTATCAGTAGGAACGTGTAGGAACATGATTAATCCACCGTGGACGCGGCATATTCCTACTGCATCCCCTTCACCCGCATCTTCAGCGTATACAACGATTTCATCGCCGTAACAAATAACGTCTTTCGGTCTTTGCCGCCGAAGCAGACGTTGGCCGTCCAGCCCTCGTCCACCTCAATGTGCTCAATTTGCTTGCCTTGCTTATCAAATACCGTTACCCCCTGTCCCGTAAGATACACGTTGCCTTCATTATCAAGCGTTAGACCGTCGGAACCCATATCGGTAAACAGTTGCTTGTCCGATAGACTGCCATCGTCATTGATTTGGTACACATAGGTTTTCTTATCACCGATATCAGCCACGTACAGTTGCTTTCCGTCCGCCGTGCCCACGATGCCGTTGGGCTTCACCAGGTCAGTGGCTACGGGCGTAAGCGTCTTTTTGTTGGGCGCCAGATAATACACTTGCTCGTTATCAATCTCTTTTTCGGTGTGCGCCCAGTAGTCGCGCGGGTAGTAGGGGTCGGTGAAGTAGATGCCTCCTTTCAAATCCACCCACAGGTCGTTGGGCCCGTTGAGTCGCTTCCCCTGAAAGTCATTCACCAGCACCGTGACCTGCTTATCGGGACTGATCTGCCACAACTGGTTTTGCGCATCGGCGCAGGCAATTAGGTTGCCCTGCCGGTCGAAGAACAAGTCCGTTGGCGCGTCCGGCATCTTCCATAAACACCGACACGGTGCCGTCGGTGGTCCATTTCATAATGCGGTTATTGGGCTGGTCGGTGAAGAACACGTTGCCCTGCGCATCCGCCGCCGGGCCTTCGGTAAATTTGTAGTCGGCCGCCACTTGGTGCAATGAAGCTCCGGGGGCAACGATTTCGCTTTCGTTCTCCAGAGACTGAGCGTTGCCTACTACGCTATGCAGCAACAGACAGCTTATCAGTAATTGTTGGTTCAACCTCATATTTTATTATTCAGTATTTCCTGTTCGGCACTCGATGTTCAAAGCATAGGCAAACGATATACGAAGACTAATCCGTTTATCCCAACTTCTCCCCCGGGTGCTGCCAGGGGTCGCGGTAGGGGCGGCGCAGCAGCTTGGTCGCTTCGGAGTCGCCCACCACGATGTGTTGCTGCGGATCGTAAACCAATGGCCGACCAGCTTGCATAGACAGGTTGGCCAGAATGCAGGCGGCGGTAGAAATGTGCCCCTGCTCTACCGAGGCCACCGGTTGTCTTTTCTCTTCAATAGCCGCCAGCAGGTCCAGCATATGGCGGCGGGTGGCGGGGGCAGCGTGCAGTTCTATGTCCTTTTCGGTGAGGTCTTCCGGATACTTCTCTCGCTCGTATAGGGCATCGCCGTGGATGGGTTTGCCACCTTTGCCCTCCGGAATGAAATCGTAGCTCGTCACGCTGCCCTTCAGGGTGCCCTTGTCACCGTAGAGCGTGAACGCCCAGGGGTAATCAGGGTCGGCGGGAGTGCCCCAACTGCGGTGTTGCCACACACAGTTCAGACCGTCGTACTCAAAAATAGCCGTTTGCGTATCGCTGATGGTGGATTCGCCCCCCTTCTGTACGTAGATGCCCCCTTCGGAGCTGATGCGCTGCGGCCAGCCCAAGCCGAGCATCCAGCGCACGGTGTCGAGCATGTGCACGCACATGTCGCCCACAATGCCGTTGCCGTAGGCCATAAAAGTGCGCCACCACCGCCGGTGCGGCAGCCCATCGAAGGCCCGCAGCGGAGCGGGACCCGTCCATCGCTCGTAGTCAAAGAAATCGGGCACCGGCTGCACCGGCGGGTTGCCGTTGGCCCGCATGTGGTAGTAGCAGCACATCTCCACGTGCGACACCTTGCCCAGCAGTCCGGCGTCCACAATGTTCTTTTTAGCTTCCATCAGATGGGGCGTGCTGCGCCGTTGGGTGCCGATCTGCACCGTCCGATCCGACTGCCGGGCCTTAGCCAGAATGGCTTCTCCCTCCAGCACATCGACGCTGATGGGCTTCTGTAGATACAGGTGCGCTCCGGCGTCCAGCACGTCGATGGCCTGTAGGGCGTGCCAGTGGTCGGGCGAGCCGATGATCACCAAGTCCAGGTCGCGCTCGGCCAGCAGGGCGCGGTGGTCGGTGTAGGTGCGCGGCTTCTTGCCTGACTTCTGCCGCTGACTGATGAGGGTAGCCGCCTCAGCCAGCATATTTTTGTCTACGTCACAGATAGAAACCACCTCCACGGGGGCCACCTGTATTAGTCGGAAGATGTCGTTCTTGCCGTACCATCCGGTGCCGATCACCCCCACGCGCATAGGCTTGTCCTGATAGATAATGTCCAATCCGCCCGGACCCAGGGTTGAGAGGGCCAGCGAAGCCGAAGCGGTTTTCAGGAAGTGGCGGCGGTTGATGTGGAAGTTGTGCATGGAGGAGTGAATGGGTGAGTGAGTGAATGGGGATGATGGTGGCTTGATGAGTTAATATATTGGGTTGGTGGGTATTTACCAAACGGCGCGCGCGATTCCGTTGGATTTCAACCCACCTTTAGCAAGTAACATCTTACGGGGGCAAGGGGCGTCTGCTGGCGGCGCGATTGCCTAACCGCTTTTGGCGTGCCGAAAGTATCAAAGAGGTCATCAGGTGATTGCTTCCGGTTCTGCTTATTTACCTTGTTAGAAGTATATTTCGACTTGTTTGTTAGCAATGCCATTTGCGCTAACCCTAATTCCCACTGTCCTGATGCGTGTCCAAAAAATAGAAACTGCTATTACCAAGCTTGCCAGCTTTTGGAAGCAGCATGATGCGCTGTCCCAAGATATCCAGCGCTTGGCTGACCGCCAGTTCAAACGCCTGAAGGCTAATCCACTTCACCCGTCATTACACCTTAAGAAAGTTGGGAAACGCAAGCAGTTATGGTCAGCCCGAACTGGCATCGGTTACCAAGCGCTTGGCTTGGATAAGCCATAAGGGGTTGTGTGAATTTGGGTAGGAACTCATGCCGAATATGACGAATTGCTTGGGTAAGGTCTCAAGACAACTAAGTACCTAATCAGAATTATTTACAATTTTGAACGTCATCCATCGTGGTCATACCCGACTGGGACGCGGTCCGGAGCTAGCGTAGCGCCCGGCGTCCGGCGAAACCCGGAATCTCCTGCTACAGCGACGAAAGCGTTCCTAAAACGAATTGCTTCCCGTCTTCGTAGCGGGAGATTTCAGATATTTTTCTTCGCTTCGCCGGGCGCCGGGCGCTACGTAAAATTCTGGAATGACGGGGTTGCCTAGACGTTTTGTAATTAATTTTGACTGACTACTTGACTTCTTCCTGCTTACTATTCTCATAGGAAACGCAAAGTTACACCATATGCAACACTCTGCCATTCAATGCACCTAATTTCAGCATTGCTCTGAGGATTACTCACTCATCCCGCAGACAATCCGCCGGGTTCACGCGCGCGGCTTTCACGGTTTGCAGCCCTACGGTGAACCAGGCCACCAGCAGGGCAATCAGCCCGGCCCCGGCGAAGTACCACCATTGTAGTGCGATGCTGAACGCAAAATCGTCCAGCCACCACTGCGCCACCAGGTAGCTAATCGGCAACGCCAGGGCAATGGCCACCAGCACCATCTTGGTGAAGTCGCCCGACAGCAGGCGCACAATTCCGAAGTTACTGGCTCCCAGTATCTTGCGAATGCCGATTTCTTTCAGGCGGCGCTCGGCGGTGAAGGCCGCCAGTCCGAACAGCCCTAAGCAGGAGATCAGAATCGCCAGCCCAGCGAAGTACTTCGATAGCGTAGAAACCCGCTGCTCGGCGGCGTACAAGGCTTGGTAGTCGGCATCCACGAACTGGTAGTCAAAGGAGTAGCCGGGGTTGAAGGTTTGGTAGAAATCCTGTAGTTGCGTCAGCGTCTCCCGTTCTTTTCCGGCCTCCAGGCGGGCAACAATATTCATGGCGAATTCAAAGTCTGGCTTAAGAAACGCCGGTTTCACCGCTTGGTGCATCGACTCAAAGTGAAAGTCCTTGACCACCCCAACAATCTGCCGGTCTTTGCCCCAAAGATTAACTGTAGCACCAATGGGGTCGGTGAGCCCCATTAGGGAGATGGCGGTTTCGTTGAAGATAATCGTCGTGCTGTCGGTGCCAAAGGTTCGAGAGAAGCTTTGTCCTTCGACCATTTCCAGGCCTATCGTCTCAATTGTGCCGTAGCTAACGCTGAAGACTTGAAACTCGACCACATTATCCGGATTGCTTCCTTCCCAACCAAGGCCTACCGTTGAGGCATCGTTTCCTACCACGGTTTGCTGCATGCTGGCAGCATTCACGACTCCGGGAATTCGTTTCGCTTCCGCCAGAAAGGTTTCCGGGTTTTGGGCCACGCTTCCCTCCATTGGAAACGAAATCAGGTTGTCCTTGTCGTAGCCTAGGTTCTTGCTTTGCACAAACTCGATCTGTTGATACACCACCCATACCGAAACGATGAGAATAACCGACAGCGCAAACTGAAACACCACCAGCCCTTTGCGCGCCCAGAGTTCGCCCACCGAACTGTTCAGCCTCCCTTTGAGCACCGCCACCGGGTTGAAGCCCGACAGGTACAGGGCCGGATAGCTCCCCGCCAGCAGCCCGGTGAGCAGGGTAATGCCCAGAAACGACAAGACCAGCGGAACCGTAAATTCCAGCGACAGCTGCTTGCCGGTGATCATGTTGAACTGCGGCAGCAGCAGTCCGACCAGCACGATGGCGGTCAGTAGGGATAAAAAGGCCATCAGAAACGACTCGCTCAGATACTGGGTGATTAGGGTAGCGCGACTGGCTCCCACGGCCTTTTTGATGCCCACCTCCTTGACCCGGCGCGATGCCTTGGCGGTGGACAAGTTCATGAAGTTGATGCAGGCGATCACCAGGATAAAGAGCGCGATGATGGAGAACAGGCGAACGTACTCAATACGCCCTCCGGCCTGCACCCCGTTCTCGTAGGTGCCGTATAGATAGCCATCCGAGTAGGGCTGGGTAAACAAAGTGCGGTAGTCATCTTCTTCGTATTTGCCGTTGAGGTAGTGCTCAATTTTCTCGTCAAACGTAGCAACGTCCGTATCTTCCCGAAGCACCACGAACGTATGAGGGCCATTGTTTCCCCAGCTGAGCACGCCGGGATTGAGCTCTTTAAAAGCTTCAAACGACAGAACAAAGTCAAACTGAACCGTTGAGTTAGCTGGGAATCTCGCAAAAACCCCGGAGACGATGGCGGGCTGGCTGAACTGCAAAATGTGCCAATCCAACGTTTTGCCGACCACATCTACGGTGGTGCCGAACAGACTTCGGGCCAAGACTTTCGGAGATCACGATTGCGTTCTTAGCGGCCAGCACCTGGCTTTCTTCGCCTTGCACCAGGTGGTACGAGAAGATGGTGAAGAAATCTTTTGCCGCAAATTGTCCTGGTGCCTTAACGTTTTTCTCGCCCACCGACAGGGTGATATCGCCAAACCACTCGGCCGGGGCTACGGCGGCGGCGTACTCCACTTCCGGCATATCTTCGGCCAGCGATTCGGCCAGCAAGCCGGGAGTGCCCCCTTGCGTAGTGATGCCATCGGCTTGATTCTGATTTTCCATCACCTGGTACAGTTGCGCGTCTCGCTCGTGAAACTTGTCCACGCTTAGCTCGTCGTTGACCCACAGAAAGATAAGCAGCGCGCAGGCCAGGCCCGACGACAGCCCAATCAGGTTGATGTAGAACGTGCTGCGGAAGCGCCGGAAGTTGCGGTAGATGAGCAGGAAGGTGTGGCGAAACATAGGAAGGGGAGTAGATGAATAAGTACCTGACCCAGTCTCAATCGCTATGCCACGCCTAAAATCGGCCCGCAATGGCGCTATTCGTCGGTTGCCCTTCGATCAGGTGTTCACCAGCGGACACTCGTGTGCGAAATCGGTCAGTGGAAATGCCGTGGTAATAACGGCGGGGGAAGCGTTGCCCCTGCAATGGGCCAGCGACGGGGTACTACCGTACCCAGCCTTTTCATAAAATATCATGACACCTAAAAAGCGGTATAGCAGCGGTATTTGTTCTGGTATTTTTCTGCCATACCACCCAGGGCACAACAAACCAGCCTATCAAATGTCCGCAGCACGCATCCTAACTCAGAATGGCACTGATGTCATCCTTCGTCAGTTTTTTAACGAAGCTTTCTTCGGTAGAGATCAGGTCGGTGGCGAGTTTGAGTTTGCTCTCTTGCAGGCGCAGAATTTTCTCCTCCACCGTGTCGCGGGTGATGAATTTGTAGGTGAACACCCGGTTCTCTTGCCCGATGCGGTGCGCCCGGTCAACGGCCTGCTTCTCCACCGCGGGGTTCCACCAGGGGTCCAGGATAAACACGTAGTCGGCCTTGGTGAGGTTGAGTCCGACGCCCCCGGCCCGCAGTGAGATCAGGAATACCCGCAGGCGATCGTCCCCCTGGAAGTTTTCTACCTGCGCTTGCCGGTTCTTGGTGCTGCCGTCCAGGTAAGCGTACGCAATGTCGCGTTCGTTTAGTTGTTCGCTTACCAGGGTTAGGTGCTTTACAAACTGACTGAATATCAGAATGTTGTGTCCTTCGCTGATGGCGCTGGTGAGCATGTGCATCATGTCCTTTAGCTTGCCCGATCCGTCGGGATACTCCGCATCCACCATTCGGGGGTGGTTGGCAATCTGCCGCAGTTGGGTGAGGCCCTGCAACAATAGCATCTGCGACTTCTGGATGCCCTTGTTCTCGATGAGGTCCATGATCTCGTTGCGGTAGAACGATTTCACCTCCTCGTAGCGCACTTCCTGCTCCTCAGTCATCGAGCAGTAGGTCACGTTTTCTATTTTCTCGGGCAGTTCGGTAGCCACCTGCCACTTCTGCCGCCGCAGAATAAACGGTTTGATGATGGAGTAAAGCTTCTCTGACTTGTTCGTGTCGCCCTTTTTTTCGATGGGAGTGACGAACTCATTTTTGAAGAACGCTTTGGTGCCCAGCAGCCCCGGGTTGATGAACGTCATCTGCGACCACAGGTCCAGGGTGCTGTTCTCCAGCGGCGTGCCGGTGAGGATCAGGCGGTGGCGGGTGTTGAACTCACGCACCGTTTTGGCAATGGCTGAATTAGGATTTTTGATGGCCTGCGACTCGTCCAGAATTACGTAGTTGAAGTAATACTCACGCAGGATGCTGATGTCGAGCCGGGCGATGCCGTAGGAGGTCAGCACCAAATCGTAGTCAGCAAACTGCTCCACGTTTTTTTCGCGGTGGGTGCCGGTGTAGATAAATACTTTCAGTTGCGGAGTGAACTTCCGCGCTTCCATCTCCCAGTTGTAGATCAGCGAGGTGGGCATCACCAATAACGAAGTCACTGGCCCCTCACCCGTTAATGCGCGCTGTTCTTTCTGCCGTTGCAGCAGGGCCAGCGTCTGCACGGTTTTGCCCAGTCCCATATCATCGGCCAGGCAACCGCCGAAGCGGTACTGGTTCAGAAAGTGCATCCAGTTGTAGCCTGCCTTCTGGTAGGGCCGCAATTCGCCCCGGAAGTGCTGGGGCATCGGAAAGTCCTCGATCTGGCTGAAGTTGCGCAGGCGCTCCAGCTTGCGGTCCATGGTCACCTTGGCCCGCTCGCCGCTTTGTAGATCCTGCACCAGGGCCAGGTGATGCTTCTTGAGGCGCACGGTGTCGGCGGCGTCCGCTCCTGATTTTTCGGCCAGGGCAAACAGCTCCGAGTACTCAGTAAACCAGGCTTCGGGAATGATCGCGATCTCACCGCTGGGCAGCAGCAACTCGCGCTTCTTGGCCAGGATGAAGGAGCGCAGCTTCTTGAAGGGGATTTCGTGGTCACCGAAGCGCACCACCGCGTGGATATCAAACCAGTCGATGTTCTCCCGCACCTGCACATCAATGGACGAAGTGCCCAAAAAGTACTTTTTGCTGCCGTTGCTCTGCTGGTGCACCACCACTCCGGCTTGCTCCAGTTGTAGTTTGTGGCGGTTGATCCAGTCGATGGCCTTGTTTTTGTCCAGCACGGCGGGCCACTGGTGAAAATCGAGGCTCTGGTCTTTTAGCAGGTGCATCACGCCGATCTCGCGCGCCATGTCGCGCACAATCCGACGAAAGGTATACTGATCATCCTTCTTCTCGACGACCACGCTCACCGCTTCGGCTTGGTTAGGGATGAGCCGGTGCTTCCCGTACTCGAAGGTGAGCTCAAAGGCAATATCCTCAACCATTGGGCGGGCAGAAGGCGATGCGCTACTGCTGGAAGCGTCGGCCGCCTCGGGTTGCACCTCGTAAAAAGTAAGGTGCGGTTCGGGACGATAACTCTCCGACCGGATGTCGAAGCCCTTGGCATACACGTCAAACGAGGCCACCAGCGGGGCCACGAACTTGCGGTAGTAAGAATCCTCTACCTTGCGGGGGATCACGATAAATTTTCGCTTCAGAAAAGGGGCCAGTTTGTTGCCGTCCACGTCCTTCTCGAAGGTATACAGTTTGCCCTCCAGCACCATCCAGGCGGGTTCTTTGCACACGATGTAGGCGTTTTTGTACTGGAAGTCCAACTTCTCGCCCCGGTGCTTGATGGTGGGAAAGTAGTGGGTATTTTCTTCGTTACGGCGAAAGTGGAACAGCACCGTCGCCTTCTCTTTCACAATCTCAATGCGATTGCCCACCGGCTCGCCGTCGTTGCTCATCTCAAAGAGGCGCTTGTTATGGAGCAGCGGAAGCACCTGCGTGCGGATGTTCTCCAGGTAGCAGTCGATCTCGTCGCGCACCTGTTGCTGTCGTTCGCTATCGCTGTTCGAACACCTTGAAGAAAAACTCGTGCGGTTTGATTTTCTTCTTGTGGAACTTCTGAATCACCACCTCCTGCTGCATGCTGTCCATGAGCTCAATCAGGCGGTAATCATTCTCGTCCAGATCTTGCGCAAACTCATGGGCATTGAGGTGCGAAATGTTCTGGTGCCCGAAGGTGAAGCGTTGCTGATCGTCTAACTGCACCGCAAACGACTCAAAGAGGTAGCCCAAATACTCGTGCGCAAACAGGGAGTAGATTACCTTGAAGGGCTGGTCGGTAGACACTTTCATGCGCCGGATAGGTTGATTGTGGTATCAGTTGGGTTTTGGCAGGGTACAATGTAGCCAAAAAACCGATATTACAAAAAGTCTTTCACTTGGGTGCGCGCGGCGATCACCGCGGGGCGATAGGTGGCCAGCAGCGCGATCACGCTGATGCTCAGGGCGGTGTAGAGGAAGTCGCTCAGCTCCATCTTCACGGGGTAAGCATCGATGATGGCCGTTTGCATGCCCATTGACACCACCCCAAAGGTTTGCTGCACCCAACAGATCAGGAAACCTACGGTGAGGCCGGTCACCGTGCCGATGAGGGCGATGATAATCCCTTCCCACCAGAACACCTGCCGCACGGTGCGGCGGGTGGCGCCCAGGGCGTAGAGCATGGCCACGTCTTTGCGCTTGTCGATGGCCAGCATCGATAGCGAGAAAAAGATGTTGAAGGAGGCCACGGCCAGAATGAAGCAGAAGGTGATGTAGGCAAACAGTTTCTCGAAGCGGATAGCCCGCAGCAGGCTGGCGTGCTGCTCATCGCTGTTGAGCACCAGAAAGTCGTCGCCCAGCACCGCCTGAATTTCCTGCTGCACGCTGCGCGGATTGGCGTCGGGTTGGCTCTTTATCTCGAGGGCGGTGCGCTCGTTGTCGTACTCGAAGAGGTCTTGCGCAAAGCTCAGGGGCACGATCACGTAGTTGGCGTCGAACTGCTTTTCGATGGCGAACACCCCGCCGGGCATGATGTTCTTGCGCCGCACGTAGCTGGCCATGGGGTTGGGGTTGAAGCCCGTGCCGCCCGAAGAACCACGCCGCGGGCTGAATATTTGCAGGGAGTAGAAATCGTTGGAGGGGGCAATCGACAGGTCGTACTGCACGCCCTGCCCCAGGATGGCGTAGCTGCGCTGCTCGTCTTTCAGTATCACATCACCGTAGATCATGGCGCGGTCCAGTCGGTTTTGCTCCACAAAGTTGTCGCTCACGCCCTTGATGGTCACCACCTTCGAGGCGTCTTGATAGCGCGCCAGCGCGTTGTCTTCGATCACCTCGGTGACGATGGCCACGCCCGGCAGCGCCCGGAGTTGATCGCTGAGCGAGTCGGTGAGCAGAAACGTTTTTCCCCGCGCGGGCATCACTTTTAGTTCGGGGTCGAAGGTGTTGTACGAAGCGCGGATGAGTTCCTCCAAACCGTTGAACACCGACAGCACCACCACCAACGCCATAGAACCCACGGCCACGCCGACCATAGAGATGTTCGAGATCACCTGAATGAAGTTCTTGGTGTTCTTAGAGCGAAAGTAACGGCGCGCAACGAGGAGGGGGAAGTTCATACGCCGGTCGACAGTCGATAGTCCACAGTCGACAGTCGGTAGTCGATAGTCCACAGTCCCCAGTCGACAGTCTGCTGTGGACCGTGGACTGTGGACTGTCGACTATGGACTAATTTACGCTTCATCATCTTCGGCCGGGGGGATGTTCAGGTCGGACAACAGTTGGTCGATGTGGCTGGCGTAGTCGGCGCTTTCGTCGAGGTAAAAAATCAGTTCGGGCACCACGCGTACGGCCTTGCCAATGCGGTTGCCGAGCACGCGCCGCACGTCGCTCTTGCGCTGGTTCAGGGTCTCCATCATTGCCTGCCGGTTGTCATCGAGCACGAAGCTCAGGTATACCTTGGCCACGCTCAGGTCGGGGCTCATCGTCACGTTGGTCACCGTAACGAAGGTGGGCTTGCCCAGCCAGTTGGCGGCGTTGCGTTGGAATAGCTCGCTCAAATCTCGTTGGATGAGTCCGGCGGCCTGTTTTTGTCGCTTACTTTCTTTCATAGCGTAACAAACTTACCATTGCCACTGCACAAATCACACTAATCGAGATAAAAAAGTACACCGCATTGTTTCTCGGCGCGCAGAGTAGTTCTTTTGCGCTTCGTATGCTAAGCTTTTTCAGAGTCAACGATCCGTACCGGATGCTGGGCGTTTGCGCCCTGCTGCTGCTCATCCGGCTGCCCTTCTGGCTGTCGAACGCGCCGCTGACGCTGCCCGAACTTAGTTGGATGCTGCTGGGCGAGCGGCTGTCCGAGGGGCAGCAATTGTACGCCGGGGTGTGGGACGATGTGGGACCGCTGTCGGCGGCGGTATACGGAATCTTAGAAACCGTGTTCAACCGGCAGCGGTGGGTGTATACGGTGCTGGCGGCGCTGCTCACCGTTTACCAGAGCCTGGTGTTCAACGATTTTCTGCTGGCCCGCAAGGCCTACCGCGAAAGCACCTACGTGCCCGCGCTGGTATACGGGCTGCTCATGAGCTTTTCGTTCGATTTCTATACCCTGTCGCCGGTGCTGATGAGCCTCACCGGGGTGCTGCTGGCCTTTCGCAACACGTTCGACCGGATTGAGGGCACGCTGCGCGATGGGCAAATTTTGCGGTCGGGTTTGTTGATAGGTGTAGCCGCCCTGTTTCATCTGCCCACGCTGCTGTTTATCGTGCCGATCTTCTACGCCTACATGCTCTTTGCCAGTTTGTCGCCCCGGCGGTCGCTGCTGCTGCTCTACGGGGTATTGCTTCCGCTGGTGGTGGCGCTCACTTACTTTTATATTATGGAGACCGCTACCGGGTTCATGCACCAGTACGTGCTGGCCTTTGGCCACTTATCCAATCATCACTACGTGAAGGGAGTATCGTTGCTGGTGATTCTGGCCGTGGCGCTGGGGCTTTTTGTACTTTCGGTATACAAAGTGACCAAGTACCGGCGCTTCACTATCCAGCAGGCTCATTTGCAGCAGGTGATGTTTGTGAACGTGGTGGTGGCACTGCTGGCGCTGCTGTGGGTTCGGGAGCTGGCGCCGTTTCATCTGCTCTTTTTTGTGCCCCCGTTCGCGTTTTTTATCACGCATTATCTGCTCATCATTCAGCGCCGGTGGTGGGCCGAAGTGCTCACCGCTTCGCTGGTGATTCTGTTGCCCCTCAACGGCTACGCCCTACTGTTCGATTATTTCTCGATCAACCGCCTGGCGCACACCGAGGCGCTGCTGGTGCGGCCCACCGCCTACGATGCCCTGGTGGCGAACAAACGGGTGTTGGTGCTGGGCGACAACCTGAGCATCTACCAAAACGCCAAACCGGCCACTCCCTACCTCAACTGGCAGTTCGCCTCGGAACAACTCAGCCACATGGATTACTTTGAGAACCTGTCGGGAGTCTACATTAATTTCACCGCTGATATGCCCGATCTCATCATCGATCAGGCGAATTTGATGCCCGCCATTAGCGAGCGGATTCCGGTGATCAGAAATGCCTACCGGCTCGAGAAAGACCAGGTGTACGTGAAGCAGTAATTTTTCTTCTATATTGCTTACTTCATCAATTCGCGCTATGAAGAAGTCCATCCCCCGCCGCCGCTTTCTCACCCGGGCCTCCGCCGCCCTCACCTCTCCGGCCCTGCTAGCCAGTGGGTGCACCGAAGAACAGCCAGCGGCAAAAGCTGAAGCTCCCTACCTCAATTTCAACGAGACCTATCGCTGGAAGATGATCACCACCTGGCCCCCCAACTTCCCGATTCTGGGCGAGGGCTGCAACAAATTTGCCCAGTGGGTCAACGAGATGTCGGGCGGGCGGCTGGAGATCACCGTCTATGGTGGGGGCGAACTGGTGCCCTCGCTCGAGGTGTTCGATGCGGTGAGCAACGGGGCGGTGGAGCTGGGGCACGGGGCGGCCTACTACTGGGCGGGTAAGATTCCGGCCGCGCAGTTCTTCTCCACGGTGCCCTTCGGCATGAACGCCCAGCAGATGAACGCTTGGCTCATCAGCGGCGACGGCGGCACGCTGTGGCGCGACACCTACGCTCCCTTCGACCTGCTGCCCTTCCCGGGAGGCAACACCGGCATGCAAATGGGCGGGTGGTTCAACCGAGAAATTAAGTCGAACGAAGACATCAACGGACTCAAGATGCGGATTCCGGGCATCGGGGGCAAGGTGTTTGCGCAGGCGGGCGGTACGGCGGTGCTCTCGGCGGGAGGAGAGATTTATACGAATTTGGAACGCGGAGTGATTGACGCCACCGAGTGGATCGGCCCCTACCACGACTACCAGATGGGTTTTTACCAAGTGGCCAAGTACTATTACTATCCCGGTTGGCACGAACCGGGCACTGCGCTGGAGCTGTTCGCCAACCGCTCGCGCTACGAAGCGTTGCCTACCGACCTGCAAGCAATTGTGCGCGCGGCCGCCGCCCGGCTCAACAGTTGGTCGTTCGCCGAGTCAGAGAAGCTGAACAGCATCTATGCCCGAAAGCTGGCCGACGAGGAAGGGGTGCAGTACCGCCGCTTCCCGGAGGCGGTGCTGCGCACGTTTAAGCAGTACACCGAAGAAATTCTCAACGGCATGGTAGCCGGTGATCCGGTGAGCCAGCGCATCTACGACAACTACCGAGCGTTTCAGCAGAGCGTGGGGCAGTACGCCACCTACAACGAGCGCATCTACTACGGCGACCGCAACTTTGGGGAGTTTGCCTGAGGGGGTGAAAAATAGGGGAGACGTTTGTGGCTTACATCCGGTTTTTGGCTATCTTGGATTGATTAATCTTATAATTAACGCACTATGACGACCGACGTAGCCCGACGCTTATTCACCATTGACGAGTATCACCAGATGGCCGAAGCGGGCATTCTGCACGAAGACGACCGCCTCGAATTAGTTCACGGAGAAATCATTCAAATGAGTCCCATTGGAAACTACCACGCGGCTGTTGTCCGCCGCCTCAACACATTATTATCTCCTCTTGTGGCACCGCAAGCCATTGTAGATGTACAAAACCCGGTAAAGATTGGCGACCACTCTGAACCCGAGCCGGATATTATGGTTTTGCCCTTCCGCGACGATTACTACGCCAGCACCGGAGTTACCCCGGCAGACGTATTACTGCTTGTTGAGGTATCAGACAGCACGTTGCGCTACGACCGGAATACCAAAATTCCCCTCTACGCCGCCGCGGGTATTCGCGAGGTGTGGATCTTGGACGTGAACAAGCAGCAGTTGGAAGTGTATCGCCAGCCCAACGAAGAGCGCTACCAGTTTATGGAAACCCTAACCCGCGACGACACCGTGGCCGCTATTCAACTGCCGCTCAACGTGCGGGTGCGCGAATTAATCGGTTAGGCAGCGAATCGCTAGCCACCGATACCTTTCCTCCCAATTTCTTAGTTTTTCTTACTAAAGTGTATAGCATATCTAAAAATGTTTTATACATTAGCTCTACAATCTAGCATGTTATGAAAGAAACCCGCTTAGGCGACTTTGAAGAGACTATCCTGCTGCTGGTCGGTATCCTGGGCGAAGCGGCCTACGCCCTACGAACCGCCGACGAGTTTGCCGTACAAACGGGCCGGACGGTGTCCATCGGAGCGGTGCACTCCACGCTAAGTCGCCTGGAAGACAAGGGCTTCGTGACTTCGGAGATGGGCGCGGCCACGGCGGTGCGGGGCGGACGGCGCAAGCGTATCTACACCATCACCGCCTACGGGCAGCAAGCGCTGGTGGCCTCGCGTGATTTCAAGCTGTCGCTCTGGCAGCAGTATCCGGCACTGGGGTTGGGGTAAATTGTTATAATCAGGATGGTCAGGATAGAAAAATAACAGGATGAACAGAATAGAAGATAGGTCAAAACGACGAATCAGTACGCCTTCCCCCAAGGTATAGCATAATATCCTGACCATCCCTCTTCCTATGAATCCTGATTCAGACACACCCACCCCGCCTTGCCCGCCGCTTCCTGCGTTGGTTTTTGCGCGATGATTTGGCCGAAGAGGTGCAGGGCGATTTGGAAGAAAAGTTTTACGCGACCGCAGAAGATCATTCGTTGCGCCGGGCCAAACTCAACTACTGGTATCAGGTGCTGCACTACCTGCGTCCGTTTGCGATTAGAAACTTGACAACGTTTTATCAACCAACCCACTACGCGATGTACCGCAACTATTTCAAAATTAGCTGGAGGAATATTGTAAGATACAAAGGCTATTCGCTTATCAATATCAGTGGCTTAGCCATCGGGATGATGGTCGCGATGCTCATTGGTTTGTGGATGCACGACGAACTGTCGTTCAACAAGTACCACGAGAACTACGACAGGATCGCGTGGGTGATGCAAAACCAGACTTTTGATGCGGTTGGAATACAGACCAACAGCAATCAACCGCTGCAACTAGCTCCCGAAATCCGAGAAAACTACGGAACGTACTTTGAGCACATCATCATGATTAGTTTTCAACAAGGCCGGACTCTACGAAAAGATGACAAGGCCCTCACCAAAACGGGGATCTATACGGAAGCTGTGGCCCCCGATATGCTCACGTTACGAATGCGCAGCGGTACCCGGCAGGGATTAACAGAACCTAACTCGGTGCTGCTTTCCGCATCAAATGCCGGAGCGTTCTTCGGTGATCAAGATCCGATCAACGAGGTACTGCTATTAGGCAATCGGGAAGTGAAGGTGACGGGGGTGTACGAAGACCTGCCAGATAATTCCAGCTTCGCCAACGTAGAATTTATTGCTCCCTGGGAGTTGTACCTAAAAGATTTGCCAGCCTGGCTGAGTTGGGGTAATAATTGGTTTCAAACCATGGTGCAGATCGCCGAACAAGCCGATATGGAGCAAGCCTCGGCGGCAATCAGAGACGCGAAGAAGAAGCGGGTCACCGAAGACGAAGGGGCAAGATTTAATCCCGAACTGTTTTTGCAACCCATGTCCAAAGTATACCTATACTCCGAGTTCGAGCAGGGAGTTAGTGTGGGCGGACGGATTCGGTACGTGTGGTTGTTCGGTGTCATTGGTGCATTTGTGTTGCTGCTGGCCTGCATCAACTTCACAAACCTAAGCACCGCCCGGTCGGAGAAACGGGCCAAAGAGATCGGCGTCCGTAAGGCAATCGGTTCGTTGCGTAGTCAGCTTATTGGCCAGTTCTTTACGGAGTCATTATTGATGGTCACGTTGGCTTTTGTTGTTGCCACTTTGCTAGTCCATCTGATTCTTCCGGCTTTCAATGAGGTGGCGGGTAAAAAAATAGGTGCTCTATGGTTAAATCCTTGGTTTTGGCTGTGGGGACTCGGCTTTATAGGGTTGACCGGAATACTGGCAGGAATCTACCCGGCCCTGTATCTGTCCTCATTAAAGACCGTCCGGGTACTGAAGGGTACCTTCCGAACCGGACGGCTGGCCGCGCTGCCGCGTAGCGTGCTGGTCGTGGTGCAGTTTGCCGTTTCGGTCAGTCTGATTGTTGGTACAATCATCGTTTTTCAGCAAATACAGTTTGTTAAGAACCGTCCGCTGGGCTACAACGTGAACGCGCTACTACTGCTCAACACCCCATTTAGTACCAACAACCCCGGACAACAGTTTGAAACGTTTCGCAACAATCTTTTGCAAACCGGCTCAGTAGCCGAAGTAGCCAAGTCGGAGGCCTTGGTCACGGATGCTTTTGTGACCAACAGTGGGCTAGACTGGTCCGGGAAGCCCCCTGGCATGCAGGATGAATTTGTTACCATGCGCATCAGCCATGAGTTTGGCAAAACCATCGACTGGAACATTGTTGAAGGCCGGGATTTCTCCCGTAATTTCGCTACCGACTCGATGGGCTTTGTAATTAACCAGGCAGCGGCCGACTACATGGGACTGGATAATCCGATTGGCGAACAAGTGGACTGGGGCGAAGCCGGGATTTATACGATCATTGGGGTGGTGGAAGACATGATTACCCAGTCGCCCTACGCGCCGGTGAAGCAGATGATTTTCTTTATTGATTACGACCGAACCGACGTCATCAATATCAAACTCAGGCCTGAAGTCAATACGCAACAGGCGTTGGCAGATGTGGAAGCTGTTTATAAAATGTATGATCCGGTTACCCCCTTTGCTTACCGCTTTGCTGATGAACAATACGCCCAAAAGTTTAGGAGTGAAGAGCGCGTGGGCAAACTAGCCGGTTTCTTCGCTGTCCTCGCCATTTTTATCTCTTGCCTGGGCTTGTTCGGACTCGCCTCGTTCGTGGCCGAGCAGCGCACCAAAGAAGTCGGCATCCGCAAGGTGCTGGGGGCATCGGTCGCGCAGCTTTGGCAGTTGCTGTCCCGCGATTTTGTGGTGCTGGTGGCTATTTCGTGCTTGCTGGCCATTCCATTGGCCTACTACTTTGCCCACCACTGGTTGCAGAACTACGCCTACCGCACCGAACTGCACTGGTGGGTGTTTGCGGGAGCCGGTTTGGGAGCGGTGGTCATCACCCTGCTGACGGTGAGCTACCAGACCGTGCGGGCGGCATTGATGAACCCGGTAAAGAGCTTGCGGTCAGAGTAATTACTTGAAGGCTAACACCACGAAACATCGTGTTTAGCGAGCAGTTTCCGCTCACCCAGGTTGCGTTATTCTTCCAACCTTCATTTTGCCGCCGCCGTTAGCTAAAGTATGGCACGCACCAAAGCATTCGACACCGACGCAGCCCTGGACCGGGCACTGCGCATCTTCTGGCGCAATGGCTACGAAGGCACTTCTATGCAGGATTTAGTCGACGGTATGCAGATTAACCGGGCGAGTTTGTACGATACGTTCGGCAACAAAGAAGCTTTGTACATGGCCGCGTTGCAACGTTATCAGCAGCAAAACCGAGCGCAGGTGAAGCAACTTCTCGAGCGTCACGCATCGGTGCGCGGGGCACTGGACGATTTGCTGGAGACGATGATTCAGGACAGCCTGAACGATCCGGAGAAGAAAGGTTGCTTCGTGGTGAACGCCACCACCGGGCTGGCCAATCGTTATCAGGAAGTTAATCGGCTGGTGTGTGATAACGAGCAACAGGTGGCCGAAACCTTCGCAGACCTGATCAAACAAGGACAAGCGAGGGGAGAGATTGGGGCCGACCGCGACGCGCGAACTTTGTCATCTTATCTGTTCGCTTCGCTTCAGGGGCTGCGGGTACTGGCGGTAACCAATTCGGACGTGCTGCTGCTACGCCGGGTGAAGGATACGGTGTTGTTAGCGGTGTTCTCTGCTTAGTGCGTTAGTCTACAAATGGGCTGGCGCTACCTGGGCGCTTTCCCAGCCAATCATGGCGGTTTTGCGCACGCTGCCCCAGTGGTACTGTCCGATCGCGCCGCTCGATTGAATCACCCGGTGGCAGGGAATCAGAAAGGCAACCGGATTGCTCCCCACCGCCGAACCCACCGCCCGCGACGCCCGCGGTTGGTTGATCTGACCCGCAATGCTTCCGTACGAAGTCAACTTCCCCCGGGGTGTTTTGAGCAGCGTTTCCCACACTTTGATCTGAAAATCCGTTCCCCGCAAGTGCAGTTTGATCCGGGAAAGCTGACTCCAGTCGCTGGTGAATACCGACAGGGCGCTTCGCTGTAGGTCGTCGGCTTGGTGCTGATAGTGGGCATTGGGAAAAAGCTGCTGCAATTCACCCAAGGTATGCGACCGGTCGTCGGCAAATCCCAGGTAACAGATTCCCTTCGCGGTTGAGGCAACCAGAATAGCGCCGAACGGAGTGTCCGCGAAACTGTATCGGATGGTCAGGTTCTCGCCCCCCTTCTGGTATTCACCCGGCGTCATGCCCTCGATGCTAACGAACAGGTCGTGCAAGCGGCTGGTGCCCGAGAGTCCGGTATCGTAGGCCGCGTTGAAGAGGGTGGCCGTTTGGTGGTTGTTTAACATCCGTTGGGCGTGCCGCAGGCTAATGTACTGCAAAAACTTTTTCGGACTCACGCCCGCCCACTCGGTGAACAAGCGCTGAAAGTGAAACGGACTCAGGCAAATCTGCTCGGCCACTTCATCGAGCGTGGGTTGCGACTTGAAGTTCTGCTGAAGGTAGGCAATGGCTTGCGCTACGCGCTGGTAGTTGAGGTGATGTTCCACGGTTTTTGACTTTGATGTGGGGTAAAGATAACGGTTTGGGCAGAGCACGAAAATCCAGAACTTGCTGAACTTGGTCTGACAAAGGGCGGGAACGGAGCGGGCTTGTCCGCTGTCTGAGTGCGTTTTCCAAGAGAGAATAAAAGTATTTCATCTTATTTGGAACAATCGTTCCGGAATAGCGTAAGCTTATTTTAGAACGTTTATTCCAAATAATAAATCTTAAGCACTATGAAAAAGTTAGCAAACAAAGTAGCCCTGATCACCGGCGGAAGCAGCGGCATCGGATTGGCCACCGCAAAAGTATTTGCCGAAGAGGGCGCCGAAGTAATCATCACCGGGCGCAACCAGGAATCTCTAGACAAGGCCGTCGGTGAACTAGACCATCAGGTTACCGGAATAGTTTCCGACACAGCCCAACTGGCCGACATTGAGAAGCTCGCCGCCCAGCTACAGTCGCAGGGCAAAACGATCGACGTGCTGTTTCTCAACGCGGGCATTGCCAAACTGGCTCCCATTGAGCAAACTGACGAGGCACTCTATGATGAAACCTTCAACATCAACGTGAAGGGATTGTACTTCACCATCAAGCACCTGCTGCCGCTTATGGGTGAGGGCACCTCAATTGTCATCAACGCATCGATCAACGCCTACATCGGCATGCCCAACTCCAGCGTATACGCGGCCTCCAAAGCGGCGGTGATCAGTATGGCGCGTACCCTGTCGGGCGAACTGGTGAGCCGTGGCATCCGGGTGAACGCCGTTAGCCCCGGACCCATCAACACGCCGATTTTCGGCAAAATGGGCATGTCGCCCGAGCAACTGGAAGCCACGGCCACCAGCATTCAGCAGCAGGTGCCGATGGGCCGCTTCGGTCGTCCCGAAGAAATCGCCAAGGCCGCGCTGTTTTTGGCGTCCGACGATTCTTCGTTCGTGATCGGGGCCGAACTGGTGGCCGACGGGGGCATGAGTACGCTGTGAGTTGGGACTACGGAAGGCTACGGCCGCGTCCCCGGCGTTAGCCAGGGGCGGGCAAGACACCGGCGGCGGTGATACGCATCTAACCAAAAGGTCGGTTGGGTAGTTACAATGAGACGTGCCGCGTCCACGGCGGATAAATCGCGTCCGTACTGCCTATTATGATTGAGATCGTCGCTAGTGTGTTCATTGGACTCGGATTGGCCGCTTCGGTGGGCTTCCGGGTCTTTTTGCCGTTGTTCGTGCTCAGCGTGGCCCACCACTTCGGGCTGGTGCCGCTCAACGATAGCTGGACGTGGGTGGGAGGTTACCCCGCCATGACGGTGTTTGCCGTGGCCACCGTGCTGGAAACGCTGGCGTACTTCATTCCTTGGTTCGATAATCTGCTGGATGCCATTGCGCTGCCCGGGGCCACCATTGCCGGCACCGCCGTGATGGCGTCCACGGTGATGGATATGGAGCCACTGTGGCGCTGGGCGCTGGCGATCATTGCCGGGGGCGGCACGGCCGGACTCATCAAAGGGGTGAACGCCCAGACGCGCCTGGCTTCTACCGCCACCACGGCCGGAATCGGTAACCCGATCGTGTCGGCCACCGAAACCATGGCGGCTACCGGACTGTCGGCCTTGTCCATTTTTCTGTGGCCCGTGGCCGCAGTGATCGTGGTGTTGCTGTTGATTGGCCTGTTTTTCTTCTATCGCCGACTGCAACGCTGGTGGCAACAACTGGACGGCAAAGAAGCCGAGTCGGTTGCTACCGATCCCTAAACCATTTTAAGCACTCCCCGCACGTAACCGACCGATTCGGCCAAACCCGCCAGCGGATCGTCGCCGTCTTTCTCGTATTCAAAAGCAACCACTCCGTCGTAGTTGATCTTCTTCAGCGTACGCAGAAAGCCCGGAATGTCAATTACGCCCCGGCCCACTTCCAGCGGAACTCCGTCGCCGGTAGAGGTGGTAACGTCCTTGAGGTGCACGTCGAACAGGCGATCCTGGTACTTTTCGGCCAGCGTCGCCGGGTCTTCGCCAATGCGTTGGGTGTGGCCAATGTCGATGCACAAACCCATGCGCGGGTCCAGGTTCTTCACCTTCTCGTAGGCGGTGGTCGGACTGGCGTACACATCGTCGCCCGGCCCGTGGTTGTGAATCGCCAGTTTGATGTCGTACTCCTGCACTTTCTTATTTACCCGCTCCAGTAAATCGTAGCTTGGCACTCCGATGATAACCTTGATTCCGGCCTGTTTGGCGTACTCGAACGCTTGATCCACCTCCTCGGGCGTTTTCATGTAGATCACTCCGGCTCCGTAGAGCTTTAGTCCCGCCTTCTTGATTTTGTCGGTCGCCGCTTTGATTTCCTGCGACGAGCTTTCCAGCGGCAGGTGCATGCTCTTCAGGGCAATGTTTTTGAGTCCGACGCGCTGGGCCATTTTGATAGCTTCGTCCAGACCAAACTTATGAAAGGTATAGGACGCCAACCCGAGGGTCAGTCCTTCGGCAGCTGAGCGGTTCATTGGCGAAGCCGCCGCTAGGGTAGGGGAAAACGTGGCGACTCCGACGGCGCTCAGGCCCACCAGTTTCAGGAATTCGTTTCGGTTGTATTGCATAGCTTCAGAATGTGATTTACATTAGACCGCAAAGTATACGAAGAATGTGGCAGAACGCGAAGGGCGTTCTTTATTTATCTCTTATCAAAACGAATGATCCTCCCGAAAGCTTTAGCCCTATCTCTATTTTCTGTTTTGCTTCCGCTGAGCATCCTGGCGCAGGGCATTCAACCCAGTGCCACGTTTCCCCGGTTTTGGGAATACGAGGGCCAACCCCTGTTGCTGCTGGGCGGGTCGGATGAAGACAATTTGTTTCAGTACGAACCGTTGGTGCCGCACCTCAATGCGCTGCAAGCCGCCGGGGGCAACTACGTGCGCTGCACCATGTCGAGCCGCGACGAAGGAAACCTCTGGCCGTTCGGCCAATCAGAAGAGGGGACGTACGACCTGAATATCTGGAACGAAGCCTACTGGCAACGCTTCGCGGATTTTTTGCAAGAAACATCCACCCGTGGTATCATTGTGCAGGTAGAAGTATGGGCAACGTTCGACTTCTACCGCGACAACTGGGCCGTGAACCCGTTCAATCCCGATAACAATACCAACTATGACCCGGCGCGCAGCAAACTTCCCACGGAGGTACCCACGCATCCGATCTATACCGAAAACAACTTCTTCCGTTCGGTGCCCACCCAAATGAGTTTGTTCAAGGTGTTAGAATATCAACAGAAGTTTGTTGACAAGCTGCTTTTGTATACCCTAAAGTACGACCACGTGCTCTATTGCATGGACAACGAAACTTCGGTGAGTGCCGACTGGGGCCGCTTTTGGTCTGATTATATTAAAAAAGTAGCTCAGGAAACGGCCGAAAAGACCGTCTACACCACCGAAATGTGGGATCCGTGGGATTTGAACCACGTGGCGCACCGCGAAACCTTCGACCATCCTGAGGTGTACGATTTCGTAGATATCTCGCAGAATAATCATCTTCAGGGACAAGCGCACTGGGACGGCGGTTACCGACAAATACAGCGGATTCATCAGTCAGACCAGCCCCGACCCGTCAACTCGATCAAGGTATACGGGACCACGGGCAATAAATTCGGGCACACTACCCAAGACGGTATTGAGCGTTTTGTGCGCAACGTGTTGCTGGGAGTGGCGGCGGTGCGCTTTCATCGGCCCGACTCAGGACTAGGACTTAGTGATACCGCCCGTGCGGTGATTGAAAGCATGCGCATGCTCACGGACGCCTATCCGCACTTTACTGGCAACCCAGACTTATCAACTATAAAGCAACGCCCCGCGAACGCGGCTTATGGCCGAAAAACCGACAATATGCTAGTTCTTTACTATCCAGCGGGCGGAGGACTTGAGGTTGATCTAAGCAGTTTGGGAGGCGAACTGACGATCAGGTGGTTAGACGTGTTAAACGCGCAGTGGTCAGCACCTTTGTCCGTTCAGGGTGGAGCGCTGGTTCAGCTGGAAAGCCCCGAAGCGGGCAACTGGATCGCATTGATCCAGAAAACCCGGTAGTTTTCCACCAATTAATATTTGTCTATCTTCATCCTGTCTAATCCAACCGCCCAATGAGCAATCCAAACCAAACCTGTTCTCATTTTAACCCCACTGAGGTGCGCACCTCCGGGCGATACGTATGCCAGGCGTGCGTGGCGATGGGCGACACCTGGGTTCACTTGCGCGTCTGCCAAACCTGCGGCGGTGTGCACTGCTGCGACAGCTCTAAAAACAAACACGCTACCCAGCACTTTCAGCAGACGAGCCATCCGGTGGTTGTGTCTGCCGAGCCGGACGAATACTGGGCGTGGTGTTACGAAGACGAGCAGTTTATGAAGTACCGGCCTTAGCGCTTTGCCCGCGAGCCGATGGACTTTAGAAGTGTGGATTTGTTAGGCATGCGCACTATAATTTCCGTATATTGGGGCCACGATGAAAAAAGAAGAAACCGTTGATTACAACATAAAAGCCTCGTGGCACGCCATCAATCGCATGTATAACCAGACCGCGATGAAGAACGATTTCACCACTTCTATTGGGTTTGTTCTGCTGAACATTGACGCCAAGGAAGGGACGCCCGCCACCAAAATAGCCCCCGCCATCGGGCTCGAGTCGCGCAGCTTAACGCGGATGCTGAAGAGCATGGTCGAAAAGGGACTGATTGTGAAAGAACCCGACCCTTACGACGGCCGATCGGTGCGCATTATGCTCACGGAGCTGGGAAAAGAAAAACGAGAAATATCGCGACAGGCGGTACGGGCCTTTAACCAAACGGTGAGCGAACTCATCCCGTCCGACAAGCTCGACGTGTTTTTTGAAGTGATCAGCAGTATCAACCAAATCATCGACGAAGCATTTTATCCCACCACATTAACCACCCCATGAAAAATCGATTTAACATCAAACGTGCCGCCGTGCTCGGGTCCGGTATTATGGGCTCCCGCATCGCTTGTCATTTTGCCAACATTGGTCTGGAAGTGCTCCTGCTCGACATTCCGCCCCGCGAACTCAACGAAGCCGAACAGCAGCGCGGATTATCGCTGGATAAGCCCGGCAGTGCGCAATCGTATCGTAAACGATTCGTTTCAGACGGCCATCAAGTCCAAACCCGCCCCGCTCTACGACGTTTCCTTTGCCAACCGCATCACGCTGGGCAACTTCGACGACGACCTGCCCAAGATTGCGGACTACGACTGGGTCATCGAGGTGGTGGTAGAACGCCTGGACATCAAGAAGCAGTTGTTCGAGCGCGTCGAGCAGCACCGTACTCCCGGCACGCTGATCACCTCTAACACTTCGGGCATTCCCATCAACCTCATGCTAGAAGGGCGCAGCGACGATTTTCAGAAGCACTTCTGCGGCACGCACTTCTTCAATCCGCCCCGCTACCTGCGCCTGCTGGAGATTATTCCCTCCTCCAAAACCGACCCGGCGGTGGTGGATTTTTTCATGCACTACGGCGACTTGTACCTGGGCAAAGAAACCGTGCTCTGCAAGGACACCCCCGCCTTCATTGCCAACCGCATCGGCATCTACAGCATCCTGTCGGCCATGCATACCATTGAGGAAATGGGCTTGCGCGTGGGCGAAGTAGACAGCCTCACCGGTCCGCTCATTGGCCGTCCGAAGTCCGCCACCTTCCGCACCATGGACGTGGTAGGGCTTGACACCACCGTCAATGTAGCCAACAACCTGTTCGGGGCCTTGGAAAACGACGAGGCCCGCGAGGCGTTCAAGCTGCCCACGATTGTTAAAGAACTCTACGACCGCCAGTGGCTGGGCGACAAGACCGGGCAGGGCTACTACAAGAAGGTGAAGGATGCGCAGGGCAACTCCGATATCCAGGAACTTAGTTTTGAGACCTACGAATACGGCGAGCGCAGCAAAGCCAAATTTCCCTCGCTAGAAGCAGCGAAGGCAAAAGATAATATCAAGGAACGCTTCAACGTTCTGCTAAATGCTTCGGATAAAGCCGGGGAGTTCTACCGAGCGCACTTCTACCAGGTATTCACCTACTGCACCCACCGCATTCCCGAAATTGCCGACGAACTCTACCGCATTGATCAGGCGGTGTGCGCCGGGTTTGGCTGGGACTACGGCCCCTTCGAAACCTGGGACATGCTGGGCGTGAAAGATACGCTCGAGAAAATGAAGGAAGCGGGCTACCAGCCCAAACCGTGGGTGCAGGAGATGCTCGACTGCGGGGCCGACCGCTTCTACCGCGCCGAAAACGGTCAGCGACAGTACTACGATATTGAGAGTAAAGCATACAAAGTTATTCCCGGCACCGATAGTCTGGTATTGCTGGACACACTGCGGCAGTACTACGATATTGAGAGCAAAGCGTACAAAGTTATTCCCGGCACCGATAGTCTGGTATTGCTGGATACGCTGCGCGAAAACAAAATACTGTGGAGCAACGACGGGGCCAACATCTTTGATCTGGGCGACGGCGTGCTGGGCGTAGAGTTTCGCACCAAGATGAACACGCTGGGAGCCGGTCCCGTGGAGGCCATCAACCGCGCCATCGACATGGCCGAAAAAGACTACGTAGGAGTGGTAATCGGCAACGAGGGCCAGAATTTCTCGGCCGGAGCCAACCTGGCGATGCTGTTCATGTACGCCGTGGACCAGGAGTTCGACGAAGTGGATATGATGATCCGGCAGTTTCAGAACACCATCATGCGGGTGCGCTACTCGGCCGTGCCGGTGGTGGTGGCTCCGCACGGCATGGCGCTGGGCGGCGGTTGCGAGATGACCATGCACGCCGACCACGTGCAGGCCGCCGCCGAAACCTACACCGGACTGGTGGAAGTGGGCGTTGGCCTGATTCCGGCCGGGGGCGGCACCAAAGAAATGGCCCTGCGCGTGTCCGACAGTCTGGAAGAGGGCGACGTAGAACTGAACGCGCTGCAAAGTGCCTTTATGAACATCGCCACCGCCAAGGTATCCACCTCGGCCCACGAAGCCTACGATCTGCACTACCTGCGTCCGTCGGACCGCGTCACCATGAACCAGGACCGGCTGCTGGCCGACGCCAAGGAGGCGGTGCTGGATTTGGCCGAGCAGGGCTACTCGCAACCCGTGATGCGGCAGGATATCAAGGTGCAGGGCAAAACCGGCATGGCCCTGTTCCTGGCCGGTATCTACGGCATGCACCAGGGTCGCTTCATTTCGGACCACGACAAGAAGATTGCCGAGAAGATCGCCTACGTGATGTGCGGCGGCCCGCTATCGTATCCGCAAATGGTGTCTGAGCAGTATCTGCTGGACTTGGAGCGCGAAGCTTTCTTGTCGCTTTCCGGCGAGAAGAAAACGCTGGAGCGGATTCAGTTGATTTTGCAGGGCGGAAAGCCGTTGCGGAATTAGAGAAATTTAGAAAAAGCAGGCGGAAAATAGAATCAATAGGTCAGTCAAAGTGAAACAACTTCAACAAGTATTTACAATAAATGGTATTCCTGAGTACACATTTGTGGAGCCAAAGGAATATACTGATTTAGTTGTTGCTCTGAGAACCCCAGGGAGAGGAGTTGTAATTGAAGGCCCTTCTGGAATTGGTAAGACAACTGCTGCAGTAAAAGCCATTCAAAAAACCATTGGTGAGGAAGATGTATTAATCTTAACCCCGAGGAAAAAAGAAGATCGCGACTACATCACAAAACTTCCCGAATCCCGCCCTTTCGGGACTATCGTAGTAGATGACTTTCATCGTCTGAGCAAAACAGCTAAGTCTGATATTGCAGATTTACTAAAAGTTTTGGCTGATGAAAGCGATACTCAGAGTAAACTGATAATTCTTGGAATAAATAAGGCTGGAGAGAATCTAATTTCGTTCGGTTCTGATCTCAATACTAGAATCGAAATTATAGTGTTTGGCAAAAATGACGACGAGAAAATAAAGGAATTACTAAGAAAGGGCGAGCAAGAGCTGAACATAATACTCAATATAACCAAAGACATCATTCAGGCATCAAGCGGAAGCTTTTATTTAGCACAGATGCTGGCATATTATTCATGTATAGGGTCAAAAATAACTGACGAGCAGTTACATCAAACAGAAGTAAACACAAGTTTTGAATTAGTGAATGGCAAGGTCTTCGAGATTCTCAAAAGGAAGTTTCACGATAGAACGATTTCTTTTGCAAGGGGAAGCAAACTAAGAAAAGAGGGTAGACCACCTTATCTTCAGCTTTTGTATCATCTTTCTAAAAGTAGGGATTGGCTCTTGAATATCAATCAATTAGTTGTTGAATTCAGCCAATTGAAAGGTAGCATATCGCAGATTGTCACGAAGGGATATTTAGAGCAAACTATCAACTCAAGTGCCGATTACAAAGAGGTCCTATATTTTGTTGAAGAAAGTAACCTATTAATAATTCAAGATCCTCAGTATATTTACTACTTAAAAAATATTGCATGGGCCTCTTTTGCTAAGGAAGCAGGATACCTTACAATGGAATTCAACTCTAGGTATGATTTTGCATTGTCTTTCGCAGGAAAAAATAGAGAAATTGCAGAATGCCTTTTTGAAAAACTACAGGGTTGCGAATTTGAGGTATTCTATGACTTCAATGAGCAATATAGAATTTTAGCAGAAGATGTTGAAGATTATCTAAGACCAATATATAGATCAGAAGCATCGTTTGTTGTTGTGATTATAGGCCAAGATTATCCGAAGAGAGTATGGACACAATTTGAGTCTGAAAACTTCAAACATCGCTTCAAAGCTGGCGCTGTGGTTCCAGTTGTTCTATCTTCTGTTGAGCTATCTGCTTTTGACATCACCAACAAGATTGGATACTTCTCCTTGAAGGAAAACGAAGATATAGATTTGCAGATAGATAATCTAGTCGATCTTCTTACACAAAAAATTGGTGACTACAGATTAAAGGAGTCTAAACGAACGATAGAATTGAACTAAACTATGATCACCATACAAACCCAACTCACCTACGACCAATTGCTGGAAGCCGTCAGCCAACTGAGCCCGGCGGAGTTGGCTGATTTCCAGAGACAACTCACGCAATTACGGGCTAACCAACCGGGGGCATCACTTCCCAAGGAAGAAGCAAATTTGCTTCTCAAAATTAATCAATTTCCGACTCTCGAGGCCGATACGAAATACCAAACACTCTTAACCAAACGACAGGAAGGGACACTATCAAATATAGAACATCAAGAATTAACTGGATTAAATGAAAAATACGAGCAACTGGATGCTAAACGAGCGAAATACCTTATTCAATTGGCTAAGCTGCGCGGTGTCTCCTTGAGCGACCTTATGAATGCATTGGAAATACCGAGGCCGACGTATGGCTAGGAAAAAGATTAGTGAAACAAGAAAAAGAATCGTCGCTGAACGGGCTAACGAATGCTGTGAATATTGCCAAAGCCAAGCTCGCTTTGCTACCCAATCGTTTTCAATAGAACATATCTTGCCGGTAAGCAAATCCGGAGAAAACTCCTTGGATAATTTGGCCCTCTCGTGTCAGGGCTGCAACAATTTCAAGTACAATAAAACTGAAGCTAAAGACCCCATCAGTGGTGAAAGCGTTTTACTGTTTAATCCCAGAAGGCAGATTTGGCGTGAGCATTTTGTGTGGAATGATAACTTTTCTATCATCCTAGGAACAAGCAAGGTGGGCCGGGCAACCATATATGCTCTGAATTTGAACAGAGGAAGTTTAATCAATCTTCGCAGGGTTCTGTATGAGGCGGGCGAGCATCCTTTGAAAGTGTAGCAAAGCTGCGTACGACAGTAGAAATACCAAATGACGGAAAGCGCATCAATTCTGCATCCAACGAACCTTTGCGTAACAAAAACGCTTTAAACGGGTAGTTCAAGAAAGCCCGTTTCACTTTCCGAATGAACAAGTTCTGCCTCGCTGTGCGGTATCTCTTCACGCTGCCAGCATCTACCTCCCAAATCCCTCGGGAAACCCTTCCGGTACGAAGCTCCACACTGCGGGCAAGAAGAAATACGACAGGATCGTTAGCAAAATAATCGACAGCAGGTTCATCCAGATCCCGGCCCGCACCATGTCGGGAATGGTCAGGTAGCCCGAGCCGAACACCACCGCGTTGGGCGGAGTGGCCACCGGCAGCATAAAGGCGCAGGAAGCCGCCGTAGTTGCGCCCACCAACAGCAGGTAGGGATGCACGTTGAGCACCACTGCCATTGAAGTTAGGATGGGCAAGATCATCGCCGTGGTGGCCAGGTTCGAGGTGATCTCGGTGAGGAAGTTCACCGCCGTTACCAGCACCAGCATAAGCAGAATGATGTTGATGCCCTGCACCAGCGACATCTGACTGCCAATCCAGGTGGCTAAACCGGTGCTCTGAAATCCCTCGGCAATGGCTAGTCCGCCCCCGAACAGAAACAGCACGCCCCAGGGCAGCGTCACCGCCTCTTCCCAGTTAATGAGCGCCCGCTTTTCGGCGCGAGCGGGCAGCACGAACAGCACCAAGGCCCCCGCCACCGCGATAATGGTGTCGTCGAGGTTGGGAATCAGCGCTTGTAGCAGAAACGAACGGGTGATCCACGCCAGCGCGACGGTTACGAAAACCGCGAGCACCGACTTTTCTTCGAACGACATCTTGCCCAACTGCTGCAAGTATTTTTTGATTTCGGCGCGGCCGCCGGGAAACTTTTTCTGCTCGAAGGTAAAAGCAAAGCGCACCAGGTACTGCCAACAAATAACCAACAGCAGCACCGAAAGGGGCAGTCCGAACGAAATCCACCGGGCGAACGTAATCTCAATGCCGTAGGTTTCCTGCACCACTCCGGCCAGCACCAGGTTGGGCGGCGTGCCGATTAGCGTAGCCATACCCCCGATCGACGCGCTGTAGGCAATCGCCAGCATCAGCGCCTTGCCGAAGGTGGTGGTTTCGTTCTCTTCGGTCTGCGGATTGTCCTTGAGTTGCAGCACGATGGCGGTGCCGATGGGCAGCATCATCACCGAGGTGGCCGTGTTAGAAATCCACATCGACAAAAAGGCGGTAGCCACCATAAAGCCTAAAATAATGCTCTTGATATCGGCCCCGATCAGGTTGATGATGTTGAGCGCAATACGGCGGTGCAGGTTCCAGCGCTCGATGGCGATGGCGATGATGAAGCCCCCGGCGTACAAAAAGATGTAAGGGTGCCCAAACGAGGCAGCGGTGCTCTTTATATCCAGCGCGCCGGTGAGCGGAAACAACACGATGGGCAGCAGCGAGGTGGCCGCAATGGGAATGGCCTCGGTGATCCACCAAAGGGCGATCCAGCTGGTGCAGGCCAGCACCCGACGGGCCTCCTCGCTCATGTCGGCCGGGTGCACCAGGGTGAGGATAAGCACAAAACTCAGTGGACCGGCGATCAGGCCGATGGTGGGGGCGGTTAGCTTCATGCGGGTGATTGAGAATCAGTAGAGACTGCAAAAAGCAAATGAATGCAATAAATGACCAATAAAGCAAGGTCGTGGTCAATATCTGGCAGTTAGCGAACGGAAGGTTAACTACGGGCCGGACATCACTGACGGCGATCAGTTAACGGATGAAGCGTTTTTGGAACAGCATATTTGTTTAAAAGATTTTCTGATTTGTTCAACAATAATCTCAGCTTTCAGTTGGTAAGTCCACGACGGAACGATAAAGAATTGAATATGAGACATTTTTTTTTACTACTAACGGTAAGTTTATTTTCTACTTTAGTATCAGCGCAAGATCAATATACGATTACGGGAAACGTCACCAACCTGAAGACCGGCAAGGCGGTGCCCTTCGCCAACGTGGCCCTGTACGCCAGAGGAAAAAAGGCGGTTGCCCAGGGAGGGACGTCTAATGCGCAGGGTGATTTTGTGCTCAGCGATGTGCCTCCGGGCACGTATCGGCTAACAATCCGCTTCGTTGGCTACGCCCCGTATAAGGTTCCCAAAATTAAGCTCGATCGGAACATCGATTTGGGCGCGGTAGAAATGACCAAGCAAGCCACCGAACTGGACGCGGTGGTAGTGACGGGAGCAGAGGTCGTGAAGCCGATCGAGACCACACTGGAAGGCATGACCATCCGGCCCGAGCAAAATATTTCTAACGTGGGCGGCAGCGTGTTAGATGTGCTGCGCAACACTCCTTCGGTGAGCGTGGGGCAAGACGGAGGACTTGCGCTGCGGGGCAGTAGCTCCACCAACGTGCTCATCAACGGGCGCAACTCGGCCCTCAGTGGCGACCTGTCGCAGATTCCGGCCAGCGCCATCAAGAACATTGATATCATCAACAACCCCAACGCCAAGTACGACGCCGAAGGCACCGGCGGGGTCATCAACATCAAACTGAAAAAGGGCGGAAACGAAGGCACCCACGGCAACGTGGAACTCACCCTGGGCAGCCGAATGCGCACCAACGCTTCGGCCCGGATCAGTCACCAGCAGGGGCGGGTGAATGCCTACGGGGGCTACAGCTACCGCCGCTGGCCCAGCGTAGCCGACGTGCGGGTGGAGCGGGAGACGTTCGGCGAAAATCCTACCCTATTGCAACAAGAACGTGACGTTACGCGCGACGACTTCAGCCACACCGCCAACTACGGGATTGACTACTACTTCAACAAGAGCAAGCTCACCTACGAAGGGGTGTTTGAAACCGAGGGCGAGGAAGACACGGAAATCACCAGCAGTCAGCGGTTTGATACGGATACCAATGACCGAACGCTGTACAACATCCGCGATAACGTAGAAACCGAAGACAACTACACGCTGGATAATTCGCTGATCTACGAGCGGGTGTTCGACGAAGAAGGCCGCGAGTTTCGTGCCCTGGCCAGCTACTCGCACCGCGACGGAGTGGAAGGTCAAGATGCGGCCACGCAATCGCTGGACGACGACGGCAGCCGTAACGAAGACCCCGCCGACCGGCAGCGGGCCAGCACCGACGAACTCCGCCGCATCGGCGTGGCCCAGGTAGATTATACCCACCCCTTTGCGAACGACAACAAACTGGAAGTGGGCGCAAAAACGATCCTGCGCCGTCTCAACACCGACTTCGACTTTGATGATTACGACAATGGCACCGAGCAGTGGCAGGATAATTCGGCGGTGAGCAACCAGTTTCGCTATCAGGAGCAGGTCTACGCCGCTTACGCCATCTATAGCCACAAATTTGAGCGGATTGACCTGTCGGCGGGGGTGCGCGTGGAGCAGACGCTGGTTGATACGAAGCTCTACAACACCGGTGAGGAGAATCAGCAACGCTACATCAATCCTTTTCCCAGCTTCAGCGCCCAGTATCACCTCACCGACGATCAGTCGCTCAAGTTTACTTACAGCCGCCGCATCGACCGACCCAGTTCCTGGCGGCTGAACCCCTTCCGCGACATCGCCGACACCCTGAACGTGCGCTTTGGTAACCCGAATTTGCAGCCGGAGTACATCCAGTCGCTGGAGTTTGGGCATAAGATTGGCCTCAAAAAAATTGACCTCACCTCTACGCTTTTCTACCGCCGCACCAATGGGCTGGTCGACTGGGTGGTGAACGTGACCGACAACGGAGTATCGGAGCGCCGCCCCGAGAACCTGACCAGCGGCACCACCTACGGCATCGAGCTGATCAACACCACTGAGTTCGCGCCCTGGTGGAACGTGAACGTGAGCTACTCGCTGTTCCGCGCTTTGATTGACGGCACCAACCTAGACGCTGACTTCACCAACGATGCGTTGGCCTGGAACGCCAAGCTGGTGTCTAATTTTGTGCTGCCCGGCGGTGTAGATTTGCAGTTTACCGGCAACTACGAATCGCCCGAAGCGGAGGCGCAGGGCTTTGATGACGCGCGCTACTACCTGGACGCCAGTGTGCGGCGCAACTTCCTGGACAAGAAGGGCAGCGTGAGCGTAAGCGTACGCGATGTATTCAACACCTACCAATTCGGCAGCAACGCCGAAACCGAGCGCTTCCGGCAGTACTTTGTCTACAAGCGCGACTCGCGCATGGTGCTGGTGACGGTGGGCTATAAGTTTTAGCGGATGGGTTGGTCAGACTCAGCTGATTGCCGATTCTGATTTCTTGATCGTATTATACACTTTTGGTGCTCTGCTCAAGTACCAAAAATCATTCGTTTTCTACCCAATACTGAAAGTTATTCTCGTACTCTTCTGAAGTTACCAGATGTAGATCTTTGAATATAAACCGTGTGGTAAAATAGTAAACTCCAGTATCCCTTAGCACTGTGCTGTATATCGCGAGTCCTTGATCAGTGTCTATTTTCCTCTCTTCTATTGCTTCACCTACAATGCTAGTAATCTCAACCAGCAACTCAACCTCAGAATCTGGTGGGGTAGGAGCGTATATACGGACTTTTAAAGAATCGTTAACGGAAAAGCGATTGTCATTCGCTTTTTTGTAAACTACTCTTCCAATTGGATCGAAAAAGACATAACTTTTCAGAACGCTATCTTGATAAAAATTCAACCCTTGACCTACTGAATAACCGTTTTTGCTAGAGCCAATGTACTTTATATTTCCATTTTGATAGTAACCTCTTTCGTAGCCTTCTTTCTTCCCGTCTTGGTATGCTACTTCCAATTCTAGTTTACCATTAGGATAGAAGAGCTTACCATAACCATCTTTAAGAGAATCGCTATTATAGGTAGCCTCTGCTCTCACCCCTCCGTCTTCATAATAGGTTCTTTTTACCCTTCTCTCTTGGTGGACCCTATCCTTTTCTGAAATACAACCCCACACAGTCAGCGAAATGTACAGCAGAAGACGAAGATTAGCGAGTTTGGATGTGTTCATATTTCACTAGACTAAGCGCGTTGCTTATTTTCTTTCGCCACTTTGCTTGTTTCCAGCGAATTGGCAATTTGTAAACTAACGTTCTATTATTGATGCATACAGAAAAGTATAGATTCTATTCGCCGTTTGGCTCTTGTGTAACCGATAGTTGATACATTAACTATCTACTTTAAAGTATCCCGCAAAAAACAACAACTGATACTCCACCGCGTTGCGCCAGTAGGGCCACGTATGCCCTCCCGGGCGGGTGATGTAGTCGTGCGGAATGTCTGCTGCTAACAGCGTGCGGTGCAATTGCTGGTTGATCGCAAAGAAAAAGTCATCGGTGCCGCAGTCGATGATCATTGCCAGGCTGTCGGGCGGACGAAGCGCTACCAGATTGACAACCGACAGCGAATCCCAGCGTAGCGGGTGCGCTTCGTAGCGCCCCAACTTCTCGTTAATCTCCCAGGCGTTGGTGTCGTAGGTAAGGTCCACCCCGCCGCTCATGCTGCCCGCCGCCCCAAAGGTATCCGGGTGCCGCAGGACTAGAAATAGCGCTCCGTGTCCGCCCATGCTCAGCCCCGTGATGGCCCGCCCGGTTCGGTTGGCAATCGTTCGGTAGTGGGTATCAACAAACGTCACCACCTCCTGCGCAACGTGGGTTTCGTACTGACTGCTATCATCCACCGGACTGTCCAGATACCAACTATTGTAGCCTCCGTCGGGGCACACAATAATCATCTGGTGGACGTCGGCCAGCGCTTCTACGCCCGGAGCGTTGTTGAGCCAATCGAGGTGGTTGCCACTGTAGCCGTGCAGCAGGTACACCGTCGGGTAGTGGGCCGTATCGTTCGCGTAGCGGTTGGGCGTGATCACCAGCGCGGGAATGTCACGCAGCATGGCGGCGCTGTTGATGCTAACCGTATCAACGTGAGCCGCCTGGACGGTGAGGCTGAGTGAACAGAAGAGACCAATAGCAAATTTTCGCTTCCAAGCTGGCAGGGTCGTTTTTTTTGCTTGTTTCATCTGTGCACGCTTGGCTTTATTACAGTTTGTTTTCTATCGCGTGCAGATATTTCGCACTTTGGCTGATGCTCTGAATAGGATCGGGCGACTGGTCCTGCTCCACAAAGCACTGCTCTACCCCGTTCTTTTCAGCTAATAACAGAATTTTTTTAATATCGATCACCCCGTCGTCCAATTCCTGAAACGCATCGATGGGCACGGTGCTTTCGTCGTAGATGAGTGGCGTACCCCGTTTTTTGTTCTTCAGGTGCAGCAGCGTGATGCGGTTGCCCAGTTTTTTCATGAGGGGAAGGGGTTCGTGCCCGGCCAGGCTCGACCAAAACACGTCGAGCTCGAAGTGCAGTTTGTCGGCGTCGGTTTCATCAATCAAAATGTTGTAGGGCACGGTTTCGTCGATGGGCTCAAACTCGAAGGCGTGGTTGTGGTAGCACAGTTTGATCCCGGCCGCATTACACTGCTCCCCGGCCTCGTTAAGCTTTTCGGCGATACGGTGGTAGTCGTCCAGCGTTTGGCGCTCTTCCTTGCGCATGTAGCCGAACACCAGGTAGTTCATGCCGAGCTTCTGGGCGCTTTCCACCACTCCCGCAAAGTCTTTCGCGGCAGGTTTCATGCCCTCGGCTTCCACCAAGTCCCACCGCCCGGTGAGATAGGGCCAGGGGAAAAAAGAGCTTTGGGAGGAGAGTCCTACATCCTTGGCCATGGCGATCATCGATTGCTCCGTGGCCGGATTACCGCCTTCTATCTGAGCGTAGCCCGCCGCCTGGATGGCCTTGAGGGTAGCCAAGGGATTTTCGGCCATCTGGTTGCGTACGGTGTAGAGTTGAAGGCCAATCTGGTCGACGTAGGGGTGCTGCACTTTGCCGAAAGCTGATGAGATCAGCGGCAAGCTAAGACCGGCCGCCGCTGACGTGCGAATAAAGTCTCTTCTTTTCATAATGCGTTAGGTTGCTGATGGTTTTATCCCCCAAAATAGGGATAATTTTCGAACCGGTCTATTTCGAATTTATTGACCTGCGAATACCTCCGCATTTTGCTCGGAACGTTTCAACCCGTATTTTTAGCGCTGCTAACTTTTACCTATCTATGCTAAAACTACTTACCGGACTGTTGCTCATCCTACTCGCCGTAGGCTGCCAACCCTCCCACCCCACCGCTGATCTGATTCTTCGCAACGCTACCGTCTATACGGTCGACGAAGATAATCCCCGGGCACAAGCGGTCGCCATTGTGGGCGACACCATTGCCTTCGTGGGCAGCGATGCCGACGTGCAAGCCTGGGTGGGTGACGGCACCGAAGTGCTCGACATGCGCGGCAAAACCGTGATGCCCGGCTTCATCGAGGGGCACGCCCACTTTTCGGGCGTCGGGGCCAACCTGCTGAACCTCGACCTGATGGCCACGCGGAGCTACGCCGAGATCATCCAGCGGGTGAAACGCGCCGCGCGCGACACTCCGCCCGGCGAGTGGATCGTGGGGCGCGGCTGGCACCAGGACAAATGGGACTCCCTGCCCGCCACGATGGTGCAGGGCTTTCCGGTGCACGACGCCCTCAGCGCCGCATCCCCCAACAATCCGGTCTACCTGAAGCACGCCAGCGGACATGCGGCCCTGGCCAACGCCCAGGCGATGGAAGTGGCCGGGGTAACAAACATCGATCAGGAAGGAATGCAGGTGCGCGACGTGGCGGGGGGCGAAGTGTTCCGCGACGACCTCGGCAATCCCACCGGACTCTTCAACGAAACCGCAATGGGGCTGGTCGCTCAGCACATTCCGGAAGATACGCCCGAACGACGGCGACGGACGGCTGAACTAGCGATGCAGGCCTGCCTGACCAACGGGATCACCAGCTTCCACGACGCCGGGGCCCCGCAGGTAGAGGTAGAGCTGTATAAGCAACTGGCCGAAGAAGGAGCCCTGAAAACCCGCTTATACGTGATGCTCAGCGGGCGCGATACCAGCCTGCTGGAGCAATACTGGCAAAGCGGACCGGAGGTGGGGCTGGGCAACAACTTCCTGACGCTGCGCTGCGTGAAGCTCTACGGCGACGGTGCCCTAGGTTCGCGGGGTGCCTGGTTGCTCAATGAATATGAAGATATGCCCGGCGCGTACGGACACGAAACCACGCCCATGTCGCGGGTCTACGAAGTGTCGGCAAAGGCCCTGCAAGCCGGTTTTCAGGTGGGCACCCACGCCATTGGTGACCGGGCCAACCGTGAGGTGCTCGATCAGTACGCTGCCGCTTTTGCCGAGTATCCTGCCGAAGCCAAGGACGCCCGCTTTCGCGTCGAGCACGCCCAGCACATCAGCGCCGCCGACATTCCGCGTTTCGGACAGATGGGAGTGATCCCCGCCATGCAGGCCATCCACATGGCTTCCGACCGCCCCTGGGCCATCGACCGGCTGGGTGAAGACCGTATTGAGGAGGGAGCTTACGTGTGGCGTAAGCTGCTGGATTCGGGAGCGATCATCGCGAACGGCACCGACGCGCCGGTGGAGCCGCTCAACCCGCTGCCCAGTTTTTACGCCTCGGTGGCCCGCATGACGTTGCGGGGCGAACCCGAAGGAGGCTACGAACCCGGTCAAAAGATGACCCGCGAAGAAGCACTGAAGTCGTATACGCTTTTCCCGGCCTATGCCGCCTTTGAAGAAGACATTAAAGGATCGATTGAGGTAGGCAAACTGGCCGACTTCACGGTTTTTTCCAAAGACATCATGACCGTGCCGGAGGAAGAAATCCTGACGACCAAGGTAGATTACACCATTGTGGGCGGGAAGGTATTATACGCCCGGGACTAGTAGCGACGGATTGAATCCGTCGCTACGGCAATCTGTCTCTGCCGTTAATCACAAAACCGACGGCCGCAATCGGTACCGACCGACCACGCCCCGGTGGTCCGAGCCTTCGGCGGAGACGGCGTAGAAATCCAGACAAGTAAAATCTTCGGAGTGAAACACGTAGTCGATGGGCAAGCCGCCGCCCTGCAAACGCGCCGGGTAGGTCGAGGTGAAATTCTGCCGACTGTCGTACACCTGTGCTTCCTGTTGCTTCATCGCCACAATCGACGGATTCCACGGCACCGCGTTGTAGTCGCCGATGGCCAGCACGGGGCCTTCTACCGATTTCAGGTAGTCAGCAATGTGCCGAATTTGCTGATTGCGACGCCGGTAGCGACTCTCGCTGCGGGGCGACAAGGTGTGCGAAGCCACAAAGTGCACCAGGGTATCTCCGCCAGAATTTTCGCCCTTCTTTTGGTCCTGCGCTACCCGACCACTCAATTCGATGTCGCCGGTGATATTGGGCGATTTACTCCAGTAATGCGTTTGTACGTTCCGGAGCGGGTAACGTGAGAAGATCGCAATGCCCCGCGTGTCCCAGGGGTCGGTCACCACGTGATAATAGGGATACGCATCGCGCAAACGTTGGGTGAGCTCATCCGCCCAGTGGGGCGCCACTTCCTGAAATGACAGTAGATCAGCCTTAGATGCTAAGGCTTGCCGGATCACCGGATCGTACTGTCGGTTGTTGGCCAGCACGTTGAAGTGCGCTACCGTGAAAGGTTGCCCGTCGGCGAAGTGAGATAGCGAGGGCGGGAGGATGTAGGAGTGTAGGCACAACAGCAACCCGGCTACTGCGCCTCCGGCAACAATCGCTAGTTGCTTCGCCCGAACTAAAATAAACAGTCCCAGCAGCAGGGCGTAGCCCACCAGCGCGTGCACGGCAAACGACTGCAACAGATCAAGCGCGTAGAGCGAAGTGGGCAAGACGAAGGCTAGCGCCGATAGCGCAATCACGAGCGCAACGAATCGCTGCCCCCAGAACAGTATTTTTTTCATAAGTATCCTAGTTTTCCAAGCAAAATGATGGTGCCCACTACCGCGGCGGTAATGCTGGTCACCAGCACTGCCCCGGCGGCCAAATCTTTGATGATGCCCACGTCCGGGTCCGGCCCGGGATGCAGCTTGTCCATGAGTTTCTCGATGGCGGTATTGAAGATCTCCGAGGCATACACCATGCCGATGAGCATCAGCACAATGCACCACTCGGTGCGGGTGAACCCGGTGAGCCAGCCGGTGAGCAGCGTGCCCACCGTGGCCAGCAGATGATAGCGAAAGTTATTCTCGCGCCGCACCGCGAAGTAGATGCCGCGACCGGCGTACCGAAAGCTGCGAAGCATTTTGATGAAGCTGTTGGGCATAAAGCGATAGAAGTGGTTAGTGAGCGATGATAAGGTTTGCAACGAAGGGGTTAGCCAATTTAATGAGCATTTGGTAAGACTGATCGCGCAAGCGCTGGATAGACCCGGTGCTCCGCATAGTTCCACGAAAGCCACCCTTCTCGCTTTTCCTGTTCAACTAACTATAGATGAATGCGTTCCGACTGATTGTCCTGGCTATAGCGCAACGGTAGCGCTCGCTCCCATTGCGCCCGTTCCAATAGGTCAAGTTGGTGTCAGACAGGTAGATGAGATACTCCACGTTACACCGTACCGTGAAGAATGCCCAACGTTGCGCCGCATCAGAAACCAATTGGTTTTTATGTCTCGCACCTTGATCTAAGTTGTGCAAGCTCCGATAAGCGTCAGTAACAGGTAGACGTACACGCCAATACGCTTGTGGGTCAGGCCAAACCGCTCAATGTATTCGGTATTTTTTACTGCCGTAGCGACCATCAGTACCGCATTTTGAACAATCCAAACGTACGCAGCGTACGTGAGGCGCTGGCTGTTAGACAAAAAATTAAGATTGCCTCGAAAGAAGTACATCACCATCGCAATGGCCAGCACCACCGAGATGATCAGCACGTTTACCCCCTGATGCACAAACTCAGTGTACGTTACTTCTTCGGGTAGTTCCCCAGCGCTGAGGTACGTAATATCCACCGCATTAAAAAGAAATAGAAATCCATTGAGTAAAACAAACGATCACCAAGCGGTGCGGTACTCATAACGAAGACCCACTGGGTTAAACCCGGAAGTGGTTGATCGGAGACGGTGCGATCTGATGCCGCGTCAGCTTGACGTTGGCGGTTAGCCAGACAGATCCGGACCAGCGGGTGAATGGCCGTAGGGCAGAAAAAGGTCAGCAGCAAGTATCCTCCGAACAAGGTAAAGATCACCCACCACCCCGAAATGAAATCGAGCGAAAGTTGACTGAACAACGCAGAAAAGGCCGGACTCGCCTGCGTGTAAAGGAGAAAGAATGAACCAACTACCAACAGGGGAACAAGTTGCGACACTACTTTGCCTGCCGTGATGCCCGCCACCGCCGGAGGAGTAGATTTCCCTTTGGGATCGCCGGGCACCAATTAGGCCGCGAAATCATCCGACCCAGGGTGTGCTTCCAAAACGAAGCGACGAGCGAGTACCCGCTGTTGATCCAGGCCACCAACAGCGAGCTTTCCGGATGAGCACTGAGCCCTGCCAAGCCCAGCAAGGAAATAAGGTTCATCAAAACGGCGGGCCAGGTGGGATGCCACACCACGTTGAGCGCCGTTAGCAAACATCCAATCGCCACCGTCACCACCGTCCGTCGCTGACGCAGCGTCGGATACAGCGAGAAAAGGGCTGCCAAAAGAGCAACGTTAAACAACAAGAAGTTGATTCCGGCCGATTGGTCGTAGAACAGATAACCGTACAGTAGGGTGGCTCCTAGCCAGCATTTAAATCTTGTAATACGCATAAGTAGTAGTTTAATTGATTAAAAGTACTTTGAATTACAAAGTTGATGGTCAAATTTTTTTACGCCTGTTGTTTCTGCGCCTTAAGCAGTGCTTCCAGAGCATTTAGGTGATCGTGAAAAGCCTTTTTGCCCATTTTGGTAGTTGAGTACCGGGTATTGGGCTTGCGTCCCACAAATTGCTTCTGCACATCAATGTAATTTACCTTCTCCAGCGCCTTCAGGTGACTGGCCAAGTTGCCGTCCGTCACTCCCAGCAGTTCCTTCAACCGATTGAAGTCCAGCGAATCGTTCACCATCAGGGCCGACATCACTCCCAGGCGGACTTTGTTTTCAAAGGCTTTGTCAAAATCGTTGAGTAAGTAATTCACCGTTCGTGCGTATAGTACATGAGGGTGCCGTAGATGATGTGGAGCACTCCGAAACCCAGCGCCCAGAAGAGCAAGCTGTAGCCGGGGAGCAGGGCGGCCAGCAATCCGAGACCAATTTCGGCGAAGCCGAGGTAGCGAATGTCGGTTAGGGTGTACTTGCTGGCGTTTACCAGCGCCAGACCGTAGAAAATCAGCATGCTGGGCGCGATGATGCCCACCATGCCGCGCGCCACCAAAATCAGACTGAACAGGCCACCCACCACCAGCGGAATCAGCAGATTGATGAGTAGTCGTTGAGCCGTAGCGTCCCAGATCGTGGCTCCCTGCGCCCGGGCGCGGCGGGTGGTTAGAAAAACTCCCGTACCCACTGCGAGCAATAATACTACCGCCGCAACGACCATCAGATAGGCTATCACGTGCTCGTGCGGGTTCGTTCGGTAATCTTGCACAATCAAATGGGCTACGTACGCTCCGGCTAACGCGTACGCTCCCGCCATCACGCCCGAGAGTCCGCTCAGCGAAATAAAGCGCGACGAGCGCTCCATGATGGAGCGAATCTCGGTGATGTCCTTTAAATAGTCAGTTTGCTGCATAACAGAAAGTACTTTGAATTACAAAGTAAATGAATAGATTGATAGAACACAACTATCAAGTAGAAAAATTCTGCTTGAGCAAAAAAATACCTGACGTCTTGAATCGTCAGATATGGATTATCATACGAACAACAAATTCACTTGATCCGTCTTTAGGTGATATTAGCGGTTATTTTATCAGCCTAGGAATTAATCCGTAGGCTGATGAAATGTGCGTGGTTATACGTAGACGTAGCTTTTCTGTTTCTAACAGTTATTCGCATTGTTGACAAAAACTACTGCACCTGCGCGGGCGGCGAGGTGGCTTCTACGGCGGTGAAGGCTTCCAAGATTTTATACGTGTGTTTGGCATCCTTCGGCACCAAGTACGAATCGCCCGCTTCCAGAATAACCTTCTGACCCTCAGCGTGTAACTCCGCCTTGCCTTTGATCACGTAGCCCACCGTTTCGTAGGGGCTGCTGTGCTCGGGCTTGTCGGCCCCGGGTTGTTCGTCTTCCCACAGGCGCATAGCAACGTTTTTGCCGGAGGCTAAAAATTTCTCAGCACCCTTCGTGGGCGAATGTGTTCCGTCTACTTTCTTAATGGTTGTATCGGCCATAATCTTATGAATTCTACTGGTTAAAAATGGTTTGTCTCGGGCGCGTTTGCAACGCGCTCGTTGGAGTAACCCTGCTGCCTGCAAGATGTTCAGGGCTGCAGCACCACCTTCACGCAGTCGTCTTTTTTCTCGTTGAAGATTTTGTAGCCATGTTCTGCTTCCGACAGCGGCAAACGGTGGGTGATGATGTCGTCCAGCACGATATCGCCCTGCTGCACGTGCTGCATGAGTTGATCAATATAGCGCTGCACCGGAGCCTGACCGGCCCGCAGGGTAATCGCTTTGTCAAAGATTTTGCCCAGCGGAAACTGGTTGTAGTTAGAAGCGTACACTCCCACCACCGACACCACTCCACCGCGCCGCACGCTGTCCAGCGCGTTCACGATCACGTCGGCCGTACCGGCTTGTCCGCCCAGCGTTTGCAGCGTTTTGTCCACGATGGTCCGGTGCGCCTCCATCCCCACGGCATCAATGCACACGTCGGCACCGCGGCCGTCGGTCATGCTGCGCACCACTTCGGCCACGTCGTTTTCGGCTCCGTTGATAAACTCTACGTTGGCGGTTTGGTGCGCCTTATCCAAGCGGTACTGCTCAATGTCTACGGCAATCACGCGCCCCGCGCCCCGTAGCCAGGCCGACTTCTGGGCCATGATGCCTACCGGACCGCAACCGAACACGACCACCGTTTCGCCGCCCTGCACATTGGCCCAGTCCACGCCGGTGTAGCCGGTGGGAAAAATATCGGTCAAGAATAGTACTTGCTCGTCGGTAAGATTATCCGGCACCTTGCGGGGCCCCACATCGGCGTAGGGTACGCGCACAAACTCGGCCTGCCCACCGTCGTAACCGCCGTAGAGTTGGGTGTAGCCGAACAGGCCGCCGCCCTTGCCCTTGGTGATGTCACCTTCGGGGCCGTAAAACTCCGGGTTAGAATTTTCGCACTGCGTGGGTAGGTGCTGGTGCTGGCAAAAGTAGCACTGTCCGCAGCTGACGGGGAAGGGCACCACTACCCGGTCGCCGACCGCCAGGTTCTTCACTTCGCTGCCTACTTCCTCCACCACGCCCATAAACTCATGACCCACCACGAAATTCTGGGTGTCAGGAATGAGGCCGTTGTAGATGTGCAGGTCGGAGCCGCAGATGGCGGTGGCGGTGACGCGGATAATGGCGTCGCGCTGGTCCTTTATCTTGGGGTCGGGAACGGTGTCGACGCTAACGTGCTTGGGCTTGTGGTATACGAGAGCTTTCATCGGTTAAAAAGTTTAGGGTTGAAAAAAGTACTACCCTAACCTGTCTACTTACCGATTGTTGGCTAATCATGGATGGGTACCCAGTAAAAAAGCGACTGAAACAGTCGCTTAGAGGGTAAAATACGCCTTGCGTAAAGAAGAGATTAATTGGCCGAAGTGTTTCTGAACGTATGAAACAGGGTAAAGGGAAGATGCAGCTGGCAAGCAAACCGGGCATTGTTAGTACACTTCCGCTCAAAGAATCCTTTGCTGATTTCCTGAATTAAAATTTGTCCCACTTCATTCTGGGACGAAACCTGACTTCCTCCCGAAACAATTCTCCCGAGAATTCGGTCTTCGTGGCTGAGTGCTTTTACAATCTTTTCCATGCTAATGAAGTCTACAGAGGGGTTGTTACGTTGCCCTCTTTCCTAGTGCCTTCACAAGGATTGCTCCCAACGTAATTAATATTTCCACTACTTCTCGCTAAACCTTACGCGCATTTGTCCTTCAGTAGATATTGGTTAAGGAGTAATGGTAACCGGTGGGGCAACAAATTCGTAGGTCTCGCCATTGTCCAGTTCGTAGCGCACGGTAAATGTATGGATCGTCTCCTGGGCGGGGGCCGTGGTCAACTGCAGCAGAAACCCTTCCTCACCGGTCAGCGGCTTATCCAGCAGAAAATCGGGCAGGTCCATCATTCGGCTGCCGCGATAACTGTAGATTTTAACGATGCTGTTCAGTCGTTCGCCCGCAGCAAGCACCTGGTCACTGTCGGACTGCGGGTAGGCAGCGTTGCTAGACACGGTAATATCGGCAATCACTTCGGTCGGTGCGGGAAGCGCCGGATCGCAGGCGTACGCCGTTCCAAGCCAGCTCCCTAAAGCTTCGGCGCGCTGATCAGTGTACTCAACCATCGGAATGACCTGTAGGGCATAGTTTTCGTACGAAACAGATGACTGATCAGGCAATAGCACTGGATTTCGGTAGTTGTCCGTGGATACGCGAACGTTCTGTCCGGTGATTCCGGTAAGATCGACGTACAAGGGAGCACTACCGCAGTCATCAGTTTTGCCGCATCCCCCGGGAAAGAGTAATACCAGCAGAAACACTGCTTTGAATAACTTCATGACGAAAAGATTTTCACAAGATAATAGGAAACAATCAGCCAGCGACGTTGAGTAACCTCTTCAGTGTCCTCCAAACATTTTAGATGATAACGCTTTTATATACCCTATGAACGACAACCCGCTGCGTGTTATTTTTATGGGCACCCCCGAGTTTGCGGTGGCTTCTTTGCAAGCACTCGTTGAGCAGGGGATTTCGGTAATTGCTGTGATCACCGCTCCCGACAAGCCGCAGGGAAGAGGGCGCAAAGTTGGCCATTCGCCCGTTAAAGAATACGCGCTAGCGCAGAACTTGCCCGTGCTGCAACCTACCAACCTGAAATCTCCGGACTTTCTGGAGGAGCTGCGCGGCTACCGGGCCGATTTACAAATCGTGGTGGCCTTTCGGATGCTGCCCGAAGTGGTGTGGGACATGCCGCCCCGGGGCACCTTCAACCTGCACGCCTCGCTGCTGCCGCAGTACCGCGGGGCCGCGCCCATCAACTGGGCCATCATCAACGGCGAAACCGAAACTGGTGTCACCACCTTTAAAATTCAGCACGCCATCGATACGGGCAACATCTTGTTTCAGGAGCGCGAGCCTATCCATCCCGATGACACCGCCGGAACGCTCTACGGACGGCTGATGCACCGCGGAGCCGACTTGGTGGTGCGCAGCGTACGGGCCATCGCGTCGGGCGACTATACACTAGCTCCTCAACCTGAGGTAAGTGAGCTAAAAGAAGCTCCCAAACTCCAGCGGGAAACTGGTGGCATCGACTGGCAACAGCCCGCCGAAAGTATTCGCAACTTCGTGCGCGGATTGTCGCCCTACCCCGCGGCCTGGACGACGCTGAACGGACGGCAGTGCAAACTGTTTGCCGTGGCGGATACGGGCATCGCCGATGACAACCTGGCTCCCGGACAGTACACCACCGATAACAAAAGCTATCTGCACATCAAGGCGCTCAACACGTTGGTGGCCGTGCACGACTTGCAGATGGAAGGAAAGCGGCGCTTGCGCACTGATGAATTTTTACGCGGAAATTCCCTATGATTAAATCTATTATGGTGGCCCGGTCCGATAACCGGGTGATTGGCCGAGACAACGACCTGGTGTGGCACATGCCCGCCGACCTGAAGTACTTTAAGGAAACGACTACCGGCCACTTTGTGGTGATGGGCCGCAAAACCTACGAATCGGTGAACAAGCCTTTGCCCGGCCGCCTGAACATCATTGTGACGCGCCAGCCGGACTACTACCGCGAAGGCTGCATCGTGGTGCACGACGTGGAAGAAGCGTTTCAATTGGGCGAGAAAAACGGACAAGAGGAGTTATTCGTGCTGGGAGGTGCTCAGATTTACGAACTTACCCTGCCGCAGGTGGATCGCGTCTATCTAACTGAAATTAAGGCGGAGTTTGAGGGCGACACTTACTTTCCGGAGATAGATTATACGCAGTGGAAGGAGGTGAAGCGCGAGGAGCACCCCGCGGATGAAAAGAACCCGCATCCTTACGCATTTGTGGTACTGGAGCGGGCCTAAACGCAGCTGACTCCCTGTTGCACAGCTATCAATAATCGTTGACCTTGGCCAGGGCTCGGCCCAGCGAATCATCCATTTCGTCGAAGCGTCGTAGTGCTTCCTGCAAAAAATCGCCCTTCAGCATTTCTTTAATATCATCATCACCGGTCACCTCCAGCTCCGGCACCTTAAAAGTTTGCTCAATGAGTCCCCGCTCCAGTTTAATCAGATACTTCGCGTTCCACGAGAAAAGCGTGATTTTGCACGCAGGATGCGGTATTTCACCAATAACAAGCATAGTAGTATCCGTTTTAGTTTGCCTTCTCTTTTTTAAAATTGCTTACACAAGCGAGAAGCAATGTTAAACAATTTTTATAACGCATATAACAAAAGTAGTTTTGTTGAATGCGTATCCTCCGGCCAATTCCGCTATTTTTCGTTCTCTTGTGCTCAGCCTGGTCGGCGCGTGCCCAAACCGATATTGGTCATTCGAGCAAGAATGCACCAAGAATAACCTGGTTGGCTTTGGAAGAGCCGCCGCTAGACGATCCTGTTTCTTCCACTACGCCTTCTCTTCCGCCCGTCCGCCGGTCCGCCAACGCTTCCTTCGTTTTGCATCATCAGGCGGATGCCGTGCTGTTGCACCTGAAAGACGAACGCAACTACGTGACTCTGCAGGTAATGAGCGCTACGGGCCTAGTGGTGCAGACCACCACGCAAGCGCATCTTTCGGGCGGCTTTCACGAACTAACCCTGCTGAACCGCCCCACTAAACCAGCGCTTTACGTCCTGCGGTTAGTTATCAACCAAGAAGTGGTCATCTTCTCTACCACGCTGTAGGCTACAAAATTGCCCTGATTTTAGCGTTAGCCAGCTCGCGCTCTTCCTCGTTGGCGGTCTCCTGCAACTCGTTGTTGTCGGGCCGGGGTTCATAATTTACCGACAAATACATAGGAAAATGGTCAGACCCGTAGTACGGCAATCGTCTGATGTCCAACAACCGAAAGTGCGGCGAGAGAAACACGTGGTCTAGCGGCCAGCGCATAAAACGATAACCGGCGTGAAAGGTATTGAAAAACCCCCGGCCCTTACGGGGGTCCAGCAGTTCGCTAATCTTGATAAACAGGCGCGTGGTATACGACCAGGCCACGTCGTTGAGGTCGCCCGCCACCAGCGTGGGTTGCTTGGCGTCGGTGAGGTCTCTTCCTACAATCAGTAACTCAGCGTCGCGTTCGGTAGAGGTTTCGCTCTCGGTGGGGCTGGGCGGTTCGGGGTGCACGCAGTGCAGGTTGACGATCTGTCCTGAGCGCAGCTCCACCTGCGCGTGGAAGGACGGGATCTCGGGCTTCACCACGAATTTGATGTCGCAGTTGGCAATTGGCAGTTTTGAGTACAGCAACATCCCGTAGGTGTTGTCCAAAGGATATTCAACCGCGTGGGGATGAGTTTTCTCCTTCAGGGGCTGCATCTGCTGACACCACCAGTCGTCGGTTTCCACCATCAGCAGCAGGTCAGGATCAACGTCGTGCACGATATCCAAACACTTCTGCGCGTTGCGGTTGGTCATCAGCACGTTGGTCACCATCAGGCTAAGGCTATTTTCACCAACGGATAGCTTGCTGTTTTTCACCGGCTCGGGGGCCACGTAGGTATACGGGTAGATGATGTAGCACTGATAAATAATGCAGCCCGCTAATGCCACCAGGAAGGCAGTAGGCCACAGTCCCTCAATCGGAACCAAGATCAGGAAGGCAACAAAGATGACTACGTTAAAAAAGGTGATTTGTACGTGCGGGAAATCAAAATCTCGAATGAGCCAATGATCGCTCCGAATGAGGGGAAGCAGGGTGGCAATCACAAAAAAGCTGCCCAGTGCGTAAAGGGCTATTTCCATAAGTTTAGTTTAGTAGCTAGCGTATTAGCTAGGTGATCCGATCGAAGCCGGTATAAGGAACAAGCACCTCCGGTATTCTAACACAGTCTGGTTCTTGATTGTTTTCGAGCAGCGCCGCCACGATTCTCGGTAATGCCAGCGCACTGCCGTTTAGCGTATGGAGCAGGTGGTTTTGGTTATTGTCGTCTTTGTAGCGCAGCTTGAGGCGGTTGGCTTGGTACGTCTCAAAATTGCTCACCGAACTCACCTCCAACCACTTCTGCTGGGCCGCTGAGTACACCTCCATATCGTAGGTGAGCGCCGCGGTAAATCCCATATCCCCGGCGCAGAGTTTGAGCACCCGGTAGGGCAGTTCTAGTTTCTCGAGCAATTGCCGCACGTGCAGGGCCATTTCTTCCAGGGCCGTATACGACTGCTCCGGCGTACGGATCTGCACAATCTCCACTTTGTCGAACTGATGCAAGCGATTGAGGCCGCGCACGTCGGCTCCCCACGAACCCGCCTCCCGGCGAAAACAAGCGGTGTAACCGGCGTTCATAATCGGCAACTCATCGTGCTTCAGCAGCACGTCGCGGTACATATTGGTGATGGGCACTTCGGCCGTCGGAATCAGGAACAGGCCTTCCTTGAGTTCGTACATCTGCCCTTCTTTGTCAGGCAATTGCCCGGTGCCGTAGCCCGAAGCTTCGTTTACCAGCAGCGGCGGCTGCACTTCGGTATAGCCGGCCGTGCGCGCCTCATCCAGAAAGAAGTTGATCAACGCCCGTTGCAGTCGGGCACCCTGTCCCTTGTACACCGGAAAGCCCGCTCCCGTAATCTTGTTGCCCAGCGCAAAGTCGATAATATCGTACTTCTCGATCAGCTCCCAGTGGGGTAGCGCATTTTCTCCTAATTCGGGCCGGGCGCCGTACTCATAAATCACCTCGTTGTCGTCGGCCGACCGGCCGTCGGGCACGCTGGGGTGGGGCACGTTAGGGATTTGGTAGAGCTGTTGCTGAAGCGCCTGCTCGTGTTCCCGAAGTTGCTCGGTCAAGTCCTTGCTCTGCACTTTGAGATCTGCGGTCTGCTGCTTAATCGCCTCGGCCTCCTCTTTTTTGCCCTGCCGCATCAGCTCACCGATCTGCTTAGATAGCTGGTTCGATTGCGCCAGCAGTTGATCAAGTTCGGTTTGGGTGTGCCGCCGTTGGGTATCGGTTTGCAACAGCTGGTCGATGGCCTGACCGGCCTGCGGAAACCCCCGGCGGGTGAGTCCCCGTTCCACTAAATCTCGGTTTTCAGCAATATGGGCGATTTGTAACATTCTGATGCGTGAATCGTTGGGACTGAGGAAGAAAACAAATAACCGCCTAAACCCGTTTGGAATATACTACTTAAGTGGGCGCAAAATAATTTTTTTTCTTTGATAATTAGGATTTCTTGGCCTATTATTGCGTCAGCATTCCTTGACGGTAGGAGGGAGTCCATTCCCTATTGCTACGTTTTCATCGCATTTCCCTTTTGAAATTTTATCCTCACCCCTAGTCCAGCGTCCTTGCTGGATATTGATCATTTACCATTTTTCTTATGTACACCATTGATGAGTTACAAGTGAGACTGCTCTCTGAGCTGCGCGAAATTGCGGAGCAGTTAGACTTGAAGAATTACAAAAAACTGAATAAGGCTGACCTGATCTACAAGATTCTAGACCAGCAAGCGGTGCTTCCCGAAGACAAGCTTCCGCAGAAGAAAGTGCCCCTATCGCTGTCGCCGAAGGTGAAGAAACTAAACCGGCGGAGGAATCCAGACAGAAAGAGATCTAACAAAAGACCGTCGGCGGATAATAAACGAGACAAATCTCCTTCCCCCACCCGCAAACGCGTTAACGTTGCCGAAAACGAAGAAGACGACGATAACAAAGAGAGAGAACGACAATGGAAAAGACGAACCAACCGCGAGGCCAAAACCTCGGCCAACGAGTTGATGGAATCCTTTAACGTGGAAGTGGAAGGTGGCCAGAAGAAGAAGGCGGAATCACGCGACAATGAGCGCGGAGCGAACGACAAGAAAAACGAAGACGACCGGTCGCAAAATCAGAAGAATGACCGGTCGCGAATACCGGTCGCGAACGACCGGGCATCGAACGAAGCGTTCTTCCGGCGGCGATAACAATAACAAGTCGAACCGCCGTGACAATAACCGCGGTAACGACGAGCAGCGCGACAACCGCGCAACGAAGATCGCGAAGCGCCGATCGCAACGATAATCGCCGCAACGAAGATCGCCGTGATAATAGCCGCAACGAAAATCCGGGCAACACCAACAACCAGCGGAAAAACAAGAACAAAGACGATAGCATGACCGTGCCCGTCAAGGAGTTTGACGGTCTGATCGTGAACGAAGGCGTGCTGGAGATGATGCAGGACGGCTACGGCTTTCTGCGCTCATCGGATTATCACTACCTGGCGAGTCCGGATGATATCTACGTGTCGCCCTCGCAGATCAAGCTGTTTAGCCTCAAAACCGGCGACACGGTTCGCGGCCAGATTCGTCCGCCCAAGGAAGGAGAAAAATACTTTGCCCTGCTGCGCGTAGAATCCGTGAACGGCAAAACCACCGAAGAAACCCGCGACCGGGTTCCCTTTGAGTACCTCACTCCCCTGTTCCCGAACGAACGGCTCAACTTATCCACCAAGGCCGGGCACTACTCTACCCGCATCCTGGATTTGTTCTCACCCATCGGTAAGGGACAGCGCGGCATGATCGTGTCGCAGCCCAAATCAGGGAAAACGGTGCTGCTGAAAGAAATGGCCAACGCCATTGCCGAAAACCACCCCGAGGTATACTTGATCGTGCTGCTCATCGACGAGCGTCCTGAGGAGGTTACCGATATGGCCCGCAGTGTGAACGCCGAGGTGATCGCCTCTACCTTCGACGAACAAGCCGAGAAGCACGTGAAAGTGGCGAGCATCGTGCTGCAAAAAGCCAAACGCATGGTAGAATCGGGCCACGATGTGGTGATCCTGCTTGATTCTATCACCCGACTGGCGCGGGCCTACAATACCACCGTGCCTTCGTCGGGAAAAATTCTGTCGGGTGGAGTGGATGCCAACGCCCTGCACAAACCCAAGCGCTTCTTCGGTGCCGCGCGCAACGTAGAAAACGGAGGTTCCCTGACCATCATCGCCACCGCTCTGATTGAAACCGGCTCCAAAATGGACGAGGTGATCTTTGAGGAGTTCAAGGGCACGGGCAACATGGAACTGCAACTTGATCGTAAGCTGGCCAACAAGCGTATCTACCCGGCCATCGACGTACCGGCTTCCGGCACCCGCCGCGAAGACCTGCTGATGGAGAAAGAAGAACTGTCGCGCATCTGGATCTTGCGCAAGCTGATGTCGGACATGAACTCCAGCGAGGCCATCGAGTTCTTGCTACAGCGCATGAAGGGCACCCAAGACAACGACGAGTTCTTAATCTCGATGAACGGATAATTACTTTCTTCTTAGCCGAAAAGTGCCGATCAGGGCGTTTGGATCGCAATCGGTCGGTTAACCCAACCACCGCGATTTCCATGCGCCCTGTTTTGTTCCTTTTTGCCTTTTTAGGAATCAGTTCAACCGTTGTTGCGCAGCAGCCCTGGTCTTCGGATAGCTATCCGGACGAAGGGGGTTACCAACGCAGAATTTCGGGTAAGTTGTCCGAAATTGCGGCGCAACCCTTCGGAGAAAAGAGCCAGGCACTTTCCCAGTGTCCCGACACCGGCCTGCCGGTGCGCCACTGGGCGCTGGAAGGAGAAACGATCACCTCGCCTTATACGGGAAGGACCTACGTGCAGGGCGAAACCGGCTACTTCGGGCCCAAAGAACGCGGTCCTGATGGTCAGATTATCCGCTTCGGTGGTGATCCGCTGAAGCGTGACTTGCCTCCGGCCACCGCTCATCTGCTTTTGCATCCGACCGATACGGCAGCACGCGCTTACCTGAGCATTCCGGGTAACCTGCGGCAGCAGTATCATTTTGCGGCCAAGAACTGGGCCCGCTTCTATGCCCTGTTTGGTCAGGAGATGGGCACCGATTGGCAAGCGGAATTTTGGGAAGCTGTGGCTAACTATCGTGAAGAGCGCCTTCCTTCGGATGGACCCGACCGGCAGTATATTGATTTGTCCGTGCCCCACGACCTGGTGGGAGAAACGGGCAAACTGCTCGGGGGCAACCAAAAAGACGGCGGCACCGAGAACCACAAAACCATGTGGCGCACCTCGGGCCTGCTGTACGCCCAGCTTTTTCCGCCCGGCAGCGAAATATCCGGCTATTCGATGGCCGAAGCCGAAGAAAAAATCAGCTTTTTGTTGAAAGACTACTTGCGTAAGATGCTCACCACCGGCAACGGCGAGTATGATTCGCAAATCTACTATCCGCATTCGATCGAGGCCTTTCTGAACTTGTACGACTTCTCGCCCGACCCCGAAACCAAGGCGTTGGCCAAGCTGGCGCTGGATTACTACCTGGCGACCTACGCGCTCAAGGTATACGACGGAGCCATCGCCGGAGCGCAGAAGCGCGGTTCGTACGATCTGAACTACGCCGGAGAGATGCGCGAACTGCTCTACCATTGGTTCGGCACCCCGCTGGGCGAGCAAGACAAGTTTCATACCTCGTTGCACCAGATCACCTCGTCGTATCGTCCGAACAAAGTCATCTACAACATCCTGCACAAAAACGTGGCGTTGCCCTTCGAGGCCCGGATTGCGCGGCCGTTTTACCACATGGACGTCCCTAATGCGTTTCAGGAATATTTTTACGGCAGCGAAAACTTTGGCCTGGGCAGCGTATACATCACCCAGGTCGATAACCCCAACCAGCAGATCAGTTGGTCGCTGGTGGTGAAGGGCAAAAGCTGGTCCCCTGAGCTTCGGCGGACTACAGCCCTACCACCGCGCACCGGGCGGGTACAGTCCGTACACCCAGACGATGCAGGACAAAAATGTAATTCTGGTAGCCTCCGCTCCCACTAGGGTTACCAAAGGCAGGAAAACGGACGAACAGGCCAGCCGTCAGGGTTCAATCGCCGACCAGCCGCTGCAAGCAGTGCGTAAGCCTTCTCCTGATTCGCTGGGTTACTTCTTTCAGCAAGCGAAGTACCAAGCCGCTACCTGGTTGTTTGTGCCCCGTGCGGTGCGCAAAATTCTGGAACAGGATGGTAAAATCTTTATAGACGCCGACTCTGCCTACCTGGCAGTGACTCCCAGCACCGCGGACTACTACTGGCTTAAAGCTGAGGATGAAGAAATACAAGCGGCCATTTCGATAGACAAACGTGCCGCCAAGCTTCTCGACAACCACGTGCTGGTGGTGCCCGGCGCGTTTTCGGGCTACGCCCTGGAAGTGCACGAAAAAGATGCGTTTGGCAATCTGAAAGCTTTTGCGACTGCCGTCGGTGCGAAAGGTCAGCTGTTGGTAGACGCTGACGAGCAGCAACTACGGTATCAGGCCAGCTCAGGAACCGCCCTCCGGATGCAGTACCAGCCGGAAGGCCTTCGCGGCACCGGCAGCATCAACGGCGAGTCCATTGACTTCACCGATTGGGCCGACGAGGGAGCCTACCAAAGTCCGTACGTCACCACTGGCGAGGGCAAAATGACGATTACCGATGGCCAACAGGGCTACTCGGTTGATTACTCAGACTTGGCACCGGTGTATTGAGAATTAAAATAAGCACTCTGCCGAGTAGTGCTTCGAAGAATTCTCGTAGTTTGCCTTAAACCCTGCGCCATTATGTTTATCAGACCGCTGCTTTCTGTCCTTCTCTCACTGCTTGCCTTCTCAGTTCTGGCGCAAGCCGATCACGACTTCCGGCACGACCTCTACGACCAACTGCACGACTCGCCCCAGCAGCAGAAGTTCAGAACAATTGCCCCGATGCCCGCCGGAGTGGTCTACATCCAGCGCCCCGGCGAAGGCGAAGCCGAAATCCGCGCCCATTTTCGACAGATGAAAAGCTTGGGTTTCACCAACCTGAAGCAGATTATGGCCTTGCCCGACTGGACCGAGGAGCAAATCCGGTTGATCGCCCTGGAAGAGGGAATCATTCCCTGGTGGTATGGCGAAGGAGGCTGGGAGCCGATTACCGACGCACTCATCAAGCAGTTGAAACTGCCAAAAGACCTGAGCATGAAGGAGGTGCGGCGGCATCCTAAGATGATTGCCCATCAGAACGAGGTGCTCAAACGACGCGTCGAGAAGGTTATCGCCCGCAGAAAAGAAACCGGGCAAAGCGCCCTGACGGGGAGCAGCACCGCCTATGATCCCACCGTGGGGCCCCGCGGACTGGAGCTGAGCGACAAAGGTAAGGAACTGTTTGTGCAGTGGGCCCAAGCAACCTACGGCTCCATTGATACGCTGAATCACGCCTACAACCAGCACCACCACGGCTTGCAAGCCGACGGCGGGGCCTTTACCTCGTGGGACGATTTTGCCCAGCGGTGGGAGCAGTACAACCACCGCGAATACCGCATTCGTCGCGACATTCTGCGCTTCAAGGCCGACCACGGGTTAGAGGAACTGCAAAAGAAGGTGGATGAATTTCAGGGACTTTATGCCAATGCGCCCTTTCGCGCTGGGGGCGAGTTGGGTCTGTTTCGCCCGCACGCCTACTTCGGCGTAGATTTTCCGGGCATCGCCGACGTGATGCGTAACGCGGGCTCTTTTTACCCGTCTATCCACTTCGTCTGGCACTTTGATCAGGTGCAGAATGAGTTGGGTCCCACCCTGTATATGCAGGCCAGCTACATCAACGATATGTTCAAGGGCGGCTGGAGCGGCGGCTGGGAAACCTCCGGCGGGCCGCAGCAGTTCGGTGGCGAGAGCCTTGGACGAAGTGATAAAGGCTTCACCGTGGATGCGGGCACCATGCAGCAGTTTACGCTAAGTATGCTGGCGGCGGGCTTCAAGGGCTGGGGCCTGTGGAGCTGGAGCATCCGCACCGCCGGAGCCGAAGTGGGCGAATATGCCCTGCTCGATCATCAAAACCAGGTCACCGACCGGGCCGTGGCGGTTGGGAAGATCGCCCAGGGCATGCAGCGCTACCGCGAGGAGCTGTGGGCGGCGCACAAAGAACCGCTGGTAGGAGTGTTTTTTGATTGGGACAATGAAGCGATGTGGACCGCGATGTCGTTTAAGGGGCAAGACAGTCTGCGCTACCGGCCCATGCAGGCCCGGGTGGGAGTGTCGCGCGCCCTGATCAACGGAGATATCCCTTTCGAGTACCTGAATCCTGACGATTTGCGGGCCGGACTAGCCTCGCGCTACCCCGTGATTTACTTGCCCGGCGTCATCGCGCTCAACCGAGACTTGATTCCTATCTTAACCGACTACGTGAAGCAGGGCGGGCGTCTGCTGCTTGATATGCCGGGGGCGTGGATGGATACGTATTCGGCCCTGCTGCCCCGCGGTGAAGGCTCGCCCTTTGCGGAGTTGTTTGGCGTAGTGCTGCGGGAGTACCAGTTCTCGGGACTCAACCGCAACTGGTTGCTGAACGATGAAAAACTAGCGGGATCCATTGGATCGTTGCGGCTTACCGAAGCGAAGCAACTCGCCGCTTTCGGCAACGGCGAACCGGCCATCACGGAGCACCAGTTGGGCCAGGGGTCGGCGGTGATTCTGGGCTACGAAGCGGCTCGCTCGTGCTTCAAACCGGGCAACGTCGCGATGGAAAACCTACTGAGAAAATACTCGCTGAGAGGTTTAGAGCCACCTTTCCATTCCGAAGAAGCCATTGTTTATCGCCTGGCCAGCCCCGAGGCTGATCACTATTTCTTGCTCAACGAAGGAGAAGCAAAATCGGTAGACCTTACTTTCAGTGATTATCAATACCGAGGGGTTAGCGATGCTGTAAGCGGCGAAACCCTTCCGTTGGGCGAAAGCATTGCGTTGCCCGCCTACGGAGCGCGCTGGCTGCGGTACGAAAAATAGAAGTCTAAGAGTTGGCGACGTAGTTGCTCAGATACTGATACGCTTTGGTGAGGTGACCGTCCTGGGTGATGGTGGCCCGCTCGATGATTCCGGCGTCACCGTCGCCCAACAGGCTGGGCATCACGTGTTGCATCAGGCTGTCGCCGAACGATTCGGAAGCGTCGCGCGGCAGTTCGGAGGGCAGGTTGTCCACCGCCATCACCGATACGAAGGACGGATTTTGGTACAGCGTATCGGCCACCCGGTCCTGCGCCGGATCATAATCGTAGACCGGATCGGCAATGGTGGAGGGTTGTTTGGTGGAAGGAATAGAACCCTCAATATCGCAGGTGATGTCGGCAATCACGCGGATGCTGAAGTCGTCCTGTAGCATATCTTCGCGATGAAAAAGCACCGGGGCCCGGTGGTCCCAGAAGGCTCCGGCAATGAACAAATCAGTGGTCTGCGCAAACGGCTGAAAGCCGGGCACGAAGCGGTCGGGATGCTGGTAGAACTCTTGGACAGCAAAGGCACCGCCATTGGCCTTGCGGTTGTAATCGGTCACCTCCAGTTGGGTGTAGACCGGTTCTTCAAAGGTTTGGGCCAGATAATCTTCGGGCGACACTCGGCGGATGCCCGCGCCCTCCAGCACTTCAACGGCCCCGTTGGCGACGCGTCCGCCGCCGGTGAGGGCAATCTTGATCGGGGGCAGTTTGATCTTATCAAATTCACTCCGCATATCGTCCATGTCGAAGCAGTCTTTGGCCCGGCGGATGTCATACAGTCCTAACTTTTTGCCGTAGGTGTACAATCCGTTGTAGGCGCCCACGATGCCCGCGAAGCGCCCGAAAGCCACCACCCGGTTGCCCTGCGCATCGGTGAACCGCTCGTAGTCAATTAACCGAATATCTTTCTGTAGGATAGTGCGCAGCAGCTCGCGGTTGTAGGGCTGCTCCTTGATGGTGTGCGAAAAGAACAGGTAGGTTTTATCCGCGAGCAGGTTGGGGATAGGCACTTCTTTGACGCCCATCAGAATGTCGCAGTGACTCACATCGTCGACCACTTTGATGCCTACGTCGCGGTAGTCCTGGTCGGGAAAGCAGCGCCGTTCGCTGCTTTGGCAAAACACGGTGACGTGCGGAAAGCGCCGCTGAATGTCGGCCGCCTGCGCCGGGGTGATCGGTACGCGGCGGTCGACGGGGACTTTGTCTTCTCGGATGAGGGCGAAGTGGATGGGGTTGGGCATAGGGTCAGTGAGACTGATTATAAAGCAAAAAAGCCCGGCTATACGAATGACAGCCGGACTCATATCACGGTAGCTAAGTCAAGGCATAGCGTATCGAACGATAGCCAGCGTAGCGGCTACCTGACCCAACCAAAAGATAAACATGCGCCAGGTAAGTGCACTCTTAACATCGGCTACATCAGCTTTAGTAGCCAAATTATCGAGCTGCATTTCTTTTTGGAGGGCTACAAATTCTCCGGCGTCTTCCTCTGAAAAATTATACTTCTTTAGAAACTTATAAAATCTAATTTCTGCGGTCTCCATATAAGTTGTCTTAACGATTTGAGGCCTTGTCACCTTCCAAATATACGTAGAAAGGCAACATACTGTTGTAAAGTTAGCTAGCAGACAACATTCTTTCAAGCAGTAGCAGGCGGCAACCACGGCCTTCTCTAATCGTTTCTCGCAAAAGTCATCAATTAGAAAGATAATTAATTAACTACCCATGACCACCAAAACCTTCTACGAACACTTTAGCGAATAGACGCGCCACTCGATCATGCTGCGCATCTTTTCTATCGCTATCCTGGTGATGTATTTCTCCCGGAAAATCGACTGGTACGCCCTGGCGGAAGGGAAATAGGTTTGGGGTTGAAGGTTCTAGGTTCAACAGCCAAGATTTAGAACCTAGAACCCCGAACCCTCAACCTAGAACTCTTAACCTAATTCTCCTGCATTTGCAACTTCACCAAATTACTGTAGTCTTGGTCCAACTGATAAAGCTCGTCGTGGCTGCCCGACTCCACAATCTGGCCGTCGCGCAGCACGTAGATGGTGTTGACCTTGCGGATGGTGGCCAGGCGGTGCGCAATAATAATGGTGGTGCGGTTTTCCATGAGCGTGTCCAGCGCCTGCTGCACCAGGTGCTCCGACTCCGCGTCGAGCGAACTGGTCGCTTCGTCCAGAATCAAAATCTTCGGATTCTTCAGAATAGCCCGGGCAATAGCGATGCGTTGGCGCTGTCCGCCCGACAACTTCACGCCGCGCTCGCCCACCAGGGTTTCCATTCCTTCGGGAAACGACTCGATAAAGTCCAGGGCGTTGGCCAGACGTGCCGCCTCGCGAATTTCATCATCGGAAGCCCCGTGTCGGCCGTAGGCGATGTTTTCGCTAATGGTGCCGCCGAACAGAAGCACCTCCTGGGGCACAATGCCGATGTGCTTACGGTAGGCGGTGATATCATGCTGTCGGATGTCTTCTCCGTCTACCAAAATCCGCCCCTGGTCCGTTTCGTAGAAGCGCAGCAGCAACTGGGTAATGGTCGACTTGCCCGCCCCGCTGTGCCCGACCAAGGCTACCTTCTCACCCTGCCCGATAGAGAAACTAATTCCTTTAAGGACGGTAACGTCCGACCGACTCGGGTACGAGAAGAAAACGTCCTCAAGGGCAATGCTTCCGCGAATAGGCAACTCCGGCACGCGCTGGTAGTGCGCGGCCGGGTTCAGTTCGTTTTCTTCCTCCAAGATTGACAGAATGCGCTCCGAAGCTCCGAAGGCCCGCTGCAACTGACCGTACATATCTCCTAGCCCGGCAATCGATCCCCCAATGAACGTTGTGTACAGAATAAACGAGACCAAATCACCAATAGAAATTACTCCCTCTTGTACCAAAGTAGCACCGTACCAAATTACCGCCACAATGCCGCCAAACAGCACGAATACCACGAACGAGATGAACAGCCCGCGAAACACAGCGGTCCGCAAGGCCGTTTTCACCACGTCGTTCAAACTTTTGTTGTACTTGCGAATCTCGAACCACTCGCTGGTAAATGACTTCACCGCCTGCACGGCCTGCAACGTTTCTTCCACAATCACATTACTGGTGGCTAACTGATCTTGGGTAAGCTTGGATAACTTACGGATGTAGCGTCCGAAGAAGAGGGCGGCCACAATCAGAAAAGGAAAAGTGGCCAGCATGAAACCAGTGAGCTTGGGTGCCATGAAAGCGATAATGCCCACTCCGACCAGCAGCGTCAGCGTCTGCCGAAGGAACTCAGCCAGCGTGACCGAAAAGGTGTTCTGCAACAGCGACACGTCGGAGGTGATGCGGCTGATCAGTTCGCCGGTGCGGTGGCGGTCGAAGAAAACCATCGGTAGCGACATCAACTTGGTGTACAGCGCCAGCCGGATATCGGCGGTGGACCGTTCGTTGACCTGGGCGAAGAAGTAGACGCGAATGAACGAGAAGATGCTCTGCACCACAAAGATACCGAGCAGGGCCAGGGCAATGATGTTGATATTGTCGGACAAGGCCGATTCGTTGCCCGCCGCCACGTCCAGCAGTTGCCCGGACAAGTAGGGAAAGGCCAGCAGCATAACACTTGACAACAACAGGGCGACAATACCGATGGCGAAGATTCCTTTATAAGGAATAATAAAAGCGTAGATACCGGCCAGCCGCTTAAATCCTTCGCGCGGTTTCACCTTTTTTTCGGACTGATCCGCCGAATCGGGAGGGGTAGTTTGTGACATAACAACAGAAATAACGAAAATCGGGATTTGGGGTTCAATAAATGGGAGTGAAACGCCCGAATGAATTAACTTGCCAGCGCATTCGTTTCAGGCTTACTTATTCCCGAGTCGTTCATCCCGCTACCTAACACCACTATGACCATCTTCGTCACCGGAGCCACCGGTTTAATTGGAAGTTTTATTTGCCGCCGCCTTCTGGAGAACGGCTACGCGGTGCGCGCCCTGCGGCGGGCCACCAGCGATTTGTCGTTGGTCGATGACATTAGCAACCAGATCACCTGGGTGGAAGGAGATATCCTGGATACCGTGGCCCTGGCCGAGCATCTGGAGGGAGTGGACGGAGTGATCCACTGTGCCGCGCTGGTATCGTACGACGGTCGCGACAAAGCGCTGATGCACAAGGTCAACGTGGAGGGCACCGCCAATCTGGTGAACGCCAGCCTGCGGTTGGGGATAGATTATTTTCTGCACGTGAGTTCGGTGGCCGCCATCGGCCGGGGCAAAACCGGCCAGCGCATCGACGAAACCCACCAGGCCGACGCCGAGGAGTTTGGCACGGCCTACGCCCGCAGCAAACACCTGGCCGAGCTCGAGGTGTGGCGCGCCTCGTCGGAAGGACTGCCGGTGGCGATCATTAACCCCTCTTTGGTGCTGGGGCCAGGGCAGTGGAGCCAAAGCAGTACGAAGATTTTTAAATATATTTGGGACGAAAACCGTTTCTACATTGACGGACTGGCCAACTACGTGGACGTGCGCGACGTGGCCACCGTGGCGCTGCGCCTGCTGAAGGCCCGCACCACCGGCGAACGTTATATCACCAGCGCCGGAAGTATTCCGTACGCCGATTTGTTCACCATGATCGCCCAGTCATTTAACAAAAAACCGCCCACCACGCGGGTGCGTTCCGGGCCTGATTCCGCTGGCCAGCGTGGCCGATTCGCTGCGGGCTCGGCTCACCGGTCGCCCGCAGTTGATTACCAACGAACTACAGCAAATTGCCAGCAACACCCACGTTTTTGATAACACCAAGGTGCAGCAAGCCACCGGCATCACGTTCAATCCGCTGGAGAACACCGTGCGCTGGTGCTGCCACGAACTGGCGAAAAAAAACCAAATGGTACAATCATAGTTGCGGAGCGACAAAGAATTGGGCATCCTCCCAGTATTTTCTATATTTATCGGCATGGACGAACGATTTAAACAGCACGAAGAAGGCAAAGAGCGGGCGAAGTGGTTCGAAGATCAGCTTCGGAACAATACCCTGCAGTTTCTAGACCTGCCCGTCTACCTGGATATCATCGATCATTACCTGGACGAGGGGATGAATCAGAAGGCCCTGAAGACCTGCGAAGTGGCCCGGGAGCAGTATCCTTATTCGGCCGAATTGCTCGTTGACAAAGGTCAAATTCTGACCAACCTGGAGCGCTACGATGAGGCCCTGTCGGTGCTGGAGCAGGCGGGCAGCTTGCAGCCCAACGATACCGAGATTGTTACGCTGCAGGGCAACATCCTGCTGGCCACGGGCCGGTTTCGCGAAGCTATTGCTGCCTTCGAGCACCTGCTGGAGTTCACCGAAGACCGCGACGAGGCTTACTACAGCATGGGTATGGCCTACCAGAACGTGGACAAGTACCGCGAGGCCATCGAGCACTACAAGCTGGCCGTAGAAGAAAACATTCACCACGAAGAAGCTATGTACGAAATGGCCTACTGTCTGGACATTATCGGCGAACTAGAGAGCAGCATTGCTTATTACCAGCGCTTCATTGACGAAGATCCCTACTCGCAGTACGCCTGGTATAACCTGGGCATCGTTTATAATAAGTTAGAACAGTTTGAGAAGGCAGTGGAGGCCTACGACTACGCCATCCTGATCGACGAAAGCTTCGCTTCGGCCCACTTCAACCTGGGCAACACCTACATGAACCTGAAGAAGTACGCCAAGGCGGTGAAGGCGTATAACAAAACCTACAAGCTCGAGGGGCCCAATCCCGAAACCTACTGCTGCATCGGGGCCGCCTACGAGAAGATGGAAGAGTACGAAAAAGCCATTCGCTGGTACCGCAGCGCCTCCAAGCTCGACTACCTGTACGACGAAGCCTGGTACGGCATCGGGTCCAGCATGATCAAGCAAACCCGCTTCTACGAGTCGATTCACTTTCTGAAGAAAGGCCATTAAGCTCAACAAAGGCAACTTCCGCTACTGGTTCACCCTGGCCGAAGCCGAATACTATACGGGCAATATGGTGTCGTGCATGGAAGCCTACCACGAGGCCAGCCTGCTGGCTCCCGACGACCCCGAGGTGTGGATGGATTGGTCGTACGTGTTCTACGAGCAGGGCGACTTTGACCGCGCCATTGCCATTGCCATGAGCGGATTGGACGAACTGCCCGATGATCCTGACCTGTTCTACTACGTGACGGCGTACCTCATTTCGGCCGGTAAATACAAGGAGGCCTTCCATTATCTGGAAAATGCGTTAACTTTGGATTTTGATAAGCACGAAATTCTGTACGAATTTTTTCCGAAGCTAGAAACCCAGAAGGCACTCTTCAAGATTATCGATCAATACCGAAAGTAGATGAACTACCTGCTTAACAACCTCCCGGAGCGCACGGCTAAACCGCGCGTTTCCGGATACACCATGGCGATGGACAAGGGGCTGAGCCTGCGCGAAGTGGAAGATTTTATTAGCGTGGCCGGCGGCTACGTCGACGTGGTGAAGCTGGGCTGGGCCACCTCCTTTGTGACTCCCCATCTGAAAGAGAAAGTGGCACTGTACCACGCCGCCGACATTCCGGTCTACTTCGGTGGCACGCTGTTCGAGGCCTTTATTGTCCGCCACCAGTTCGATGACTACCGCCGCACGCTGGACCAGTTCAACATGTCATTTGCCGAAGTGTCGGACGGCTCTATCGAATTGCCGCACGACCGCAAGTGCGCGTATATCCGGCAGTTGTGCGAACAGGTAACCGTACTGTCGGAGGTGGGCTCAAAGGACGAAACCAAGATCATGCCGCCCTATCAGTGGATCGAGCTCATGGAAGCCGAGCTGGAAGCCGGAGCCTGGAAGGTGATTGGTGAGGCGCGCGAAGGGGGCAACGTGGGCTTGTTTCGCTCCACCGGCGAAGTGCGCTCGGGATTGGTGCAGGAGATTCTGACGAAAATTCCGTCCGAGAAAATCATCTGGGAGGCCCCTCAGAAAGAGCAGCAGGTGTGGTTCATCAAGCTCATCGGAGCCAACGTGAACCTGGGCAACATCGCTCCCAACGAAGTCATTCCGCTGGAAACCATCCGTATCGGCCTGCGGGGCGACACCTTCAATCATTTTCTGGGCACCAACGGCGCGGCATTGTGAACGAATCCCCCAGCACCCCGCGCGAATATATCACCCTATTTCTAAAAGGCATGGCCATGGGCGGGGCCGACGTGGTGCCCGGCGTGTCGGGCGGCACCATCGCCTTTATCACCGGCATCTACGAAACCCTGCTCGACTCCATCGCTTCGGTCAACGCCGAAGCCTTGCAACTGCTCTTCAGGGGGCGGGTGAAAGACTTTTGGCAGCATATTAACGGCAACTTTTTAGTGACGCTGTTCGGCGGTATCTTCCTGAGCATTCTTACGCTGGCCAGACTGCTGGGCTTTCTGCTAGAGGCCTATCCCATTCAGCTGTGGTCGTTTTTTTTCGGACTGATCATCATTGCCGCTTATTTGGTGGCCAAAGAAATTAACCACTGGTCAGTCGGCGTGGTGATATCAGCGGTGGTGGGCATTGCTATTGCCTACTACATCACGCTGGCTACTCCGGCCGAGACGCCCACCAGCCTGTGGTTCGTGTTTCTGTCGGGTGCCCTGGCCATCTGCGCCATGATCTTACCGGGCATTTCGGGTAGTTTCATTCTGCTAATTCTGGGCAAGTACGCTTTTATTCTGGAAGCGGTGAACGAGCGCAACTTCGCGGTGATCGCGGTGTTTGGGTTGGGCTGCGTGGTGGGCCTTCTCACCTTTTCTCGGGTGATTTCGTGGCTGCTGGACCGTTACCACGACGTGGCGGTGGCCCTGCTGGCCGGTTTTATGATCGGTTCGCTGGGCAAAATCTGGCCCTGGAAAGAGGCGGTGCTCACCCGCCTGGACAGCCACGGTGTAGAAGTGCCCTTCGTGACGCGCAACGTGTTGCCCGCTCAATTTGAGCAGCTTACCGGGCAAGACGCCCTGCTGGGGCAGGCTATCTTGTTCATGCTGCTTGGTTTTTTACTGGTGCTGGGGATAGAACGTTTCGCTAATTACCAGCAGAAGAAAGGGGAGCGCTCGGCTTCAGCGTAGGGGCTTCTATGACCTAGCCCTCCGCATCCTATTCTACCAACATTCTTTATAGTAATCAATAATCTGCTGAAACGCTCCTAACACCGCTTCCAACGCACTAATAAAGTATTTATCGTGGTCAATTAGTAATTCCTGACTCGTCAAACGCAGAAACTGCCAGGTGTCAGCTGTTGTAGCGCAACCGTAGACTGTCTCGACCTCTCTGCTCCTTTCTACCAACATTCTTTATAGTAATCAATAATCTGCTGAAACACTCCTAACACCGCTTCCAACGCACTAATAAAGTATTTATCATGGTCAATTAGCAATTCTTGGCCCGTCAAACGCAGAAACTGCCAGGTGTCAGCTGTTGTAGCGCAACCGTAGATTGTCTCAACCGACTCTCCCTACTTTTCGTTGAAGCGCTGGATACCCACCATCTGAGCCGCACATTGGCACCACGCCTAATTCCAGGTCGTCTTTTTTGGCTTCCACTACGGTGATGATTGGAGCCGATATAGCAAAGGTGTTGGTGTCCTTTGTCAGGATAAACTCACACTCGCCTGATAAACCGGCGGCTGGTTCCACGTTCATCACTTCACCTGAATACACCGTAAAAAAGTTATTATTTCGATTCCGAAGCTCTACGAGGATCGGCGTGACGATCAGTTCGGATTTGGCTTTTTCGCTGCCGAGTGGCATTTGCTGCGTCATCGCAAGGGTGTCGCGCAGCCAGTTGCTCATCGGTAGCGGAGTGACATCCGCGAACAAACGCTGTACCTGGTCGCGGATACCAAACTGACGGCGTAGATCGTATAGGGTAAAGTTGGTGTAAGCCATAGTTTCAAACGGGACCTCGATTGCTACTGTCAAGAAAAAACTGATGCCTCGCGTTTGTCCTCGTCACTCAATCCTGATTATCCCCCACATCCCTTTTATCCCTGATGGGGGACGCCTACTTTTTCTTTCTAAATATACGTTTATCTTTGCAGTATGGAACTCACAACCGACGACACCACCAAAAGAGCGCACCAGGAGAAGATTCAGCGCGTATTTCACGAAGTGGGCAAGGTGGTGGTAGGCCAGCAGTACATGGTCAATCGCCTGCTCATCGGGCTGTTTACTAACGGACACATTCTGCTGGAAGGGGTGCCCGGTCTGGCCAAAACCCTCACCGTGAACACCCTGGCCAAGGTGCTGCACCTCGACTTTAAGCGCATCCAGTTCACGCCCGATCTGCTGCCCGCCGACCTGATCGGCACCATGATCTACAACCAGCAGCGCAGCGACTTTGAGGTGAAGAAGGGCCCTATTTTCGCCAACCTGATTCTGGCCGATGAGGTGAACCGCTCGCCCGCCAAGGTGCAGTCGGCCCTGCTGGAGTTGATGCAGGAAAAGCAGGTCACCATCGGTGAAACCACCTATCCGCTTGATCGCCCCTTTTTGGTGCTGGCCACCCAGAACCCCGTCGACCAGGAAGGCACCTACCCGCTGCCCGAAGCCCAGGTGGACCGTTTTATGCTGAAGGTGCACGTGGACTACCCCAGCAAGGAGAACGAGTTGGAGGTGATGCGCCGGATGGCCAATATGTCGTTTAGTAGTGAGGTAGAGTCGGTGCTTACCAAGGAGGACATTTTCGCCATCCGCGACGAGATCAACGCCGTCGCCATTTCTGACTCGCTCGAGAAGTACATCATCGAGCTGGTGTTTGCCACCCGCGACCCTAAGAACTACGGTTTGGCCGACATTGATCCTTACATTCAGTTCGGGGTGTCGCCCCGGGCCAGCATCAACCTCAACATTGCCGCCAAGGCGGTGGCCTTCTTCGACCAGCGCGACTACGTGCTGCCCGAAGACATCAAGGAAGTGGCCCACGACGTGTTCAACCACCGCATCCTGCTCAACTACGAGGCCGAGGCCGACGGGGTGCGCACCGGCGACATCATTGACAAAATTCTGCGCAAGGTGCCGATCAATCAGTGACCTTCTTTGGAAGAAAAAACAGAAAGCAATCTGCCTTTCGCATCATAACACCACCGCTATCTTGATACTAGTCAGATTGCGGTAAGCCTAGTGCCAACTTCGCTACGCTGTTTGACGATCTTTTGCTGATTTGTGGTTTTGTAGCAAGGGGATTTTTAGTTGCCGCGTCACCAAAGTAGCGGCTAATGCACCAAAGTTGAAGCAGGTTCTATTCTGCTAGAAAAACCTCGAAAAGCAACAGCAACGGCTTGTTTATCAGAATAGTTTGCTGTTGTGGGCGCAATGTCAATTCTTAACATTGCCGTAACAGTGAGATAACTTTCTTAACAATTTGTTAACATCGAATACGCGATGAGTTAACAATCAATGCTGACTTTTGCAGGGTGTAATGGATGTACCATTCGCGTAATAAAATTTGCAAGTTTTAACAATTCGAAAACAAGCTATGAAAAAACTATCATTAAACTTTTTGCTGATGATGGGCCTAATGTCCACGCTCTTTTTCGCCTGCGGCGACGATGATACTCCGGATGGCCCTACCCTGCCCACCATCACCTCGTTGTCACCTGCTTCCGGCGAAGTGGGAACCACTATTACAGTCAATGGTACCAATTTGGCCTCCGCTACCATAAGCTTTGGAACGGTTGGCGCTACTGTGCAATCGCCCACTGCAACATCAGTACAGGCGGTTGTGCCTCAGTTGGCTCCCGGCGAGTATGATGTAATCGCTACCGTGAGTGGCAACGCGGCTACTTCGCCCACCAAATTCACAGTGACCGCACCAGCTACCGCTACCGAAACCATTGCTACAATCGCTTCAGGAAATAACGACCTAAGTGTATTGGTAGCCGCGTTGCAGAAAGCCGAACTAGTGGCCACGCTCGACGGAACCACCGAATACACCGTGTTTGCGCCTACCAACCAAGCGTTCACCGATGCGGGTATTGTCCCGGCCAACGTGAGCAAGGAAGACCTTGCCGCCGTGTTGCAAGACCATGTGGTGGCTGGCATCAAACGAGCCGCCGACCTGAAGAATGGCGACCGATTAGAAACGCTTAGCGGAAAGTTCTTGCCAGTAACCGTGAACGGAACCACCGTGACGGTAGGTGGAGCAACCGTGACTACTCCTAACGTGGAAGCTTCCAACGGCATCGTGCACATTGTAGACGCAGTGCTTCAGCCCGAGACGCCAGTAATTGCCATCACGGATGCTGATCTGGCGGCAGAAACCTACAACTGGACGGCCGACAACGAATACTTACTCACTGGCTTGGTATACCTGGAAGCAGGTGGAGTGCTCAACATCGCTCCCGGAACCGTCGTCCGTTTTACAGCAGCCGCAGGTAGTGACAACACTTCAGCACTGATTATTACGCAAGGCGCACAAATCAATGCCGTAGGAACCCCCGAAGCACCCATCGTATTCACCGCCGAAGCCGATGTGGATGGCTCTAACCTGCTGCCGACCGATTGGGGCAAGTGGGGTGGTCTTATTTTATTAGGAGAAGCCCCGGCTTCGAAAGAGGGTGTCACTTCCGACATTGCCATCGAAGGTATAAGCTCGACCGAAACCCGTGGCGTGTACGGAGGAACCAATGCCGCCGACAATTCAGGCACGCTACAGTACGTTTCTATCCGCTACACGGGCGTAGGAATTGCCGCCAACAGTGAAATTCAAGGCTTGACCTTGGGCGGAGTAGGCAGTGGAACCACCATTGATCACATTGACATCTACTCTAGCAACGATGACGGAATTGAGATTTTCGGAGGTACGGTAAACATTAGCTACATCAGCGTAGCCTTTGCCACCGACGATGCGTTTGACTTTGACGAAGGCTGGCGCGGTAGTGGCCAGTTTCTGTTCGGTCTTCAGTTGCCTCAGGATTATGATCACGTAGGCGAGTGGGACGGAGCCGTGCCCGATGATGTCGCGCTATATTCGGCCCCCAATCTGTACAATGCCACGTTGGTTGGACCTGGTCAGGATGCTACTGGTGCATCACGGGCCATCATTATGCGGGATGCCTTTGCTGGTAAGTTAGGAAACTCTATTCTAGAGGATTTCCCCGGTATAGGTATTCAGGTAGAAGACATTGAAGGAGAGATTGATTCCTACGCTCGCCTGCAAACCGCCACCACTGATGGGTATCAAATTGAGATTGTCAACAACACCTGGGCAAGATTTGGTGGATACGTTGAGGCCGAAGGGTTGGCTAGCTTGGTACAGGCTACCGTGGTCGTAGATGATAAGGACACAGATGACACCTCAGATGATGAGACAACGTTTAACGGAGTGACCACCGCTACCGTGGCTGAGCTTAATGACAATAATAATAACTACTCAGCAACGGCCATACTCACCAGCATCAACCGTGCCCCCGGAAGTAAAGGATTAGACCCTCGCCCGGCAGCCGCTACTGCTGCCGCCGCTACGGTGCCTACCGGTCTGACGCAAGTTCCCTACCGCGGAGCGTTTGCCCCCGGTGAAGCAACTTGGTTGGCAGGTTGGTCAACTTTATCAAAAGTTGGTATCCTAACCGAGTAACGTAAGCTGTGATAATGTAATACCAGAAAAGGAGGCCACTAGGCTTCCTTTTTTGTGTGTTTTGTTAATTCCCACTTAATCGCAAAATTCATGAATTTATCTATTTACCGCGTTCTACTTATACTTATCGCAACAAGCCTGACAACTGTCGCCGCTAATGCTCAGGGAACCGTGAGCGGTCAGGTTATTGACGCCCAAACTGGAGAAGAACTCATCGGTGCTACTGTGCAAGTGGAAGACACCGGAGCAGGAACCGTGACTGATATCAGCGGAAATTATCAACTCAAGCTAGACCCCGGAACGTATACCTTGGTGTTTAGCTACATCTCCTACGCAAATCAAACCATTGGCGAAGTGATGGTTGCCGACGGTGAGAATCAAAATATTGATATTGCTTTGAGCGAAGAAAACACCGAATTAGAGGAAGTAGTGGTCACCGCACAAGCTATTCGGGATAATGATGTGGCTCTGCTCAAGATACAGAAGAATGCGCTGGCCGTGCAGGACGGCATATCAGCCAAAGAAATCGCTCAGCTAGGAACGGCCAACGCGGCCGAGTCCATGTCACAAGTTACCGGAGCCTCCATTGAAGAAGGCAAGTACGTGGTGATGCGCGGTTTGGGCGACCGCTACTCCATTTCTCAGTTGAATGGAGTGACCCTACCCAGTACCGACCCCTACCGCAACAGTTCTAGCCTGGATTTGATCCCTTCGGATGTAGTGGAAAACATCGTAACGGTGAAAACCTATACTCCGGATCAGCCGGGCAACTTCACCGGCGGCAAGGTAGATATCACCACTAAGTCACTCCCCGAAGAATTCTTTTTAAACTTTGGGGTATCAGCCACCTACAATACGCAATCATCGTTTATCAATAATTTTTTAACGGATGGAGCGGAAGGCGAAACCGATTGGTTGGGATACGACGATGGTACCCGAGCGCTTCCTACCGAATTCACAGAGTATCGCGAACAAATCTCAAATGCCGCCCTAGCGGGTAACGTTGCTTTGGCGGCGCGTAATCCCAACAATGAAGAAGCACGTGCCGTTCTAAACCAAACCTCCCGGGCGTTCGAGACTCCTTTCCTGGCAGTTGAGCAGTCTACTCCACTGGACTACGGTGTTGACTTCTCGGTAGGAGATCGCACTACTCTTTTTGGAAAGAATTTAGGGTATAGCGCTGCCCTAAGCTACAGCAAAGGGTATTCTTTTTATGACAATGGGCAATACGGCCTGTATTTCGACGGGGGAACGGATCAGTTGCGCAACGAACAACAGTACGGTGTCACCAATGGAGATGAGAATACCCAATTAGGCGGTATTGCTAGTATCTCGTATCAGTTTTCTCCCAACCAAGAAGTAACCCTAGAGCATTTATACAACCACGATAACCTAGTCACAGCCAGAACGTACCGGGGTTTTTGGGCATCGTTTCGGGGGGGAACTACCTTTGAAGACCGCCTAATCAGCTTTCAGGAAAGGCAACTCAACAATACCCAACTACGGGGAAAACACTTTTTTCAGGGAGTGCTCAACGGAATGCGCGTAGAATGGACGGCTGGCTACGCCAATGCCATCCAGGAAGAACCTGATATAAGACTTGCCGGATTCGGTGTGCCCACCGGCAACCTGGGCTACTCGCTTAACCAATCAGAAATCGGCATTCTTCCGTCGCGTATCTTCCGAAACTTGGAAGACAATCAGCTTAGTGGCAAGCTGGACATCACTATTCCCTTGTCGGTTGATCAGAGTGATAACCAACTGAAAATTGGCGGCAGTTACTCTAACAAGCAACGTGATTTTCGCGAAGATTTCATCTCATTAGTAGGTCAGTCCAAAAATCAGATTAACCCGGATTTTACCACGTTCAGAGAAGCCGGAGAGGATAATGATCTATCAGACTTCTTCGCCCTTCCGAACTTTGGCGTTGTGAACGCTCCTGAAACCAACGGCACTAACTTATACGGTGCAGGAAACTACTATTCTGACCAAACGCGTCCGGGCAACATCTATACCGGGGAAGAAAACATCATGGGTGCCTACGCGATGGCTTCGTACAGCATTTTTGCAAAACTTAAGCTGGTCGGAGGGCTTCGAGTAGAAACCACCGACTTTTCGGCCGTAGCATCAGACGGAACGACGGGTAGCATTGATGCGGTGGATTTGCTTCCGGCGCTAAACGTGATCTACAAACTCAACGAAAACGCTAACCTTCGTTTAGCAGCTAGCCAAACGCTGGCGCGACCCAATCTTCGGGAGGTTTCACCCTTCACTTCGTTTACGGCCATCTCTACCCCCACCTACACCGGAAACGTAGACTTGCAACGGACGCTTATCCAGAACTACGATGTGCGTTACGAGATTTATCCAAACGCAGGCGACTTGTTCGCAGTGAGTGCGTATTACAAGAACTTTGACCAGCCGATTGTGCTACAATTGACCCCCGGACAATCTACCCCGGAGATCAAACCGATTAATGTGGAGAACGGACAGGTGCTAGGTGCCGAGATAGAGTTCAGAAAATCGCTCGGATTCATTACTCCGGCGCTAGAGAATATGCGTTTCTCTATCAATGCCAGCCTCATTAGCTCCCGAGCTGACCGGTCGGAAGAAGAACTCGCCGCTATTCGAAGTTCTGACCGTCCTAATCTCGCCGATACGCGACCGTTTCAAGGACAGTCGCCCTACATTGTCAACGTTGCGCTATTCTACAACAACGATCAACTGGCCTGGGAGAACTCACTGTCGTTCAACGTGTGGGGGCAGCGTTTGGCCTTTGCCACCGGTGCCCTAGATCCGGACGTGTATGACCAGCCCCGCCCGCTGCTGAACTTTACCTCGCGCAAGCGCCTAGGTGATAAGTATGCCGTAGGATTTAGAGCCGAGAACCTATTGAACCCCGCCATTGAGCAGGCGTACGACTTCACCGATAAGCCGGTCTTTGAGTCGTTCACCCGGGGAACCTCATTCTCGCTCAGCGTATCCTATAATCTCTAGCAGGCAGAGCATTGATTTAAATAAGGAAGCGGCCGTCGTGCCGCTCTTTTTTGTTAAAGCCACCTAAGCCATTTATAAACACCAATGATAAGCGCGTTCAAACGAGAACTAATATCTGTTCTCCAATGCACGGTCAAATCCCAAACTTCTTCCGTCAACCTTACATCCAACAACCTTCGCCTTTCTAACTTCATCAACCCGGTCCGAAGCCCCTGTTGCGCAGCAAAATGCCCGGCAACCGGAGTAAATAGCTAGAATCCTGACCCAATTTGCCGCAGACGCCGAGTACGTAACCGCGACCTCCGCGTTAAAAATCTCCACCGTTGAACCTTTCAGCCGCAAAGTCCGAGCAATGAACTCGGAAGACGACTCTTTTACTCAGAAGTTGGAGTTCCGAACTCCGAATTCTACGGTATTAGCTGCGTTCTGCCAACTAAAATTTGGCAATAGCTCTTTTCCAGGGTAGGCGCTGGGATAAGCAGTATTCTCAAATCCTTCTTGAAATTACCCGCGTAAGGTTTCTAGAAAATCTGACTTTACTAAAAAAAGCGCCTTCTCTACTTTTGCTGTCAGTAGTCAACCAAAAAATCAAAATCCCATGATCAACGACAACTTAGTAGCCGTAGAACTCACCGCCGAAGAAGTGCAGAAGTCCGTGAAAAAGATCAAGGAGCTGCAAAGCACGCTTCAGGGTCAGCTCGTGGCCCTACAGCCCCGGCAGCGGCAGGAGTTGCCCAAGATGAGCGACAAAACCATGCCCTTCGTGGAGAAGGTAATCAGCTACGCCGACTCGCGCCCCGAGTTTGTGCCCTTCTACCTGTCGGTCGATGAGATGAAGGTCGACTTCCAGGCGGTGAACGACCTGAAACAAATCCTGCGCGAGGCCCAGCAACTGTGCACTGCGCTCAACGACACCATGATCCTGTCGGGCAGCGAGGCCTACACCGCGGCGCTGGCCTACTACAGTTCGGTGAAACAAGCAGCCACCAACAACGTGCCCCACGCCCAAGCCGTCTACGAAGATTTAAGAAAGCGCTTCGAGAAAAAGTAGGTACGTATAGTGACGCGTTACAAACGCGCCCCAGACCTAAACTCGGGCGCGTTTGTAACGCGTTCGTCTACATTCACCTAAACCTACCTCGGGCGCGTTTGCAACGCGTTCGCTTACCCATCATGCCCATGTCCGAGAAGTACAAGTTCCACGACCCCGACGAACTGTACTTTATCACCACCACTGTTGTCTATTTCATCGACCTGTTCACCCGCCCCGCCTTCAAGCACATTATTGTTGATTCGTTACGCCATTGTCAGCAGCACAAAGGGTTGGTGGTTTATGCTTGGTGTCTGATGCCCTCGCACCTGCATGCGATAGTGAGTCGTCAGGGCACCGCCACCCTGGCTGAGATCATGCGCGACTTCAAGAAGTACACCAGCAAGCAGATCGTTGCTACCCTGCCGCAGATCAACGAGAGTCGTAGCGATTGGCTCTTAAGGGCCTTCGCTCGTGCCGCAGCACCCAAACAGCGGATACAAAACTACAAGGTCTGGCAGGATGGCACGCATCCGATTGAACTGCACAACGCGACGATACTCCGGCAGAAACTGCACTACATCCACGACAATCCGGTGGTGGCAGAGATCGTAGACGAAGCGGAGGATTATCTGTATAGCTCAGCGCGTGATTATGCTGGTCGGCCAGGACTATTGCCGGTTGAAATGGCGTGTTGACAAGAAGGGACGCGTTGCAAACGCGCCCCATGGTGTTATACTATCAAGCTATGAGGTAGGTATTTTGCCTAGAGAGCAAGCTGTGTAGCGTAATCCTTTCGGGCAGCGAGGTCTACACTGCCGCCCTGGCCTATCACGGTGCCGTGAAGCAAGCCGCCGCCAGCAACGTCCCCCGCCCAGGCTGTCTGCGAAGACCTGCGCAAGCGCTTCGAGCGCAAGTAGATAAATGATTAATGCGAACCCTACAACTCATCCAACCGGGCGGCGGCCGCACTACTCTTACGCATGCGAAATATGCGCAAGGGAAAAGCGGCCCCTGAGCTATATGGGGATACAACTAAAAGCCTTTGCTACTAGTTGTCAACGTTCTGCTCAAATACCAACTCCATTGTATCTAACTCCAGCGCGCACAGGTGGTTCATGCCGTGCCGTTGGTATACGCAGCCGTTGTCAATGCTGATAACCGGTCGTTTCGAGAATTCCTCAACCTGCTTCTGGATCTTCCGCCGTGGACGCGGCGTGTGTCCGTGCACGATGATGCGGTCGCCCAACCAGTCGCGGTTCACCCGCCGATCGCCGTAACGAATCCATAGCATCGCCTCCCGGTCCGCTAGCGGATTAGCCGCGCGCAAATTCAACCCAGCGTGCACCAGAAGCACGTCCTTGTACTCCCGGTAATAATCCATCGACTCCAGCAAGTCAATATACTGCGCAGGGATCTCCTGCTCCGAAGCGACGCCGAAGCTTCGCAGGGTGGCCTTTCCACCGAAGCGACTCTTCCAATTGTAAGCCTCTTCGGTATCAGGTTCGTCCAGGGCGTGCAACAGCACCCAATCGTGGTTGCCCAGCAAACACTCAACGTGGTGCCCCGCCGCTCGGAGCTCCAGAATCATGTCCAGCACCTGCTTGCTGTGCGGTCCGCGGTCAATGTAGTCGCCCAACAGAAAGAGGGTGTCTTGCCGCGCAAAACTGATGCGTCGCAGCAGGGCCGCAAAGGTGTTGGCGCAGCCGTGGATGTCGGTGATGGCCCAGGTGCTCATTTCGATTCGGCCATTTGAATGATGTGCGTCGGAGTGGGCGGGTCGTCCTTGAAAAAGTCGGTCACCCCCCGGCTCATCGCCCATCGGTCTAGCCACGAGATGCCCCAATCACCGTAGGCGGTAATCTCTTGCTGATACACCGGGTCGGTAAGGGCTTCTTCCAGAGAGATAAATGTATACTGGCGACGCTGGTACACTTCCGCCAGTTCGTCCAAATAGTCCGCGTTCAATTTGTTGGCGTGCAGCAGCAGAATCTGCTTGATGGCTCGCTCCTCCAGTACTTCCGCCACCCGCTCGAAATGAATCAGCTTGTCTTCCATGTAGCGCACGTATTCGTTGCCAATCTGCTGCATCAAGGCAGAATCTTCGGCAATCAGGGCGTTGTGATAGGCCTTGGCGAACAGGTAATCGTCGTTGTCGATGGTGACCGGGGCCTCCTGGTACTGCCGCTGCTCCAGAAACTGGCGCAACGAATCGTGGTGGGCCTTGGTGAGCCCGATGCGCAGGTACGGATGCCGAAAGTAGGTGAGCGTTTGCTGGTGCTGGCGCATGAGCGGACCGGTGATCTGTTCGCCCCTGATAATCTCCTCCGCGTATTTACCTAGGGGAGTGACGTGGTAGTTGATGTGCGAAAAGGTGTGGTTGCCCAGTTCGTAGCCGCGCTGCAACCAGCGTTCCAGCAGGTTTACCCGATTGGAGTCAAGGGTGCCGTTACGGTAGAGTTTTCCTTCGTTCACGAAGCCAATGGCGGGGATTTGGTACTTGTCAAAGGCCGCCAGCAGGTCTTCGGTGATCTTCAGTTGATAATCGGCCCGCTGGATGCTGTAGGAAACGGTGGGTAGGTCGTCGATGGTGAAACACACCTCGCGCGGCTGGGCGAAAAGCGGCAAGACCAGAAAGAAGTACAGCACGGCGAGACAGAACTTGTTCATGCGGGAAAGTGAAACGAGGTTTCTTGAACTACCCGTTTAAAGCGTTTTTGTTACGCAAAGGTTCGCTTGTTTCGGAGTTCGTTTGCCTGATGGTGTAGCATAGCCCATCCATCATCCCAACTTCCCCGCTACCGCCTCCACCACATCTTCCGTGCCCGCTGTTCCTCCCAAGTCCGGCGTGAGCACTTTGCCTTCTTCCGTCACCGCTTCAATGGCTTGCACGATAGCATCGGCGGCTTCGTTTTCGCCCAGGTGATTGAGCATCATCGCGCCGGTCCAGCAGCAGGCGATGGGGTTAGCGATGCCCCGTCCGGCAATGTCGGGCGCGCTGCCGTGCACGGGTTCGAACATGCTGGGAAACTCCCGCTCGGGGTTGATGTTGCCCCCGGCCGCAATGCCCATGCCGCCCACCACCGCCGGACCCAAATCCGACAGAATGTCGCCAAACAGGTTGCTGGCCACCACCACGTCGAACCAGTCGGGATGCTGCACGAAGTGGGCGGCCAGGATGTTGATATGAAACTGCTCGGTGGTCACTTCCGGGTACTGCTCGCCCATCCGCCGAAAGCGTTCGTCCCAGTAGGGCATGGTGTGGATGATGCCGTTTGATTTGGTGGCGCTCGTTAGCTTCTTCCGGCGCGACTGCGCCAACTCGAAGGCGTACTTCATCACCCGGTCCACACCCCGGCGGGTGAACACGCTCTCCTGCACCACCATCTCGTAATCAGTGCCCTCGTGCAGGCGCCCGCCGATGGATGAGTACTCGCCTTCGTTGTTCTCACGCACAATGTAGAAGTCAATGTTGCCGGGGTTTTTGAGCGGCGACTCGATGCCCCGGAGCAAGCGCACCGGACGCAGGTTCACGTACTGCTGAAAGGTGCGCCGGATTGGGATCAGCAGGCCCCACAGCGATACGTGGTCGGGCACTCCAGGGAAGCCCACCGCTCCCAGAAAGATGCCGTCCGAGTCGCGCAGCCGCTCCAGTCCGTCGTCGGGCATCATCCGGCCGTGCCGGGCGTAGTGCTCGCAGGAGTAGTCGTACGATTGGTAGGTGAGCGAGAATCCACCCAGCGCGGCGGCTTTATCCAGCACCCGTACCGCGGCGGGAATCACTTCCTGGCCGATGCCGTCGCCGGGGATCAGCGCAATTTGGTAGTTAGGCATAATAATCAGAGATTGTACAGCAAACCGAACATACGGAATTACGTGCGTTTTACCGCACCTTTAACCACTACCGATGAAAAAAGCCCTGCTTTCGTTGCTGCTCACCGCCGCCTTGGCCAGTCACGCGGCTGATCCCACCCCCGTTACTTCACGGGTCACGGCGGTGACGGTGTTCCTGACCGGAGCGCAGGTGACGCGCTTGGCCAAGATCACGCTGCCGGTGGGTGAAACGCAGTATCGGCTGGAGAAGCTTTCGCCCTACGTAGACGCCCAGAGCATCCGCGTGCGGGCGGCCGGTGATCTGATGATCAAGTCGGTGTTTTACCAGCGCAACTACCTGGACAGCACCCAGCAGAGTGAGGAAGACCAAGCACTGATGACCCGAATGGAAGAACTGCGGCGGCAGATTGCCCGGCAGGAGGCGCGCCTGGCCGTGCTGGAAGAAGAGGAAGCGCTGCTGATCGCCAACCGCACCCTGGGCGGTAGAAACGAATCGGTGACCACCGCCCAACTGGAGGCGGTGGCTGACTTCTTCCGAGAGCGACTCACCGAACTCAAGCAGCAGCAAACCACGCTGCGCTTCGCGATTGAAGATTTAAAAAGCGAGCAGCAGCGCCTGCAACAGCAACGCAACGGATTGAGCCCCGAACCAGAAGAGCCTTCGGGAGAAATTGTAATAATGGTTCGGGCCGAGAAAAGCGAGACCGTGGACCTGGAAGTGAGCTACACGGTGGCGCAGGCCGGTTGGTATCCCACCTACGACGTGCGCGTAGCCGATGTGGCGAGTCCGATGCAGTTGCTGTATCAGGCCAACGTGCAGCAGCAGACCGGCGAAGATTGGGACGAAGTGAAGCTCACCTTCTCCAACGCCAACCCGCAGCAAAACAGCACCAAACCGACCATTGAACCCTTGGTACCTGGACTTCTACCAGCCGGTCTGTTCGAGTACGCGGCGTGGCGCCCCTGTCTCCCAACGCCTCGGTGAGCCAGGTGCGGGGGCGGGTCACCGACCAAGCGGACGGAAGTCCGATTCCGGGAGCGAACGTGCAGGTGCAGGGCACCACCGTGGGCACGGTGACCAACCTGGACGGACAGTACCAATTGGCGCTACCACAGAACGCGCGTTCGCTCGTGTTCTCCTTTATTGGCTACGCCTCGCAAGAAGTGTCCATCTACGGCGGTGAGATTAACGTGGCATTAGAACCGGACATACAAGAATTATCGGAGATTGTAGTTACCGGATACAGTGATGCGTTGCAAGGAAAAGTTGCCGGAGTGCAAGTGGAAGAAAAGAAAACCCGCCAAAAGCCCGTTCCGGTTTCGCAGGTGGTGCAGCCCACCACGGTGAGCTTTGCGGTGGATATTCCCTACACCATCCCCAGCGACGGAGAGAACTATACGGTAGAAATGCAGGACTTATCGATTCCCGCCACCTACGAATATTTTACCGCTCCCAAAGTGAGCAAGGAGGTGTTTTTAACCGCCCTGATCACCAACTGGGCTCCCTATAATCTGATGGCGGGCGAGGCCAGCATCTTCTTTGAAGATACCTTTGTGGGCCGCTCGGTGCTCGATGTGGACCAGCTCGATGATACGCTCACCGTATCATTGGGCCAGGATCGGAGCATCAGTGTGTCGCGCACCCGCGTGGCCGACTACTCCGAAAAAAACTTCTTCGGCACCACGCGCAGCGAGCAGGTCGGTTACGAAATCGCGCTGCGCAGCAACAAGGCGCAGCCGGTAAGCATCGTGGTGGAAGACCAGATACCGGTGTCGACCAACGAGCAGATTCGCGTGGACGTTGAAGAAACCTCAAGCGCCGACTATAACGAAGCCACCGGGCTTTTGCGCTGGTCGCTCGAGCTTCCGGCGGCCGGCGATCCGGCGGCTGAAACCAAGAAGCTACGCTTTGGCTACGAGGTGAAGTATCCCAAAAACCAGCGGGTGGTGCTGGATTAGTGGACTTTCCGAATAATTATGATTCGATTGTTTCTTTGGTTCTTCTGACAAATGCCAGTCAACGCTGATGCGCCGATTCGTAGTGTGCCTTCAGCACGTCTTCACCCCAGTCGTTCTTCAGGTCGCGAACGATGGTGTGGATGTGGTTGGCGTTGTTCTGGGTGTTGTCGTACTCGATCACGAAAGTGGGGCCGTGCAAGCGGTAGTAGTGCGGGTCGCCTATCTCCAGCCCCCCCGCCCAGGCGAAGTGAATATCGTCGAGGTTCTCCTTAATTGGAGCCAGGGCGGCTTCGGCCACTTCGGCGCGGTGCACGTTGTAGTACAAATCCATCAATTGCACTAGCTTATCCTGCTGTGCCGCTGTCATGTTAGCGTACGCCAAACCCTCCACTTCGCCGATCTTGGCGTAGCGTTTGGTATCGGTGACAATTTCAGGGTAGGCTTCCTCAGCAATCATCGCGGTGCGCAGTTGTTGTTCGTCGAGCAGTTTCACCAGTTCGCGGCCCAGGTCTTCTTCGGGCTCCAGCACCCGCCAGCCCTCCTTCGGACCAGAGGGCACCTTACCGGGGTTCGCCCCCAGAAAGGTAGGCGTGGCCGAAACGATTTGGTTATCAATCGCCGTGTAGTTAAGCGAGAGGTGGTGCCCTTCCACGCGCCAGCCCCAGGCTTGTCCGGCAGTAGGTTCACCGAAGATCGTGAACGAATAATTCATCGGATCGCGGCGGGTGTCGTTGGGCGGGCGGTTCTCCACGTAGCGCAGCACCTGCTCCAGCTCGCGGATGTCCATCGCTTTCTCGTAACCGGCTTCGCTCAGGCAAATTTTCATCAGCTGCAGCGCGGCCGCCTGCTGGGCTTCCGTCATGTTCTTGAGCGGCACGCCCTGCCGCTCACGCGGGGTGAAGTGCCAGTTGTAGCGCTCTTCGTTGTCGAGTGAGTAAGTGGCCGCCGACTGTTGCGTATCGTCCAACAAATCCAGAAAGTGCTGGGCGGCGGTGGTCAGTTTTTCTTCGGCGGGGGGAGTGCTCAGACCGGTGGTGCAGGCGGTGAGAACCAGCGCGCTTAGAAGAGAGATGAGTTGTTTCATGAGAGGGTTGTTAGTAGTGTTTGCCGATGAAGATACGGGAAAAGGGGGATTTGTCAACTTGGTTGAATAATTACCAGTAGTAGTTAACTACTATTTAGCTAAATAACGCATAGTTAGAAGCAACTTCCCATTTTTGTAATGCCTCAAACAGTTTTGTCTTCTGGAACTCTTCTTTTGTGTAGGACAAACGCAATGCTTTGCCTATTTCCTTTTCACTTACACCCTGTGAAGATTGACTAGTGACAAACAATGCCAGTGCTTTCTCCACATCGTGTCCATTACTTAGCTGCAGTAAATCTCTGTTATTAGTTTGTAGATTTTGTATGAGATCGATCTCTATATTAATCCTTTTTTCGGGCGATCTTGTATGAATCTCCTGGATGCAGACTTCAACTTGAATAGAAAGATTGGTGGTATTAAAGAATTTACCCAGCCCTAAGCCCTTGAAATTCAGCTGACCATCTTGTTGGTAGTTATGCCAGCGAACGTAGCTAAGAAAATTAACAGACCGCAAGATCTGTTCTCGTAATGTTCCTGGCTGGTAGGTATCAGGGTTGAGATATTCGGCAATAAGTGACGCTAGTGTCTTGTCAGAGGCGATCATCATCATTTCGGCGTCATGATAATCAGTCAGGTACAAATGCGGTATGCTTTCAGTTTTATCCTCAAGATGAATAAAGTCAGCATCCCGAATACCGATTACCTGTTTGGTTTCACTGACTAAGGTTGCTACGGCTTTTCGCAGACTAGTTAGTCCACCATGAACACGTTCTACGCGGGAATTTGTGCTATCAATCAATCCGCTAAAAAACTTTTGATCACTTTCACCTTCTACCAGTATCCAAACTTTCCCACTGCTTAAAGGGTGATTTAGTTCTAGACGAATCTCACTAATCTTGTCTGCTTCGTCAAGATACTGTCTCATGTATCAGTTCTTCTAAATCAACCGTTAAATCCCAGCGTTCACCAACAATTTGAGGAGAATGGGTAGCGATAATTGTGTTGATCTTTTGTAGGTCAGTGATTTTAATAAGATCATTCAAAAACTCTTTTTGCCAAGCGACGTGAAGTGAAATCTCCGGCTCATCGATTAGTACCAAAGTGCCTGGCTTAACCTTAAATAATAACTCAAAAAGCAAAATTACCTCCTGCTGCTCACCCGACGATAACTCTGTGAGCGGTAGTACCTCATTGTTTTTCGTAAGAAATCTAAATCCTTCATCTTTGCTAACGTGAATTTTTTTAAAAGCAAACCTCCGTTCATTAAGAATACTGGTAAACAAGTTTAGTCTCGCCAATAGGTCTTTGAATATTTCTAATTTCTCTTCAGTATCTCTCAAATAAACAGCCAATGCTTTGGCATTTTCTTTCTTGTAAGTAGGATGATTATCTTCTTCTATTACTGATAAGTCATACTTATTAAGCGATTTTTGAAGATGTTTAATCTCTTCAAATCGAGTATTAAAAGCTTCTTTTGAAATTTTATTTTGTTCGTCAAAAAGTCTTTTAGGGAAACTACTGTCCAACCGCTGAGTAACTTGAGAATAAGATGCCAGAGTATCTGTAATATGAACTCCTTAGTTCCTTCGCATACTCTTTTATTGTTTCTCCAAAATAGTTAACAGCTTCTTCACCCTCACGATATCGCTCCCTCATTTCCGTCCTTCTACCTTTCTCAACAATCTTTGCTCTCGGATAAGATAAACTTCTGGCACCTCAGGCAGCCTATATTCTTCCTCAAAAAGATCAAGTTGATCAGAGTATTTTGGTAAAATGTCTCGAACTAAGGCAGTTGTATCGATATAAACGATCGCTTCTATGGTCAATCCATCTATCCTCACTATATCTTTCTATTGGTATTCGACTGCGGCGAAGATTGAAACTCAGATGCTTCAGATGGCTTAGCAAACTACGCTTATCAATATGAAACAATTTTTGCTTACCTTGATAAACCGATAAAGTTTCGTTTGTTTCTTCAGTTCCTTTTTCAAGAACTAGATTCATACTACTTTAGTGAAAACAAGACGAATATGTTCAAAAGAGAGATTCAGGAAAAAAACTAAGTTTCTCTTTGCTAACGCATGCACAATCTTCAGAATCGTTGTCTTTCCGTATCCATTCGGCCCCGTCAAAATAGTAATCCCTTCCTCGTTCAAGCGAATAGAATAGTCAAATATCCCAAAGAGCTTTGTAATATGTATTTCGCGTAACATAGTTGTTCTGGTGGCTTATGCTATTGATTACGTAAAGTAACAATATTGGATGTTTCTTCAAACAAAACGAACCTTAGAAAACTACCCCCACACCTTCGTCCCCTCCGTACAATTCTGGCAGATATCAATTTTGCTTCGGGAGCGCAGCAGCGTTTGCCGGAAGCGTTGGTAGGGCGCGCTGCGCCAAATCTCCGCAAAAGAACGCTCGCTAACATCGCCCAACACGTGGTGCGCGTCTTTGTCGAAGCAGCAGGGCACCACCTGCCCGTCCCAGGTGATCACCGCCGAGTGCCACATCTTCCAGCAGTGGTTGAGCAGGGGGTTTTTGATGGCGTAGGTTCCGTCCGACTTTCGGCGGTAGCGAGCGTACTGCGGCAGCGTAGGCATCAAGTCAGAACCCTGTTCGTAATCATAGATCTGAGCGGTTTTCAGCCCTACGGCGTCTACGCCCAACTGCCTGGCCAGCGCCTGCACTTCATTGATCTGGTGCTCGTTGGGGCGCACCACCAAGAACTGAAACACCACGTGGGGCGTGCGCGAGCGCAGCGCTTTCTTCCAGCGAACAATGTTTTCCGTGCCCGCCAGCACCTTCTCTAACTTTCCGCCCACGCGGTAGGCCTGATAAGTCTCTTGCGTGGTGCCGTCGATAGAGACCACCAAGCGATCCAGACCCGATTCTACCGTCCGGCGGGCCACGTCGTCGGTCAGGAAGTGGGCGTTGGTTGAGGTGGCGGTGTAGATGCCCCGGCACGAGGCGTAGCGCACCCAGTCGAGCAACTGCGGATGCAGAAAGGGCTCGCCCTGGAAGTAGAACAGCAGATAAGTCAGCGTATCCTGCACCTCATCGATGATCTTCTCGAACAGCGCGTCGCTGAGCTTGCCGGTGGGGCGGGTGAACGAGCGCAAGCCGCTGGGGCACTCGGGGCAACGCAGGTTGCAGGCCGTGGTGGGCTCAATGGACAAACTAATGGGCATCCCCCGGTGGCGGGGCCGACCGCTGGCGCGCGAGGCGTAGTAGCTGGTGAGCACCCGGGCGGCGTTGTAGGCGCGGCGCGGGGTGAGCTTGGATAAAAAGTGGTAGCCATCGTGCCACGCGTTGTTCATAGAATCGTACTTTTGCGGACAAGGTAGATAAAATGTGAGATGTGAAACGGGAAATGTGAATCGAAAAGACCAACGATGGCGATTTTAATTGCAGACAGTGGCTCCACCAAAACCGACTGGCGCATCATCGATGCGCAGGAGAAAATCCATCAGGCCAAAACGGCCGGACTCAACCCGTACCACCAGTCGAGCGAGCAGATGGCCGAGGTGTTGGATCAGGAACTGCTGCCCCAACTCACCGTGCCCGTTGAGCAGGTCTTTTTCTACGGAGCCGGGTGCGCCAACCCTACCGTGAATCAGACGGCGGTGCAGGCCCTAAGAAGTACTTTTTCGGATGCGCAGGTGCAGGTGGAAAGCGATCTGCTGGCGGCCGCGCGGGCCCTGTGCGGACATGAGCCGGGCATTGCCTGCATTTTGGGTACCGGGGCCAATTCTTGCCTATACGACGGACAAACGATTATTGACAATGTGCCGCCGCTGGGCTACGTGCTGGGCGACGAGGGCAGCGGATCGCACATCGGCAAAGAGCTGCTCAACCGCTATCTGAAACGCGATATGCCCGAGCCGCTGCGCCGCCAGTTCGCCAAGCGCTACGCCCCGACCACCGAAACGGTATTGGACCGGGTATACCGGCAACCGCAGGCAAATACTTATCTGGCGAGTTTTGCCCGGTTTGCTTTTCATCACCTCAAGCATCCCTACATCATGCGGATGGTGTACGAAGGCTTCCAACAGTTTTTTGAAAAGAACGTGCGGCCCTACGAGAACTATCAGCAGCAGAAAATCCACTTCACCGGCTCCACTGCTTTTTACTACAGCAACGTGCTGCGGCAGGTAGCCAACGACCTGGAGTTTAGCGTACAAAACATTGTGGAAAGTCCTATTGCGGGGTTAACACTCTACCATCAGCAGAAAAATAAGTAGCAAAATTTTCGTTTCTTCGCGCTCACTAAAGCCTTTTTATGACCACTACCGAATCCGCTTCTAATTACGATCACCTCGAGCAAATGTCCGTTCGGGAGCTGCTAATAGGCATCAATCAGGAAGACCAGACCGTGCCCCAGGCCGTCGCGAAAGTTATTCCGCAGATCGAAAAGCTGGTGCAGGGCACCGTGGCCCGCATGAAGCAGGGCGGCCGCTTGTTCTACATCGGGGCGGGCACCAGCGGTCGCTTGGGCATCGTCGACGCCTCAGAGTGCCCGCCCACCTACGGGGTGCCGCACGATTGGGTGGTGGGCATCATGGCGGGGGGCGACGCGGCCATTCGCAAGGCCGTGGAGTTTGCCGAAGACGATCCGGAACAAGCCTGGAAAGATTTGCGGGAGTATGAAATCAACGATAAGGACGTGCTGGTGGGTATTGCCGCCTCGGGCCGCACGCCCTACGTGATCGGCGGGGTGACCGAAGCGCGGAAGCGGGGCATCCTCACCGGCTGCATCACCTGCAACGCCGGGAGTGCCCTGGCCGCCGCCGTGGAGGTTCCGATCGAGGTGGTGGTGGGCCCCGAGTTTGTGACGGGCAGCACCCGCATGAAGGCGGGCACGGCGCAGAAACTGGTGCTCAACATGCTCTCCACGGCTACGATGATCGGCCTGGGCCGGGTGCAGGGCAACCGCATGGTGGACATGCAACTGAGCAACCACAAACTGGTGGAACGCGGCACCCGCATGGTGATGGAGGAGCTAGGCATTGACCAAGCCGAAGCCGAACGACTGCTGCGCACGCACGGATCGGTGCGGCGGGCGGTGGAAGCGGGACGGCCGTAGCGGCGCAGTGCATTACGCCGCTACGGCAGCAAATCCCGGGCGCGGTCTGTGTCGAACAGTTCGTCCAGATAGGCGTCGCGCGTCAGGCGGCTGTAGTTGTCGCGGCAGGTGCCGTTGCCGCTGCGCATGATGCTGGTGCAGGCTCCGTTCAGGAAAATATCTTCCCGGTGGTCGCGCAGCAAAAAGCAGTGTCCCAACTCGTGAAACACCACAAACTCCCGTCCGCGGTCGCTGGTGGTGTTCCAGAAGCTTTCGTCCACCGTCACGCGGTTGTGGTGGTTGCGGTGGTAGTTGCACTGCCCCAGCACCCGGTCTTGTTCAATCTCATCGAGCAACCGATGATGCGGGCCGCCCGTAAGTCAACCGTCGCCCCCCGAGTGCGGCCTACTTCTACGTTCCCTGGGACCTGGACGGAAGCTGGGGAATGCAACGGGACGGAGAGCTGATGGATGTTACGGATGACATCCTTTCCAATGGGCTGTATCAGAAGCTTTTAGGATTGGACGCTCAGGAGTTCAGAGAACGGTTGAGGCAGCGGTGGGAGGCGTTGCGTGGTAATGTGCTGAGCGACGAGGCCATCACCGGCTTAATTAGTGAGACGCAGGCCACGCTGCTTGACAACAATATTTATGAGCGAGAAGGACTGGTTTGGAAAGAATACGCGTACGACCCTGCTTCCGTCGCTTATCTCAACTTATGGACTACCCGCCGATTGGCCTACTTGGACGAATATTTCAATGATCCGGTGCTTAGCGCTGAGGGGCCAGCGCAGCAGAACGGGTTATTTTGTACCCTAATCCAACCGACGGCACACTCACGATCGCTACTACTAATTACCGTCCGATGCCCTACCAACTGATCAATCTCCACGGAGTGGTGGTGCAATCAGGCACCATTAGTGCAGAAAAACCCACGATTAACGTAACCAGATTGCAGCGGGGATATTATATTCTTCGCGCCGCAGATATCGTCGAGCGCGTACTAGTTACTGACTAGCCTTACTGCTGACTTCTTTTGTATAATTTATCTTGGCAGAAGATCACCTGCTCGTTGCGTATCAAACAGTTCATCCAAGTACACATCGCGCGTGAGCTGACTATAATTGTCACGACACGAGCCGGTGCCGCTGCGCATGATGCTGATACAGGCACCGCTGGGGAAAGCATCCTCCAAATGACCGCACAGCAAGAAACAGTGTCCCAGTTCGTGAAATACCACAAAACCACGACGCACGGAAACAATTTTTTGCCGCTTTTTGTCGTGTAGTAGACACCCTAACTTGGCTTATGCACGCGATAGAACCATTTCACCGCTGGAACAAATACTACGACGTGGCGACCGACGAACGATCGCCTTACTTCGGCAAGGAGTATAACTACGAACTCTACACCAATACCATTTACGGTTATTATATCGACCCCGCCTGGGACTTTATCGGCTCCGAAACGCTGTACATCAAAATTCTGTACATGGATTATCAGCGAGAATTTGGTGTGATCGAGCTGATCGGGGAGTGGAACGATGCGCTCAACAACGACATCATGCATTTGAAGCGTAACATCATCGATCATATGACGCAGCAGGGCATCCGGCAGTTTGTGCTGGTGGGCGAGAACATCCTGAATTTCCACGGCTCCGACGACTGCTACTACGAAGAGTGGTTTGAAGACGTGGAGGACGGCTGGATTGCGTTGGTGGGCTTCCGCGACTTCGTGCTGGACGAGATGACGCGGTACAACATCGATTCGTACGTGAACTACGGAGGCAGTTTGCAGATCGCCAACTGGCGCACCCTGCAACCGCTACACTTTTTCGAGCTGGTCAACTCGCTGATCGTCCGGCGACTTTCTTTGCCGTAGCGGGGGCTAGCGGCTGCTAGCGGTCGGACGGCTCTTGCGATTCTGAAGATAGTCGTCCGACCGCTGCGCGCTGCGCCGCTACCCGGCAAACAACCGATCGGCGAAGTCGTCGAAGTGCTGGGCGTCTTGATACAAACGGTCGGAGTAAATGCTGGCTTGCACCTTGATGTAGCTGGGCCGGTCGTTGATCAGCACGTGCTCGACGGCCACGTTGCCGTACAACTGATCAATACTACCCGCCTTGATATCGCCCCGGTGCAGCGGGGGTTTCAGGTAATACTTCTCAATGGTTTCCACAAAGTTTGCCTTGTCTTTGATGCGGCGGTCGGCGTTCACCACCCGGTAGCCCATGCCCGCCACCTGATCCTTAAAGTACTCGAACAGGTGCTGAAACTCTTTAGTAGGCACCCGCGGCACATACGACACAGCAAAGCCGTTGGCGTAGGCCGTGTTGAGCAGGTGCACCTCTAATTCGCTGTTGATATTGGTCTTTTTGTAATAATACGCTTGGGCCACCTCCCGCACCAATGTTTCGCACTCCGGCTCGTTTCGCCAGGCTTCGTAGGCCACCCGGTCACGCTCGGGCCGTTTGAGCACCTCGTGCACATCGACTGCTGGTTTAAGCTTGTCGCCAGGAAACAGCTTGCGCGAGATTTTTTCGAAGAAGGTCATATATCTTATAAAAGCCTTTTCCGGAAAGAATAGTTTGTTGGGAAACCGTATTTGCCAACCGCAGGCGGTATATTTATACCAAAGAGATGCGCATGAAGGAATTTCTAAACCATATTCATCCGGTGGATGATGCCACGCTGGAAGCCTACCTTTCTCACTGGAAGCCCTACGAAGCACCTAAGAAAACCATTATGACCGCCGAAGGGCAGACCGAGCGCTACATGTACTACGTGCAAGAAGGCATTCAGAAGGCGTTCTGCCTTGAGGGACCGAAGGAACACATTGTTGCTTTCACCTATCCGCCCTCCTTCAGTGGCATCATCGATTCGTTTCTTACCCAATCGCCCTCAAATTACTACTTGGAGACCATCACTGACAGCCGGTTTTTGCGGCTTTCGTTCGAGAAACATCAGCAACTCATGGAACAGCACCGTCCTATTGAGACACTGTTTCGCAAGGCGACCGAAACATTTTTGGTGGGCATGATGCAGCGCTATAAAGAGCTGATGGCCTTTGACATTGAGACGCGCTTTCGCACGTTTGCCGCCCGAAGCCCTCACCTACTGAATATGGTTTCGCAGAAAGATTTGGCCTCGTACCTGCGGATTGATGCCACCAACCTCAGTAAGTTGCTCGGGAGCGTGCGGATATAGAATCTTGGTACAGACCAAGAAAGATTTATGTTGATTGGGTGACCTTTGTCTCAGAATAAAACAACGCTATGAAACGCAATAAAAATGAAGTTGTCCAGCAGGTGCGACACGAAATTGCCGAAGCTAACCACCAGGTTCGGCACCTTCAGCAACAACCCATCAACGCCCTGCGTCACCGTCCCCGTCCCGATGCTTGGAGTGCACTCGACTGCGTGGAGCACATGAACTTGTTCTACGACGATTACCTACCGCGCATGGCAGCGGCGGTGCAGCGGGCAACGTCAAGCTCGAAGCTGACCTATTCGCCGGGGTTTTTCGGGCAGAAGATGATTGACAGTCTGCGTCCGCAGCAGGGAAAGCGCCGCATGAAGATCAAGACCTTCAAAAAAATGACGCCCAATACTGACAACAAACCGCCCGAACCGGTGTTTGCCGCCTTTCTTCAGCACCACGCTCACCTAGAAGAACTGCTTACCCAAGCGGCGAGCCTGAACTGGAACCGGGTGAAGGTTGCCTCGGCCATCGGCCCGGTCCTGCGGTTCAAACTGGGTGACTGCTTCAGGTTATTACTGGCCCACACCGAGCGGCACCTGTTGCAGGCGCAGGAGGCGATGGAAGACAGGAAAGCCAATGGGTGAAAGTGGTTGGTGAAGACACCAACCAAAAGTGTGAGGTTAGCTCACGGCCACGTTGAGGTAATGCACGAACGGAATCATCGTTTTGAAAATGGCAAGCGCCCGATCCGGAAACTGCGCGTCGGTCACCTCATGGTCGGTGAGCTTGCGCAGCACGATGTAGTCTTTGAGTTTGAGCAGCGCGATGTTGGGATGGTCGGGGTCGTAGCCCTTGGGCGCGCGTTTCAGAGAGTCGCCCTGAATTTCGCCAAAAGTTTCTTTAAAGTCTGGGGCCGAGGCGATGGTGCGCAGCTCCGAGGCGTTGTAGTCGATCTCCTGCCGGACCTTGGCCAGCACTTCGCTGGGCGGCTGGTAAATTCCGCCGCCAATAAACGACTCGTCGTGGGGTTGCAGGTGCAGGTAGTAGGCGGCGTTTCCCGACTTTCGTCCGCCCTCGGACAGCGCCGCCCCAAAATTGGTTTTGTAGGGCGATTTGTCCTTCGAGAAGCGAATATCGCGGTTGATGCGAAATATACACTTCTTTGGATCAAGGCCCCGCATTCCCTCGTCTTCGGTCTCCAAACCGCGCAGCAGGTGCGTGATCAGCTCGACAAACGACGCGCGGGCGGCCTGATAGTCATCGCGGTGCGCGTCCATCCAAGCTTTATCGTTACTGGTCTGAAGTTGTTGCAGGAAGGTGAGTATCTGACGAGTATCCATTGGGAAAAGTTAAGAAGTTACAAAAGGTCTACCACCGTTTCCATCGCCATGCCCCGCGAGCCCTTGATCAACACGGTACTATTCTTAATTGAGTGCTGCCGCAGGTGGGCTTCTAAGTCTGACTTGTCCGGGAAGTAGTCGCTACGCGGACACGCCTCATGCGCCGCTCGCATTAGTTCGCCGCAAACTAGTATGCGTCCGACCGTGCCCTTTGCCAGCAACTCACCCACCGCCCGGTGCTCCGCCTCGGTGTCTTCGCCCAACTCATACATATCGCCCAGGATCACGACTTTCTGCGCCGCTTGCATGGCTTCCAGGTTGCGGATGGCCGCCTGCATAGAATCGGGATTGGCGTTGTAGGCATCCAGGATGATGGTGTTGCTGCCCTGCCGCACCACCTGCGACCGCTTATTGGCCGGTTGATAGGAGCGGATTGCTTCGTCGGCCGCCTCCGGAGGCACGTCGAAGTATTTTCCCAGGCATAGGGCAGCGGCGATGTTCTCGAAGTTGTAAGCGCCCACCAACTGCGTCTCCACCGGCACACCGCCTTCCGCCTGGTACACCACGAACGGGTCGGCGGATAGCAGGGTGCAGGAAAAGTAATCGCCCGGCGCGGGATAGTAGTGCGGCTGGGCAAAGCGTTTGCCCATGTTGCTGAGCAACGGGTCTTGCGAATTGATGAACACGGTGCCGCCGGTTTTGCGCAGGTAGTCGTACTGTTCGCTCTCGCCCCGAATGGCGCCTTCCAGTCCGCCGAAGCCTTCCAGGTGGGCCTTACCGATGTTGGTGGTGAGTCCGTGCGTCGGGTGCGCAATCCGGCACAGCGCCGCAATCTCTCCCACGTGGTTGGCCCCCAGTTCGATAATAGCGATCTCCGTTTCGGCCGTGAGTTGCAACAGGGTGAGGGGTACGCCGATGTGGTTGTTAAGGTTGCCGCGCGTGGCCAGGGTCTGGTACTTCTGACTCAGCACGGCGTGCAGCAGCTCCTTGGTGGTGGTCTTCCCATTGGTGCCGTTAATGCCGATCACCGGAATGTTGAGCGCCCGGCGGTGGTGGTGGGCCAGGTTTTGCAGGGCGGCAAGCGCGTCTTCTACCAGCAAACAGCGGTCGTCGTGCTGGTGCTCCGGCTCGTCGATCACGGCGTAAGCCGCTCCGTTCTCCAGTGCCTGCCGGGCAAACTGGTTGCCATTGAAGTTCTCGCCCTTCAGGGCAAAGAACAGACTACCCTCGGCAATGCTGCGCGTATCGGTTGATACGCTACCGCAGGCTAGGAATTTTTGGTACAGGTTTTCGGTCATGGATTTGGATAGTAGCGAATGGATAATGGATATTAGTGGTTTGGGCAGGAGCGCTTCGGCAATCGCTTGCTCGGATTACAGTCTACAGTCAAATAAACAAAAACGTTATCCACTATCCAACATCTAACCTCCCGGCCACCCCCGCAAATCTTCCAACAATATGCCCACCATCCTAAGCATTGAAACCGCCACGCTCACCTGCTCGGTGGCCCTGCACCGCGATGGAGTACTGCTGGGATTACAGGAAGTGCACCTGGAGAAGTCGCACTCGTCGCTACTGCACCTGCTGGTAGATCATTTGCTCGATTACGCCGAAGTGGCGCGCGAAGCGCTGTCGGCCGTGGCGGTGTCGATGGGGCCGGGCTCCTACACCGGACTGCGCATCGGGGCGGCCGCCGCCAAGGGCTGGTGCTTCGCCCTGGACATTCCCCTGATTGGCATAGACACCTTGGCAGCGATGGCCTACGGGGTGAACCGGGCCAATCCGTCCGGTGCCTGGCTGTGCCCCATGATCGACGCCCGGCGCATGGAGGTGTTCTGTCGGATGGAAGATGCTGAAGGCAACGAACTGCTGCCGACCCAGGCGCTGGTGATTGATCAGCAGGCGTTTCAGGAGCAACTAAGCCAGCACGAAGTGTGGTTCTTCGGCGACGGTAGCGGTAAATGTGCTCCGTTACTGAATGCTTCGCCCCACGCGCACTTTCTGCCGGGAGTGCAACCCTCGGCCCGCTGGGTGGGCGAACTGGCCCAGGCTAAGTTTGCGCGGCAAGAATTTGAAGACCTGGCCTATTCGGTGCCGCACTACGGCAAGGCGTTCTATACTACGCAGCCCCGGAAGAAGGCCTAAGCCATCACCAACCGAAAAGAATGAACCGATGGCGGGCGCAATGCGTATCAATATCAAACAATAACCAGTATGAACAATCTATCAGAACCCATTGTCAACCGCGTGGCACAAAGCGCCCTGGTCACCTTCAACTTAGAAGACTACTACCCGGAAGGAGAACGGGTGGTCTACGACCTCAAGGACAATCTGTTTCAGGAAATGATCCTGCGCGAGCGCGACTTTCGGACCTTCGTGAAGGAGCACGACTGGGCGCAGTATCAGGGGCAGTACGTGGCGCTCACGTGCTCGGCTGATGCTATTGTGCCCACCTGGGCCTATATGCTGCTGGCTACCAAGCTAGAACCCCACGCCCGACGCGTGATTTTTGGTACGTTGGAAACCCTGGAAGCGGTGCTGTTTCAGGAAGCACTTCAGCGGGTAGATGTCAGTCAGTTTCAAGATGCCAAAGTAGTGGTGAAAGGCTGTGGCAATCAAGCTATTTCTCCCTTTGCTTACACTGAAATCACCCGCATGCTTCGTCCGGTAGCGGCCAGCATTATGTACGGCGAGCCGTGCAGCACCGTGCCCCTCTACAAAAAACCGAAGGGCTGACCTACGTATTTTTGCTGTAAATCACACACTTTTTCTGTACTATATTTTTTTTGCTGAAGTGATAATTTATTACATCAGCACTAACCAATTGATTGCCCAGCACTTGCGCTCACTTGATAAGGAATAGACTAAGTCTCTTTACCTAGAAATTTGGGAATCAGTTTAAAAGTTTGGAGAAGCTTGGCTATATTCGTAGCCGCTGACGCTACCGACGCGTGGCCCCCGGTTGCCGCCATAGCGAACTTACCATATCCATATATCAAGCGCTTCAATGACCGCTACGTCCACTCTAGGTAACCACATCGTTCAGTCAAAACACATTGGTTTTGCCATTCTCAACTACCACAATAAGTTTGTAGAAGTCAACGAGGCGTTTTGCCAGTTATACGGCTACGCGCCCGACGAACTGCTGGGGCAACCGGCGTCGGTGCTGCTGCCCGAACAGTACCTGGACCAGGCCCGGCTGTCGTACCAGAAGTTTGTGAAGGGTGAAACCGACCAGGCCTTCCGCTACATCCAGCGTAAAGACGGCACCGCGCGCTACGTGCACCAAACCCTGGAAGAATTACCCGGCGAAGAGCAACCCCTCCGACTGCTCAGTCTTATTGCCATGGACAAAGAAGACCAACCAGCCACCAAACCTCCGCAGGAAGTTTCGGAAGTGAAGGCCTGCGGCGAGGTGGGTATGCTGCAGTGCACCTTAGAAGGCGAGTTGATCACCGTAGACAGCAACGCCAAGAAGTTGCTGGGCTTGACATCCACCTCGGTGCTCGACCGTGAAGTGGTGGTGTTGAACCGCGGCACTACCCAGCGGATGTCTTTCATCCGCCTGCTGCAAAAAAATACCCTGCTCACCAATCAGGAAGTGCTGGTCGAGCACCCGCAGTACCAATCGGTGTGGTTGCTGGCCAACGCCCAGATGCATCAGGATGCTCAGGGAGGGCGCTATTTCTTGGTATGTTTGGTTAACATTAGTACTCAGAAGGAGCTAGAAGAGTCGCTCCGAGAGCAGACCGAAGATCTGGAGCGAGAAAACCACCGCCTGGAGTTATTCACCTACCGGGCCACGCACGATTTGAAGGCCCCGCTAGCTTCGGTGCTGGGTCTGATTGACATTCTGCGGATGGAGCAGGAGGAAGAACAGCGCGAAGCGTACTTGCAGATGATGGAAAAGAGCATCCACCGGCTCAACGACCTGATTCGGGACATTGTCGACTACGCCAAGAACGTTAGCGAAGCCGTGCGGCATGAGAAAATCGACTTCCAGGAACTGGTGGCCGACGTGCTGGAGAGCCTTGACCACATGGAGCATGCCGAAGCCATCGAGAAGACGATCACCATTCACCAAACGCACGAGTTTTACTCGGACAAACACCGGCTGAACCGGGTGCTGGAAAACCTGATCAGCAACGCCTACAAGTACAGCAGCACGCACCGCCGCAGTGGGTTTGTGCAAGTGGAAGTGAAAGTAACCCCCAGCAAGGCGCACATTCAGGTGCGGGACAACGGGCAGGGAATCGATTCGGCCCACCACGATAAAATTTTTACCATGTTCTACCGCGCTTCGGAGCAAGGAAGTGGTTCGGGCCTGGGCTTGTATTTGGTGAAAGACACCGTGGAACAGATGGGCGGCACGATTACCGTTTCGTCGGCCGTGGGGCAGGGCACCTGTTTCACGTTGGATATTCCGCACACCCAACCCGAGTCCTCGGGCCAAATGAAAATCGGTTTTGCACTGTAGCGACAGCAATCTGTCGCCACGATGCAAAACCGCCGTTATTATAATCCGTCGCCTATTGCCCCCGCCCCCATGAAGGTCTTATTTTTCTCCTGCCTGTCGTTGTTGTCTGCCAGTCTGCTTGCCCCAGTGCCTGCCATAGCACAAATGCCCACCCCTGAACAGGTAATTGGCTTCCGGATGGGCGAAGACTATAAAATTGCGGACTATACGCAAATTGTCGATTACTTGACGAAATTGGACTGCAGCCAGCGAGCGGGTGCAGATGGAACAAATTGGCACCTCGGTGCTGGGCAAACCCCTCTACGTGCTCTTTATATCGAGCGAAGAAAATATCCGGCAACTCGATCGTTGGAAAACCATCAGCAGCCAACTGGCCCGGGCGCGGATCTCCGACGAAAAAGCGCAGCAGTTGGCGCAGGAAGGCAAGGCCATCGTGTGGATCGACGGCGGTATTCACTCTACCGAGAAGGCCGCCACCCAGTTTCCTCCCGAACTGGCCTACCGGGTGGCGACCGAAGAATCCACCGAGATGCAGAAGATTCGCGACAACGTGATCTTTATGCTGATGCCCAATATCAACCCCGACGGACTCAACATTGTGGCCGATTGGTACCGACAGCAGCTCGGCACGCCCTACGAAACCTCGAACCCGCCGGTGCTGTACCACCACTACGTGGGGCACGATGATAACCGCGACTGGTTTATGAACACCCAGCCCGAAACCCGAGCGGTTACTAATTTACTCTTCAACGAGTGGTACCCGCAGATTGTGCACAACCAGCACCAAACCGCCCCCCGTTGGGCCCGCATCTTTATTCCGCCCTTCTCGGCGCCCGTCAACCCGCACATTCATCCGGGCGTGGTGAATGGGGTCAACCTGGTGGGCAGCGAGATGGCGGCACGCTTCGCGATCAAGCAGATGCCCGGCGTGGTGTCGGACGTTACCTTCACCATGTGGTGGAACGGCGGACTGCGCACGGCGCCCTACTTTCACAACCAGGTGGGTATCCTCACCGAAACTGCCCACGCCACGCCCACGCCCCGCTACTACGCCCCCGATTCGTTGCCCAAAACCATCGGCAACGGCATTGCCACCGACGGCACCGCCATCAACTATCCCGACCCCTGGCGGGGCGGCGAATCGCACTTTCGCGACGCGGTAGACTACATGCTCACCGCCGCGATGGCCACGCTCAGCATCGGGGCCGACCGGCGCGAGAAGTGGTTGTACGGCATGTACCGCATGGGCCGCGATGCTATTGAGCGGGAAGATGACGTGACCGCCTACCTGGTGCCCACTGAACAGCACGACCGGGGCGAAGCTTATAATCTAATTAACGTCCTGCGGCAGGGCGGCGTGGAGGTGCACCGGGCCGAGCAGTCGTTTAAGGTGAACGGACAGTCGTACGAAGCGGGTACGTTCGTGCTCTACGGCGCGCAGGCGTTTCGTCCCTACCTAAAAGATTTGCTTGAGAAGCAGGAGTATCCTGACTTGAGGCAATATCCGGGCGGCCCGCCGAAGACGCCCTACGACCTGGCGGGGTGGACACTGCCCCTGCAGATGGGCGTGCGGGTAGACACAGTGTACGGGAAGTTTCAGGTAGATGCTTCGCCGGTAACGGCCCCGGTAGCACCTTCGGCTGGTACGGTGGCCCGGCAGGCCGACTACGGCTACGTACTTTCGCCAAACGACAACGCGGCGGCCCAGGCGGTGAACGCTTTACTGGCTGATGGGGCTACCGTCCATTGGCTGGGAGCGGACGAAGGCCAGCATCCGGTCGGTTCTATTATCATCGAGCAGCAAAGTGGACTTTCGCAGCAACTGCAAACGCTGGCCGATTCACTCGGACTGGCCTTTGGCGGGCTGCGCCGCGCTCCGCGAGCCCCGCTCCACACGCTGCAACGTCCCCGCATTGGGTTGTATAAATCGTGGGTGGCCAACATGGACGAGGGCTGGACGCGCTGGCTGCTCGATCAGTACAATTTTGACTACGACACCCTGCACGACGCCGATATCCGCTCGCGTGACCTGTCGGCGTACCACGCCATCATTCTGCCCGACCAATAGCCGCACCGCCTGTTGCACGGGCACGACCCATCGGCCATGCCGGAACCCTACACGGGTGGATTAGGGCTGGAAGGAGCGCTGGCGCTGGAAACCTACGTGAAAGCGGGCGGCACGCTGATCGCCTTTGATGAAGCCAGCGACTTTGCCATTGAGCAGTTCGGGTTGCCGGTGCGGAACGTGGTGCGAAACGTGCCGAGTAAGTCGTTCTTTATTCCCGGCTCGCTTATTCGCACGGTGGTGGATACGCAGCACCCGCTGGCCTACGGCATGGCCGACACGGTGGCCGCGTCGTTTTCGCGCAGCCGCGCCTTTGAGGTGGTGAAGCAAGAGCGCAAGGGAGAGGGGGGCACCGAAGAGATTGAGAAGACTCCGCCCCCACCCGTGACGATGGTGGCGCGTTACGCCGATAAAGATCTGCTGATGAGCGGCTGGGAAGTGGGAGCTAAGAAGCACATTGGCGGCAAGGGGGCGGTGGCCCAGGTGCAACTGGGCGAGGGGCAGGTGGTGCTGTTCGGCTTCCGCCCGCAGTTTCGGGGCCAACCGCGGGGCACGTATAAGCTGATCTTCAACGCCCTCTACGCCAGCACAATGGACAACTTACCGGAGGGTCAGGTGCGGGGTGCGGTGGCGGAGTAAAAAAAACTATGAAGAAGTTACTATTTGTTTTCCCTCTGCTTTTCCTGGTCAGCCTCGCGTCATCCGCTCAAGAACGATCAGCCGACGCGCTGTTCGGTTCGGCCGGGCTGAATGTCTCTGATGGAACAACCATTGGGGCTACGCTAGCCGCAGGGGTGGGCTACCAGCGTACGCTGGGCAAACCCTGGCTTCGGCTGGTGCCAAGCCTAAATTTTGCTACCTATACCAATCGCCTTACCCAGGATGTGCCGGATGCTTTCCAGAACTCTATTAGTCTGAAGGTGAACCTGAATGTCGATGTATTCACCGTCGGCTCCTTCTCGGTATTTGCTGGGGCAGGTCTTAGTGGTAACCGGACATCGGGCTTGATTGGCACCGGCGGAGATCCCGGAAGACAACGTTCGGATTACTTTCGGAGGGGACACTTAGCGGTGAACGGATTGATTGGCTTTCGGCTGATACCTCCGGCTTCCCGCTTTGGGTACGAACTGCTGGTAATAAACGCGAGCGTCGGCGGGGAAGGCTACGGGACGGAGGTAGGAGTGCTTCAGTTTCGGCTACTGTTTGATGTAAGATGAGACTTGGTACAAGGGACGCTTGCGTGATCTATCGCAACCACCGAAGATCAAACGTAAAGTTCGGTAAGACATTCTCGCCCAAAACGGTCCGCTGAAAGCCTTGATGCCGCTCGACGGCTTGCTTGGGTCGGTAGATAAACAATTCCTCCGTAGTTGGCTGAAATCAACCACCCCAAACGCGCTCCATTATTTATCCACTCTTCCATCTTTTGCTGAACGGCGGGTAGGCTATCGGATTCTGAAACTAATTCCACCACAAAATCAGGGCACAAGGGCGGAAACTTCTTTTGCTGTTCAACGCTCAAGTTGTCCCAGCGCGATTGTTCCACCCAGCAAGCGTCCGGCGAGCGCGTGGCGCCGTTGGGCAGTTTGAAGCCGGTGGATGAATCAAAGGTCTCACCGAGCTGGCACTGGCGATTCCACGTTTCTAGTTCGTACAAAACGTTCTTGTTGCGCTTGCCGGTGATTCCGCCGGTGGGTGACATAATGAGATTTTTTTTTATCTACTATCATTCTAAACTAATTCCACCACAAAATCAGGGCACAAGGGCGGAAACTTCTTTTGCTGTTCAACGCTCAAGTTGTCCCAGCGCGATTGTTCCACCCAGCAAGCGTCCGGCGAGCGCGTGGCGCCGTTGGGCAGTTTGAAGCCGGTGGATGAATCAAAGGTTTCGCCGAGTTGGTACTGGCGGTTCCACGTTTCTAGTTCGTATAAAACGTTCTTGTTGCGCTTTCCGGTGATTCCGCCGGTGGGTGACATAATGAGTATTTCTCCGTGAGCGTTTCTTTCCATTTGCACCGCGTCGTTCTCCTGACAGAAGTCGTAGAACTCATCATCGGTGAGCGACCATTGCTTCGGCAACTTGAGGGTAAGCGTTTCCATCGTTCAATATAACGAGTGAATATTGGTTTTTCAACCCAATCCTCGGGTTTCTTCTTCGCTGGGGGCAGCCGTCCCAACCCTCGTTCTACGGCCGCAATAACTCCTTCAGCGCCGTCTGCCGCAGCGCTGTGTTTTGCTGGTCCACCGCCCGGCGCAGCGCCCAGCGACTGCCTACCAGCACGGCCACCTTGCGGGCCCGGGTGAGGCCGGTGTAGATCAGGTTGCGGTACAGCATGGTGAAGTGCTGCGGCAGCAGCGGCAGAATCACCGCGCCAAACTCGCTGCCCTGCGACTTGTGAATGGTGATCGCGTAGGCCAACTCCAGCTCGGGCAGGTGCTCGCGCTCGTAGGCCACCTCCTTGTCGTCGGCGAAGGCCACCACGCCGCTCATGCTTTCGTTATCCAGCCGGATGATCCGGCCAATGTCGCCGTTAAAGACGTTTAGCGTGTAGTTGTTGCGCCGCTGAATCACCCGGTCGCCCTCGCGAAACAGGCGGCCACCGATCTGCAACTGCGCCTTGCCCGCCTGCGCCGGGTTCACCGCCTGCTGAATGGTGTCGTTGAGGTGATGCGTGCCCAGGCTGCCCTTGGTCATCGGACTCAAAATTTGCACCTCGATGTCGGCGCCGTGGTACTTAGGAATGATTTCGCGGTAGAGCTTTTCCACCATCGCCACGGCCGAGTAGCCCCAGTGCAGCGACGAGAACGGATGCACCCGCTGTAGCACGGCCTTGAGTTCTTCGCTGTGCTGCTCGGCTACCGCTAACTCGTTGATATCCACGTGTCTGAACTTCTCCGGAATGGCCAGCGGCTGCCGCGCCAGGTAAGCCTCGGCGGTTTCGTTGGGTTCTTCCAGCAGGCTGGCCTCCAGGTCGGGCAGGTGGTCGGCCAGGCGCTTGATGCGTCGGATGAAGCGCAGTTGCTCCTGGGTGGCTTCTTCGGAGTCTACAAACAGGCAATCGTGCTGCTGCCACAGGGCGGGGGTGCGGAAGGGCGAACCCACCTCGGGCACCCGCCCGGCGTTGATCTGGTGCGCGTAGCGAATGATCTGCGACTGCTGGGCCTGCCGAAACACCTGGGTGAGCCGCGCTACGGGCACAGTATCGGAACCGATCAAATCTTGCAACACATTGCCCGCCCCCACCGAGGGCAATTGGTCGGCGTCGCCGATGAGCAGCACCTGGGCCCCGTCGGGAATGGCCCGAAACAGCGAAGCGGCCAGGTGAATATCGAGCATCGAGGTTTCGTCTACAATCAGGAAATCACCCGCTAAAGGCACCTCTTCGTTGTGGCGGAAGCCGCCGTAGGCCGGGTTCCAGTCGAGCAGCCGGTGCAGCGTTTTGGCTTCCTGGCCGATCACCTCGCCCATGCGCTGGGCGGCGCGTCCGGTGGGGGCGGCCAGCAGCACTTCTTTCTTCATGGCACGCAGCAGCGCCACGATCACGCGGGTGGTGGTGGTTTTGCCGCAGCCCGGTCCGCCGGTCAGAATGCTCAGTGGCTCGCTCACCACGCGCCGCACCGCGTCCTGCTGCTCGTCGCTCAGCTGCAGTTCGTGCTTCTCGCAGTAGCGACTCACCCACGCCCGAATGCGCTGCTCGGCGGGCGGGGCCGACAGGCCGGTGCGCACCAGCTGCTGCGCCCGCTGGGCCACGTAGGTTTCGTCGTGATAGAGCGAGGGCGCGTAGTAGGCGGTGATCTTTTCGTCGTGCTGCCGCAGGCGACGGGTTTTGAGTTCGTCAGCCTGGGTCAGGGCCGCCAGTTCGTTCAGGATGCGCTCCTCGCTGCCGATCGACAGCAGGCTTTTGGTTTGTTCCACGATTTGCGCCTGCGTCAGGTAGCAATGGCCCTCCTCGCGGGCGCTCTGCAGCACGTGGCTGATGCCCGCCTGGATGCGTTCGGTAGCGTCTTGCGCCAGGCCCATGCTCAGCGCCACCCGGTCGGCCGACAAGAAACCGATGCCGTAGATGTCCTGCGCCAGCCGGTAGGGATTGGCCTCCACGATGCGAATAGCCTCCTGTCCGTAGGTCTTGAAAATCTTAACGGCAAACAAGGTGCTGATGCCGTGCGACTGCAAGAACATCATCACCTCGCGAATGTGCTGGTGTTCCTTCCAGGCGCGGGCGATAGACACCAGCTTGCGCTCAGCAATGCCCTCCACCTCGGTGAGCTGGTCAATGTCGTGCTCAAACACGGCCATCGTGTCCTTGCCAAAGTGCTTCACGATCTTGCGGGCGGTTTTGGGACCTACGCCCTTGATAAGTCCCGAACCTAAGTATTTCTCCAGCGCGTGCGCTGAGGCGGGCTTCTGCTCCTCCACCCGCTGCGCCTTGAACTGCCGTCCGTAGGTCGGATGGTTTACCCACTGCCCGTAGAAGTCCATCGTGGCCCCGGCGAACACCTTGGACTGGTGCACCGTGACGGCAATTTCATCCTGCGGCTTATCAAAAGGAGTGATCTTGAGCACCGACCAGCCGGTTTCCACGCTATGAAACGTGACCCGCTTCACGATGCCCGAAATAGATTCGGTGGGGGCGGCGGATGAGGAGTTAAGGGGTTGCATGGGCGGATACGGTTACTGCAATATTAACAAATCCGGGACGCGTCAGCGTTCGTCCCGCACAAATCCTCCTGCTTTTTCTCCGGGCGGCGTAGTGGGCCGAACTATTTCTTACAAATCTGGAATCTGATTCCAGATTTGTAAGAAAGTAGGTATCTTTGCATCATGATTGATCGAATTTTATCCAGCACATTGCGAGAGGCCTCCGCAAAGCTGCCCGTGATCACCATCACTGGTCCCCGGCAGTCGGGGAAGACCACGCTAGTCCGGGCGGTTTTCACCGAACACACGTATACCAATCTGGAGTATCCCGATACCCGAGAATACGCAGAAACTGATCCCCGGGGGTTCCTGCAATCCTCCCCTCAGATGATCATTGACGAAGTGCAACGGGTGCCCAATCTAACGTCGTACATGCAGGGGATGGTGGATGAGGCTCAACGTCCCGCTCAGTTCATCCTCACCGGATCACAAAATTTCTCCCTGGTACAATCGGTTTCTCAGAGCCTGGCTGGGCGCAGTGCCATTTATCATCTACTGCCGCTGTCGTGGGAGGAACTGCATGATAGTGGATACCAGGAGGAATCCTACCTTCCCTGGCTTTATCGAGGATTCTACCCTCGTTTGTATGACTACGATTTGCCTCCGGCCGCTTGGTTGCCCGATTATATTCAAACCTACCTGGAGCGGGATGTGCGGCAGATTACCCAAATACAAAACCTCACCACCTTTCAAACCTTTTTGAAACTGTGTGCGGGTAGGGTAGGACAATTACTTAATATGTCGGCGTTGTCCAATGAAGTGGGGGTGGACACGAAAACAATCAAGTCATGGATATCGGTACTAGAAGCTAGTTATATCGTTTTTTTGATTCGTCCGCACTACAAGAACTTCAACAAACGGGTGGTAAAAACCCCCAAGCTTTATTTTTACGATACCGGATTAGCATGCTCGTTATTGGGCATACAAAGTGAAGAACAACTTCGAACGCACTATTTGAAGGGTGAGTTGTTCGAGTCGTTTGTCGTGTCCGAACTGCAGAAGCACCAGTTTAACCGCGGGCAACGACCAGTGCCTTATTTCTGGCGTGATAATACCGGACACGAGGTTGATTTTCTGTTAGAGCGCAGTGATAGCACAACCATCGCCGAAATCAAATCCGGAAAAACCATTCGTCCTGAATTTTTCCGCGGGCTAAATTTCTACCGAAAAATCACTACCGAAAAGACGAGTTCTTACCTCATCTACGGTGGAGATACCTCTCAGCGTCGTTCCGAACATTCGGTGTTGCGCTGGCAAGACAGTAGTCAGCTACTAGCTCCCGATGCGACGATATGATTCGTATGTTGAGTAGTGGACTGGCGTACGGACGCTAAAAGTTCTATTTTACTCAGAAATTTCTCCGGCTACTATGATTAAGCTTTTTCTGCTCACCGCCCTACTGCTGTCCTTGCCCGGCTGGGCGCAACGGGCTGACTATCTGCCCTACGTGCGGCAGCACTGCGACAACCTGATCCGGCACGGCCAAGACCGCTACGGTCCGGAAAAAACCGCGATGCTGGCCTCCGTCATCGATACCCGCGACTTAAGTGTGCCTCGAACCGGCGTGCCACCCACCTCCGGTACGCGAGCGCACGACCGGGCGGTGGGAGGAAGCAACTTCTACCACGACGTAGAGACCATCCGGCTATTCCGCGCCCTGAGTGCCTTCACGGGCGACCAAAAGCACGCGGACGCGGCTTCGGCTTACGCCCGGGATTTCCTCAAGCACTGTCCGAATCCGGCGACCGGTTTGCTGGCCTGGGGCGAGCACCTGTACTATAACTTCTACACTGATTCGGTGATGGTGGGAGATTTGATGCACCCCCGGGAAGACAATTACCACGAGTTTCTGGCCGAAACCCCTCCCTGGCCACTGCTGTGGGACGTGGACTCGGCCGTCACGGCGCGGGCAGTAGCCGGTGTTCGCTATCACTTTCGCAGTCCCACCACCCAAACCTTCCTCTTCAACCGGCATGCCGAGTGGCATCCGGTGGATAAGCAGGAGTACCGCGAACTGGCGCAGTACCAGGACGGCGGCCAGCCCTGGATCAAGCACAGCGGCTTGCAGTGCTATTCGTTCACGTTCTTGTACGCGCAAACTCAGCAGCCGGAGTGGCGGCGGTGGGCCGAAGGAACCGCGTCGCTCTACTGGAACTACCGTGATCCGAAGACCAACCTGACGGTGTCGTGCCTCAACGACCCCCGGGAAAACGCCCGGCACGCGTCACTGAACCAGACGGGGTTGCTAAGCTACTACCTGCTCAAGTCTTGGCAGCTGCACCCAGCCTTCGGCCACTTCCGAGAACGGGCCGAAGCGATGCTGAAGGCGGTCGAGAAATTCTCCTGGAACGAAAAGCAGAAGGGATACTACCTCCGGCTGCAACTGGACGGAAGTCCGCTGGGCGATGCACTGGTGCCGGTGGTGAACACGGGCTACGGTGGATCCGATATTCTGGAATTCGGACGCATTGCCTGCTACTTTTACCAGGCCACGGGCGACCCGACCTACCAGACTATGGTGCGGCGGGCAGCGGATATGCTTTTAGCCACGCGCTGGCCCGACGACTTTGTGATCAACAGCCTGGCGGGGGCCTTGCAATTTTCGTTGGATGCCTACGAAGTGCTGGCCGACGAACGCCTGCTTCGTGCGGCCCACAGCTACGCTACCATCGGAATAGATAAGCTATGGAGCGGAAAACTGTTCGTGCGCCAGCCCGGTGATCCCTACTACGAGGCCAAGCTGGGGACCAACGCGCTGGTGGCGGGCTTGTTTCGGTTGCATTTGCTGGAGAACAACCGAGCGGATGAGGCTAGCCTTAGCCGGTGGTCTTTCTGAACGAGTCTCCCCGCTGAACCAACTAGTCAGGGAGAGGGAAGCGGGACTTCTGTTCGCAACAAAGATCCGCGGACTTTGCCCAGGGTCACTTATTCAAAAGCTTTTGTTTCTCTTGATCGTACTCCTCTTGCGTAATTGCTTCCATGTCTAAGAGCTCCTTGAGCTTTTTGATCTCGTCAGCCACGCTCACCAGTGAGGTAGCACTTTCGCCTTCCGCTTCCTGAGCCGCCAGGGTGGTGGTAGGCACCTGGTCGGTGAGCTCGTCAGTGAGTAGTACGTAAAATACTCCTTGGTTAAATTCTAGCGAACGGCAATATCCGGTTACCGGCACTTTGGTGCCCTTGGTAGTCAAAGCATTGGCGTCGTTGTTGGTGAACTTGGTAACGAAGAATCGGTGATCCTCATAATCAACCATTCCCAGATCCAAGGCAGTCACACGGGCATAAAATTCTCGGTAGCGAAAATCAGGATCGCTGGTGCTGCGCTCAATGTCAATGAAGGTGAGAGGCCACTCAACCGGAGTGTTTTCCAGATAGCGTTCGAACCAGCGGTCACCGGCCAGATCGGTGGCGGTTTCAAAGAACTTGTTGTTCACCTCGAGATTAGTGAAAAACCAATCTTTCGCTGCTGCCACCTGGTTCGGGTCTTCTAGCTTCTCACGAACTTGATCTGCCAGTGCCGCCCGAAGCTTGTACTCGGTCTTTACAAATAGCCCTTCGCTGCTCGTTGGTTCCCACACGCCGTCGTGTTTCCACTCAACCTCAACAACATCCACGTTGAAGGTGCCTGATTCATCGATGCTAAACTGCCAACGCCCCCGGTGGGCCGATATCCCTCGGTAGTACTCGAAGTGGGTGGTAGATAATTGTTGGTTGCCATAGTTAAACTCATGAATCCCCAGCTGGCCTTCACCCACTAGCAATTGCGTAGCCACGGGAAAGGCTTCTTCTAAAGTAGTGTTGGTGATGGGCTCATACTCAATTTTTTCTTTTTTCTTTTTTTGCGCCCAGGTGGTCTGCGTAACACATAACGCGACCATAAGTAGAATAAGTCTCATAGGGTAGGTTTTAATGTTTGTGGGCAATATAAGTGATTGAGGCGTAATTTCAATACGAAATTAGACCCACGTAGGTAGTGTATATTGTTCAGTTCGTGGCCCCCTCCAGCTTCAGCAAAAAGGCATAACTCTAGCGCGGTTTGTTTGTAGCGCTGGAAGCGGCCCGACGCCCCGCCGTGGCCCGCTTCCATGTTGGTTTCTAGCAACAACAAGTTGTCGTCCGTTTTCTTGTCGCGCAGCTTAGCCACCCACTTGGCCGGTTCCCAGTACTGCACCTGGGAGTCGAACAGACCGGTGGTCACCAGCATATTCGGATAGTTTTGCTCCGTTACGTTGTCGTAGGGCGAATACGACAGCATGTAATCGTACGAATCTTTGTTCTTGCGGATTTCCCCACTCGTCGAACTCACCGGTGGTGAGGGGAATAGACTCATCCAGCATGGTAGAAACCACGTCAACAAAGGGCACGGCGGCCACGATGCCGTTAAACTGCTCGGGAGCCATGTTGGCCACCGCGCCCATCAGCAAGCCTCCCGGCGCTGCCGCCCATCGCGTACAGATGCTCGGGCGAGGTGTATCCTTGTTCGGTTAGGTACTTGGCGCAGTCGATAAAGTCGGTGAAGGTGTTCTTCTTCTTGAACATCTTGCCGTCTTCGTACCAGGCGCGGCCCAGGTCTTGCCCGCCCCGCACGTGGGCGATGGCCCAGATAAAGCCCCTATCCAACAAGCTCAATCGTTCGCTTCGGAAAGTTGGGGTCGGTAGCGTATCCGTACGATCCGTAGGCATACAGGAGTAGCGGAGAGTTGGCTCCCTGCCGGGCCCCTTTTTTGTAGACCAGCGAGATGGGAATCTGCTTTCCGTCGCGGGCGGGGGCGGTTAGGCGTTCGGTCACGTACTCGTCTGGTTGATGGCCGCCGATCACCGCCTGTTGCTTCACCAGGGTTTGTTCGCGGGTGCCCATGTTGTAATCATAAAAGGAAAGCGGCGTAGTCAAAGACATGTAGCCGTAGCGCAGCGTTTCGGTGTCTAGCTCAGGGTTTTCGGCCGAAGCCAGTAGGTAGGCGGGTTCATCAAACTGGATGTAGTGCTCATCGTTGGTTTGTCGATTAATAATCCGCAGTTTGGGCAGGGCGTTGGTCTTTTCGGTGAGCACCAAATAGTTGTCAAATACCTTCATATCGTCCAAAAAGACCTCTTCGCCCGGTGGGGGATCATTTCTTCCCACCGCTGCTTGTCGGTGGCCGACTCAGGAGTAACCATTACTCGGTAGTTGGGAGCGTCCCAGTCGGTGAGCACGTAGAACTGGTCGCCCGCGTGCTCGATCTGGTAGCGAAGCTCCTCCTCGCGCGGGGTGAACCGCCGAAACTCACCCTCGGGTTGATCGGCTTTCAGCAGCAGGTAATCATTGGCCAGCGTACTCTGTTCCGAAATGATGAGATACTCGCCAGACTTTGACTTGCTGACGCCGATGTAGAACGAGGGGTCTTCTTCCTCGTACTTGAGCGCGTCATCGCCGGTGGGTTTGCCCAGGCGGTGCCGCCAAATCCGGTTAGACAGTAGGGTGATGGTGTCCTTGGTGGTGTAGAAATACGATTGGTTGTCGTTGGCCCAGGCGCCGTTGCCTTCCGCGTTGGGAATTTGATCGGGCAACAGTTCGCTGGTTTCCAGGTTCTTGAAGCGAATAGTGTACTGCCGACGGCTCAGCGTGTCTTCGGCGAAGGCCAGCAGTTTGTTATCCGGACTCACGGCCAAGCCACTGGCCGCGTAGTAATTGTGCCCCTCGGCCCGTTGGTTGGCATCGAGCAGCACCTCTTCCTCGGCTTCCAGGGTTTCTTTTTTGCGGGCGTAGATGGGATACTCCTGTCCCTCGACGAATCGATTGTAGTACCAGTAGCCGTTTTTAAAGTACGGAGCTGATTCGTCAGTCGGGTCAATGCGGGCGACCATCTCGTCGTAGAGTTGCTGCTGTAGTTCTTCGGTATCCTGCAGTGCGGCGGCGGTGTAGGTGTTCTCTTCTTCCAGGTACTGCACCACGCGTTGCGTTTGCGCATCGGGCTCGGCCGCGAGCTTCTGCTGATCGGTCAGCCGCATCCAGAAGTAGGGGTCCACCCGGGTGTCGCCATGCAGGGTGAGTACCGAATCTTGCTTTGAGGCGACCGGGGGAGCGGGGCCTTCTGAGGAGTCGGCATCAGAACTACTACCGCAGGCCAGCAGGCTACCGAGCGCCGCCAGGCCGATGATTTTTACGAAGGTATGCATAGCAATAAAAGTTGAGAAAATACCGACAAATATACGGCAAGCAGGCAGAATGCAAAGCCGTCGGTTTGGTTTCTGTTGGCTATGGCGCTTTGTTTATCTGAAACAAAATCACCCGGCGCTGGTGCTGGACACGCGATCTAATGGCCACTTTGTGTGCGTCTCATTCTCCGTCATTAGTTAAAGTCTATGTCCTTTTCAAAAAATCAAAGCGCCAGCACTCCCTCAATCTTGTGGGCGGCGCGGTACTTATCCATCACGTCTTCGCTGGAGCGCATCATCACCTTGGCCGTCACGCTCACGTAGTTGCCGTTCCGCGAAGCCTTGGTGGTTAACTGGTTCTTAGGAAATAGCGCGAACACTTCTTCCTCCTTGCCACTGGGCACAATGAACTTGAACATATAGAGCGTGGGCCAGCCGTGCTGCTGATCTAGCTTTTCTTTAAACGCGGCAATATCTACTTTGGGTAACATACGATTCGGTTTAAAAAATAACACGACAATTGGCCAATGAATTCCCGCTAGATCAGTGACAACCACAGGCTGGTGCGCACAATGTCGCCCATCGATCCGCAGCGCAGAAAGTCTTCGTTTCGGTGGTGCCGGGCCAGCGCTTGCTTCAACTGCGCCACGTGGGCCGGAGGAGCCAGCGTATCCTGGGTCATGGCATCCAGCAATTCTTTGAGCTGGTGGCGCGACGCGCGCAGGCGAGTGGCAATGAGCGCGTGTTCTTCTTTCTGGTACTGCCGCACGCTTTCGGGTGTCATCACGCGCAACCCCATCTCGATGAGCGGGTTGTTCTGTTTGTAGTACTGCGGCATGTAAATAGATTTGCTGCCTTCGTACGACTGCTGATCAAAATCAATGGCGCGAATGCGGTAGTGCAACTCGTCGAAATCAGGAGTGACGTCCACCACAAAGTTGGCCGAGTGCATATCGCCCAGCAGCCGCACGAAGCAGCGCTCGTTGAACTTGACAAACTCCTTGGCCAGCCGCGTGTGGTTCTGCCGCTCGTTGTGCAGAAAGTCTTTAAAAAACTGCTCCCCCGGAATGCCCGCAATGTGCTCCTCGATCAGGGTTTGGTCGGCCACCGCGTAGGTCATGCGGTTGGGCGACGAGATATGCTCCAGTTCCAGCCCGTAGATGCGCGAGGCGTCGGCGTACTTAACGTAGAAATAGTCGAAGTTATCGTTGATCTGGTTCACGATGCGCACCCGGAAGGGCCGGGTGTTGCCGTATACGCACAAGTCCACCCGGTCCACCGACAGGTGCTGCATCACCGAAATGTCGCCGTCGGCTTTTAGGATCGAGTAGATCATCTTCAGGGCGTAGTAGATGCGGTCCATATCCTGCTGCGGATAAAAGACGGTGACCCACAGCGTGTCGTTGCCCCGGTTGTCGTACAAAGCCACGGTGCTGTCGTAGCGCAGCAGATCGTGGTAGGTAATCGGCACCGGAGTGACCCGGCCGTGTTCGTGCAAGTACTGTTGCAGTGCAGGCGCTGATGCGGTAAGCAGTTTTCTTTCGCTTGATCTGGGGCATACGCTAGGGCGTGTTGACATTTAGATTGACGAGGGATTTCGAGTGCGTTTTTTGTCCGATTAAGGCGCTTGAGGCGAGCGATGCAGCGCATCGGTCAACGAAAGCAACGCAAAACGGGCACAAAACGCGCCGAAAGCGCCGACTAAGCTTGAATGTTAACCCGCCCTAAAATCCGATGGCGTTGCCCAAGTTAGTAGAAATCCCGATACGAATGCCGAAGTCCCGGTACTGCCCGTTGTCAAAGCCCGCCACGGCCTCCACCCGGAAGAAGCGAAAAATATTATCCAGGCTGTAGCCCACCTCGTTGTAGTGGGGCGAGACGCTCGTTTTCAGGTAGTTGACGAATACGTTTTCTTGCAGCCCCAGCAGGCGCACCTCGAAGATGCGGGTGAGCAGCAACTTGCGGAATTGGTAGTGCCCGTGCGCCACCGCGTAGCGCTCCTGCGTGCTGAAAGTATAGTAATCCAGCAGACGGAAGCTGCCTACGGGATCAGATTCCTGCACCACCACCCGGTTGCCCGCGAAGTGGTGAAAGTCCATGAAGTACAACTGATCGCGGTTCAGGAAAGCTCCGGCATACAGGTTATAGTCCAGCCGTCCCCGCGCGCCGGGCCGCCACCGGTGGCGCACCCCGATTTCTAGCAAGTCGTAGTCCACGTCGCTGCCCAGCAATTCCGGCACTCCGGTGCGGTAGGTCAGGCGGAAGTGGGGCGACGAGTGCTCGATGCGCCGCTTTCGGCCGTTGCGCACGTAGTATTTTTGCCAGGGCTCAAAGCCCAGCGTCACCGCGCCCCACAGCGCCCGGTGCGGGGCAAAGCGGGTGTCGGCGCGTTCAATGTTGGTCGGAGCGTTGGGCGCAAACTCCGCCGATTCTCCCCGGCGCAGCGAGAAATCGGTTTGGTTGAACAGTGGCCGCCGTTCGGCCCACTCGGTGGTGGCGGTGAGCGTGAGCCGCGGACTCAGCGGCTGATCGAGAGTAAGCCGCCCGTAGTCTTTCTCGTACAGCCGCACGTAGTTGCGCTTCTGCACCAGGGCGGTAAACGTATTAATCAACGAACTGATGGGTTCTTGCTCGTTAAACTGACTTACGAACCTTCCTCCTTCCAGAGACACCCGGCCGCGCTGTCCGGCACTTGGATAGCTAAGGCTCACCGCGCCTTTTCCGATCAACTTGTTGCGGGCGAACGCGTAGCGGGGCACCGCCGATATTTCTAAACGATGCGTGCTATCCAGCTCGGTGCGGTAGGTGAGTGGCACGTTGAAGTGCGCCCCCTCCACCGGATTGAACCGCAGTTCGCCCAGCGGCGACACGTACTGGAACGAACTTTTTTTGCCCAGATCAACGGTGGTGCCCAGCAGCAGACTGCCCACGGAACCGCGCTTCTTGTTGGTGCCGTCGCTTTCAGGATTTTCATTCTCCTCGGCCACCGCCAGGCTGTTGAGCTTGCGGTAACTCTGCCGCTCACGGAGGTTGAGGGGCACCGGCCGCACCGTGGCCCAGTAGGCCGAGTCCTTTTCGTAGGCCAAAGAGTCTACCTCAAGATTGAAGTTAGAAACCACCTCAGGCGCTTCTTCCTGTCGGTCCAGTTCTTTCTCGTAGTTGCGTAGCGCCTGTTTCAGTTGCTTGCGGGTGTAGCGTTGCTGCTGCTTAAAGGCTTTCGGGTCTAGCGAAACCTCCGACGTGTCAACCGCCGACTTTTCTTCTTTTGCCAACGCCTCGGCCAGTTCTTGATCCACCTTTTCGTCCACCACCTCAAAATCACTTTCCAGGTCAGGATTCAACTCAATGGCGTAGTCGGCCACGGTGGCCAGGTACTTATACTCCAGGTCGAAGCCCAGCACCTTGCCGGTGACCTCAATACGGTGGGTGACCGGCAACCACACCGTTTCGGCAATCGGATTGTAAATCTGGTTGGCCTGTATTTTGAACCCCTGCCGGTAGGTGAACAGGTTCAAACTATGGATGCTCCACTGGTCTTCAATGAGAAAGATGTAGCCGTCGAACACGTTGTCGCCGCGGGAGCGGGGAATCACTCGAATCTTGTTCACCGTGTGCCCCCGGTCCTCGAAGCTGCCCTCGTAGCGAAAGCGGTAGTAAGCAAAGGCGCGGGGCGAGAGCGGCGAAATGGCCTGCGCCACGGTGGGTTTGTAGAAACTGCCGTTGATAAAGGGCGTAGGGCTGGTGTTGTTGCCTTCGCCAATGGTGCGGATGGAGATCACGCGCTCGGTGACGGTGTTGGGCTGGTCGAAGGTGACCTCGCTCACCGACTCTGACAGAAAAACAGTGGAAGAATCAACGCCCTCTTTCTTCATCCGACGCTCCAGCAAGAAGGGCACATCTTTTACGCGTCCGGCCCCCTTCACGTAGACCCGGGCGGTGTAGTGTTGTACCTGCAGGCGGTGAAATTTGCTCTTGGCGATGGCCTTGCGGATGATGGTGTAGGCGGGATCTTCCTTACCAGCCCGTACCTCCACTTCCTGTAATTGCATCACCTGTTCGGGCAGCGTAACGTCTAGCTCCTGCCAGGTGTCGGCCACGGTCACCGTCCGAACCAGCGTGCTATAGCCCAAGTACTGAAACACCAGGTCGTACTGTCCGGGAGCTAGCTTGATCTCGTAGCGACCTTCCTGGTTGGTGGTGGTGCCGGTTTCGAGTTGCCGGATGTAAATGGTGGTGAAGGGTAAGGGTTCCGACTCACTGGTGTAAACGTAGCCGCGCACTCCTTGGCCATGAAGAGAAAAGTTTGCCAGCAGTGCCAGCAGCAAAAATCCGAATTTTGGCATAGTAGCGAAGAGCTTCTTGGTTGGGCTAGGCAGTCGGTATAGGTTGGAAAGCAATCGCAACAAATCTTGCGCCACATAGAACACTGACAGCTTACCCCTGTCCACTAAGTTCTATAACGCCAGTGAGACAGATTATTGACTTGGATTGCTGTAACTGAGAAAAGAATTAAATACTGGTGATTAAGTCACTTAATTGGACTTCGTTGGGTAAAACACTAGTTTTGGTACTAAATAAATAGCTACTAAACTTTGCCGCCATGATCAGAACTGTCTACTCTTTGGCTTTATTCATCTTCTGCTTCTTCACCTTTTTGCGTACGGAGGCGCAAAGCATTTCATCGTTCACGCTTTTCAACGCTACTACCGATTCGGAGATTGGCCCGTTAGCAGACGGAGATGTTATCAACCTGGCGGAGCTAAACGGCGATGCAATCAACGTGCGGGCTAATACCAGTCCCGCTACGGTCGGTAGTGTGGTGTTTGCGCTTCAGGGGGCTACTTTTCGTACCGAAAACGCGGCCCCCTACGCCCTGTTGGGCAACAGTGGCAATGATTATTACCCGTGGCGTCCTACTCCTGGTAACTACGAACTGCGGGCCACTCCCTTCTCCGCTTCCAAAGGGCAGGGGACGGCGGGAAGCTCATTGACCGTCAGCTTTGTGGTGGTTGACGAACCGGTAGCCTCTGCTCCTGCCGCCCCTTCGTCCCTAGCGGTGACCGTAACCACGCCCGGCACCGCCCTACTGAGTTGGACCGACAATTCCTCTAACGAGACCGCTTTTGACATTGAAATCTCTGCCCCCTATTCATCCGAGGATTGGGAACCGTTAGCCACGGTTGCGGCCAACACCACAAGCTATTCGGACAACACCTTGGGTACTGGAAGACTACCGAAGCTATCGTATCCGGGCGGTCAACGCGGCGGGCGCATCGGCCTTTACGGCCCCCGTGGAAGTGGCAAACCTACCTTACCCGCCCACCGACTTCGTGATCACTAACGTGACCGAAAGCTCCTTTGATCTCAGTTGGACGCCTTCTCCCTTCGGCAACGATTATCTTATTGAGTATGCTTTTCAAGAAGATGGACCCTTCGACGGTTTTGATGCGCTTTACTATGGCTACGACGAGTTCAGCTACTCCGGGCTGCTTTCGGATACTACTTATTTCTTCCGCATGCGCGTTAATTTTGATGCCCAGCCTTCGGCGTGGAACACCTTTAGCGTAACCACTTTGCCCTCACCTGACGACCCTTCGGGTCCGACAATTTCCTCACTGGTACTGGTCAACGCGGTAACCGATCAGGACATCAAAACCATTGAGGAAGGGGATATTTTTGATTTGGCAGACATTGGAACTAATCAGCTGAACATTCGGGCAGAGGTGTCTGACGATACCGAAAGTGTCGTTTTTGGCTACCAGGACAACCCCAATTACCAGACGGAAAGCGTGCCGGTCTACGCCATCGGAGGTGACAACGGCGGCACCGATTATAAGCCGTGGGTGCCCGAGGTGGGCGCGAACCAGGTGACCGCCACCGCCTACTCAGCCGACCGGGGTGCCGGAACCGCCGGGCCGATCTATACCGTCAACTTCACCATCGTAGAGGAAGTAACGCCTCCCCCGGTCGAACTGCCCGTCGTGACCCGCATCAACGCGGGAGGCAATCAGGTGACCTTCGGCGACTCGGTCTTCACAGCTGATAACTACTTTACGGGCAACGGTAAGTCTTATGCTAACAACAACATCGCCGACATTGCTAACACTACGCAGGACGAACTGTACCGCACCGAGCGCAGCACCAACCAGAGTCTGCAGTCCTTCGGCTACGACATTCCGCTCACCAACGGGGAGTACGTCGTAAAGCTCCACTTTGCCGAAATCTACTTCGGAGCCACCGGCGGGGGAAGCGGCGGCAGCAATAAGCGCGTGTTCAGTGCTACGCTGGAGGGCGTGCCGATCATTACCAACTTTGACATCAATGCGGAGGTGGGACCAATGGCTGCCACCGTAAAAACGTTTACCACCCAGGTGGGCGATCAGGTACTCAACCTGAACTTTTCGGCCAGCGTCAACCAGCCCAAGGTATCGGCCATTGAGATCTACGGCGAAGGCGACATCATCACGGACCCGACCGAACCGTCGGCCTGCGACTGGAACAGTTTAGCCAATTCGTCGCTGAGCAAGGTGGAAGCCCAGAGCGCCAAGGTCAACGGCAAACTCTACGTGCTGGCTGGCTTTATGGCCGGGCTGAAGATAACCGGAGCCACCGAAATCTACGACCCGACGCAAGATAGCTGGTCGCTGGGTGCCCCGATGCCTATCCCGGTGACGCACATGGGCGCGGCCGTGGCGGGCGATGAGATATGGATCGTCGCGGGCTTCGTGGGCAATCACCCCGGCGCAGCCACCGACGCAGTGCAAGTCTACAACACCGTAACCGACACCTGGCGCGAAGGGCCCGCCCTGCCCAATCCCCGGGGTTCGGGAGCGGCAGTATACAGCAACGGTCAGCTTCATTTCTTCGGCGGCTTGCTGCCCGACCGGCGAACCGACGTCGGTGAGCACTACATTCTGGACCTGACGAACCAGGCGGCCGGTTGGCAAGTGGCCGCCCCGATGCCTAACCCCCGAAATCACCTGAGCGGGGCAGCGGTTGACGGACTTATCTACGCCATCGGAGGGCAATACGGGCACGACGCCGGAGTGCAAGACCAAAAATTTTTAGACGCCTACGATCCGCAAACGGATAGTTGGACGCGAAAGGCCGACCTGCCCTCGGCGCGCTCGCACTTTGAGCCGGGCACGATGGTGCACAACGATAAAATCATCATCGCGGGCGGTCGGCGCGGCGGCTTTTTCTTTGATGATGTCACTGAATACGACCCGGCCACCAATCAGTGGAGCGAGCGCTGCGAACTGCCGGAAAACCTGCTGGCCCCAGCGGCCAAAGTGTTCGGCGACCGCCTAATCGTAGCCAACGGCGGTGAGAACGGCACCTGCTGTCCGCTCAACAAAACCCGCTGGATCGCTATCGAGCCAGAAGTAGAGGAAGAAATCAACGTGCTGGTGTACCACGAAACCAACGGTTTCCGGCACGGGTCTATCAACGCCGGAATCACGATGATTGAAGAACTGGGCGACACCCAGGGCTGGACGGCGACTTCTACTTTAAATAGCGAGGTGTTTGCCTCCGCTACTCTTTCACAGTACGACGTGGTGGTGTGGCTGAACACCTCAGGCGACGGTCTGTTGACGGCCACCCAGCAAGATGCCTTTGAGGCTTACATTCAAGGTGGAGGCGGCTTTGTGGGAGTGCACGCGGCTACCGATACCTACCGCGACGGCAGTTGGCCGTGGTATAACGAACTGGTGGGTGGCATTGTGCAAACCAGTCCCAACCACACCGCCAACAACACCAACGCCACGATGGATGTCGTTGGTAGTCATCCGGCCATAGTCCACCTGGGCGACACCTGGAATAAAAACGAAGAGTACTACTACTGGGAGCGCAACGGCGGGTTTCTCTTTGCGGGCAACATTAACCTGCTTCAGGTGCGGTCAACCGGCAGCAACAGCTACGATGCTCCCCGCCCCGTGACGTGGTACAAAGAATACGACGGCGGCCGCTCGTTCTACACCGCCCTGGGCCACAACGCATCCGACTACCAGAGCAACAGCAACTTCCGAACGATGGTGCAGGAAGCGATTTTATGGGCAGCGGGGGCGTCCGATGCTTCTTTCGCCCGAACGGCGAACTTTGTTAGCAAGCCCGGGGCACTCGAAGTTGAGCACAAAGTGCAGGCTTATCCCAATCCGGTCCGGGATGAGCTAACCGTTTCACTGCCGGATGCGGCTACCGATCATTCGTACGCCGTAGAACTGGTCAGCCTTGATGGCAACCGCCGTACCGTGCACACCGTCACGCAGCCACGGGCGACAATCATGGTAGACGAACTGCCGCGGGGAGTTTACGTGCTGATGATCCGGGGGCCGCATAGCACCCACAAGCAACTGGTGGTTGTAGCAAATTAGTGAAAAAGGCCCGGAGGCGCTGTTCCAGATTCAATCTATCAGCGAATCCGGAACCAATAAACACTGAACCCGGAATTTCTAGTTGGCCTGAGTGAAGCGCTTAATGGTTTCTTCTTGTTGTTGGATCACGGTTTCGTACTCTTGGGCTTTGCGCTGCATCTCTTCCTGGGTGGCCTGCAACTCTTCCATGTTCTGGCGCATCTCTTCTTCCTGCGCCCGCAGCGCCTCGGTGCCCTCCTGCGACTGGGTGAGCAACTGCTTGGTCTGCGCGTTCATCCGCACGGTGGCCACCGCCGAGGCAATCACCTCGCCCACCGTCTCCAGAAACTTGATCTGGTGGGCGGCAAACTGATTAAAAGAAGCAATCTCCAGAATGCCCAGCACCTGTTCGTTGAAGGTCAACGGCACCACCAGCAAAGCCGTCGGGGTAGCCTCGCCCAGTCCCGAGGTGATCTGCACGTAGTCAGAGGGCACCCGCTTGAGGTGCAGGGTCTTCTTCTCCAAAAACGTTTGCCCCACCAGCCCCTGTCCGGGTTTGACGGTCTTCTCTGCGTGCTTTTTCTTGTCGTAGGCAAAGCAGGCCGATAAGCTGAGCGATACCTCCCCGAGCACATCCTCTTGCAAGAAGAACAACGAACCCTGGTTGGCTTCGGTGTAGTTGACCAGGTAGGAGAGCAGACGGTCGGCAAGCTCTTGCACTTCCTGCTGATGAATGCGGGTGATCTCGGCTACTTTAGAGAGGCCTTCGGTGGTCCACAGGCGTTGCTGATTCTCCTGCTTGACGATCTTCATTTGCTCGCGCATCCGGATGAGGGCTCCGGCCAGGTTGTTTTGGTTGTCCTCCTGGTTGGCTTCGTCAAGGCCTTCCCACTGCACCGCGTAGTTGCCCTGGGCAATCTGCTTGATGAAGGCGGCGGCCTGTTCCAAACTCTGGATCAGGCGGTTGATGATGCCCTTCTCATTAGACTTCTCCCCTTCAGTTTGATGCGCAAACAAATACTGCCGCTGACTATGGGCCAAATCAGTGAAGAGCTGTGAGCGCCGTCGGGCCGATCTCCGAAGTTGATACGCCACAAAAAAAAGGGTGGGGGCACCAATAACTCCTTCAGCGCCGTCTGCCGCAGCGCTGTGTTTTGCTGGTCCACCGCCCGGCGCAGCGCCCAGCGACTGCCTACCAGCACGGCCACCTTGCGGGCCCGGGTGAGGCCGGTGTAGATCAGGTTGCGGTACAGCATGGTGAAGTGCTGCGGGAGCAGCGGCAGAATCACCGCGCCAAACTCGCTGCCCTGCGACTTGTGAATCGTGATCGCGTAGGCCAACTCCAACTCCGGCAGATGCTCGCGCTCGTAGGCCACCTCCTTGTCGTCGACGAAGGCCACCACGCCGCTCATGCTTTCGTTATCCAGCCGGATGATCCGGCCAATGTCGCCGTTAAAGACGTTTAGCGTGTAGTTGTTGCGCCGCTGAATCACCCGGTCGCCCTCGCGAAACAGGCGGCCGCCGATCTGCAACTGCGCCTTGCCCACCTGCGCGGGGTTCACCGCCTGCTGAATGGTGTCGTTGAGGTGGTGGGTGCCCAGGCTGCCCTTGGTCATCGGACTCAAAATTTGCACCTCGATGTCGGCGCCGTGGTACTTAGGAATGATTTCGCGGTAGAGCTTTTCCACCATCGCCACGGCCGAGTAGCCCCAGTGCAGCGACGAGAACGGATGCACCCGCTGTAGCACGGCCTTGAGTTCTTCGCTGTGCTGCTCGGCTACCGCTAACTCGTTGATATCCACGTGTCTGAACTTCTCCGGAATGGCCAGCGGCTGCCGCGCCAGGTAAGCCTCGGCGGTTTCGTTGGGTTCTTCGAGCAAGCTAGCTTCCAGGTCGGGCAGGTGGTCGGCCAGGCGCTTGATGCGTCGGATAAAGCGCAGTTGCTCCTGGGTGGCTTCTTCGGAGTCTACAAACAGGCAATCGTGCTGCTGCCACAGGGCGGGGGTGCGGAAGGGCGAACCCACCTCGGGCACCCGCCCGGCGTTGATCTGGTGCGCGTAGCGAATGATCTGCGACTGCTGGGCCTGCCGAAACACCTGGGTGAGCCGCGCTACGGGCACAGTATCGGAACCGATCAAATCTTGCAACACATTGCCCGCCCCCACCGAGGGCAATTGGTCGGCGTCGCCGATGAGCAGCACCTGGGCCCCGTCGGGAATGGCCCGAAACAGCGAAGCGGCCAGGTGAATATCGAGCATTGAGGTTTCGTCTACAATCAGGAAATCACCCGCTAAAGGCACCTCTTCGTTGTGGCGGAAGCCGCCGTAGGCCGGGTTCCAGTCGAGCAGCCGGTGCAGCGTTTTGGCTTCCTGGCCGATCACCTCGCCCATGCGCTGGGCGGCGCGTCCGGTGGGGGCGGCCAGCAGCACTTCTTTCTTCATGGCACGCAGCAGCGCCACGATCACGCGGGTGGTGGTGGTTTTGCCGCAGCCCGGTCCGCCGGTCAGAATGCTCAGTGGCTCGCTCACCACGCGCCGCACCGCGTCCTGCTGCTCGTCGCTCAGCTGCAGTTCGTGCTTCTCGCAGTAGCGACTCACCCACGCCCGAATGCGCTGCTCGGCGGGCGGGGCCGACAGGCCGGTGCGCACCAGCTGCTGCGCCCGCTGGGCCACGTAGGTTTCGTCATGATAGAGCGAGGGCGCATAGTAGGCGGTGATCTTTTCGTCGTGCTGCCGCAGGCGACGGGTTTTGAGTTCGTCAGCCTGGGTCAGGGCCGCCAGTTCGTTCAGGATGCGCTCCTCGCTGCCGATCGACAGCAGGCTTTTGGTTTGTTCCACGATTTGCGCCTGCGTCAGGTAGCAATGGCCCTCCTCGCGGGCGCTCTGCAGCACGTGGCTGATGCCCGCCTGGATGCGTTCGGTAGCGTCTTGCGCCAGGCCCATGCTCAGCGCCACCCGGTCGGCCGACAAGAAACCGATGCCGTAGATGTCCTGCGCCAGCCGGTAGGGATTGGCCTCCACGATGCGAATAGCCTCCTGTCCGTAGGTCTTGAAAATCTTGACGGCAAACAAGGTGCTGATGCCGTGCGACTGCAAGAACATCATCACCTCGCGAATGTGCTGGTGTTCCTTCCAGGCGCGGGCAATAGACACCAGCTTGCGCTCGGCGATGCCCTCCACCTCGGTGAGTTGGTCAATGTCGTGTTCGAACACCGCCATCGTGTCCTTGCCAAAGTGCTTCACGATCTTGCGGGCGGTTTTGGGACCTACGCCCTTGATAAGTCCCGAACCTAAGTATTTCTCCAGCGCGTGCGCTGAGGCGGGCTTCTGCTCCTCCACCCGCTGCGCCTTAAACTGCCGTCCGTAGGTCGGATGGTTTACCCACTGCCCGTAGAAGTCCATCGTAGCCCCGGCGAACACCTTGGACTGGTGCACCGTGACGGCAATTTCTTCCTGCGGCTTATCGAAGGGAGTGATCTTGAGCACCGACCAGCCGGTTTCCACGCTATGAAACGTGACCCGCTTCACGATGCCCGAAATAGATTCGGTGGGGGCGGCGGATGAGGAGTTAAGGGGTTGCATGGGCGGATACGGTTACTGCAATATTAACAAATCCGGGACGCGTCAGCGTTCGTCCCGCACAAATCCTCCTGCTTTTTCTCCGGGCGGCGTAGTGGGCCGAACTATTTCTTACAAATCTGGAATCTGATTCCAGATTTGTAAGAAAGTAGGTATCTTTGCATCATGATTGATCGAATTTTATCCAGCACATTGCGAGAGGCCTCCGCAAAGCTGCCCGTGATCACCATCACTGGTCCCCGGCAGTCGGGGAAGACCACGCTAGTCCGGGCGGTTTTCACCGAACACACGTATACCAATCTGGAGTATCCCGATACCCGAGAATACGCAGAAACTGATCCCCGGGGGTTCCTGCAATCCTCCCCTCAGATGATCATTGACGAAGTGCAACGGGTGCCCAATCTAACGTCGTACATGCAGGGGATGGTGGATGAGGCTCGAACGTCCCGCTCAGTTCATCCTCACCGGATCACAAAATTTCTCCCTGGTACAATCGGTTTCTCAGAGCCTGGCTGGGCGCAGTGCCATTTATCATCTACTGCCGCTGTCGTGGGAGGAACTGCATGATAGTGGATACCAGGAGGAATCCTACCTTCCCTGGCTTTATCGAGGATTCTACCCTCGTTTGTATGACTACGATTTGCCTCCGGCCGCTTGGTTGCCCGATTATATTCAAACCTACCTGGAGCGGGATGTGCGGCAGATTACCCAAATACAAAACCTCACCACCTTTCAAACCTTTTTGAAACTGTGTGCGGGTAGGGTAGGACAACTACTTAATATGTCGGCGTTGTCCAATGAAGTGGGGGTGGACACGAAAACAATCAAGTCATGGATATCGGTACTAGAAGCTAGTTATATCGTTTTTTTGATTCGTCCGCACTACAAGAACTTCAACAAACGGGTGGTGAAAACCCCCAAGCTTTATTTTTACGATACCGGATTAGCATGCTCGTTATTGGGCATACAAAGTGAAGAACAACTCCGAACGCACTATTTGAAGGGTGAGTTGTTCGAGTCGTTTGTCGTGTCCGAACTGCAGAAGCACCAGTTTAACCGCGGGCAACGACCAGTGCCTTATTTCTGGCGTGATAATACCGGACACGAGGTTGATTTTCTGTTAGAGCGCAGTGATAGCACAACCATCGCCGAAATCAAATCCGGAAAAACCATTCGTCCTGAATTTTTCCGTGGGCTAGATTTCTACCGAAAAATCACTACCGAAAAGACGAGTTCTTACCTCATCTACGGTGGAGATACCTCTCAGCGTCGTTCCGAACATTCGGTGTTGCGCTGGCAAGACAGTAGTCAGCTACTAGCTCCCGATGCGACGATATGATTCGTATGTCGAGTAGTGGACTGGCGTACGGACGCTAAAAGTTCTATTTTACTCAGAAATTTCTCCGGCTACTATGATTAAGCTTTTTCTGCTCACCTCCCTACTGCTGTCCTTGCCCGGCTGGGCGCAACGGGCTGACTATCTGCCCTACGTGCGGCAGCACTGCGACAACCTGATCCGGCACGGCCAAGACCGCTACGGTCCGGAAAAAACCGCGATGCTGGCCTCCGTCATCGATACCCGCGACTTAAGTGTGCCTCGAACCGGCGTGCCACCCACCTCCGGTACGCGAGCGCACGACCGGGCGGTGGGAGGAAGCAACTTCTACCACGACGTAGAGACCATCCGGCTATTCCGCGCCCTGAGTGCCTTCACGGGCGACCAAAAGCACGCGGAGGCGGCTTCGGCTTACGCCCGGGATTTCCTCAAGCACTGTCCGAATCCGGCGACCGGTTTGCTGGCCTGGGGCGAGCACCTGTACTATAACTTCTACACTGATTCGGTGATGGTGGGAGATTTGATGCACCCCCGGGAAGACAATTACCACGAGTTTCTGGCCGAAACCCCTCCCTGGCCACTGCTGTGGGACGAGGACTCGGCCGTCACGGCGCGGGCAGTAGCCGGTGTTCGCTATCACTTTCGCAGTCCCACCACCCAAACCTTCCTCTTCAACCGGCATGCCGAGTGGCATCCGGTGGATAAGCAGGAGTACCGCGAACTGGCGCAGTACCAGGACGGCGGCCAGCCCTGGATCAAGCACAGCGGCTTGCAGTGCTATTCGTTCACGTTCTTGTACGCACAAACTCAACAGCCGGAGTGGCGCCGGTGGGTCGAAGGAACCGCGTCGCTCTACTGGAACTACCGTGATCCGAAGACCAACCTGACGGTGTCGTGCCTCGACGACCCCCGAGAAAACGCCCGGCACGCGTCACTGAACCAGACGGGGTTGCTAAGCTACTACCTGCTCAAGTCCTGGCAGCTGCACCCAGCCTTCGGCCACTTCCGAGAACGGGCCGAAGCGATGCTGAAGGCGGTCGAGAAATTCTCCTGGAACGAAAAGCAGAAGGGATACTACCTCCGGCTGCAACTGGACGGAAGTCCGCTGGGCGATGCACTGGTGCCGGTGGTGAACACGGGCTACGGTGGGTCCGATATTCTGGAATTCGGACGCATTGCCTGCTACTTTTACCAGGCCACGGGCGACCCGACCTACCAGACTATGGTGCGGCGGGCAGCGGATATGCTTTTAGCCACGCGCTGGCCCGACGACTTTGTGATCAACAGCCTGGCGGGGGCCTTGCAATTTTCGTTGGATGCCTACGAAGTGCTGGCCGACGAACGCCTGCTTCGTGCGGCCCACAGCTACGCTACCATCGGAATAGATAAGCTATGGAGCGGAAAACTGTTCGTGCGCCAGCCCGGTGATCCCTACTACGAGGCCAAGCTGGGGACCAACGCGCTGGTGGCGGGCTTGTTTCGGTTGCATTTGCTGGAGAACAACCGAGCGGATGAGGCTAGCCTTAGCCGGTGGTCTTTCTGAACGAGTCTCCCCGCTGAACCAACTAGTCAGGGAGAGGGAAGCGGGACTTCTGTTCGCAACAAAGATCCGCGGACTTTGCCCAGGGTCACTTGTTCAAAAGCTTTTGTTTCTCTTGATCGTACTCCTCTTGCGTAATTGCTTCCATGTCTAAGAGCTCCTTGAGCTTTTTGATCTCGTCAGCCACGCTCACCAGTGAGGTAGCACTTTCGCCTTCCGCTTCCTGAGCCGCCAGGGTGGTGGTAGGCACCTGGTCGGTGAGCTCGTCAGTGAGTAGTACGTAAAATACTCCTTGGTTAAATTCTAGCGAACGGCAATATCCGGTTACCGGCACTTTGGTGCCCTTGGTAGTCAAAGCATTGGCGTCGTTGTTGGTGAACTTGGTAACGAAGAATCGGTGATCCTCATAATCAACCATTCCCAGATCCAAGGCAGTCACACGGGCATAAAACTCTCGGTAGCGAAAATCAGGATCGCTGGTGCTGCGCTCAATGTCAATGAAGGTGAGAGGCCACTCAACCGGAGTGTTTTCCAGATAGCGTTCGAACCAGCGGTCACCGGCCAGATCAGTGGCGGTTTCAAAGAACTTGTTGTTCACTTCGAGATTAGTGAAAAACCAATCTTTCGCTGCTGCCACCTGGTTCGGGTCTTCTAGCTTCTCACGAACTTGATCTGCCAGTGCCGCCCGGAGCTTGTACTCGGTCTTTACAAATAGCCCTTCGCTGCTCGTTGGTTCCCACACGCCGTCGTGTTTCCACTCAACCTCAACAACATCCACGTTGAAGGTGCCTGATTCATCGATGCTAAACTGCCAACGCCCCCGGTGGGCCGATATCCCTCGGTAGTACTCGAAGTGGGTGGTAGATAATTGTTGGTTGCCATAGTTAAACTCATGAATCCCCAGCTGGCCTTCACCCACTAGCAATTGCGTGGCCACGGGAAAGGCTTCTTCTAAAGTAGTGTTGGTGATGGGCTCATACTCAATTTTTTCTTTTTTCTTTTTTTGCGCCCAGGTGGTCTGCGTAACACATAACGCGACCATAAGTAGAATAAGTCTCATAGGGTAGGTTTTAATGTTTGTGGGCAATATAAGTGGTTGAGGCGTAATTTCAATACGAAATTAGACCCACGTAGGTAGTGTATATTGTTCAGTTCGTGGCCCCCTCCAGCTTCAGCAAAAAGGCATACTCTAGCGCGGTTTGTTTGTAGCGCTGGAAGCGGCCCGACGCCCCGCCGTGGCCCGCTTCCATGTTGGTTTCTAGCAACAACAAATTGTCGTCCGTTTTCTTGTCGCGCAGCTTAGCCACCCACTTGGCCGGTTCCCAGTACTGCACCTGGGAGTCGAACAGACCGGTGATCACCAGCATATTCGGATAGTTTTGCTCCGTTACGTTGTCGTAGGGCGAATACGACAGCATGTAATCGTACGAATCTTTGTTTTTGGGATTACCCCACTCGTCGAACTCACCGGTGGTGAGGGGAATAGACTCGTCCAGCATGGTAGAAACCACGTCGACAAAGGGCACGGCGGCCACGATGCCGTTAAACTGCTCGGGAGCCATGTTGGCCACCGCGCCCATCAGCAAGCCTCCTGCGCTGCCGCCCATCGCATACAGATGCTCGGGCGAGGTGTATCCTTGTTCGGTTAGGTACTTGGCGCAGTCGATAAAGTCAGTGAAGGTGTTCTTCTTCTTGAACATCTTGCCGTCTTCGTACCAGGCGCGGCCCAGGTCTTGCCCGCCCCGCACGTGGGCGATGGCCCAGATAAAGCCCCTATCCAGCAGGCTCAATCGTTCGCTGCGGAAATTGGGGTCGGTAGCGTATCCGTACGATCCGTAGGCATACAGGAGTAGCGGAGAGTTGGCTCCCTGCCGGGCCCCTTTTTTGTAGACCAGCGAGATGGGAATCTGCTTTCCGTCGCGGGCGGGGGCGGTTAGGCGTTCGGTCACGTACTCGTCTGGTTGATGGCCGCCGATCACCGCCTGTTGCTTCACCAGGGTTTGTTCGCGGGTGCCCATGTTGTAATCATAAAAGGAAAGCGGCGTAGTCAAAGACATGTAGCCGTAGCGCAGCGTTTCGGTGTCTAGCTCAGGGTTTTCGGCCGAAGCCAGTAGGTAGGCGGGTTCATCAAACTGGATATAGTGCTCATCGTTGGTTTGTCGATTAATAATCCGCAGTTTGGGCAGGGCGTTGGTCTTTTCGGTGAGCACCAAGTAGTTGTCAAATACCTTCATATCGTCTAAAAATACCTCCGCCCGGTGGGGGATCATTTCTTCCCACCGCTGCTTGTCGGTGGCCGACTCAGGAGTAACCATTACTCGGTAGTTGGGAGCGTCCCAGTCGGTGAGCACGTAGAACTGGTCGCCCGCGTGCTCGATCTGGTAGCGAAGCTCCTCCTCGCGCGGGGTGAACCGCCGAAACTCACCCTCGGGTTGATCGGCTTTCAGCAGCAGGTAATCATTGGCCAGCGTACTCTGTTCCGAAATGATGAGATACTCGCCAGACTTTGACTTGCTGACGCCGATGTAGAACGAGGGGTCTTCTTCCTCGTGCTTGAGCGCGTCATCGCCGGTGGGTTCGCCCAGGCGGTGCCGCCAAATCCGGTTAGACAGTAGGGTGATGGTGTCCTTGGTGGTGTAGAAGTACGATTGGTTGTCGTTGGCCCAGGCGCCGTTGCCTTCCGCGTTGGGAATTTGATCGGGCAGCAGTTCGCCGGTTTCCAGGTTCTTGAAGCGAATAGTGTACTGCCGACGGCTCAGCGTGTCTTCGGCAAAGGCCAGCAGTTTATTATCCGGACTCACGGCCAAGCCACTGGCCGCGTAGTAATTGTGCCCCTCGGCCCGTTGGTTGGCATCGAGCAGCACCTCTTCCTCGGCTTCCAGAGTTTCTTTTTTGCGGGCGTAGATGGGATACTCCTGCCCCTCGACGAATTGATTGTAGTACCAGTAGCCGTTTTTAAAGTACGGAGCTGATTCGTCAGTCGGGTCAATGCGGGCGACCATCTCGTCGTAGAGTTGCTGCTGTAGCGCTTTGGTGTGTTGCAACTTCGCTTCGGTATACTGGTTTTCGGCTTCCAGATACTGAACCACCCGCTGCGTCTGCGCGTCGGGTTTAGCCGCGAGCTTCTGCTGATCGGTCAGCCGCATCCAGAAGTAAGGGTCTACCCGGGTGTCGCCATGCAGGGTGAGCACCGAATCTTGCTTTAAGGCGACCGGGGGAGCGGGGCCTTCTGAGGAGTCGGCATCAGAACTACTACCGCAGGCCAGCAGGCTACCGAGCGCCGCCAGGCCGATGATTTTTACGAAGGCATGCATAGCAATAAAAGTTGAGAAAATACCGACAAATATACGGCAAGCAGGCAGAATGCAAAGCCGTCGGTTTGGTTTCTGTTGGCTATGGCGCTTTGTTTAGGGGCCATTGAAATAATAACCTACCCAAAGATAGGGATAAATTCGTACTTTAGTCTGATGAAAACACTATCACCTTCGGTTATTGAGAGCTTCAATTTGGCACTAGAGAAGCTTACGGGCTACGAACGAAGAGCCTACGCAGCGGCATTGACTCTTACCCATTTTGATGGTTCAGCACGTAAAGCGGAACGTAGTTTATCGGTGAGTCGTCAGATGGTTGAACTAGGCTTGAAAGAGCAAGAAACCGGTATCCGGTGTCAGGATGCCTACCCGTTGAGAGGGCGCAAAAAAAAGAAGATTTGATGCCTAACTTGGTAACTGACATAGAAGCGATTGCTGAAGTAAATAGTCAATCGGATCGCTGCCACAACGATACGAAAGGATATCTAAAGATCACCGAAGGTATGGTGAAAGACTATCTGGTAAAAGAGAAAGGATATGCCCCTGCTGATTTTGGCCAGGGTACGCTCAACAATATTCTGAACCGTTGCGGTTACACGCTCAAAAAAGTACTGAAGACCCTGCCCTTGAAGCGTGTTGCAGAGACCGATGCTATTTTTGAGAACATTACTAAGCATAGGAAGCGAAAGGTGAGCGGTACGCTCAAGCTCTCTATAGATGTAAAAGATAAAGTGAAAGTAGGCAAGCTGTCCCGAAAGGGTTACTCACGCACTCAGCAAGCCGTCAAAGCATTAGATAAAGATCAACATTGGCAGGAAACCTTAGTGCCGCTAGGTATTCTACAGATAGAAACCGGACAAAGCACTATAGTGCTGGGCAACTCTTGTGAGACCAGCGATTTTATTGTGGACGGCCTAGAAAAATGGTACGAATTGCACAAAATCCAACTCGTTGGCTACCATACCTTGGAACTCTATCTAGATAATGGCCCGGCAGTGGCCAGCAACCGTACACAGTTTATTAATCGCATTATGGAGTTTGCTTGCCTAACCGGACTCAAGATACACCTGCTTTACTACCCCCCTTACCACAGCAAATATAATCCCATCGAGCGAGTCTGGGCTGCCCTGGAAAACTACTGGAACGGCACGCTGCTCACCTCAGTCACTAAAGTCATCAATACCATCCAGAATATGACCTGGAAAGGCATTACCCCCTTGGTAATCTTCTTAGACAAAGCCTATCAGAAGGGGATTAAACTCAATAAAAAGCAAATGCAACGGCGAGAACAGTACCTACTCAGAAGCCAATCGCTTCCCAAATGGGATGTCTGGATCAAGCCCTCTTACTATATGGGTAGGTTATTTCTTCAATGATCCCTTATCTGAAACAAAATCACCCGGCGCTGGTGCTGGACACGCGATCTAATGGCCACTTTGTGTGCGTCTCATTCTCCGTCATTAGTTGAAGTCTATGTCCTTTTCAAAAAATCAAAGCGCCAGCACTCCCTCAATCTTGTGGGCGGCGCGGTACTTATCCATCACATCTTCGCTGGAGCGCATCATCACCTTGGCCGTCACGCTCACGTAGTTGCCGTTCCGCGAAGCCTTGGTGGTTAACTGGTTCTTAGGAAATAGCGCGAACACTTCTTCCTCCTTGCCACTGGGCACAATGAACTTGAACATATAGAGCGTGGGCCAGCCGTGCTGCTGATCTAGCTTTTCTTTAAACGCGGCAATATCTACTTTGGGTAACATACGATTCGGTTTAAAAAATAACACGACAATTGGCCAATGAATTCCCGCTAGATCAGTGACAACCACAGGCTGGTGCGCACAATATCGCCCATGGAGCCGCAGCGCAGAAAGTCTTCGTTTCGGTGGTGCCGGGCCAGCGCTTGCTTCAACTGCGCCACGTGGGCCGGAGGAGCCAGCGTATCCTGGGTCATGGCATCCAGCAATTCTTTGAGTTGGTGGCGCGACGCGCGCAGGCGCGTGGCGATGAGCGCGTGTTCTTCTTTCTGGTACTGCCGCACGCTTTCGGGCGTCATCACGCGCAGGCCCACCTCGATAAGCGGATTGTTTTGCTTATAATACTGCGGCATGTAAATAGATTTGCTGCCTTCGTACGACTGCTGATCAAAATCAATGGCGCGAATGCGGTAGTGCAACTCGTCGAAATCAGGAGTGACGTCCACCACAAAGTTGGCCGAGTGCATATCGCCCAGCAGCCGCACGAAGCAACGCTCGTTGAATTTAACAAACTCCTTGGCCAGCCGCGTGTGGTTCTGCCGCTCGTTGTGCAGAAAGTCTTTAAAAAACTGCTCCCCCGGAATGCCCGCAATATGCTCCTCGATCAGGGTTTGGTCGGCCACCGCGTAGGTCATGCGGTTGGGCGACGAGATATGCTCTAGTTCCAGCCCGTAGATGCGCGAGGCGTCGGCGTACTTAACGTAGAAATAGTCGAAGTTATCGTTGATCTGGTTCACGATGCGCACCCGGAAGGGCCGGGTGTTGCCGTATACGCACAAGTCTACCCGGTCCACCGACAGGTGCTGCATCACCGAAATGTCGCCGTCGGCTTTCAGGATCGAGTAGATCATCTTCAGGGCGTAGTAGATGCGGTCCATATCCTGCTGCGGATAAAAGACGGTGACCCACAGCGTGTCGTTGCCCCGGTTGTCGTACAAAGCCACGGTGCTGTCGTAGCGCAGCAGATCGTGGTAGGTGATGGGCACCGGGGTAACCCGACCCTGCTCCTCCAGGTAGTGTTGCAGCGCGGGGCTGATGCGGTAGGCGGTTTTCTTCCGTTTGATCTGGGGCATGATCCTAAAATCCGATGGCGTTGCCCAAGTTAGTAGAAATCCCGATGCGGATGCCAAAGTCCTGGTACTTCCCGTCGTCGAAGCCCGCCACGGCCTCCACCCGGAAGAAGCGGAAGATGTTGTCCAGGCTGTAGCCCACCTCGGTATAGTGCGGCGAGGCACTGGTTTTTAGGTAATTGACGAACACATTTTCTTGCAGTCCCAGCAAACGCACCTCGAAGATGCGGGTGAGCAGCAGCTTGCGAAACTGGTAGTGCAAGTGCGCCACCGCGTAGCGCTCCTGCGTGCTGTAGGTATAGTAATCCAGCAGGCGGAAGCTGCCTACGGGATCAGATTCCTGCACCACCACCCGGTTACCCGCGAAGTGGTGAAAGTCCATGAAGTACAACTGATCGCGGTTCAGGAAAGCTCCGGCATACAGGTTATAGTCCAGCCGTCCCCGCGCGCCGGGCCGCCACCGGTGGCGCACCCCGATTTCTAGCAAGTCGTAGTCCACGTCGCTGCCCAGCAATTCCGGCACTCCGGTGCGGTAGGTCAGGCGGAAGTGGGGCGACGAGTGCTCGATGCGCCGCTTTCGGCCGTTGCGCACGTAGTATTTTTGCCAGGGCTCAAAGCCCAGCGTCACCGCGCCCCACAGCGCCTGGTGCGGAGCGAAGCGGGTGTCGGCGCGTTCAATGTTGGTCGGAGCGTTGGGCGCAAACTCCGCCGATTCTCCCCGGCGCAGCGAGAAATCGGTTTGGTTGAACAGAGGCCGCCGTTCGGCCCACTCGGCGGTGGCGGTGAGCGTGAGCCGCGAACTCAGCGGCTGATCTAGGGTAAGTCGTCCGTAGTCTTTCTCGTACAACCGCACGTAGTTGCGCTTCTGTAGCAGGGCGGTGAACGTATTAATCAACGAACTGATGGGTTCTTGCTCGTTAAACTGACTTACGAACCTTCCTCCTTCCAGAGACACCCGGCCGCGCTGTCCGGCACTTGGATAGCTAAGGCTAACCGCGCCTTTTCCGATCAACTTGTTGCGGGCGAACGCGTAGCGAGGCACCGCCGATATTTCTAAACGATGCGTGCTATCCAGCTCGGTGCGGTAGGTGAGTGGCACGTTGAAGTGCGCCCCCTCCACCGGATTGAACCGCAGTTCGCCCAGCGGCGACACGTACTGGAACGAACTTTTCTGGCCCAGATCAACGGTGGTGCCCAGCAGCAGACTGCCTACGGAACCGCGCTTCTTGTTGGCGCCGTCGCTTTCAGGATTTTCATTCTCCTCGGCCACCGCCAGGCTGTCGAGCTTGCGGTAACTCTGCCGCTCACGGAGGTTGAGGGGCACCGGCCGCACCGTGGCCCAGTAGGCCGAGTCCTTTTCGTAGGCCAAAGAGTCTACCTCAAGATTGAAGTTAGAAACCACCTCAGGCGCTTCTTCCTGCCGGTTTAGTTCTTTCTCGTAGTTGCGTAGCGCCTGTTTCAGTTGCTTGCGGGTGTAGCGTTGCTGCTGCTTAAAGGCTTTCGGGTCTAGCGAAACCTCCGACGTGTCGGCCGCGGCTTTTTCTTCTTTTGCCAACGCCTCGGCCAGTTCTTGATCCACCTTTTCATCCACCACCTCAAAATCGCTCTCCAGGTCAGTGTTCAACTCAATGGCGTAGTCACCCACGGTGGCCAGGTACTTATACTCCAGGTCGAAGCCCAGCACCTTGCCGGTCACCTCTATGCGGTGGGTCACCGGCAGCCACACCGTTTCGGCAATCGGACTGTAAATCTGGTTGGCTTCTATGCGGAACCCCTGCCGGTAGGTGAACAGGTTCAAACTATGGATGCTCCACTGGTCTTCAATGAGAAAGATGTAGCCGTCGAACACGTTGTCGCCGCGGGAGCGGGGAATCACCCGAATCTTGTTCACCGTGTGCCCCCGGTCCTCGAAGCTGCCCTCGTAGCGAAAGCGGTAGTAGGCAAAGGCGCGGGGCGAGAGCGGCGAGATGGCCTGCGCCACGGTGGGCTTGTAGAAGCTGCCGTTGATGAAGGGCGTGGGACTGGTGTTGTTGCCTTCGCCAATGGTGCGGATGGAGATCACGCGCTCGGTGACCGTGTTGGGCTGGTCGAAGGTGACCTCGCTCACCGACTCTGACAGAAAAACAGTGGAAGAATCAACGCCCTCTTTCTTCATCCGACGCTCCAGCAAGAAGGGCACATCTTTTACGCGTCCGGCCCCCTTCACGTAGACCCGGGCGGTGTAGTGTTGTACCTGCAGGCGGTGAAATTTGCTCTTGGCGATGGCCTTGCGGATGATGGTGTAGGCGGGGTCTTCCTTACCAGCCCGCACCTCCACTTCCTGTAATTGCATCACCTGTTCGGGCAGCGTAACGTCTAATTCCTGCCAGGTGTTGGCCACGGTCACCGTCCGAACCAGCGTGCTATAGCCCAGGTACTGAAACACCAGATCGTACTGTCCGGGAGCTAGCTTGATCTCGTAGCGGCCCTCCTGGTTAGTGGTGGTGCCGGTTTCGAGTTGCCGGATGTAAATGGTGGTGAAGGGAAGCGGGTTTTGATCGGCGGTGTAGACGTAGCCGCGCACTCCTTGGCCATGAAGAGAAAAGTTTGCCAGCAGTGCCAGCAGCAAAAATCCGAATTTTGGCATAGTAGCGAAGAGCTTCTTGGTTGGGCTAGGCAGTCGGTATAGGTTGGAAAGCAATCGCAACAAATCTTGCGCCACATAGAACACTGACAGCTTACCCCTGTCCACTAAGTTCTATAACGCCAGTGAGACAGATTATTGACTTGGATTGCTGTAACTGAGAAAAGAATTAAATACTGGTGATTAAGTCACTTAATTGGACTTCGTTGGGTAAAACATTAGTTTTGGTACTAAATAAATAGCTACTAAACTTTGCCGCCATGATCAGAACTGTCTACTCTTTGGCTTTATTCATCTTCTGCTTCTTCACCTTTTTGCGTACGGAGGCGCAAAGCATTTCGTCGTTCACGCTTTTCAACGCTACTACCGATTCGGAGATTGGCCCGTTAGCAGACGGAGATGTTATCAACCTGGCGGAGCTAAACGGCGATGCAATCAACGTACGGGCTAATACCAGTCCCGCAACGGTCGGTAGTGTGGTGTTTGCGCTTCAGGGGGCTAATTTTCGTACCGAAAACGCGGCCCCCTACGCCCTGTTGGGCAACAGTGGCAATGATTATTACCCGTGGCTTCCTACTCCTGGCAATTACGAACTGCGGGCCACTCCCTTCTCGGCTTCTAAAGGGCAGGGAACGGCGGGAAGCTCTCTGACGGTCAACTTTGTGGCGGTTAACGAACCGATAGTCGCCACTCCTGCCGCCCCTTCGTCGCTGGAAGCCACCGTGACCACTCCCGGCACTACTCTACTGAGTTGGACCGACAATTCCTCTAACGAGACCGCTTTTGACATTGAAATCTCTGCCCCCTATTCATCCGAGGATTGGGAACCGTTAGCCACGGTTGCGGCCAACACCACAAGCTATTCGGATAACACCTTAGAATTGGAAGACTACCGAAGCTATCGTATCCGGGCGGTCAACGCGGCGGGCGCATCGGCCTTTACGGCCCCCGCGGAAGTGGCCAACCTACCTTACCCGCCCACCGACTTCGTGATCACTAACGTGACCGAAAGCTCCTTTGATCTCAGTTGGACGCCTTCTCCCTTCGGCAACGATTATCTTATTGAGTATGCTTTTCAAGAAGATGGACCCTTCGACGGTTTTGATGCGCTTTACTATGGCTACGACGAGTTCAGCTACTCCGGGCTGCTTTCGGATACTACTTATTTCTTCCGCATGCGCGTTAATTTCGATGCCCAGCCTTCGGCGTGGAACACCTTTAGCGTAACCACTTTGCCCTCACCTGACGACCCTTCGGGTCCGACAATTTCCTCACTGGTACTGGTCAACGCGGTAACCGATCAAGACATCAAAACCATTGAGGAGGGGGATATTTTTGATTTGGCAGACATTGGCACCAATCAGTTAAACATTCGGGCAGAGGTGTCTGATGATACCGAAAGCGTCGTGTTTGGCTACCAGGACAACCCCAATTACCAGACGGAAAGCGTGCCGGTCTACGCCATCGGAGGTGACAACGGCGGCACCGATTATAAGCCGTGGGTGCCCGAGGTGGGCGCGAACCAGGTAAGCGCCACCGCCTACGCAGCCGACCGGGGTGCCGGAACCGCCGGGCCGACGTATACCGTCAACTTCACCATCGTAGAGGAAATAACGCCTCCCCCGGTCGAACTGCCCGTCGTGACCCGCATCAACGCGGGAGGCAACCAGGTGACCTTCGGCGACTCGGTCTTCACAGCTGATAACTACTTTACGGGCAACGGCAAGTCTTATGCTAACAACAACATCGCCGACATTGCTAACACCGCGCAGGACGAACTGTACCGCACCGAGCGCAGCACCAACCAGAGTCTCCAGTCTTTCGGCTACGACATTCCGCTCACCAACGGGGAGTACGTCGTAAAGCTCCACTTTGCCGAGATCTACTTCGGAGCCACCGGCGGGGGAAGCGGCGGCAGCAATAAGCGCGTGTTCAGTGCTACGCTGGAGGGCGTGCCGATCATTACCAACTTTGACATCAATGCGGAGGTGGGACCAATGGCTGCCACCGTAAAAACGTTTACCACCCAGGTGGGCGATCAGGTACTCAACCTGAACTTTTCGGCCAGCGTCAACCAGCCCAAGGTATCGGCCATTGAGATCTACGGCGAAGGCGACATCATCACGGACCCGACCGAACCGTCGGCCTGCGACTGGAACAGTTTAGCCAATTCGTCGCTGAGCAAGGTGGAAGCGCAGAGCGCCAAGGTCAACGGCAAACTCTACGTGCTGGCTGGCTTTATGGCCGGGCTGAAGATAACCGGAGCCACCGAAATCTACGACCCGGCGCAAGATAGCTGGTCGCTGGGTGCCCCGATGCCTATCCCGGTGACGCACATGGGCGCGGCCGTGGCGGGCGATGAGATATGGATCGTGGCGGGCTTCGTGGGCAACCACCCCGGCGTGGCCACCGATGCGGTGCAAGTCTACAATACCGTGGCCGACACCTGGCGCGAAGGGCCCGCCCTGCCCAATCCCCGGGGTTCGGGAGCGGCAGTATACAGCAACGGTCAGCTTCATTTCTTCGGCGGCTTGCTGCCCGACCGGCGTACCGATGTCGGTGAGCACTACATTCTGGACCTGACGAACCAGGCGGCCGGTTGGCAAGCGGCCGCCCCGATGCCTAACCCCCGAAATCACCTGAGCGGCGCGGCGGTTGACGGATTTGTCTACGCCATCGGAGGGCAATACGGGCACGACGCCGGAGTGCAGGACCAAAAATTTTTAGACGCCTACGATCCGCAAACGGATAGTTGGACGCGAAAGGCTGATTTGCCCTCGGCCCGCTCGCACTTTGAGCCGGGTACGATGGTGCACAACGAAAAGATTATTATTGCGGGCGGTCGGCGCGGCGGTTTCTTCTTTGACGACGTGACCGAGTATGACCCGGCCACCGACGAGTGGACCGAGCGCTGCGAACTGCCGGAAAACCTGCTGGCTCCGGCGGCCAAGGTCTTCGGCGACCGCCTGATCGTGGCCAACGGCGGCGAAAACGGCACCTGCTGTCCGCTCAATAAAACCCGCTGGATCGCTATCGAGCCAGAAGTAGAGGAAGAAATCAACGTGCTGGTGTATCACGAGACCAACGGTTTCCGGCACGGCTCTATTAACGCCGGGATCGCGATGATTGAAGAACTGGGCGAAACCCAGGGCTGGACGGCGACTTCTACTTTAAATAGCGAGGTGTTTGCCTCCGCTACTCTTTCACAGTACGACGTGGTGGTGTGGCTGAACACCTCGGGCGACGGTCTGTTGACGGCCACCCAGCAAGATGCCTTTGAGGCTTACATTCAAGGTGGAGGCGGCTTTGTGGGAGTGCACGCGGCTACCGATACGTACCGCGACGGCAGCTGGCCGTGGTATAACGAACTGGTGGGTGGCATTGTGCAAACCAGTCCCAACCACACCGCCAACAACACCAACGCCACGATGGATGTCGTTGGTAGTCATCCGGCCGTAGCCCACTTGGATGACACCTGGAACAAAAGCGAAGAGTACTACTACTGGGAGCGCAACGGCGGGTTTCTCTTCGACGGCAACATCAATTTGCTTCAGGTGCGGTCAACCGGCAGCAACAGCTACGATGCTCCCCGCCCCGTGACGTGGTACAAAGAATACGACGGCGGCCGCTCGTTCTACACCGCCCTGGGCCACAACGCGTCCGATTACCAGAGCAACAGTAACTTCCGAACGATGGTGCAGGAAGCGATTTTATGGGCAGCGGGGGCGTCCGATGCTTCTTTCGCCCGAACGGCGAACTTTGTTAGCAAGCCCGGGGCATTCGAAGTTGAGCACAAAGTACAGGCTTATCCCAATCCGGTCCGGGATGAGCTAACCGTTTCACTTCCGGATGCGGCTACCGATCATTCGTACGCCGTAGAACTGGTCAGCCTTGATGGCAACCGCCGTACCGTGCATACCGTCACGCAGCCACGGGCGACAATCATGGTAGACGAACTGCCGCGGGGAGTTTACGTACTGATGATCCGGGGGCCGCATAGCACCCACAAGCAACTGGTGGTTGTAGCAAATTAGTGGAAAAGGCCCGGAGGCGCTGTTCCAGATTCAATCTATCAGCGAATCCGGAACCAATAAACACTGAACCCGGAATTTCTAGTTGGCCTGAGTGAAGCGCTTAATGGTTTCTTCTTGTTCCTGGATCACGGCTTCGTACTCTTGGGCTTTGCGCTGCATCTCTTCCTGGGTGGCCTGCAACTCTTCCATGTTCTGGCGCATCTCTTCTTCCTGGGCCCGCAGCGACTCGGTGCCCTCCTGCGACTGGGTGAGCAACTGCTTGGTTTGCGCGTTCATCCGCACGGTGGCCACCGCCGAGGCAATCACCTCGCCCACCGTTTCCAGAAACTTGATCTGGTGGGCGGCAAACTGATTAAAAGAAGCAATTTCCAGAATGCCCAGCACCTGTTCGTTGAAGGTCAACGGCACCACCAGCAAAGCCGTCGGGGTGGCCTCGCCCAGTCCCGAGGTGATCTGCACGTAGTCGGAGGGCACCCGCTTGAGGTGCAGGGTCTTCTTCTCCAGAAACGTTTGCCCCACCAGCCCCTGTCCGGGTTTGACGGTCTTCTCGGCGTGCTTTTTCTTGTCGTAGGCAAAGCAGGCCGATAAGCTGAGCGATACCTCCCCGAGCACATCCTCTTGCAAGAAGAACAACGAACCCTGGTTGGCTTCGGTGTAGTTGACCAGGTAGGAGAGCAGACGGTCGGCAAGCTCTTGCACTTCCTGCTGGTGGGTGCGGGTGATCTCGGCTACTTTAGAGAGGCCTTCGGTGGTCCACAGGCGTTGCTGATTCTCTTGCTTGACGATCTTCATTTGCTCGCGCATCCGGATGAGGGCTCCGGCCAGGTTGTTTTGGTTGTCCTCCTGGTTGGCTTCGTCAAGGCCTTCCCACTGCACCGCGTAGTTGCCCTGGGCGATCTGTTTGATGAAGGCGGCGGCCTGTTCCAAACTCTGGATCAGGCGGTTGATGATGCTCTTCTCATTAGACTTGGTCCCCTTGAGATCTTGGCTGCGCAAACAAATACTGCCGCTGGCTATCTGTAGCTCACGAAAAACTGTGAGCGCTGTCGTGATACTTTTCTAAGTTGGTGAATGGCAAACGATAAGGTGGGCACCAATAAGAAGAAGTAGCGTTTGCATTAAAGAGGCGAAATCTCAGATGGTGCTGATAGCGGTCTCTGGCTTGCTCGTAGCGATTTTGCTCAAAGGCACGTGCTTCGGTGGCGAAGTCGTTGCATACCACCCAAACCGGGATGCCAGGATCTGACTGATAAATTGCTACGGCCGCTTCCTTGTCGCCTTGACGTTTGAGCGTGATATTTTCGCCAAGTAGGTTATAATAACCGGCTAAAGAAGACTCCGCTTTCGCTAGTCTTTCCATACCGGAGAACTGCTGCGTTTTCAGACATCGTCCGTAGCGTGTCGAAGTTGTTTCTAAAGTGCTGCCCTTCTTTATAGTATGAATCTAAGAATTTATCATCGGGCACGATGAGAAATCCTCTCACGGACTTGTCCATGTTAACCATTCGGGAAAACACATTCTCAATGTAAACCTTGGTCTTTTCTACCTGCTCTTTGGTTTGGTTAAAGTGTTGTGCCTAATTGCGTCCGTGTAGGTGAGCAGCGAACTGCTTACGATCAACAATATCGTGAGGCTGATAGCCGCAGATACGCTGTTGTTTTGAAGAAATGAGCGGATTCTCATACGAAGAGTCTCTCTATTACCTACTGGGCTTGCAAAGCAGGCAAATACGTTTTTGCTACGCAGAGAACAAAAGCGAAATAGCTTGAAAGGTTACATAGTACTTTTTCCTGCATATCAATTACTACTCACGCTAATTAGGGAATACCCGATAAAAAACACATCTGGTCTGGAAGAATGTGGGCTAATCACTGGATTCCTTTTTTACTTGGCGACTGGCAATTGTTGCGGTATATTTAGATCTACGCTGAATCCTAAGGTTGTTGTTCCAGTGTTGGATTTTTATCTCTTGTTCCTGGATCACGGCTTCGTACTCTTGGGCTTTGCGCTGCATTTCTTCCTGGGTGGCCTGCAACTCTTCCATGTTCTGGCGCATCTCCTCTTCCTGGGCCCGCAGCGACTCGGTGCCCTCCTGCGACTGGGTGAGCAACTGCTTGGTTTGCGCGTTCATCCGCACGGTGGCCACCGCCGAGGCAATCACCTCGCCCACCGTTTCCAGAAACTTGATCTGGTGGGCGGCAAACTGATTAAAAGAAGCAATCTCCAGAATGCCCAGCACCTGTTCGTTGAAGGTCAACGGCACCACCAGCAAAGCCGTCGGGGTGGCCTCGCCCAGTCCCGAGGTGATCTGCACGTAGTCGGAGGGCACCCGCTTGAGGTGCAGGGTCTTCTTCTCCAGAAACGTTTGCCCCACCAGCCCCTGTCCGGGTTTGACGGTCTTTTCGGCGTGCTTTTTCTTGTCGTAGGCAAAGCAGGCCGATAAGCTGAGCGATACCTCCCCGAGCACATCCTCTTGCAAGAAGAACAACGAACCCTGGTTGGCTTCGGTGTAGTTGACCAGGTAGGAGAGCAGACGGTCGGCAAGCTCTTGCACTTCCTGCTGGTGGATGCGGGTGATCTCGGCTACTTTAGAGAGGCCTTCGGTGGTCCACAGGCGTTGCTGATTCTCCTGCTTGACGATCTTCATTTGCTCGCGCATCCGGATGAGGGCTCCGGCCAGGTTGTTTTGGTTGTCCTCCTGGTTGGCTTCGTCAAGGCCTTCCCACTGCACCGCGTAGTTGCCCTGGGCGATTTGTTTGATGAAGGCGGCGGCCTGTTCCAAACTCTGGATCAGGCGGTTGATGATGCTCTTCTCATCAGATTGGTCTTGAGCATCTTGGCTGGCAAACAGATACTGCCGCTGGCTAGTCTGTAGCTCATGGAAAAGTTGTTGGCGTCGTCGTGTTGTTTGGCGTATCCGGTGGATAACGAACAGTAATGTGGGAGCCCCAGTAATGAAGAGTATAAGCTGCATTAAGGCAGCCAGCTGTAATGAGGCCTCATACTCTGCTTCAACGCGCTGGTAGATCGGCTTTTCAAAGGAATCAACTTCATTAACCAAAGCTGCACAAACTGTCCACGCCGGCGATCCGGGGTCTGTGCTGTAAATCTTCAGGGCGGCTTCTTCATCTCCCTGCCGACGTAACGCAATCATTTTGTCAGTGAGAGTATGGAAATCGGCAAGTGCTAGCTTTGCCTTGAGAAATTTGTCCATGTATGGAAAGTCCTGAGCCTTAAGGAGCGCTTCCAGGTCATCGAAATTCACTTGGATATATTCTGTCACTACGTAAGGTGCCAAAAATTTATCGTCGGGAACCAGCAAGAAACCCCGCAATGCTTTATCCATTTGAGTAATGAAGTGTAGCGTACTTCCGGTTTTTTCACTAATGAGCTCATAGGTGGCCTTTGTTTCTCGAAGCTCACCCGCTTTGTATTTTACGTAAACAGTGGCCAGGGAGGTGAGCACAATAAGCAGAACAGTGAAGGTAGTAGCGATAAGGATGCTGTTCCTTCTTAACAGTGCTAAAGATTTCATACAAGCAAGTGGGGGATAAATGGCTAATATGATGGGGTTTGTCAGCAATAAAAAGCGCGATCTAAGCAAGAATACACGGTGTACTATTTTTGCCATCCGCGCTTGGTAAGGTAGTAATCAGTTAACTTTTACGATGGGCGTAACAACAATTCGGCAATTCATTGGCTTTTGTGTCCATAAGGTTTACCACTTGCCTTTTGATCCACGGACTGGTCTTGGCGCACTTATGTATTACACAATTTTGTTCTTTCTCAAGATAGGGGTGCGTTTTACTAGCCTTTTTTCGTCGCGTAGTCGACGCCTGCTGGCTGGACAGCGGGGGGTCTTTGAAAAGCTTCAGCAATTTGCCACGCACCGAAACTCCGCAAACTCTCTGCTTCTGGTTTCACTGCGCTTCGCTGGGTGAGTTTGAGCAGGGGCGTCCGCTCATTGAGGCACTGCGCGCCCGCTATCCGGAGGCGCAGATCGTGCTCACGTTCTTTTCTCCCTCCGGCTACGAGGTGCGTCGCAACTACACTGAAGCCGATTTGGTGAGCTACCTGCCCTTCGACGGTTGGCGAAATTCCCGTCGGTTCGTGCGGCTCGTGCAGCCTACCGTGGCTTTCTTTGTAAAGTACGAATACTGGTATGGCTACCTGCAAGCACTTAACCGGCAGGGAATACCAGCGGTTTCGGTGTCTACGCTTCTTTCGCCGGAGAACTTTGCTTTTCAGTGGTACGGCGGTTTTTATCGTCGCACCATGCGCTTACTCACGCATTATTTCGTGCAAAACGAGACCACAGCCGAGTTGCTCAGTAGCATCGGAGTAAAGCAAATCACAGTGGCGGGCGATACGCGCTTCGACCGGGTGGCCACCTTGGTTGACCAAGCCACTGAAGTGGAGCTAGCCGTAACCTTTACAGGCCAAGAACCGACCTTTGTGGTCGGTAGCAGTTGGCCTCCTGATCATGACACTCTGCTTCCTTTGATACAAGAGTTCGCCGATGAAGTGAAGTTTATCATCGCTCCGCACCAGATAGAGGAAGAAGAACTGCTCCGCATCCAAGCCGCTATCCCCGACAAAACAGTGCGCTATTCACGAGCAAAGATAGAAACCGTGGCTAGTTATCGGGTGCTGATCGTGGACAACGTGGGGCTGCTCACTTCCCTATATCAATACGGAGAGTTCGCCTACGTGGGCGGTGCCTTTGGCAAAAATTTGCACAACATCCTGGAACCGGCTACCTTCGGCATGCCGATTTTCTTTGGCAACCGCAGCTATCGCACCGTGAACGAGGCCGATGCGTTACTGAAACTGGGCGGGGCCTTCACCATAGCTGACAGCCAGGAGTTGCGCCATAAATTTCTGCTCTTCCGCCGTGATGAGGAACGGCGGAAGCACGTGGCGGCAATTGCCCGGCAGTTTGTGGCCGATAACACCGGAGCCACCGAAGAAATAATGAAGTACGTTACGCATCTACTCCCCTAATCTTATGGAAGGTTTGGTCATGAAATCAACCGGTTCGTGGTACCAGGTGCTGGTCGACGAGCACACCTACGCCTGCCGTCTGCGGGGCAAGTTTAAACTCAAGGGGCTGAAGGTAACCAACCCCATTGCGGTGGGCGATCGGGTGACGTTAGAGATTGAGGACCCGCAGGAGAACACGGGGGTGATCACCGACATTCTGCCCCGCAGCAACTATATCATTCGTAAGTCGACCCGCAAAGCGTATCACGGCCACATTCTCGCCGCCAACCTCGATCAGGCGATCCTGGTGGCCACCCTGGTGTTTCCCCGCACCTCGCTGGGCTTCATTGACCGCTTTCTGGTGTCGGCCGAGTCGTTCCGGATTCCGGCGGTGGTTGTCTTCAACAAGGCCGATTTGTTGAGCGAAGAGCAACACCGTTTGCAAAACGAACTGATGGAGCTCTACGCCTCCCTTGGCTACCGGTGTCTGTCCGTTTCGGCACTTTCTGAGGATTCGGTGCCGCCGGTGCAAGAGATTATCGACGGAAAGGTGAGCCTGTTCTCGGGCCATTCGGGGGTGGGGAAGTCTACGCTGCTTAACCGAATTGCGCCCGACGCGGCCCAGCAGCGCACCGCCGAGGTGTCTAGCTTTGCCAACAAGGGGGTGCACACCACCACCTACGCCGAGATGTTTCTGGTGAGCCCGGCCACTTTCGTGATTGATACGCCGGGCATCAAAGAACTCGGACTGATGGATGTTCAGGACGGAGAACTGGGGCACTACTTTCCGGAGATGCGTGATTTACTGGGCGAATGCCGGTTTCATAACTGCATTCACGTTCAGGAACCCGGTTGTGCGGTGCGCGAGGCGGTGGAGCGCGAAACGATTGATGCCAGCCGTTACTACAGCTACCTGAGCATACTGGAAGACGAAGACAACCGCCGCTAATTGCATACACTTAGGAGAGTGCGGTATCGCGGGCCGGTTGGCCCTGGCTCAACAGGCGATTAACGATGAGTTTATACTTTCCGGACTGCGCCTTAATGATTTGATCTTCCGTTACGTACGACAGCGTATAGTGCGCCTCGGACCCCACAAACTCGGCTAGCTTCTGGCGCAAAAACGCTTCGTGCTGCCCACCAAACTCGGGGCAAACCACCAAATTGAGGTGAAAAGTCTCTAGCTCTTCCTGAACAATTTGGGCGCGGTTGAGGTGGGGTACCCGGTCAAAAGCTCCCCGGATCATGCTCACCCGGCTTCCGTCGGGCAGCAGCAGCACGTCGTCGTTGCGCCCCTGGATCGATTTGATCCGCCGGTAGCCAATCGGTTGGGCACGATTCGGTTGGTCTAGTCGGATCACATCATCGACGCGGTAGCGGATTAATGGTAAGCTGAAGTTGATCAGACTGGTGCCCACGGTGTAGTGGTCGTGGTATTCGTTGATCGAGTACAGGGGCAGTTCATCGTACCAGCCGTCGGCGCTTTGCTCGAGGGCCACGTTGCGCTCGGCATTGCCGTACCAGTCGACCACCTGGCCAGAAAAGGTCTGCTCAATTTTGGTGCGCTGGTGGTCGTACAGCGTTTCGGAAGAAGTGAATATTCTGGGAACCACCACCGTTTTGCCCAGCGACTGAAACAGGTTGGCCAGCGATTCGGCCGAACTAGGATAGGCGTAGATGGCGTGAGGAGCGAAGGTGTTTATTTTCTCGTGATACCAAGCCGCGCGTTCCTCGCGCAAGTGGTAGCTCGACAAGTAGAGTGATTGCGTAAAGGGATCGTATTGCTCAAACTGATCCCGGCGCAAATCGCCCCGCAGCACCACCGTTTTCATGCCGGGCCGGTGGCCGAAGTCGATGCGCTGCCGCCACTGGTAGGCCCATTCTTCTACCATCGATCGGTAATCGCGGTATACCTGAAGTGGTGAACCGGAGGTGCCACTGGTATACGCCTTCACCTGGTTAAACTGCTGACCAATGAACATATCATTCACGTGATCGCGCAGCTCCTTTTTGGTGATGATGGGAAGTTTCTCAATGTCCGCCACCGTTTGCACTTGTTGCAAGTTCACTCCGGCTCGATCGTAGAGGTTGCGGTAGAACGGTGATTTTTGGTAGGCTTTGGTAAGTAGTTTTTTAAATCGTTCGTTGCGAATTTGTGCTATCCTGGCGGGTTTGAGATCTCTTTCTCGCTGTGCCGCCCGTAGCTTCCGGCGAAAGTACGCATTGTAGCGTAGCTGTCGGTTGGCCCATTGCTTGAGAACGATCATAGGTTAACGGTTGAATCAGCTAAAACAAAGGTGGCGCAAATAGCGGTTATGCGCGATAAAATCAGATTAATTCTGGTTGCTTATCTGAAATACGCCAAAATCTAGTGGCTAAATAAAAAGTATTTGGTAAAAATAAGAAAATGCTAACGCATATGTCTGCTACTGGACAAAAAATCAGTCTTTAGCCCTCCCATTGTTGCTTAACTGAGAAGGTTGTTCATCTACGAAGTTCGATCAGAAACTGGATGTAAGTGATCCGTAAAAATAACGCGCGTTGCTGGTAGCAGCAGCATTGACGAGCGGCGCTTATCCTTTTAGCAGATCCGCGTCCTTAACCCCCTTCAGCAAATTGGGATCAAAGTGCACGTCGTCTTTGCCGGAGTGAAGCACCGATATGTCACCGGTGGTTTCGAACACCACGGCTTTCACCTGTTGGTAGTTGAGTACGTTGGCTTCCCGGAGTTTGGCCTGCAAATCGGTTTCGCTCAGATGGGCTTTGCGAAGGTTATCCCGCAAAATGCGTTCGCCGTGCATCAGCAAAATCGGTTGATTGTCCACGGCATCACTAAACCAGCTGACCCTTCGGCGCAAGAAAGCAATCGCGGTTTGCAAAAAATACAAGCTAAACAAGGCAACCCCGCCCTGCATCACCGTGGTGCTCTTGCTGACGATGGTGGAGGCCAGCAGACTGCCCACCGCGATGGTCATCGCAAAATTGAAGCTCGACATTTTGGAGAAGCTTCGCAGCCCGAAGATGCGGGTGTAGAGGATGATGAGGGCGTAAATTAGAATAGCTGATACAATGGTGGGGATAATGATTTCAGCGGAAGTAAATATCCAGTCTTTCATGGGGGGCTAGTTGGTTAGTAAGTGCGCTTCAAGATAGGGAATCTTAGGCAGTTGCCCACCCTCTTGAACCCCTTGGATTACTTACTGCTTGTTTGCGCTGACTGCTCTGCCAAGCCGTTAAAACTGGCCGATTGCTCGGTCTGGCGGGTGTTAAAATATAAACTCACGAAAAAATACCCCAAAAAACAACCTTACAGTAAGGCATTCGTACTAGATAGTAATACTACCAAATTTAGCTATGTTGCTTGCGCGGACTATCGACTAATTGTGACTCAAGTTGTTCCACTCATAAATTCATGATTATGCGTCCATCAATGTTAGATTACTGCAAAGTTATTTTAGAGAAGGTTCATTTTGATCAGCGGTTGTTTCAAAAAGAGTATCACAAAGCGCTGCGCTGGCTTTCTCACGAAGAGGGCGAATCATTGCAGCAGTGGTCGGCCCGCCGCTTTGGTACCGGGTCAAGTTCGCTCACCCTTAGCGAAAGATAATTTTCCAACCTACCCATTTATCATGAAAACCGCCTGCCTTACTCTGTTGATGACCATCGGCCTGGGAGGATTCTTCTCCTTTAGCCTGGCTGCTTCGTTGCCCACCTGGCACATTGCGGCGCCGCACCGGTGCGCCATGATTGTGGTGCCCCCGAGCGAACACCCGGTCACCATTCGCGTAACCGATGCCCAACAGCGGGTTTTTCTTTCGCTGACGCTTGATGCGTTGGAAGGCATCGAGAAGAAAATTGACTTTTCGGCCATGCCGGTCGGGCGCTACTCACTGGAAGTTCACTACAACCAGCAGCCGTTCTATAAACTCGTTCACGTGCATCCGAATCAGGTTACCGACCCGGACGCCTCGGTAGATTTTCGCGTGGCCCAGCACTACCAGTTCTAACAACCGGCTGCTCAAGGCGGTAGCTAAAGCAATTTTTTATCGTCCGTTCAGCAAAGGGAATCGTACGGCTTGCGATTCCTTTTCTTTTCGAGCAAATTCATCTTATTCAATAGTCATACTATCAAAAAAACGGTAGCTTCGCCCCTTTAAGCGACCGTTATGATCCAACTCGTACTTAACGACAAGTACTTTCTGCGCGACCCGCAGCATACCGAATTAGGCACTAAGATTATCCGCCACAGCATTCTGATGATTGATGAACTGGGCTTTGAGCAGTTCACCTTTAAGAAGTTAGCGCAGGCCATCGGCTCCACCGAAGCCTCGGTGTATCGCTACTACGACAATAAGCACAAACTGCTGATCTACTTAATTG
>CAWHXE010000018.1:0-287702 GCA_963833215.1 uncultured Cytophagales bacterium | reverse complement strand
GCAGTTGCAGGAAGCCCTGAGCCACTACGGCTACACGGCCCCCCGCTTGCGCACCGGACTCGAGCACCACGCCACGGCCAAGCAACTCACGCAACAGCGCCAGCGGGCTATCGAAACGGCCAAGGAGACGGCGGAGCTGTACCAAAGCTCCCGAGAGCAACTCGTCGAGCGGTTTCAAATGCACCGCGAGCTGGCCCGCGTTGCCTACAAGCGCGAAGCGGCGCACACCGATCATCTCAAGCTCACCGGAGCGCGCGAAACAACCATCGTAGACCTGCTCGCGCAGGCCGAAACCTTCTACGCCAACGTGCCGACAGCAATGATGGAGAAGTACCACGTGCCCCGCAAAGAACTCAACGAGATGACCAAACTGGTCGCAAAGGTGCAGGAGTTGCAAGCCATGCAGCGCGATACCCAGAGCCAGGTGCAAAGCCTCACCCAGCTGCGCTTGCGCGCCATCAAAGCGCTGCAAACCTGGATGCGCCGCTTCATGACTGTGGCCAAGGTGGCCCTGGAAGAGCAGCCGCAACAATTGGAAGCCCTGGGCCAAACGGTGGCTTCGTGATACGCTGATAGTTCTGTGGTTTAGTAAACAATTCACTCGGCCTGATGTTGGGTACGGCATGCCTGAACCCCTAAAAATTGCCGTGTTTGATATCAACGGCACGCTGTACCGCAAGAAGTCTAAGGAAGAGTTTTTCCGGTTTATCTGCTTTCGCAATAGCTACAAACTAGCAGATATCTACCATCTGTTGCTCTTCAAACTGCTAGGCTCGCTGCGCCTGGTGAACCAAACCCAGTTCAAGGAGAACTTCTTCAATTATTTGGACGATCTGCCCCCCGAGCAGGTGCAAGCAGTACGCGGCGGAGTACTGGTCGATTGAGTACCCGCGCTACTTCAACCAGGAGCTGCTGAAGCGGGTGGACGAACTGCGCGAAGAAGGAGTGAAGATATTCTGCATCAGCGGCGGGCTCAACGTGTACATGGAGCCGCTGTACGAACTGTTTCCGGTGGATGCCCACATCAGCACCCGGGTTCGGTACCAAGACGACACCTACAAAGTTGTGGGCGAGGCTTGCAAAGACGAAGTGAAAATCCGGCGGCTGGAAGAGTATCTGGACGGGCAACCCTACGAGATGGTGGAAGCCTACTCGGATGATGAGGAAGCTATCCTGGAAAAAGCCCAGCAAGCGTACGTGGTTAAGGAAGACGGTGAAATAACTTCCCTCAGCTAAGAGTAATTTGAGGATATATTCCAACCATTGAGCGAATTAATGGGTCATTGGTTAGAACTAATCCTGGTTGCTCATGAAAAACGTGTCGTTTTTTCTGTTGCTTTTCCTCGCCATCAGCGCCTGCGAGAACTGCGATCCGGATAAAGCGGTTGGCCCCACCTGTTCGGTCGAGAATCCGGTAGAAGAATTAGCGTGGCTGCAGGATGAGATTCAGAGCCGAGGGCAGATCCGTAGCTCATACGAACAATATTTTTATATCTCCCAAGCCAAATACAAAGGAGAGACAGTGTTTATCTACGACGGCTGCTGCCCGAACTGCAACACGATCGTTCGGGTATTCAACTGCAGTGGTGAGCAGATAGGATTGATAAGCCCCAGCGCAGAAGATATTGACCGCAACCTACTCACCGAAGTAAGCGTGCTTTGGCAACCCGAAAACTTTGCGTGCAATTTTTAGATCACCCCGACCGCCGCGAAGAGAATAAACCTCTGATTCGGCTGAACATTCGCTTCTCAAAATTCCAGAAGAACCGAAACTGCCCGAACACAAAGCCGTACGCCAGCAACAGCACTTGGTAGGCTGGTAAGACGGTAAGCAGATAAAACGGAATGCGCACCCAGGGCGAAGTCTGCGCCGTGATGCCCGCCAGATCGTACAACGGTTGCTTGATAAACAACACCGAAAACCCGGTGCAGGCAAACACGATCAGGATCAAGATTACCTGTCCGACGCTCGTCACGCCCCAGCGCTGTTTGAGTTTCTCCAGCATAGTCGTTTACGTCAGTGATGAAAATGCTTGCCACCCGGCTTCGTCGGGCAGCGGTGCCGAAAGTCGCAGGGGCGTCTTCTTCACCGGGTGGATGAACGACAAAGTGCGGGCGTGCAGGCTAATGCTGGCGTCGGGGTTGGGCTTAGCGAAACCGTACTTCAGATCACCCCGAATGGGGCACCCAATGGCCGCCAGCTGCACCCGAATTTGGTGCGGCCGACCGGTGAGCGGCCGCACTTCTAACAAAAACGCGTCTTTTGACTGCAACAGCAACCGGTACGACAGGTCGGCACGCTTGCGGTCGGCGCCCGCTTCCGTACGTGCCTTGGCCTTGTTCTTTTTCGGGTCTTTGGTGAGCCAGTGGGTGAGCGTTTCAGCATCGGTGGGCGGAGCCTGACCGACCAGGGCCCAGTAGGTTTTCTCTACGTCGCGTGTTTGGAACAGGGCACTCATCCGGGCCAGCGCCTTGGAGGTGCGCGCCAGCACCACCACCCCGCTCACCGGCCGGTCGAGCCGGTGCACCACCCCCAAAAAAACGTCGCCCGGTTTGTCATACTTTTCTTTGATATATGCTTTGCCCAGTTCCACCAACGGCACATCACCCGTGTGGTCGCCCTGCACCAGCAGGCCCGCCGGTTTATTGACGATAAGCAAGTGGTTATCTTCGTACAGGATTTGCTCGGGGGTTAGTGACACGGGAGAATGAGTTAAGCTGGTAAAAAACAGTAACTAGGCAAGTGAGACCGAATAGTTAACGGGTCGGTGAGGGCACCGCTCCGGGGGGGAATGAGGGTGAAGCATTTCATCTCATCCACCCAGCAAGTCATCCCGTTCATCCCTCTTCCCGCCGCATAAGTCCCGCCCATCCTGATCAAAATTCGGAAGTAAAGTGAAACTCAATATCAGGAAAGTTGTCCTGCACCATCTGCAGCCACGCCTTGGTTTCGGCCATAAACACGTACTTGCCATCCTTGTCTCTGGCGATGTAGCGCTCCTTGGAGGCGATAAACTCCTTAAGCTTCTTGGGGTTGTCGCTGTGAATCCAGCAGGCTTTGTACAAGTTCACGCCGTGGAAGGTGCAACTGGCGTTGTACTCATTCTTCAGGCGATGCTGAATCACCTCGAACTGCAGTGCGCCCACGGTGCCCACCACCTTGCGCGAGCCCAATTCGTAGGTAAATAGTTGCGCCACGCCTTCGTCCATCAGTTGCCGCAGTCCCTTGTCGAGCTGTTTGGTTTTCATGGCATCCTGGTTCACCACCTCCTTAAACAGCTCCGGCGAAAAGCTGGGGATACCCACAAAGTGACCGGTTTCGCCTTCGGTGAGCGTGTCGCCGATCTTCAGGTTGCCGGTGTCGTACAAGCCAACGATGTCGCCCGGAAAGGCCTCGTCGATAATTTCCTTGTCCTGGGCCATAAAGGCGGTGGCGCTCGAGAACTTAAAGTTTTTGTTGAGGCGCACGTGGTGGTAGTTCTTGTTGCGTTCGAAGCGGCCCGAGCACACCCGCACGAAGGCAATGCGGTTGCGGTGACGCGGGTCAATGTTCGCGTGAATCTTGAACACGAACCCCGAGAACGCCTCTTCGTCGGGTTTCACCTCGCGCTCGTCGGTGCGGCGACTGCGGGGAGTAGGAGCAATGTTCACAAAGGTGTCGAGCATTTCCTTGACGCCGAAATTATTCACGGCGCTGCCGAAAAACACCGGGGCGATGTCGCCGTTGAGATAGGCTTGCATATCGAAGGTAGGATATACGCCGGTGATTAGTTCTTCGTCTTCGCGCAGTTGCTGGGCGTAGCTTTCTCCCACCAGCCGATCCAGTTCTTTGCTGTGGATGTCGTCGATGCGGATGCTTTCGTCGTGCAGCTTCTGCTTGCTAGGCTGGAAAAGCAGCAGACTTTGGTTGTAGAGGCTGTAGACTCCCTTAAAACTTTTGCCCATCCCGATGGGCCAGCTCAGGGGCCGTACCTTGATATTGAGCTTTGCTTCGATTTCTTCCAGCAAGTCATAGGGGTCTTTCCCTTCCCGGTCGAGCTTGTTGATGAAGGCGATGACGGGCGTTTTGCGCATACGACACACCTCCATGAGCTTTTCGGTCTGGATTTCCACTCCCTTCACGCAGTCGATGACCATCACCACGCTGTTGACCGCCGTGAGGGTGCGGTAGGTATCTTCGGCAAAATCCTGGTGACCGGGAGTGTTGAGCAGGTTGATCTTCACCGGGTCGCCGCCGTTTTTGTACATAAAACCCATCACGGAAGTGGCCACCGAGATGCCGCGCTGCTTCTCAATTTCCATGAAGTCGGAGGTGGCGTGCTGGGTGATTTTGTTTGATTTAACGGCCCCCGCCGTCTGGATGGCGCCGCCAAACAGCAGTAACTTTTCAGTGAGCGTGGTTTTGCCCGCATCCGGGTGACTGATGATGCCAAAGGTGCGTCGTTTGGCGATTTCTTCGGTGAGGTTGCTCATGGTTGGGAGGTGACACGATATCGGATGGAGTACGTAGGCTAGGGAAGATTAGTTTCCAGAGATCGGGATCGGGGGATTAAGGGAGCGAAGGAATGAATGAGAGAAGGATTGAGTGAAAGAAGGATTAAATGTATTTCTTATTCAGTCCTTCTTTCACTCATTCATTCAGTTTCGCTAGTTTGATCGGATATACTTCGGTGCGCAGCCAGACGTGGCCGGTGGTGTAAGGGTCGTTGCCCAGGTAGCGGTGTAAGTCCTCAGCGGTATCGAAGCGTGCGTACAAAGTAGACCCAATCATTTTTCCTTCCGGACTCAGCAGCGCCCCGCCCTCAACGAGATGCCCGTCTTTTTTGAGGCGGCGGGCCTGGGTCAGATGCTCCTCCCGCACCTTCATCCGACGTTCCAAAGCCCCTTCGTCGGTACCGTCGTAAGCGATTACTAGAAAATCCATGTTAACATTCTGTTTCAGCGGGCAAAAATACGGATTATTTTCCAAGGGAGCGCAACCACAGTTAATAGGGGGACGGACGAAAGGAGGAGAGCGTAGTATCAGACGACAATGCCTTATAAACAAAAGTTTACGCACTATTCCCCCGAAAATCGTCCGCTAGTATTACCTATGCGCTACCACTTATTTAAATTCTTCTTCACCCCGCGGCGGGCAGGAACTAAGTCCATCCACCCGGCACTGATGCCCAGCGAAGCAGTAGAAAAGCGCGATAAGGTGGCCTCGCCCGACAGCGCCAAAAAGCCCAGCTTGAAACGAAATCCGCCCACCAGGCTGGCCTGTCCGTGGGCCGTTCTGATCGCAATAGGATCGGTGAGATTGACCAGCGTGAGTCGCCGGTTGTTGGAGTCGGTGGCGTTTTCAGGATTGTAGTAGGGAACCGTGGCCACTCCGTAGGTACCCGTCAGGTTCAGGGTGGTGATGGAACGCGCGTAGCGTAGTCCGCCGTACACGCTGACCAGGGTAAATTCTCTCGAGACCAGGGCGTTCACGTTCCACGCCTGCACCCGAAAATCAGCGCCCTGCCCGCTGTAGTCGGCATCGGTCACCGACGGGCCCTGGTAGGCGGTGTTGCCCTGGGTAGAGTCGGCGAAGGTGGTGCCGGTTGGAGCCTCGGGAAGGATCGTTGGCAGTTCAAGGGACGCACTGGTGCTGCTGTAGGCGGCGGCCAGCGAAAAACTAACCGGCAGTTGGCGCAGGTAGGGCACCCACTGCTTGACGTCGTGCTTGAGTCCTACACCGAGTAGTCCGCCGTAGTCGACGGTTACCTCGTCGCGCAAAATTTCGGTGGTGGGCAAGAAGCGAATCATCACCTCGGTGCCCATCGGCACGCCCACGTTCAGCTGCATGGCCGGGGTGAGGGGATTAAGCGCCAGATCGAGGCCATCGGGAAGCACCAGCTCCGCCACCGTAGCTTTTTCTTCAAAGCCCGAGACCGGATTCTCGTAGGTCACCACCTTGCGGATGGTTTCCGATTCGCGATCATCGGTAGCGCCAAAAACGGTGGGTGCCTGGCTGAACTTGTACTGCCACACTTCGCTGACCGTCCGCCCGTCTATTTCGCGGGTGGTGGGAGTGTTGAATCCGAGGGCATCCAGACTGAAAGCGCGTTCGGCCTTCGGAATATAGGCGGCGTTGCCCACGAGTTTGAGTTCAAATCGTTTGGGCTTCAGGGGGGCGGCGGCGTTCACCCAACCCGCGTTGAGATTGGCACCGGTTGATTTGCCCAGGGGGGCGGCGTAGGCACCGAGCAGGGTGGTGGCATCGGCAGCTCCGGCGCGCACGAAAGCGTTGACGTCCGACTGGGCAAACGAAGCGGTGGAGACACTGGCCACAAGCGCCGCGGCCAGTAGGTTCTTACAAAAAATTCGTTTCACGATTGAGTACGTTTGGTGGTGATTCTTCAACCGTCAAACATACCGCCACAAGCGCATCAAAAAGATGAAAAATGCGCTGAACGCGCGGGGATGTACTGATTGTTAGCAAATAAACGGCTTGGGTAACCCTCTAGCGGTCGGCCGAACTAGCCTTCGTCAATCTGGTTCGACCGACCCAAAACTTTAGACTGCTCCCCGCGTTCTAAAAGCTGAAGCGTCACAACAACTTTAACCCCCTGACGCCCTACTCATTACCGCGCCTTTCCATGAACGTAGAAAAACTAGACTTCTCTCAAACCCACGCTTTCACTCCGATATTTCTTGATTACCTTGCCCAAAAAGAAGCGCTTAGCAAGTTCTATAACCGCCCGCCCCAGTTAGGCAGCTTTGCCGACCAACGCGCCGAAAAGCAACTCGCGCCTGAAGTGCGCAACGATCTGGTGAAGGTGCTGAAGCAGCAGTACGACGGTTTGGAAACCACCGAAGCCGTGCGGCAGAACATTGATGCGCTGGCAAGCGACCACACCTATACCATCACCACCGGCCACCAACTCAATATATTTTCGGGTCCGCTATTCTTCATTTACAAGCTGGTGACCACCATCAACGCCTGTCGGCAACTCAGCGAGGAGTATCCCGATCACCGGTTTGTGCCGATATACTGGATGGCTTCCGAAGACCATGACTTTGCCGAGATCAATCACTTTCATTTGTTTGGACAGCGCTACCAGTGGGAAACCGAGCAGCAGGGCGCGGTGGGGCGCTTTGGTTTGGAGGGGATGGAGAAGGTGCTGTCGGCTTTACCCGAAGCGGTGCCTTTGTTTGAGCGGGCCTACCGCGAGCACGACACCCTGGCGGCGGCCACGCGCTACTACGTGAACGAGCTGCTGGGCGCGCAGGGACTGCTGGTGCTCGACGCCGACGATGCCACGCTAAAACGGCACTTTGCGCCGGTGATGCAGGACGATGCGCTGAACCACTCGGCGAAGAAACTGGTGGAAGACGCTTCGCAGCAATTAGATGAACTGGACTACCGCACGCAGGTGCACCCGCGCGACATCAATTTGTTCTACCTCACCGACCAGCAACGCGAGCGACTGGTGCGGGAGGAAGACGGTTTCGCGGTGAACAATACCGACCAACGCTTTTCGGAAGCAGAGCTACAGCAAGAAATGGAAGCCCACCCCGAGCGGTTTAGTCCGAACGTGGTGCTGCGCCCCTTGTACCAGGAAATGATTTTGCCCAACCTGGGGTACGTGGGTGGACCGGGCGAATTGGCTTACTGGTTGCAATTGAGACCGATGTTTGATCATTATCAAGTGCCGTTTCCGGTGCTGCTGCCGCGTAATTTCGCGCTGGTGGTGAGCAAATCCAACGCTAAGAAATTGCAAAAGGTGGGATTAGAAACCCACGAGTTATTTGCAGATACCGATGCGCTCATCAAGGACTTCGTGGAGAACAATGCGGACGCCTCCCTGTCGCTGGGTGAACAAAAGGCGGCCTTGGCCAAGGTGTACGAGGATGTGGAAGAGAGAGTGCTGGCAGTAGACGGTAGTCTGAAAGGCTTTATTGGGGCCGAGTCAAGTAAGGCGTTTAAGAGTTTAGACAACATCGAGAAGCGACTTAAAAAAGCGGAAGAACAGAAGCAGGAAACGGCGGTGGGGCAGTTAGAGTCACTTAAAGAAAAGCTCTTTCCTGACGGAGGCCTACAGGAGCGGCACGAAAACCTGCTCACCTACCACATCAACAATCCGCAGTTCATTGACGAACTACTAGAAAAGTTTGATCCGTTTGATTTGCGGTTCAACGTGCTGATGGAGGAGTAAGTGAACCGGAGGCGGGGATGGCATACTTTTAAGCGTCTTATCCACGTGGAAAAATCTCAACTACGTAAAACGTACCGGAATCGCCGCGCGGCGCTTTCGGAGGATGACTACCGACAAGGAAACCAACAACTCGTCGGTCAACTCTTTGCGGCCTATTCGTTCGTCGGCACCGTACACTGCTTTCTGTCGGCCGAACGGCAACGTGAAGTAGACACCTGGCCCATCATCCGGCGCTTGTGGGCGATGCCTGCGGTGCGGGTGCTGGTTCCCCGCTGTCGCCCATCGGGCAACGAGCTTTCGCACCACGCGCTGACTCCGGGCACGCGTTTGGAGGACAACCGCTGGGGCATTCCCGAACCGGTTGGAGCTCAGGAACACTCAGCATCAATCATCGATTGGGTGCTGGTTCCGTTGCTGGCCTTCGACCGGCGGGGGCACCGGGTGGGCTACGGAAAGGGCTTTTACGACCGCTTCCTAACGGCTTGCCGTCCTGAAACTCGCAAAATTGGCCTATCGCTGTTTCCGCCGGAAGACAACATTGATGACGTAGATTCGCAAGATGTCGCGATGGACGCGGTGGTGACGCCCAATCAGGTATGGAGGTTTAAGTAGCTTTGCCGTAACCAAAGCAGATTATGCCACGTTTGGCTCAGGAAACACCACACCACTCATTGCCCTAAAATCAGCAATCAATCCCTTAAATTATGAACCTACGCATTGGCTACGGCTACGACGTGCACCAACTGGAAGAAGGCCGGGAGTTTTGGCTGGGCGGGGTGCGGCTGGAACATTCGCACGGCGCCAAGGGGCACTCCGATGCCGACGTGCTAATCCATGCCATTTGCGACGCGCTATTGGGGGCGGCCAACCTGCGCGATATCGGCCATCACTTTCCGGACACCGATCCGCAGTACCGGGGCATCGATAGCAAGCTGCTGCTGCGCCAAGTGATGCAGTTGCTGCGGCAGCACGGTTACGAACTAGGCAACGTAGACGCTACCGTGTGTTTGGAAGTGCCGAAGGTGAACCCGCACATTCCGGCCATGCAGGCGTGCCTAGCCGAGGTGATGGGGGTGGCGGAAGCGGACATCTCGCTGAAGGCGACCACCTCGGAAAAGATGGGATTTGTCGGACGAAAAGAGGGAGTTGCGGCGCACGCGGTGGCACTGGTGCAAAGAAGAGAGGCGGTTTAGTATGCAACTCCGAGAAGCTGCCACCAACGATATACCCGCTATCATTACGCTGTTTCAGCAAGCGATTCTTCAAGCGACGGTTCGTGACTATAACCAAAGGCAGCGCGAGGCGTGGGCTACCGAGCAAAAGCTTGCTGAAATCACTACCGATGCCAGTATCACCGCGCGCCCTTTCTTTACCCGCCACGGTTACCAAACCCTGGCCGAACAGCAGAACAAGATAGAGGAAGAGGTGCTTATCAATTATCGGATGCGAAAAATATTATAGCACCATGAATCCAGTACAAATTATTGAAACCGGCGATGGGTCGCACAGTCTGCTCAACGTGGCGATGGACGAAACTTACCACTCGCGGCACGGTGCGCTGCGCGAGTCGGAACACGTATTCATCCGGCACGGGTTGCACCACTGGATTACGCAGCATCCCACGGCGTCAACGCTACGTATTCTGGAAGTCGGGTTCGGCACCGGTCTCAACGCTATCCTCACCGTGCGCGAAGCCCGACCCCGACCCGACCTGTCTTTTCGGTACACCACACTCGAGCCGCATCCGCTGGCGGAGGAGATGATTAACAGTCTTAACTATCTGGCGCTGCTCAACGATACATCGTTGGCTCCCCACTTTGCCGCTCTGCATCAGGCTCCGTGGGAGGAGGACCAATCGCTGCTGGATAATTTTGTGCTGCACAAAACCCAAAGCACGCTTCAGGATTTTCCGACGGCGCCGCAGGCCTTCGATTTGATCTACTTCGATGCCTTTGCCCCCAACAAGCAGCCCGGACTGTGGACGCTGCCGGTGCTGCAATGCGTGGCCACGCTGATGGCTTCCGGGGCAATCTTTGTCACCTACTCGGCCAAGGGGCAGCTCAAGCGCGACCTGAAGGCACTCGAGCTGCTGGTGGAAACTTTGGACGGTCCGCCCGGCAAGGCCGAGATGGTGCGCGCCCAAAAGCCCTGATTATTTCGGGAAAGTAGTGGCAGTCCGCTATATTGAGGCACCATTTGACCCGCGTCGCGCTTGAAAAAGATTATCAACTACCTAAAGCAGCACTTGCGGGAGGATTTTCACCCGGGCTACTACGCCGCGGTAGCGGTGTTTCTGACCGTCACCATTGCGTTCAACTACCACTTTGACTTTGAGGATAGCGTGATCGACGCTTACTACGGGCGAAGCATCCGCGCGTTTTACTACTTCCTGCTCTACGCCTTCGCTTACTACTCTACCGTGCTGATTTACAACTGCTTCCGGGGCAGTTGGCACTGGTGGAGCACGCCGGGCTTCTGGCTGCGCAGCCTGTTCGGACTGGTCGTGTTGGGCTTCGACAAGTCGTTTCACTACCACAACTACTTTATCCAAACCTACCTGCCGCCCGAAACGTGGCGCTACGGCATCAGTTTCGCCAAGCAACTTATGGGGCTGTTCACCGCGCTGCTGCCCCTGTACCTGTTCTATCGCTGGGCAGATCATCGGGTAGGAAGTTTCTACGGACTCACCCTCCGGGGCTTCGATGCCAAGCCCTACGCCCTCATGCTGCTCTTAATGGTGCCACTCATTGTGATCGCTTCGTTTAATGCTGGTTTCCTGCAAACCTATCCGCGGTATCCGGAAACTGACATCGCTGCTTTTCTGAGCGTGCCCAACTGGGTTCCGGCGCTGGCCTACGAACTGGCCTACGGCTGGGACTTTGTGTCGATCGAGCTGCTGTTTCGGGGTTACTTGGTGCTGGGCATGGCGGTGGTGCTGGGACGGGCCGCGGTGGTGCCGATGGTGGTTACCTACGCTTTTTTGCACTTTGGCAAACCGGCCGGAGAAACCATCAGTTCTATTTTCGGAGGCTATATTCTGGGCGTAATCGCCTTCCAGAGCCGTTCGGTGTTCGGTGGAGTGCTCATCCACGTAGGGGTGGCGTGGCTCATGGAGCTGGCGGCGTATGTACAAAAGGAATTTTATTCATAATATTGCACCCGGATTGCCGTAGTATCACTGACCACCGCACGAAAGTATCACTTTATGAAATTATTTGTTATTGTTTTGATGGCCTTCTTTGGCTCCACCCTGGGTTATGCTCAGGACATTCCTTCGCCTACCGCAACGCCCCCTCCTTCGACCACGACGCGCTCGGCGGCACCCGGAGCGGAGCCCAATCTGCCCGGCACGCTGCTGATGGACTTCGGCTTTAACTTCTTGACGGGTGCTCCCGATAATATGGGCCTGCGCTTCTTTAAGTCAAAAGGGGTGTCACTTTCATACTTGTATGATATGCCCATCGGTGAATCAAAGTTCTCTTTCCATCCGGGAGTAGGGGTTGGTTTTGAGAGCTACGCCTTTGATCAAAATGTAACGGTGCAGTATCCCCTAGGAGCTGACAGTGCAACCGTGGTTGCGTTAGATGCCAATGAGTACCAAAACGTGATCAAGTCGAAGCTGATTACGCACTACGTGGACGTGCCGCTAGAGTTCAGGTTCTACACCAAAGAAAACCAGCGCGGCCTGATGGTGGCCCTGGGCGGCAAGGTAGGCTACCTGTTTAGCTCCTATACGAAAATCAAGTACGAAGCGCAGGGCGAACGGCGCACCGAAAAGCTGCGGCAGGATTTCAATCTGAACCGCTTGCGCTACGGAGCCACTGCCCGCCTGGGCTTCCGGGGCATTCACCTGCACGGACAGTACATATTTTCTGATCTGTTTCAAGCAGAGGGGCCCCAGGGCAACAACTGGAGAGTGGGTTTGTCGATTGCTTTGTTCTAAGCAAAAGGGCCGAACGATTGTGTTTCGTCCGACCCTTCGGGGGAGATTTAGAAGAGTACCTTTACCGCACGATCATCGTTTTCTGGTGCACCTCGCTGCCCTGCTGCACGCTCACCACGTATACTCCGGTGGCCAGTCGCGTTCGGGGCTGAATCATGAATCCCTGCTGGCTCAGCATATCCGTTTCCAGCACCTGCTGCATAAAGGGCTTTCCGAACATATCCAGCAGTTTGAAGGTAACGGTGCTGTTGGGTCGCAGACCGGTTACCTTTAATTTGGCCTGGCCCTGCGGGGCGGGGTTCGGGTACAGATTCACTTCCACAAACCCAGCGACAAATCCGCTGTTAATCCACTCCACGCTGATCTTGTCCGAATGCTCGTATTCGCCGTTGAAGTCTATTTGCTTCAGTTGGTAGTAAGAAATTCCTGACACCGGCATTTGGTCCACAAATTCGTAGCGAATCACCTCAACGGTGTTGCCATTGCCCGCCACCTCGCCGATCTTCTTGAAGTTGATGCCATCCACCGAGCGCCGCACCTCAAAGTAGTCGTTGTCAATCTCCGAAGCAGTTTCCCATACCAGTTGCACGGTTTGCTCCTGGGCGTCAGCCGTGAAGCTGATCAGTTCTACGGGCAGTTGGTTGCTTCGGGAGGTAGATCCTAAGGTGAAGTATTGTTGGCTAAAATTTGCCAACGTGCTGCTACGGAAGGTTCCGTAGCTAATTGTGCCCGCCACTTGGCTACTGCCTCGGTTGTTCCACTGGCTTGTGCCGCTGTTCCACTGCAACACCCGCAGGTTGTCGCGCTCGGTGGCCACGGGCGATACACTGCTCTTATCGTCCCACCGCAGTCCTACCTTAGCATCAAGTCCGGGGGAGGTGGTGATATTGCTGGTGATACGCCAGTACTCATTACTGCTGATGGCCTTTATACTATGAGGGGAGGCTTTTGCATCATCAGAAGGATCTAAATTATTGATGCTGGCGTTGCTGGTGGCGTTATTATCGTAATACTGTACACACCACTCGTGCGTGGCGGTGGTCACCGGGTCCACGGAAGTGTGCCCCCAGCGCGCTCCGTGGCCAATGGGGAAGACAAATTCTTCGCTGTTGACGATGATTTTGCACAACGTTCCGTTTACATAAGAGGTAGCACTACCCGCTTTGTTAGGTCCCACAACCGCATCGGCATCCAACAGCAGCTTGTTGCCTCCGGGGGTCAAGAGGCCGTTGGTGAGCGTAAGCTTATTGTCAATGGTGATGCTGCCCGATCCCATGGTCACCCCGGTTCCGTTCCTGATCTCCAGCTGATTGATATCGGCGGTTCCGGTAAAGTTACCGGTAATTACTTGTGGGCTGATTCCCTGCATCACGATGCGCGACGATGACGATCCGCCATTGAACGTTCCGCTGGCGTAATCAAAATCACCACCAATCCGTATGGAGCTACCGTTGCCAGCCTGAAAGCTGCCTCCATTAATCCTGACGTCACCATTAATAGTGTTTTGGTGATTGTTCTGCCCACTATAAGTCCCTTCCACGAGCAAGTCGTTGCCTACGGATATTATGCTGCTACCCGTTTGGAACACTCCGGTCTGGATGTACAGGTCGTCACCGACCGCAATGTTGCTAATACCTCCGCCGTTGGGATTGATTACGCTGGGGCCGTTCACAATCATATCTTGGCAGATATTAACGCTTGCCTGGTTGGGGAAGGTACGTTGCCCGCTACCATTAAAGGTGACGCGGCGTAGCGAGGAGATTCCGCCCTTAAACACGTTATAGTTGCCGGTTCCGCCGTAGGCAAGTTCTCCCCCGGTGCAGGTGAAGAAGTCTTTGTACAAGCCAGCGGGCAGTGTGCCGGTTTGGGTGCTTATGGTTCCCTGTCCATTCACAATCCCCAGATCGTGCTGGGTGGTGGTGCCCAATGTTACGGTGCCGCCCAACTCAATCACGGTTTTGTACACGTTTATACGATTTCGATTAAAGTTGATTGTATGTGCGTTTTGGACAACAATGATACTGCTTCCGCGGGGGCCGCCGGGAGGGAAGGTCATGGTGGACGGACTGATCGTCCAAGCGGCGGGATCATCGTAGGCAGTGCTGTTTCCGGTGGAGGTGAAAACTGGTATGTCGTCGGGAATGGCAAGATCGATACCCGCGAAATAATCACCGTAAATACCAGTGTTGCCCTGACCAGAAAACTCGAACGTGATGAAATTATTGGTTTCATCCACCAGGGTGGGAGTGAACTTATCTACGCTGGTGTTGCCGCCCAAGGTTAGAATTCGGGCTGGAACGTACTCACCTTCGGTGTAGAGGTTAGGAGGGATATTGGCATCTGTTCCCAAGGCCACATCGCTCTGGTCGTAATTAAAAATAATATTGCCCGTGAAATTACTCAGATTTTCCGTGCGCACCGCCCAGTAATACTGTAGCACATTATCCGGATCAGTAGGGAAGGTGTTCTCTATACCGTCGTCAACCACCGGATGGAACCTTCGGTTGGGAACCACCGCAATGGTTCCTCCGCTGGAGCCTACGCTACCGCCTACTACGCTGGCGAAGTCGACTGTGGCGGGCGAATACACGTCTTCGCCCACCGGAAAAATGAAGTTAGTGGAAGCCCCGGGCAGGAAGGCTTTCTTGAGTCCCGAATCGGCAAAAGAACTGTTGGTACGCACCATGTTAGTAATGCCAAACGCGTTCACGGCTTCAATGTGCGCATTTTCTTGCACGGTCAGCGCACTGCTTCCTATATTAAACACGCCTTGTTCCAGGCGAAGCCGTTCGCTTACTTGAAAATCAAACCCATTGCTTTCGGGGATCACTATCCCGTTGGTGTTCCGCACCGTGAGTACCCCAAAGACGCTGGTACCGGCGAGGCTACGGGTTAGCTGTTGCTGGGCGGTGCCTGCGAACACAATTCCTTCTCCTCCGGCGCTGGTGTGCACTGCATCGTGGGTCACGTTACCCCGCACCTCGATCGTGTTTCCGTTGTCAGCTAAGGTGCCGTCCAGCATCCGTAGATGGCGGGTAACCAGGATAGGCTGCTGCAGCGTGGTGGTGCCCCCGTTGGTTTTATCCAGATCATAGAACTCCGTGGCAGTAGAACCCGTGATTTCCTGAGCGGAGCTACCTCCAAGAACAGTTAAATTTCCGTTGGGAACGTAAACGCCGTTGTTAATAAAATCACCGTTAAGCGTAAGTGTTAGGTTACCGCTTCCGGCATCCAGGGTGGCCCCGTCGGTGATCGTCAGTTGGTCGTTGACGGTTAGGGGACGCACAAAAAGCTCGGCGCGGGGATTTTTATTACTGGCGTTGTTGATCGTGAGCCGATGCAGCGGAATACTAGAATTAATGCGGTACAAATCATTGGTTGGCGAGTTGCCATCGCCCAGTATGATCTCAGAATTAGTCACGTTGAAGGTGCCTGGCTCTAAAAACAGGGTGGCTACGGAGGGGCTATTGTTACTCCGAACGATCTTCAACTCACCTCCGGTATGAACGAACTGTCCTCCGTTGATCACCTCAAGCATACCTCGGCTGTTTTCGGAAGCAGGTCGGGGGGTGGCAATGGCTTGTCGGCCGATGGTAACGCTACCGCCGGTTTGCACATAGTTGAGCGCGCCGGTGCCATCGTTAAGCACCCGCCGAATTTGCGAACCTACGGTGAGCGTACCGGCAGAGATTTCCAGGGTGGGATTGCCCACCGAGTATTCAATGTAATTATTGCCGTTGCCCGTATTGTCATTCATATCCACTTTGGCGTTGGCCCCACTGATGCGCAGAGTTCCGGCCAGTAGAATGCCGGTGTTATCGCCGCTTGCGGTTGCCTGTCCGTTACGCACTTCTAAAGCCGCCGCAGCTGGTATAATGAAGTTATTCCCTCCGGTGGTGAGAGCGACATCTATGTCAGGGTCGTTTAACACAAGGGTGCCGTTGAGCAGTTGTAGTGATTTATTAGCGCTGTTACTAGATCCTCTCAACGTGAACTCATCCTCAAAGGTAAAGGTAGAGTCCTGGTTAGCTCCTTTATTCATTACCACCCGATAAAATTCCGGATCGTTGGTAACGGATTTGCTAAAGCTGCTGCTACGCTCACCCGCTAGTTCAAGGATTACGTTGTTGCCTCCGGTGTTGTTGCTAAACAGATCAATAGTGCCACTTTGATGATCTATGTCACCCTCCACAATAAGCCGGTGCTCCAAACCATTTTCAACCGTGTTGCTTACAGAAATTGCGCTGGCACCTCCACCGCTGCTTACCTTGGTTCGGAGTCTTTTTTTGACGGTCACGGTCCTGGCTAAATTATTGGGAAACAGCAAATTGCCTTGCTTGTATAATCCAAATCTCAAATCGCCTTCTACGAGCAGATTGGATTCTACGCGCAGCGTTGCTTCGTTGTCTACGATCATATCGCCCTTTACCGTCACGGCAGTCGGAAACGAGAACGTTCGGTTGCCATTCCCCTCTATTCGTACGTTCGGATACACTATCGGATTGGCGGGCAAAGTGATTGTGCTTTCCCCGCTACCGTAGAATAAGAATCTACTTCCATCGGTTCCATCAGCTGCTTCAGCGTAGTTGTTAGTGAACTCTCCGAAATCGCCTGTCACGTTAGGAACGTTAGCATCAACGTATAGTTGAATCGTACCATTTCCTTTTACCACCCCAAGGTCGGCCGTAGCGGTATTCTCAATGAACAAACGAACATCTCCGTTCACCCTATTGATAACCGTTTGGGCGGCTGCAACGCTAGTTCCTCCTCTTATAGTAATTGGTCTTCGCTGGGTGCCACTGCCTCCGATGATAGCTACGTCGCCCGCTCGGGGATAATCAGTGGCGGTGGCTCCGTCGTGCGAGCCGATGGCCCAACTAGTTGCAGCGTCCCAACGGGTGTTGTTGCTGTTGCCGTAGCCGCTCTGCGCCTTTCTACTGTAATATACTTTTACTTTTCCGGTAAATCGGTTAACTTCACCACTAGTGTAATTGGCTTTTTGCAAGGAATATCCCCCATTGCTTAATCCATCAAACACGATCAACTTACTGCTTTCGTCCACCGAAGCTACATCGGCAGTTCCCTCGCCCGTGTCTAGTGTTCCGTTACCATCAGTATCCTCAAAATCTTCACCACTACGTGTGAAAGGCGTTTCGTTGAGCACCTTACCCGCTACCCAGGTAGTTTCACTCTCCCCATCAAGGTCATCGGTATTGTACAGAAATTGATACTTGACGGTGGGTAGCGTACTAAAATTATAATGATCCACTTGCCAGTAGTATGACAAGAGATTTCCACCAGCGTTATTAGTAGTTCCTAGCACATCGTCTACCGGGTTAAGCGTGATATACCCATCATCAGAGAAATTAGAGATAGTCACGGTAGCGGGAGTGTACTTAGCCCCATTAGCTAACAGTTCAGTGGCCCCGGTGCCAATACCAAAGGGAAATCGGTAGGTGCCGTTGCCGTTTATATACATAGAAACTCCGCCATCGGAGGCGTTGCCTGCCGTCACAAACATGTCGGCCGGACTGAGTACTCTTATTTCGCTGGTACCGCTAATGCTTCCGTTGTTGTTATAATCAAAGCGTGCCTCAGGTTCCAGATCTATATCTAACCGATCGATGCGAAGGTTGTGCGTTCCAATATCAAAGCGCCCGTGTTTGTACTCAAAGCGTTTGACGTAAAGATCGCTGGTGATAGAAAGAATGGCTTGGTCGCTATTGAACCGAAGGTTGCCAAATTCAGCTCCGTTGGCGGTTGTCATCGTTCGGTTGGTAGGCGTGCTCTCTTTTCTCAGCTTTACCTGAGCATTTAGCGGATCAAAATCCACCCCGAACACTCCGCGATTGGTCACGTCACCGTACAGGCGCACGCTAAATAGGTCCAGATCGATGGTGCCTTTCTCCAGCACGAAGTTGTTAACTACTTTCACTAAATTGTTGCGCCAACTGTCAATGTTTTTGCGACCGCTACCATCGTGAAACACTGAATTGTTGGTGCTATAAGTTGAGCCAGTGGCCAGGGTCAGCGTAGCTCCCGGCTTGTTGACCGTGAGGTTATAGAAGGGTTGTTCCCAACGAGCGTATGGGTTTTCCCCTTCGGGGTCTGTATAGTTGGGTGTGGTATTTATTACCCCGGTGATGTCACCAATGAACAGCGTTCCGTTTTTGGCAGAATTAAAGATGGTGGTGTTTGTACCAAAATTATAGAGCGCTCCGGCACCTATAGTAAAGTTTCGGCCGATGGTTACGTTCTGGTTGTTAGTGGTGAGGCGTGCGTTTTCTTCTAGCGTGAGGTTGTTCAGAACCACTAGCGGTTGAGCGGCTAAGTTTTCGTTGGTTGATGAGACATCCGTACCCCCGTTCAGGATAACGGCTCTACTACGACCGTCGGGATTGCGTACGTTAACGTTGTAGAAGGGAGCGCGTGAAGTAACGACCATGTCATTGTTGCTTCCGAACTCCAGGTTCACAATACCTTCGGTGACGTTGATATTTTCGGGAGATGAATTAATGAAAATCCCGCCCTTGCCATTTGACCGTTTGATGTTGAGTTCTCCTCCGGACATATTGAATACGTTGCCGGGATAGGTCAAATTGAAGACGTAGTAGTCACCATTGACCGAGGTGCCCAACAAGTTGGCGACGCCCCCGGTTTGCACGTATCCGCCCAGACTGGTGGCCCCAATTACCGAGGTTCTGATTTGGTGCGCGTTGAGTTCACCGCCATCTACGGTGACTGTTCCGTTATCGCGCAGGGTGAATCCACTATTTACCAAAGCGTTGAAAGTGCCTTCGCTCACGCGGGCTTTTCCGTAGACTACCACCGCCGTTCCGCTGGTTTTAGCGACAGTTCCTCCGTCTACCCAAAGTTGAGCGGCCTGCGAGACGTTGTAGTTGTCTCGGTCGTTCAGAACCGGAATATTGATATTTTTACCTACTCGTACGGTCCCTCTCACTAAGCCTAGTGCGTTTCGGTTGTTGCTGAGCTGAGCTGACTGAGGGTGCTGTTCGTGAGCGTAACCCAGGAGCTTAAAATTATTAGGGTCGTTAGCCTCCAAAGAAAGCACGTAGGTATCGTTAACTCCTTTGTCGATCTTGATGCGGTAGAATCGGGAGAGGCCGTTGCACTCCACGCTTTGATTTTTGGTGCTATTTAAGAAGTTTACGTCTACAATGCCATTGGGAGATTCTGAACCGTAATTAGGTACGGTGCGGTTGGTGAAAGCAATATCGCCGTTATTGATCAAGTCGCCGTAAAGATTCAGTTGGTGGCGGGCATTGCTACTGTCCACCCGAATGAGCCCGGTGTTGTCAATGGTAGTATTTCCCCGCACGGTGGCACTAAGGTTGGTGGTTCGGGTACCGTTGTTGATTTTGAAGGTGCCGCTTTCTATTGTGAAGTCACCGTTGAGGGTGTAGTTATTGAGTAGGATCGTCTCGTCAGTACTTCCATCTAGTGCAATCCGCAAGTGGTTGAACGTCCGTGCTTTATCTAAAGTAAAGCCACTGCCGTACATCACTACTGTGCCGCCGTTGGTGGCGTCGGCAAATCCCGTGGCATCGCCATCCGGGAAGTTATCTACCCCAGTGGCACTGCCCCGCATCAGGAGGAAACCGTCGCCGGTAATGAAATTAAAGTCGTGATTGATAGAGGTAGTCACGTTCAGGTCACCCGTGATCTCGATGCTACTCACCTCTTTTCCATCGGTAGTGATGCTAACCGTGTTGCCGGAGGTAATAATCACATTATCTTCCGGGGCAGGTATTTGGCTGCTTGGGTTCTCGAAGCTAGGAATAGCCGCTCCGTCTAGCGTCCAAGTGTTGAAATCATCCCAATTACCGTCGGTATAGCTATACCATATCTTGGCGGGGGCACCCGTGATGGGGCTATTGGTGTTGTCGGTGGTACCGATGGTATAGTAGCCGTTGGCTAACTGTGCTTCGGTTAGCTCGAACCGGATACGATCGCCGTTCGCTTTTGTCTTGCCCGCTACGGTCACTACTGAATAACTGCCGGAAGCACTTACTCGGTGAAGAAGTTGATAATTGGCTACGTCTTTGGGATATTGGCCGCCCGCTACACCCTCCAGAAAGTTAAAGCTCAAGTAGATATTGCATCCCAGGGTGGTGGCCGACGTTTTCTCTACGTACCAATCACGCTCCCAGCGGTGGGTAACCGCCGGTGAGGTGCCCGCGAGGTCGGTCGTAGCGGTTGTTCTTCCCCCGCCCGCGTGCCCTGTCATCACGTAGTCCTCGTTGTTGAGAGAAGAGGGGTTCTTTGCTCTCAAGTACAGCCCCGCCGAACTTCCTTCTTCGTGTGTGGTAGAGTTGCTCTTTCCTACTCCCGCGATGTTCACCACGTAGGTAGCGTTAAAATTTGGACCATTACCGTAGGCATCGGTAACGGAGGCATTCAGCGCGATACCGTATTTCTGGGACAGGTAATTCTCAACAATGATGCGTTGCGCTTCGTTGAGTCCCGTATTGAAAATGATTATTTCGGCAATATCGCCACTGAAATAGTTTCCGTAATTTTCATTAAGGGACCCTAAAATAAGGTCAGACGTGGTATTGTCAATAGGCGTAGCGTAGGGAGTAGATCCTGCGTTAGCGCCCTGTATAAATGCGCTTAGCGAACTTCCGTCGTAGGTGAAACTAGACAGGTAGTCCGTGGTGGTATTGAGCGCGGATGAGGCATCGGTGGTCAATCTCCTACTATTGATGTCGAAGTTTAATCTACTACCAGAATGCGTGAAAACATTGTAGCTTCGTTGCGAGCTACTGCTTGCTCTTTTGGAAATGATCCCGCGCGGCTGGTTGTCTAATACCGCGCTACGCGAAACGATCATAATGGTTAAGCCCGCGAGGTTGTTGTCAAGCTTGTCATTATCGGTAAGCACCAGATACCGCTCGGTGCCATCGAAGCGCACCACCGGAGTGCTTCCACTGAGGCCATCGTTCCGATAGATAGGTGTGGCATCTGTCCCCAAAGGTCCGAAATCCAAACCATTGCCGCTTTGGTCGGGCCATGAGGTGACGGAGGCACCATTGGTAAGGGTCAGGATATTAGCGTCGAGCCACACAACGTTGGTGGTGCTGTTCCCTACCCCGCCCGGGCCGGTTTGCGCTTGGGTGAGGGGGCTGACTAGCAGCAGTAGAAAAAAAGCGGTTACGGTACTTTTAACGACCTTACTCGTTCTTTGCAACATGTTCTTGTTCTGGTTTACCATATCATTACTTGCTATCACTGTCCGTTTGAGCGCGAGACTATTGGGTTAGGCAGTGGAAAAACCGTACCTGCTGCTCCGTCCTCTTATCGTATTGTATAATTATTTTTTCGCAACGTATAACTATTACTACCAATATTGCGCAATTACGTGCTTTGCGCCCACTGCTAGGGTAGCGGATTAAAAGTAGACTTAGTCTGTTGGGAAAAAATAGCAGAGACGGCCAAAAGCCTAGCTAGGTAAGGAACAAGCAGAATTCGAACGATTTTGGTCGAACCGGTAGTAAGGAAATCCTTCCTGATGGGACAGTGGTCCCAGATTGGGAAAAGGGGAAAGGGAGGAACAGAAAAAGCGGAGAACAGAGGGCAGAAAAAGCGAAACTATGGCTTACGCCTAAGCGGGGCCGCCAGGTGAGCCATTGGAGGTCGGTGAGGGCCGGGCCTCGGAGGCCGGGATGCCCACCGACCTCGGTTAGGCGGACGTACACCCCATCCTCTCATATCAGAAGCGTTCCGGGCACCTACCCGGTGGCCAGGCCGTAGGTAACGTCCTTCAACTCATTGAGCTGATCGAACAGCTGGTTGTCGGGATTGATCTTGTAGCGACGTGAGAGCAGTTCTACGGCGATGTTCTCTGATTCGTCTTGCAGACACACTTTCAGGGTGCAGGTGCCGGGGAAGGCGTGGGTCAGCTCTTCCAGCCGATGGATCAGCGCCGCATCCAGGCGCGCGGCCGGCAGGGTAATCCGGATGCCACGGGTCATCTTCTCGCGCAGTTCGCTGAGCAGTTGCACCTGGCTGGGCTGTAGCTCCCACACGTCGGGGCGGTTATACCGTTCCTCTACCCGCCCCTTTACGTATACAAACTCTCCGATGGATAGTCGGTGTCGGTTGCTGAGATAATCTTCTCCGAACAGGGCCATGTCCAGCGAGGTCTGAAAATCCTCAATAGTGATGAGTCCGAAGGGTTTGCCATTGCGCATCTGCCGCTCCAGACTCTTGGTCACGATGCCCGCCACGGCAATCTCCTGGTTGCGGTAGTTGTTCACTTTATCCACCGTGCAGGTGCAGAAATTGTCAATTTCCAGTTTGTACTGATCCAGCGGGTGACCGGAGATGTAGAAACCGGTTACTTCTTTCTCGATTCTGAGCTTTTCAATTTCGCTGTAGGGTTCGCATTCTTCAGCCCGGGGCAACGGGATTTGCAGACCCTGCGGTCCGCCGAAGAGCGACACCTGGGCGGCTTGTTCTTCGTGCTGCAGGGTGGCGGCGTAGCGGGCGGCTTTTTCGAGCAGGTTCATGTCGCCGGGTGGGGTGTATAAATATTGACGTCGGTGCAGGTCGCTGAAGCAGTCGAAGGCCCCGGCCATGGCCATGCTTTCCAGCGTTTTTTTGTTCACCGCCCGCAGGTTGGAGCGCTTCACGAAGTCAAAGATGTTGAGGTAACTTCCGCCGCTCTCGCGCTCCTCAATAATAGAAGTGATGGCACTTTCGCCCGCGCCCTTGATGGCGCCCAGTCCGAAGCGGATTTGCCCCTCGGGGTTCACGCCGAAGAAGAAGCTGCTTTCGTTGGCGTCGGGACCCAGCACCCGGATGCGCTGCTGCTTGCACTCGTCCATGAACAGGGTCACCTTGTCGGAGTTGTTCATGTTGTGGGTGAGCACGGCGGCCATGTATTCGGCGGGGTAGTTGGCCTTGAGGTAGCCGGTCTGGTAAGCCACCACCGAGTAGGCCGCCGAGTGCGAACGGTTGAAGCCATACTGGGCAAACTTCTCCATGATGGAAAATACCTCCTCAGCCTTGGCCTGGTCGATACCGTGCTTCTCCTTGGCGCCCTGCACGAAGACCACGCGCTGCTTGTTCATCTCCTCGATCTTCTTCTTGCCCATGGCGCGCCGCAGCAGGTCGGCACCGCCGAGAGAATAACCGCCCAGAATTTGAGCAGTTTGCATGATTTGCTCCTGATACACCATAATTCCGTTGGTGTTCTTCAGAATGGGCTCGAGCAGTTCGTGCGGATACTCAATGGCCTCTTTGCCGTGCTTTCGATCAATGAAGTTGGGAATAAACTGCATCGGGCCCGGCCGGTACAGGGCGTTCATAGCGATCAGATCCTCGATATCTGTCGGCTTTAGTTTCTGCATCCACTGCCGCATGCCTTCCGACTCGAACTGAAAGGTGCCCACCGTATCGCCCCGCTGGTACAAGCGAAAGGTTTCTTCGTCGTCAAGTGGAATTTTATCAATGTCGATATCAATACCGTGGTTGCGCTGGATGTTATCCAGCGCGGTTTTGATGATGGTGAGCGTCTTCAGTCCCAGAAAGTCCATCTTCAACATCCCGGCCGATTCTACTACCGAGCCGTCGAACTGGGTAATAAACAGATCGGAGTCTTTGTCCGTCTTCACCGGAATGTACTCCAGCAGGTCGTCGGGAGCGATGATGACGCCCGCGGCGTGGATGCCTGCTCCGCGCACCGAGCCCACCAGCTTGTGGGCCAGCGTCACCACCTCGGCCTGCTTGTCGTTGCCGTGCTTGATTTGCTTGAGTTCCGGCACCTCGGCCAGGGCCTGCTCGAAGGTGGTTCCCGGCTTTTCGGGCACCAGTTTGGCCAGTCGGTTGGCATCAGCCAGCGGGAGTTCGCTCACCCGCGCCACGTCGCGAATGGCCATGCGGGGAGCCATCGTGCCGAAGGTGACGATCTGCGCCACTTGGTTCTGTCCGTACTTCTGCACCACATAATCGATCACCGCCTGTCGCCCTTCGTCGTCGAAGTCGATATCGATATCGGGCATGCTGATGCGCTCGGGATTCAGGAAGCGCTCGAAGAGCAGATCGTACAAAATGGGGTCGATGTTGGTGATGCCGGTGCAGTAGGCCACCACCGAACCCGCCGCTGAGCCTCGCCCGGGGCCCACGGACACGCCCATGCGTCGCGCCGCATTGATAAAGTCCTGCACGATGAGGAAGTAGCCCGGAAAACCCATGTCTTTGATGACCTTGAGCTCCAGGTCGAGTCGGTCTTGTAGTTCGGGAGTGATCTCCGGATAACGCGTTTTAGCGCCCTCGAACGACAAGTGCCGCAGATAGTCATCCTGGTCGGCAAAGCCCTCGGGAATCTCAAAGCGGGGCAGCAGAATGTCGCGCTCCAGAATGAGTTCCTCGGTTTTTTCTACGATCTCGTACGTATTGGTGATGGCTTCGGGCAGATCGTGGAACAGGGCCTTCATCTCCGCTTCCGACTTAAAATAATACTCGTCGTTGGCGAAGCCGAAGCGGAAGCCTCGTCCGCGTCCCTTGGGCACGGATTGCAGGTCGCCATTTTTCACGCACAGCAGGGTGTCATGGGCGCTGGCGTCTTCTTGTTTCAGGTAATACGCGTTGTTGGTGGCGATCACCTTCACGCCGTATTTCTGGGCAAAACCCAGCATAATCTCGTTGACGCGGTTTTCTTCGGGCAAGCCGTGGCGTTGCAGTTCCACGTAGAAGTCGTCGCCGAAGGTGTCGACCCACCACTGAAAGGCCTCTTCGGCCTGGTGTTCGCCCACGTTGAGGATCAGGTCAGGAATCTCGCCGGACAAACTACCGGTGGTGGCGATCAGGTTGTCAGCGTACTGCCGGATGAGTTCCTTGTCTACCCGCGGATAACCACCGTAGGAACCTTCGATGTAGCCTAGCGAGCAGAGTTTGGACAGGTTGTGGTAACCTGCCTGGTTTTTTGCCAGCAGCAACTGGATGGTGCGGTGGTCGCGAAAATCTTTGGTAAACTTCTTCTGATGGCGGTCGGCCACCATGTACACGTCGCAGCCGATGATCACCTTTATGCCCTGCCGCCGCCCCTCGGCCACCGCTTTGAAGGCTCCGAACAGGCTTCCGAAATCGGTTACCGCCACGGCGGGCATATTCTGCTCCTTGGCGGTAGCGATCAGCTCTTTCAGGCTAATGGTACTTTGTAGAATAGAAAACTGCGAGTGCACGTGCAGGTGACTGAAGGGCGCGGTTTTGATGTCCTGTGCCGGTACTTCGGCCACCGGCGCAGCCGACGCTTGCTCAATGGCCGACGGATCAACCACCGCGGTAGCATCCTCTAAGTTGGGCCGCTCGTAGTGAATGTCTTCCGGGGCCACTTCGGGAGTGTGGGGCGGAATGACCCGGTGCTCGATAAGGCCGAAGAAACAGCGGGCGGTGGCGTCTACGTCGTAGGCCGAGTTGTGCGCCCCGTCGAAGCGAACGCCAAAGAGTTTCTCGTGCAATTCGGACAGGGTGGGCCACTTGAACTTGCCGTACCGGCCGCCGGGAATCTGGCAAAAGTCAGTAGACGCATCTTTGGTGTTGATCTTAGGAGATTGCAGCACCGGATTATCGTCTCCGGACTGGGACAGACCGGCCCGAATAAATTCCGCTGCCGTGATATTGATATTGAAGTCAACGTTATGTCCGACGACTACCTCGGTGCGAGCCAGGTCCTGGTTGAAGGTGGTGAGCACTTCGGCCAGCGGCAGTCCTTCTTCCTGAGCGCGCTTGGTGGAGATGCCGTGCACCTTTTCGGCATTGAAGGGGATGGTGAACCCTTCGGGCTGGATGATGTAGTCGTGCTGACTAATCAGCTTTCCGCTGGCGGCGTGCAGTTGCCAGGAAAGTTGCACCACCCGGGGCCAGTTGTCCAGATCGGTGACGGGAGCATTGTAATCGCGGGGAAGCCCGGTGGTTTCGGTGTTGAAGATTAGGTACATATAGGAAATCAACTAAGTGCTTATGATAGAGCGGCTTGCCTGGTTTTGCTTGAACAATCTGTTTATAGCTACCGCTTTTCTCGGAATAAAATTCCCTTAAACATACACCGAATGAGGCGAAAATGAAACAAAAAAAGCACCGGCTTGGAGTAGCCGGTGCTTAATGATGAAGGAGTCTCCTTGGGTTTAGTTAGGAGTAATTGTCACCCGAATCCTTTCTCCCACGGGGCGGTAGATAAACCCATCGCCGGAAGGATTGATATCGTCAGACACTACCCGACGCACGGTGTTGTCCGGATCGGCTGGTCCGGTATTAGGGGCTGTTTGGCGAATAGGCTGATTGAGTCCTGCTCCCGGATACTCATTGGCCTCGGTGCCCACGTCGTAGGCGATCAACTGCCGACTTGCATTCCCGTTAAACGGCCGTCCGTTGGTTCGGTACAGTGGAATGCCGTTTTCAGGGGTGGTATATATAATATCATTACTCTGACCGTTCATAGTAACAATGGTCAGGTAATCGCCGGGATCAGCGTCTACCGTAAATGAATACTGTCCACCTGGGTTAATATTGGCATCGCCGAACGTGCCACTAGCTTTCAGATCAGTCCTTTGGGCCAAAGCAGCGCCTAGAGTCGCTGGATTTCCGTCTTCGGCCAGCGCCTGCAAACCTACTCCCCGATCCACTTGACCGACTTCAAACACCGGACGTACCTGGTTGCTGTGGACGGCGAACACGCCGGGGGTTAGGGGTACGGCAAACCCTTCGTTACGGTCAAAAGTAGCCGCTAAAACTGCCGGGTTTCCATCTTCGGCCAGCTCTTTCAGACCGTCGGTACCGGCTGCGCGGTCGGTTCCAAAGACAGGATTATCAACGGTATGCACGCCCCATACTCCGGGCGAAAGATTACTGTTGGGTACGCTCGGATCGCCGGTTTTGTTGGCGATACGTAGGGTGAACAATGTGCCTACGTTGCTGATGGTCACATCTACTAAGCTCGAAGCCGCCGGATAGGTTGTTCCACCGTACGTTGAGCGGCAACGTTTTCGTCCGCATCGGTATCGTTGTTTCTAGTTCCCGCATCCCACAGGAATACTCGGTCAGAAATGTTGCCGGTGATAGGATTGTTGCTTGCGTCATAAAGTTCAAGGCCATTTTGATCCGGGGCAATGAACAAATCATTGGAAGCGGCAAGCATGGTAACGAACATCAGTTTAGCGCGCTGTCCGGCAGTGACCACTGGACCAGCGTTAAAGGTGAACTCGTAGACCCCACCGTTGGCAGCGGTCGTTCCGGGAACAGCTGGTCCGGGAGTAGTAGCTCCCACTGGGGTGCTGAACAGCCCGTGTTGGAAGAAGCGTTTGGCGATAGAAACGTTTTCAATAGTGATGGTAAATCCTCCGGATCCGTCGTTAGACGCAGATAGATTGACCACTGAATCCACGATATGGACTACCCCATTTTCAGCAGTCAGGTTCGTTTCCAACACGTCGGCACCATTGATGCGCACCGCGCCGGTATTCACGTCTACCGTAGCGGTGAGGGTGGCTCCACTCACTGTATTGTACACGTCTTTATCTCTGATATCGGCGGCCGTTATGGTTTGTGGCACAATGTGGGCTTGCAGGATAGCAGCAACCCCATCGGCTCCCAGCTTGGTAACCAGTCCGTTCAGATCAGTCACTTCCTGAGCCGCAATCAGCGCGTCAAAAGCGGCATTATTAGGCGCAAACACCGTGAAAGGTCCTTCGGTACGGAGGGTTTCAATGATGTTCACTGCTTGGAGGGCCGCTTCCAGGCTGTTAAGATCATCGCGCAAAGCAATGGTGTCTACTACCGTAAACACGCCTTCGGCTACCGGCGGGGGCGGACGGTTAATCACCGCATCGATGATATGAATCACCCCGTTGGTGGTGAGAATGTTCGGAGTCACCACCGCCGCTCCGTTCACGGTAACGTTAGCGCCTGTTTTGACGACATTAACGGTTGCGTTGGCGTTTAGGGTTTGGTACGCCTGGGATTGTAGCAGATCGACGGGCAAAGAATCGGCGATCACGTGGGCTTGCAGCACGTTGGAAAGGCCAGCTTTGCTGAGTTGCGCTACCAAGGCGGGCAAATCGGCCGTTCCCTGGGCGGTGAGCAGCTCGGCAAAAGCACCATCGTTGGGGGCAAAGATCGTGAACTTGGCATCCTCGTTATTAAGGACGCTCACTAACTCAGCAGCGTTGAGAGCCTGAAGGAAGGTGCTCAGTTCAGAAATCTCAGCAATAGTGTCACCGGGTGATGAGTAGGTGACTCCCGGGGTGGGGGGGGGCGGAGTGCCAACTTCGCGTACCGTCACTTTCACCTCGGCCTCTGCTGTTTGGTTAAGTTGATCGACCAAAGCAAGCCGCACGGTGGCCACGCCTACCGCGGCGCCGGTGAAGCGAACCACCACATCGCCGCTGGTGGCACCGTCGGTTAGCTCAGTCACGACGGCCTGACCGGCAGGGTCTACCGAAGCAGTAGCCGAAGCGTAGCCGCCTGGGATCGTGGCCACAAACGTTAAATCAATATCAGCTCCGGTTTCTACCGAAGCATCGTCCGGGGCGGTGATTGTCGGCCCCGCCGGGGTGCCGTTATCATCGTCGTTGTTACAGGCATAAAAAATAGGAATCAACATTCCTAAAGCCAATGTCAGTCTCATGGATAATCTTTTCATAGTGAAAACGGGGTTAACGTATACTTAAGTAAAAGGATGAAGGTGCGCTGTCGTGCAGGCAGCATTTTTATGAAGCAATAAAGATACCAAGCGCTTAGATACTGGTAAAGTCTTGTTTGAGATTTCCCCCGTGCTATTTGAAGGTGGTCTTTTATCAAAAAATGATCGTCTGCGAAGATTCAGCCAAACGTAGAGGAATTTTAGAAAATAAAAAAACCTACCAAAACTAATTGGTAGGTTCTTTTGTAGCACGCATTGCGGACTTTTAGGGCTCAGGGGTAACGGTCACCCTAATGATTGATTTGGTCTCCGGATACACAAACCCATCGGCCGCCGGGGTTTGGCCGTCGGCAACCAGCCTTCCTATCCGGTCATCGTCATCATCCGCCCCGGTATCAGGGGCACTCTGGCGAATTACCTGATCGAGTCCCGCTCCGGGAAACTGATCCACTTCGGTGGCCACGTCGTAGAGCAGCACGTAGTCGGTGACGTCTCCACTCACGGGCGCACCATCCTTGAACAGCGGCAGGCCGTTGTCCTCAAAGGTGTAGATCAAATCGTTGCTCTGCACGAACATGGTCGCCAGCGATAGGTTGTAGCCGGGTTTGGCCGTCACCGTAAAGGCATAGCTTCCGCCGGGTCCGATCGGGCCCGGCATATCCGCGCCCACCGGAGTGTTGAACACCGCACTGGCTCCAACCCCTTCTGTGCCGGGTAAATTTCCTCCTAGCTCCGCCGCGCTGCCGTCTTCGGCAATGCCTTCCAATCCCAAGCCACGGTCGGGCTCACCCGAGGTGAAAAGGGGCATCACATCTTCTTTATGCACGGCCCACACTCCGGGCGACATAGGAACGATCAAACCGGTGCGGTCGGCTAAAGAGGCACCCAACGGACCCGCGTTGCCGTCTTCGGCAATGGCCTCCAGTCCGTCGCCGAAGTCAGGATCGTTGGTGATGAATAAGGGATTATCGTCGGTGTGCACCACGTAAACGCCGGGCGATAGCGGGCCGGGCACGTCGGTGTTGCCCGACAAATTATAGATGCGCACGGTGAATTTGGTGCCCTCGTTGCTAATGTACACCTTGATTGCTTCGTGCACCAGCGGGTAGCAGGTTTCGATGTTGGGCACGATTAATCCGTTCTTCTCTTTGTTTACGCTGTCTAAAAGCAGCACGACGCCGTTTTCATCTTCTCCGGTGTTGGGTCCGGTTTGGCTGGGCGGTTGGTTGGGTCCGCCGGGCTCCTCGTTCACTTCGGTGCCCGCATCCCACAGAAACACCTGGTCGGTGATGTCGCCGCTGATGGGGTCGCCGTGGTCGTCGTACAGCGTGATGCCGCTGCCCAACGGGGCGAAGAACAAATCGTTGGAGGCCACAAACATGGTGGCAAACGAGAGTTTGGTGGTGGTGCCGGGCACGGTGCTAGGACCCGCGTAGAACGAAAACTCGTACGCACTGTCGTCGCCGGGAAGCGCCGGGCCGGGGGCAGAGGCGCCTACCGGAGTGTTGAAGACGCCGCTCTGGAAAAAGGGCTGCGGAGTGTTCACATTCTCGATGGTGACGCGGAAGGTGGTGGCCTCCGGTTCTTTCGTATCGCCTTCGGTGACGGTGAACGGAAAGGGATCAGAGTTGCTGCCGTTGGTGGTGACCACAATCTCAGATTTGCCCTCCTTGAGTTCGGTGGGCACTTTCACCGCGATGGCGGTGCGGCCCACGGTAGCCACGTCAGCAGCCACTCCACCAATGCTCACGGTGGATGAGCCGGTGAAATTGAGTCCGGAAATGGTCACGTGCGATCCGGCCGGTCCCGCCGCGGGAGATACGGTGAGAATCGTCGGCTCCAGCACATCGATGGTGCCGTCCTGGTCTTCGTCGCAACCGACGAAGAGCAGTGCGAACAAGGCGAAAAATAGCGGTAGTCTTTTCATTGTTTGTTAATTAAAGGGTTAGAAGATTTGGTCTATACCGCAATCATAGTTGATCCATAACCGATGAAATGTAAGCTGGCTTACATTTGGCCCGCTGACCCATGGGTGTTATAAAAACGTGACTTTTTAGGGACCGGGGCGTGACTATTTGATGGAATACGAAGTAGAAATCCTGCTTCCCGCTTCTGGTAGGGAGCAAACTACCTGCTCGAAGTATTTAGCCAAAGCGCTAATTTTTTTCGGCCAGTCGGTGTTCTACTTGCTGAGCAGCTTGCGGTTATTTTTGTTTCTTTATCGATTTTGGTTTTGTACCTTCACCTTATCGCCAACCGGACCCTCCTATGACTGATCAAATCAAACACGAGTGCGGCATCGCCATGATTCGTCTGCGCAAACCCCTCCAGCACTATATCGACAAGTACGGAACCCCGCTCTACGCGGTGCGGAAGCTGTACCTACTGATGGAAAAACAGCATAATCGGGGGCAAGACGGCATAGGCGTGGCCAACATCAAGATCGATGTGGAGCCCGGCTCGCGCTACATCAGCCGCTACCGCTCGGTGTCGGATCGGCCTATTTCGGACGTGTTTAAAAAGATTAATCGTAAGTTTAAGAAAGCCCGCAAGGAGTGGGGCAGCGACGCGCTACAGGACGGGCTGTTCTTGCAGAAAAACGTGGCCTTCACCGGGGAAGTGTGGCTCGGCCACCTGCGCTACGGCACCCACGGCAAAAATTCTATTGAGTATTGCCACCCCATGCTACGCCAAAATAACTGGCGAAGCCGTAGTCTGGTGATGGCCGGCAACTTCAATATGACCAACGTCGACGACCTGTTCGATATTCTGGTGAGCTTGGGGCAGCATCCCAAGGAAAAAGCCGACACGGTGACGGTGATGGAAAAAATCGGTCACTTTCTGGATCAGGAAAACCAGGAGCTGTTCGACCAGTATAAGTTTACCCACACCAACCAGCAGGTGACCGAAATCATTGAAGACAACCTGAATCTACAGCGGGTGCTACAGCGTTCGTGTAAAGATTTCGACGGCGGCTATACCATGGCCGGGCTGATCGGTAGCGGTGCATCGTTCGTGGCGCGCGACCCCGCGGGGATACGGCCCGCCTACTATTATGCCGACGACGAAGTGGTGGTGGTCGCATCCGAAAAACCGCCCATTAAGACGGCCTTCAACGTGCCCTACGACGAAATCAAGGAGATCGAGCCCGGCCATGCCCTTATCATCGACAAGCACGGCAACTTCTCGCAGCAGCAATTTATTGAGAAACTCGAAAAGCGCTCCTGTAGCTTTGAGCGCATCTACTTTTCTCGTGCCTCAGACCCCGACATCTACAACGAGCGCAAGAAGCTGGGCAAACTGCTGATTCCGCAAATACTGAAGTCGATCGACTACGATTTGCAGAATACCATATTCTCGTACATTCCCAACAGTGCCGAGACGTCTTTTTTGGGCATTCTGGCCGGTCTGGAGGATCACCTGAGCAACGAGCGCATTGCGGCCATTCACGAAAAGGCCAAGGGCGGCGAGGTGGACGAAGCCTACCTTACCCAGTTGCTGTCGTTTCGCCCCCGCGTAGAGAAACTGGTGGTGAAAGATGCCAAGCTCCGCACCTTCATCACTGACGATATCCACCGCGACGACTTGGTGGCCCACGTGTATGACACCACCTACGAAGTGGTGCGCAAAGGCATCGACAACATTGTGGTGATTGACGATTCTATTGTGCGGGGCACCACGCTGGAGAAGAGCATCCTGCAATTGCTCGACCGCCTGTCGCCCAAGAAGATCGTGATCGCCTCTTCCGCCCCCCAGATCCGTTTCCCTGACTGCTACGGCATCGATATGTCTAAAATGAACGATTTTGTGGCTTTTCGGGCGGTACTTCGCCTACTCAAGGAAAGCGGATTGGATAATTTGGTGGACGACGTATATGATTTGTGCGCCAGCGAAGGCGCGCGCGCGGGCGCGCCCAACTTCGTGAAGCGGCTCTACGAACCGTTCAGCTACGAACAGGTTTCGGAAATGATCTCACTGATCACCCGTCCGGCCAACCTGGTCTCAGACTACGAGGTGGTGTACCAAACGGTAGAAAATCTGCACAAGGCCTGCCCCGACCACCGCGGCGACTGGTATTTCACCGGCGATTATCCCACGGAGGGAGGCAACCGGGTGGTGAACAGGGCGTTTGCCAATTTTATGGAAGGACGCACGGTGCGGGCGTACTGATTGGCATTCCACGCAGTGCTGGGTGACTTTCTGAGCATTTTTGATCCAATGGTTAGTACCCAGCCGTGAACAAAACCGGCTCCTTTTTACTTTTAAAGAAGACAAACTAAATCTTTAGCGATGAAATTTTCGGCTACCAAGCATTGAAAGCCCGCGGCAGGTATTCCTGAACTTAAGTGGGTAGACAAAATTACGGAGCTCATGGACTCTAAATTCAGAGTGCCCGGCACAAATCTTCGATTTGGACTTGATCCGATTCTAGGACTGGTGCCTGGTTTGGGGGATGCTTCCTCACTGGCGGTGTCGGGTTCGCTGATTTACTATATGGCAAAGTTCGGAGCCAGTCGTAAGTTAATTTATATGATGATTGGCAACGTGGTGCTGGATGCCACGCTTGGTAGCATTCCTATCCTGGGTAATATCTTTGATTTTGCTTTCAAAGCTAATCAGCGCAATATACGTATGCTGAAGCGCTATCACGAAGAGGGCAAATACCGCGGCAGTGGCAAGGGAGTGCTCGCCAGCGTCGTCGTTATTTTTGTTGGGCTAATTGGACTGGTGCTCTACGGCACCTGGGAGCTGGCCGAATACGTCCTCCGGGCCGCCGGAGACCTCATATAGCCCGCCAGAAGTCGCTAAATCGGCAAACCGCCGCTGTTGACTAAACAAGAACGCAGGTTGGTAGTTCATGCTTTATATCTTAACCACTAATTAATTGAGCATGAGTACTGATCAATCGTCTGAAATATCCAAGGCCCTAAAAAAAATTACCTACGGCTTCTATATAGTCACTACCCGCAAATCGAGCGAAGAAATGTCGACGCGGGACAAAGACTTTGTGGCGGCCGGAACCGTGAGTTGGGTAAGCCAGGCTTCGTTTGAGCCAAGCTTAGTGACCGTTGCGGTTAAGAAGCAGTCAGACCTGCACGAAACTATTGAGAAAAGCCGCATCTTTGCGGTCAACATCATTGGCAAGTACAACAAGGATATGCTGGCTCCCTTTGCCGAAGACACGGATGTGAAGGAAGATACCATCAACGGATTTGCCTACGAAGACGGACAGACCGGCGCGCCTATTCTGAAAGACGTACCCGCCTACTTCGAGTGCAAAGTGCGCGAAGATATCACCATCGGTGACCACAGCATTTTTGTAAGTGAAGTGGTGGCCGGAGGCGTACGCGATGCTGATGCGCTACCCCTCACCGAGTGGGAAACCGATATGCACTACGGCGGCTAGAAAACTCTCGCGTCGGTGCTTGCGAAAAACGCTCCGACACATATTCCTCTACTTTTGAACTAACATTGATCTCTTCCCCTTTATGAAAAACGCTATCGTTTACGCAGTATCTGTTCTTTTAGTTTTAATAACCGCTTGCGGAGGCACTTCGGAGAATACCGAAACCACCGCTGAGGAAACCTCTCCTGAGCAAATGCCCACCATGAATGTCGCCATTGAAGAGGCTTGGGCCACCGACACGGTGATGCAAACCCCTGAGTCGGTGCTTTATGATGCCGACAATGACGCAATCTACGTAGCCAATATCGGAGGGATCAACAAAGAAGGGCAAGATGGCGACGGCTTCATTTCAAAACTGTCGCCCGACGGTTCGGTGACCACCCTCAAGTGGGCCACGGGGCTAAACGATCCGAAGGGAATGGGACAGTACGAAAACACGCTGTACGTGACCGATATCAATCAAATTACCGCTATTGACTTAGCCACCGGAGAGGTAACAAAGAAGTACCCCGTGGAGGGCGCTAGCTTTCTGAACGACATCACCGTGAGCAGCAACGGCACCGTATTCGCCACCGACTCAGACACTGATAAGATCCATCAGTTGCAGAACGAGCAGATAACTACCTGGATGAGCGACTCGACCCTACAGCGACCCAACGGTTTGCTCGCCGAAGATAACCGCATCCTGCTGGCCTCGGCCGGAGGAGGATTCCTTGCCCCGATCAATATGAGCAACAAAACGGTGGAAGACCACTGGATTGATGAAATACCCTCGGCCGATGGCATCATCAAAACCGAAAGCGGCGATTACATTGTTTCCACCTGGCAGGGAGAGGTGCATTACATTGACCCCCAGAACAACCAGCACCAGAAGCTACTGGACACCAAAGCGCAAGAAATTAACGCGGCTGATATTGGCTACATCTCCTCAGAAAATTTACTGCTGGTGCCCACCTTCAACGACAACCGGGTGGTAGCGTACAGAGTGACCAAGAACTAGTGCTGCGCTACCGGAACACCCGTTTGTAGATCGGCTTGCGGTACAAAAACTGCAACCACATGGCCGGATACAGCAGAAAGTCAGTGAGGAAAAATGGGGTTTCAAACGTGATGTCGTCGATAATGGTGGCGTGGGTGCCCGTCTGTACCACCCGATGACGATGCTCCCAGTAGCGCAAAAAAAACGGCAGCTTCTTCCCACCATCCACGAAATACCACTCCTGTTCGGTTTCGCCGCTTTCCAGAATATGGCTTTCCCAGATTTGCTTGAAAACGATGAAGTCAAGCTGTAGCGTTACCACATCGCCTTTTTCTGAGCCATCAAAGCGAAGTAACTTCACCGGGGGGAAGGGAGGACTCAGTTTCTTGAATAGGCTTTGGTTAAATCCCTGAGCCACTGACCGACGGCCCTGCTTGACTGGAGTAGAAAAGGTGATGCGCACTGGCTAATGAATAAGTAGTATATGCTGACAAACTTGGGTGGTCGCAATAAGTTTGGAATAGCTTCTTGCCACATGCAGGCCGAGTGCCATTCTCATTTGCTAGGCACCTGCACCGAGGCCGGTTCCGTATCCAGATTACCCACTTCAACCACCGAGCCGCCGTGCACCCGCATGGTGGCGGTTTGAAAGTCTTCAGCCTCAGCCCTGAAAATATTGTCCACGTACTTTTGCGGATTACGATCAATGTAGGGAAACCAGGTGCTGTGGATCTGGATCATAATCTTGTGTCCTTTCTTGAAGGTGTGCAGCACGTCTTGCAACGGAAAATCTACGTCGGTGATGCGGTTGGGCTCGAAGGGTTCGGGCCGCTCAAAGCTGTTGCGGAACCGGCCCCGGAACACCTCGCTGCGCACCAGCATCTGGTAGTTGCTCATGCGCAGGTGATCCTGCATGGTCGGACTGTCTTCGGCATCGGGCGGCATCACGTCGATGAGTTTCACCACCCAGTCGGCGTCGGTGCCCGAGGTGGATACCTTTAACTTGGCCATGATCTCGCCCATCAGTGTGATGTCTTCTTCCAGCGGTGGTGTCACAAAGGTGAGCACGTCGGGACGATGCGCCGCGAAGCGCTGGTCGTCGGTCATGAACTTGCGGGGCGTAAACGTCATCTTCACGTCTTCGGTGAAGGGCACCGGGTGGGCCGGGTCGCTCACGTACTCGAAAGTCAGTCGGTCGTCGGGTTCTTCGTTGATCAGCAGCACGTCGGGTTGCAGGGCTTCGCCGGTACGGAACGTAAAGGTGTAGCGCGGCGCATCGGCCGGGGGCCAGGTGTCGAACTTCTTCCATTCCTTAACTCCCGTATCATACAGGTAGGCATCGGGCAGCGACAGAGCGGCCTTATCCGACGGAGAGCTACCCTTCAAAAAGTGCGTGAAGAAAGGATACTCAATTTCTTTCTGATAGAACGTGGAAATGCTATCGCCGAAGTAAATGTTGCCTACCGCCTGCTGGCCCTTTTCGCGGGCCCAGTCGCCGTGGCTCCAGGGTCCCATCACCAGCATATTGAAGGTGCCGGGGTTGTTGCGCTCCACGGTTTTGTAGATGTTGAGCGGACCGTACAAATCTTCAGCATCGAACCAGCCGCCCACCGTCATCACCGCGTGCTTGATGTTGTTGAGGTGCGGCAAGATGCTGCGTTCTTGCCAGAAAGTGTCGTAGTTGGGATGCTCGACTACCTGCTGCCAGAAGAAGTTGTCGGCGTAGTATTTTTCGGAGTTCTTGAGTGGCCCCAGGTCCTGATAAAACTGATAGGCATCGGGCGTACCCGCATCCACCAGACTGTACCACGCCGAATCGGTAGGAGCCTCGTGCTGCACCCCGAACACCGGGAAGGTCATCCAGTAGCTTTGCAGAAACGCTCCTTGGTGGTGAAAGTCGTCGAAGAAGAAGTCAGAAATGGGAGCCTGCGGTGAAGAAGCTTTCAGCGCCGGATGGGCGTCTACCGCCCCCGCAATGGTGTAAAAACCCGGATAGCTGATGCCCCACTGCCCGACCCGTCCGTTGGTACGGTTGCCAAGACGTTGGAGCAGTTCTTCAATCGTATCGTAGGTGTCGGAGCTTTCGTCGATCTCATCTTCGCTGTCGCGGTTGGGCCGCATGTTATCATATTGCCCCTCGGAGCGGAAGCGGCCGCGCACGTCTTCGTACACAAAAATGTAACCATCGCGCATCAGGTAGGGCGACGGACCCAGGCTGTTTGGAAGTTCCTCTGTGCCGTAGGGAGCCACGCTGTAGGGCGTGCGCATAAGCAAGACCGGGTACTTTTGGCTGCTGTCTTTGGGCAGATACACGTTGGCAAACAGCTTAACCCCGTCGCGCATGGTGAAGGTCATCTCCTGCTTCTCGTAGTGCGCGCGCACGTAGAGCGAGTCGGAGTTTTGGGCGAAAAGGGGAAGGCTAAGCAGGAAGGATAGGCAAGTGATGGTGATTTTCATAGGCGTTAGGTGGTTGGGAAGGAGCAAGATAAGAGGATGGTCTGAAACCCCAATGCCTCACCGACTTATTCCGGCTCGGAATATTCTTTGATGCTGCTAATTTTGTAGTATTGGTTCATGAAGAGGAAAATTAGTGCCTTTGGCTATCTCTACCGAGAGCACACGATCTACAATCTGCTGTTCACCGCGGCGAGTGCCGACCTGCTGCTGCGCTACGGAGCCATCAGCCACGTGTTTATCTTTTGGGTGAAGGTGGTTGGCTTCGCCGGTATCACGTTGGCTTACTACTGGAGCCGGAAGAAACATCGGTACTTCTTTCATAACCTCGGGTTCACCACGCGAAGTCTGCTTGTTTCATCGTTTGTTATGGATACAACGGTATCGCTGATTATTTTAAGTGTCGTCAATCTTATCGCCTATTGAACACCCTGGAAGTTGATAGCGTGAACCTGGCCTTTGGCGGGCGCAAAATTCTGACGGACGTGTACCTGAAGTGCGAAACCGGCGATGTGGTCGGTTTACTAGGGCGAAACGGCTCAGGAAAATCGAGCCTGATGAAGATTATCTTCGGCACCCTGCGCGGCGAAAGCCAGTCGGTGCGCCTGAACGGCCAGTACGTGAAACAGCTTTTCAAGTCTCCTAACACCGTCCACTACCTGCCGCAGGACGGTTTCTCCATGAACTACCTGACCTTCAACGATCTGGTCAGGATTTTTTGACTGGAACCTGCCCTTGATCGCATCCAAGACCTGGAGGAGATCAGCACGAACGCCGACCGAAATATAGGCCAGCTCTCCGGGGGAGTGAAGAAGCTGGTGGAGATCCTCACCGTGTTATACACACCGGGTGCTTTCGTGCTGCTCAACGAGCCGTTTTCGTACTTGTCGCCGGTGCTGGTAGAGAAGATCATTCCGCACATTCGCCATCAGTCGCAAACCAAAGGGCATTATCCTCACTGACCACCAGTACCGAAACGTGATGACCGTCAGCAACCGACGCTACGTGATCGCCGACGGTGCGCTGAAGTTTGTGGAAGACAGCGCTGATCTTGAAAAGTATGGGTATATCGTTTCTCGAGAAGCGTAGGTAACATACTTCGCGTGACGGTGCTTTGTTCTCTTTTCTAAACTACTTCGTTCGTCCTTTCGTTGTCCCTATAGCTTCCCGCGCCATTCGCCGGGCAGCTATTTTTTTAACGAAGATTAATTTACGATGAGTCGAGCGTTTGTAAAAGAAGAAGATCAGGAAGAAGCTCCCTTTATTCCGCCCCGAGCGGCCCTACCTCCCGGAGCCACCAACTACGTGACGGCCACCGGCCAACAGCAGTTACTGGACGAAAAAAAGGCGCTGGAAGCCGAGAAAGCCGGATTGGCTCTGGAAGACGAAGCGGAGCAGCGCAAAGCGTTGGCAGTCATTAACGGCAAACTTCAGCTTCTAGCCGAGCGGATCAGTTCAGCGCAGGTGCTGAGTCAACCCGAGTCACCAGATGAGGTGCGCTTCGGGGCGCGGGTAACGCTGAATGTAGTAGGCAAGAATGTCAAACAGCAGTTTCAGATCGTGGGAGTGGACGAAGCCGATGTCAAGCAGCAAAAGATCGCTTTCGTGTCGCCCATCGCCCGGGCCGTCACGGGCAAGAAGGTGGGCGAGGTGGCCCAATTGAAGCTAGGCAGTGAGGTGAGAGAACTGAAAGTGTTGAAGATTGCTTATTGAGAATCAGTGGGGACTGTCCCTCGTTCTCACTGCTTGATCGCCAATTACTTATAGGGCACGTCGATTCCTTATGCAACAAATAACTAGAGTTTAGTATCTTTGATATTGATGAGCGACAAAATTGCGGATACGGAGAAGATTATTCAGCATTGGTTGGATTCGGCTGACAAGAATTATACAACCATGCAGCATCTTACTACCTCGAAAGATTACAGTTGGGCCTTATTCATGGGGCATCTGGTGATTGAAAAGACACTGAAAGCAATCTTTGTGAGTAAAATGTTGCAACATGCTCCCTTCACGCATGACCTACTGAGACTGGCTACGAAAGCCGGACTGGATTTGACCGATGAGCAACAGGAATGGCTAGACAAGATAACGACCTTCAACTTGAATGCGAGGTACGATAACTACAAGCAAGATTTTTATAAATTGTGTACCAAAGAGTATACTGATACCTGGATTGATAGGATCGAGACAACGAAACGATGGTTAAGCAGTCAGTTATAAATACGGCTATTAAGTTCATCCGGCAGATTCCGGCAGACGTAAAAGTCAAAAAGGCTTATCTGTTTGGCTCATGTGCCAGAGGGCTGGAGGAGGAAGACAGTGATATAGATATTGCGTTGGTTGTTGAGGGGATGACCGATTTTTTCTCAACCCAAATGCAGTTAATGAGAACCCGGCGAAATGTAGATCTAAGAATCGAACCGCACCCAATAGACGAATTTGACTTTAGCAGCATAAATCCCTTTGCGGCTGAGATTCAAAAGTCAGGCATCGAAATCCCTATGGGTCTTAGTAACGTACGAGCAGTTGTAGTTCGTAATTAAACTTAATTTCACTGAGCTATTACTGCTTGATTGCCAACTGCCCACAGGCGGCGTCGATGTCCTTGCCGCGGCTGCGCCGCACGTTCACCGTCACGCCCTTACCCTCCAGGTACGCCGCAAACTGGTCCAGTCGGTCGGCTTCGGTGTTGGTGAAGTCCGCTTCGCTGATCGGGTTATACTCAATGATGTTCACCTTGCTGGGCACGCGCTTGGTAAACTCCCACAGTTCGCGGGCGTCGTCCAGGGTGTCGTTCACGTTGTGGAACACAATGTACTCCAGCGTGATGGTGGTGCCGGTCTTTTCGTAAAAATAGCGCAGCGCCTCAAGCAAAGCTTCCAGCGTATTGCTCTCGTTGATCGGCATAATCTGGCTGCGCTTGGCGTCGTTGGCCGCGTGCAGCGATAGTGCCAAATTAAACTTCACGGCATCATCCCCCAGTCGCTTGATCATCTTGGCAATGCCCGCCGTCGACACCGTGATGCGCCACGAGGCCATGTCCAGCCCCTGCGGCGCGGTGAGGTGCTCCACCGACTGTAGCACGTTGGCGTAGTTAAGCAGCGGCTCACCCATGCCCATGTACACCACGTTGGTCAGCGGACGGTCGTAGCGCTGCTCGGCCTGCTGTCGGATGAGCACCACCTGATCGTAAATTTCAGCGGCGTCGAGGTTGCGCTTACGGTCCATGTAGCCCGTGGCGCAGAACTTGCAACTCAGCGAGCAGCCCACCTGCGAGGAGATGCAGGCCGTCATGCGCTTCTTGGTCGGAATAAGCACTCCCTCCACCAGATGCCCGTCGTGCAGGCGGAACATAAACTTCACCGTGCCGTCGCTGCTCAATTGCTGCTCCTGCACCGTCACTGGCTGAATCACAAAGTGTGCTTCCAGGCGCTCGCGCAGCGGCTTCGACAGGTTGGTCATCTCCGCAAAGCTCGTCGCGGACTTCTGCCACAGCCACTCGTAAATTTGCTTGGCGCGGAAGGGCTTCTCGCCAATGTCGGTAAGGAACTCCTTGAGTTGGGCCAGCGTGGCTTGGCGGATGTCCTGCTTGGTATCTTCTAGGGTGTCGGTTGCTTTCATCAAAATTGTGTCGTGCTTCGCAATAGATACAACGGATAGGAGAAATTAAGTTCACTGTACACCTCAAATCCGAACCGTTGGTACCAGGGAAGGTTGTGCCGGGTGGAAGTCTCCAGATAGATAGGTCGACGCTGCGCGTGATGATGGTCTATCACCGTTTGCAGCAACCGGCTTCCTTTTCCCTGCCCCTGCGCCGCCTTGGCTACTCCCACAAACCACAGGTGACAAAACGGACTATCGGGATGAGCGGCTTTAATCCGGGTCTCCCGCCGCAAGGTGCGGTAAACATTGCCCAAGCCCGTAGCTGCAATGGCCAGCCGAACGTCGCGCCTCGCCGCTGTCACCGTGAAACGTTTCTGGTCGGGCAGCACGGTGATCGCACAAGCGGTGCGGTCGTCCGATAGCCACACCTCGCCGAAGTCGTGGCCCGTAGCCACCGCGTACTGCATCAAACGGCGTATTCGCTTCAGGCGGTGGCGATCTTGCCGCACTACGTAGTTGACGCTCAGGTTGTCGACAAAGGCCTCGGTCAGAATCTCTGCTGACTCATTGGTCGCTGACTTATTCTCTTCTCACTGGAATTACAGATATATTTGGTGGAATAACAACAAACTCCGGATTCAACCACCTTGAGAAAAACCCTGCAACAACTCGTCCGCCGCATTGATCAACTCAACGAAACCGTGGGGCGCGGAGTGGCCTGGCTCACCACCGCGCTGGTGCTGGTGATTGGCTTCGACGTGGCGGCCCGCTACCTGTTCAACACCTCGTCGGCGGGCGTGGTGGAGCTGGAGTGGCACCTGTTCTCGTTCATCTTTCTGCTGGGCGCGGCCTACGCCCTGAAGCACGACCGCCACGTGCGGGTCGATGTATTCTACCAGAAGTTTACCAAGAAGCAGCAAGCCTGGGTCAATCTGGTGGGCACGTTATTGTTTCTGCTGCCCTTCTGCTACGTGATTGTGGTAGAATCCTGGCAGTTCACGCTCAATGCCTGGGGCATGCAAGAGGGCTCGCCCGACCCCGGGGGGCTGCCCGCCCGCTACATCGTGAAAGCAGCCATTCCGGTGGGCTTCTTACTACTGCTTCTTCAGGCCCTGTCGCTGCTGTTCCAATCGCTGCTCACCCTCACTGATGATGATTGACGCGCTCCCGTTCATCCTGTTTTTATCTATTTTTATCCTGATCCTGTTTGGCTTTCCGGTGGCTTTCACCCTGGGGGGCGTGTCGGTGCTGTTCGGACTTGGCGGTGTTCGGTCCCGACTTCTTCTACCTGCTGGCGCTGCGGGTATACGGCACCATGAACAACTACGTGCTGCTGGCCGTGCCCCTGTTCATCTACATGGGCATCATGCTCGAGAAATCGGGGCTGGCCGAAAGCCTGCTGGAGACGATGGCCCTGCTGTTCGGCAAGCTGCGGGGCGGCCTGGCCATCTCGGTGGTGGTGGTGGGCGCGATGCTGGCCGCTTCTACCGGCATTGTGGGAGCCACGGTGATTACCATGGGGCTGATCAGCTTGCCCACCATGCTTAAGCGGGGCTACAGCGCCGAACTGGCCACCGGCACCATTGCGTCGGCGGGCACGCTGGGGCAGATCATTCCGCCCTCAGTGGTGCTGGTGCTGCTGGGCAGCGTGCTCAACGTGTCGGTGGGCGACCTGTTCACCGCGGCGCTCATTCCGGGTCTGGCGCTGGTGGGCGCGTACCTGCTCTACATCGTGGGCGTGGCGGTGGTGACTCCCCACCGGGCCCCGGCCATGCCCGCCGAAGAAGTGGCGGCCTTCCGACGGGGCGGCATCATGAAGCAGGTGATCGGGGCGTTCGTGCTGCCCTTCTTGCTGATTGCCGCCGTGCTGGGCTCGATCTTCGCGGGGATTGCCTCTCCGACCGAAGCGGCTGCGGTGGGTGCACTGGGAGCGGGCTTGCTCACTATCTTCCAAGGTAAGTTCACGCTGGCGGTGCTCAAGGATGTAATGCGCGAGACCACCCACCTCACCTGCATGGTGTTTATCATTCTGGTGGGAGCCACCGCCTTTGCGCTGGTGTTTCGCGGACTGGAAGGGGATCGTTACCTGGTGCAACTCATCGAGGCGGCCGATCTGTCGCCAATGGCTTTTTTGGCGATTGTGATGGTGGTAGTATTTGTAGCCGGTTTCTTTATTGATTTTATTGAGATCATCTTCATCATTGTGCCGGTGGTGGCCCCGATTTTTGCTGCGATGGGCGTTGACCTGATCTGGGTAGGTATTCTGCTGGCGCTGAACCTACAGACCTCTTTCTTGTCGCCCCCGTTCGGCTTTGCGCTGTTCTACCTCAAGGGCGTGGCCCCGCCCGAAGTCACCACCCGCCACCTGTACCGGGGCATCGTGCCCTACATCATCATCCAGCTGATCTTTCTGGGGCTGGTGATTGCCTTCCCCGAGATGGTGACTTGGTTGCTGGAGGATTGAGGGGGGGCTTGATGAGTAGATGCCACATCCGTAGCTCTCATTGTCGCAGTAAGGGAACCCGAAACAGCTTGCTGAAAGGCACAATGAGAGTGAGTTTGATCAGACAGATTATGGGGATCAGATTCACCATCGACTGCCACCAATTACATATGAGACCATAAGAAGGTAAATAGAATTATACCGTGCATCGCGGAAATCCAGAAACGCACAACTTCGTTCGCTGGTGGTATATAGTTAAAAGGTGGTTGGAAATTAAGCAAGAATAACGAAAGTGCTGTTAATAAAAACAGTACCAAATCTAACAAGCCACCTGAAAGAGGGAATAACAAATGCCTATAAAAGTAGCTAGCTGCCTCAGCGTGCTCTTCAAACTTCGTAGCAGCGTATAACCAAAAGGAGAAGTAGTAGGTGTCTGCTAGTAGTACTACTATTATGAAAACTCGCCTGAATAAATGCATAGTGAGATGTTTAGCAAATGTATCACTCGAAGCCTCACGGATAGCTATCAAAAAGGTCAACGTCGCCGAAGGTTACTCCCTCAAGGGCCTGCCACATGAGCTGGTCCAGTTCCGAGAAGAAGCTCGCGTCTAGGCTTCTTTTGTTCAGCAGAACACACCACCCCCGGCCGTCGTGAATACGGGCCAGCACGGAGGAAGTGCCGGGTAGCGAGCCGAAGTGCTACCAATTTCACAAACTCTACAGATAGCCGCGTTAGGTAACCTACAAGAATATTTTTCTGCTACGCCCTAAAGTTAAGTTTCTGGTGTAAGATTTGCGCTTTAATAAGACAAATTTCAGGGTTTATCCACTATCAACATGCGTTAAGCAAATCCTATGTATATCAGTAAGTTCAGCGCCTACTTAGTTACGTTGGTTTTATACGTTGGACTCGCCGCGTGCGATGAAGAATCGGTTCCCCCGGCCGCCGAACCTCTGCCTCAGTGGGAAGAGGACCAGCGCTTTTTGTACGATCTTCGCGGGCAATACAATGCGGCGTCCGATGGTAACAATCTTTACTTGCTCGGTAAGAAGCATCTTTCTCACCTTGAGCTTAAAGATTCTGTCGAAAGCGTTACCCACTCCATCCTCTGGATGGATTATAATCAGAACCATAAGATGCCGGTTACCTCCCAAATTAGTCTGACGGCTGACCACCAAGCTGTTCGGGCAATTCCCAATAGCAATCCGGTGCTCGGTAATTCTGACCTCTACTTGCATTTTCCTAGCCTAGACACTGCTTTTATTGGTTTTGGTTTCCCTAGTTTTCATATGAGTGACTGCATGGCCATTAATTCGCGCAACGAATTTCTGGTTCTTTACTACGCGCGTACCGTGCCAGAAGAGAATATTATCAAAGGATTAGTGGTAGCCACTACTACCGAAAGTTACGGTCCGGAGAGCAACTACTTGGATACTGCTAGAACCTGGGCCATTGACCTGCCCGGCTACTTATACGCATTGTACGCTTTTGGCGAAGACTTCTACGTGTTGGTAGACGCCGGGACGTACAAAATCGACACTACTCGAACCGCTCATCGGGTATCAGATAAGGCGCTGTATAAGATGTTTACGATTGACGGCCGACTGTACGGACTTCATAATCAAGAATTATATACTTCCCATCAGGGTGACGATTGGGAACTGGTAGGCAACGTTGACTTTGATATCAGTCTGCTCAACTACCAAATGGTGGAAGATAAGACGATTGCCTACTATAATAGCCAGTTGTTTCACCTTGAACAGAAGGAAGGAGTGATTCACTACACTGAGCTAGACAATACCGGTATGGAGAGCCATAAGATTACCTCAGTAGCCAGATTAGGTCCCCGCGTGTACGTGACTACTTTATCAGGAGTGTTTTTTAAGGAGTATAATAGCTTTCTGAATCCGAAGGAGGAAAATGCTCTTGAAGAGTAGCTCATCTTCAGAGACCCACATTAGCTAACTGCTACTTCAAGATGCTCAACCAATTGCTTGAAGGGCTTCGCTAAGAAACAACCGTACTGCTTCAACGTTAGCTCGGTTTCTGCCGTCGTCGACTTCGGTGGTAGGGATTTTGGGAGTACTTCGTATAGCAATCGTATCGGCACATTGTTTTGAGAAATCAGCCACAACACCAATGGTTTCTCCAAGCGAACGAAGAGATACGGGAGTCTCCAGCGTGAACTTATGCGTGTTGCCCTCGACGACTCGCTTGTCCACTCTCCACCTTTGTTGTCGGCACAATCGATCTATCTCGCTTTGCAACTCCGACGCAGATAGGCTCACCTCGTGTAAGATAGCACTTTCGCTAATGAGCGGCGTGCCCTTGCACCACCGATCAATCAGCCTTCCTGTATACCAAGTCGGAACAATAAAACACAGTAAGTAGATAACCGTGAATGCTACAATACTTCCTTGGTCAAGCAAGAAAAAGCTAACCGGATAGGAAACCAGAAGCACAAAAACGATAATGCTGTGAATCTTCTGAAGCCCTTGGAAGTTGTTGGTAAAAAACATAGGGTTAATGAGTGGTAGCGACGCAGTTTAACATCTGTTCCAGGTAAGGTAGGTCACCAATTTAGCCTTTTCAGCGCAAGAAACCAACCCCATTGCTGCCCTCCTTACGTAAGCACCTCTGAAGTCAATCGTCACCAAATCATCCGAATCGCCCGAGCATCAAATGCTTGGGGAACCTAACCGGTAAGTCTTCGGCTTACCACCCCCTCCCCACCCGGTAGGCAAGGGGTCGGCCTACCACGACCCAGACTGACTCCCCCCTAGGTGAGCGGGAGTCCACCCCCCAGCATAGCAGCCGACGGCCACCCGGGTGGGCGGGGGTGTCTGACCAAGGTTCAGGGAGCAACGTTGACTACGGTCAGAGAGCAACATCCACGCGGGTGGGGAGCAAGAGTTGACTACGGTCGGATGCAATGCTGCTCGGGGGCGAACTTTATGTCGGCACCCTTCAGACAGGCCGTGTTGCCAGGGGATGAACTGCTTAACACACACTTAAGAACTCCCTAAAAAACAGAAAGCGTGCCCGACCGCCAGGGCCAAGCACGCTTCTGATGCTATTAGTAATCTTAACTTTATTATTCCAACCGCAAGCGCATGGTTTCCGAGCGGCCCTCTACGGTCATCAGGCGCAGGTAGAAGATGCCCGCGCTTCTGATCTGGCTTAGGTGCGGAGTCATATCCACGCGCAGGGCGTTTTGATTATCCACCGCCTTGGAAACCAGAATACGGCCCAGGTTATCGATCAGCGTGTAGTGCGCGATGGGGTCCGAAGTATCCGGACTCTGCACCGAGAACGTGCGCGCCACCGGATTGGGGTAAGCTTGATAGCTCAGTCCGTCCGGGTTGATGACAGTGCCGTCCAGCCCCGGAACAGTACGGGCCAGCGTACTATTTTGATCGCCTTCAATCACCCGAATAGTGACCGACAGGGTGTCGGATAGTTTTTCTCCGTCGGCGGTGGCCACCACGGTGATATCGTAGGTGCCGGGCTGGAAGTCGTAGGCCACAAAGTCGCCCAGGGGAACGTCACCCGCCAGGGCGTAGGGAGCGTAGCGCTGGCGCTCCTCAAACTGACCGTTGACGTAGAACTCTATGGCTCCCCGGAAATTGCCGCGAATGGGAATTGCCTCCACGGTGATGGCGGGCAGCACGCTCAGGTCCAGCACGTCGCCATCGTTCAGGGGCGCAATGGTGCGGTCAGTCTCGGCGTTCACCAGCAGCAGCTCACGCAGGTAGACCGGTGCCACCGGCGGACGGCGATCACCCCGCACCGTCATCTTCACCGGTATTACGGCCGAAGGATTGAACGGGTCGTTGGTGAGCACGGTGATTTCAGCCTGGTACACGCCGGGTTCCAGTCCTTCCGAATCAAAGATGATGTCGGCCCGTAAGCGACTACGCGCCTCCACGGTGTCGGCCGCCGGTTCTACGAACACCCACTCGGGAGCGGCCGCGTCGCCGTCAATAAGCTCAATATCGTCAATGTCGAGGCTGGCTTCGCTGCTTCCTCCGTAGTAGCGCACCTCTACGATGTCTACATCGGTACTAAAAGAAGTGATGCCTTCGGCAATGAGTTGATCGTTGATGTACAGATCATAGATATCATCTAACCGACTAGATACGTACTTAAGCTCTACGTAGCCTTCGGGTAGTACGTAGCCAGTGAAGGCGTATCCGGTGCCCGCTACAAAGACAAACACCCCGCGGTTGGGAGCGATTAAGATAGCCCCGCCAATAGATAGCTGACCGCCGCCCACTTCTTGGGAAGGGAAGATACGATACTGGGCCGCCCCGTTCAGTGCCAGCTTCATTGTGAAGCTAGAGTAGGGTTCGGCCCCGCCTTTGATCAGCGGCGAATATACGCTATATCTGAAGTCGGCCGGTTTGGTACTGTCCGAGAGCATGCGCAGGTGCTTGTCACCACTAAAAGGATTCTCATCCGAAATTTGCGCCAGGCTGTCGGTGCCCAACCAGCCGTTCTGGGTGCCCAGCGGTCCCACGTCGAACTCCTCAAAGTCGGTAGCGAACTCCACCACCCGCAGGGCTTCACCCTGATAGGCGGTAAGGTCGCCTCCGTAAGCTTCGGCCAGGGGCGATTCGGCTACCGACGAAGCTCCTACGGCAACGCTGGGCGTAGTGCTTAGTTGACCTACGGCTGCCTGGCTCTCGGTCACGCGTTCTTCCAGTGAGCGGTCGGTTTCGCGGATCACCGTGCGGTAGGTGAGCGGTGAGCCCCCCCGGTTAGCAATGTTTAGGTTGCGCGTCTTGCGCGCGTCGGGTTCCAGGCGCACCGACACCTCGCGGGTGGGTCGGATGTTGGCCACCGGGGCGTAGAACAGTTTCGCTACCGCGGTGGCGGATACCTGCCCGGTGACGCCCGGCTGCGAGGCCGTCCAGGTGGCAATGTTGGTCAGTGGCAGGTCGCGCTCGCGTACCTTAATCTGCCGGGTTACGGTCAACGACTCGCCGGGGGCCAATTCTTGCCGCACGTTAAACAGGATCACGCCCGACTCGGTGTCGCGCAGGTTGTGCAGGGTGAGCGGCAAGTCGCCCACGTTGGTCACCGTATAGTACAGGCAGGCGGTGCCGCCGGGCAGTACGCCCACCTCGTCGGTGGTGGGAGTGCCTCCCAGGCAAGCTCCTCCGGCTCCGGCTTTCACGGTGTGGCGCAGGCTGATGAGCGTAACCGGCTCCTGGTTGATTGTCCAGCCCATGTCTTCGAATAATCCCTTGGTGATTTCGCCGACCTGGTGAATAGATTCGGCAAAGCCAAACTGAGGAGACATTAGTGAGTTGGAATCTCCGGGGGGGAAGGCTTGCTCATCCCAGTGCGAGTAGCTAGAACCGCCGCGCCAAACCGTAGGGGCGTAGATTTTAGGCTCTTTGCCATCGTATGCTTCCACCGTGTTTTCACCATTCATAAACAGATCATTGCTGGTGAGGAACTCTCCCAGTATTTTGGATGAGTCGGGCAGCGATAGGATGGCCGTATCGCCGCTGTTCTCTACGAAGTCACTGTAGATGATCGGCAACCCGGCAATGCGAACCTCGCCAATTCCGGTAGAATCGGTGTACGATGCTCCTCCGATAAAACCCAGTCCGTGACCCAGCTCGTGCAGCACCACCGAGACGAAGTCGTATTGGTCAGGAGCGGGGTTCAGGTCGGTGCCGTAGTACCAGTTGAAGGTGCTGCTGAAGCGGGCCCGCAGGTCGGGGGCGCCAGCTACGCTATCCAGCGTTTCAGCCAAGTCTTCTCCGGCAATGGCATCGGCCAGGGCCGAGATGTACCAGGTGTCAGGCTTCACGCTTTCGTCAAAGTCTGAAAAGATAAAAGTAGGTCCGGCTGAGCCCAGCACATTCGGGGGGAGTACCTGAAAATTAGCATCCACCCGAATGGGCACGTCAGAAACCAGGATGGTAGACCAAATGTCTACGGCGTACTGAAAAGCGGCCTCGGCTTCGGGAGTGAACCCGGTGTAGTTCACGATGAACTCGGCGGTTTTGACGGGCGGCACCTCGGCATCGGCGGCCGTGCGGGCCTGCTGCAACTGGGGCGACTCGGCCAGCATCTGCTCGGCGTACACCCGGGTGTTCGCGATTTCCGGTGAGGCGTAACAGGTGTCCATCACGCCGGGGCGCACCTTCATTTGCGCCTGGCTGGCCGTGAGTCCTACGGTGAGTAGCAAGACGACGGTGAGTAGGGGAGCCCACCAACCACGTTGGCAGTAGGCTAGGTTCGTAAAGTGTTTCATTAGTAATTGAGGTTAGGTAAAAAGTATGTTCGCACTAAAACTACACTATTTTGCTAAGTTTACCACCGACCAGGAACTTTTTTGAGAATTTAATGAATAGGGCTACGTTCTTTCTCTAAACCCGTTTATATTGGCCATCTTTACCTAATGCGACTTAACCACCTTATGAACCTATTCTTCGCAGTTACTATGACGTTGCTATCCGCGGCCGGGGGCTGCCAGGAAGATGCTTCTCCGGATAACCCCTGGCCAGGCAAGTACGCCATGGTGCAAACCTGCGACGGGGCCAACAACCCCGGCTACACCCTGGAAATAAGGTCGGTCGCCAACGAACCCAGTCAGCGCACGCTGATTAATTTAGGCGGCTACGGGCAGCGGGTGCCCGCCACGGTGCAGGGCGACAGCCTGACGATCATCCCCACCGCGGTGAACGTGGGCCTGATGGGGCAGGTGGAGTTGTCGGGCACCGGCGTCCGGCGCGACAAAGAACTCTTTATCCAACTCAACGTGCAGGGCCCCGGTCCGCAGGGCACCACCACCACGAGCCGGTGCGAACTGCGCGGGACACCCATTGATCCCTGAGAAACCAATGACCTAACCCAATCCCCTGCATGCTCCTCCCCTACCGTTTTGCGTATCTTTTAAACCTACTCAGCTTCTTGTGTCTCCTGCCGACCGCCCGCGCGCAAGCCCCAATCGACCGCCCCAACATCGTGCTCATCTACGCCGACGACCTGGGTTACGGCGACCTGGGTACCTACGGGGCCACGCAGTTTCAGACGCCCAATCTTGATCAGTTGGCCGCCGCTGGGATGCGGTTCACCAACTTTGAGGTGGCCCAGGCGGTGTGCAGTGCCTCGCGGGCGGCTATCCTCACCGGGTGCTACTCTAACCGGGTGGGCATCGGCGGTGCGTTGAATCCGCACACCACCACTGGGCTTAACCCCGCCGAGGAAACCATCGCCGAACTGGTGAAGCGCGCCGGTGACTACCAGACCGCGATGTACGGTAAGTGGCACCTGGGGCACCGGGCTCCCTTTTTACCCACCCAGCAGGGTTTCGACCACTACGTGGGCCTACCTTACTCGAACGATATGTGGAAGTGGACCTACGATATGCAACTGGCGACCCCGGAAACCCACGCCCGCAAGGCCAGCTACCCCGAGCTGCCACTGATGGCGCAGGATACGGTATTCAAGACTATCGAGACCCTGGAGGATCAGGCGGAGCTGACGACCATTTACACCGAACGGGCGGTCGCTTTCATCAATGATAATCAAGACCGCCCCTTTCTGCTGTGTGTGCCGCACTCCATGCCCCACGTGCCCCTGGCGGTGTCGGATAAGTTTAAGGGGAAGAGCGCGCAGGGCTTGTACGGCGACGTGATCATGGAAATCGACTGGTCGGTGGGCGAAATTGTGCGGGCGTTGGCGCAGAACGGTCTGACCGATAACACCCTGGTGATCTTCACCTCCGACAACGGTCCGTGGCTCAACTTCGGGGAACACGCCGGTTCGGCCGGAGGGCTGCGCGAGGGCAAGGGCACCAGCTTTGAGGGCGGACAACGGGTGCCCTGCGTTATGAAGTGGCCCGCCCGGATTCCGGCTGGTACGATCTGTAACCAGTTAGCGGCGACCATCGATTTTTTGCCTACCTTCGCCGACATGCTCAACGTAGCCCTGCCGGAGAAGAAAATCGATGGCGTGAGCCTGTTGCCCTTAATGCAGGGCGTGGACGGAGCCAAGCCGCGCGAAACGTTCTACTATTATTATCAGAGCAACGCGCTGGAGGCCGTCAGAAAGGACCAGTGGAAGCTGGTGTTTCCGCACGAGCACCGCACTTATCAGGGCGTGCTGCCCGGCACCGGAGGCGTCGACGGTGAAACCCGCCAGGCGAAAATCGAGTTGGCGCTCTACGACCTGCGCCGCGATCCTGGTGAGCGCTACGACGTGCAAGCGGGCAACCCCGAGGTGGTGCAGATGTTACAGGAGCTGGCCAGCGAAGCCCGGGAAGACCTGGGCGATAAACTGCTGGGCATCACCGGAAAGAACGTGCGGGAAGCCGGAAGAATCAACCAATAACCATTATTTGACTATCACTAATGATGAACCTGAAAAACACCCTGACCGCTTTTATCACTTGTTTGCTCGTTGCCGCGGCCGGTTGCAGTCCGACGACCGACGCCGACCAAACTGCTGATCGTCCGCCCAACATCGTCTTTATCATGAGCGATGATCACGCCTACCAGGCCATCAGCGCCTACGGACACGGCCTGAACGAGACGCCCAACATCGATAGGATTGCGCAGGAAGGGGCGATCTTCACCCGATCTACGGTGACCAACTCTATCTGCGCCCCCAGCCGGGCGGTGCTGCTCACCGGCAAGCACAGCTTCATCAACGGTAAGGTAGACAACGTGCAGCCCTTCGACTGGGACCAGGATAACTTCCCCAAGTTGCTGCAGGCCAACGGCTACCAAACCGCCCTGATCGGAAAAATCCACCTTGACGGACTGCCCCAGGGCTTTGATTACTCCATGGTGCTGCCCGGACAGGGTAACTACTACAATCCCGACTTTCTGGTGAACGGCGAGGAAAAACGCTTTGAAGGCTACGTGACGGACATCACCACCGAAGAAACTATGAAGTGGCTGCGGGAAACGCGCGATCCGGACAAACCCTTCTGCCTGATGTACCACCAGAAAGCTCCGCACCGCAACTGGCAACCCGCTCCCGAGTACCTCACCCTCTACGACGATAAAACCTTTGATCCCCCCGCTAATTATTTCGATGATGCCACCAACTATGCCGGTCGGGGCACCGCGGCCAAGGAGCAGGAGATGGAAATCGACGGACACGCCCGCTGGGGTCACGACTTCAAGATGGTGGTGGACCCCAACGGCGACAGTACCGGCTTCGATAAAGAGTTGGCCCGTTTCACCCCGGAGCAACTGGCACAGTGGAAGGCCGCCTACGACCCGAAAAACGAAGCCTTCAAAAAAGCGTACGCTCAGAACGGTGAACTGGATTTTGCCGGAGACAATGCCAAGGAAGTGGCGTTGTGGAAGTACAACCGCTACATTAAGGACTATTTGCGCACCATTAAGTCGGTAGACGATGGGGTAGGAGAGGTGCTGGATTACCTGGAGGAGAACGGGTTGGCCGACAATACCATTGTGGTGTATACTTCCGACCAGGGCTTCTATCTGGGTGAGCACGGCTGGTTCGACAAGCGTTTTATGTACGAGCAGTCGTTCCGCACTCCGCTGCTGGTGCGCTACCCAAAGGAAGTGGCGGCGGGTACAGAAATTGGTAAGCTGGTTCAAAACCTGGACTTAGCGCCCACCCTGCTGGACTACGCGGGCGTGGCCGTTCCCCCGGAGATGCAGGGTAAGTCGTTCCGTCAGTTGGTGAGCGGCGAAACCGAGCAGTGGCGCGACGCGGTGTACTACACCTACTACGAGTACCCTTCGGTGCACATGGTGAAGCGACACTACGGCGTGGCCACCGACCGCTACAAGCTCATCCACTTCTACTACGACATCGATGAGTGGGAGCTCTACGACCTGGAGAAAGATCCTAACGAGATGAACAGCGTGTACGATGATCCGACCTACGCCGACGTACAGGAGCAAATGCACCAGCGCCTCACCGAGCTACGGTCGGAGTACGGCGACAGTGATGAGAATGATGAGCGGTTTCTGGAAGCGTATCTGGAGGTGGTGGAAAGTAGGGGGAAGTAGCTTAACAAAAGTTTAGCGCAGTTCTCGATAGCATACCGTGGATACTACCCCAACTCCGCCAGCACCGTGCGACCACCCTTGGTTTTGTCGCCCACGGCCACCTTCACCTCAGCATTGAGCGGAAGGTAAACATCGACGCGGGAGCCAAACTTGATGAATCCAAACTCCGCGCCCTGCTGCACCCGGTCGCCCTCGTTGATGTACCACTTAATGCGGCGGGCCATCGCCCCGGCAATCTGCCGAAACAGCACTTCGGGTCCGTTGGGTATTTCCACCACCACCGTGGTGCGCTCGTTGTCGGAGCTTGATTTGGGATGCCAGGCCACCAGGTATTTACCGGCGTGGTACTTGAAATACTTTACCACCCCGGCCACCGGACTGCGGTTCACGTGCACGTTGATGGGCGACATGAAAATAGAAATCTGTAAACGTCGCTCGTGAAAGTACTCTTTCTCCTCGGTTTCTTCGATCACCACCACCTTGCCGTCGGCCGGAGCCAGCACCTGCTGTTCATTGTGGTCGATGACAACTTTGGGGTTGCGGAAGAATTGCAGAATAATAAAGTACAAAATAATGCTTCCGATCAGTACCCCGTTCTGAAGCGCATTATTCTCCGGGAAGAAATACACGATTGCGAGGTAGGTGGCGGCCAGCACCAGCAAAAGCACGAGTAGTAGGATACGGCCTTCTTTGTGAATGTTCATACGAGTGGGGTAGGGTTGTAGCTATAGTACAAACGGGCGGTGGATTTTGTTGCAATAAAAACCTACTACGTGTCTACAGTAGATAGTCAACTGCCTTCTTTTCTACTAATCAGCTCAATGCGATCAACAGCCAAATTTACGGGGGGGCGTACCGTTTACGGCGTAATGCACTTAACGGCCCTGATTGACGTTTGAGTCTCATAGATCAGCCTCAAATCACTATATTTGTTCATATATCAAAGAAATCTAGCATGGCCAATTATAACATTGATGCTGATAAACAGGTCACTTATGACGCCATTGTCATCGGGTCAGGGATAAGTGGCGGATGGGCCGCGAAGGAGCTTTGTGAGAAGGGACTGAAAACCCTGGTGCTCGAGCGCGGAAGAATCGTAGAACACGTCAAGGATTACCCCACGATGCATGATGACCCTTGGGACATGGAGCTCCGGGGCGGACTGACTCCCGAAGAAAAGGAGAAACACTATAAAGCCGTCAGATCAGGATTTATCGGACAGGATACCGAGCACTTCTGGGCGAACGACCTGGAAAATCCTTACACCGAAGTTAAGCCCTTCCTGTGGATGCGGGCCCATCAAATGGGTGGTCGCTCTTTGCTCTGGGGGAAGCAGACCTACCGCTGGAGTGATCTTGACTTTGCGGCCAACGCCCAAGACGGCCACGGTGTAGACTGGCCCATTCGCTACCAAGACATTGCTCCCTGGTATACCTACGTGGAGAAGTTTGCGGGTATCAGCGGCGAAGCCCTCGGGCTGCCGCAGCTGCCCGATAGCCACTTTCTGCCCCCCATGGAGCTCAACTGCGTAGAGAAGCACGTAAAACAACGCATCGAGAACGAATTTCCGGGGCGGCATATGATCATCGGCCGGGCGGCGCACCTTACCGAACCGCTCAATGGCCGGGGAAAGTGTCAGTATCGAAACCGCTGTAGCCGGGGTTGTCCGTACGGGGCTTATTTTAGCAGCAACGCCGTCACCCTACCGGCCGCTCATGCCACGGGCAACCTTACCATTCGCCCCTATTCTATTGTGCAATCTGTCATTTATGACGACGAAAAGGGGAAAGCCACCGGGGTGCGCATCATTGATGCTGAAACCAATGAGGCCATTGAGTATAAGTCAAAGATCATCTTCTGCAATGCCTCAACCCTGAGCACCACTCAGATTCTTCTTAACTCGGTCTCAGGTCGGTTTGAAAACGGACTGGGCAACGATAGCGGCGAACTGGGGCACAATCTGATGGATCATACCTACCGGGTAGGCGCGATGGGACAGGTTGAGGGTTTTGATGATAAATACTACAAGGGCAGACGCCCCAACGGCATCTACATTCCTCGCTACGTTAATATCGATGAGCAAACTCAGTCGGATAAATTCCTTCGGGGCTTTGGCTACCAGGGAGGGGGAGAACGCGCTGGAATGCAGGTGGCCGCCAATCGACCTGAGTTTGGTGCTGACTACAAAGACAGTATCCTTAAACCCGGCCCCTGGGAGTTTTTTATCACCGGATTTGCCGAATGCCTGCCGTATCACGAGAACCAGGTAACCCTCGATACCGATACGCTGGACAAGTGGGGGCAACCAACGCTGGCGATCGACTGTGAGTTTAAAGAAAACGAGAAAGCCCTTAACCGGCAAATTCAGGAAGATGCCGTAGAGATGCTCGAGCGGTCCGGACTGAAGGGTGTCGTTGGCTTTGACAAGGAGCACAGTCCAGGCTACGGCATCCACGAAATGGGAACGGCCCGGATGGGACGCGATCCTAAAACATCGGTGCTAAATGCCTTTAATCAAGTTCACGCGGCCAACAATGTGTTTGTCACCGACGGAGCCTGCATGACGTCCTCTTCATGTGTGAACCCATCGCTCACCTACATGGCACTCTCGGCCAGGGCGGCCAACCACGCGGTAGAAGAATTAAAAAAACGAAATATCTGATACTATGAACAGAAGAACCGCCCTTCGGCATACCGGATTGATGGCCGGAGCCACCGCCTTTGCCCCCTCTCTGTTGGCGCTACTTAACGCCTGCCAGAGCGAAGCTCACTTAGACTGGCAACCCCAGTTCTTTAGCGAAGAGGAGGCCCGGTGTATAACGAGTCTTATTGATACGATTCTGCCCCGTACCGACACCCCCGGAGCGCTGGATGTGCAGGTTGATCGCTTCATCGATCAGGTTATCGCCCAGACCTACGGTTCGGAAGCGCAGCAATATATTCGCTCAGAAATTGCCCAGTTCAACGAAAAGTGTAAGCAGCTGGTGGGAGTTGCTTTCGCTGATGCCAGTGAGAAAGAGCGAGCCAGTGTTTTGCAAACTGCCGAGGCTGAGTCGGGTACCTTCAGCGGAGCGGTCTGGGGAACTGCGGTTAGCGAACAGAAGCCCGTTGGTTTCTATCGTAGTATCAAGGCCATGGCCTTATGGGCCTACACCTCTTCCGAAAAGATTGGTAAAGATGTGCTCAGCTACGACCCCATTCCTGGTGGCTACGAGGGCTGCCTGCCCGTCTCGGAGGTAGGCAACCGATGGAGTCTGTAGAATATGATGGGCAGGTACTTTTCTCGCACCCGGAATAAATAGACCTCATAAAAAGTCGAGTAGCTTCTTAGCGGCCCGGTTGTCGTTCTACGATAAACACAACTAAGTGAGCTTCGGAATGCATAGCCACAATGGTTAATTACTTAAACCCCGCTGTAACAATTAAATCCGCCGTCTACCGGCACCGAGATGCCCGTAACAAAGCGCGAAGCATCGGAGCACAGCCAAATCAGCGTGCCCGCTAGTTCGTCGGGCTCGCCAAACCGCCCAAAGGGAGTATTGCTGATAATTTGCTGTCCGCGCTCGGTCAGGCTGCCGTCTTCATTGGTGAGCAAGCGGCGGTTTTGGTCGGCCAGAAAGAAGCCGGGCGCAATAGCGTTCACGCGAATGCCTTCGCCGAACTTTTGCGCCATCTCTACGGCCAGCCAGCGGGTGTAACCTTCAATGGCGGTCTTGGCCACCGAGTAACCCATCACCCGGGTAATTGCCTGATAGGCCGCCATTGATGATATGTTGACCACTACGCCCCGTTGCTGGTCGGCCATCACCCGGCCGAAGACTTGTGTCGGATAAATGGTACCCATGAGGTTAAGATCAACCACCTTTTGTAAATCAGGAATTTGCAGATCAAAGATGGTTTGCTCCGGTCCGATGGTGGCTCCGGGTTGGTTACCCCCGGCGGCGTTCACCAGAATGTCGATGGTGCCAAAGGCTTCCAAAATTGTTTCCTTGGCTCGTTCCAACGACTCAATCTGAAGCACGTCGGCGGGCAGCGCTACGGCTTGTCCGCCCTGGTCTAGCACCTGCTGCACCACTACCTCGGCTTGTTCGTGCCGCCGACCGAGCACTCCGACCCGGGCTCCGGCGGTAGTCAGCGCAAGAACCATCTCGGTGCCCAGCACTCCGGTGCCGCCGGTAACCACCGCCGTCTTGCCTTTTAAAGAAAAAAGGGTATTTATCATATTTTCTAGAAGTACTCTTTCATGCGCTCAAAGAAGCCTTTGTCGCCCTTGCCCGGCTGCGGCTTGAAGTTGGGCGACTGCCGCAGTTCTTCCAACATCTGCTTTTCGTCGTTGCTGACCTTCTGAGGGGTCCACACGTTCACGTGGATGAGCTGGTCACCCTTGCCGTAGCCGTTGATATCTTTGATCCCTTTGCCGCGTAGCCGCAGAATCTTGCCGCTCTGCGTACCGGGCTCGATCTTGATCTTTACCTTACCGTCTACGGTAGGCACTTCCACATCAGTGCCAAGCACGGCATCCACAAAGCTGAGGTGCAGGTCGTAAACGATGTTGCTGCCGTCGCGCTTCAGATCTTCATCTTCGGCTTCTTCGATCACGATGAGCAGATCGCCCGGCACGCCGCCCCGCTTGGGCACGTTGCCCTTGCCCGACATCGATAGCTGAATGCCTTCGCCCACTCCTTCGGGAATCTGCACCGGAATCACCTCTTCTTCCATCAGGCGACCTTCGCCATGGCAGTTGTCGCAGCGCTGACTCACAATCTTGCCCTCGCCGCTGCAGGTGGTGCAGGTGTTAGTCGATACCATCTGTCCGAGCATGGTGTTCACCACCTTGCGGGTTTGTCCTGAGCCGTTGCAGGTGGAGCAGGTTTGCAGGGAGGTGCCGTTCTTGGCGCCGTTGCCACCGCACACGTCGCACGAAATGTACCGTTTTACCTTAATTTTCTTCTCCACTCCGTGGCTCACCTCGTCCAGGGTCAGCTTGAGCTTGATACGCAGGTTAGAACCCCGCCGCTGTCGGGTGCCTCGGCCGCCCCCGCCGCCGAAGAAGCTCTCGAAGGCACTGCCGCCGCCGAAGATATCTCCGAACTGCGAGAAGATATCGTCCATGTTCATGTTGCCGCCGCCGAAACCACCGGAACCGCCCACACCCTGGTGACCGAATCGGTCGTAGCGCTCGCGCTTCTGCGGGTTGCTAAGCACCTCGTAGGCCTCCGCGGCTTCCTTGAACAAATCTTCCGCTTCCGGATTGTCCGGATTTTTGTCCGGATGGTACTTGATGGCCGTTTTCCGGTACGCCTTTTTGAGTTCCTCGGGGGTCGCGTTGCGCGATAGTCCTAAAATTTCGTAATAGTCTCTCTTTGCCATGCTCCTATGATCCAATAACCACTTTTGCGTACCGTAACACCTTATCGCCCAAAAAATATCCCTTGTCGATTACATCTACTACCTTCCCCTTCAACTCTTCACTCGGAGCGGGAGTTTGCACCACCGCCTCATGGTACTCAGGGTCGAAATCACTGCCTACTTCTACCTCCATCGCCTTCAATCCCTTTTGGGCCAAAGCTTTGGTGAGCTTGCCGTGGACGAGCTGAATGCCCTCGTACATCGGAGCCACCGCTTCGTTGTCTTTGAAAATCTGTAGCGAACGCTCAAAGTCATCTACCACCGGAATCAGTTCGCCGATCACGCCCTCTCCGGCGGTTTTGATCAGGTCAAGGCGTTCCTTAGCGGTGCGCCGTCGGAAGTTTTCAAACTCAGCAAACAAACGGAGGTACTTGTCTTTGGCGGCTCCCACTTCGTTTTTGAGCTGCGTGACCTCGTCCACTTCTTCTTCATCAACCGGAGCTTGATCTAATTCTTCTTCATCTTCGGCGAACTCAGTTTCGAAAGTTTCTTCTGATGCTTGTTGCTCGGCCAGCTTTGGCTCTTCTTCGTGGGCTTCGGCCGACGAATCGGTATAATTTTCTTGTTCTTTATTCACGGTTGTTCGACGTTGGTTCTTAAACAAATCACTTTCGCAGGGCGCAACTACTTTGCCAAGCGACAATACGTGACATTATGACAGTTTAGCGGTGCAGGGTTTGCCACAGCAGATCCTTGAGCTCCGAAATATGGTACTGCGTCACCGACGAGAAAAATAAGTGGGGAATGTCGATGGTGATTTCCTGCTCGAGCGCTTCCATTAGTTCTTCGTCCAGCAAGTCAGCTTTAGAGATGGCCAGCAAGCGTTCTTTATCCAGCATTTCGGGATTGTAGGCTTCCAGTTCGCCCAGCAGGGTGTTGAAGGTGTCGTTGATGTTGGGGGTGTCGGCAGCGATGACAAACAGCAAGATGGCGTTTCGTTCGGCGTGGCGCAGAAAGCGGGTGCCCAAGCCCTTACCCTCGGCGGCTCCCTCGATGATGCCCGGAATGTCAGCTACCACAAACGACTGGTAATTGCGGTAGTCTACCACGCCTAAGTTCGGCGTAAGGGTAGTGAAAGGATAATCAGCAATTTCAGGACGCGCGGCCGACAGCACCGACAGCAGGGTGGACTTGCCCGCATTGGGGAAGCCGATTAGCCCCACGTCGGCGAGCACCTTGAGCTCCAGGATGAACCACTGCTCTTTACCATCTTCACCGGGCTGCGCGAAGCGGGGCGTTTGCAACGTTGGAGTTTTGAAGTGATCGTTGCCCAATCCGCCGCGCCCTCCCTCTAAGATGATCGCCTCTTGTTCATCTTCGGTGATTTCGGCGACCACCTCTCCGGTGTCGGCGTTTTTGACCAGGGTGCCCAGCGGTACTTCGAGCGTCACGTCGCTGCCCTGCGACCCGCTTTTGCGCTGCTTGGCGCCGTTTTCACCGCGTTCGGCGATGACGTGCTTCTGGTACTTGAGGTGCAGCAGCGTCCAGAGCTGGGCGTTGCCCCGCAGGATGATGTGTCCGCCCCGCCCGCCATCGCCGCCGTCGGGTCCGCCCTTGGGCACAAATTTCTCCCGCCGCAGGTGCGCTGAACCCGCTCCGCCCCGCCCCGAACGGGCCTCAAATTTCACGTAATCAATAAAGTTGACGGCCATACGGATGCGGGTTCAGATTCAGGGGGTGAGAGAATGCCTATTTAGGTGCGCCAGCCGTCAATAGCGGCCACAATATTCCGGAAGATATCATCGATCTCGCCCACGCCATCAATTTCAACGTACTTGTTTTGGTCTTCGTAGTAACGGGCCACGGGCAGGGTTTCTCTCTGATACACTTCCAGGCGGGTGGCGATCTTCTGCTCGTTCTGGTCGTCGGCCCGTCCCGAGGTTTTTCCCCGGTGCAACAATCGGCTGACGAGTTCTTCGGTGGGCACCGACAGCGCGATCATACCGGCGATGTGGCTGTCGTAGGTGCTCAAGAACTTGTCCAGGGCCTCTGCCTGCGGGATGGTGCGGGGGAAACCGTCGAAGATAATGCCCTGCGTATCGTTTTGTTCGCCGAGCTTGTCATCCACCATATCAATTACCAGATCATCGGGCACCAATTTCCCAATGTCCATAAAGGTGCGGGCGCGGATGCCTAGCGGTGTGCCTTCCCCCAGGTGCTTGCGGAACAAATCACCGGTTGAAATGTGCGTCAGGTTATAATGGTCAATGAGTTTTTGACTCTGAGTACCCTTTCCGGCTCCCGGAGGGCCGAACAAGACAAGGTTAAGCATAGCAAATTAATTTTGACAGACTACAAGTTTACGTCGCTTCGCACGGATTAGGAAATTTAACGAGCAAATTTTACTTACAATTCGTATCACACCAAAATATCGAGCCGCACCAATCGTCATGGAAGTAGAGCAGTTGCGTGAAATTATGAAGAAAGTAATCTTGATCACCGGTGCCTCTTCCGGCATCGGAAAAGCCACCGCCCGTCTGCTGTTGCAGGACGGCCATATCGTCTACGGAGTTTCCCGGAACACCGAAAAAATGAATGACATCCAACAATTGGGCGTCAGGACGATGGCGATGGATGTTTCAGAGGAAGATTCTATGCAAGCGGGGGTTGCCCAAATTATGGACGCGGAGGGACGCATCGATGTGCTGATTAACAACGCGGGCTACGGCTCCTACGGCGCGCTGGAAGATACCCCGATGGACGAAGCCAAATACCAGTTTGAAGTCAATGTTTTCGGGCTGGCGCGGCTTTGCCAACTGGTGCTGCCGACGATGCGCACCCAGCGGTCGGGAACGATCATCAACATTTCGTCTATCGGAGGAAAGATCGCCGAGCCGCACGGAAGCTGGTACCACGCCACCAAGTTTGCCGTGGAAGGCTTGAGCGACTGCCTGCGTTTGGAGTTATACCAGTTTGGAATCGATGTGGTGGTGATTGAGCCGGGCGCGATCAAAACCGAGTGGAACACCATTGCCCGCCAGAATCTGCGCGACGTATCGGGCGACACTGCCTATAAAGATTTAGTGCGCAAACACGCCAATTTTTTGGAGAAAGGCGATGAGCAAGCGTCTGACCCAACGGTGGTGGCCAAAACGATCCGCCGGGCGGTGAACGCGCGTAAGCCTAAAACCCGCTACGCCACCGGCAAAGGGGCCAAAATTATCCTGTTTCTGCAAAAGGTGCTGCCCGATCGCTGGATGGATAAACTGTTTCTGACGATTATCAAGCGGATGGGGTAAAGGAAACCGTTAAGGATTAGGCACTACTTTATAGACAGACCGCAGGTTTCGGCCCAGCCCATCGTAGTCGAGTCCGTAGCCCACGACAAAATCGTTGGGGATTTCAAAACCTACGTAATCAAGTTTGACGTTGTGCACCAGGGCCTGGGGTTTAAATAGCAGCGTGGCCACCGCGATGCTACTCGGTGCTTGTTCGCTAAACTGCTGCGTCAAGTACCGGATGGTGTTGCCGGAATCCACAATGTCTTCCACGATAATCACGTTCCGGCCGTGGATGGGCACTTCCAGTCCGATAAACTCTTTGTGCTGCCCGGTAGACTGCATTTCCTGATACGACTTTACCTTAATAAAAGTGACCTCCGCCGGGATGCTGAGGCTTCGAACCAAGTCGGCTGTGAATACAAAAGCCCCATTGAGCACCGCCACCAGCACCGGCGGTTCGTCGGCATGGTCGCGATCAATCTGCTGCGCCAGGGCTTGCACGCGCTCGACAATGGCTGCTTCCGAAATGAATTCGTCAAAATAGAAGTCCCTGATGCGCATCCTATAGCTGTTGGAGAAGGTGTCGGTACAGAGCCAGCATGCTGTCTATATCGGCGCGATGCACCTTTTCGTTGGGTGAGTGCGCGTAGGCCACCGGGGTGCCCACGAAGCACCAGTCGATGGGATAGGGCGCCTGGAGCAGTTCGCGCGCGTCGCTCGCCCCCGTGGCTTCTACTTCTAGCTGAAAGGGCACCTCCGAGGCTTCGGCCAAGCCGATGACTTTGTTAAGGAAAGAACGGCGCGGAATGATGCGGTCGCGCATCGAATACCACCGCTCCTTGTCCGGCCACCACTCCGTCGGTGGTCCAGGTCACATCGGAGATCAGGTACTGCTTCACTTTAAACTCTTCATAAATGAAGCGGGCTAAGTAGGGCACCGAGCCGCCGCCCTGCTCTTCGCCGCAGGTGAACACCAGCAAGCCGTCTTCCAGGGTCTCGGCCAACCGCAGCGCGTTGTACACTCCCAGGCGGTTGTCCAGGTAGCAGGTCTGCACAAAGTCCGGAGTTTCGCGAAAGTCACAGGCAAAAGTGAGTTCGGTGCCGCGGGCCAGGGCGCGACCAAACTGGTAGCGCAGTTGCTGCACCTTCTTCGATTCATAGACGGCCAGTTCGCACTCGACCGGTCCCAGATGGTCGGCTCCTACCAAACGATAACCGTCTTCGGTTTTGGGGCTACCGATGGGTATTAACTGGTCGTGGTAACGCACCGTGAAGCCGACCGTATCCATGTGCGCCAGCACGGCGGTGCGCGGAGTGCCAAACGATAGAATGAGCGAATCACGCAGATCTTCGTTATCAATCAGGGTAGGCGTAGAACGCCACTGCGCCCGGTGCTCCCGCACGTAGGCCACGATGAAGTCCTTGAGCGCTACCTCATTGCCCGCCGGAGCCGGTACTTCGCACAGTTGTTTTAGAAGTTCCATAAGGTTGTCCGTCGTGAAGCGGGTGCCTTAGCGGCAGTTGGCTAAAAAGGAAGATCATCTTCCTCGCCCTCACCGGCCGAGATAACGGGGTTAGAACCACCCGAAGCAGCAGCGGGAGGCGATGCCGGAGCGGAAGGGGCACCGGAACCAGCGGAAGCGCCGTCGCTGGGAGCGGATGAGGCACCACTCGCGGGCTGCATGCGCCAGGCTTGCAGAGAGTTGAAGTACTTGGTTTCGCCCTGGGGATCCACCCACTTGCGGCCCTTCAGGTTGAAGCTCACCGTCACGTCTTGCCCGACGGAGTAGTTGTCCAGCATATCGCACTTATCCTGGATGCACTCGAACTTCACGTATTCGGGGTACTGAGGATTGTCGGAGTACTCCACGACGAAATCTCTTTTTCTAAAGGTTTCTTTTATTTGAACGGTATCGGATATTTCCAGCAGTTTTCCTTGAATGTCCATGACGATGATTTATAGGTTGGAATTAAGTAGTTACAAAAATGCCCTTTCCTTTTAATTAAACCAAGTATCCCGTTAGGATTTCCTGGGGGCGGCAGTGCGTGGCTGAAGAAAAAAAAGCCGGGGAGGGGGGTAAGTTTTAGGTGGATTGTCAACATAAAACCCAAAAAGGGCACGTTTAGTAGAAAGCAGTCCGCTTTATAATTTTTTTGGCACCCGACAAGAACGGGCGGCTAAAGGAGTTAGGTTCAGTTTTTGATTTAAGCCTAGATAAGAATGCGGACCGCATTCTTGGGTGCCGCGGGGCGGTTTTTTCTACGACTAAGCAATTGGGTTATGACTATCGACTACATCATTTTGTTCTTCCTCTTTCTACTGGCGCTCACGCTGGTACTATTAAAAATCATTAAAGACGAACGATCCAGCAACTCGAACAACGACGGAGGATTGCCCTTCGAATTAGAACTGCCCGATCTGGATTTGCCGCCCGGCGTAACGCTGCCCATCGACGGCCCGACTTCAAAGAAAGACGAGCCGGTGCTGGCGTAGTTGCCAAACCGCGTTTTGTAGCGTTCTGATAGACTAACTCTACTAGGCATTACTTTATAAAAAAAGACCGTCTCAGCTATAGCCGAGACGGTCTTTTTGTTAATAGAATGAAACGTTCGCTCTAGTGGAATACTTCGTCCCGAGCCTTTTGTGCCGTTTCGGGGTAAGCGCGCATCTTGTGCTCGCCGAGGTCGAGTCCTTCAATTTCTTCTTCCTCAGACACCCGGAGGCCGATGGTTGCCTTCAGTACGTAGAAAATCAGCAGCGAGGCGGCGAAGCAGAAAATGCCGACGGCGATCACGCCAATCAACTGGGTTAAAAACTGCGACATACCGGCGTTGGCTCCGAAGATACCCACGGCCAGGGTTCCCCAGATGCCGCACACCAGGTGCACGGAAGTGGCCCCCACCGGGTCGTCTAGCTTAGCTCGGTCGAAGCCTACTACGGCTAACACGACCAAGGCTCCGGCAACCAGGCCAATAATAATGGCATCGGTGACGCCCATCACGTCGGCCCCGGCGGTGATGCCCACGAGTCCGCCGAGAATACCGTTGAGCACCATCGTTAGGTCATTAGAGCGCACCACAATGAGCGCGGTGATCAGCGCCCCGATGGCTCCGGCCGCCGCGGCCATCGAGGTGGTAACAAACACCAGGGATACCAGTCCCGGATCAGCGCTCAGCACCGAACCGCCGTTGAAGCCGTACCAGCCAAACCACAGTAAAAACACTCCGATGGTGGCCAGGGGCATATTGTGACCCGGAATCGGACGAATTTTTCCGTCTACGTACTTGCCGTGACGTGCGCCCAGCAGGATGATACCCGACAGGGCAGCCCAGCCACCGACCGAGTGCACCAGCGTGGAACCGGCGAAGTCGTAGAAAGCAACCTTGGCCCCGTCAGCGCCCTCAATGAAGCCCGCTTCCAGGAAGCCTCCGCCCCAGTCCCACATACCGGTGATGGGGTAGACAATGCCGACGTACAGGACGGTGAAAACCAAAAAGGCGTTTAGTTTAACGCGCTCGGCTACCGCACCGGAAACGATGGTGGCGGCGGTGGCGGCAAACATGGCCTGGAAGATGAAGTCGGTCCAGTAGGTGTAGCCTTCGTTGTAGGCACCGGTGTTTGCGCCCTCAGGAGAAGCAATGCCGAAGCCTGCGAACCCGAACAATCCCCCGGCAAAATCCTCGCCCGGATACATCAGGTTGAACCCCCACAAGCAGTAGGTGAGCAGCCCAATAGGCAGGATGGTCGCATTTTTAAAGAGGATGTTAACGGTGTTCTTAGACTGGGTGAGGCCGGTTTCCAGGGTGGCAAAACCCAGGTGCATGATGAATACCAGAATGGTGGCAATCATCATCCACAAGTTGTTGGTAGTAAATAGTTGTTCCATGAATCAGATGTTTAATGGTTACGGTTAAATTAGTAAGATGAGAAGGGCGAGGGTGGTTGGCCTCTTTTAATTAATTGCGCCGGTGCCCTGTTCGCCGTTCCGAATGCGGAACACCTCATCCAGGGTGGAGACGAAAATTTTGCCATCGCCCACCTTGCCGGTTTTACCGGTTTGAAGGATCGCGTCGATCGTTTTTTGCAGAAAATCGTCGGAAATTACGATCTCTAGCTTGGTGCGGGGAATGTAGCCCGTGTCGTAGGTGGTGCCGCGGTAGGTCTGGTACTCCTTTTCCAGGCCGTGTCCCTTCACGTCGTAAAACGACAAAAAGATGACTCCGGCGTCCGTGAGGGCTTCCATTACCTGCTCGAACTTGGAGGTGCGAATGATGGCTTCTACTTTTTTCATAGTGTATGGGGTTTGGTTAGCTTGAAGATAAAATCACTAGACGAACGTAGAAATCAGCCTAACTTAATTTGGTGATTCCCCACCGAAAACAAATATAAACATCCAATTAAGGTAAAAAATACATCTGTACCAAAGAGTTTTGAAAAAATATCGATTTTAACCTCTCTCGGCATAACCAAAAGGCTGTCGTGTCGCAATATTTTAAAAGAATACGGACTTGCATTAAACAAATCGCATTAGCACAAACGCCATAAACACGGCTAGTTCTGAGGAAATTGATACTTATTATTTCTGGGCTAACACCTGGGCAACGTTGGTGCGGTAAGCAGCCCAGGCAGGAAGCAGCGCGGCCCCGACTCCTACCAGCACGCTACCCAGCAGCAGCCAACCCTCTTCCGGGATGAAGCGAAGCGCCGTGAGGCCCAGCCCAGACTGTGGCACCCACTGCGTCAGCAATCCAATAAACCCGTGGCCCAGCAATAGTCCCAGTAATCCACCCAGTAATGAGATGATTACGCCCTCCAGTACCATAAGCAGAAACAGCATTCGGCGAGAAGCCCCCAGCGAGCGCATCACCGCCAGGTCGTACTGCCGCTCCCGCAGGGCATTGTACAGCGCAATGAAGGTGCTCAGCGCCGCAATCAAAATAATCACGTAGGCGAAAGCGCGTAGCCCATCCACGCCCACGCCCACCAACGAAAACAGGCGGGCCACCTCGAAGGGCGGAGAGGCAGCCTGCAAATTGGTGCGCTGGTTGATGAAGCGCGGCAACTGCACCGCGGCCATCGGCGAGCGATACTGCAGCAGCAGTGCGGTGATGTCCTGTCCGGCAACCCCCGTCGGCAATCCCCGTCGGGTGATACTGTCTTGCGCAATATGGCCCTCGTGCGCTACCGAGTCGGCGTGGGTGTCGTGCACCGCCCAGACGCTCTCCACCGCCGTCAGAATCAGGTTATCCAGCACGCTGCCGGTGGGTTTGAGCACCCCGCTCACCCGAAATGCCTGTTCGTCGTGGACGTTGATGCGGTCGTCGGCCAGGCCGTGACTGCTGTTGAACTGATCGCCCGGGACTAGTTGCAGTTGCTGCGCCACATTGGCACCCAGGGTCACCTCCAGCGGTTTCTCCCACCAGTTACCGATTTGTAACTCAGCCTCGTACAACTCAGGGTAGTCGTAGTTGGTGCCCACAATGCGGAAGCCCCGGTAGCTGTCACCCAGCGCCAGCGGAATCATGTTCTTGATCAAGCGGTTGCGCTGCAGCGGCCGCACGTCGGCCAGCGAAATGTTGCCCGTCGGGAAATCGGCGTGAAACACGCTGGACAAAATGATCTGCAGCGGACTGCCCTTTGCCCCAACTACTAAGTCAACGCCGCGGCTGTTGCGGGTGAGCGTATCTTCTACCTGTCGGCTCAGCAGCAGCAGCACGGTGATGGTGGCGATACCCAGGGCCAGCAGCAGCACGTTGAGCGCAGTGTTGAGCGGCCGGTGTCGGGCGTAGCTGCTGCTGAGAGTCCATAGATTCATGGCGTAAGCAGGGTTTGTTGGTGGGGCATCAGTTGCTTCAGGCGCTGGTCGTGGGTGGCGATGATGAGCGTGGCCGCGTAGCGTTCGGCCTGTTGCCGGAGCAAGTTGAGCACCCGGGTGCAGTTGTCATCGTCGAGACTAGAGGTGGGTTCGTCGGCCAGGATGACGCGGGGGCGGTTGAGCAGCGCGCGGGCCAGGGCGACGCGCTGGGCTTCTCCTTGGCTAAGGGTGGCGGGCCGGGCGTGGTTCCGATGCGTGAGTTGCAGCGTGGCCAGTGTTTCGGCGATCAGGTCAGGCTGGGCCGGTAGCCCGGCCAGATACTGCGCCAGTCGTAGATTCTGCGTCACCGACAGCGAAGCGATCAGGTGCGGCCGCTGAAACACCAGTCCGATCGAGCGGCCCCGGTAGCGGTCGAGCTGGGCTTCAGACAAGGTGGTAAGGTCCTGGCCGCCCACCACGACGCGTCCGGTGGTCGGTTTCAGAAATCCGGCCAGCAGGTGCAGCAGGGTGGTCTTGCCGCTTCCTGAATTTCCCAGCAGCAGGCAGTGCGCTCCCGAGGCCACCTGCCAATCGGGAAACGCCAGCGGGGAGGCCGCCGCGGCGTAGCGAAAGTTGACACCGGAGACATCAATCATTGGGATCGGGACTGGGTGGAGGGCAGTGGGCAGCTATCGTTCGCGCAGGATGCGTCCCAGCATCATAGACGCAATGTCGGCGCCGGTGGGAGTGGCGAAGAAGACAGGCTTTCCCTTGGTGGGGTGCAGAAAAATCCCGTTTCGGTAGTGGTCGAAGTCGGCAATGCTATCGAGGTACACCACCATTTCAACTTCGGGAGTGCGAAATATCAGGCGCTGGTTGGTGAGGTAGAGTTTACCCGGTTCGCTGCTCTTCCAGGCATCATCCGCTAGCTGAATGGTGCCGGCGCTCGCGTTGCGCCAGTAGGTGCCGTTGGCTAATTTGCGCCGCAACGTATCTGGTGCGGGACGAGAATTAGTTTCGGCACTTTCTGCTCCCTGATGCGTACCTTCCTGGCGGACAGCGTCGCACAGGAAGTGGCAGGTTTCTTCCGGACGTAGCGTGAGAGGAACGAAGATGTGCGGCAACGCCTCGTTCTCAATCTGCCAGTGCAGCCGGTACTTCACCAGTTCGGCGCGGCTGCGCTCGTCCCACTGCGGAACGGCGTTCAGGTGCTCGGTCAACACCGACAATTCTTCTTCTTCGGCGGCACTGAGCGGCTGTTCGGTCACCTCTCCCTTGATAAACCGAATGATCAGGTCGGCGGCCTTGCTTTGCTGCACCTGGTTCTCCAGCGTGGGCGGCAGTTGCAAGCAGTGCCGGAGCTGATGCAAAAAGGCCAGTTCTTTGGGATGCAAACGCTCGTCTTCCCGGGCCTCATCGAGGCTGCGGGCGTACACTTCCTGACAAACCTGGTGGTTGGCCAGGGCAACCGCCTTGTCGCTCAGTCCCAGAATGCGTTTCAAATGCAGCAGACGCTTCGTCTCTTCGGCGTCCAGGTGGTTATCATCGAAGCAGTAGCGCAGGTATTTTTTGTACAAATCGCGCAGCGAGCCGTCGGTGAAGTCGCGAAACAAATTAAGGTCATAGCGGTCCAGAATCGCCTGCACGTCGGCTCCCCGGATGTCGAGCAGCGGCTGCTCGGCCAACAGGTTGTTGATCTCAGTGAGGGCGTTTTGCCGGTGCTTTTGTCCGGTGACTTTGTTCCAGACCGATACCGGCTCCAGTTTGGCCGGGTAAAAAGCTTGGGTAAGAACCATACGGGTTAGGTGTTGGGTAGACGTTTGGTGAGGCTAAAGAACCCTAAATGTAGCAAAGAAATAAATAAGCGGAGCGCGTTGCCCGTGAAATTCCTTAAATTCTGGCTTATTCTTCCTGCGGTGCTACGCGCGGCAACCAGGCGGCTATTACTCCCAACAGCGGAAGAAAAGCGCACAGCTGAAACACGTAGGCAATGCTGGTGACGTCGGCGAGTTTGCCCAACAGTGCGGAGCCCAGCCCGCCCATGCCAAAGGCGAAACCGAAGAACAGGCCGGAGATCATACCCACCCGGCCGGGCATCAACTCCTGGGCGTAGACCAAGATCGCCGGAAAGGCCGATGCCAGCGCCATGCCGATAAACACCGACAAGGTCGTTGTCCAGAACAAGTTGGCGTAGGGCAGCAGCAAGGTGAGCGGAGCGATGCCCAGGATGGAAAACCAGATCACGTACTTGCGGCCGAAGCGGTCGCCCAGCGGTCCGCCAATCAGGGTGCCCACCGCCACCGCGGCCAAAAATATAAACAAGTGCACCTGCGACTGCTGCACCGACAGCGCGAACTTGTCGATTAGGAAGAAGGTGAAGTAACTGGTGAGGCTGGCCAGATAGAAATACTTAGAGAAGATAAGCACCAGCAACAACCCGATAGTAACGTTCACCGTGCGGCGTGGCAGCCGCGAAGGAGTTTCTTCTACCGACGGGGGGCGGCTTTTTTTTTGCTGTAGGTTATCCTGGTACCAACCAGCCACCCGGGTGAGCACGATCATGGCCAACACCGCCGCCAGTCCGAACCAAGCCACGTGGCCCTGTCCGAAAGGAATAATAATAATCGCCGCCAGCAGCGGACCAATGGCGCTGCCCGCGTTGCCACCGATCTGAAAGATGGACTGGGCCAGGCCCCGCTTGCCGCCCGAGGCCAGGTAGGCCACCCGCGACGACTCGGGATGAAACACCGCCGAGCCCATGCCCACCAAGCCCACCGCCAGTAGGATGAAGGCGTAGTGCGCCGCCTGCGCGAGCAGCAGCAGCCCCGCCAGCGAAAACACCATGCCCACCACCAGCGAGTAGGGACGGGGCGTTTTGTCGGTGAGGTAGCCCACCACCGGTTGCAGCAGCGAAGCGGTGAGCTGAAAGGCCAGCGTGATCAGGCCGATCTGGGTGAAAGAGAGCGTGTAGTTCTCCTTAAGAAGCGGATAGATGGCCGGAATTACCGACTGCATGGTGTCGTTGAGCAGGTGCGCCGCGCTGATGGCGAACAGGATGGGTAGCACGGTTTTGTTAACAGCTTTTTTCTCAGTGACCAGGGTGGCAGAACCGGACGTGTTTTCCATACTTTGATGAGCGTGAAGCGCAAAAATATCGAATATCGAGCAAGGAATAATGAATGAGGAAGGAAATCTTAACAGATGCTTATTTTCATTACGTTGTAGTAAGAAGGTAGTGAATGGTTATTTTAGCAAATAATATTCGGCTGGAAACCCCTATTTTAACCTAAAAATATTGCGTTTGAACCTTCGAGGTTAACGTTTGAACCTCCGAGGTCCGTTTTTGAACCTTCGAGGTTGAATTTTGAACCTCGGAGGTTCGCTTTTGTAACTCGGAGGTTCAATGAGGAAGCTAAAAGGTTCGCCGCTGAACCTTTTTGGTTCAACGATCAAGCTATTAGGTTCGCGCGTGAACCTCGAAGGTGGAGCGTTGAAGCACTGAGGTTCGGTGATGATGTGGCAGGGTTGAAAAGAGTGGTAATTCTTCCGTAGGTTGCTCAGGGAGGTTCGTAATTTGTCGGGGGGCGGTAGGGATGCTTGTCTCCAAATAAACGTTTGTAAGCGTTTGCCCACGCATTTAATAGAAAAACATGCTAATGATAGATATTCTACCCAAAAACGGGCTTCTTCCTGGCAAACTTGGCCAAATAGCCACCTTGTCGCTATATTGCAAATAAACGCACCTGGTGTATTTATACGGTTGTTACCACCTATTAAAATGATAAAATCGGAATCCGACAACAAAAACGAAAAGGCAATTGAAAAAGTCGTTCAAGACGGCTTGACTTCACCCGCAATGGACTTATCGGTTGACTATGCTGAACTAGCGTTAGATTCTTTTCTAGACAATGATGCTATTAAGGAAATACCTGTTGTCAAATCAATAGTTGGAATCGTGAAGGGCGGAATGAAAATTAGGGAAATTTATTTTGCAAAGAAGCTCCTAACTTTCTTAAAAGAATTCCATTCTTCAAAACTTGATGATTCAACAGTTAAAAAATTTCAGGAAAAATTTAACACCGATAAAAAATACAGAGACTCTGTTGTAGAGCAAATAATGATTCTTAATGAACGGGTTTTGGAAATTGAGAAATCTAAAATTTTGGCTACTCTTTTTGCATCACATTTAAACGGGAAATTTGGATGGAATAATTTTTTAAGCCTATGTCATTGTGTTGAAAGATTAAACTTAACTGCCATCTCTTTCCTTGAAGAAATATCAAAAGAAGAAAAGCCATTTTATCGTGGGTTTTCGCAATTTGATGATAATGTTGCGTTTCTTATTTCAGCAGGTATCGCACAACAATGGGGAACTCATTTACAAATAACTGCTCACGGACAATATCTATTTTTCTACGGAATAAAAGGAGAGATTAATTATGATTTCCCTAAAACAGAAGAAGAGAAATAAAAAAGCAGGTGGTAACAACGTATATAAAAAAATAGACGAAAGAGTAATAAATTCGGGGCTTTTGGCTCGTATCAAACTGGATGCTTAACTGAAAGTTTCGTGCTTCGAACCCGCCTACTTTTCATATACTAACCGTTATCATCAATTAGAAAACAAATACTATATGTACATCAAACTTTATTCTGATAATTTTTATCCGAAGGGTCGTACGTGGGACGCCCCGCATGACCCTTGAGAATCTATCAGAAACCTCTATTATCTTTAGCACATTCAGGAAATTCAACCGATCTCACCATGATCCCCCGCGAAACCATCGAACGAAATCAAGGCCCGGGCCGACCTGCTGGAGGTGGTGGGCGACTACGTGAACCTGAAAAAATCGGGCAGCAACTACCGCGGACTCAGTCCCTTTAACCAGGAGCGCACGCCCTCGTTCTACGTGGTGCCCTCCAAGGGGTTCTTCAAAGACTTTAGCTCGGGCAAGGCGGGCGATGCGATTACCTTCCTGATGGAGGTGGAGGGGATGAACTACCTGGAAGCCATCAAGCACCTGGCCAAGAAGTACGGCATCGAGATTGCCGAAGAAGCCCCCACCGATGAGCAGCTGCTGGCGCAGAACGAGCGCGAGAGCCTGTTTATCGTCATGAAATTTGCCAACGCCTACTTTCAGCAGATGCTGTGGGAAAACGAAGAAGGACAGTCCATCGGACTTTCTTATTTTAAGGAACGCGGCTTTAGTGAAGAAACCATCCGGGAGTTTGGGCTGGGCTATAGCCTCGACCAGTGGGACGGGCTGCTCAAGGAAGCCACCGCGAAGGGGCACAACCCGACGCTGCTGGAAAAAGCGGGTTTGGTGGTGAAAAAAGAAGCGGAGGAGTGGAAAACCGGAGCGAAGCTACGACCGCTTCCGCGGGCGGGTAATGTTTCCGGTGCACAATATCTCGGGCCGGGTGCTGGCCTTTGGCGCACGGATTTTGGGTAATAAAACGGAGAAAGTTGCGAAGTACATCAACTCGCCCGAGACGCCAATCTACCACAAGAGCGACGTGCTCTACGGACTCTACCAGGCCAAGCAGTTTATCCGACAGGAGGATATGTGTTACCTGGTAGAAGGCTACACCGACGTGATCTCGCTCCACCAGGCGGGCATCAAGAACGTGGTGGCCTCGTCGGGCACCTCGCTCACCCACGAGCAGATTCGCCTCATTGCGCGCTACACCAAAAACGTGACGGTGCTCTTCGACGGCGACGCGGCCGGACTCAAAGCCTCGTTTCGGGGCATCGATATGCTGCTGGAGGGCGGGCTCAACGTGCGGGCGGTGGTGCTGCCCGAGGGCGAAGACCCCGACACCCTGGCCCGCCAACTGCGCACCAGCGAACTGCGTGACTACCTCACCGAGCATCAGGAGGATTTTATTGCCTTCAAAACGACCATTTTCGAGCGCGAGGCGCAGTCGGACCCCATCCGGCAGGCCGAACTGATCCGCGAGGTGGTGGGCAGCATCGCCAAGGTGCCCGACCCCATCCAGCGGCAGGTGTACGTGAAAACCACCGGACAGCGCCTGGATATGGACGAGGCCGTGCTGTTTGCTGAGCTTAACAAAATTCACATCCAGCAGCAACGCAGCGAAGCGCGACGGGCCTCCCAAAATTCGCAATCCGAAGTGTTTCCCGGAATAAGCTCCGCCGAACCAGTCAACGACGGTGCCCCGCCAACCCTACCCGAACCCGCCGCCGAGGTGGGCCGTCCGCCGGTTTACTACAAGGAGAAGGGCGTGACTCGCCTGCTGGTGCTCTACGGCGATTATTCGGTGGACGAAGAAACGAAGGTTTGTCACTACATTTTCTCGGAACTGGAAGACATCACCCTGCAAACCGAGGTATATGCGCAGATTTTTGACCGCTACCAAGCCCTCACCGCGCAGGGGGTGGCGGTGACCGAAGAACGGCTCATTGGCGAAGGCGATGAAGTGATCGCCAAGGAAGTGATTGATATGGTGGTGGACCACTACGTGCTGAGCGAAAACTGGGAGCTGCGCTACAAAATCCATGTGCCCCAGGAGAAAGACGTGCTCCACGAGGTGATCGAGCGGGGCATTCTGGAGCTGAAGTACGTGTACCTGAACCAGTTGCTGCAAGAAACCCGGCAGGGGCTGCTCAACGAACCGGACGAAGCCGCCCAGCTAAAAATCTTGCAGAACCACCAGTTGCTCAAGAAAACCCAGATGGAGATCGCCGAGCAGTTGGGCATTGTGGTGTCGTAGCGTTGCTAGACCCATACCTATATCACTACAAAATCCCGAAAGTTTTCCCTCGTGATCACCTCGCCTTCCACTTGATAAGCGTCGGTGAAAGTCTTGGATAATCTCACTTTTTTCCTGGGACTCCACTTAAATTCATAAGCCTTTAGCCCCGTTCCTTTCTCCTCTACGTAGTCTATTTCCTGTTGCTGGGTGGTTCTCCAGAAATACGATTTTGCTAAGGTCAACTTATACCTGTTTTGTTTGATACGTTCCGAAATAAGAAAGTTCTCCCACAGCGCCCCCAAATCCGGACGCAAGGTGATCTCATTCATAGAACCGATAATCATGTTCCTGATTCCATTGTCGTAGAAGTAAATCTTTCTACCCTTCTTGATCTCATTCCTCACGTTTCTGTTGTAACTGGGTAGGCGAAACACCACGTAACCCTTTTCCAGAACCGATATGTATTTTTCAACCGTGTTGCGATCCACCCCAACCAACTGGCTGAGTTCTTGGTAGTTTACCTCACTGCCCACCTGCAGGGCTAGGGCTCTGACGAGTTTATCCAAAACGTCCGGTTTTTTTAGACCAGCGTAAGACAAAATATCTTTATACAGATAGCTATTCACTAAGTTCTGTAATATTTCAATCTCTTCGCCTGGATTGTTGAGCACATCGGGATACATGCCGAATCGCAATCGGTCTTCTAACTGTCTTTCCGCCGTTAAGTGCCCGGTGTGCTGCTCCAGTTCTTCCCAGCTGATTGGAAACATCTCGTATTCCCATTTCCTCCCCGTTAGCGGTTCGTTCAACTCATTAAATAGCGAGAAAGAAGAAGAGCCGCTAATCCATAGTTGCACATCCTTAAACTGATCAACGATGATCTTCATGGTTAGCCCTATACTATTAATTCGCTGGGCCTCATCAATAAACACCACTTTTTTGTTCTCAAGCAGCACCCGGATCTGCTCGGTGTTAGGGGTATCCAGGGAAGTCCGGGTTACCGGATCGTCGCCATCGAAGAACTTGTAGTCGAGTCCTTCCAGATATTTCAAAATCAGGGTAGTCTTGCCTACTTGACGTGGCCCGATTACCATGATGGCTTTACCACGACCGATTTTTGATAGTATCTGTGTCGCAAGCGTTCTTGGTATCATCCTTCAAAGCTACTCACTTGCTGCCGCATTCACAAATCATTATGATATTCATTGAACGCAATCACGAAATATTATAGTAATTGACGCTACTGGTTAGCTTTACGATTATTCTTGGCTTTCACTGGTTCGCTGACCGGTGAGGGCAACAGTGGTATCGCAATTTTAAGAGTGGCTATTTCGTCTTTTATGGGCATTGTTGTAGCTAGTGCATTCTCCATTCTTCCGTAAATTCGTAGTTTGTACTTCAACCTCCTGATTCTTCTTGCTGTAAAATTCCTTTTTCAATCAAATCTTTTATGTCTCTTAATGCAGTATCAGCCGAACACTTAGCAATCTTAGCCCATTTAGATGATTTTAACTTGCCATCAAATCCATCAAATAGTTTGTTCAACATTAATCTTTGACGACTATTCAACAAGGTTTCTTTGTGCTTATCCCAGAAATCTGCTTTTTTGAGAACCCGCTTTAACGTTTCTTCCGTATTCTCTAATGCTTTATACAGACAATTTAGAAACCAATTTAGCCAATCCGTTATATCGCCAGAACTATATTGTACTTCCTGCAAGACCGCATAATACTTTTTTTTCTCAGAAAGAATCTGGTTTGACAAACTATAAAATCTTTGAGAACTTTCTTCGGAACGAGCAAGTAGCATGTCTGATAATGCCCTGGCAATTCGCCCGTTCCCATCATCAAAGGGATGAATTATGATGAACCAAAAATGGGCAATTGCGGCTTTTAGCACCTCGTCAAGTTCAGTTTCTTGATTAAACCAATCTAGAAACTCATCCATTTCTTTTTTTACAACATTGGGTGATGGTGCTTGAAAGTGTATTTTCTCTCTTCCCATTGGACCTGAAACTACCAGCATTTCGCCATCACGATAACACCCCGTATCTATTCTATGTATTCCGCTCCAGCCGGTTGGAAATAGTGCGGCATGCCATCCAAAAATCCGTTCATGATCAAGGGGTTTATCAAACCTTTGCGTTGCATCAAGCATCATTTCTACAACACCTTCCACATTTCTATCAACGTGAACGATACCTGCATATTCCAATCCTAATCTTCTCGCTATCGAGGAACGAACCTGTTCATAATTAAGCATTTCTCCTTCAATCTCAGACGATTTTAGAACATCCAAAGTTAAGGTTGACAACATTGTTTCTTCCTTTACTGCAAAACCAAGCGCTCCCATTTGCCCGAAAACTTTTCCTTGTAGATGTTGAACCTTGCCTAAAATCAAACTGATTTGTTTATTATCCCAGGCAAATTCAGGCCAACGCTCGTATTCGTATATGTATCTCGGCATGAACTATCGTCGTTTTGCGGTAAATATACGGACTAATCTCCGCATATTTAATGGGAATAGAACCGTTTTTCTCCGCTACAAACGCTGTTACTTTTCTTGCTGGCTGGTAAGCTGATAATCATGCACTAAAACCGATGCGGAGATATGAAGCAATTGCTCTAATTCTCTGATCATTTCTACGGTCAGCTTTTTCTTTCGGTTCAAGATTTCCGATACGCGGCTTTTGCCCCCGATGATCCCCACCAAGTCCTTCTGGCGCATGTTGAGCTCTTCCATTCGAATTTTGATAGCCTCAATCGGGTCGGGTGCCTCAATGGGATAATACTCGTTTTCGTAATTTTCTATAAGTAGAGATAAAATTTCTGCTTCGTCACCTTCATCAGTGTCGGTTGAAGCGTCAAAAATTAACTCAAGCCGCCCGAGTGCCCTTCGGTAGTCCTCTTCGGTTTTGATGGGTTTTACTTTCATAGTATTTTAATCTAAATCGTATTTGCGTCCACTTTATCGTACTCAACGTGGGTGCCAATGAACCGAATAAATGCCCACTGCTTTTCGCAATGATTCTTTTCATCAGCCCAGCTATGATACAAATATATGAAAAGTTCTCTAAAACAGAACTTTTAACGAATTGTTCATAGCAACACGCAGCTTCTTGCGCAACTATTCATCGACTCACCGACCATTCTACACTTTCAATGCTAATCCTCTTTCCCCCGCAGCGCCTCCGCAATTCCGCGCAGGCTGCCCGAAATGTCTTCCATCGTCTCCACCGCCTGCGCCATTCCGTTCTGACCGTATCCTTTGGCGCGTTGCTGCTTCACAAAAATTGCTTTGATGTCTTCCCAGCGCTGCTGCTCTTCGTCGGTAAGCAAGCTGCGCATTTCGTTGAGCTTTAGCAGATTGGCCTCGGCCCCGGTGGTGAGGGTCTGGGCTTCGTTTTCGTAGTGCGCGCGGATTAGGGTTTGCAGTTCGGCCTCGTTCATCACCGGCACCACCCGCTCGGCCAGCTTGTTCATGTCGCGGTACGATCCCTGCAACTTAAAGGATGGCTCGGTGCGGTACGCGTCCGCCTGTCCCGCCGAGTGAATGTACTCGGTGTTCACCCGCAGCACCACGTCGCGCACAGTCAGTAGTTTTTCCAGCACGGTCACGTACTCCCGCACTTCTTCGGCCGTATGGTTGGTCTCAAACTCGGCCCCGGCCCGCTCGCCGGTTTCGGCCATCCGCACCAGCGTTTGCACGTCGCGCTGACTTTTGCTGGCCAGTTGGTTGAGCACGGGATTGGAGGTCAGGCAGTTCTCGATGTAGCTCAGCTTGAAGGCGTCGGCCGAGTCGCCGATGATGTCGCCCAGGTTGTAGATGTCGGCGCGGTTGGTCAGCATATCGGGAATCTGAAACTTGTCGCCGCTTTCGGTGTAGGGGTTGCCCGCCATCACCACGCACACCTTCTTACCCCGAAAGTCGTAGGTTTTGCTGCGTCCCTTGTACACGCCCTCGATCTTGCGCTGGGCGTCGCAGAGGGAGATAAACTTCTGCAAAAACTCGGGGTGGCAGTGCTGGATGTCGTCCAGGTAGATCATCACGTTGTCGCCCATCTCGAAGGCCAGGTTGAGCTTTTCCAGCTCCTCGCGCGCCCCGGCGTTGGGAGCCTGCGCCGGGTCTACGGCCGTCACCGCGTGCCCAATGGCCGGGCCGTTGATTTTCATAAAAATAATGCCCAGGCGGTTCGCCAGATACTCCATCAGGGTGGTTTTGCCGTAGCCGGGCGGCGAGATGAGCAGCAGCATGCCCATCAGATCGGTGCGCTTGTTGGCTCCGGCGGTGCCGATTTGCTTGGCCAAATTAGCTCCGATCAACGGCAGGTAGACCTGGTCAATCAGTTGATTGCGCACGAAGGACGACATCACCCGCGGTTTAAATTCCTCCAGCCGCAGCTCATTCGTGAAGTCTGCCGTTAGCTGCCGCTTGAGCGCCTGAAACGCTCGGAACGTAGGCACCGTTTCTTCGGCGAAAACCGACAGCCGATCCATGAACTGATTGTAGTCCAGCGCGTAGTTTCCTTCCGGGAGCAGCGGATGGTTACCCTGCAAACCGGTGAGGGTTTGGTGCAGGGTGGCTTCAGCCACCTGGTCGGTATCCAGTTGGTCGGAGAACAGCAGCAGGGCGGCCTCATCGGCAAAGCGAACGTCCTGCTCGGTCTGCTCGGCAAACGAACGCACCCACCGGCGGATGAGGCCGTACTGAAGCCACCGATCATCCTGCAAATTGTCTACTGACTGCCGGTAGGCCTCAGTGGCCTGGCTTTTTTCGAGGTACTTCCTAAACTGGTCGCGCAGCGTCACCGACGCCTGATCGATGGCAAAATCGTCGTCGCTGATCAGTTCGTAGAAGAGATACTCAGCCGCCGGGGCCACGGTTTTGCCGCCGAAAAGCTGGGTTTCCCGCACAAACTCGTCCACCACCGCGGTGATGGCCTGCTGCACCTGGTCAAACTCGTGGCTGTGGGGAAAGACGTGCAGGATGGCTCCGGCTCCCTTGAGCTGGTGGTTGAGCTGCTGGCGCACCGGGAGCTTCCAGAAAGTGCAGCCAGCACAAGGCGGCGCAGGTCCGCGCTTCGGCCGGGTAGCGCAGCAGTCCGGCCGAGCGCCGCATCGTCACCAACGCTCCCAGGATGCGTGCCGCGTCGTGGTCGTGCACGCCCTTCACGTAGCCTTCGTCGTAGCGCGGGGCCATCCGCTGCTGCACGTAGGCGGTCAGCGCATCCGAATCTTTCTCCGCTAGTTCTTCAAACGAAGGGCTAGCTTCGGTTTCCCGGTAGAGCTGGTAGGCCAGGAACTCGGCGCGGTACACCTCCGCGGTTTCCGATACCAGCGACTGGTTCCAGTACGGCCGGTAGGGCTCCACTTGCTCGGGAGCCATTGGCTCATAAAAGTTGGTGCCGGTGAGGTGATAAAACAACTGATCGTCTTTAGCCACCGTGGTCAGGGCCAGGTCGGCGGTGTTCACCGAAAAGGCGTGCTCCCCGAAGCGAATCACGTCCTGCCCGTCGACGAACAACTCGGTACGATCTTTCAGTTGACGCACCGCGTCTTCCTGCGCCGACTTCAGGCGACTCTGCACTTCGTCGGCCCGAACGCTGTCGCCGAGTTGTTGCAGTTCCTCGATGATGCGGCGCGTTTTCTCGATCATCAGGTCAGCGGCAAAGTAGCCGTTCAGTTCGGTCACCGATTTGATGCTACTCACCCGGTTTTGCACCGCCTTCAGGATGCGGTCGGCCGACTGCACCAGGTTGGTAGCGCGCTTGTTGCGGGCCTCTACCAACTGCACCTTGCGCGACTCGAAGGCGTTGTAAACCTCCTCGCGCAGCTGGGCGATCTGCTCAATGAACTCGTCGAACTCGGCAAACTTACCCTCCAGTTCTTCGAGTTGCACCATCAGCTTGTTGGCGTACTCGTCGCACTTTTCGGGTGTGTCCGACACGTCGAGGTAGTTCACCATCGCCTGATTGATGAGCTTGGTCTGCGCAAAAAATTCGGCTTTGCCTTCGGCGCTCATCAGCTCTTTGCGGCGGCGCTGTAGTTGCGCTTTGGCTTTGTTGAGTTCGGAGAAGATGGCCGAGATGTTGTCGACAATTTGGGTAGTTTGGGTCGCATCCTTAATCGTCAGGTTGCTTACGATCTCGATGAGCATCTCCAGTTCGCCCGACAATTGCTTGATTTGCTCGGTTAGCTCCTGGGCTTCTACCACCTTCTTTACACCCGCGATGTCGGTTTCCAGCGATTGAACGCGCTGGTGGTAGGGTTGCAGCGCATCGTCGCGCAGCAGAAAGCGCACGCACCGCTGGGCCGTTCGCTCGGCCGATTCGGCCAGTTGGGTTTCGTACTCCGCCACGCGCGCCTCGTCAACAAAACGCAGTTCTTTGAGCGAGATCACTTCGCCGCGCCGCTCCCGCAGTTGCGACAGTGCCGCCACAAAATCATTGATGTGCTCGTACGACTTCTTGGTCAGGTCGCGCTGCAGGTGATCGGCCGATTGCAGCACTTCATCGGTGCGATGCTGGGTATTCTGGCGGAGGTTGCGCACCTTCTCGAACTCGTCGGTGGCGGCAACGGCGGTTTCGCGGATGGCCCGCAATGGTTCGCTGATGGTGGCCGCTTCGGGACTGTCCAGCCAGTAGTAGGCGTCCAGCACGGTGGTGGCTTGCTTTTGCAGGTCGACGTACAAATCCTGGTAGCTTTCGCCCTTCTCCACTAGGCTGATTAGGGCCTGGCACTCGGCCATCGCCCGCACAATGTCCTGGTTGCCAATCTTGAACAGGTACGAATCGCTTTGCTCGGTGAGCGGAAAGTTGGGACCCACGTAGGGGGTTTGCCAGATGCGGATGGCGTGGTGCTTCTTGGGTTCGGCGTCGGCGTTGAAGTAGCACAGTTCACCGTTCTCGAAAATGGCGTAGCCGTGGCCGATGATGGGCGTCCGCACCGTCTGCTCAATGATGTTGTAGGGCAGCAGTTGGTACACGCCCCGCTCAGCGTGATAGAAAACGTACAGATAGTCTTCGCCGTTGGGCGACATCAGCTTTTGCTCGAAGCGCAAGTCGTTTAGTTCGCTATCAAACTGTTTGAAGTCACCGGTTTGTAGGTAGTAGCCGTTCGGAAATAGAATACCCTGATCATCAGGTAGCAGAATACCGGCCTGCGCCACCGCGTCGATGCGGCGGGCTTCTTGCAACTTGGCGTTGTAGGCAATGTATCGGTAATGCTTTTCCTGGTACGGACGGATTTTGAGCAGCACGATGTTGCCCAGCAGTGCGTAGTGTACTTCGGCATCGTCGAGCGTCTGGTCGGGGTTCTCAACTTCCTCGCGGTAGATGCCCTGCCCCTGTTCGGTATTGTCTTCTACCTTGATGGTCAGGTCGCCGCCGATGGTTTCGACGAACACCCGGTCGGCCACCGAGATGTGCGGATACTTCCCCTCGCGCTGATCGTCGCGGGTGGTGCGTTGCCAGACGAAGTCGTGCTGCTCGGGCAGTTCAATTTCGTGCTCGCTGCGGTTGTCGCGGTAGACCAAGGCTTCGCCGTCTAGTTCCCACTTGAAGGCCTTGAGGTCGCTGGCACTTTTGCTGATTCGGAAGACCATATACAGGTACGGTCCCGCGACGCACGAAGCGAATAAATTTGGTGTCTTTGTAGTACTTATACAGTTTCTGAAAGTCAGCCGCGAAGGTGGCATCATCGAGCAGTTCGTAGCCCAACGAGCGGAAGCTGTGCTCCTGATAGTCGTAAACACTAAAGACATCGGACAGCTCCACGGCAGTCTTGAGGCCCAGATGCACGTTGTAGCCGAACAGAAACTTAGTGTCCAGCGGCACCATATCGTAGGGCACGCAGTTGTGCTCGGTATGAATGCGCTCGGTGGCGATCAACTTGGTCTCGATGGCTCCGAATACCTCCTGGCGGGCCTGGTTGAGTTGCTGCAAACGTTCGCGCAACTGCTGGGTTTGCTGCTGGAGTCGGTTTTGCAGGATTTCGTAGGTGCTGCTGCCCAGTTCGGTAGTGGTCGCTGCTGTCATTCAGTAGGAAACTTTTTAGTAAATAGTAAGGTCTCGGCATCAAAAGCTCCACAACTACGTAAGGACCCACTACTGATGCCGCACCGCTTCGTAATTCAGTAACTCCATCGTCTCCCCACCCAAAGCCATCGCGTAGATTTTGTGCTTGGTAAGCAGTTGAACAATCGGTTCGGGCAGGTGCAGGCTAGAAAATATAGGGACCACCGTTTTGCCTTCGTATTCCGGAAGAAAGTCAAAAATGTCTTCTAACTTTTCGGCAAAATCAAGGACGTATTCTTCCCGTGGAGTTGATTTGGTTTCGTTGATAAACAAGTAGTCGCCGCAGGTAATAACGACATCAAACTCGGTTAGTCTCTTTCGGTCTTGCCGACTTCGCCGCATCACGCGTACTGAATAGCTATCAATATCTGTGCATCCAAATCGTGTAGTCGCCATTGTGCGCACGTTGGGAGCAGCAATATCTTCAGCAAGGGTACCAAGGCGGTTAGCTAGGTCACCCCACCTCTTGTTCATTTCTTTTCGGTCCTGGCGCACTTCTTCTTTGAAGGTCTTTGTGTCCTGTTCCATACGCCGCAACATCTTTTCGGTACGTACTACGAACTCTCCTAAAATAACTTCCAAGGTGCTGACTCGTTCTTTGACTTCTTCGTCCATTGCTTTTGCAGTTTTATCAGTTACAATTTACGATTTTTTCGGTAAGTAGTTAGCAACGGCCGAACGACTTGAAGCCACCTGACTGCCTCACTTCTACAACTGAATATTCCGCATCGGCTCGTCCGCTAATCCGGCGGTGCGGGCCAGGTCGAGCAACTTATTTAATCCGTCTTTTTCCTCTTCCCGTCGGTCTGGTTCATCATCTTCAGCAGCAAAGCCGATACCGTCAGGTTCTTTAGGTCATCGGAAGAAACGCCGAACTGGTCCACCAGCTTGCGCAGGTTTTCCTTGAGTCCGCCGCCGCCGTTGGAGTGCAGCAGGGCGGTCTTCACCTCTTGCAACGACCCGTTCTTGCTGATCATGCCGTCGATGGCTTTGCCCTTGGCGATGGAGCCCATAATTTGGTCAAAGAGCATGGTTTCGCCGCCGATGATCTCGATGTGGGCGGCCTTCAGGGCTTCGCTGATGACCTTCGCTTGTGACTCGGCGATTTCGCGCTGGATGTCGATGCGAGCCAGTTCCAGAGTGCGTTCGGTTTCCAGGCGCAGCTTAAATTCTTCGTGCTCTTTGCCCGGACCGTCCAGCACCTGCATGGCATTGGCTTTTTCGCGAATGCCCTCGGCTTCGGCCTTGTACTTCTGCTGCATCACGCGGGCTTCGGCCAGTCCCTGCTTTTCGTCGGCCGCGGCCTTGATCTCGACTACCTGGGCGTCGGATTTTCCCTGCTCGAGGCTGATCTGCGCGGCCACCATGCCCAGCTTCTGATCGGCTTCCGACTGGGCCGCGGCGCGCAGGCTGATCCCCTTGGCGTCGGCTTCGGCCTGCGCCTCGATCACTCCGGCTTCGGCTTCGCCCTCTTTCTCGCGGGCCGCCGCCTTGGCTTCCATCACCTGGGCTTCGGACAGGCCGATGGCGGCTTTCTGGGCCGCTTCCGCGTCGGCCATCGTCTTCATGGCCACGGCCCGGTGCGCGGCCGAATCCTCCTCAGCCTGGGCGTCGATCATCACCTGCTTGGCGCGGTGCTCGGCGGCCTGCTGGGCTGCTTCGGCGGCTTTGATTTCTTTCACCAAAGATTCCTGCGCGTCGCGCTCGGCGTTCACGATGGCCACCTGCTTGCTTCGGTCGGCCTCGGCCATTGCCCGGGTGTCCTTGATTTTTTCCTCCTCGATCACCGTGGCTTTCTCCACGATTACCCGTTCGCGGATCACTTCCTGAATATTCCGGCGCTCTTCTTCCAGGGCTTTCTCTTTCTCAATACGGGCCAACTCAACCACGCGTTCCTTATCGGTAGATTCCAGCAAGCGGGCCTGGTCCACGCGTTCCTGCTCAACGGCGTCGGTGCGTTCTTTGTTGCGCTGGGCGACCAGGATTTGCCGCTCCTTGTTTTGTTCCAGTGTGCCGATCTCTTCTTCGGTGGCGATGCGGGCCTGCTCGGCGCGCTTGTGTTCTTCCTGCTTCACTTTTTCGCGCTCGGCCGATTCCCGCGCCCGGATGTTGGATACCTCGCGGGCCTGCTTTTCCTGCTGCTCGGTGAGTTGCTTGTCGAGCTCGAGGATGGTTTCTTCGGCTTCCACGTCCTGCTTCTTGAGCATCTTGCGCTTCTCGTTCTCGATCAGGTTGGCCTGCACCTTCTGCTGGGCGGTCAGGTCGATGATCTTCTTGATGCCTTCAGCGTCCAGGATGTTGTTCTCGTTCAGACTTTCCAGCGGTGTTTGCTCGAGATAGTCGATGGCGCAATCGTTGAGGATGTAACCGTTGAGGTCCGTACCAATTTCTTCCAGGATTTTTTCTTTAAACTGGGCGCGTGAGTTATACAACTCCACAAACTCGAAGTGTTTACCGACCGTCTTCAGGGCTTCCGAAAACTTGGCATCGAAGAGCATCTGTAGTTCTTGTGGGTCAGACGCCCGGTTGCACCCAATCGACTGGGCCACGTGCACCACGTCTTCGCGGGTTTTGTTGACCCGAATAAAGAACGATACCTTGATATCAGCCCGCAGGTTGTCCCGGCACACGAGGCCGTCTTTGCCGACCCGTGAGATTTCCATCGCCTTTAGGGTGATGTCCATTACCTCCAGCTTGTGGAGGACGGGCACGACCATGATGCCGGAAAAGGAGACTTTCACGTCGCCCGAACCCGTACGAACCAGCGCTTCTCCCTGCACCGCTTTTTGGTACATTTTGATGAAGAAAACCAGCATGCCTAGCACGACGACAACTGCTAGAATTAGTAAAAACAGTGTTATTGATGTTCCCATGATTTGGTTATTTAGGTGGCAAATAAAATGATTGAATGAAAGAGTGACGGAATGTCGTTAGCTGATGTAGGGTTCCACCAAGTAGACGTTGCGCCCGGCGTCGTACTCAATGACCATTGCTGAGTCGCCCGCCAGCAGCGAACTGCCCTCGTAGGCCCGTACGTTGAGCACAATGGGCGCGCCATTGGTGGATACCTGCGCTTGCCCCACCTTTGTGGGACTGGCTGAGGAAGTTATCTGACAGATTTTTCCCACCGGTGTCGTATTGTCTTCCTGGTCCAGCGCCTGATACACCCGCACGAAGGGCGTGGTCAGAAATTTGGCGATGAACAAACTAGCCAGCAGGGCGGGAACCAGCACCAGCAGCGACAGCACGAATGATTCGTTGCCCGAGTAGTGGTTGCCCAGCACCGTGATGGCCCACCAGGGCACCACCAGGAAGGTGAGAAACAGCATGAACGGCACCTGGCCCAGGTTGAAGAAAACCAGCACGTGGTTGAGCCAGGACACCGACAACTCTCCGTCAACGTCGGCCTCGGCCTCCAAGTCTACGTCCACATCGAAGAAGTCCAGGTCGATGGCTCCCAGGATGACCACCAGCCAGTAGATCAGTACGAACACCAGCCCGGCGGTGGGGATAATATTCGGGGCCGAAACGGCAGCGTCGAGTAGCTCAAGCATCGTTGTTGTTGTTTTCTTGTAATCGTTTTTTCAGTTCCAGCAGTTTTTCCGAAGCGGCCGGATTGTCGCCGCCGCCCAGGGCTTCCTCGATTTCCGCGTCCAGACGTTTTGCGAGTTCGTTCGCCAGTTCGCCGTACGATTCGGCCAGCGCTTCTTCGGCTTCCACCTTAGATTTCATGCGCTCTAACATCGCCGTTGTGCTCAACGTGTCGATGCTGGTCATTTGCTTGTTGATCGATTTGGTGGCCGTGCTCACTTTCAGGCGGGCTTCTAGGTTCTTTAGCTCATTTTCCCAGGTATTGATGTTGGACTTGAGCACGTCAACGTTGCCTTCCAGCTTTTTCACGGACGCCTCGTACTGCTGTTGCTCTCCGTTTAGGCGGTTCGCTTCCTGGTCGGCCCGTTCTTTTCTATTCAGGGCTTCGGTGGCTAGTCGGTCCGCTTCGCTCGGTGCTATATCGCCGGTTTCGGCTTTCTTAAGCAACAGAACGGCCTTTTGCTCATAGTCTTGCGACTGTTGTTCGGCGTTTCTTACCTCACGTTGCGCCCGGATTTTCATGGCCTTCACTTCGGCCATTGCCTGTAGGGCTTTGTCTAGTTCGGTCCGCATATCGCGAATGCCCTGCTGGGTGAGTTTAATCGGATCTTCCAACTTATTGATCGCATTGTGCGCTTCGGCTTGTCCTACTTTAAATAGTCGATTGAAAATGCTCATGGGTTATGGGGTTTTTGGGTGGATATTAGGTTTTGGGGATTAGGGATTAGGTTTTGGGTTATTGGTATTGATGGATAGTGATTGGTGGCTTACTGCTGGTTGCCACGGGCTAACTTCATCATCTTTCACGAAAGGGTTAGGGAGGAAATAAGATACGTTAATTGTTTAAAAGATTTCATGGTGATGGTGGGTCAGGTTTGGCAAATAACTGCTGAATAGTTTTGGATTGCTCTTGCAGTATAATAATTAATACGTAGATTTGCTAATAAAGTTATCATTACTAATAAAGTTGGCTAAAATATATTGTATGTCAGTGATTGGAAAGAACATAAAGAAGATTAGAAGTGCTCAGAAAATAAGTCAGAATGAGTTTTCAGACCTATTTAGTGTATCTAGAGCCAGCGTTGGTTCTTATGAGGAGGGACGGGCCGAACCTCGAATAGACACAGTCATTAGCATTGCCAACCATTTTAGTCTTTCTATTGACACGCTGCTCACCAAAGAGCTGACCTTTGACGAACTGTATCAACTCAACATCATTGAGCACGATACTTCTGCTGAGGATGCCGAGCGGCTGGCGTTGATGGACAAAGACCACCGGAAGGAAGACACCCCACTGGTTGTCAAAGAAAACTACCTGGAATACATCGTCAACTACGACCACAAGGACTACATCAACAACCTGCCGTTTGTCCGGCTACCGAACACGCAGTACGAAAAGACCCGCGCTTTTGAGGTGCAGGATAACGCGATGGAATTTAACGGCCACGGCCTGCTGCACGGCGACATTCTGTCGTGTTCGCCGGTGGAGAAAAAAGACCTGCGCAAAAACGAAGTCTACGTGCTGGTGACCGACCAGAATATTTACGTTCGTCGGCTGGTCAGCACCACCCCAACGCTGGAATTCCGCCCCGACAATCCGAACTTCATTCGCCTGGACTGGTCGAAACACAACTGGCAAGAACTCTGGAAAGTGGACGGTTTCTACAGCACTATTCTTGATCCGCCCTCGATGCAGGAAGAGCGCATCGCCTTGCTGGAGAAGAAGGTGGGCGAACTGGAACACTGGATGCGACAGCACTAGAAACGGTTGCGCTGCCCGAGGGCTTTTCGTACCTTCCCCCCCAAATATTCAGTTAGTCATTCTGCTATGCCACCGCCCAACTCTTTGCTCACGCTGCTCGATCGTATCGAAGATTCCTTTGATCGCACCAAATTTGCCATTCGAAAGCGGTTGGACTTAATTAAACCGGTGATGATTGTGCCCTACCGCGGCTACGGCAACGAGCAGGCGGTGACCCTCACCGGGCGGGTGCTGGAAGACACGGGGATGGTGAAGCCCATGCCCGACGATATGGTATGGCAGAATTTGGTGGCCTCGGCCAAGCGCATTGGTAGCCGTGAGATTCCGTTTGTGCGGGTTCAGGGCGTGTTTCAGGGGCAGACCAGCGTGGCGAAAACCGACGAAGAAGGCTACTTTAGCCTGACCTTCGCGGTGGACGAAACGCAACTGGAAGATACGACCGCCTGGTATCCGGTGCAACTGCGGTTGCTAGATACCGTGGTGGAAGAGCAGGGCGAGGTGATCGCCACCGGAGAAGTGCTGATTCCGGATATGCAGTCTGACTTTGGGATTATTTCCGACATCGACGACACGGTGCTGGTGTCGGACGTGGGTCGGTTGCTGCAGATGTTTCGGCGTGCCTTCATGGAAAATGCTACGGCCCGGCTGCCCTTTCCGGGGGTGGCGGCCTTCTACCGGGCCCTGCAGGTGGGCGGTCTGGAAAAATCGCACAACCCGTTCTTCTTTGTCTCCAGCAGTCCCTGGAACTTCTACGATCTGCTGATCGACTTCTTCGAGATGCAGGACATTCCGCGGGCGCCAGTGCTGCTGCGCGACCTGGGCCTGGACGAGACGATGTTTATTCAGCCGTCGCACAACACCCACAAATTGGGCAATATCCGGCGAATTCTGGAAACCTACCCCTCGCTCAGCTTCGTGCTGGTGGGCGACAGCAGCCAGCACGACCCCGAAATCTACCGGCAGGTGGTGGAAGAGTTTCCGGGCCGCATCCTGGCAATTTACATTCGCGACGTGACGCCCGACCACCGCGACGTAGAGATCGTAGGCATTGGCGACGCACTGCGGGAGCATCAGGTCGATCTGGTCTACTGTGAACATACCGAAGATGCCGCCCGCCACGCCATTGGCCTCCGTCTGCTTTCGCCCGATCGCCTGCCGGAGATTCACCGCGAAAAGGAGCAGGACGAAGATGAATAAAAAATAGGGATAACTGATAAAAAGCTCGCTCTCAGCAGTTATCTCTCGACGAGCAACGCTGTCTCATAAAGCAACGCGTATCGTCATGTAAATAGCGAATGGATTGCCATTGGCTCCTAGTTCATGTAACCGCTCGGCTGTGATCTACCAGGAATTCGCCTTCACGGACGACGAACCGAAAGCCCTCGTCAACCTATACGTCAACACGCCCTAGCGTGGTGCTGGTAAATTTTTGCGCTACCTAGGTTACATTCCAAGGACGGACGCTTACTACCCTATTACAAACCAACTTTAATCTTTTACTCGTATGGAAACCATTCTCGTTTTATCAAGCATTGGCGCTTTGTTCTTTCTAGGAAAGGTCGGACTGATTGCCTACGAAACTTCACAAATGGACTTCAATTTTGACAAGCCCTGGCCCAAAGGTATGCCGCAGTCAAGCCGCGAAGTTATCATCAAAAAGACCACTGTACCCCGCCTTCAACCAACAGGCCGAGCCTGGGGCTGGGTTGCCACCCGACTGCACCTGCGCAGAGCGGCGTAAGGAGTTAACTGTTCAGAGCGTATCGTAGGACGCCCCACGCTGGGTGCCCAGCGCGGGGATGTTGTTGCCAACTTTGCCATTTGGTAAGCTAGACATCCGGCTTTTCAGCCGGACATAGCGACTGCCCAAAAGAATAACGACGCTGGCCGCTTACATCCCCTGATAATCCAGTGTTACCGAGCCGCCCGAGGTGTGCAGGTTCACCGGCACGCCCCCGCCGTTCACGCTGCCGTTGATGCTGTTTTTGTCCGACTCGCCGGTAAAGTTCACCAACTTGGTGTTCACCCGGTTGCCCGATAAATCCAGATCGAGTCCTTGTCCGCCGGGAATGGTGGCCGTGATGCCGCCGCCGCTGGTTCGTAGGGTCAGAAATTTGCCTAGCTCTTCCACGTCGGCGCGGATGCTGCCCCCACTGGTGCGCGCTTCCAGGCTACCGCGAATGTTTTCTAGGTTAATGCTGCCGCCTGAGGTTTTCAGCATCGCTTCGCCTTCGGAGCCGTCCACCCGAATGGATCCGCCGCTGGTGTTGGCATCGAGTTTGCCCTGGTAGTCGTTCACGTTGATGCTGCCGCCCGAGGTATGCGCTTTGGTGGTGCCACTGAGGCGGTCGAAGTTGAGGCTGCCGCCGCTGGTACGGATATCGTGCTCACCCTCAACGTCGGCGACACTGATGGAGCCGCCGCTGGTAGACAGGTCGCACGAGATGCTGGTGGGCACCATCACCTTGAAGGAGATGCTCACCTTGCTGTTGCCCCAGTTGCTCCCCTGGCGTTCGGCGGTGGCAATCACGGTAGAACCTTCCTGGCGAATGTCGATGGAGTAATCTTCTAGCGCCTCTTCTATTTCATCATCGTCGCTGCCGAACAGGCTCCACCCACCGTTGGGCTTCACGTACATTTCTACGGTGACCTGGTTGCCCGAGGTGCCGACCACGTCGATACTTCCGCCGGAAGTATTCACTTCCAGGTTGCCCGGACTGCTCAGCGTGAAGGTTTTGGTGAGATAAGGATCGTCGCTGGCCTGGACCATCATCGGAACCAAGAGCGCGGACAGAAAGTAATAAGCAATTTTCATGACGGTTGGGTTTAGGTTTTCAATAAACACCTGAGGTAATTCAAGCACAGTGCCAATTGCGCATAAGTCTGATAATCAGATTGTTGTGAAAAACCAGAGAAATGATTACTGTTCGTATTCGCACACTACTGTTCGGTTTCGTACACCAGCGAAATAAGTAATAAAGAGCAAAAACTGTCACTAGTAGTATTCAGGGCACAAGCGACTTCCTCATTAATGGTCAAACCACCATCTTGGGCCAATTACTTTCCTACTGAAGTATGCAATTGGTATTGTCATGTTTATCAAAGTTGGCGAGCGGATACGCAAACGCACGCACGTCACTGAACGAGTTTCTCTTTCAGAATGAGGCAAAAAGTCGGATTCAGCTTGTTTCGATATTCAGCATTCTTGGGTCTTCTATTGCCACTTTCTACGCAATAACGTATCTGCTCTTGGAGGCCGACCGTATCATGATTTGGGTGTCGGCTGGTTGCGGAGTGACATTGCTAATTCCCCCTCTCCTAAACCGCTTGCGCTACCACATCGCTGCTAAGTACGTCTTCTTGATTGTATTCAGTTTTCTAGCTTTGGTCTACGCCTCAGCGCTGGGGAAAAACGGATTGGTGGAAGTTTTGGTGGTAACCCTAGTAGGATACCCCTTTATCATTGCTGATAAGAAGGAAAAAGCCCTGGTGCGTATTGGGGTGGCATTGCCTTTTTTGGCCTTTATTTTAATAATCTGGTCAGACTATCAGCTCTTTCCGCGAGTGCATGAAGAAGGCAGCATCCTAAGCCAGTATATTCGATGGAGCATCTTTCTGGTGGGCATCGTATTCAATGGTATTGTGTTCTGGGTGTTCACCAAGCAACAAGAGAAATTCCTTTTTCGGAAATGTTTGAACAGTACTACGAACTGTCGGTCAACAAAGAACAATTGCTACAGCACCAGGAAGAACTCATCGTGCTCAACGAGCAATTGGAACAGCACCGCCTCAATCTGGAAAAAGAGGTGAATACCCAAACGCAGGATCTGCGTGACAGCCGAAATCGTCTGAAAAAATCGTTGTCCGACGTGGAAGCCGCCCGCACCCAGGCTGAAGCCGCCAACCAGGCCAAGTCGAACTTTCTGGCCAACATGAGCCACGAGATACGTACTCCCCTGAACGCCATTGTGGGCTTCAGCGAGATTATGATTAACGAGATTGAGGTGGCCAATGTGCCCCCTCGTTTCTTGCAGTACCTGGAAAATGTGCGGATGAGCGGGAAAAACCTGGCCGAGCTGATCAACAACATCCTGGACCTATCAAAGATTGAGGCGGGTAAGTTCAACCTTTCCAAGGGTGCCGTTGCGGTGGAAGCGGTCTGCAAAGGGACCTACCAGATCAACCGCATCAAAGCGATGGAAAAGGGAGTGAAATTCACTTACGAAGCCGGAGAAGGCGTTCCCGGGTGCATTGAGACCGACCGCACCATGCTCAACCAAATTCTGATGAACCTGGTGTCGAACGCCATCAAGTTCACGGACGAGGGAAAAAGTGTGGTACTGGCACTGGCCGCCAACCCCACGGCCAAAGTACTTCAGTTTAGCGTGACCGACCAGGGCATCGGCATCCCACCCGAGCGGCAAGCAAGCATCTTTGAGCCCTTCGAGCAGGCCGATAATACCATCACCCGAAAGTACGGCGGCACCGGACTGGGGCTATCCATCACCCAGAAGCTGGTTGCCATCCTTGGCGGAACGCTTTCGCTGGAGAGCGCGGTGGGCCAGGGCAGCACCTTCACGCTCACCCTTCCTTACGTGGAAGCCGCCTGCTCCGAGGCCGAGCCGGAAGTTCGCACCCTGACGCCGGGCAAGTATCACTTCACCTCCGAAAACAGCGTGCTGCTGGTAGAAGACAATAAAGTGAATCAGTTGGTCGTGGTGGCCCTGTTCAAGCGCCTGGGCATCACGCTGCACCTGGCCAATAACGGTAAGGAAGGCATCGAGCGCGTAGCGGAGTTGAAACCCAACCTGGTGCTCATGGACATTCATATGCCCGTGATGGACGGACTGGAAGCTACCCGCCTGCTGCGGCAGAACCCCGCTCACCGCGACCTGCCCATCATCGCCATGTCGGCCGACGCCTTCGAGGAGCAACAGGCCGAAGCCCGGGCCGCCGGCATGAACGACTACACCACCAAGCCCATCGAGTTTGAGAAACTTATTCAACTGCTGTCCTACTATCTGGAAGTGGAATTGGAGGAGATATCCTGATTTTAGTACCTTGCCCTCCCGTTTGACTTATCACTAGATCTCATGCGCTTTTCTGACTTGCCGGACATTCTCGGGGGTACGCTGCTGGGCATGCATGATCTCAAGCGCCCCGTGCGCTATTTGCTCACCGACAGTCGGCGGGGCGACGGGGGTGCGGAAACCCTGTTTTTTGCCATAGACGGCCTGCACCACGATGGGCACCGGTTCATCCCCGAACTTTACGCCCGCGGGGTGCGGCAGTTTGTGGTAGAGAAACCAGTAGCTCACCCCTTACCCGAAGCGAACGTCCTGCAAGTGGACCACGGCATCACGGCACTTCAGGAGCTGGTAGCCGCGCACCGGCAGCAGTTCATCATACCGGTGATCGGGCTCACCGGTAGCAACGGGAAAACGATCGTAAAAGAATGGCTCTACCAATTGCTTAGCCCGCACCAGGCGGTGGCGATAAGTCCGAAGAGCTACAACTCGCAGATCGGTGTGCCCCTGTCGGTGTGGGGCCTCAACGAGCGGCACCAATTGGGCATCTTTGAAGCCGGCATTTCCCGACCCGGCGAAATGGCGCGGGTGGCCCGGGTAATTCGCCCTACGGTAGGCATCTTCACCAACATTGGCCCCGCCCACGACGAGGGTTTTGCTAGTCGCACCCAAAAAATTCAGGAAAAGGCACTACTCTTTGCGGAAGCGGAGAAAATCATCTACCGCTACGAAGCAGAACCGATACAAACAATATTGCAGGAAATGTACCCCGACCGGCAGCACCTCACGTGGTCGCTCAACGATGCCCCGGCGGCCGCGTACCGCGTACGGGCAGAACCGCAGGGAAAGAACACGCAACTAACGGTGCACGTAGCAAGCGCGGACCTCAACTATTTGTTTGTCTTGCCTTTTCAGGATGAAGCTTCCCTGGAAAATGCCTTACACGGTATGGTGTTTATGCTGGACGCGGGTTATGAGGCCGCCACCATCCAAGACGGGCTGCGGCACCTGCAACGCGTGGCCATGCGGCTGGAGCTGAAGCAGGGCATCAACTATTGCCACCTGGTCGACGACAGTTACAGCCACGACATGGCCAGCTTCGGGATGGCCTTAGACTTTCTAAACCAGCAGTTGCAGCACGACCGGAAGACCGTGATCGTATCGGACATGCTGCAAACCGGTCAGCCGGAAAACGAACTCTACCATGAGGTGCGGGAGCTACTAGAAAATCATCACGTTAACCGACTAATTGGCATTGGCCCTCGCATGCGTGAGGCAACTACTATTTTTGCGGACGCTGCTTTCACCTACGAAGCCTACCCCGCCACCGAGCAGTTTCTTCGGGAGGTGGACCTGGCTTCGTTCAGTCACGAGAGCATTCTGGTGAAGGGTGCGCGGGCCTTTGCCTTTGAAAAGATTGTGCAGCGTTTGCAGCAAAAGATTCACGGCACGGTGCTGGAGATCAACCTGGACGCGGTGATGGACAACCTGAACTACTACCGCAGCCACTTGCAACCCGGCGTGCGGGTGCTGGGCGTGGTGAAAGCCTTTTCGTACGGCGGATCAGCCTTTGAGGTGGCCAACCTGCTGCAGTACCACCAGATTGATTACCTGATGGTAGCCTACGTTGACGAGGGCATTACGCTGCGCGAGCGGGGCATTCGTTTGCCGATCATCGTGCTCAACCCCTCGCCCGACAGCTTCGGTAAGATGGCCGACTACCGGCTGGAGCCCGAACTGTATAGCTTCCGCCTGCTGCAGAGCTTTATCGACGAAATGCCCTACCTGCCCCACGTGCCGCCCGTACACCTGAAGCTCGACACCGGCATGCACCGCCTGGGCTTCGTCGAGGGTGAGTGGAATCAACTGGTAACGGTTTTACAGCAACATCCTACGCTGCACGTCGCCAGCATCTTTAGCCACATGGTGGCCTCCGACCATACCGAGCACGACGACTTCACCCACCAACAGGTGGCCTTGTTTGATCGGGGTTGCCGACGGTTGATCGAGGTGCTGGGTTATACGCCCATTCGGCACGTGGCCAACACGGTGGGCATGCTGCGGTTTCCGGACTACCAGTACGACATGGTGCGCCTGGGCGGCGGACTGTACGGCGTGGATACCTGGGGCGAAGATCCGCACGCCCTGCGGCCGGTGGCGCGGCTCCGAACGGTAGTGTCGCAGGTGAAGCAGTTGCGGGCGGGCGACACGGTGGGCTACAGTCGGCAGGGAGTAATTGATCGGCCCACGCAGACGGCCACCATCGCCATTGGCTACGCCGATGGCTTCGACCGCCGCTTCGGCAACGGGCGGGCCCGCGTGAAAATCCGCGGACACTGGGTGCCCACCGTGGGGCGGGTGTGCATGGACATGATCATGGTAGACGTGACCGGCCTGGGCGTGGAAGAAGGCGACGAGGTAATCATTTTTGAGGATCAGGAAACGCTGTGGCAGTTGGCCAAACCGCTGGAGAGCATCCCCTACGAACTGCTGACTAAAGTCGGCGAACGTGTGAAACGAGTATATTACCGCGAGTAGCCCCGCGATTCACCGCAGCCCGAAAGGAAACGGTTGTGGGTAATATTAATTATCTTAGTATTATTATTCAATTTTTAGTAACTAGCTAAAATATTACTAAATAGGCGCTGGTTCGCTCGGCTGTCACCAACCTAATGCCCCCCAAATTTCGCTATCGTGCTTGCCTTACTTGCTTTCTGTGGTTCGCAGTGAGCAGTAGCAACAGCTACGGACAAGCGACAACTCCCGGTGAGCGCCGCATACTACAGCAGGTGGATCGGCTACTGGCCACCGAATTGCCCGATACGGTTAAACTCAACTCACTTTTTGCAATAGCCAACGTGCTCGACTTTTACGTGTCCCCGCTCCCCCTGCAACTGCACCAGCGGGGGGTAGCCCTGGCCCGGGCGGCAGGAGCTCCCCGGCAAGCGGGTTGGTTTCATTCCCGCATCGGACTTATCCTAAACAACAAGCACGACTACGTCATCGACTCGGCGGATTGGCATTGGCGGGTAGCCCTGGACTACTTTGAGCAGGTAGGTGACGATGAGATGGCCGCCTTCATGCACGGATACTTGCGCTACACCAGCACCGAACTACAAAAGTATGATCTGGCCCTGCGCCACTGTTTAGATGCCCTAACCTACTACCGGGCGCGGCGCGATTCGTTCGGCATTGGAGCTACCTACAACGACATAGCGGGGGTATTGTTAGCCTCCGAAGACTACGAAGAAGCATTAAACTACGCCCTACGGGCAGAGACACTTCTTAAGGCTGACTCGAGCCAAACGGGCTACTTTGAGCTAAGCGCTACGCGCCAGAAGATGGCCGATTGTTACAAGGTGATGGGCGATTCGGCGCGGATGTTTCGGGCGTTGGATGGGGCGCTGCAGGCCATTAACGTGATGGGTAGCAACAGCCGGTGGCCAAGTTACATCGAGAACCTTCTACTCATCGCGAATGGCTACGCTCACTTTGGCGACTATTCCCGTTCACTGTCGGAGTATGGCGAGGCCCTCCGACTGGTTGACCGCTACGTGCCCGGCACCCGCGAACAGGTGCTGTTACCCATGGGTGATTTGTACACAAAACTGGAGAGTTACCCAGAGGCACTGGCTACCTACACCCAAGTCAACGAAGCCATGTTACAAGATCACTACGATAAACTGGCCACTTGTTACGCGGGAACGGGACGCTACGACCAAGCCTACACCTACCAGCGTGCTTACCAAACCCGCGTAGATAGCGTAAAAGCGGCAGAGGCTGCCCAGTCTATGAACCGCCTTAAGACAGAGTTCGAAACCGAGCAGAAAGAAGTCCAAATTGTGCAACAGCAGTCACAACTTTCTCAACAAGCCCGGGTGCAGCAGCTATTCTGGATAATTGGAGCCTTGCTGGCGCTGGTGGTAGCCGGGCTGCTCCTGGGGGTACGAAAAAACCGCCGGAAGAACCAGCTTCTTGAACAGTTAAACCAAGACCTAACGGTGAAACACAGCCTACTTGGCGAGCGCAACGCGCAGAACGAACTGCTACTCAAGGAGATTCACCACCGCGTGAAGAACAACCTGGAAATTGTCGCTAGCCTGCTGAGTTTGCAGGCCGCCCAGGTGGATTCGCCCGAGGTGTTGGCTGCCATGAAAGAAAGCCAGAACCGAGTGCAGAGCATGGGCATTGTCCACCGTAAACTTTACCAGGGGGGTGAACTGGCCGCTATCGAGATGAAGGACTACTTCCTAAACCTCAGCGAGAGCATTTTAGATAGCTTCGGAGCCGAAGACCGCGTAACCATTGAGGTAAGTATGGAAGCACTGGAAATCGATGTAGACGAAGCGGTGCCAATTGGGTTGATCGTGAACGAACTGATGACCAATGCCCTCAAGTACGCCTTCCCCGAAAACCGCCCGGGGTCAATCAACATCTGTCTAGAGCAACTGTCGCCCACTAATCTGCGGCTCGAGGTGAGTGACAACGGCGTGGGAAAATCCGATGGCCCGGCGGTGGGTACCGGCTTCGGACAGCAATTAATAGAACTGCTTACCCGGCAACTCAATGGGCAAATGGAGACTCTCGTGCAGGGGGGCACCAAGGTTCGCTTTCTGTTTGACCTAGAAAAAGCTATTTGACAGTTTGGTGGCACTACCCCGCCGACACCCGTCCCGAACCGCTTACGCTCTGGTTCACCGTGGCGGGATTGCCGCGGTACTTGATGTCGCCACTGCCACTCACCGTGGCGTTGAGCACCTCCGTGGCCGTGATCCGCCCCGCCCCCGACCCACTCACGGTCGCCGTGGTCTGCCGACTAGTCAGGCTGTAATTGCTCACATCGCCTGATCCGGAGACAACAGCGGTTTGCTCGTCTACGCTACCGGCCAGACTCACGTTGCCCGAACCCGATACCGCGATGCTGAGTAGGCCCAGATCCAGGTCACCGTCGCTGCTTATGTTGCCGGAGCCGCTCACGTTTGTGCCGGAATTACCCTACCTTCTGACTAATATAAAAATCCAAACAACCATAAGGGAATCTTGCGTTGGTAGCCAATTTCAAGGTCGGCCGCCGCCACAAACCCGTCTTTTACATCGGCTAACTGCTGCTTTCCCTTGTTTTTTCCGCCAATTTCCGCCGTCCACCGATGATCGATCAAAAAATCGCCCCGTTTGGGATACTGCACAGTGTGTTTCGCCTGAAGCTGATTGTAAAAGAAAGTTTCTCGTAAACTACCCACGTTAACGTTACCCGGTGCGATTGCGTAGAAGAGGTTAGGGTTTTGTAGAAATACTTTTTCGGGTTTTTGCATTGCGCTGATGCCCTTGGTGGCACTGCGCAAGAGATAAAGCAATTCGGTTTCTTGGAGGTATTCCAAGTACGCAATGATGGTATTTCGGGCGACGCCCACCTTCTCGCTTAGCTTCTGGATATTGGGTTTAAAGGGAGAGGATTCGGCCAGAACGTATAACAGCCTTCTGATCTTTTCAATGCTGTTCAGGTTGATGTCAACTACGTAGGGTAGATCAATTTCCAGAATTAGATTGATGATTTCGGAGAGCTTTAGATGATAGGTATCTTTGTTTTCTAAAAAGTAAGGATAATACCCCAGCGTCAGATATTCGTTAAACGCCGGAAGCGGCTTAAATTGGCGAACCAACTCCATACTGATCTCGATATGGTCGTCGATCAACTCGGATAATGAGAACAAAGGCAAATCGAGCTGGTAAGCGAACCGGAGAAACTCTCGAAACGATAAGCCCGGCATGTGATACATCACCGCCCGGCGGCTTAGATCTGCTTTGGAGCGATGAAGATGCAGCGCTGACGAACCGGTAAAAATCACCTTGAGATTGGAGTAGTCATCGTATATGTTTTTCAACTCCAACGACCAGCGGGGGTAGCGGTGGACTTCGTCCAAAACCAACAGTGTGCCCCCATTCTTGGTGAACTGATCGGCTAATGCTACCAAGGTGTTATCAGCAAAATAGATGTCGTCTAGGCTAACGTAAAGCGTTTGCTGGTTGAGCGGCAACTGTTGACGAAGATACTGTAGCAACAAAGTGGTCTTACCCACGCCCCGCGCTCCTTTAATACCAATCATCCGATCTCGCCAATCCACTTGTCCTACAAAGTTGCGAACGGGGCTAGCTGGGACAGTAGCAATCTTTCTGAGGAATTTCTTAGTAAGTTCTTCCATAATGCTTTCTCTATAAAGCAAAAATAGCATAATATTGCTTTATAGAGAAAGCAAAATTTAGATTATGCCCTTTGGAACCCTGGTAAATACCCTAGCCGTTGTCGTGGGCAGCCTACTGGGGTTGTTGTTGCAGCGCAAATTTCCGGATAACATCCGCACCATCTGCTTTCAGGGGTTGGGCCTGTGCACTTTGCTGATCGGCATGCAGATGGCCTTGCAAGTAGAAAATATCTCTAATCCTGATATTCAGCATCCTGATTGGTGGCATCGTCGGCGAAAGCCTGCGTTTGCACGATCGGTTGATGCGCCTGGGAGATTGGGTGCAGCGAAAGGTGCGCATCGGCAGCGAGCGCTTCACCGAGGGGCTGGTCACCGCTTTCCTGCTGTTTTGCGTGGGATCGCTCACCCTGGTGGGAGCTTTAGAGGAAGGATTAAACAACGACCCCTCGCTGATCTACACCAAATCGGTGCTCGATGGGTTTGCCTCGGTGGTGCTGGCCGCGACCTACGGGTGGGGAGTGCTCTTTTCGGCGGTGCCGCTGCTGCTGTTTCAGTCGTTGATCACCCTATCGGCCGGACTGCTGGAGCCGTACCTATCCGAAACGGTGGTTCGGCAGCTATCGGCTACCGGCGGGGTGATCATTATCGGATTGGGGTTCAACTTGCTGGAGATAAAAACGCTGCGCATCACCAACCTGCTGCCCGCCCTGCTTATTGCGGTGGTGCTCACGTACTGGTTGATGCGCTATTGGCAACTCTGAAAGACAGTCACGCACCTTGGTTCAGCCAAGTGAGTCGCCTACGAATAGTTGATTGAGGATCGACCAACCGGCGAGCTCCTTAGACGCTCATGTTGGCAGAAGACCATCTCGAAACTGGTCCAAATAATAAATTGTCATGATATTATAAAGCCATATAAAATAAGTTAAAAGAATGTTTAGACGAATGAATAAATTTTTTTATTGAATTTAATTAAAATATTCTTAACGATAAGCGTTTTGCTTTGCCAATTTTGTAAAGACGAGTCGTTTGAAGAATTGGTATTCACTGATTTATAATCCTAGGTAAAATTTAATTTTTTCATAACCCGTGTAAGCAAAATATAGTTTTGATATTTCATCCATAATCAGTTAGGTTTGTAGGTATACTTAATATTTACTTACAAAATTGCTGAACCTATGAGCATGACCTTTACCCGCAACAAAGTTCCTACGGGGCACCGTTGCCGCGTACCTCTCCTTCTCTTTCTGTTCTCCTGCCTCAGTGCTCCCCTCTTGGCTCAGTCCATTAGTGGGCAAGTCACTTCAGTTGAGGACGGTGGTGCCCTGCCGGGGGTCAACGTGGTGGTGAAAGGTACCACCATTGGTACCATCACCGACATTGAAGGCAACTATCAACTATCAGCCGGTGAAACAGCCGAAACCCTGGTGTTCTCCTTTATCGGACTCAAAACCGAGGAAGTGGCCATCAACAACCGCTCTACCATCAACCTGAAGATGAGCGACGACGTGGCCGAACTCTCCGAAGTGGTGGTAACCGCCTTCGGCCTGGAGCGCGAGAAAAAGGCGCTGGGCTACACCGTGCAGGAAGTAGGCGGCGAAAAGCTCGCCGAAGCCAAGCAGGCCAACGTGGTCAACAACCTGTCGGGCCGCATCGCGGGCGTGCAGGTAACCAGCAACGGCGGACCGGGCAGCGGCTCCAACGTGGTGATCCGGGGGCAGTCGTCCATTTCCGGTAATAACCAGCCGCTTATACATCATCGACGGGGTGCCCATGGAAAACTACCAGCAGCCTATTAACACGGATTCCAACACCGAAAACGTGTACGGCGGCGGCCCCTCGGAAATCAGCCCTGACAACATTAAGGAGATCAGCGTGCTGAAGGGACCCAACGCGGCGGCCCTCTACGGAGCCCGCGCGGCCAACGGGGTGATCCTGATCACCACCAAAGACGGCTCCGGCTCAAAGGGCATCGGAGTAACTTATAACGCCACGGCCATGTTCGAGCGACCGTTGGTGGAGCCCAATCTTCAGAACACCTACGGCGGCGGCACCGGCTACCGCACCTTCTACGTGGACGGCCGCAACGGGGTGGACGGCAACGGCAACGGTGGCACCTACGGAGTGGACGAAAGCTGGGGCGAGCCCATGGACGGCCGCTTGCGCCCGCAGTGGTGGACCGGCGGCGAGATCATCGACGGTCAGATTTTCAACAATACGGCGCCTCTGCTTCCCCAGCCCGACAACTTCCAGCAGTTCTTCGAAACCGGTACCATGATGACCAACAACATCGCGCTGGCCGGATCGAACGACAAGGGTAATTTTCGCCTGTCTATCGGACGGATGGACCAGAACGGCATTATCACCAACAACGATTTTCACCGCAACAACTTCCGCCTGAACGCGGGGTATAATTTCACTGATAAATTTAAAATTAACGTCTCCAGCGAGTACATCAAGTCGTACTCCAACAACCGCCGTTACCAGAGCGGGTCGGAGTTTATCTGGACGCACCGCAACACCAACTGGGACCAGATTCGTGACTTTGAGCGCTACAATCCCGAAACGGTGATTCAGCCTATCGGGCAAAGCTACCCCTACGCCAACTGGCAGTATGAGTACTTCTGGAACCACTACTACACCCAGGAAAACTGGACGTTCTCGAACGATAAGAACCGCCTGCTGGGGAACATCGCGCTCAACTACCAGCTCACTGATCACCTGAATTTGATGGTGCGTTCGGGCACTGACTTCTGGATGGACAGCCGCGAGAACATCGTGGCCGAGAAGAACGCGCGCTATTATCCCAACGGGCAGTACGAGGAAGAAATCTTAAGCCGCCAGGAAACCAACTCCGACTTCTTGCTGACCTATGACAAGCAGTTAACCACCGATTTCTCGCTCACCGTGAACGCGGGCGGTAACAGTCGGATAAACAACTTCAAGCGCAACTTCACCCGCATTCAGGATTTGGCCATCAACAAGGTGTATAACCTGAGCAACTACGCCTCACCGCCGGTCACCGAAAGCCGCATCGAAGAGTATCAGGTAAACAGCTTGTTCGGCTCGGCGCAGTTTGGTTTCAAGAACTACCTGTTCTTAGACGTAACCGGGCGCAACGACTGGTCATCTACCCTGCCTGCCGAGAACAACTCGTTCTTCTATCCCTCAGCCTCGCTTAGCGCGGTGCTGACCGATATGTTTGACATCCAGAGCGGCGTGCTTTCCTTCATGAAACTGCGCGGCAGTTGGGCGCAGGTGGGCAACGACACCGATCCCTACCGCTTGCAGCAGTTGTTCAACAGCCGCGGCCTGTGGGCCGGTAGCACCCCCGTAGTGTCGGAAGACACCGAGATTGCCAACTCCGAACTGCGGCCCGAAACCACCACTGGTATTGAGCTGGGCACTGACATTCGCCTGTTCAACAACCGCGTGGGACTGGACTTCACCTACTACGACCAGACCACCACCGACCAGATTCTGGCGGTAGAAATATCACGGGCGACGGGTTACATCTACAAGCTGCTGAACGCGGGTGAGGTGAAGAACCGCGGTGTAGAACTCATGCTGACCGCCACTCCGTTGCAACTGCCTAGCGGTTTCACCTGGGACGTGATGGCCAACTGGGCCCGCAACCGCAGCCAGGTGATCGAACTGGCCGATGGCCTGGACACCTACGTGCTCAACACCTACCACGTTACTTCCGAAGCGCGCGTCGGCCGACCCTTCGGCGAACTGCGCGGCACCTTCTTCGCCCGCGACCCCAACGGCAACGTGATCTACCGCAACGGACAGCCGGTGGCTGGAGCTAACGAAGACGGCAGCACCGTGAAGACGCTGGGCAACATCCAGGCCGACTGGACGGCCGGTATCTCGAATACCTTCCGCTACAAGGGCATCTCACTGAGTGCACTGATTGACATCCGGCACGGGGGCGATATCTTCGACCGGGGTAGCTCGGTGGCCCGCCGCACCGGGCAGTTGGCCGAGACCTCCATCGGACGCGAAGAAGGAGTGATTGGCGTGGGCGTGAAGAACGTCGGCACCGCTGAAGCCCCGCAGTACGTCACCAACGACGTGGTGGTGGATGCGCAGTCGTTCATGGGCAACCACCACCCGCGTAACATCAACGAGGTGGCCATCTTCGACGCCAGCTTCGTGAAGCTACGCGAAGTGACCTTGGGCTACACCCTGCCGAGCGGACTGCTGGAGCGCACCAACTTTATCGAGTCGGTGAAAATATCGGTGGTAGGCCGCAACCTGGCCATTCTGCACCGAAACACCCCGCACATCGATCCGGAAGGCGACCGCTACGGTGGCAACCTGCAGGGCTTTGTGTACGGACAGCTGCCCCTAACGCGTAGCGTTGGCTTCAACCTGAACATTACCTTTTAACCGAATGCTTGATTGTTCGATTGCTCAATTGTTAAGAGGCTGCTGTTGCTGCCACCCCAGCAATTGAACAATCGAACCATTTAACAATAATCTCTTCTCTAATCCTGATAAGAATGAAAAAATTAACATCATACACTAGCTTGATGCTTACCCTGCTGTTCGTGGCCTCCTGCACCGGAGACTTTGAGGAGATGAACACCAGCCCCAACCAGGCCACCGAAGTGTCGGTGACGCCCGATCTGTTGCTGCCCTACGTTATTGAAAAGCCCATTGATCTGACGCGCGGCTCCAACGTCCGTAACGAGCGCCTGAACCTGGACGGCGGTATGCTGTGGATTCAGCACTTCGCCCGGCGGGTATACACCTACGAAGGCGACACCTACAGTCCTTCGGGCGACCTGGCCCAGAATACCTGGGAAAAGTTGTATACCGAAGCCCTGCTGAATGCGGAGCGGATTCGTCTGCTGGCCACTTCGGAAGAGCAGAAGAACGCGCACTACGAAGGAGTGGCGCTGGTGATGCGCTCGTGGGTGTTTTCGCTGCTAACTGATATTTTCGGACCCGTGCCCTACTCGCAGGCGTTGCAAACCAAGGGCGAAGAAGAAATTTTGAAGCCCGCTTACGATGCCATGCCCGTGGTATACGAGGGAATCATCAACGATTTGGACCAGGCGGTGGCCCTGCTGGCACAAGATGCCAAGCCAATTGGAGGCGACATCATGTTTGACGGTGACATCAGCCGCTGGATCAAGTTTGCCAATTCGCTGCAACTAAAGTTGTTGAACCGCGCTTCGTCGGCACCGAGCTTTTCCATCGACATTGCCGCCAAGATGACCGAAGTGGCCGGGCGGCCGATCTTCACTAGTAATGAGGATTTCGCTTTTTTAGCGCACTCGGCCACGCGGCCCAGTAACAACGAATGGAACGAGGTGATCGTGAACGGCGGCCGTGACGACTGGCGGGCCAGTGCCACGCTGGTGGATGCCCTCAACGCGCTTAGCGACCCGCGGGTAGAAGTGTTCTTTAACCCGACATCAGCCGGTGAGTACGCCGGTATGCCCAACGGTTTGCCCGATGCGCTGGCGCTGGAGTACACGGCCCAGGCCTCGTTCATTGGTAACCAGATGTGGGAACCCACCACTCCTTCGGTGATCATGTCGTACGCGGAGTTGCAGTTTGTGCTGGCCGAAGCGGCCCTGCGCGGCGACATTGCGGGCGACCCGAAAGCCTTCCTCGACGCAGCCATCGACGCTTCCTTCGGGCAGTTCGGACTGGACACTCCCGACGGTTACCTGGCCGGGCAAGCCGCGACGCTGGAGAACATCATGTTTCAGAAGTGGATCGCGTTGTATGGACAGGGCATTGAGGCTTGGACGGAGTACCGCCGCACCGGTTTGCCCGACATCATGCGCACCGACCCCAACGCGGCGCTGCTTAACGAAGGCGTTTTGCCCACGCGCTTGACCTATCCGCAAACCGAGTACTCGCTGAACCGCGAAAAAATTCAGGAAAGCCTGACCTTGCTGGGCGGAGACGATAACATGCGCACCAAACTGTGGTGGGCCCAATAAACCAACTGTACTGAGCGAGCCGGTGGTAGGTCAAGCGCTTACTACTGGCCGCTTTCTTCACTAAAAAAACTATGAACATGAAAAAATACTTGAAACATACTTTCGCCATTGCTCTGTTTGCCTTCACGCTTTCCGCCTGTGAAGACGTGGCCGACAACGCCATTCCGCACATCGCCTCGCCGGTGTTGGTAGAAGTGGAAACGCTGGGTAAATATACTCCGCTGGACCAAGTGACCCTGTTCACCAAAATCTCTGATCTGGATAAGTCCGGGATTATGGACAACACGATTGGCATAGATACCGTCCCTGCTGCTTTGGCTTCTATCCAGGTGCTCAAGGATGTGAACGGTAGTGAAGAAACCTTTTTCTCTCCGCTTTCCCTGACCCAGGGAGCAGCTACTGTTGTTGCCGATTGGGCTGATATATTGCCCGCTGATGCGAAGCCTGAAGACGGACTACCCATTGAGTTTGAGTATTTTGAGACATACGAAAATATTCCGTTTCGGGTAAGCTACAAGCTGGATTATTCACCTACCGCTTTTGACGCTGAGATTGTAGCAGATAGTAGCGCAATTACGTTTTCCTACGATCTCATCACTGTAGACAAAACCGGAGTGAACACCGTAGTAGAACGACAGGTGAACGACGGCGAATTTTCTACTATACTTTCACCTGGTGAAGGTGCTTCTGGCGAAATATCCTTCCCGGTCAGTGATTATACGCTAGGTGATGTGATAACCATACGAATCACCGGAACCAAAGGTGAACTCACCTCCAGTGAGTTGTTTACGTTCACTGTAGAATAAAGAATAACGAAATAAAATGTACATTTGAACGGCATTTACAGGAACAATATTTTTATAACCCAGTTAAAAACGTAATTTTAGCGAGTACATCATTTTACTAAAAAATAACATGACAAACGTCACTACAAATCGCAGAAATTGGCTAAAGCAAGGTGCTTTACTAACCGGAGGACTCATGAGCGCCCCCGCCCTGTGGGCGCGCGCCTCGGCCCGTACTCACAAAGGAGCCTTCGGTATGACCCCCTACCAGGGTCGTTACCACCTGACCGAAAATTATCACATCGCTCCGCCCGACTTCTCGAAGGTGGAGGTGCGGCTGCTGGCCAACGAGAATCCCTACGGCCCGTCGCCCAAGGCGATTAAGGCCATCGCCGAGAGTGCTAGCAAGGGCAACCGTTACGTCTACAGCAGCTCCAAAATCATGGAAGAGATGATCGCCGAAATGGAGGGCGTCACCCCCGAGCACATTCTGTTAGCTCCCGGCTCGACCGACATCCTGGAAAAAACCGCCATCGTGGCCTGCATGCACGGCGGCAACGTGATCTCGGCTGATCCGGCCTACATGTCGCTGGTGAACACCTCGCGCGGCGTGGGGGCCACCTGGAAGAACATTCCGCTCAAAGCCGACTACGCCCACGACCTCGACGCCATGGCCAACGCCATCGACAGCGATACCAAGCTGGTCTACATCTGCAACCCCAACAACCCCACCGGCACCATCACGCCCACCGACGAGATCATGGCCTTCGGCCGCAAGGTGGCCAAGAAGGCTCCGGTGTTTATCGACGAAGCCTACATCGAGCTGGCGATGGATCCCAAGGTGACTACCGCCGTTGGTCTGGTGCAAGAAGGGCACGACGTAATCATCGCGCGCACCTTCTCTAAGTTGCACGGTATGGCCGGACTGCGCATCGGCTACATGGTGGCGCAACCCGAGCGGGTGAAGATGATCAAAGACCTGGTGCGCACCGAAATGGGCATCAGCGTGACCTCGATGGAAGGCGCGATGGCCAGCCTGAAGGATCTGGACTTCCAGGAGAAAACCCAAACGCTGAATCAAGCGGCGCGGGAGTACACGATGGGCGAAATCAAGAAGCAGGGCTTCAAGCCGCTTCCTTCGTACACTAGCTTTATTTTGTTCCCCATCGATATGGCGACTGATCCGTTTATGACGGCCATGCTGGACAAAGGAATCGGTATCCGAACCTACAACCTGGACGAGCAGCCTTACTGCCGCGTGAGCATGGGCACTATGGATGAGATGAAACGCTTCACCAAAAGCCTGGCCGAGGTGATGGACGAAGCCTCGGTGCACGCCGGAGGCGAGTAATACCAATTACCGATAGCCCAGCGTATAGACGCTGGGCTATAATACAAATTTACAACTTTTTGTGTGACATTTTTTGACAACCTGATGGTTGTTACCCAAACTTACTATGCCCATTTATGAACCCTGCAATCATAAAAACAATATCGCTGGTGGTGCTCATTGTGCTAGGCTACACCCTCCAGTCGAAGATCAACACCAAAGAGCAGAAGAACGGGATCAAGACCATAATCTTGAGCATTGCGTTGCCCGCCACCATTTTTATTGCCCTACTCAAGATCGAGTTTAGCTGGGAAATGGCGATGGTTCCGGTGCTGGCGTTAGCCTTCAACTTTATTATGCTGGGGCTGGTGGACAAGATGCCCGCTATTTTGCCCGGCATAGACGCGGGTTCGTCGCGGCACCGCACCATCAAGATGCTGCTGCCCTCGCTGGCTCCGGGCCTGTCGTGCTTTCCGTTTCTGCTAGAGTACCTGGGCGAACACCCACTGGCGATGGCGGCCCTGGCCGACGTGGGTAACAAGGTGTTCGTACTGGTCATTTTGTACCTGGTGGCCATGCGCTGGTACTACAGTCGCAATGAAATCGACAACCAGAACACCACCGATAAGGTGAAGGGACTGCTGGTTTCGCTGGTGCGCGAGCCGATCAACATGGTGCTGCTCATTGCGCTGGGTATGCTGGCCCTGGGACTCAACTTTGCGTCGCTGCCCGAGTTTTTGCAGATGAGCACCGACCGGTTAAGCCTGATGATGACGCCGCTGGTGTTGCTCTTTATTGGCATTTCGGTGAAGCTCAACTGGCAGCAGATCAAAACGATCTTTTCGCTGTTGTTCGTGCGTTCTAGCATCGCTTTCCTGATCAGCGCCGTGCTGTTGCTGCTCTTGCCGACGCAGGACGTGGGCATTGCGTTGCTGATTGTCATCTTCCCGCAGAGTGCGTGCAGTTTCTGGCCCTACGCCCACATTTCGGTGGTGAGCGCGTTGGAAGAAGTAAACACCCAACCCAGTTCGTCTACTTTTGATATTGAGTTTGCGATGAACGTGCTGGCCTGCTCGCTGCCCTTTTCAACGGTGCTGATCCTCGGCATTTGTACCGCGGGCGACTTCTTCGCGGCCCCGGTCAGTGTGCTGGGCATCGGAGCCGTCTTTGCGGCGGTGGCCCTGGTTCCGGTGGTGGTGCAGTTGTTCCGCAAGAAGCCCCAGATGGTAAACCAGTGATGTACTTATCGTGAGCAACGGGTTCCCCCGCCCCGAAACTTCTCCGCTAAGTGCTAAAATTTTACGGTTCAAAAATATAATTCCAATTCAGTTAAAAAAATGTAAAAATTAGCCTCAGTAGAAAGGGTATGTTTGGTCTTTAGGAATGTCTGTCTAAATAAGCTGTTGCCCCACCCCGGAGCAGCTTCTTTTTTACAAACAACCAACGTACACTTTCTATGAAACATCTCAACCTTCTCCTCGCGGCGGTTGCCCTGCTTGGGCTAAGCCTTACCGGACGCGCCTCCGACATTGTCGAGGTGATCCCACTCACCGACCGCATCATCATGGTGCACTTCGACGACGGCTACGTTCGTCATCACCAAAAAGGCGAAGCCCGCAATAACGAGTGGGTGATCCAAGACCCACTGAATGTGGCGCTGGCCACGCAACTCGGCTCCTACACCATCAGCAGTGCCGACGACTCCAACTTCGGGGGCGGCGTGCAACCCAGCGACATCGGGCGAAAAAGCAAGGGCACCGACTTCACCTGGCTGTGCCAAGACTATAACGACGAAGTAGGATGTATCAACTCTGATGCCGACCACGCCAAAGAACACTGGATTTACCTGTACCTGGACAACCCCATGCAGGCGGGTAGCACCTACACCATTACCACCGGTGATCTGGCCGCCAACGGCAATAGCTACGAATTACTGTACGATCCTAAGCTAGTCAGCTCCCGCTCGGAAGCGGTGCACGTGAACATGATCGGCTACGCGCCCGCCGCTCCCAAAAAATACGGCTACGTGTACCACTGGACCGGCGAGAAGGGCGGTTTAGACCTTTCTTCCTACGCCGGAGCCACCTTCTGGCTGGTGAACACCGCCGACAACAGCGTGGCTTATTCGGGCAACATTGCCTTTCGCAAAGCGGCCAACAACGTAGAAACCGGCCAGCCCGACGATACTCCCGACGACAACTTCCTGGGTGCCGAAGTCTACGAAGCCGATTTTTCGATCCTTCGCTACTCCCGGCGAGTACCGCTTGGCCGTGGAAGGCATCGGCAGTTCGTTTCCCTTCGTGATTGATGACAACGCCTACTTTGAGCCCTACTACAACATCATCCGGGGCTTGTACCACCAGCGCAGTGGCATCGCGCTAACGCAGCCCTACACCCAGTACGTCCGCCCCGCCCCGCACAATCCGAACGTGACGCCCGGGTTTGAAGGAAAGTTGCAGTACACCACCTCCCGCTTCGTAGACTGGGAAAACCAAGACCACTCGGATAACGATAAACCCGCCATCGAAGCGGGCATCCAGGGTCCCTTAGATACCTACGGTTGGTATCAGGATGCGGGCGACTGGGACGGCTACTTCTCGCACCTGCGCATCCCGAGTTGGCTGCTCTTTTTGTACGAGTTTGCCCCAGCTAAATATCCCGGATAGCCAGCTTAACATTCCCGAAAGTGGCAACGGGGTGCCCGATTTGGTAGACGAAGCGGCCTGGCTGCCCCGCTTCTTTCACCGCACGCGGCAGGAGCTGATCGCCAAGGGCTACGGCACCGGCGGAGTGGGTTCCCGCGTGGCGGGCGACTGGTTCGGCGGCGACGGCGAAGGGGTGCCTTCGTACGAGGACGTGAACCGCATCTACATCGTATCAGGCGAAGACCCCTTCACTACCTATAAATACGCGGCCACTGCGGCCCACCTGGCCATCGCCCTGCAAAAGGCCGGAGCGACCGACCCCGAAGGAGTGAACTGGCAGCAGGAAGCCGCCGAAGCCTACGCCTGGGCGCAGGCCAACACCCGCGACGGCGATGAGGAACCGGTATTCGGACTGCGCCTCAGCGACCAGCGTCTTTACGCTGCCGCCGCGCTCTACAAACTGACCGGTGAAGCCGCCTACCACGATCAGGTGAAAGCCGATGCCCTAGGGATCAACAGCGGTACCGTGCTGGGCGAAGACCAGCGCTGGGGGGTGTACACATATCTCACCATGGGTCCCAACCGTTCGGTGGATCCCGGTTTGTACGCGGCCTTGCGCGATGCCGCGCTGAACTCAGCCGATAACGTGCTCACCGACGTGGTGGAACGCCGGGCTACGCGCTACGGCGGCAACTTCTTTTTCCCCATGCTGGTGGGGCAGCCCACCACCCCCATGATCTTCGAGGGACTGATGGGTTTTATGCTCACCAAAGACAGTAACCCCGCCCGGGCCAACAACTACCTGACAAACATCTACACCACTTCCGACTACTTCTTGGGTACTAATCCGCTCAACACCGTATGGGCCACCGGCCTGGGCGAACGCCATCCCAACGAAGTGTTCCACCTGGACTCATGGTACAACGGCTTGGATACCGAAGCTGATGAAGTGCAGACCGAGTTTTATCCGGGAATCGTTCCCTACGGCCCCTGGATCAACGACGGCAAAGCCTTTGGTCCCTGGGACAACGACTGGGCCGGAAAAACCACCTTCCCGGCCTACGAAACCTGGCCCGGCCACGAGCGTTGGTACGACCAACGTACCGCCCCCACCACCGCCGAGTTTACTATCCATCAGAACACGGCCCCGGCCGCCGTTACCTACGGCTTCCTGATCGATGGCATGTTCGGCGATTTCAGCACCGGTTCAGAAAACCCCACGGCAGTAAGTTTGAGCCCCGACTCGTTGGTGCTAGGAATCAAAGAAGCGGTCCAACTTACGCTAACCACCACCCCGGCCAACGCGGGCGGCGGACTGGTGTGGAGCACCCAAGACCCGACCGTCGCTACCCTTGATCGAAACGGCATTGTGACCGGGGTAGGAATAGGAACGACCAGCGTATCGGTGGCAACCGCCGACGGTAACGTATCAGACAGTGTTTTTGTGCAGGTAACGGCTACCCAGGCGGGCATCACCTTCGTGGTGGCTGATTTCGATGAGGTGATTCCCACCAACGGCGTGGTAGAACCGGGCAAAACCCAGATGTTCGCCGCCGGAGGCACTACGACGTTTGCCGAGAATCCCGACGCGGACAGCAACAACGAGAGTGCGCAGGTGGTTCGCTTCGACAAGGAGGAAGGGACTTACAAACTGATTGGTTTTAATTTATCCGAGCCGCTGCCCGTTAGTCCCTTCAATACGCTGAGCTTTCAGTTGTACGGTACCAATATCAACCAGGTATTCGTGGTGATGAGTAATGGCGAAGGCGTGAACCTGGTAGAAACCCAGCAATCGGTTACCATCGCTGACAACGGGTGGGGGACGGTAGAGATCACCATTCCCGAAACGGCCGAAGGCAACATCAAAGACGTGTTAATCTTCCCTAATCCTACCGACGGGGCCACCGCGACGTTTTACGTAGATAACGTGAAACTTCTTGGGGACAACCCCGCCGCTCCGGTGTCGGGCGTTGCCTTGTCGGCAGATAGCGTAAACGTAGCCGTAGGGGAAACCGTGCAGCTAGTAGCCACGGTGCTACCCGAGGCGGCTACCGAGCGCAGCGTCGTCTGGCAGAGCAACGACGAAAGCGTGGCCCAGGTGAACGCTTCCGGACAGGTAAGCGGCATCAGCGAAGGAGTGGCGCTGGTCACCGTTACCACCGTGGAAGGATTGTTTACCGACAGCGCCTACGTGACCGTCACGCCAGCGGGTGCCACCCGCAGCCTGATCGTGGCTGACTTTGATGAAGTGATTCCTACGGTGAGCGTTGTGGAACCGGGTCGCACCCAAATGTTTAGCTCGGGCGGCACCCTGGCGATTATAGACAACCCAGACGCGACGACCGACAACCTCAGCGGGCGGGTAGCGCAGTTCGAACAAACCGGCGGGCACCTTCCAACTGATTGGGTTCAATCTGCCCGAGGCGGTTTCGCTGGCGGGTTACCAAACGTTCAGCTTTCAACTCTACGGAACCGGGGTGTCGCAGGTGTACGTCGCTCTAGACGATGCCGACGGCAACCGGGTAGCCGAGAGTTTCCAGGAAGTTGACATCAACGATTCCTGGGGTACCATTACGTTGGATCTTCCCCAGGAAACCGCCGCGACCCTGAAGACCGTTCTCATCTTCCCTGATCCGAACAACGCGGCCAGTGCCACTTTCTACGTAGACAACGTACGTCTGGATGGTGTTGCCCCGGAAGAGCCAACCATCACCATCAACCTCACCCCCGAAACCGTTACCCTGGAAGCGGGGGCCAGCACCACCTTGGTGGCGGAAGTAACGCCCGCTGATGCCGATTCTCTGTTGCGCTGGAGTAGCCTCGATACTTTGGTAGCCAGTGTTGACAGCAACGGGCAAGTAACCGCCTTGTTGGCCGGAAGCGCCACCGTTGTGGCTAGTACGGCCGACGGCACGGTTTCCGACAGTGCCACCGTGGTGGTGGTACCCGACGTGTTGCAGGGCGATCTGGTCGTAGCCGACTTCGACGGAGTGAATCCGACCGTGGGTATCGTGGAGCCGGGTCGTACCCAGGCGTTCAGCGCGGGCGGCACCATTGCCGTAGTGGCCAACCCTTCGGTAGATGCATCGAACCCCAGTGCCCAGGTGCTGCGCTTCGACAAGGACAAAGGCACGTTTAAGCTGATTGGGTTTAATCTACAGGTAGGTCGAAGCCTCAACCGCTACGAGACGTTCTCCTTCCAGATTTACGGCAGCGTAGCGTTGACCGAACTGTTGGTCGTGCTGAACGACCCGGCCGGAGTTCAGTCGCTGGGCGGATTCCAAACGGTGGACATCGATAGTGGTACGTGGAGCAAGGTGACCATCGAGATTCCGGAAGGGACAACCGCCAGCGTGAAAGACCTACTGATCTTCCCCAACCCCAACGACGACGCTACCGGCACCTTCTACGTGGACAATGTACGCTTCAATACCGAGCAGGTTACTACGTATCAGATAGGAGATTGCACGTTTACCGCCGCCGATTTCCCCGCCGATATGGCCGAGGTGGTCGCCGTGAGCGATGTGCCCTACTATACTTTCCATCGGCGAGAAACCTACATGATAGGGCTGATCACCGGAATCAGAACCGACGGCCAGGCGGGAGCCTGGGAGCTTCACAACGACTGCTCGATCAAGCCGCTGCGCAAGAGTGGTTTCCGCCATAATACTTCGTTGCTGCCCGACGTGCGCGGGGTGGATCGCCGCTACGGATGGCGTTACGAGCCTACTGGCATTAGCGAGGATGGCAAGTACATAGATGCGGTTGCCATCAACGACGACGGGTACACGCACCCCCGGGGATGGCAGGTAGAGGCTGGCACGATGGTAGACGTACGATTTAGACTTGCCGGTTCGCGTTTAGGTCGCATATTCTTGGTAATCGGGCAGGTATCTTGCGACAAGGTGGTAGCAAAAAGAAGGTGGTTCGACTACTTCGTGGTGCGCTGCGATGACGACGAAAACGCCCGGACCGCTTCGGCCAACGGCAAGCTGGCCGATGACCAACTACTCGAAGCGGTGACCGCCTACCCGAACCCCACAACGGGCATCGTGACGCTACAGGGAACCAGGTTATCGGATCGGCCGGTCACCATTCGGGTGATCAACGCCAGCGGCCGGGTGGTGCTGCATATCGACCCGACCAGTGCAGCAGCAACCACCGAACTCGATCTGTCACGCTTCGCCGACGGTTTGTACACCATCCAGTTGCTGGACAACGACCATAGCACTACGCACCGGGTGCTGTTGCGGAAGTAGGTCCGGTGCTTCTCAGCTTTCCGGACAGGCACTGGAAGCCTGCTGGAGCGTACGCTGACGCTATAACCAAGGAGTCCCTTTTGCGAGGGACTCCTTTTTTTTGCGAAAAATTACGCTATTAGTAATTTGTAATTACAGGGTAAGAAAAGCGATCCTATTTTAAAATATTTTTGTTGTGTCGGAATTTTTTAGAATATTGTGGGATAAAGATGGTTTAGCGCTATGCAGTTGAAAGAAGAACGTACCAATGCAGTACTGGTTGAGCGGATATCGCAAGGCGACGAACGCGCGTTCCAGGAAATGTTTTACGCCTACAAAGATCGGCTATTTTCGTATTGCTACCGCTTTACCAAATCAGAGGAGCTGGCCGAGGAGATTATCCATGACGCCCTACTAAAGGTCTGGGACGATCGCCAACGGCTCGATCCGAACCAATCTTTGATTGGCTATCTGTATACGATTACCCGCAATTTATCGCTTAATTATCTCAAAAAATTAGCCGCTGAGGAGGCCCTGAAGCAGCGCGTACGCTACCTGACTCCGCAGTTTCACAATGATACCGAGGCGGCCATCGACTACGCTAACCTAAAGCAGCTTGCCAAAGTGGCTATTTGTCAGTTGCCCCGGCAGCAGCAACGGGTGTATCGCATGAGCCGCGACCAGCACCTGACGCACGAGGAGATCGGGCAGCGCCTGGGAATCTCACCCAATACGGTGAAGAACCACGTGATCAAAGCCCTTCAGACCATCAAATCGCACCTTCGCGTGCATACCGATATCAGCCTCTTCGTGAGTTATCTGATCGCGAGCGCCCTATTCTAAAAAAAGTTGCCGTCTGAGTAGTCCTCTCCCCCGCCCAGGGTTGTAGTACTATAAAAGGCACTACTTTGAAAGAGCACGCGCAACATCTACTTAAAAAATACCTCCAGGGAACCGCCAGTTCGGAAGAGCGGGCGAAGTTGCTCGAGCATCTGCGCGCGTCGGGCGATGAAGACACGTACCGCGATGTGATGGATCAGTTGTGGGCCGAACAGGTTGAAGAGAAAACCTTGTCCGACGCAAAAGCGGCTGAACTGCTACAACGCGTCTTTCGCTCGTCCAAAAAACAACGGGTTGCCCCCTACTGGTACCGCGTGGCCGCGGTGCTGGGTGGCCTGATGGTGCTGGCGAGTCTCTTCTACTTGATAACCACCGGCAACGAGCGGGCCACCTTATCTTACACCACCGACTACGGTGAGACCAAAACCATCTGGTTGCCCGACAGCTCCAAGGTGATTCTGAACGCCAATTCTACGCTTACGTTTAGCACCGACGAGCAGCAGACCCGGGAAGCCTGGCTGGATGGAGAAGCCTTCTTTGAGATAAAAAAGTTAAGTCACTCCCGCAACGCCGCGCAACCGGTCAAGTTTGTGGTGCACACCGACAATCTGGACGTAGAAGTGCTCGGAACGGCTTTTAACGTGAACGAGCGACGAGGAGCCACCCAGGTGGTGCTGGAGCACGGAAAAGTGCGCCTGGCCACCAAGCACAACGAGCAAATTGTGATGCAGCCGGGCGACCTGGTTGCGTTGGCATCTCCTTCGGCGGCGCTAACCACGCAGGTGGTGGATCCGAAAGATTATACGGTCTGGCAAGAAAAGAAGCTGGTGTTCAAGCGAACGCCGATCACCGAAGTGGCCACCATGATGGAAGATTACTACGGTTGGGAGGTAATCTTATCCGACGACGACTGGGCCGACCAGCGGATTACCGGTTCCATTCCTACATACGACGAAGAAATCTTTCTGGAAGTATTAACCGAGTCGATGGGAGGGCAGGCCATCCGCGAGGGAAACCGGGTGACTTTGCGAAAAGGAAACGATCCCCCCCCGCGAGAGTAAGAAAAAAACAAACTCGGTCGTCTGCATTCTTAGCGGGACACAGGCCGACCGAATCTGAATAGTAATGAATTGTTAAACCTTAAATGTAACCATGATGCAAAACTTTTCCTATTTTCTTCGCCAACGGCACTGGTGGAAGTCCGGTTGGCTAATCGGCGGACTGATGCTATCGGGACCTCCCTCGTTGCCGCAGCTGCTCGCCAGTGGCGAAGCACCGGTGGTGTCAACCGCTTCGGCCAAACAAACGCTTCGCTCGCTAGAGTCCGTGCTGATCGATCTGGAAGCTGCCTATCGCGTAAGTATTGTGTTTGACCACGCCCTGGTGGAGAACAAGCAGGTGGAAGCCGAGCTGCTGCTTACCGACGACCTGGAGGCATCATTGCGCCAACTGTTGGGTCCGTTCGGGCTAGCGTCTCGTAAGATCAAAAAAGGAGTGTACGTAATCAAAGCCCCCACGAAGCGCCGGAAGAAGGTTGACAAACTCAAGCAAGGCCCGGCATCAACTTCGCTGGCGTTTCCCGATGGCCAGCGCCCCCTGCCCAGCCGCCTCCCGGTTGCTACGCAAACAGTGGTGGAAAAAATCATTACCGGCCAGGTCACCGACCTGGAAAATGGTGAGTCTTTACCCGGGGTGAACGTAGTAGTTAAAGGCACTACCATTGGAACCGTGACTGACGTAGACGGCAACTACCGCCTCACCGCCCCCGATGATGCCCAGACACTGGTGTTTTCTTCAGTGGGCTACGTCAGCGAAGAAATAGCCATTGGCAATCAAACGGTGATCAACCTTGCCTTGTCGCCGGATATACAGTCCCTGTCAGAAGTAGTGGTGGTCGGCTATGGCACGCAGCAACGGTCGGATGTGTCAGGTTCTATTGCCTCTGTATCCAGCGAAAATATCAAAGATTTGACAGTATCCCGTGCCGACCAGGCGTTGGCCGGGCAGGTGGCCGGAGTGCAAGTAAGTCAATCCAGTGGCGTGCCGGGTCGGGGAACCCAGGTCAACATCAGGGGCGTAGGCTCTATTACTGCGGGTAGTGATCCCTTGTATGTAGTGGATGGCTTTCCTATTGCCGGTGACCTTTCCACCATCAATCCCAATGATATAGCCTCTATGGATGTACTGAAAGATGCTTCTGCCGCAGCTATTTACGGGTCTCGGGGTGCCAATGGGGTAGTCATCATCACCACCAAGCGTAGCAACAAAGGGGGCGTACAATTTAACCTGGACGTCTACCGGGGAGTACAGGAAGTACAAAGAACGGTGGATGTGTTGGACGGCGATCAGTTCAGAGAGTATGCCGTCAGAGCCAGGAACAATTCTTATGTGCAGCAGGGCGGTAACGTTGACAATCCGGACAACCTCCGGCCCGGGGCATTGCGCATCGCCGACATACAGGCAACCACTGCGAATACCGATTGGCAGGACGAAATCTTTAGGACCGCACCCATTCAGAATTATCAACTATCCGCTTTGGGGGGCAACGAAAGTGTTAAGTACCTGATCTCGGGTAATTATTTCAACCAGGATGGGATTATTATTAACTCCGGTTTTGAAAGATACTCTATCCGAGCCAATGTTGATTTGAAACTTTCTGAAAGAGTCAGGGGAGGAATCAGCTTGTCACCCACCTATAGTGAGTTCAACGAGGTAGACGACGGAGGCCGTGGCGGAGTGATCACCAATTCAGTGGCCCTGCCCGCCATCTTTCCGGTAAGAAACCCAGATGGTAGCTACGGAAGCTCATTAGGTTTTGGAAATGGAGTCAGTGGCATCACCAATCCGGTAGCGATGGCAGAATTAATTCAGAATAATTCCAAAAGCAACCGCCTACTTTCTAATGTATTTGCTGAGTTTGACCTGTTAGAGGATTTAACGTTTAGGACCAGCCTGGGAACGGATCTGCAAACCAATAGAAATGATTATTTTGAGCCGGATGTTATCAGCGAAGGCCGTAACCAGACTTTTGGTCAGTCATTTACCAACCTCAGGTTCAACTGGTTGTTTGACAATACGCTTACCTATCAAAAGACTTTAGGTGGAAAGCATGACCTGACCCTACTGTTGGGCTACTCTGCCCAGGAGGAAACTACTAATTCTACTTTCCTTCAAGGCACTGACTTTGCCAACAACAATGTCACTACGCTAAGTAATGCCACTGAAGTAACGTTCTTTAACACCCGGGAAGAAACCTGGAGCTTGCTTTCTTACTTTGGACGAGTCAACTATTCTTTTGCTGACAAATATCTTTTCACGGCAACGGTACGAAGAGACGGTTCTTCCCGGTTCGGGGCCAACAATCAGTGGGGTATCTTCCCTTCAGTGTCCGGAGCCTGGCGCTTATCAGAAGAGCCTTTCATCCAGAACCTGGAATTCCTTAGTGACCTGAAGCTACGGGCCAGCTGGGGAAAAGCCGGTAATTTTAACATTCCTAATTTTGGTTCACTGGGGCTGATGGAGCCTAATAATTATGTATTCGGCGGGCAGCGGGCGATTGGTTTACAACCCCGGACTTTGGGTAATCAGGATCTGACCTGGGAAATTTCGGCTCAGACGGATATAGGCTTAGACGTAGGTTTGTTTGACGGCAGAGTATACCTGGTGGCCGATTACTTTGTAAAAAACACCGAAGACCTGTTGCTCAATGTGCAGGTGCCCACGACGACGGGTTTCAGCAATTATCTACAGAACCTGGGCGAGGTAAAAAACTGGGGATGGGAATTTGCCCTGACATCCAGGAACGTGGTGCAAAACAATTTTAGCTGGAAGACTTCATTGAATTTTACTTTTGTGAAAAATGAAGTGCTGGCCTTGGGTCCCGAAGGCGATCCTATCCTCAGTGGAGCTGGGTCAGTCTCCAATACCCACATCACCCGTATTGGCGAACCTCTGGGTAATTTCTTCGGCTACCAACGAAATGAAATCTATGACAATCAAGAAGAAATAGATGCCAACCCCGTAGAAGACTTCAGCAATCGCCAACCCGGTGACTGGAAAACTGAGGATACCGATGGCAACCTAATCATTGACGCAGATGATCGGACCATCATTGGTAGCCCCTGGCCTGATTTTACCTACGGCATCACCAATACGTTCAACTTTAATAATTTTGATTTGAGCGTATTGATTGTGGGTAGCGAGGGCAATGAAATTCTTCACCTTACCAAAACGTTATACGGCAACTTCGCCTCCAACAATAATATCCTTGCCGAACAATTCAATGGTTGGCAGTCGCCGACTAACATTGGTAACGGACTGCCTCGGGCTGCCAGGCTGCCTTCCAGCAACCAAACGGCCGTTTCTTCTTATCATGTGGAAGATGGATCTTACCTGAGCGTTCGCAACATCACCTTGGGGTACGCTATCAACAACAATCAAATGGGTAATTTTCCGCTGGAATCGGCCAGGATATACTTCGGTATCCAGAACGCCTTTTTATTTACCGATTTTCTTGGGTTTAATCCCGAAGAAAGCAGAGATGAGGGCAGTGCCTTGTCACCCGGGGCATCCTATGGCAGGTACCCTTTGGCCAGAACGTACACTTTGGGCATTAATCTAAAGTTTTAATCATCAACCTATAATTCTACAAAAATGAAAAAATATCATTTATATACTGACCTTTCGCTCACCCAAAAGTTTGAAAGCTGAGATTTTTCAATAAGAGGATTTATCTTTGAGGATGGAACGACGCGACGCCTTTGAATTTTACGTTGATTACCTGCTGTCTTCCCCGCGCACGGCTACGGCCACGGGTTTGTCAGCGGTGTTGGATAATGCGATGAAGCACGACTATATCAGTGATTGCTTAGCCCAAGATGAATTAGACAGTAAAGCGTTCTGGTCAGAGATAAAGCCGTTTGTCCGCCAAATTGAATATGCTCAGGCGTATCTCTCTATTGATGATGTGATTGTTGCCAAACCACATACCAGTGAGAATGAGCTGATTTGCTATCACTATGACCATACGACAGGCAGAACCGTCAAGGGCATTAACATTCTGAATTTCATGCTCAGTGGCTCTACGGACGATGCGTTGGTAAACTGCCCGTTAGCCTGGGAAGTGATTCGTAAAACGGAATTCTACCTTGACAAAGCAGCTCAGCAAAAGCGGCGTAGTCCTAAGACCAAAAACGAAATGGTGTTGGAACACCTACACCGGATTGTGTTTTTGAACAAAGTCCAGTTCAAATACATCTTGTTTGATAGCTGGTTTTCTGCCTCAAAGACGCTCAAGTACATCCAGCACAAGCTCAAAAAGTTCTTTGTCTGCCCCCTGAAGCATAACCGCTTGGTGGCTCTAAATGAGCAAGACAAGCAGCAAGGTAAGTTCATGCACGTATCACAAGTGCCCCTGAAAAGCCAGGAAGTTCGGAAAGTTTGGATCAAGGGGGTAGATTTCCCTCTTCAACTCACCCGACAGGTCTTTATAAACAAAGATCGCTCTGAGGCCGAACTATGGTTGGTTACCAACGATATGTCATTGGACTACGAACAAATTACGACAATCTATGAAAAACGATGGAAAGTTGAGGAGATGCACAAGTCCTTAAAACAAAACGCTCTGCTAGGCAAGTCGCCCACCAAAATGGAGCGGACGCAGTGCAATCACATCTTCGCCGCTATGTTGGCTTTTGTCAAACTAGAACGCTTGAAAATCAAAGAAAAACTCAATCACTTTGCCCTGAAAGCAAAATTGCATCTCAAAATGGCTCAAGCCGCTTTCGAGGAACTACAAAGTTGGCAAACAGCATGAGATGCCCTAACATAGTAAATCATTTATCCAAATCTTTCGCAAGCGAAAGGTCAGTTATATATATGTGTCGCCGGATTGTTCGCGCTCTCCGCTTGCGATGACTTCCTGGACGTGAAGCCGGTGTCGGAAATCAGTACCAATAATTTTTATCAAACGGAAGAGGATTTTTTCAACGCCATCAATAGCACCTACGCCATACTGCAACCGGTGTACGGTCAACATATGTACCAGTTGGCTGAACTTCGGTCGGACAATACCTTTCTGGACGGAGATCCGGGTGGTAATCGCCAATCTCTGGCGGACATTGATTTCTTCCAGGTGCAAACGACTAACGCAACGGTATTAGATTTCTGGGACGATTCTTACAAAGGAATCGCCAACGCTAATACGGTTTTGGACAGAATAGAAGGCGTTACCTTTGCTAACGAAGACCTTAAGAACCAAATTACCGGAGAGGCTTATTTCCTAAGGGCTTTGTACTACTTCAACCTGGTGCGGGTTTTTGGGGCGGTTCCCCTGGTTGTGAACGAGGTGAGAGACCCGGCAGAAAGCAGAAATCATACCCGCAAACCCCTTGCAGAAGTATACAGCCGGATAGAATCGGACCTGGGAGAAGCTATCCGCCTGCTTCCTGTAGCTTACGAAGGGAATCCGGGACGTGCTACGCAGTGGGCCGCCAAAGTATTGCTGGGAAAAGTGCAGCTTACGCAAAAAAAATACGCGGAGGCCACTACTTCCCTGGGCGATGTTGTCAACAACGGGCCTTATGCACTGGAAGCAAGCTACCGGGATATCTTTGACCCCGCCAATAAAAATGGTCAGGAATCAATCTTTGAGGTACAGTACGACGGAAACGTCGTCAATGAAGGAAGCCCTTTTGTGAATCTTTTCGCCCCTCGCTTTTCCACAACGGTGGCTCCTTCCGGACAGGGACTGGGTAACAACCAACCGACTGACGATATGATCAATGCTTATGCACCCGGCGAGATCAGGTTTGATGCATCTCTGGATACTACCTATGCCAACGTTCGGGGAGAAGCCGTGAGTGCCCCCTACATCACCAAGTTCCTCAATGGTACAAGCATGCCGAATCAGGGTTTGGACAATTTTCCGGTCCTGCGCTATGCTGATGTGCTACTAATGCTGGCCGAGGCCCAGTTCTTTCAAGACGGAGGAGGAATTGAGTATGTCAATGAAGTTAGAACCCGTGCCGGTTTGGATGCCCTTATGTCCCTTAGCTTGGAGGCGATACTACAGGAAAGAAGGGTGGAATTGGCTTATGAAAACCATCGCTGGTTTGATCTGTTACGTACTGATCAGGCCATCAGCATCATGAGCGAGCATCTGGCGACCCGCAACATAGGTGCCACCTCCATAGCGCCGTATCAATTACTGTATCCGATTCCCCAGGCCCAGATTGACGCTAATCCCGATGCACTGGATCAGAATCCCGGATACGAGTAGGGGCAAAAAAGAGAAGGGCCAATTAATGGTTGGTTCTTCTCCTTTTTATCATCCATAAACAACCCAACATCAACTTGCATTGAAACAATTCGCCTTTACCATCGTCTTTTTTTTTGCCCTGGGCCTGGTTCATGGACAAAACACTTCTTCTGCCAATTATGATGTAGTCATCTGCGGAGCAACTCCGGCAGGCATCATGGCGGCAATTGCTGCCGATCGTGAAGGGAAAACTTCCCTGATCCTGGAGCGCACCGCTCATATTGGTGGCTTACCCGCTAACGGACTCGGGGCTACAGACATTCAGACCCGGGGGGCCATCGGAGGTTTATTCAAGGAGTTTGTTGAGGAAATAAAATCTTATTATGTAGCAACGTACGGACCCGATGCTCAACAGGTGAAAGACTGTGACGAAGGCTATCATTTTGAGCCTTCGGTAGCCGAGCGTATACTTGAGCAGATGTTGGCAGAATGTTCCCTTGTCACAGTAAAGAAAGAACGCCAGTTTGATGCCTTGCCCGAAAACCTACTGATGGAAAACAATACCATCCGGGCGATCACCATTACCAACCGGCAGAACGGGGCCTCAGAGCGATACCAGGGGAAAGTATTTATTGATGCCACTTACGAGGGAGACCTGATTGCGGCGGCAGGTGTTCCCTTTGTGATCGGAAGGGAAGGGTTTGCAGACCATCAGGAACCCTACGCCGGTCAGGTATACAAACCCTGGGGCGGATCCGTCGGGGAGGGGACTACCTTGCAAAACGATAATGCCATTCAGGCCTTTAACTATCGCCTGTGCCTAACCCAGGATACCAACAATTGGATACCGGTGTCGAAGCCCGACACGTATCAACGGGATGAGTATGTGTCCCTGATAGAAGATGTGCGCAGCGGTCGCCATACCGGAATGGCCTACTATACCATGACGGACGATCAGCGAATGAAAAATGAGCAACGCGTAGCGGCAGGGCTTACCCCCATCGTCCCAGGCCGACCGGAGGGTGTGCAGCGGCTCGTCAATAAGGTAGTGTTACCCAACGGAAAAACCGATGCCAACAACCAGCATCTGGCATTCATTTCTACCGACCTGCCGGAAGAAAACTGGCCCTGGCCTACCTCCGGCTGGGCGTGGCGCGACCAATTTGCCCAACGGCTTGAGGACTATACGCTGGGTCTTTTATGGTTTGCCCAAAATGATCCTGAATTACCCGATTGGTTTCGCCAGCAGTGTCAGACGTGGGGCCTGGCAAAAGACGAATACGTTGACAACCAACATTTTCCCCGGCAGGTATACGTAAGGGAAGGACGAAGAATGAAAGGGCAGTACTGGTTCACGGCCCACGATGTGTTGCCGGTACAGGAGGGAGAGCGTCCCCCGGTGCATTCTACCAGCATTTCGGCGGGGCATTATGCAGTAGACTCCCACGGTGTTCGAAAACGGGAACCCGGTAAAGTACATCTGGACGGCTTTATTAATTATGAAACCAGGCCCTATACCATCCCCTACGGAGTGATGGTGCCTGATAAGACCACCAACCTGCTAGCCCCGGTGCCCGTTTCCGGTACCCATTTAGGATTTTCTACTTTACGGATGGAACCCACCTGGATGGCCCTGGGGGAAGCGGCCGGGGTTGCCGCCACGGTCAGTATTGAGAATGACGTCGCGGTACAGGTCGTGCCTATCATCACGCTGCAACAGCGGCTACTGGACCGTCAGGCGGTGTTGATTTATTTTGAAGACTTGGCTCCTTTCCATCCCAATTTTAAGGCATTTCAGTTCTTTGCCCTAAAGGGGTTGATCACTTCCTGGACAGCGAAACCCGATCAATTGATAAAAAAGGAAGAGGTCCAAGCATTCAACCAACGCATCAACCGAAACCTGGCTGAAGTCAAGGGGAAGAGTGTAACCCGGGCGGCATTCTATCAGTCCGCCTATGATCAGATGGTGAACACCACTCAACAGAAAAACCTGATAAAAGAAAGCCAATGATGAATAAAGATCTGAGAAGGCCTTTTGGCAGGACGGGATGGTATGTCATATGTTTGCTAGGCTGGTTTGCCATTGCGGGATGCGAAGCTGAAACACGCAGTTCACAATCGTCAACGGAAGCAGATTCAGCGGTAGCTTTGGTGGATTATGTCAATCTCTTTATGGGTACAGCCGGAGATCACGGACAGTTATCTCCGTCGGCTTCTTTGCCATTCGGTATGGTGAAATTGGGACCGGAAACCGATCCTACCAATCATTCCGGGTACGATTACAACGCTGAGAAAATAGAAGGATTTACCCACAACCGCATGGAAGGTGTAGGCTGCGTAGGAGCGGGAGGTAATATCCTGATCAAACCAGGGGTGGGTACCCCGGATACCAGCAGCACCGCTTATCAAAAGTCTGGCGAAAAAGCAGCACTCGGATACTATGAAGTCGTGTTGGGCGAAACTGCCCCTATCAAATCCGAACTCACCGTCACCAATGCCACCGGCTGGCACCGCTACACTTTTCCCGATGCTGAAGAAGCCTGGCTGATGATTGACCTGTCGGCATCGCACGAAGAATTCATAGAAGAAACACATACCTTAGTGGATAAGCAGGAGATTTCCGGCAGTGTGAGTGCCTATACCGTATGTAAGCAAAACAAGGGAAAATATCGCCTCTACTTCAACCTGGAAGTAGATCAACCTATTGACTCTGTTGCTCAACAAGGTCATCGTTTGTTTTTGTTTTTCTCACCTCAAAAAAGTGCCGCGGTCAACGTCAAGGTAAGTTTATCTACCATCAGTCCCGAACAAGCGAAGCGAGACCGGTCGGTAGAAGTAGGCAACCGCACTTTTGAAGCGATAAAACAAGCCGCCGCTGCCCAGTGGGAGGCGAAACTATCCAAAATACAAGTGGAGGGGAAGGAAGAGTACAAAAATTTATTCTACACGAATCTGTACCGCTCCTACCTGGCTCCCTATAATATCACCAGCACCGACCATACCTACCGGGGTTCGGATGGAGAAGTATACCAGGCCGAGGGATTTACCTACTACCACGGCTGGTCAATTTGGGATAATTTCCGAACTCAGCTACCACTACTCACGATCATTGAGCCGGAGGTGATGCGGGATATCTGTCAATCTTTGGTAGCCCTCTACCAGCAAGGCAAATACAACTGGGCCAGCCCTACCGAGCCGTTCCCCACCGTGCGCACCGAGCATGCTTCTATTGTCCTGCTGGATGCCTACCGCAAGGGAATCACCGGTTTTGACCTCGCCGCCATCTATCCCTACCTAGTGCAGGAACTAGACAGTCTACCCTATACATCGCCGGACAATGTGCTGGAGACTTCGTACGACTACTGGGCCTTGTCAGAAATAGCGGGCATCCTCGGTAAGCAGGAAGATCAGGGGCAGTATCTGGCCAAGGCCAAGGAGTACAAAAAAACGTGGCGGAATAAATTTATGGTGATGGATGAGCAGTCGGACATCATGCACGAGGATGGTTTGTACGAAGGTACCCTTTGGCAGTACCGCTGGTTTGTGCCCTGGGACGTGCCGGGTATGATGGAAATGATGGGTGGAAAAGAAGCTTTTACTAAGCAACTCACGTACTTCTTTGAACAAGAACTCTATAACCACGGCAACCAACCGGATATACAAGCCCCTTTTCTTTTCCACTATTCCAACACGCCCTGGAAGTCGCAGGAGTATGTCAACCGGATTCTTACCAAGGACATAACCCAATGGTACGGCACACACAAGAAATGGTCAGAACCGTACGTAGGCCGGATTTATCAAAACGATTCGAAAGGGTATCTCTCCGAAATGGACGATGATGCCGGAACCATGTCGGCCTGGTACGTCCTGGCAGCGATGGGCCTTTATCCCATGAATGTAGGAGAACCGGTTTATTGCCTAACGACTCCCATCTTTCCCAGGGTAAGCATCGCGGTGGCTGCCGGTCAGCAATTCACAATAGAAGCACCCAATGCTGACAGTAGCCAAATTTATCTGCAAGCAGCGAAGCTCAACGGCGAAACCATGCCTATTTATCAGATAGGACATAAAGATATAGTAGAAGGCGGTGACCTGAATTTAAGTTTAGGTGACGAAGAGCCTGTACGAAGATAAAATATTAATAGCGCTTAATGTAGATATCGTTCTTATGGTTAGATAGCTTATTCTTTCTTCCGGATGTTTTTTCCCCCACCAAGCTGTGGTATTTTGCGAAAAATTGATAGCATGTCAAGAAGTTTATTATTAGTAGTACTATGCGTGATGGGAGTGTCTTCACAGGCCCAATCCACCGACAGTCTCATCACCCAAGACTGGCGGTTTGTGAAGGGCTATGCGTACAATATGCAAAAGCAGCCGCCCTGGCAGCAGGTCAACCTGCCCCACACCTGGAACGCCGAAGATGCTCTGGCCGGTGAGCTGGACTACTACCGGGGTCCAGCCTGGTATGAGAAAGAACTCACCCTTCCGGCTAGCTACTCAGACCAGCGCCTGTTCCTCTACTTTGCGGGTAGCAATGCTGCCACCGACGTGTTTGTCAACCACCAATTGGCCGGTCGGCACCAAGGGGGCTACACCGCGTTCTGCTTTGAGGTAACCGATCTGGTCAAGCTGGATACTACCAATACCTTATCCGTCAAAGTCAACAACGCCTACGACGCTACGCTGATGCCCCTGACCGGGGACTTCAACCACTACGGCGGCCTGTACCGCCCGGTGCACCTGCTGGTCAAACCCAAGACCTGCATTAGCCCCTTATCGGATGCTTCGCCCGGGGTGTTCATTCGCCAGGACACGGTGAGCCAAGCGCAAGCGCAGATCACGGTGACTACACTGGTGTCTAATGCCGCCCCGGCCGGTGCCTATACCGTGCGGGTGGAAGTACAAGACACCACCGGACAAACTGTCGCCAACGCTGAGCAACCGCAAGCCGTAGGGGCGGGGCAGACTGCTTCGGTGGTGAACGAGCTAACCATCAACCAACCCCACCTCTGGCAGGGACGAACTGATCCGTACTTGTACCAGACGGTCGTCACCCTGGAAAATCAGGCCGGGCAGGTGCTGGAAGAAAGCGTTCAACCGCTGGGCCTGCGCTCCTTCCGCCTGGATGCCGATCGTGGTTTTTTCCTGAACGGAGAGTACCTAGACCTGCACGCAGTGAACCGTCACCAGGATAGAGCAGAGAAGGGCTCGGCCATTAGTAAAGCCGACATGCAAGAAGATGTGCAGATCATGCTGGAGATGGGGGTGAACGCCGTACGGCTGGCCCACTACCCCCACGCCGACTACTTCTATCACCTGTGCGACTCGGCGGGCATCGTCGTTTGGACCGAAATCCCCTGGTTGGGGCCGGGGGGCTACCTGGCGCAAAGCTACATTGCCTCAGCGGAGTTTCACCAAACCGGTAAGCAGCAACTCACTGAGATGATCCGTCAGCGCTACAACCATCCGAGCATCATCTTCTGGGGTTTGTACAACGAAGTCAAACCCGACTGGGACGACCCCTATGACTACTTACAAACCCTGGACAGTCTGGCCCATGCGCTGGACCCCGACCGGCTCACCGTAGCGGCTACCTTTCAGGACAACCCTACCAATGCGCTTACCGATGCTATCGGTTGGAACAAGTACTTCGGCTGGTACGGGGGGAGTCCTAGTGAGGTCGGACCCTGGGCCGATCAGATGCATCAAACCAAGCCCGACCGTCCGCTAGCTTTGGGAGAGTACGGGGCGGGGGCCAGTATCAATCATCACGAAGACTCACTCAAAGCCCCGGCTCCGGGCGGAGACTGGCATCCCGAGGGTTGGCAGGCGTACTTCCACGAGCAGCACTGGCCACAACTAGCAGCGCGTCCGTTTATTTGGGGCAAGTTCATCTGGCTGATGTTTGACAACGGGGCAGCGCACCGAAGAGAGGGGGATCGTATAGGTATCAACGACAAAGGCTTGGTTACTTTTGATCGGAAGACGCGCAAAGACGCTTACTACTACTACCAATCGCAGTGGAGTGAGGAGCCGATGGTTTATATAGCTGACCGGCGCTATGTCAATCGGAAGCAAGCGGAGACGGAAGTGAAGGTGTACAGCAACCAGCCCTCGGTGACGCTCTACCACAACGGCAAGAAGGTCGGTGAGATGAAGCAAAGTCAACCGGGCGTGTTTCGGCACTCGCTTACTTTATCGGAAGGAAAAAACCAGGTGAGCGTGAAAACGAAAGCCGGGAAGCAAATCCTGAGCGATTCGGTTACCTGGCAGTACCAGCCCTGAAGAGCGAAAGCACTTGCTAACAAACTTAATTAGGTCAACGCTTTTCTTAGCAAAAAAACGGAGCTTTATCGCCACTATCGCACGGGATACCCTACCTTGACGACTAAAGTCTCATTTCCTCTCTCACATCATGCAAAACCTCACCGGAATAGACCATCCCGCCCTGGCGGCCGACGATTTGGATCACCTATCGCAGTGGTACTGCAATACGCTGGGATACACCCTGTTCTTCAAACATCCGGAGAGGCCGGTACACATCCTGCAAGCTCCCGACGGCACCCTGTTTGAAATGATGCAGAAAGATACCACCACCCGTCCCGAACGCCAAGTGCTCACGCCCGGCTGGTCGCACCTGGCCCTGCGGGTAGACAATCTGGAAGAAGCGATGCAGCACCTGGACGAGCAGAAAGTACGTTGGCTCAGCGAAGTGGTGCCTGCCATTGGCGGAGGGCAACTGCGCAGCTTCGCCGACCCCGAAGGAAACATGCTGCAGGTGGTGGAGCGCTAAGCGCTTATCTCATCCGATAAGAAAAACGATTAGCCGGTAAATTTGTATACTTGTCAATTGCTACGTATCACCCTTCCGCAACCGCTATGAGCCAGTCTCCCGCCGCCACCTACTTTAATCCTCAGTACCCGTCCATTGCCGACCTGAAAGCCAAAGCCAAGCAGCGCATGCCCCGCTTCGCCTTTGAGTACCTGTCGGGCGGAGCCAACGAGGAGGTGAATCTGGCCCGTAACAAGTCCGACATTCAGGAGGTGCAACTTATGCCCGAGTACCTGAAAGACTACAGTGGGCCGTCATTGGAGACCGAACTGTTCGGACAGCGCTACGGCGCTCCCTTCGGGGTGGCTCCGCTGGGCTTGCAGGGTCTGATCTGGCCCAACGCCCCCGAGGTGCTGGCCCGCGCTGCCCACCAGCATAACGTTCCCTTCGTACTGAGCACGGTTTCTACCAGCACCATCGAGCGCATCGGCGAACTCACCGAGGGGCAGTTCTGGTTTCAGCTTTACTACCCCGCCGAAGCCTCGCTGCGCGACGACCTTTTAAAGCGAGCGTCGGCTGCCGGGTGCCAGGTGCTTATTGCGCTGGCCGACACGCCCAGCTTCGGTATTCGCTACAAGGACATCCGCAACGGACTGGCCATGCCGCCCAAGATGTCGCTGCGCAACTTCGCCCAGATCACCGGCAAGCCGCGCTGGGCACTGAACACCCTGCGCCACGGCCAGCCGGAGTTCGCCTCACTGAAGCCCTACATGCCCGACGGTTTAGACCTGCAACAACTGGGGCAGTTCATGAATAAAACCTTTGACGGGCGACTCAATGAAACCAAGCTGGCCGCCCTGCGGGAGCAGTGGCCGGGTAAACTGGTGGTGAAGGGCATTGTAAACGAGCGCGACGCCGAACGGGCCATTCGCCTGGGGGCCGACGGCATCATCGCCTCCAACCACGGCGGGCGGCAGCTCGACGCGGGCGAGTCCAGCATTGCCCCGATGCGCAAGCTGGCCAAAAAGTACGGCGACCAAATCACCGTGATGATGGACGGCGGCGTGCGCTCGGGTCCCGACGTTGCCCGCTGCGTGGCCAGTGGCGCTAAGTTCACCTTTCTGGGGCGGGCGTTTATGTACGGCGTGGGGGCACTGGGTGAGCGAGGCGGCAACCACACCATGAACCTGCTGCTGATGCAACTCACCCAGGTAATGGACCAACTGGGCTGCGCCCGCATTGAAGACCTGCCCCAGCACCTCATTGCCGCGCCTACGCTGCCCGCTGGTTCGGCCGACGAAGCGTAGGGTACCGTGGTCGCGCGCCCGGGTCCGCTGAAAAGATTCTCGCTGGTGGTCACCACGCGGGTGCTGCTGCTGCTGGCCACCACGGTGGGCTTTGGCATGATTGCGGGGCGGGCCGACCTGTTCTTCAACCAGCTTATTCTAGGCATCCTGATCCTACTACAAACCGTGGGGTTGGTCCGCTACGTGCGCCGCACCAACTACGAGCTGGCGAAGTTTCTGCTGGCCATCCGGCACGCCGACTACACCGTGCACTTCGGGCCGGAGAAAGACAATTCGTTCGGGGAACTGCACCACGCCTTCCGCGAGATTCAGACCACCTACCGGCAAATGAACGCCGAGCGGGAAGCGCAGTACCAGTACCTGAAACTGCTGGTGAGCCACCTGAATGTGGGGATCATCTCGCTGCGCGGCGACGACGACATCGTGCTGATCAGTCCCCCGGCCCTGGAGCTGCTGCGGATTGACACCTACCACCACTGGCACAACTTGGCCCGCAAGCACCCCCGGCTGGTGCAGGCCATCGATGCGCTGCGCGACGGCGAGCGGCAGTTGCTGGAGCTGCGGGTGGGCGAGGTGACCAAACGACTATCGGTGCAGGTGCGTTCGGCGGTGCTGCTCCGGGAACCCTACCGCATCATTACCCTACAAGACATTGAGCAAGAGATCAACCAGAGCGAAGTGGAAGCCTACCACAAGCTGATCCGCATCCTCACCCACGAGATCATGAACTCCATCACTCCGATTACTTCGCTGTCGGAGACGCTGTTGGGCATGCTGCACGACGAGGACGGACAGCTGCGGCCCTGGGAGAGCCTGGGCGAAGGCTACCGGAAAGAACTGGCCCCCGCCCTGCGCACCATTGGTCGGCGCAGCGACGGACTGCTTCACTTCGTGGAGGACTACCGCAAGCTGACCAAGCTACCGGCGCTGCGCCCCGAGCGGGTGCCGGTGAATGAAATGCTCACCGCGGTGGGCCACCTGATGCGCGCCGAACTGCACGCGCAGGGCATTGCCTGGCACCAATCAGTGCAGCCCAGCGACCTGACGCTGTGGGGTGATGTCCGTCTCATCGAGCAGGTGCTCATCAACCTGGTGACCAACAGCGGGCAGGCGTTAGAGGCCACATCCGATCCGCAGATCACCGTACGGGCTTTTGCACACGACAAGCGGACGGTGGTGGAGGTAGTAGATAACGGCGCGGGCGTGCCCCCCGACAAGCTGGATCAGATCTTCGTGCCCTTCTTCTCGACCAAGGCGCAGGGCTCGGGCATCGGGCTAAGTTTGTCGCGCCACATCATGACGCTGCACCGGGGCAGCATCCATCTGCACTCGGAGCCGGGTGGGCAAACAGTGGTATCGTTATCGTTTCCAGTTCGGGCTCCGGACGAAACGGGACCGGGGTTGCTTGATGAGCTGACAAAAGGGTAACTTTGGACTGGATGCGCGGAGGGGAAGCAAGGTTGGCGAATGCTGTCGATAGAGATGCAGGAAAAGAAGATATGATAAATTGAAATAATGATGCGAAAGACGATCGTGTTTTACTTGCTTGTTGCTTTTCTACTCACAACTGTTCTTCTTATATTGAGAAAAAGCGACTTGATAGTTCATATTATAGCAGAAACCAACAATCCTACAAGTTCGATTCGTCTTCAAATGGATGGCAGAACAGTTTTCAACGGTAGAGTCAACTCAGGAGTATATTTTGGAGAGAAGATTTTGATTGAAGATGTATATATAGGTTTTCACTCACTGAAGATAGAAGCTTTAGAAGATAACGTGGTATATCAAAGAGACGGATTTTACCTATTTAACAGGACAACTATCATTATGTATTTTGACAAGTCCACGAGTGAAAAGAGGACTCGCTTTAACGTATGGAATAAGTTCGGAAAATTTCTTCCAGACTAAATATAATACCCCCTTTGGTCGTAGCCCAAGCGCAGTGCCCGGCACCCGGCGGTGCTACGACCCAATCAGTGTCATTATTCTTCCACAACACAATCGGGTAGACAGACCCAACGAGTGAGACGCGATTACTTAACTAAAGCATAACGTAGTTTCTGAGGCGAAACCGAAGCTTAGTGATTACTTTTGGGAAAATTGGCGGTGGCCCACCGAATGCCAAAGCCAGCGGTTAACCCTAGCGCTGCTTCCCTTACTCAAGTTCACTATGCAAGAAAGTCAGATAGACATTATTCTTCACGAACTCTTTGCGCTCTACGAACGCTACGGCGCGGAAGCCTACGGCGAAGCGGTGACCCAAACCGAGCACATAGTGCAGTCGGCCCAACTGGCCGAGCGGGAGGACTACGACGAGGAGGTGGTGCTGGCGGCCTTCCTGCACGATGTCGGACACCTGTACGCCTCGGCGACCGACGCTTCGGCGACCGACGCCTCAGCCGTTGCCGAATCGGCGGCGCTACCCACGCAAGCAGACGCTTCGGTGGGGGCCTACGGGGCCACGGAGCACGCCCAACTGGGCAGCGACTACCTGCGGCAACGCGGCTTCTCGGACCGGCTCACCCGCCTGATCGAGAACCACGTGCGGGCCAAGCGCTACCTGACTTTTACCCAACCCGGCTACTACGACGAACTGTCGGAAGCTAGTCGGCAGACGCTCAGGCTACAGGGCGGACCCATGGACTTGGTACTTTGAAAAGAAAAAGGCCATCTGTTTTGGATGGCCTTTAGGTATCAGCATACAATCAACTTTTTCGTAGAGCTAACGAACAACCTTTAGGATAGCTTTATTCGCTCCTTTGTTGCCATCTGCCTCAGGATATGGCGTGGCTTCTTTAAAAAGAAGCTTATAAGACTTGCCGTTCAGAGTGAAGAGTGTAGTATCAGTTTCTGTTACACTTTCTGGATTTCTGAACTCCTCATCTACCACACCACAATCAACACCAATACAAGTAGCAATACTTCTGGTCTGCTGTCTACTAGACGCTATAATTTTTAGCTGAACCTCGCCAGCTCTTATACAGTTGCCGCCCTTAGGGCACCGGTTATCCTGCATGGACATTACTTCAATCAGTACGCTGTCAGCTACTTCGTTTGACCCGTGGCCGGTAACCGTTACCCTCTCGTCAACGCTAAGCTGAAAGTCCTCATCAAAGCTGACGGATTGACCATTAGATTGAACTACAGTGTCTTCGGCACACCCCATAGCACCGCACAAAAGCAAAATGAATATCATCTGTTTCATAGTTTTTAAATTTACCTTTTTTGGATATAAACTCTTTCTCTTAGTATCCCTTCTTTATTTACTACCTCTACATAATACGTACCAGAAGGAAGACGGCGAGTATCAAACTGATACTTCAAATCGCGCGACATTGTACGTTGTATCTGATAGCCTCTATCGTCGTAGATGGCGTAGGCGTTTTCCCCTACATCCAGTGCCGCCTGATTATCGCTTTTCTGTAACTGAACATTGAGCACATCACTCGTAGGATTGGGATAGATGCTAACTGTCAGTTTAGGATCAGAAGGTCCACCTGTACCAGTGCAATTCGTACAGTACACATCCCTATAGACCGTCCTTTGTGCTCCACCACTTTTGACTACCAGTGTGATATCTAGAGAACTTTCGCCAGTTCTTATCTTTTCAGTCATTGTCTTGCCAGTACCTGCTGCTCTACCATTGGCGGTCCATTGATAGGTATAGCTGCCGGTGCCACCGGTGGCGTTAGCGGTCCAGGTTCCCGACACATTCTGGGCCAACGAAGAAGGACCACTGATGCTAGCTGTAATAGCTGGCGGGGGCGGTGTACAATTCGCTACGGCTCCCACACCTACCGCGGCCCAGGCATTAGTCACTGCGCGGGTTTGAGCAGAGCAGGTACCGAATAAGTCGTTAGCAGCATTGATAGAGCCCGCACGGGCGGCCGCATAGTTGGAGGCGCTAGTTAAGTAAACCGTTAGGTTTCTGTACGCGACTTTAATAGCATTATCAAAACCTATACCCGCCACTGTTACTCCATTTTGTGTACCACCCTGAGCGAGCAGAAAGAACCATCGGTTTTGCACACCACTGTTAGTATGAACCCCTCCGTTGTCCGGCTGGCCCACCGCTGTATTAGCCCAGCGAGGACCTAGATAAGTATCAGGATCGCCGAAGCTTCCGGGAGTTTGCAGTGATCTTATAGCTTGCCAATCTTCCCCTACCGTCCAATCCAATCCCCCCCCGGCGTAACGCTCAATAGCTACCCCGAATATGTCTGCAAAAGACTCATTTAGTGCCCCTGATTCACCTTGATAAACTAAGTTTGCGGAAGCTCTGACCACGCCGTGGGTATATTCGTGACCCATGATGTCTACTGTCGAGAGACCATCACCTACATATATATTTTCAAACCCATTGTCTTGATTGTAGAATGCATTGGTCTGAGGAAGTCTAGGATGTATTCTTAGCTTATAGCCACTATACATACCGGTTCTCGCGTGTACACTCTTAAAGTAATTAAGGGACTCTTCGGCCGCCCAATGAGCAGAGAGAGGGTGGCGGTCGCTATTACCCCAGTTACCGTCTCCGTCTTTATACTCCGAGACCAACCACCAAGCGGTGCCACCAGGACCACTAGAGGCTTTGGTATGGTGTTCTACACCTGACAAATCAGCATGCAAGCGGTAATTAGTAAGCCCAGCGCGGTCAACAGCAAAAGTTTGAGTGCCATTGTACAGGGTATTACCTGAGCCTTCGTGTACCTGCGAAATATTCTTTACTGACCTTTCGCTTGCGAAAGATTTGGATAAATGATTTACTATGTTAGGGCATCTCATGCTGTTTGCCAACTTTGTAGTTCCTCGAAAGCGGCTTGAGCCATTTTGAGATGCAATTTTGCTTTCAGGGCAAAGTGATTGAGTTTTTCTTTGATTTTCAAGCGTTCTAGTTTGACAAAAGCCAACATAGCGGCGAAGATGTGATTGCACTGCGTCCGCTCCATTTTGGTGGGCGACTTGCCTAGCAGAGCGTTTTGTTTTAAGGACTTGTGCATCTCCTCGACTTTCCATCGTTTTTCATAGATTGTCGTAATTTGTTCGTAGTCCAATGACATATCGTTGGTAACCAACCATAGTTCGGCCTCAGAGCGATCTTTGTTTATAAAGACCTGTCGGGTGAGTTGAAGAGGGAAATCTACCCCCTTGATCCAAACTTTCCGAACTTCCTGGCTTTTCAGGGGCACTTGTGATACGTGCATGAACTTACCTTGCTGCTTGTCTTGCTCATTTAGAGCCACCAAGCGGTTATGCTTCAGGGGGCAGACAAAGAACTTTTTGAGCTTGTGCTGGATGTACTTGAGCGTCTTTGAGGCAGAAAACCAGCTATCAAACAAGATGTATTTGAACTGGACTTTGTTCAAAAACACAATCCGGTGTAGGTGTTCCAACACCATTTCGTTTTTGGTCTTAGGACTACGCCGCTTTTGCTGAGCTGCTTTGTCAAGGTAGAATTCCGTTTTACGAATCACTTCCCAGGCTAACGGGCAGTTTACCAACGCATCGTCCGTAGAGCCACTGAGCATGAAATTCAGAATGTTAATGCCCTTGACGGTTCTGCCTGTCGTATGGTCATAGTGATAGCAAATCAGCTCATTCTCACTGGTATGTGGTTTGGCAACAATCACATCATCAATAGAGAGATACGCCTGAGCATATTCAATTTGGCGGACAAACGGCTTTATCTCTGACCAGAACGCTTTACTGTCTAATTCATCTTGGGCTAAGCAATCACTGATATAGTCGTGCTTCATCGCATTATCCAACACCGCTGACAAACCCGTGGCCGTAGCCGTGCGCGGGGAAGACAGCAGGTAATCAACGTAAAATTCAAAGGCGTCGCGTCGTTCCATCCTCAAAGATAAATCCTCTTATTGAAAAATCTCAGCTTTCAAACTTTTGGGTGAGCGAAAGGTCAGTTCTTTAGTACCTTTTCCTGGTTGGCATCAACATACACTTCTACGTGCTTGAAAGGAGCTACTGATGTTACATCGAATTTGTAGGCCAATACGTAACCGTCTCTTTCATACCCTTCTTTGCCTGGCTTCTGAGTAAACACAATTTCACCTTTAGGATAGTAAGTTGCGTTTTTATCGTCTAAATCTAATTTAACCTGACGCTCCCAAGTAGTATCTTGCCATGCATATCGCTGAGCACTTATTGATTTCAGTGCCACAGCAAGAGCCTTCTCTTCCGAGAGTCGAGGTCTTATGTCTTGACCCAGATTTTCAACTAAATTGCCGTTAGTACTATTCACAGTTCCGTCTTTGTCAGCGTGAATTATATATTCACCTCCTTCGACGCACACACCTTTATGATACTACTGGTAGCGGTAGTGACGATTACCCAAATCACCTACGACTGTTCTGGTCAGTGTCATGCTATCATTTTCAGAAAGCCCATAAGCACCTCTGTGCCTGCTAAAAACATAGTCGTATTTGACCTTGGCATCTTTCCTGTAGTAAACGTAACCATCGTCGCTGACTTCTTGACTTATTTTTTTAATAGCCGTGTTCTCCTGACGAGTTACCCAGGGCCGATGTTGAGCCTGGGCACCGAGTGCAATAAGCAGCAAAAGAGAAGATAGTAAAATATTTTTCATAGGATTATAGGTTAGGTAATAACGGTCTTGTTTGTTAGAAATTCTTGGCTTACTAACTACGTAGAAAACCAAGAACTTTAGAAAATAACCTTCTATTAGGGGGCAACTACTTGATGATATGTGCATTGTCGATAATGAACTCGTAGTTCCAAATCTCAACGTCAGTACTGTTGCTGTTAGTTGAATACGTGTCTTCCTGAATAGTTAACGTCCAAGCATCCTCGCTGCTAAAAGGGTTCATTGTGTAGCGTACGGGATCGCTCCCTGAACTAAACTCTAATTGGGTACCATCTTCTAGCTCTACTTTGAGGTCACCGTACTGCTGAGCAAATAAGCTCACCGGATCTTTAGTCACCTCGTCTGATATAGCAATGTCTCTGGAGCTATTGCTTTCAATAACAGCGCGATCTACGCGAGCAACTTGATCGGGATTTTTAGGACTTAAGATACAGGTAATCGGTGAGTCTGTATTATTCCTGATGGACACCCACATCTGCTCTTCGTTGCCTTTGCAAGAAAGGAGCAACGAGCATGAGATTACAGGAAAGAGGAATTTCACTAAGTATTTCATATTGTTTCTGTTTATCTTGACGCAGTAATCATTTTTCTATCTTTGCTATACTCTCTACTACCTTCTGGTTTCCAAGTATTGATGGCGAACCACCCGTCACCATTGCCACGCCAGCCCCAATTCATATAATATGTTTCAGAAGGTAAGTTTCTGTATCCCTCACAAACCCATATGTGATGGTTGAAACTAATTCCAAGAACTCCAGAGGTCCGTGCCTTAAAGATTACCGGATTTCCAGCTTGGATACTGCTACGAACTACATTATGATTTAGGTCTTTTAAATCAGAATTGAAGCCATTCATTTCAAGAAAATCTGGTATCTTACCAGGTAACGCCATAGCATAATCAGCAGCCCAATCTATGATGATCCAATCACCAATAAAGCGCATCAGCCTCAATATATCAGGATTCCAGCCAGCTCCAGAGATAGGGTTTGGTACCATATTGTTGTAATTAATCGGTACACCATTGTAGGTCGTGCTAGGCAGTTTGCTGCGATGATACCACATAACCTGTGCTACAGCCACTGGACCGCAACCAGCAGGTGCATGTCCACATGGTCCTTTACTTTTAGTAGGAGTGAAATCATTGTACCCGCATCCTTGCCCCCATTTCGTATTGATCAAGGGGCCAACACTGATAGTCGAAGAAACAGCCTCTGTTCTTCCATAAGGAGCCGTGCTATTCTTATCATCGTGTGTCCACCCGGATGCTATGTTGACCTTTTTTTCACTATTAGTGTTATCTTCTCGCAGTCCTGTAACATGTTCCTGCATAGATATGATCCAGTCGTTTAATCCTGGTATTTCCATGACGCTGTTTACATCGAAATAACCGCTATCGTTGTATGCTAGGATGGGCTCCAAACGTTTGTCGGCTGATATAATACGGAAACCTTCGTCATTTTCATAGCTAAATGCATAGAAGGCCTCTCGGTTCTTCTTGTCCTTAAAGGTTCTAGATTTCTTGACCTTCTTCTTCTTATTCTGCCCTTGTTTGTTCCTCGCATTAGCAAGCTCTGCATCGATGCTGAGGAACTCTTTAGAAATATCAACCAACAAAGCTATTTCCTCTGCTTGTTCGTAGGAAACAAAGAGTGGGTCAAGGTAACTACTTAGGTCAATTTGGTAAATACGCTTAAAGGTATTATCTCTGTGCTAATGTCTGATGGCACTCACATCGCTACTCTTACCAAACAAGTTGAACTACTCACGTCTCAACTGCAGGCCGCTCAACTGCTCATCGCTCAACTGCAGCAGCGGCTTGAGAGGAACAGTAGTAACTCTGACAAACCGCCCAGCAGCGATGGTCTGGCTAAGAAGCCCGCGCGGCGGACCGCTGCTTTTCCTCGCAAACGTGGTCTACGTAAGCCGGGTGGTCAGCCCGGTCATCCGGGCAAGACCCTTGATATGGTTGCCACCCCTGATGAGAAGCATTTGCACCGACTTACCCTGCGGCAATGTGACTGTGGGGTGTGTTTAGATGATGTGGAGGGGAGCAGCGATGGGGATAAGCGTCAGGTTTTCGATCTGCCAGCCACGCTATTGCAAGTAGTGGAACATACCATTGAGCGTAAAACTTGTCCGGGTTGTCAGCGCGTTCATCGCGCCTGCTTCCCCCCGCAGTAAGCGCACCGCTACAGTACGGTGATCGCGTACGAGCTTTGGCCAACTTGCTCAATGTAGAAATGAGCCTGCCCTTAGGGCGTATTGAAGAGTTTTTTGCAGGCCTGACCGGTTACGCTATTAACGAGTCTACCATTCAGGCGGCGGTAGGGCGGCTTGGCGAGCATTTGAAAGTGGAAGAACAGATCATCCACCAAGCTATACTGAAAAGTAAGGTAGCTCATGCCGATGAAACCGGCGGGCGGATTGCCGGTAAGCTACACTGGATTCACGGATTTAGTAGTTTGCAGCACACCCTCTACGTGGTAGACCAACACCGGGGCGGGTCGGTCATTAACGGTGCGCAGAGTCATCTGGCCAACTACTCGGGACGCCTGATTCATGATTGCCTAAACTCTTATTTTGCCATTCAGGGTGAGATGGAACATGGCATCTGTATCGCTCATATCCTGCGGGAGCTTACCGCGCTCAAAGAACTACCCAAGCCCCTGCGCTGGCCAGAGCAGATGCACGCATTGCTCATGGACTACTACCATGCCAGCCATGAAGGCAAGGGGGTTGCTCATTCAGAAGTGCTGAAGAAACTAGATAGACGATACAGAGAAATCTTAGCCCTGGGGGTTAAAGAGGAACCGCCACCCCAGCAAACCGACAAGCGGGGCCGAGCCAAAAGAAGTAAAGGGCGAAATCTACTCGAGCGCCTCATCACCCACCAGGAGCCAGTACTGGCTTTTGCGCGCCACACCCAGGTTCCGTTCACTAACAATCTAGGAGAACGGGACTTGCGACCCTGGAAAACGAAATTAAAGGTGAGCGGATGTTTCCGTACGCTGGAAGGCGCAGTGCGGTATGCCCGCATCAAAGGGTTTTGCTCAACGGCGAAAAAACACGGCTTGGTGGTTTTTGACCAATTGCTAGCAGCGGCAAAAGGTGAGTCGTTCTTGCGTGTGACCTAAGTAGTTACTGGTCAAGCTTAATAACCTCTTCGGTGACAGAAGTCTCTACGGATTCTAGATCGTCCTTGCAACCTGCAATTAGTAAGAAAATAAAGACAAAACTCAGAAGTGCGAAATTATAAGTTGTTTTCATAGTCGATTAGGCTCATTCTGTGAATGATAAAATAGTATAGTTGCGTTGCCCGTTTGGTGGTAAATTACCCAGTAGACTGCCCTGCCTGGAAGGATTGCTACCTGAGGTGACTGCTTCGTTACTGGAACTTCTTGAGAAATATAGGTTTTGAAATTGGTGATGTAGAATGCATCTATGATGTCATTGCTGCTTTTGCAGCTTATATCTTACATTCCTGTAGGTCCCAAATTTCCCTTCTGCATAGTCTGCCTCCTCGCTAGCGTATAACTCTATGAAATCATCACTCGGGCGTTCAAAGCGATATACCTGAATCCTACCAACGGCATCAGGGGGTAGCTTTGCGCGATCGGACTGGTCGAGTAGTACATCAATAGTGTTTCTAGAGAAATTGGCCGAGTAGTTGAAATCAAATTCTTCGCTACCGACATCTTGAACCCCTTTCTTTAGTTCGCCGGAGCTTAAATTGTCCGTACTGCTATTAGTAGTGAACAAGAGGGTAGTAGATGAATTTGAAACGACCTGTGATTCTCCTAATGAGTCAACGTAACTCATCTCACTAATATTCCAAGTTCCTTCTAACTGTTGTGACCCATTGTCATCGTCGTTGTCACAAGCAATAAAGGCAAGGATCAAGGGTGCTATTACTAAGTATCTCATATTGGTGGAAATTGATGTTCTTTATCGTAAACCTTAACTGTACTATGGCACTGTTGTGATGCTGCAAATATACGACCATCAACGGTATTACGTAGGAACGGATTCAGGCGGGATGGCACAGTTTATTGAAAAAAGTAAGGTGGGTTAGAGGCTGTTTGAGCAGCTCACTGCTGAAAAATATAGGTTCAGGGTAGAAAATAGAGCCTTTTCCCTTGTATATCTCGTCACACAAATAGCAATAAAGTAAATTGCTAAGGGCAGCAGTTAGTGACCTATTCTAGTTAGGCCATTCTTCTAAGAGGTGATTTACCCTTATCGTTGGGCTTCCCAAAGTACCTCGTAAGGTATAATCTCCTGACCTTCAATAATACTTCTCGGTATTTCCTTCATGCTCTGGTAAAGCAGATCCACACCAGTGCCTGCTTTACTCCTTGCGACGCTGCTAACAGCAGTTTTAGCTACCATCTGGAAGAAGATCTGGGTTCTTTGTTCTATTAGATCGCGCAGGTGGCGCTGATAGTAGGTCTGTAAACTGCGCAGGTGGTAAGTATTTTCTATTCTGCCGAAGTGTTTGAGTAGAATTGTCTTAATAATGAGTGCTTGCACTTGGTAACCACGTTTATCGTAAGACAAAGGTTGAGTCAGTTGATCAAATAGGGCAGGACTAAATCCTTTTGAGAATTGAGGAGTAAGCTGACGAATAGATGCATCTTCTTTCTTGACCAGAAACATATAGTAAAGGTAAGCTTCCTTAACGTACCATTGACTCTGTTCTACTTTACTTGAACGGTTGACTCGCTTTACTTCCGAAAGTACTTGCGCGGCTCTTTGATACTCGCTTGATCGCATGTATACCCCAAACAAGTCTTTGTAGAACCTCGATCGTAGAGCAATGGGAACATTGTTTTTTGTGCGCAAGCGGTTGGCGAATCGCACGCTAGACTTCATGTCGTTTAGAGATTGGCAGACAAGGAGACGGTCTAGGAGCAGTTCTAAGAGGTGACTACGGTCGCGGAAGAATGTAAACTGCCTGAGTAGCGCCACCTTGCGACGAAGGGAAGATTGGAACCCTTCTAAATCTTTGAAGTGTAGGTAACCCTCTGCTGCGTGATAATGATGATAGTACGCTAAGAATGGATGATCGCCTTTCCTTCGCCATTCTCCTATAATTTCAGCTCTTCGGAGAGCTTCTTCCCCCAATGTAGTTGACAAACTGACACTTTGGCTATTTTGTGCTTCCATTTGTTGTTGCCAACCAATAGCGCGGGTGATGCAAATATTTGTATCTTGAATCTGAGATATTTTAATCTCTTGACGCGCCAGTTTCTTTATTTCACCCTGCCGAGCGTACACCTGACGGAGCAGAAGAGCACTTTCCTCTTGAATGTGATAAAATAGGTGTTTTTCAGCGCGACTGCTGATTTTACTCAATAGTTTTTCAGCATGGCTGTATTCATTGTGTGCCAAAAGCAACTCGGTAATCATTAACTGCTTTCTACACCATAGCTTCACGCTCAAAGCCTTGTTATTACGAGGAGCTCTGGTAGCATCTTTACCGCTAGATGTTGGGGTTTGTAGAAGTTGATCAACAAGTCGTTCTTCTAGTTCTTTCTTAAGCATGAGAAATTTTTTCTCGCTTGGTTGGGAACTAGGGCCATACATATAACGAACTGCTTCTCTATCGGTGGCAACCTCCTTTTCAAGAATTGCACGAAGTAGGTGTTTGGCCTTTCCGTCATTTAAAAAATCCTCATTAGCATTAGGGGTGTAGTGCTGAAAGAGGTCTGTCATTTTAGTGATGAAGTCCATAGGTAGTTAGTTGGTTAGGTAAGTGACCTTACTAATATTAGTGTTTTTTTATTTTCAATGTACACAAAAGCAGGAATTTAATAGCATAGTACAGAAAAAATAGTTTGATACGTGCTAAATGGCGCTGAGTTCTACTTTACTTTTCTGCCTTAAGTGTGTGCCTCATTTATAATCTCGTGCCGTGAAATCAGATACATTTGCATCGTTGGTTTCAGTCATTTGACCCATAGATGGATATGATGAAGCCTTCAACAAGCATGTGCTAAAGGAAAACAAATTCAAATTTCACTACCAAAAGAATTTTTTCAAACCAAAAAAAATTAAACGATGAAACGCAACGTACTTCTAGATTTTAGAATCAGCCGTTCAATTGTAACGGCACTTGTTATCGGCTCAGGTGTGTTTTACGCCTGTAGCGAGGAAGATACATTTGTTGATGAACCAGCCTCGGAGGTGATTGAGCCTTCTGCAACCATTAGGGTAAAGGACGGTCGGCTAGCCTTCGACCACCAGATGTCTCTAGATCAGTTCATTGGCGACGCATCAGATAAGGATTTTATTAACTGATGTTACGCATCAAGCACAAATGATCTGTTAAATTTACGGATAAAAGATACTATCAGGCAAGAGAATCGGTCATGGATAAAGAGATATTAGATTTATACACGGATTATCTTTTGGTTTCTACAAGCCAGACTACGGCTACCGGTATGTCTGATATGTTGGAGGGTAGGCTTAGCCATGACAAGATTACCCGTTTTTTGTCTAGAGATGATTTCACTTCCAAAGACCTCTGGCAACTGGTCAAGCCTACCGTACGGGAAATAGAGCAGCAGCCAGGGCCGAGCTACTTAATCTTGGACGATACGGTGGAGGCCAAGCCATATACGGATGAAAGCGAACTGATTTGCTGGCATTTTGACCATACCGTTGGCAAATCGGTGAAAGGTGTGAACCAACTAAGTTGCCTACTTTACCGTGCTGGGGTTTCCCTGCCGGTGGGTATGGAGTTGGTCAGAAAGGATCAATGGATTATAGATAAGAAAACCGGTAAGCAGAAAAGAGTAGCCAGCACAGACAAACAGGCACTTTTCCGCCGGATAGTGAGCAGCGCCTGCCAGAATCTTTCCGTGGTGGACTATGTGCTCTCTGACAAATGGTTTGCCTCTGCCCAGAACATGCGACATATCAAAGAAAGGCACAAGACCGACTTCATTATGCCCTTGAAGACCAACCGGAAGGCCTTGGTGCTTGGGAAAAACGAACAAAAGCGAATAGATGAACTGCAACTACTAGAAGGGCAAGCTGTGGAAATCCAACTTGAGCAAGTCGATTTCCCCCTGCTACTCACCAAAGCGGTCTACCACAACAAGGACGGTAGCCAAGGGGTACTCTATCTGGTGAGCAGTGATCTATCGCTGAGCGGTGAACAGATTAAGGATGTTTACGGCAATCGTTGGAAGGTGGAGGAAATGTATAAGTCAGTCAAAAGTAACGCCAGCTATCCTAAGTCCCCGACCAAAACAGTCAGGACGCAGGCCAATCACTTCTTCTGCTCTATGGTAGCCTTCTGGAAACTGGAGCAACTGAAGATGAAGACCAATCTCAACCATTTTGCCATGAAAGCTTTACTCTATAAGAATGCAGTCAAAACTGCCTTTAAGCAACTATCCGATATCAAAGCTCAACTCAACATTGGTGTCGCTGCGTAACATCAGTTATTAATGAATACGTGCCCTTGATCAGTAAGTATGAAGGTGATGGATTCACTTCATTGCAACCATTCTTTGATGAGTTTAGCGATCTGCGCATAGAAGAGTATCGCAACGTTAAGATGGCTCGTCTGAATTTAGAATCAGCTAAGAACGGTCGCACTGGATCTGATAGTGATATAGATGACGAGGACGAGTTGATTGCAGACTCTTACTTCGCGTCGCTTCTAAACGATAAACGAGAGATTCAGATTGGCGATATGATTTACAAATACACCGAATACGGAGTGTTTTATACTAATGTGAAAAATATCAGCGAACTTTACTCTTATCTAACTGACCTTTCGCTTGCGAAAGATTTGGATAAATGATTTACTATGTTAGGGCATCTCATGCTGTTTGCCAACTTTGTAGTTCCTCGAAAGCGGCTTGAGCCATTTTGAGATGCAATTTTGCTTTCAGGGCAAAGTGATTGAGTTTTTCTTTGATTTTCAAGCGTTCTAGTTTGACAAAAGCCAACATAGCGGCGAAGATGTGATTGCACTGCGTCCGCTCCATTTTGGTGGGCGACTTGCCTAGCAGAGCGTTTTGTTTTAAGGACTTGTGCATCTCCTCGACTTTCCATCGTTTTTCATAGATTGTCGTAATTTGTTCGTAGTCCAATGACATATCGTTGGTAACCAACCATAGTTCGGCCTCAGAGCGATCTTTGTTTATAAAGACCTGTCGGGTGAGTTGAAGAGGGAAATCTACCCCCTTGATCCAAACTTTCCGAACTTCCTGGCTTTTCAGGGGCACTTGTGATACGTGCATGAACTTACCTTGCTGCTTGTCTTGCTCATTTAGAGCCACCAAGCGGTTATGCTTCAGGGGGCAGACAAAGAACTTTTTGAGCTTGTGCTGGATGTACTTGAGCGTCTTTGAGGCAGAAAACCAGCTATCAAACAAGATGTATTTGAACTGGACTTTGTTCAAAAACACAATCCGGTGTAGGTGTTCCAACACCATTTCGTTTTTGGTCTTAGGACTACGCCGCTTTTGCTGAGCTGCTTTGTCAAGGTAGAATTCCGTTTTACGAATCACTTCCCAGGCTAACGGGCAGTTTACCAACGCATCGTCCGTAGAGCCACTGAGCATGAAATTCAGAATGTTAATGCCCTTGACGGTTCTGCCTGTCGTATGGTCATAGTGATAGCAAATCAGCTCATTCTCACTGGTATGTGGTTTGGCAACAATCACATCATCAATAGAGAGATACGCCTGAGCATATTCAATTTGGCGGACAAACGGCTTTATCTCTGACCAGAACGCTTTACTGTCTAATTCATCTTGGGCTAAGCAATCACTGATATAGTCGTGCTTCATCGCATTATCCAACACCGCTGACAAACCCGTGGCCGTAGCCGTGCGCGGGGAAGACAGCAGGTAATCAACGTAAAATTCAAAGGCGTCGCGTCGTTCCATCCTCAAAGATAAATCCTCTTATTGAAAAATCTCAGCTTTCAAACTTTTGGGTGAGCGAAAGGTCAGTTATCTAAATACAAAGAACGATAGTGAGTTGGCCTCACTTCCGGGTGGGGAAAGTCGGGAGATTGCGAAAGGAATTTTCTTATTTAAGCAAGATTACCTCTCTAATATTCAAGATTCTTATCAATACGACGAAGCGTCGTCAATCAACGGGCGAACAGACAATTCATCTGGAGCAATTAGTGGACGAACTGATGGTTCGCCCGATCCGGAGACGTTAGGCTCATGCGGACGAATGAACAACAACCTCATAACGAAGGTATTTGGCCCCGCTATAGAGTGCGACGATAACTTCTCAAGCAAGAAGCGAATCAAAGTGAGAGCGTGGAATCAAAACTATTTGATCTTTTCGTCTGTGGGGGTTAAGGTTAAAAGCCAGATAAAGAAAGCACTCATCTGGTGGGAGTCTGACGCCGATAAGCTAGAACTGGGTTGTAATACGATTACTTTTGGACTACCTACCCCAAAGGTGAACTACAAACCGTATTTCGGACCCGCATTTTATTATGAGTACAGTCATAATGGCTGGTTAGTCGACCAGTACGGACAGGTTCTGAGCAAAAACTATACTCCCAATAAGCTTTTTGCTAACTTCCCGGTTTCGAAGACTAGTAAAGACTACCTATCTGTTTATATTTGGAACCCGCTAGAGACACCAGATGCGAGTGGTAGAAGAGTATCAGAAATTTTTGAAATTACCGGCAAAGATTTAAACAAGTACGCTAAGCAAATTTTTGAAGGTGGTGTGAAAGCCATGTGGAATACTGCTAAGAGTAAGTTAGAGACGAAACCTGCGGTCATTGTAGAGCAGACTGACAGTAAAATTTGGGTTACCATACATAACTTTAAAGAAGTTAGGGATCATTGAAGAAATAACCTACCCATATAGTAAGAGGGCTTGATCCAGACATCCCATTTGGGAAGCGATTGGCTTCTGAGTAGGTACTGTTCTCGCCGTTGCATTTGCTTTTTATTGAGTTTAATCCCCTTCTGATAGGCTTTGTCTAAGAAGATTACCAAGGGGGTAATGCCTTTCCAGGTCATATTCTGGATGGTATTGATGACTTTAGTGACTGAGGTGAGCAGCGTGCCGTTCCAGTAGTTTTCCAGGGCAGCCCAGACTCGCTCGATGGGATTATATTTGCTGTGGTAAGGGGGGTAGTAAAGCAGGTGTATCTTGAGTCCGGTTAGGCAAGCAAACTCCATAATGCGATTAATAAACTGTGTACGGTTGCTGGCCACTGCCGGGCCATTATCTAGATAGAGTTCCAAGGTATGGTAGCCAACGAGTTGGATTTTGTGCAATTCGTACCATTTTTCTAGGCCGTCCACAATAAAATCGCTGGTCTCACAAGAGTTGCCCAGCACTATAGTGCTTTGTCCGGTTTCTATCTGTAGAATACCTAGCGGCACTAAGGTTTCCTGCCAATGTTGATCTTTATCTAATGCTTTGACGGCTTGCTGAGTGCGTGAGTAACCCTTTCGGGACAGCTTGCCTACTTTCACTTTATCTTTTACATCTATAGAGAGCTTGAGCGTACCGCTCACCTTTCGCTTCCTATGCTTAGTAATGTTCTCAAAAATAGCATCGGTCTCTGCAACACGCTTCAAGGGCAGGGTCTTCAGTACTTTTTTGAGCGTGTAACCGCAACGGTTCAGAATATTGTTGAGCGTACCCTGGCCAAAATCAGCAGGGGCATATCCTTTCTCTTTTACCAGATAGTCTTTCACCATACCTTCGGTGATCTTTAGATATCCTTTCGTATCGTTGTGGCAGCGATCCGATTGACTATTTACTTCAGCAATCGCTTCTATGTCAGTTACCAAGTTAGGCATCAAATCTTCTTTTTTTTGCGCCCTCTCAACGGGTAGGCATCCTGACACCGGATACCGGTTTCTTGCTCTTTCAAGCCTAGTTCAACCATCTGACGACTCACCGATAAACTACGTTCCGCTTTACGTGCTGAACCATCAAAATGGGTAAGAGTCAATGCCGCTGCGTAGGCTCTTCGTTCGTAGCCCGTAAGCTTCTCTAGTGCCAAATTGAAGCTCTCAATAACCGAAGGTGATAGTGTTTTCATCAGACTAAAGTACGAATTTATCCCTATCTTTGGGTAGGTTATTATTTCAATGGCCCCTTAAAACTAATGTTAGTAGAATAGAGAAAATATTTGACTTTAATATTCTAGCTACAATAAAGTTTAACCCAAGTGCTTTTATGCCCTCTGACTTGATACCCGCACCCGCTTCAGTATCGTACGATGTTGCCAAGGGTTCGTTTTACGGTATGGGTCTCAGAGATGGGATTTGGAGAGGAAAACAAGTAGAGTGGACAGAAAAATAGTTTGAATGTTGCTGTGAACTACTTAGCTGTAATGGAAGGTAGTTCACAGCAATTTTATTACTTTGATGAAATACTGCTTTTTTTTGAGTTTAGCTATTTTGTTTAGTTCTTGTTCGCGTACTACTTACTCATTGTATCCGTCGTTTGGGTACGAGCTCGAAGACGCTAACCAGTTAATCGTTGCTAAGTTTCAGAATGCACCTAATGATGCCGTTTCAGAAAATACCACAGACATGCTAGTTAATCTGTACCGCAGGTGCGATCAGATAACCGTCATGCCCTACGATACGGTGCAGGATATCTTCTACCGCAACGTTAGCTATACCGACCCCATCTGGAAAGTGGATAGTATCTTTATGACGAAACTCTACCAAACGACTAAAGCACAGTATCTGTTAGTAGGAGGAGTGGTTGGTGAATCGGAGAGTAAGCCACCAGTAAGTTTTGCCGAAAGTTACGGCAATGGACAAATGGAAGATAGGCAACAGAACTGGATCATGCTTAGGTTTACGCTGTATGATCTGGCTGACAGCAGACAGGTATTCGAACTACACACCCGCACTAAGGCAGGACGATACAGCTACCAGCGGCAGGCTGGTGCGGTGAGCTTTCACGCCCCGGTTGCGTTGTTCAGCAAAGCACTCGAGAAGAGTCTGCGCAAGTTACCTGAGGCATGTTCCTGCAATTGATATTACCTTCCCTTTCTATTTTCAGTATGATATTTACCACCAATGATTAGACTATTTTTTATTGTCGCTTTACTGTTCTGGCTAATAACACCTAGTTTGGCGCAGCAAAATTTTGACGATCAGGTTCCTTCGGTAACCACCAATCTATGGAAGGTGAACTTAATTTTACCCGGAGTAGAGTACGAACGGGCACTAGGTAACTTTTCTACTATTAACATCAATCCTTACGTGGACCTTGGGTACTCTTCTAATTTTGTGCTAGGAGACGCCTGGTTGGTACAGCCTTCATTAGACGTGCAGCTACGGCGATACTATAATCTACTTCGTCGGTCGGCTAAAGGGAAGTATTTAGAGCGCAATTCGGCCAGTTTTGTGGCCCTAGATCTATTGGGAGTTGGCCCTTCAGTAGTGGATTCGGAAGATTTCCGTAACTACTACTACTACGGGTTGGGGCCGGTATGGGGCATTCAGCGGACATTTCGTAGCAACTTTAACATTTCTTTCCAGGCTGGAGTAATCTACATCAGTGATGGATTTGGGGACGAAGGATTTGTTCCCCGTTTAAAGCTAAGAGTAGGGTTAGCCCTTGGTGGTAAGTGAGAGTGGTCATGTCACTTTGTCTCTGCTACTATGCCGGGGTACTACCGCGTCTTTATCCAATAGTTATCTGAGTACCAGGGGTTCTGCCTGACATTGCGCTGATGATAGATTTGCACAACGGTTGGCTCGGTGTGAAACTGGTCCGAATTAAAAAAGAAGTGGCGCGCAAATAACAACAATTGTCTCTACCAGTTATCTCATACCTTTGGGTAGGTTATTATTTCAATGGCCCCTAACGTCGCGGTACTTCTGATATTCAGGCATGCGCAATCGATCAATCTGAGACCGAAAGTCTATGACCTGCCGGGTACCGTCGCTAAAACATACCTCCAGAGTATAGTCTTGCAAATGATGGGCATCAGTTACGCGAATAGCTTTAGTAGGCCAAAATTATCCGTCATGAACCAAAGTCCGTCGATGGATCTGTTTACTTCCCGGTTGACCAAAGCTCGTTCATATCCACACGGGCGGCAAGAAATTCAGCCAGCTTCCGGCGCTCGGTTTCCCCGAGCATCCAAAGCGGAAACTGATTGTTATTCGCCTGGAACTTGTCCCAGATGTTCAGGCCGGGACCCTCACCAAACACGCGTATGCTGTCCTCCGACGTGAAATTGTTTTGCAACTGGTTGTAGGCTCCGAGGCCCAGGTCTTTGAGCAGGACGCACTGTTTGCGCTGAGTCTGCGGATGCGGCACTGGGACGAAGCCGCCAAAGAAACGGGCCGACCCGTCACCGATTTGTCGGAGTACCGGGCGCGGTGCCGCCGCTACTTGTTGAATCAGTAACCGGTGGACTAGCGCTGACCGGTAGCTGCCGGAGCATTCGGTTGATGAGATCGACCAGGTAGCTTCCGGTGTGGGGACCGTACCAGTTGGTTTCGTACGCTTCGCGGTGGGGCAGCTGGTAGTACGCATCCGGAATCACGTAGCCGATGTAGTCCCCGTTGAAGCTGGTGATCATCACCTCGTGTCCGCTGGTGCCGATGGCCGGGTACAGCATGCCCGAGAAGTCGGCCGGAATGCCCACCAGCACCACGGGCCCTAGTTGGAACAGGGTGAGCGTTGGGGTGATGTCGCCGAAGAACCAGCGGAACAGCCAGGGACGCACTTGCCACCCGGCAAACAGACGCAGCTGGGGCTCGGGCAGCTCAATGAGCACCTCCGCAAAGCGCATCGGCCGGGTGGTTATTCCTTCTTCCTGGATGGTGTCTTCTGCCATCGGACGTAGCAACCGCTGAGCGTAGGCTTCCATCGTCTCATCCACCGCGCGGTGCGGACGATGGCTACCCACGGCCCCGGCCGCCCACTGGGCAAAGTCAACGTCAGGGCGCGCTTCCAGCGCCCGGACCACCGCGCCGGGGTAGTCGGCCGACAGGTCTTTGGTGCGGGAAGAGAGGAAGGTGGCGTGGGCTGCGAAGCTAGTAAGCATGGCAGTGGCCGCATCCACGGTGGCCGCATCCTGCTCGAGATACACTACCCGCAGGTAGGGATCTACCGGGCCGTTCTCAACCAGTCGGTTGCTCACCAGATCGGAACGATCGTACCGGGCGTAGCGCAGGCGGGTGGGGCGAAGTTGCGCCTGGGCCCGAAGCACACTGGCCACGGTTTGGTTCACCAGCGTATCAACGAGTGCTTGGTTATAGCCCCCGGTGATGAAGGTGCCCGCCGGACCGGTTTGCCACTCGCCGAACCCGTGGTGGGTGTGCACGGCGGTGAAGTAGCAGTTCGGCAGCCCCCGGTCGGTCAGGCGTTGCCGCACCGCCCGGGCCACGGCGGGGGGCGTGAGCATCAGGTCGTAGCTGATGAGCGCCACGGTGAGGCTCCCCTGCTGAAATACCAAACTGCGTACCCAGAGCGAGTCGCGCACCCGCTCAAAATTACCCTTCCAGCCGTAGCCCATCAGCTTGGTGGGTTGGCGGGGAGTGATGTTCTGCCGGGCCCATCCGGCGTAGAGCGTGTCGGAGTGCGCAGTGGGCATAGTCACCGTGTCCACGGGGGCCGTATCCACGGTGGCTAACGCGCTGTCCAGGCGCGACACGGTGGTTTGGTAGTAGTCTGACTGGGCGAAAGGTGTAGGGTTGGGGGTGGGTTTAAAGAGGAGAAGGAACAGAACGGTCAGAGCAAGCAAAACGTACAAGAAGAAACGGAGTAGCTTCACCAATCTGAATGTCAACACGCCCTAATTGCCAACGCGCGTATTCTCCGCTTTCTCTTCCTTCACGTAGCCCTTGCGCTTCAGGATAGACTCCACGAATTTCCGCTCGTTGTCGGTGTTGAAGATGCGGAAGGGCAGGTAGATGAGCTGGGCTTTGGAGACAATCAGCAGAAAGTAGTCCTTGCCGATTCGGGCCTTCTTAATCATGTTCCACTTGAGGGGCATGCCCTGCTTGGCACTCACCTTGATGAGCACCTGCTGGCTGTTGATCTCGTAGCTGAGCCGCTCGAAGAGCACCTTGTTCTGCTCCAACTGGGTCACTCCGGCGAACTGAATCACCCAGAACAGCACGTACAGGGCCAGGGCAATGAGGGGGCCGATGATCCACCACCAGGAGAAAATGAAGAATGCTCCGCTCATCAGCGCCAGCGTAATCAAAAATACCCACCACTGCTCGCGCAGAATGTTGGCCAGGGCCAGTTTAATGTAGGTGCCGTTATCTAATGTATACTTTCGAGTCTTGACAATCATTGGTGCTTCACTTGAATCCGGTTGCAAGTATACTGGTTTCCCCAGAAAGTTACTAGCTAACTGCCGCGGCGAATCTTGTTCGCCAATTGCAGCGGTTGTGGATCGAGTTAGGAAGAAGGGCGCGTGAAATCGTGCTGCCCCCCGCTTTTTTCCATCAACTGCGTCTGGCGAATAACCATGTCGGGCGACAGTGCCTTGCACATGTCGTACACGGTGAGGGCCGCCACGCTGGCTCCCACCAGGGCTTCCATCTCTACGCCGGTTCGTCCGCTCACCGCCACGGTGCAGTCGATGCGCACTTCGTAGCCATCGAGCAGCGAGATGTCAATGCGGCAACGCTCTATCGGAAGCGGGTGGCAGAAGGGAATCAGTTCGCTGGTTTTCTTCACGGCCATCGTGCCGGCAATAATCGCGGTTTGAAACACGGGGCCTTTGGCACTGTGCAGCTCCGACGAACTACCGGAGGGAGCGCGCAAGGCCGCTACGATCGCTTCGTTTAGAACTACCGAACTGCGGGCGCGGGCGCGGCGAGACGTTACTTCCTTCTCAGATACGTCGACCATGGTCGGTTGCCCCTGCCGATCTAGATGGGAAAGCGATTTGCTACCGGTGGAAGATTCTTCCATAAAATGAGGCTCGATTGGCTGATGCGATTGTTCAGGCGGAAAGCAGCGTAAATCTGGGATATTTCCCCAAAAATAGGAAAAAAAATACCCACCTCAACCCCACAAATGTCCCAAAAAAGCGCGTATCTTGAATTGGCATAGATTTTATATGATTATTAGTAGTTTAACCAACGTTTACAGCAATGAAAATAGAGCATATAAAAGTTTTGATCGGTTTAGTAGCATTAGCGTTAAGTGCCCTGGCGGTGCCCATCAGCATATTAGCGTAAACTTCTACAGCAATTTTTTTGACAGGGCGCTCCAACGAGCGCCTTTTTTTGTGTCTATTTGCGCATGATCTCTTCTCAACAGGCGACCGCTATTATCCACGACTGCCCGCTGTCTCTGGGTGATGAGTACGTACCACTTGACCAAGCCAGCGGTCGGGTGCTGCGTGAGCCAGTACGCGCCGACCGCGATTTTCCTCCGTTCCACCGGATCACCATGGACGGAGTCGCTTTTGTCTGGAACACGCTGCCCGAGAGCCGCACCCTGGCGGTGGCGGGCGTGCAGCACGCCGGTGAACCACCGCATTGGTGCCCCCCGCAGCAGTGCCTGGAAGTGATGACCGGCGCGGTGCTTCCCCGGGGTGCCGACACCGTGGTGCGCTACGAAGACGTGGAATTCGCTGAGGCAGACGGAATAAAAACCGCTACGCTCCGCGTGGCGCCCCCCCAACCCGGACAAAGTGTGCACCGGCAGGGAGCCGACCAACGGCAAGGTGACGTTCTACTGAGAGCGGGCACGCTGCTGCGGGCCGCCGACATTGCGGTGGCCGCTTCTGTCGGAAAGACGCACTTGCTCGTGAGTCAACTACCTAGCGTGGGCATTGTGTCCACCGGCGACGAACTGGTCGCCATCCACGAAACTCCGCTACCGCACCAGATTCGGCAGTCGAACGGCCACGCCCTGCAAGCGGCGCTGATCGCACTCGGGGTACCCGCCACCCGCTATCATTTTCCTGACGAGCAAGTAGTGGTCTACGCGGGCATCGCCCAAGCGCTGGAACAACACGACCTGCTGCTGATTAGTGGCGGAGTGTCGCGCGGAAAGCGTGACTACGTGCCCGATGCACTAAGCGCCGCCGGAGTCATCGAGCGCTTCCATCGGGTGCGGCAGCGGCCCGGCAAACCCCTGTGGTTCGGACAGCGCCCGCCGGGTAAAGTTATATTTGGCCTGCCTGGCAATCCGGTGTCTACCCTGGTGGGCTTTTATCGCTACGTGAAGCCCTGGCTGCTGGCAAGCCTGGGCCAAACCACTGCCTCCCCCTGGCGGGCTTCGCTCAGCGAACCGGTAGAATTTCTTCCTGAACTCACCTATTTTCTTACCGTGCGCGTCCACGTAGCCGACGATGGAAAACTGATGGCCACTCCGCAACCCGGAAACGGCTCGGGCGACTTTGCCAACCTGGTGGACTGCCCGGGCTTTGTGGAGCTTCCCGCCGAGCGTACGCAGTTTGTCGTCGGAGAGACCTTTCCGCTGTACCTGTTTCGTGATTTATAAGTGACGACTACTTCTCCTTCGGACGAAAGGGCTGAATCACCGCTTCGTCGCAGACTAAAAAGGGACCCTCAAGCAGATCGATGCAGTAGGGTACGGCCGGAAAAACCGCGTCGAGGCACTGCCGAATGGCGCGGGGCTTGCCGGGCAGGTTGATGATCAGCGTGCGGTGGCGAATGCCCGCGGTTTGCCGTGACAGGATGGCGGTGGGCACGTACTGCAAGCTTACCTGCCGCATGCGTTCGCCGAAACCCGGCAACATCTTTTCACACACCGCCGCGGTGGCTTCGGGCGTCACGTCGCGCCGGGCCGGGCCGGTGCCGCCCGAAGTGATAATCAGGCAGCAGCCGTCTTCATCCGCCATGCGCTTCATGGTGGCTTCCAGTTGGTCTTGCTCATCGGGAACCACCGCGTACACTTTCTCCCAGGGGGAAGTAAGGTAAGCATTCAGCGTCTCCCCAATGGCCTGCCCCGGCAGATCGGCGTACTCGCCCCGGCTGGCGCGGTCCGATACGTTGATGATACCAATTCTGGCGGGCGGGACTGGTGGGAGATTGGTCATAAATCAGTCGGCATTTATTTTACCACCACTAACTTCTCCTGCTGGGTTACGGTTTCGCCGAACGACGCTAATTCCAGTCCTAATTCTTGGGCATACTTCACGAACGCCTCGGCCCACTCCGCTTCTACCGCCACCAGCAGGCCGCCGCTGGTTTGCGGGTCGCACAGCAGCGCTTTCTGCGCCTCGGTAAGGTCGCTGATCTGATGGCCGTAGCTGTCCCAGTTGCGCTGCGTGCCGCCCGGAATGCTGTTCTGCGCAACGTACTTATCCACCACCGACAGGCGCGGCACCCGGTCAGCGTGGATAATCGCACTCACCCCGCTGCCCGCGCACACTTCACTCAGGTGGCCGAGCAGCCCGAAGCCGGTCACGTCGGTCATGGCGGTAACGTACGCCAGCGCGCCAAACTTGGCTCCCGCGTCGTTGAGTTGCAGCATGCTCTGCCGGGCCAGCTCCAGGTCTTCTTCGCTTACCAGCCCTTTCTTCTGGGCGGTGGTCAGGATGCCCACTCCCAGTGGTTTGGTCAGAAATAACTGGCAGCCCGCCGTGGCCCGGTCGTTGCGCTTCAGGTGCTTGATGGGCACCCGACCCGTCACGGCCAGTCCGAAGATCGGTTCGGGGGCGTCGATGCTGTGTCCGCCGCCCAGCATGATGTTGGCGCGGGCGCAGGCGGCCCGGCTCCCCTGCAGCACCCGTTGCGCCACCGCTGCCGGAAGCTGGTTGATGGGCCACCCCAAAATGGCAATGGCCATCAGTGGTTCGCCGCCCATCGCGTACACGTCGCTGATGGCGTTCACCGAGGCAATCTGCCCGAAGTCGTAGGGATCGTCCACAATGGGCATAAAGAAGTCGGTGGTGCTGATCACCGCCTCGCCGTTGCCCAGGTCATAAACCGCCGCGTCGTCTTTGGTGTGGTTGCCCACCAGCAGCCGCTCATCCCGGAAGGTGGTGGTGTCGTTGGCCAGAATTTCTTCCAGCACTTTCGGAGAGATTTTACAGCCGCAACCAGCTCCGTGACTGTACTGCGTGAGACGAATGTTATTCATAGATGGGGGAAGTACCTTTGGTTTCAATGGTTGAAAAATCATCGACTGTTTCTAAAATCAGACCTGCATTGCGATCGGCATCACCTGCCGGGGTGGAGACGCGGATAAGTGGGCCGTGTTGCGATTTCTTCAGACAGCGGTCGTAGCTTTTGTCGTAATAAGATAGCAGGTGACCCGCGGCCGCGGCCAACTGTCCGCCGGTGAGGGCTTCCAGCGTTTGCTGGGTGCGCAGTCCGCCCAGCCGCTTCTGGATGGCCACCACCGCCCGCTCCAGCTCCAGCAAGTTGAGCGAACCGTACTCCTGCACCAGCCGCTGAACGCGCGCGGCGCGGGGCACCTCCAGCAAAACCAGCGGGCGTGCTTTCATCACGTTCCAAAGCTCCAGCGGCAGTTTCACCTGCCCGATGCTGAACGACTCGTCTTCGATCCACACCCGCTTGGCGGGATCAAACTGCTGCCAAACGTGGTGCAGGTCGTTCTGAAACTGCTCGGTGGTGGGTTGTTCTCCCTGCCCGATGCCTCCGAAGGCCGACCCCCGGTGGTGGGCGAGAGCTTCCAGGTCAATCACCTGCTCGCCCCGCGCTTGCAAGGCCCGCAGGACGGCCGTTTTGCCGCTACCGGTGGCTCCGCCCAGCACCATCAGCTGCGGGATATTCCGGAAGCTTTCCAACGCATGGTTGCGGTAGGCCTTGTAACCACCTTCCAGGGTATGCGCGGCAAATCCGGCGGCGGTGAGTAGCCACGCCACGCTCTCGCTGCGCATGCCGCCCCGCCAACAGTGCACCAGCACCTCCCGGGCGGGGGCCAGGTGCCGCGCCTGCTCCACCAGGGTGCGCATCTTGGGTCCGACCAACTCTAGCCCCACCAGCAGGGCCTCGTGCGAACCGATCTGCTTGTAGGTGGTGCCCACCTGCGCCCGTTCGCGATCATCGAAGAGGGGAAAGCAGTGGGCCCCGGGCAGGTGACCGGCGGTATACTCACCGGGCGAACGCACGTTGAGCACCGGCCAGTGGCGCGCGCGCTCCAGAAATACGTTAGTGGTAAGTTTCATTTCTTCGCGCTTCGGTTGGTGAAAAAATCGTCTCCCCAGCGGTCGCGCAACAACTGACTTAGCTCCTGGCAGGTGGATTGATACTCCGCTTTCTCGGCCAGATTGCGCAATTCCAAAGGGTCGGTGGTATGGTCGAACAGCATCCGCGCCTGCGCCACTCCTTGTTTGTCGATGTATTCGGTGTAAAACAAATCGCCCCGCACCACCGTGACCCCGTCATGGTACTTCGCGATGGCGAAATCGTCCGGCGGCGTTTCCCCGTTGATGATTGGAACAAAACTCTCTCCGTCCAGGTGCGCCGGTAGCGACAAGCCCGCCAGTTCGCTCAGGCTGGGGTAGATATCAATGTATTCGGTGATGGCATCGGTGCGTTTTCCTGATTTTCCGGGCACCTTAACCATCAGCGGCACTTTCAGGGAAGAGGCGAAATTGCAGTGCTTGCACCACAATTGGTGGTCGCCCAAATTCCAGCCGTGGTCGCCCCACAGCACCACGATGGTATTGTCATCAAGTTCTAGTTCTTCAAGCGCAGTAAGCAGCTTGCCGATCTGGGCGTCGGTGTAGCTTACGCAGGCGTAGTACCCGCGAATCAGCTCGTGGGCCATCTCGTTACTCACCGGTCCCTCCCGGGGAATGCCCGCGTAGTGGCGCAACTCTCCGAAATTATGAAAAGCCTCCGGGGGCGTACTGGCCGGTTGCTGGTAATTTTCCGGCAGTGAAATGGTGGCGGGATCGTACAAATCCCAGTACTTGCTCGGGGCGTTGAAGGGCAAGTGAGGTTTCAGAAAACCGACCGCCAGGAAAAACGGCTCACCGGCCTGCTTCAGCTTTTTCAGATCTTCGATAGACTTCTGGGCAATCTGCCCGTCAAAGTAGGCCGTGTCGGGTACGTCAACGTTTTCGTAGGGATAGCCCCGGCGCTTTCCCTGCTCAGCGCTCAGTTTTCGGCCCTCAGGTAATTTCGCCACGAAGCACCCGGTTTCGGACGAGGTTTCCACACCTCGTGCCAGGCCGCTCGATCATCATCAGCGTGGTGATAGATTTTGCCGTTCGAGATGGTGGTATAGTTGTTATTCTTAAAGTGCTGCGGCAGCGAGGTCACGCCGGGATAGTCTTGCTCCAGGTAGGTATCGTAGCCCACAAAACGGTGCAGGCCGGGCCGCACTCCCGACAGCAGACTGGCCCGCGATGCTCCGCACACCGGCACGTTGCAGAAGGCCCGCGTGAAGACCAGGCTTTCGGAGGCTAATTTGTTGATGGCCGGAGAGTGAATATGCGAGGCCCCGTAGACGTTGAGCTCGGGACGAAGGTCATCGACAGCAATAAACAGCACGTTGGGTGCGGCTTGCGGGGTAGCGGGAGCTTCCGTTAGAAACCAAGCACGAAGCAGTGACAAAGCGATGAGCGGAAGGATTGAAATCACGGTTGGGTAGTTGATGGGACGCGTTGGCGCGTCTGGAGTCCTGGTAATATCGCAAACTTCCTTTCCTTTTCCAACCGTCCGACCCCTCCCACCCGGGGTAATTATGGGTTAGATCGGAAGGACTTTGCTACGGTGGCTTGCAGAAAACGTTGACGCGCTGAGTGCTGTCAGGGCGGTTCAGCTACTAGCCTTCGGGCCTTCTAGTAACTCCTCCGTCATTGTCTCAAAATCTTCTACAAATTTCTCGTAGTGCGCGCCGGTGCCGGGGCCGCTGAAGCCGGTGTGGATGCGGTGCACCCGGTGGTTGCGGTCGAGCACGATGAGGGTGGGGAACGACATGATCCGGTTGAGCATGGGCAGGGTGCGCGAGGCGGCGGCCTTGTCGGCGGTGCCCGCGATCAGAAAATCGTAGTTCACATCGAGCTTGTCAACTAATTTTCGCACCCGCCCGGCGGCGTAATCAAAGTCGTCTTTTTGCTCGTAGGCCAGTCCGATCACCGCCACGTCTTCATCCTGATGCGCATCGTACCACTGGGTTAAGAAGCGCGTTTCGTCCAGGCAGTTTGGGCACCAGGTGCCGAAGATTTGCACCAGCACCACCTTGTTCTGATACCGTTCGTCGTTGAGCGAAACCGGTTCTCCATCTAGGTTGGGAAAGGTAAACGCCAGGCGGTCGTAGCCCTCCTTCAGGTAGGTTAGTTGGTCGGCATCCGCCAGGGCCGCGTCTTCGTTTCGCTCGGCCGTCCAGGTGGTGTGGTAGCTGCGTCCCGACCAGAAGTCGCCCCGCAGGGTGCCGTCTTCCTGAAGCGTGGCGTGGAACAGAAAAGCGTGCTCGCCGTCGAAAGCGCTAAGCATCAAACGGTCGCCCTCGGCGTTGCCCGCCAGGTAGCGATAGTCGCCCAGGCTGGTCAGGAAAGATCCCGTCAGCCGCGAACCATCCTGGGTAAATTCGCCCACCGCTTGCAGCGTGTCGTCGGCAAATTTGACCGACCATCGCCCGCCAAAATCAGCCGGTGGCTGGCTCGATGTTTCCACAAAGCGGTAGTTCTCGCCGTGCGTCGCGGTGAGGGGAAGCGTGTAGTCAGCCGCGTAGTTTTTTTGCCACGCGCCCCGCCACTGTCCGTCGCTGATGCGCCCCACCATTTCGGTGTCGAAGATGGGCATCGTCAGGCGAAGCGAGTCGCCCGACCACACCACGCTGTCGATAAGAATGGTTTCTTTGCCGTTGCGCAGGTAGGCCTCGTAGCCGGTCACATCGTTGCCTTCCAGCTCCAGCAAAAAGGGAAGTTCCTGCTCCTGCAGGGTCAGGGTGGCGCGCCACGTTCCCACCGGCAGTGGTGCCGGTTCGGGAGGAGATTGCGGTGATGTTGAGCAGGAGAACAGTATCCCTAGGGCGGGGATCAGATAGGAGAAACGAACGGGGAAGTGCAGCATAGGTTGGCGGTGGAGTGGGAGCCAAAGGTACGTAACGGGGCGCACAATAGCGAAGGGGGAAGCAGTGGTATCTGCTGCGTGGAGCCTACGCTAACGTCACCACCGGACATACGCAACTGCCAGATGCGGCGTTAGGGAGGATGAAGTATCCTGACAAAAGGACAGTTAGCGAAATGGATTAGTAACTGCGATTAGCCAAAAACAGAAATACAATAACATCACTAACAAACGATAATATCTAAGTGACAGAACAAAGGGATTAATTTGTACTTTTTATAAGAATACCCGCTCAGAATTGCGCTCAAGCCCTTTTTTATGGCAAAAAATTGTAAAAAAAAGTGGTAAAGGGTGGGAAGAAGTGGTAAATATCAGTACGTTTGTTTCAGTATATGAAAATAGTGATGTCAAATAGATGGCCATCTTCAACGGAGAATGCTTGTGCAATATGGATGCCAAGGGGCGCGTGCTGCTCCCCGCTCGCATCAAAGCGCGCATGCCCGAGTCGTCGCAGCAGGAGATTGTGCTGGGGCGCGGGATGGACCCCTGTTTGATTATCTATACCCAAGAAAGCTACAACGAAGAGTTCCAACGAATCAACGCGCTCGATCGCTTCAACCAAGAGCACCGCAAACTGCAGCGGAATTTTTTTAGAGGAAGCGAAGACATAGAACTAGATAACCAGGGGAGGTTTAGGATTCCTCAGCGCATGGCCCAGTACGCGCACCTACGAAAAGAAATGCTGATCGTGGGGGCGGGTAAGGTACTGGAAATATGGAACCCAGAATTATACGATCAGTATATCCTGGACGATCCGGACGACTACTCAGACATGGCACAAAAGCATTTGTATGGAAGCGCTAGCAACAATGACTTATCACCAACCGGTACTGCGGGATGAGAGCGTAACCGCCCTGGTGCACAACCCGGCCGGGACCTACCTCGACCTCACCTTCGGGGGCGGCGGGCACAGCCGCGCCATCCTGGATCTGCTCTCCGGCGGCCAGCTAATTGCTTTCGATCAGGACCCTGACGCCGCCGCCAACGCCGTCGGCTCAGACCTCACTTTCATTGCCGCCAACTTCCGTCACCTGACGAAGTATCTGCGGCTGCACGGCATCAAGACCGTCGACGGCATCCTGGCCGACCTGGGCGTTTCGTCGCATCAGTTCGATGTGCCCGACCGGGGTTTCTCCACCCGCTTCGAGGCCGAGCTCGACATGCGCATGGACCCTTCGGCATCGCGCACGGCGCAGCAGATTCTCAACACCTACAGCGAGGCCGAACTGCACCGCATCCTGGGCATGTACGGTGAGGTGCGCAACGCCCGCACCCTGGCGCAGGCGCTGGTGGCAGCTCGCGTGGCCCAACCCCTGCGCACGGTAGAAGATCTGAAGAAGGTGCTCAGTCGCCTGGCTCCCCGGGGGCGCGAATCAAAGTACTACGCCCAGGTGTTTCAGGCGCTGCGCATCGAGGTGAACGAAGAGCTGGACGCGCTGCGGGAGATGCTGCGGGCGGTGCCTACGCTGCTGAAGCCGGGCGGGCGGCTGGCGGTGATTTCGTACCACTCGCTGGAAGATCGGCTGGTGAAGAACCTGATCCAAACCGGTAACCTGGCCGGAGAGGTGCAGCAAGATTTTTACGGCAACGTGATCAAACCGCTGGTGGCCATCAATAGAAAACCAATTACCCCATCACCCGAAGAACTGGAAAAAAATCCCCGGTCTCGGAGCGCCAAATTGAGAATCGCAGAAAATCAACAGTTGACGGTTGATAGTCCATAGTCGACGGTTACTGTGGACTATCGACTATGGACCGTGGACTATTGACCATCGACTAACTAACTATGAAGACACTAACCAAGAAACCCAATCGGATCAAGCGGCGGCGTCCCGCGCCATCGGCCAAGCCTTCGGTTACCGGAAGTTTGTTCGGACGGGTGGAGCGCGTCTTTCGCATCAACACCTCCTTCGAGCGGGGCTTGCCCACGCGCTTCGTTCCTTACATTCTGTACTTCACCATCGTCGGTATGTTCTACATCGGCAACAGCCACTACGCTGACCGGATGATTCGCCGGATGGACCAACTGGAGCGCGAGGTAGAAGATATGCGCGCTAATTACACTACTCTCAAGGCAAGCTATATGTACGAAAGCAAGCAGTCGCAGGTGGCCAAACGGGCGCGCGCCCTCGGCTTAGAAGAAAGTCCTACCCCACCTTATAAACTACTGGTGCCAACTACCAAATGAACATCAAAAACTCCATACTGCTTCGGGTGCGCGTCGCCTTCCTGTTAGCCCTGCTCTTCACGGGGCTGCTGGTGTTTCGTATGGTGCAATTGCAACTGATCGACGGGCCGAAGTGGCTGGCGCTGGCCAAAGACGTGAGCGTGCAATACCGGAGCGTGCCCGCCGTGCGCGGCAACATCTACTCGGACAACGGCAGCCTGCTGGCCACCTCGCTACCCCACTACCGGGTGGCCTTCGACCCGCGGGTGGCCTCCGATGATCTTTATAATCAGCACGTCGATTCTTTAAGTATCCTGCTGTCCCAGCACTTCAAGAATCAGGGAGCGGCCGCCTACCGCCGCAAGATCGATCAGGCCCGGCAGAAAGGGAAGCGCTACCTGCTGCTCAACTCCCAAAAGATCGACCACCTGCAAAAGAAGGAAATGGAAACCTGGCCGCTCTTCCGGGCCGGGCGCTACCGGGGCGGAGTGGTGTTCGAGCGCGTGAACGTGCGCTACAAACCCTTCGCCTTCCTGGGCACCCGCACCATTGGCTTCGTGAACGAAAACGGCCGGGGCGCGGGGCTGGAGTATAGCTTCGATCGTTACCTGGCGGGCACCGACGGGCAGGGCCTGTTTCAGAAGATGTCGGGCAACCACTGGAAACCGGTGTACGACGGCACCGAGGTGCGCCCCCAGGAAGGGCTCGATATTGAAACCACCCTGGACGTGAACGTGCAGGACGTGGCGCAGTCGTCGCTGCTGGCCGCGCTGGAGGAGCATAAGGCGGCCTACGGTTGCGCGGTGGTGATGGAGGTGCGCACCGGGGAGATCAAGGCAATGGCGAATCTGAGCAAGCGGAAAAATGGGCGCTACGCCGAAGTGTATAACCACGCCGTGGGCGGACTCACCGAACCCGGGTCCACCTTCAAGCTGGCCTCGGTGATTGCCCTGCTGGAAGAGACGCCGTTGAACCTGAGCGACAGCATCGCCACCGGTTCGGGAACCTATAAGTTCTACGACCAAACGATGCGCGACTACAAAACCGGCGGCTTCGGCACCATCACCCTGGCCGACGCCTTTGCGCGCTCGTCGAACATCGGCATTTCCCAACTGGTGAACCGCTACTTCGGTCTGAAGCCTGATCGCTACATCGAGCACCTCAAAGACATGGGCATCACCCAACCATTGCAGCTGCAACTAGCGGGCGAGGGTTTGCCCGACGTGCCCACTCCCACCGACCCCCGCTGGAGCGGAGTGACCCTGCCGTGGATGTCGATCGGCTACGGACTGAAGCTCACTCCGCTGCAAACGCTAGCCTTCTACAATGCGGTGGCCAACGACGGAGTGATGGTGCAGCCGCTGCTGGTGAAAAGCATCAAGCGGGTGAACCAAACGGTGGAAACGTTCCGCGCCAAGGTGTTGCGCGATCCGATTTGCTCACCGGCCACGCTGGCGAAAGTGCGGACACTACTAGAACGCGTGGTGGAAGAAGGAACGGCCAGCAGCATCCGGGATGGCTACTACTCCATTGCGGGAAAAACGGGTACGGCCCAGAAGATTGTAGACGGTGCCTACACCAAGCAGTATTATACCTCTTTTGCGGGCTACTTTCCGGCCGATGCTCCCAAGTACAGCTGCATTGTGGTGATCGATCATCCGAAGGGAGTGCCGCAGTACGGCAGCGACGTGGCCGCGCCGGTGTTCAAAGAAATCGCCGATAAGATTTACGCTACTGACCTAGAACTGCACGAACCTCTGCCCCGGCAGTTTGCCCGGGAAGAAGGGGTGCTGCCGGTGATTCAGGCCGGACTGCGCAGCGATCTACAACTCATTTGCAATCGGCTGGACGTTTCGCAGCGCACCCGCGACGAAACCGAGTGGACCCGTACCGAGCACGGTGGCGACCGCGTGATCTGGACCGATAATCATCAAGAAAAGGGAACCGTGCCGAACGTGGAAGGAATGACCCTGCGCGACGCGCTGTACTTACTGGAAAACCAGGGCCTACGGGTAGAACACTCGGGCGCTGGGCGCGTAGCGAAGCAATCAAAGGAAGCGGGAAGCAAAGCGGTGCGGGGCGAGCGGGTGAAGTTGGAATTGGGATGAAGTCGACAGACCATAGTCCACAGTTGACAGACGTCAGCTACTGTGGACTGTGGACTATTGACTGTGGACTATTGACTATTAACTGTGAACTATCAACTAGAATTAAAGATATGGCTTTCAAGTTTGAGCAACTTAACGTTTGGCAAAAAGCACTAGTGTTGACCAAAGACACGCATGATTTGACGACCACTTTTCCGAAGGAAGAGCTTTACGTGCTGACAAGCCAAATGAAACGGGCAGCAGACTCAGTAGCACTGAACATAGCCGAAGGTTCTACCGGTCAGAGCAATCCAGAGTTTAGAAAATTTCTAGGGTATGCTATCCGCTCTGCTATTGAGGTGGTTGCCTGTTTACACATAGGTAAGATGAGAAATATCGTCTCTCAAGAAGATTTTGATACGCACTATGAGCAATTGGAAGAAATCGTAAAAATGCTACAAGCACTGCGAAAGGCTATAAAATAGTCCACAGTCAATGGTCGACAGTCCATAGTCAACAGCTATTTACTGTGAACTGTCGACTATGGACTATCGACTGTGGACCGTCGACTATGGACTATCGACTGTGGACCGTCGACTATTAACTATGAAAATACTAAAAGACATACTCTACAAAGTCTCCCTACTCGCTACCGAGGGCGATACCGGGATCGAGATCAGCTCCGTCGTGTTCGATTCGCGGCGGGTGGAGAAGGACTGTGTCTTCGTGGCGGTATCCGGCACCCAGGTTGATGGGCATCAATTTATCGCGCAAGCCACCGAGCAGGGAGCTGCTGCCGTGGTAGCCGAACAACTGCCGGAGGAGCGTGTCGCCGGGGTCACCTACGTGCAGGTGGGCAACAGCGCGGAAGCCCTAGGCGTGATGGCGGCCAACTTCTACGACAACCCCTCAGCCAAGCTGCAATTGGTGGCGGTGACGGGCACCAACGGCAAGACCACGGTGGTCACGCTGCTGCACCAGTTGTTTATCCGACTGGGTTACCCTACCGGTCTGTTGTCGACGGTGAACAACATGATCAACGACGAGGTCATTCCGGCCACGCACACCACGCCCGACGCGGTGCAACTCAACGCCCTGCTGGCGCAGATGGTGCGCCGCGGCTGCACCCACGCCTTCATGGAAGCCAGCTCGCACGCCATCGCCCAGCACCGCACCAGCGGACTGCAACTGGCCGGGGCGGTGTTCACCAACATCACCCACGACCACCTGGACTATCACGAAACGTTCGAGAACTACATCGCCGCCAAAAAAATGTTGTTCGACGGTCTGCCCCGCGAGGCCTTCGCGCTGGTGAACGTGGACGACAAGCGGGGCCGCGTGATGCTGCAAAACACCAAAGCCCGGCGGATGACTTATTCGCTCAAGAGCGCCAGCGACTTTAAGGGCAAGGTGATTTCCAATACGCTCGAGGGGCTGGAACTAGAGGTGGGCAGTCGCGATACCGTGGTGCAGCCGGTGTGGTTTAAGCTGATCGGCGACTTCAACGCCTACAACCTGGTAGCAGCTTACGGAGTGGCGGTGCTACTTGGCGAAGATGCCGCCGAGGTGCTCACCGAATTATCGGCGGTGAATCCGGCGCGGGGCCGCTTCGAGCAGATCATCTCCCCGGAGGGCATCACCGCCATCGTGGACTACGCCCACACGCCCGACGCGCTGAAGAACGTGCTGAAGACGATTCAGAACGTGCGCACCAAAAACGAGACGGTGATCTGCGTGGTGGGCTGCGGCGGCGACCGTGACAAAACCAAGCGCCCCGAGATGGCCGCCATCGCCGCCCGACTGAGCGACCGGGTGATTCTTGACTTCCGACAATCCGCGCAGCGAAGACCCGGAGCAAATCATCCGCGATATGCAGCAGGGAGTACCGGCCTCGGCCTACAAAAAGGTGTGGTCGATCACCAACCGCGCCGAAGCCATCAAAACCGCCTGCGCGATGGCCCAGGCGGGCGACATCGTGCTGGTGGCGGGCAAAGGACACGAAACCTACCAGGAAATTAACGGAGTGAAACATGATTTTGACGATAAAAAAGTGATTGAAAAACTATTTAGCGGCGCGCAAAGCGGCCCCTGAGGTTGGATAGTGGATGTTGGATATAGGCAATAGCCAATACCATCCAGCATCTAATACCCAACCCCTAACACCCAACATCCAACTATGCTATATTACCTCTTTGCTTATTTAGAACGTACGTTTCAACTACCGGGGGCGAGCCTGTTTCAGTTCATCTCGTTTCGGGCGGGGATGGCTACGCTCCTGTCGCTGCTGATCACCATCACCTTCGGCAAGCAACTGATCAATATCCTGCGGCGCAAGCAGGTGGGCGAAGAAGTGCGCGACCTGGGCCTGGAAGGGCAACTGCAGAAGAAAGGAACCCCCACCATGGGCGGGATCATCATCATTGCCGCCACGGTGATTCCGACCCTGCTGTTTGCCCGGCTCGAAAACATCTACGTGATTCTGGTGCTCATCGCCACGCTGTGGATGGGTACGGTGGGCTTTCTGGATGACTACATCAAGACCTTTCGGAAGAACAAGGAAGGGCTGGCCGGTTGGTTCAAGGTGGCCGGGCAAATCGGACTAGGCATTATTGTGGGAGCGATGCTCTACTTTCACGAAGACGTGGTGGTGCGCGAGTTTGATCAGGACTTTGTGGGCACTATTACCAACGTAGGCGACGTGGTGAATGACCTGCCCGCCGGGGCCTACGAAGACGTGCACGACACCAAAACCACCATTCCCTTCGTCAAAAACAACGAAGCCGACTACAAAAACTTTGTCTCGTTCGTCACCTTTGGTCTCATTGACCTGCCGGAAGAATTTACCTGGATCGTGTACATCGCCATCGTGATCTTCATCATCACGGCCGTGTCCAACGGGGCCAACATCACCGACGGCTTGGACGGTTTGGCAGCCGGAACGTCGGCCATCATCGGCCTCACCCTGGCGATCTTCGCCTACGTGTCGGGCAACCTGCTGTTTTCGCAGTACCTCAACATTATGTACATCCCCGACCTGGGCGAACTGGTGGTCTACACCACCGCCTTTGTGGGAGCGTGCATCGGTTTCTTGTGGTACAATGCCTATCCGGCCCAGGTGTTTATGGGCGACACGGGGAGTCTGGCCATCGGCAGCATCATCGCGGTGCTGGCGTTCGCGGTGCGCAAAGAGATTTTGATTCCGTTTATGTGTGGCATATTTCTGGTAGAGAATATGTCGGTCATTTTGCAAGTATCCTACTTTAAGTACACCAAGAAAAAATACGGGGCGGGGCGGCGCTTGCTGAAGATGGCTCCGCTGCACCACCACTACCAGAAGATGAATATGCCGGAAGCCAAAATAGTGACGCGCTTCTGGCTGGTAGGCATCATGTTAGCAATTTTCACTCTGGTCACCCTAAAAATCCGATAATGGTACGAGCGTGGTCACATAAATACTTGAAGGGCGATCCGGTGATCTGGTTCGTGGTGCTGGCCTTGTCAGCGCTCGGCATCCTGGTGGTCTACAGTGCCGCCAGTTCGCTGGCCTACCGGGTGCGGGGCGGCAACACCGAATATTACCTCTTCAAACACGTCTCGCTGCTGTTGCTGAGTCTGCTCGCCATGTGGTTCACCCACCGGGTTGATCACCGCTACTTTGCGCGTATTTCCACACTGGCGCTGATCTTGTCGGTGCCACTGCTGCTCTACACCTGGAAGTTTGGCGAAACCATCAACGAGGCCTCGCGCTGGCTGGTGCTGCCCGTGCTCGATCAGGCATTTCAGCCGTCTGACCTGGCAAAACTGGCGCTAATCACCCACCTGGCCGGGATGCTCTCGCGGCGACAGCAGGTGATCCATAATTTCAAAAGCACCATGCTGCCCCTGCTGTTGTGGTGCGGAGCCATCTGCGGGCTCATTGCCCTGACCGACCTTTCGTCGGCGGCCATGCTGTTCGCCACCTGCCTGCTACTGATGTTTATCGGTCGGGTGCCCGCCCGTTACCTGTTCTCGCTGTTACTAGCGGGGGGATTAGTCGGCATGACGGCCGCATCGTTTGGGCAGCGGGGCAAACAGCGCTTAAACCGATTAACTACCTACGTGAATGATGATCAGGTGTCTTTTCAGACGCAGCAATCGTACGTAGCCATCGCCACCGGAGGCATTGCCGGGAAGGGTTGGGGCAAAAGTGAGCAGCGCAATATCTTACCCCTGTCGTACTCCGACTTCATCTACGCCATCATCGTGGAAGAATACGGTCTGCTGGGCGGAGTGGCGGTGATTCTGCTCTACCTGGTGCTGCTCTACCGGGGCATGCGGGCCGTGTCGCTGAGTCAGCAGGCCTTCGGAGGTTTACTGTCGGCGGGACTGAGTTTTGCCATCGTGATTCAGGCAATGGCCAACATGTCGGTGGCGGTGGGCCTGGCCCCGGTCACCGGATTGCCCCTGCCGCTGGTGAGCATGGGAGGAACGTCGCTGCTGTTTACCGGGGTGGCGCTAGGAATTATTTTGAGTACGACGAAAAACGAAACCGCTACGTAGGAACATGATTAATCATGTTCCTACAAAAATCATGACAACGAACAACCCACCATATCGAGTGATCATCAGCGGCGGCGGCACCGGCGGGCATATCTACCCGGCCATTGCCATTGCCAACGCCCTGCGGTCGATCCGCCCGGATACCAAGGTGCTGTTCGTGGGCGCCCGGGGGCGGATGGAGATGCAGAAGGTGCCCGAAGCGGGCTACCGCATCGAGGGGCTGTGGATCAGCGGGTTGCAGCGCCAACTCACCACCGACAACCTGGCCTTCCCGCTGAAGGTAGCCTCCAGCGTCATCAATTCGTTCCGCATTCTGGCTAAGTTTCGGCCCGACGTGGCGGTGGGAGTGGGAGGTTTCGCCAGCGGACCGTTGCTGTACGCCGCCAGCCTGAAGAAGATTCCGGCCCTGTTGCAGGAACAAAATTCCTACGCCGGGCTCACCAACAAAATGCTGGCTAACCAGGTACAAAAAATTTGCGTAGCGCACCACGGCATGGAACGCTTCTTTCCCCCAGAAAAGCTGGTGTTCACCGGTAACCCCATCCGGCACGATATCGTAACCCTGGCCGCCGAAGGAGTAGACAGCCGACGCGCCGAGGGTCTGGAGTATTTTGGGCTTTCGGCCGATAAGCCCACGCTGCTGGTGGTGGGCGGAAGCCTGGGAGCGCGCACCCTTAACGAAAGCGTGCTGGCTGGGTTAGAAAAGCTCACCGCCCAGGGAGTGCAGGTGATCTGGCAGAGCGGCAAAACCGCCTACCAAGCGATGGAGGGGCAACTGGCGGCCGTTGACCACCGCCCCGGCATTCAGTTGCGCGAGTTTCTCACGCGCATGGACCTGGCCTACGCCGTGGCCGACGTGGTGATTTCGCGGGCCGGAGCCCTGGCGATTTCCGAACTGGCGCTGGTAAGAAAGCCGGTCATTTTCGTACCTTCGCCCAACGTGGCCGAAGACCACCAGCGCAAAAACGCCGAGGCCCTGGTCAAAGAAGACGCCGCCCTGATGGTGCTGGATGCCGATGCGCCGAAGCAGCTCATTGATCAGGCCATCGCCCTGCTGAACGATTCGTCGCGACAGCAAATGCTTCAGCAAAACATTGGGCAACTGGCCCGCCCCGAAGCCGCGCAGCAAATCGCCGAAGAAGTGCTGTCGCTCGTCAAAACCAAAAAACTAAGAACCGCCGAATGAACCGTCTCAAGAAAATAGCGAGAACCCTGTTAACCGCCCTGCTGCTGCTGGGAACGGTGGCGTTCGTGGAGCTGCGGCGGCAGCAGCGCGTCTGCCAGCGCCTGGTGGTAGAGGTGCAAACCGACGGGAACCCCTTCATCACCCCGGATGATATTCGCCTGTTGGTGACGCAGCAGCAAACCACTCCGCTGGAAGGAGTGCGCCTCCGGGACATTGATCTGAAAATGCTCGAGAGAAACGTGGCCAGCAACAGCTACGTGCAGCAGGTGAACGCCTACCACGACCTGTCGGGCACCGTGGTGGTGCAGGCGCAGCAGAACCGCCCCATCGCCCGAATTCTGGCGCGGGGCGGCGGAGTGCCGGATGCCTACCTGGGAGCCGACGGCCGTCTGCTGCCCCTGTCCGATCGACTGACCGCCCGCGTGGCGCTGCTCAGTGGCGATTACGTGACCACGTTGTTGGACACCAGCGAGGAAGAAGACTCGGCGCGGGCGCAGGTGCTGGAACTGGTGCGCTACGTGGAGCAAGATGAATTTTGGCGCGCCCAGATCGCGCAAATTGATATAGACAAGCGGGGCGAAGTAACCCTGTACCCCCAGGTGGGCAAGCAACGCATCGCCTTCGGACCAGCCGACCGAGTGTCGGAGAAATTTAATAAGTTAGCGGTTTTTTACGATCAAATCTTGCCCCGACAAGGGTGGAACCACTACGAACAAGTTAGCCTAAAGTACCAAAACCAAATCGTCTGTCAATAATGATGAAGACTACACAAGGAGATCAACCAGTCGTCGGACTAGACATTGGGACCACCAAAATCTGCGCCATTGTGGGGCAGAAAGAACGCCTACGGCACGTTGGAAGTGCTCGGCATGGGGAAAGCCGTCTCCGACGGAGTGATCCGGGGCATCGTGAGCAACATCGACAAGACGGTGTTTGCCATCCAGAAAGCCGTCCGCGAAGCGGAAGAACAGTCCGGCGTAGAAATCAACGTGGTGAACGTCGGCATCGCCGGACAGCACATCCGCAGCTCCATTCACCACGGAGGCATCACCCGCAACTCGAAGGACGACGAAATCACCGTGGCCGATGTGGAGCGACTCACCAATGATATGTACCGCATCGTGACGCCCCCCGGCTGCGAGATCATCCACGTGATGCCCCAGCACTACATCGTCGACTACGAAGAGGGCATTATGGACCCCATCGGCATGTCGGGCGTGAAGCTGGAAGCCGATTTCCACATCATCACCGCGCAGACCAACGCCATCAACAACCTGAACAAGTGCGTGCAGAAGGCCGGTCTGTCGGTGGACAACCTGATTCTGGAACCGCTGGCCTCCAGCCTGTCGGTGCTCAGCGAGGAAGAAAAGAAAGCGGGCGTGTGCCTGATCGACATCGGGGGCGGCACCACCGATATGGCCATCTTCCACGACGGAATCATCCGCCACACGGCGGTGATTCCCTTCGGCGGCGACATCATTTCGGCCGACATCAAGCAGGGATGCTCCGTGCTGGACGAGCAGGCCGAACTGCTGAAGGTGAAGTTCGGTCGGGCCATTGCCGAAGAGGCCAGCTTCAACGAGATCGTCTCCATTCGCGGGCTGCGCGACCGCCCGCCCCGCGAAATATCCGTAAAGAACCTGGCCTACATCATCGAGGCCCGGATGCAGGAAATCTTCGAGCTGGTGCACGCCGAGATCATTGCCTCGGGCTACGAAGACCGGCTGGCCGGAGGCATTGTGGTGACCGGCGGCGGGGCGCAGCTCAAGCAGGTGAAAGAACTGTGCGAACTGATGTGCGCCTTGGACGCCCGCGTGGGCTACCCGAACGAATACCTGGGGCGGGGCAAGCCCGAGGCGATCAAATCGCCCACCTTCGCCACGGGAGTGGGGTTGGTGCTGGCCGGGTTCAAGGCCCTCGATGAGCGCAACCTCGACTACGTGAAGCGCAAAGTGCCCAGCGGAAAAGTGAACCGAACCGAGCGTCCGGGAGGGTTTTCGTTCCGATCAATCCTAGAAAAAACCAAGAGAATCTTAATTGACGATTTTAACGAAAAAGAATATTAACCTAAGTTTGTCTCCGAGCGCGCCAACTTTTTACCCCGGCGTGAATCAGAAGCCTAACTTACCAAACGTTGATCACTATGTCAGATAGAACGTATTCCTTCGAATTACCGCCCCAGAACAAGTCCATCATCAAGGTGATTGGCGTGGGCGGCGGCGGCAGCAACGCCGTGAACCATATGTATAGCCAGGGCATCAAAGACGTTGAGTTCTTTGTGTGCAACACCGACTTGCAAGCGCTGCACAGCAGCCCGGTTCCCAACAAAATTCAGATTGGCAGCACCCTCACCCAGGGCCTGGGAGCGGGGGCCAACCCCGAAAAGGGTAAGAACGCGGCCATCGAGAGCAAAGAAGACATCCGCGACGTGCTGAGCGAAGACACCCGCATGCTGTTTATCACCGCGGGCATGGGCGGCGGCACCGGCACCGGAGCGGCCCCCGAGATTGCCAAGGTGGCCAAAGAGCTCGGCATCCTTACGGTGGGGATTGTTACCCAGCCCTTCGGCTTCGAGGGGCGCAAGAAGATCAAGCTGGCCGAGCAGGGCCTGGCCGACCTGCGGCAGAACTGCGACACGGTGCTGGTGATCCTCAACGACAAACTGCGCGAGGTGTACAGTAACCTGACGCTGTCGAACGCCTTTGCGCAGGCCGACAACGTGCTCACCACCGCCGCCAAGAGCATCGCCGAGATCATCACGCTGCCGGGCTACATCAACGTGGACTTTGAGGACGTGAAAACCGTGATGGCCAACTCCGGCGCCGCCGTGATGGGATCGGCCCGCGCCGAGGGCGACCAACGCTCGCGCCGGGCGGCCGAGATGGCACTGTCTTCGCCGCTGCTCGACAACGTGAACATCCGCGGCGCGCAGAAAATCCTGCTGTCCATTAAGTCGGGCACCAAAAAGGAGATTCAGATGGAAGAGCTGGACGAGATCACCTCGTTCATCCACGATGAATGCGGACAGGATGCCGAGATGATCTTCGGCCACGGTATCGACGAAGACTTGCAGGAAAGTGTGATGGTCACCGTGATCGCTACCGGTTTCAAAGGAGCCAACGAGGGCAACTTCTCCGATGAAGATGAGGTGGAGGTGAAGCGGGTCATCGATCTGGAGTCTAACCGCCGGGTCCGTTTGAGCGGCACCCCGCTGGGCGGCATTCCGCCGGTCGCCGATGCGATGGGCGGCACTCCGCCGGACGGGATGAAGCAAGACGGTGCCTACGCAAATCAAGAACCACCGAAGCGTACAATGGGTCCGGCCGAACGGGCGACTAATCCCCACGAGAACGGAAATACGCCGGAGCCTGAGGCCAATTCTGCGGTGCCAACGCCTCGCCAAGAATCCACGCGTCCCAGCGAGTTCCCGCCGCGTTCGTCTTCCAACGGTGAACGCCGTTCCGATCAAGAGCAGCCGGAAACGACGCACACCGGCTACCGCTGGGGCAATCCGGAACCGCGGGATGAAGCCTCTTCTGAGGAACCGCTGGACGATGATGATGCGCGCGACGTACCCACGTTTCCCGACGACTCCCACTACGACCGTTCGTGGGACCTAGATGTGACCAAGGACGACGACGAAGCGCATGACTATCGCCATGCATCGCCGAACGACCGTAGCAACGATGATCAGTTGCCCCCGGAGCCCAGTCGCTATCGTTCTAACCCGGAACCGCCTGATTCGTCAGAATCAGAACCAGAAGAAGAGTACTTATTTCAGCGAGAGCTGAGCCCCCGAAAGAAGGTGCTGATGGAAGAAGCCTACCAGCGGAAGCTGAAGCTGCGTGGCCGCAAGAGCATCAGCTCGCCCGACAGTAGTCAGGAGCAGTTTCAGAAGGAGAACTTCAGCCAACCGGCCTACCTGCGGAAGAACGTCCACCTGTACAGCACCCCGCCGTCCAACGACCAAAACGTGTCGCGCTACAGCCTGGACGACGAGAGCAACATCGTGGGCAATAACCGATTTCTGCATGATAACGTGGATTAGAATATAAGAGCTACTTTCAATGAGAATCAAGAATGGAAAGAAGTAGGGAATAAAGGATTTTGGATTGCTTCCGTTGCGAAATGGGTCGCAACGAATTGATTTTGCTTAGGCATTTTGTGTATGAACATCAAACAATAAAGAAGCACTGATTGTAAAAATTGATGAGTCACTGAATCAGTACAGTGATCAAGTGCTATTTCCTGAAAAGCTGAAAAAAGCGAATGAAAGGTTGCGAATATTGGGCTTACCGAAGCTGGAGGCAAAAAAGTAGAAATTGATTCGCGATGCTGATCGTAGTGCCTGCCAAATTATGGAGGGGTATAACGAACTCAGAGTAGGCGATCTTTGGCCTAAATATCGTGGGCAATAGACCACTTTTTGCCCAACAATGCGGATCAAATCGAAAACAACGAAGGTCGGTGCACCACCACTTTGGTGGTGCGCTCCAGGTACGCTTCCTGAGCGTCTTCCCAGTTGGCAAGCAGTGTGGTTACTTTTTCAGGTTGAAATCTACGAGTCGTAATCAAGTCCAGCACCTCGGGCAGGTCGGCCCGGGGGTGCGAAATTCCGGTGCGTAGCGTCGCATCATTGGTATACATTTGCATGAGTGGCAGCGAAGTTTTCTTCTGATGATAAAACCCAACACTGGTGCAGGTGCCGCCCGGAGCCAGCGAGCGAATCGCAAAACGTAGTCCGTCCGGATTGGCGGTAGTATCTACCGAAATGGGATGAGCACCGCTGCGGCGGGGAGCCTGCTGGCGGAACCACCTTTGACGGCGGCGCTTACTGGCCGGAATCGGAATCGGATGAGCGCCTAGCGACTGGGCTATTTCCAAACGTTGGGGGTCATGATCCACGTAGTCTACCCGCCACGACCCCAAAGCTACGGCAATGGCCACCGCGTATAATCCGATACTGGGGGCTGCCCCGCCCACCACCAGCACGGGCGCTCCCGGATTATGCTTCAGCAGCGGAGCCACCGTACGCCAGGCGTCCGGGATGTTGTCACTCGCACTGGCCAGCGATACCGGATCGATACCCTTCGGCACGGCCACCAGCATGGCATCGGCGTAGGGCACCCGCACCCGGTCGCTCACCATCCCGCCCCACGGCCCCAGCGCTTCGCCAAAACCATAGCCCGACACCAGCGTTTCGCCCGCTTCCGTACACTTTGACGTGAGTCCGGTGAGGCAGTGCGAACAATCGCCGCAGGATATTGCCCAGGGCACAATTACCCGATCGCCTTGCTTGAACTGGGTGACTGCTTCACCGCATACCATCACTTCGGCCACGCACTCGTGACCCACCGGAATGGGACCACAGAAGGGCTGCTTTCCCCACAGATCGGTGGTTATAGCGTCAAGATAATGCACCGCCACTCCGGCCTGCATCAACCGGGTGACGTCGTTGAACAGAAAAATTTTATCCGCGTCGCATCGGGCAGCAGCCAGCGGCCGCACAATGGCGTCGGTGGGAAATTGCAAGGTGGGTTCCGGCACATCCCACCACTGTAGCGTGTTCTTCTTCAGGTAGGTAAGTTGTTTCATGGTTGGTTACCGAGGAGAGTAAATCAAAGGGGTTCGTAGAACCGTTCGGTAAAGTACGAAAAAAGCGCGTCGCTCTTTCAAGCGACGCGCTTTTGCGTATCAACCCAATGTTGATGGTCGTCTAAATAGTCACGTTCAGTCGAGCAAAATAATACCCGCCGTTGAAGCCAAACTGCGATGCCCGGCGCGAGTAGATGAAGCGCTCGCCACTGCGAAACTCTTCCCGGTTCTCGTCGGGATACACATCGAAGAGATTACTGGCCCCAATGGTGAGATTAACCGCGTCGGTGATGTTGTAACCCACGCTGGCGTTGGTAATGATCTTCGGCGCAAACCGCTGATCGATGAACACGTCATTGCCTTGCGCATCCGTTTCGGTATCCTGCGTGCGCGCAAACACTTCGCCGAAGCGAACAAAAATCAGATTCACCACCAAACGATTAACCCGGTAGTCGAGCAGCAGGTTGATCTTTGACTGGGGTGTGGCATCCTCAAAGCGTCCCCGTTCTTCGCGATCGAAAAATGCTTCCGGGGCAGCTTGCAGGGTGGCCGGAATGTCTACGTTCGTCACCTCGGTGTTGGTGAAGTTGGCCGCCAGGGTAGCCTTCAGGCGGCTTTCGCCGAAGGTAGTGTTATAAGCGGCAATCACGTCAATGCCCCGCGTGCGGGTGTCGATGGCGTTCGTAAATAACTGGGCGCTGCCCGCGTTCACGCTCGATAAGATCGATGCAATCTCTTCGCTATTGTCCGCGTCGAACTGGCTGGTGAGCACCACGCGGTCGTCAACGTCAACCTGGTAGGCATCCACCGTGACGTCGAAGTTGTCGGCCACGTTCCACACTACTCCAGCACTCAGGTTAAACGAGGTTTCGTTGGTGAGCGAAGGGATGCCGAACAACTGCGCTACGCGCGAATCATTGCGAAAGGTTCCCACCTCGTTGGGCACGTTCACCCCGTTTTGCAGGGTGAAGATGGTCGAGGTGTTATTGAAGTAACGCTGCGGCAACGAAGGCGCCCGAAAGCCGGTGCTCACCGCGGCGCGTAGCGCGAAGTTGTCGGTAGCGGCCAACCGACCCGCCAACTTCCAGTTGAAGGTGCTGCCGAAAGTCAGTATAATCCTCGAAGCGAATCGCCGCATCCACGAACAGGTTCTCGGTGAAGTTGAACTCCACGTCGGCGTAGGCCGCCACCGTCGAGCGACTCTGCTGCAACTCGTTGGCCGGTTGGAAGCCCGGAAATACCTGCGAACCTCCCGGTCGGTTGTAAAAGATATTGGTCGACGACTGCTCATTCACGAAGGGCGTACCGTCGGCGGTGGTGTCCACCAGGTTCACCACTCCGTAGTTGCGGTAGGAGCCTTCCTCACCCGCGTTGATCTCGTAGTTCTCCACACGATACTCTCCCCCGAAAGCCACGTTGATGCCCGCCATCGCGTCTTCAAAATAGCGCGAGAAGTCAACGTTGGTGGTGTTCTGCCGGAAGCGAAATCCGCCCGCGTTAAAGGAGGTAGGCGTACGGTTGCCCAGCGAAGCGTTGCTGGTGTTGCTGATCAAAAATTCGAAGGAGTTGCTGCCGTAGGTATGGCTGAAGTCAGCGTACCAGGCGCCCACGTTGCCCCGCAGCCCGCCCGAGAGCGAAGCGTCGAAGATGTTGGAGCCGATCTCCGGCAAGAAGCCGTTCGGATACACCGACGTCAGCGTACGGCTCTGGTTGGGCAGTCGGTAAAAGCCCGTGGCCAGTCCTCGACGAGCGCTGATGCCTCCGAACAGGTAGAACTCGTGGTTCTCACTCACCTCAAAGGCCGAGTTGAGCATGGCCGCGGCGTTCACCGCTTCCGACTGCCCCACCTGCATGGTGAACGCCCGCCGTCCGCCGTTTTGGTTGATCAAGGCTTCTTCCTGGGCATCGGTGAGGTTGTTGGTGATGGCGTTCGCGGTGTTGATCTGTTCCGCCCCCTGCGGGGTAAGGCGCTGCCCCACGTCGAAGGGACTCAAATCACCCGCCATAAAATTTTCGGCGTAGATGCTGGGCGATTCCCCGTCCCAACTGGTTTTAAACACCGAGCCGGTCCAATCGCCCGCCCGGTCGGTGCGGCCACGGTACTGGTACTGGCCCGTCAGGTTGATAAAGCCCCGTTCGCCCACGTTAAACCCATAGTTAGTGTTGAACTGGGCCACCTCACCGTCGCCTTCGTACATCTGGCCGCCGGTGGCGGAGAAGAAAACCTGGTCGGTAGTTTCCTTGAGCACCAGGTTGATCACCCCGGCAATGGCGTCGGAGCCGTACTGGGCGGCCGCCCCGTCGCGCAGCACCTCGATGCGCTCGATGGCCGCGGCCGGAATGGAGTTGAGGTCGGTGCCCACGGACCCGCGACCCACCGTTCCGTTCACGTTGACCAGCGAGGAGTTGTGGCGGCGCTTGCCGTTGACCAGCACCAACACGTGGTCAACGCCCAGTCCGCGCAGCGAAGCGGGATCCACGTGGTCGGTGCCGTCGGAAATGGTCTGGCGGTTAGAAGAAAAGGAGGGCGCAATGTAGTTCAGAATCTGGGTGATCTCCACCTGGGGAGCGCTTTCCAGCATCTCTTGCAGCGGAATCACGTCCACCGGCACGGGGGTTTCGGTTACCGTGCGGTTCTGGTTGCGGCTACCGATCACCACCACTTCCTGCAGTTCGGACAGGTCGGGTTGCATTTGTACGTTAATGGCGGAACGTCCGTCCACGGCCACCGTCTCTCGGGCGTAGCCGATAAACGAGAGCACCAGGGTAGCATCGCTCGGGGCGGTCAACCGCGCCTCGCCCGCTACGTCAGTGGTGGTCCCCTGGGTGGTGCCTTCAATCACCACGTTGACGCCGGGCAGCGGATTACGGTCTTCGTCGGTCACGGTAACTTGCACGGTTTGCGCTAAGGCGGTTTGCGCGAGCAGGCCCAAGGTGAGTGCGATGAGAAAGGAGCGACCAGCGGCCAGTGCAGTAAAGATACATTTCATAGTGGATAGGTTATGTTTTTAATGACAGAAATCAAAGGTACTACTTATTCTGACCTTACCTAGGGCGCGAATAACACTTGGTCAGCAGCCGGGCACTAGCCGCGACTGCTAACCTTTCCTTTTTTGCTTTGTTAGACCACCAACCAAACCCGAAAAACCTATGCGCACTGGCTTTCTTCTTCTGTCTGTCTTCTTCTCCTACTTAGGCTACGGACAAAACGATACTTCTCTACCCGATGCTCCATCCGGGGTGGCCCCACCCCAGGCCGACCTGCGGATGTACCGCATCATCGACAGCGTGTCGGCCGACCGCATTGAGCAGGACATTCGCACGCTGGCGGGCTTCGGTACCCGTAATACCTTGTCCGACACTGTGTCGGATACCCGCGGTATCGGGGCGGCCCGGCGGTGGATCAAGGCCGAGTTTGACAAAATTTCGGAAGACTGCGGCGGTTGCCTGGAAGTGTTCTACCAGCGCAACTTCGTGCCGAAGGGCACCGGCGAGCGCATCATCAAGGACGTAGACATCGTGAACGTGGTGGCCATCCAGCGCGGCACTCAGTTTCCCAACCGACTGGTGATGATGTCGGGCGATATCGACTCGCGGGCCTCGAGCGCCACCGACTACGAAATTGACGCTCCGGGAGCCAACGACAATGCGTCGGGCATGGCCGGAGCCATCGAGGCCGCCCGGGTGCTCACGCAGTATGAGTTTCCGCACAGTATTGCCTACGTGGGGCTGTCGGGAGAGGAGCAGGGACTCTACGGCGGAAAAGGCTTAGCCGACTACGCTGCGGAGAACGATTGGCAATTGATCGGCGTGCTCAACAACGATATGATCGGTAACATTGAGGGGGTAGACGGGGTAATCGACAACCGCAGCTTTCGCATCTTCTCAGAACCGGTGCCGCCCACCGAAACGGAGCAGGAACGCCGCTTCCGCCGCTTCACCGGAGGCGAGGTCGATGGTATTTCGCGCCAACTGGCGCGCTACGTGCACAAAATGACCGAGCAGTATATGCCGCAGATGAACCCGATGATGATCTACCGGCTGGACCGCTTCGGGCGGGGCGGACACCACCGGCCGTTCAACGACCTGGGCTTCGCCGGGGTGCGCATCATGGAAGCCCACGAGAACTACAACCGGCAGCACCAGGACATCCGTATCGAGGATGGCATTGCCTACGGCGACGTGGTGGAAGGCGTGAACTTTGACTACGCCCGGCAGCTCACCGCCGTCAACGCCATCACCCTGGCCGGACTCGCCGACGCGCCTCCCGCTCCCGACAGCGTGCGGATCGGCGGGGCGGTGCAGCCGTCCACTACCTTGGCCTGGGAAAAAGTGGATGCTACCAACCTGGCTGGTTACAAAGTATACTGGCGAGAGACCACCGCGCCTCAGTGGACCTACTCCCGGTTTGTGGGCGACGTGACCGAGCACACGCTGGAGGGAGTGGTGATTGACAACTATTACTTCGGAGTGGCCGCGGTGGGTCAGGATGGTAACGAAAGCGTGGTGGTGTTTCCGTCGGGCTTGATTAGGAATGAGTAAAGCCGGTCATTCTCTAAAGTACGTCTATACGATCTGGGTAAGTATATGACAACATTGGTAAATACTTAGACTGATTGTGCGACCACGAAAAGCTTCCGGGGACTAAAACCCCGGAAGCTTATTTTGATAATTTCTGTCAGCTAAGATCACGGTTTAATCCTGGGTGATCTTTCTGATTTTGTGATTAAAAAAATCAGCTACATACACATTTCCGTTGGTGTCTACGGCCACACCCTGTGGACGATCAAACTGCGCGGCTGTTCCAACTCCTTCAGCAGCCCCTCTAGCGCCACTTCCCGCTAGGGTACTCACTGCCCCGGCTGGGGTGATCTTTCTGATTTTAGTATTTCTTGTTTCTGCTACATACACATTTCCGCTAGCATCTACGGCCACCCCTGCTGGACCATCAAACTGCGCGGCTGTTCCAACTCCTTCAACAGCCCCTCTGGTGCCACTACCTGCCAGGGTGCTCACTACGCCGTCCGGGGTGATCTTTCTGATTTTTTCGTTGACTAAATCAGCTACGTACACATTTCCGCTGGCATCCACGGCCACATCTTGCGGAGATCTAAACTGCGCGGCTGTTCCGCTACCATCAGCCTCCCCCTGGGTGCCACTACCTGCCAGGGTGCTCACTACGCCGTCCGGGGTGATTTTTCTGATTTTATGACCACCATAATCAGCCACGTACACATTTCCATCTGTATCTACGGCTACCCCTTGTGGTTCATTAAACTGCGCGGCTGTTCCAATCCCTTCATTACTCCCAAGAGTGCCACTTCCCGCCAGGGTACTTACTGCCCCGGCTGGGGTGATCTTTCTGATTTTATGATTATTTTTATCAGCCACGTACACATTTCCATCTGTATCTACGGCTACCCCTTCTGGACCAAAAAACTGCGCGTCCGTACCGGTACCATCAACGTCTCCGAAAGTACCACTTCCCGCCAGAGTGCTCACTACGCCGTCCGGGGTGATCTTTTTGATTTTATGATTATCTCGATCAGCCACGTACACATTTCCGCTGGCCTCCGCGGCCACACCACTTGGAAAATTGAACTGGGCGGCTGTTCCGGCACCATCAGCATCTCCTTCAATGCCACTTCCGGCCAGGGTGCTCACTACCTCGGTCGGGGCGGGGGCGGTCTCATAACTAAACGTGGGGCCTTCTTTTTCCACCCCGTCTACTACTACTTTTATAAGCCCGGTGGTGGCACCGGCTGGGGCAGTCACTATTATCTGCGCATCGGTAACGCTCACCAATTCGCCAACTATGCCATTGAACAGCACTTGCACCAGGCTAACGTTCGTCCCAAAGCCGGTTCCGGTAACGGTGACTTGCGTGCCTGCTGCCCCGCTTGTGGGGGAAATACTGGAGATTGTAACCGCTACCTCCTCCACGAAGGTGAACACTGGCCCGGTTTTCTCCACCCCATCCACGACTACTTTGGTAGGCCCGGTGCTGGCTCCCACCGGCACGGTAGCCCCAATCCGGGTATCATTTACGCTATTTACGGAGCCCTCCACATTATTGAAAAACACGCTTACTTTGCTTAGGTCGTCGCCAAAGCCGGTGCCGGTAATGCTTACATCGGTGCCTGCTGGCCCGTCTGACGGCGAGATACCTGAAATTGCCAGGGTGTTTTGAGCGATCGGTGGTTCGTCACCACCACCACATCCTATCATCGTAATTGCTAGTGCGAACACTGCGATAATGATACTGCTAAACTTGAACTCTTTTTTCATGGTCATGAGTTGGTTAAGTTATGGATGGTTTATAATCTGATTGGAGGGTTGATCGTCTTGCGCTTGATTTGGGTATCGTTAACTTCCGTAAGGCATACCTTGGCCAACCCTACCCGCTGTAAGCAAATCGAGAAGGCTGAAGAAGAACGCATCGTCTACGTGCAAGGTACCCGCGCGTTGTTTTTCTAGCAATAGGGCATTTGCCCTATATTTCCATCGGGCCGGCGGGCGTAACACTATCCTCGCGGTGCAGTTACACTATGAGTCACCAAATTTACTAATAGGTTAATCAATTTTATCTACCTTTCACTCACTTCTCGATGTTTACTACCCAGCAACTAAAGCAAGTTCAGCAAGTGCAACGCAATATGCTGTCGGTAGGCGGCACAGACCATACCGACGACTGGCTAGCCGCTTCTCTTCCCCTGCTAGCGAGCCTTACCGGTACCGAAGCGATATATCTGATTGAGCCCGAGCGAATGCAACCAGCCTCACCCGGTGGGCACAACGAAAAGGATACGCTTTCGGTGAGGAGCCCTACCATGGATCGACAATTTGGCGACGATCTTCGCGATAATTTTGTGGGGCACGACCCCGAAGGCTACTTAATATTTAAAGATAGCTACATTACCCAGCAGCATCGGCTCATCCGCTATTTTGGTGAGAATGCAGTGCACGATGCGGTCGTATACGATTCTCGGCGGTGGCGGGAGTGTAGACTGTATAGCGAAGCGTATCAACCGGTTAATATTGAGCGGCAAATGGCCCTCTCGGTTCCTCTTAGGCAGGGGGGCAGTCTGTTGGGCTTCGGTTACCAGCAGTCCAATGTTCCTGCGCTAGGAGCCGAGTGTCATCAGCTACTTAACCTTCTGCTACCCGCTTTTGAAGCAAATGTTTACTTCCGGCAGCGCTCACTGGATAGGTATGCCGATTGGACTACGCGCATTGATGAGATGGAGGAAGCACTGGCCATCTTTAACGTTGACGGAAAAGAATACTACCGCAACGCCACCCTGCGGCAGCTCCTGTCTACCGAACCGCTTGCCGATGCTTTCGGAGAAGCACTTCGTCTTTTTGTGAAGCACCTACAGACACTTGTTACCCCCCAGCCTGGTGAAATGGTAACTACTTCCCACAACATTTCGCTAGGATACCAATCCTACTATCTACGAGGGTATCTTGACCGGATTTCGCTACCTATACCTACGTTGATGGTTGTCGTAGAGCGGTTTCCCGCACTTCCTACCCCTGCCTTGTTGCGATCTGCTTTCAATTTAACCCGTAGAGAGGTAGAAGTGACGCAGTTGCTCGTCCAAGGCCTCACTGATCGGGAAGTCGCCAAAGAACTCTTCATCAGCGTGCATACGGCCCGCCGCCACAGTGAAAACGTGCTTAGAAAGTTAGGAATCTCTTCCCGCGCAGGCATTGCTCACCATTGTTGGCAAATAAAGAGGTGAGAAGCAAAGCGTGCTGGTATTTTCTTCAGGATTGACCGAAAGCAACTAAAAAAGCCCGTTAGGAATAACCTAACGGGCTCAGTAACAGTGTGGGCTGGTTTACTCCTTTACAATTCTCTGAGTAATGCTTTCTACCTTCCCGTCAGCGGTGGGCATCTCCAGCAAAATAATGTACGTCTCTCCTGACTCAAGGCCCAGTTCGTTGGCGTTAAAGGTGAGCTCACCGCCCGAAATTACTTCAACGCTAGGATCTACTTCACCGGCCAGCACTGATCGGTATCGTTTGTCCCAGATGAACAGTTTGCCCGGTCCCTGACCACCTTCTACCTTCACCGTGAACGTATCGCCTACCGGATTAGGAAAAACGACCAAACTAGGTTCAACAACGGCTGGCTGACAAGGGGCCTTTCCCGAAGCTTTGATTTTCTGTCGGTTTCTGCCTTCCTCGTCTTTCCAACGGATGATGGTGGTATTGGCACCAGCCTCGGTCTGCGTAAAGAAAAACGAATCGCCGGGCGCGGCCGTCACAGTTTCACCCTGGGTACTGCCGTACACCTGCCAGGTCACTTCCACGTCAAAGTCGTTCGGGTTGCGGATGCGCCAGCGCAGTTCGGTTTCGGGGGCATCCGAGCACATGGAGGTGAGATTAAGCTTTGCTACCACTGGATTCACCGGAGGCTCTTCAACAATAACGGTAACGGGCACCATGGAGACGGTGCCGAAGGCCTCATCCAGCACCTGCACTTCAGCCTCGTAGGTACCGGGCTCTAGCCCCTGCGCATCAATGGCTACCTCTAAGGCGCGCTCTCCCTGGGCGGGTAGGGTTCCGGAAGTAGTGGAAGTACTGATCCAGTCAGGGGTAGACGCATCGCCATCAACAATAGTGACGTCGTCTACGTAGAGGGAAGGGCCAAACGGAGTATCAAATTTTGGGAATACAAAGTTGTTGTATCCTGTTATTCCTATGCCGTCAACTATTGCGTTATTAGTTCTGGTCGCCTCTACGACTCGCTGACCGTCGAAATATATCTCGAATGTTTTGGCAATTTGGTTCACAACAAATCTCACCTCAACGTACTCTTGGTAGTCTTTAAAGGTGAAGGGGGCAGCGAATAGGTTGTTTGTGCCACCCTCGAAGTAGGTGACTCGACCACCCGGACGAATCCGGAAATTACCCCCAGAAAGAGGTGGTTGGGGATTTCCGTTGGCCGCAACATCATTTTGGTAAGTATATATAACGAAAGACGATTCTGTGCCGGTTAGTTTAATGTTAAGTACCGCACTTCGTACCGGGCTTGTCTGCTCAGCCTCGATCAGGGGGCTGTAACTATCGTAAACTTGGTTGGTATCTATTGATGCGTAGGCTAGGTGCTTTTCACCATTCCGTGGTTCGGCTGTGCTTACCGTAGCCTCAACCGGAATAGAGTTACCAAAGAAGAAGTTTGGATATTCTGCCAGTACTTTATCAACCCATCCGTTTTGCGTGTTAAATTTCCCCACCGGGTAGTCTTCAAATCCGGTAGAGAAAACTACGTTCAGGTCATCAAAAGAAGTAGGGTCAAGGGTACGCCGTGCCAAAGAAGCCGTGGTTTCCTTGATTGCCGTTTGAAAGTTTACCGATGCGTCGGTTGGGTTAATGACGGTAACCTGCCGAACGGCAGTTTGGCCGGGTTGCAGGCGCACTTCAATGGGCGCGGGTGCGGTTTGCGCCAATGCAGGCAAGACAAATACGGAAAATAAGAGAAGAAGAACCGCTGTTTTAAGGCGTCGATAGGTACGCGAGTGCCCAAATAGGGCAGGGTAAGTAGAATTTTTCATTACAATTTAGATTAAATGATACATGGTACATAAGTGTAACGAAAGTACGTTTTTCTAATAAAAAACACGAATATGATTACCGTTCTTTACTAAAAAATATTATAGTTAATACTTAGTATTTGAATAGTTATAATTTAAGATGAAAGAAATTGATCTCATTTGTCGGGAAATAAACCATAAAGTACATCAAACTTGGATACTAAAATTGTTTTAATATCTTTATGATATCAATTTGATATCAAACCATCGATCTGCTATGAAACAGGAAAAAGAAATTAACGCCGTATCCGGCTACGTGATGGTTGGTGCGGTGGCAATTGCTCTCCTAATCGGCCTGCTGTCCGTCGTCGCCCTTGAAATGCCGCTGCTGCTCATCTTGTCCTTGCTGGGGCTCATCTTTCTGCTTCGTGGCTTTTTCATGGTGGACCCCAACGGTTCGTGCGTGATGACGCTGTTCGGCGAGTACCGCGGCACCGTGAAGCGAAACGGCTTCTTCTGGACCAACCCCTTCTATACCCGGCAGAAAATCTCGCTGCGGGCCCGCAACTTCGACAGCGAACGGGTGAAGGTGAACGACCAACTGGGCAACCCCATTATGATCAGCGTGATTCTGGTGTGGCGCGTAGAAAATACCTACCAGGCCGCCTTTGAGGTAGACGACTACCAGAACTTCGTGCGGGTGCAGTCCGATGCCGCCGTGCGCAAACTGGCCAACTCTTACCCCTACGACAACTTCAATGACACTCCCGAAATCACGCTGGTGTCGGGCGTGGATGAGGTAAACGATGCGCTGGAAGGGCGCCTGAGCGATCGGCTGCGGATGGCAGGGATCGAAGTGATTGAGGCCCGCATTGGCTACCTAGCCTATTCTTCGGAGATTGCCAGCGCGATGCTGCGCCGACAACAGGCCACCGCCATTGTGGCGGCCCGCGAAAAGATCGTGGAAGGCGCCGTGAGCATGGTGGAGATGGCCCTGGCCGAACTCTCGCGCAAGCGAATTATTGAGATGGACGAAGACCGAAGGGCCGCGATGGTGAGCAACCTGATGGTGGTGTTGTGCTCCGACAAAGACGCCACCCCCGTCGTGAACACCGGCACCTTACATCAATAATGGCCAAAAAGAAACCCTTTGTGCTGCGGGTGAGCCCGGAGATGATGCAAGCCGTAGAAAAATGGGCGGCCGATGAGTTCCGGAGCACCAACGGACAGCTGGAGTGGATCATCGACCAGGCCCTGCGCAAGGCTGGCCGGAAGCGGAAGGAGGAACCGGACGAACCGGCGACGACGGATGATGAGCCTAGTGAATAGACGGGTTTGGATGGTTCCAGTAATGAAATGATTGCCACCGTAGCAGCGCGATCAATCGCGCTGCTACGGTATGAAAAGACAAAACAATCAGATGCCCGCCTGCGCCCTTTCTTCTTCCACCACGCCCGTTACTCGCCACACCCGTCCGTCGGACTTGGTAAACAGGTACAACTCGTTGTTAAAACCCAATCCGAACCGTAAATCCACCCTATTGATGCCGGTCACCTCACGCAGGGTGGTGGGTTGCCCGTCCACCCGCAAGCCCAGCTCCTGAATGTTCGGCCTGCTGCCCCAATTTGAGCTGATCGCTGGCTACGCTGAACAGGCGTCCGGTCACGATGTCGCCGAACACGTAGGTCCCCTGCAACTCGGGCACAATCTTGCCGCGGTCAGGCGTGACCCGGTACACAAAGCCTCCCGAAATAGCGTTGCCCTCGTCGTGGTCGTACTGCGCCACCGGGTAGGTGAAGCCCAGCGCATCGTCGTTGGGCGGCAGCGGGTAGGGCAGTGAGATGTCACCGCGCTCATCGATCAGAAAGGTGCCCTCGCGCTGTGGCCAGCCGTAGTTGGCTCCGGCCCTCCCCAATTCAGCTCCTCCGCGTTCTTCTCGCCGATGCCCGAAATCAGCATGGCGTGCTCGCCGCCGGTGTCCCAACTGATGCGGTGCGGATTGCGAAAGCCGTAGGCGAAGATTTCGCCCAGCGTCTGCTCATCGCCGTCGCGCGCGAAGGGGTTGCTGGCCGGAATGCCGTACTGTCCATTAGAACTATCGTCACCGCGAGGATCGATGCGCAGGATGGTGCCCCAGGGGCGGCTCAGGTCCTGACACAGCTCGGGGTGACCGTGCAGGGTAGCTCCGCCCTCACCCACGCCCAGGTACAACAGCCCGTAGTCCTCATCGCCCGACTTGGCGGTGGGATTGAAGGTGAGCTCCTGCATACCGTGGATGCCCGTCACCATGTTGATGCGCAGCAGTTCGCGCGGCGCGCCGCTGAAGGTCGCTGACGTAGGATCGTCGGTTTTCCACGCGCTGAGCACCCACTGTAGGGTCACGTCGATGCTGTCGGCGTAGGCGTAGTCGGCGGGGGCCGTGCCCGCCGGTTCGGTGTGGGTGGTGTAGAGCAGTCCGTTGTCGTAGAACTCCGGATGAAACGCAAAGCTGCCGAAGCCGGTGCCCAGTCCGGGTTTGTCAATAAAGTTCGGTTGTCGCTCCCGCAGGTCAAGGTAGGGACGAAAGGTGCCGTCCTTCACTTCATAAAGAACACCCTGCAAATCGTGCATAAACATCCGTTCGGGTTGGTTTGCTTCGCCGGGCGACGATTCGCCCGGCAGCATCAGCATCTTGTTGATGCGGGCCACCGGCGGTTCGGGACGCGTGGCGGGAGCCTGCGCCACCGGTTCCAGCACCAGGGCGAGGTCCGAGCGTTTGATCTTGGCCGGAATGGGGTCAGTGAGCACGTTTTCTAGCGTGGCCGCTGTGACCGCCGCCGTCGGCGACTCCTGCTGCGTGTGCAGGTAGCCGATGATCGCCAGCACCGCGCTGCTGTCAAGGGTGGTGAAGGGTGGCATGTACTGCTGGTACTCCTGATAAAGCTTTACCGACCGCGTATCGCCACTGTCGATCATGGCCGGAGCGTTGCGGATGAAGTGGTACAGCCAGTCGGGTTCCACCGCAGTGGTAACTCCCGACAGCGCCGGACCGATGGCCCGCTGCCGAAAATTATGGCAGGCCGAGCAGTTGTTCACGAAGAGTTCTTTGCCCTGGGCCACTGTGGCTGGGTCGGTTGGAATTGTTAGGGCCGACTGCTCAGCGGGCCGGGGGGTGCAGCCGGACAGCAGACTACCCGTAAGAAGCAATCCCAACAGGAATAGAATGGAGATTAGGAAGTGTTTCACTCAGCGAATATACTGAAATATTTAATTTTCCGCCTGATACACCCGCACGTAGTCGATGAGGTACTGCTGCGGAAGCACGCTTTTGTCCACTCCCTGCACTCCACCCCAGGCTCCGCCGAAGGCGAAGTTCATAAGCAGAAAAAAGGGCTGATCAAAGGGCCACTCTTCCGCGCTGTCGCTCACTTGCTTGGTCACCGTGAACACCCGGGCCTCGTCAATGAGAAAGTCGATCTGTTGGGCGTTCCACTCGATGCCGTAGGTATGAAATTCATCATCCCCACTCGGTAAATAGGTGCCCTCGATCTTTTGCGTGCCGCGGGTGTGGTTGTAGGTTTCGGTGTGGATAGTCGTGAACACCGTGTCAGGATTGTAGCCCACGTTTTCCATGATATCGATCTCGCCGCACAACGGCCAGCTTACCGTTGATATATTATCGCCCAGCATCCACAGGGCGGGCCAGGTGCCTAGGCCATTGGGTAGTTTCGCGCTAATGTCCACCTTGCCGTACTGCCACGACTGCTTGCCCCGCGTGGTCACGCTGGCCGAAGTGATCTCCCGTATCTCACCGTCGAGGATAGCACTATCCGGTCGCGCCTCGATGATAAGGTGCTCACCATCCACGCGCACGTTTTCCGGCCGGTCGGTGTAATATTGCAACTCCTCGTTGCGAATAAACCCCTTTTCGTAGTCCCATTTGCTGGGATCAGGAGCTCCTTCGTAGTCAAATTCATCGCTCCACACCAGCTCCCACGCGGTGTCGACGAACTGCGCTTCGGGCGGCTGGTCGTTGCTTCGGCAACTGGTGAGGGCGCCCGCCGCCACCGTGGCAAAGAGCATTGGAAAAATCAGGATTTTCATCGTAGTCCACGTCAATATTCGACCTAATTAGCAAAAATTTGCGAAATTAACCATAAATATTTCAGCGATCGGCTAAGCCTTTTCGAATAAAAAACTACCTTGGTTGTAGTGAGGCTTCTTAATTTTTAGCGATGAGTTCTAATTTCTACCTGGACGAGCGGGCCTACCAAGAGTTGCTCGACCTACTCAACAACCAGCACTTCACCGAAGTGGTGGGTAGCATCCTGGACTTCAACCTGCTGTTCGATGACTGCTGGCTGCAAGATTCGGCCGTGATCGAAAACCTGGTGTACCACCGGGGGCAGTGGGACGTGCACCTGGTGTTCGCCCACCACAAAAACCCCTACCGGCTGATCCAGCGGCGCATCACCACCTGCAACTGCCGGAGCAAAGCCGAAACGCACGCGTACTACATGAAACGGCTGGCCGCCAAAGACCAACGGGGCACCCTGACGGTCGACAGCAGTCTGTTCCGATTTAACAGCAACTAAACTAATTAATTCACAAATTGCTCTGACCATGTCAGATACGAAACAACGCATTATTGAGGCCGCCGCCGACCTGTTTCACGACCAGGGCGTGGCCCCGGTGCGGTTGCAGCAAATTGCCGACCGGGCCGAAGTGAGCGTAGGCAACCTGGCCTATCACTTCAAAAACAAGGAAGCCATCATCCTGGCGGTCTATGACCAACTGTCGTATCAGGTGAAGGATATCCTGCAGCAATTTCGGCAACTGCCCACCCTGTTAGACCTGGATCGGCAGCTTTCGCAGTGGTACGCGTTTAACGAGGCTTACAACTTCTTCTTTTCGGCCTACTTGCCCGACTCGGTGCCCGAGGCGGCCCAACTGCGGGCGCGTCTGCTCTCTCGACTCACCAGCCAACTAACCAAACGCATCGAGTACCACGGGCAGCGCGGCGTGATGCACCCTCCCGGCGAAGCCCGGCCCTACGCGGCGGTGGCTGAGACTACCAGCCTCATCATCAGCAGTTGGTCCTTTTATCAAGGAGTGAAGGGCCAGTCCGAGACCGAGCTGACCGAATTTAAGGCCCTGGTGTGGGCGCAGTTTTTTCCCTATTTCACGCCCCGGGGACAAGCTGAATATCAAGCACTGATCCGACCGATGCTAACCCGACCCAAATAAGGGCCTAACCGAGGCATTGGTGTTTTCCAAATAGTGCGATGAAAAAAAAATTTAGAAAAAATTTTCTAATCTTTGCGGTTTCTCATATATTATCAAATCTTCAAAATGAAGGTTAGTTTAATCGTGAGTTCTTACGTTCGTACAACCAACGCCTTATATTATGATAAACGTACTATGGCTCCAGGGCGGAGCGTGCAGCGGCAACACCATGTCGTTCCTCAATGCTGAAGAGCCCACCGTGGTCGAGCTCGTCACCGACTTTGGCATCAACATCCTCTGGCACCCTTCCATCGGCCTGGAAATTGGCGAGCAGGTGGTGGATCTGCTGCACGACTGCACCTCGGGCAAAACGCAGCTCGACATCCTGGTCTTCGAGGGGTCCATCATTCAGGGTCCGCACGGCCGGGGCACCATGAACTACTTCGCCGACCGGCCCATGAAAGATTGGGTCAAGGAACTCTCGGAGGTGGCCCAGTTCGTGGTCGCCATCGGTGACTGCGCCACCTGGGGCGGCATTCCGGCCGTGGCCCCTAACCCCAGCGAGTCCACGGGCATGCAGTTTCTGAAGCGCGACAAGGGCGGCTTTTTGGGAGCCGATTTTATATCCAAGGCCGGGCTGCCGGTGATCAACGTGCCGGGCTGCCCGGCGCATCCCGACTGGATCACTCAAATTCTGGTCGGCATCGCCACCGGACGCGCCAAAGATATTCTGCTGGATGATTTTCACCGTCCTAAGACCTTCTTCACCGACTTCGTGCAAACGGGTTGCCCTAACGTGAACAACTTCGCCCAGAAGGTAGATGGGCACTTTGGCAAACGGGGCGGCTGCCTGTTCTACGAAGTGGGCTGCCGGGGGCCGATGACCCGCGCTAGTTGCAACCGCATTCTGTGGAACCGGCAATCGAGCAAAACCCGCGTCAACCACCCTTGTCTGGGCTGCACCGAACCGGGCTTCCCCCACAACGACCTGGTGAAGGGCAGCGTCTTCAAAACGATGAAGTACCTCGGCATCTTCCCCAAGGAAGTGCCCACCGGCGAAACCAAGCTGCGCTATTACGCCCGCGCGGGCTGGGAAAAGGTGATGCCCACCAACGAGAAACTCACCGAAACCTCCAAATAATCACACCACTTTTTAACAAACACTATGGAATCTAAAGAATTAAATATATCACCGGTCGGCCGCGTAGAAGGCGACCTGGACGTGAAAGTCTACATGGAAGATGGCGTGGTGACCCGCGCCCACACCCAGGCCGCCATGTTCCGGGGCTTTGAGAAAATTATGGAAGGCAAAGACCCCCAGTCGGGCCTGATCGTGACGCCGCGCATCTGCGGCATCTGCGGCGGCTCGCACCTTTACTGCGCCTCCACCGCCCTGGATACGATCTGGAAAACCCAACTGCCTCCGAACGCCCTGCTGCTGCGGGCCATCGGGCAGGCCACCGAAACCATCCAGAGCATTCCGCGTTGGTTCTACGCCATCTTCGCCACCGATATGGCGAACAAGAAATTTGCCAGCAAGCCCTTGTACCAAGAAGTAGTAAAGCGCTTCTCGGCCTACGTAGGCACCTCCTTTCAGGCGGGCGTCACCGCCAGTGGTCGTCCGGTAGAGGTCTACGCCCTCTTCGGTGGACAGTGGCCCCACTCGAGCTACATGGTGCCCGGCGGGGTGATGTGCGCACCCACGCTGAAGGACATCACGCGGGCTCACGCCATCATGAACCAGTTTCGTAACGACTGGCTGGAAAGCGTCTGGCTGTGCTGCTCCATCGAGCGCTACTTGCAGATCCAGAGCTGGGACGATCTGATGGCTTGGGTCGACGAGAACGAGGCGCAGTACAACAGCGACCTGGGCTTGTTTATCCGTGCTTCGCTGGAGTTTGGTCTGGATAAGTTCGGAGAGGGCGTGGGCAAGTACCTGGCCTTCGGAACCTACCTGCACAAAAACCTGTACAACCTGCCGACCATCGAGACGCGCAACAAAGCCCTGATCAGTGCCGGAGGCTTCTACGACGGCGAGCGCTACCACGCCCTGGATCATATGCAGGTTTCCGAACACGTGAACCACACCTGGTTCAAGGATCATCCCGCGGCGCACCCCTGGAAAGAGCCCATTCCCACGCCGGTCGACAACACCACCATCCTGTCGGAGACCGACTTTAGCGGAAAATACACCTGGTCGAAGGCACCACGCTATATGAACCACGCTGCCGAGGCTGGTCCGCTGGCTCGGGTGATCATGGCGGCCAACTCCGAGAACCTGGAGCACCAAAACCGTGATCCTTTGTTCGGCGACATCGTGAAGGTGAAGGGCGCCAACGTTTTCACCCGCGCCCTGGCCCGTATGCACGAGGCCCCGCGTCTGTACGAATACATCAACCAGTGGCTCGGTGAAGTTGACCTGGACGAAGAGTTCTACATCAAACCCGAAGAGCGCGACGGCAAGGGCTGGGGCGCTACCGAGGCCGCCCGCGGCGCGCTGGCGCACTGGGTTGAAATCAAGGACGGTGTCATTTCCAACTACCAAGTGGTGGCTCCCACCACCTGGAATGTGGGGCCTAATGACGACGAGGGCAAGCCCGGACCCATCGAGGCCGCCCTGGAGGGTACCGAAATTGAGGACGCCTACGACCCGGTAGAGGTAGGCATGGTGGCCCGCTCGTTCGACTCGTGCCTGGTGTGCACCGTGCACGCCCACGACGCGAAAGACCAGAAAGAACTAGCCCGCTTCAAACTGTAGCGCATGGCTAATGTCGATCAGCCGCACCGTATCGCTATCATGGGGTTTGGCAACCCCGTGCGAAGCGACGACGCGGTGGGCATCTACGTGATTCAAGAGCTGCACAAGCAGTTGGCGGACGCCGAGCACATCACTGTGCTGGACATGGGCACCTCGGCGTTCGAGGTGCTGTTTCAACTCAAGGGCCACCAGCGGATCATCCTGGTGGATGCCGTGCTGAACTCGGGCGACGTGGTGGGCACGATCTACCGCGTGCCCGCCGAAGAAGTGCAGCGGGCTCCGCAAGACGACCCGATGGTGTTTCTGCACAGCCTGCGCTGGGACCAGGCACTGTCGTACGCCAAGAAACTGCTGGGCGATGAGTATCCCGACGACATCCAGGTGTACCTGGTGGCCGTAGAAGATACACGCCTGGAGGTGGCCATGTCCGAAGTAGTGCAGCAGGCAGGAGACCGGGTGGTAGACCACATTTTAACGGACATCGCGTGGATCCCGTCGCCCTAAAATCCTCACACCTGTACCTGTCTGCTTCGGTGGCCGGACCGGTGTTTGGCAGCGAAAGCCGGGCCTACGTGGTGTATCACGCCGACCGATCGGCCCTGTTGTTAGCGCCCGCTTCGTTTCAGTGGTTTCATAAGCTGCACAAGGCGGGGCAGCACATGCTCAAGGTCCGCAACCAGCAGGGAGACCAGACCATCGCCCTGCACGAAATCTTGATTGATAACGATTTGGACGATACCGACCGGACGCTGGACTACGTGATTCAGGAGTCAACCGGTATTTTGAAGATCACCTTATAAGTAACCACCTGTGTTGTTGGCAGAGGCATTTTTCAACCTCCGTATGATAAGCATTTTTGCCGATCACCCCTTCTTTGACGCTGCCGCCGACATCATTCGCCGGATACCTCGCTTAGACGAACTGGTTCAGGTAAACGAACTTGACCCGATGCGACGATGCCGCTGACTTTATCGTCGACGATCGCGGTATCGTGATTCCGCTGGGGTGGGACAATGCCACGCTGCCTTTTCTGCGCCCGAGTCCGCTGCCCTTCAACGCCGATGTCCTGTTGGGTTTAGTCTTTGACGCCCTAGGCAACGCTGAGCGGGCGCAACCTTACCTGGAGGAGCATCCTGCTCTGAGCATCGAGCTGGCCGCCCGGCACTGCCTGCAAGAAAACCTGCCGGTATCCACATTTCTGGCGCAAGACTTGGAGCGACGGCGAACGCCGCAGAATGCCTACCGCTACGACCACAACGTGGCCCTGCTGCAACAGTACGGACTCTGGCCCACCCCGGTGACGCTGGCCGAGGTGCAGCAACGCTACCGAAGCGCCCTGGCGGAGGCCCCCGACGACGAGCACTACGGCTTCACCCTGAAGCACTACACCACCCTGCTGCTCGACACCCGGCAGGAAGCCGAAGCGGAGACGTTGCTTCGACAACACATTCCGCAAGCGCTGTCCGAAGCCGCCGCCTACGCCCTGAAGTCAGCCCTGGTGAGCGTGCGGATGGCCCAGTTGTCCGTTCCCTACGCGCCGGACCAGTTAAACGAACTGAAAGACTTGCTGTGGGACACCCTGTCGTACTACGAACGTGAGCCACAACCCGCCGAGGTGGGCTTGCTGCTCGTGGATGCGTCAGAAGTGGCTAACATTTCAGAAAGCTACGCCGAATCGCTGGGGTATATCAATCGCGCCCTAGACATTTTTCGGAACGAAGGTCTGCCCGAGCTGGCCGCCAGCAGTCTGCTGCGGAAGGGAGTGCTGTTATACACCTGGGCGCAGAACGGCAGTCCGCAATTCTACAAACCGGCGATCGATACCTATCAGGAGGCGCTCAAGGTGTTCAAGCGCGATGAGGCGCCCGACACCTTCGCGCAGATTCATATGCACCTGGGAGTGCTGTACGCCGAGATGGCCACGCGCCACCACAAGAAAAGCATCTGGGCGGCCGTGTCGGCTTCTTCATTTCAGGAGGCCTTGCACTATTATACCCCGGCCGAATTTCCGTACGAGCACGGGCTGGCCTGTAATAATTACGCCAACGCACTCACCAAGTACCCCACCGCGCTGCGCAGCGACAACTACCAGAAGGCGCTGGACTATTACGAGCAGGCCCTGCAGGTGCGCACGGCGGATTATCCCTACGAACGGGCCCTCACGCTGCTCAACTTTTTGGAAGCCAGCTGGCACGTCGACAATGGCGAAGCCGAATTTCATCAGGCCCGCTACGAAGACATGGTGCGCAAGGCCGAGGAGGTGCTCACCCTGGTGGAAGCTCCCGACCTGCGGGCCGAGGCTGAGCGGCACCGGGAGCAGCTCAGTCAATTGGAAGAAACTAATCGCGAAGGCTATGCATGAGGTCTCACTGGTTCGTAGTATCTTTCGAACCCTGGAAGAAGAATTTCCGGCCGAGAAGATGAACCGCCTGCTCAAGGTGAACGTGAAGGTGGGTCTGCTCTCGAACGTGGAGCCGCTGCTGATGCAAAATGCATTTCAGGCCCTCATCGAAGCGGAAGAAAAGTATCGGCACGTGGCGCTGGAAACCGAGACCGTACCGGTGGCGATCTACTGCGCCGACTGTGAGCACACGTCGGAAGTGCAGCACTATAAATTTGTGTGTGCAGTCTGCGGAAAGCTCAATAACAACGTGACCCAAGGAACCGAACTACTGATTCATCAGGTGCACTTTAGCGAAAACTAACCCCAGCGCAATACACACTAAAAATCGGTACACTAAACCAATCACCGTTATACCACTTACCTATTCAGTCATTCACTCAATCCTTCAACGTCCTATGCCCATCGAAAAATCAACCAAAGCCGCGCGGGGTAGCGTACAGTGCGAAAACACTTCGCTCAACCTGCTCAAGGCCAACGACTTCGTGGCCAACACCATTCGCCAGGAGATGCAGCGTCGCAACATCCTGATGATCAACATGACCTCTTCGGCGGGCAGTGGCAAAACTACGCTGCTGCAGGAAACCGGCCGTCGCATCGGCGATCAGGTGAAGATCAAGGTGCTGGTCGGCGACCTGGAAACCGAACGGGATGCGGATCGCCTGCGCGCCGCGGGCGTAGAGGCCCTGCAGATTGTTACCGGGGGCATCTGCCACCTGGAGGCCCAGATGGTCGGACAGGCAATGGACCAAATTGATCTGGACGGCGTGGAGCTGCTGATCGTGGAGAACGTAGGCAACCTGGTGTGCCCCGCTTCCTTCGACCTGGGCGAAGATTACCGCGTCACGCTGATGGCCACCACCGAGGGTGATGATAAACCCAAAAAGTATCCCCGCATGTTTCTGACCAGCGACCTGATGCTGGTGTCGAAGGCGGATCTGCTTCCCTACCTGCCCTTTTCGGTGGAGGCGGTGGTGCAGGATGCCCGCGAGGTGAACCCCGCCATCGACGTGCTGCAAATCTCCAGCACCAGCGGCGAGGGCATCGATGCCTGGTGCCAGTGGCTGCTGGATAAGGTCGCAGAAAAACGTCACGAATCACAAAGCGTCGCCGTTTAGTTTGCGAACCCACCAAATCCATATCCAGGGGCAGGTGCAGGGAGTGGGCTTTCGCCCGTTCGTGTACCAGCTGGCGCAGCGCCACGGCCTGAGCGGTCGGGTGAGCAATCGCTCCGACGGGGTGTGGGTTACGGTCAATGCCAGTGAGGAAGGGGCGCGCGCTTTTTTGCGGGCGCTGCTGCGGGAGCATCCGCCGATGGCCCGCATCACGGGGCATACCATTGAGGCCGCGCCGCCGCAACGCTTCAACGATTTTTCAATCGTTCGTAGCACTACCACCGACCGCACCGAGGTGCTGCTCACGCCCGACTTGGCCCTTTGTGCGGCCTGTCGCGCCGAACTGAACGATGCGGCGGACCGTCGACAGGACTACGCCTTCACTAGCTGCACCCACTGCGGCCCGCGCTACTCGATCGTTCAACACTTGCCCTACGACCGGGAAACCACCACCATGGCCCCCTTCGCCCTGTGCACCGACTGTCAGGACGAGTACAACGATCCGACCGACCGACGCTACTACGCCCAAACCAACACCTGCCCCGCCTGCGCCATTCCGCTGCAACTTTATAACCATCAGGGATGCGTGGCCGATGATCCGTTGCGCGCGGTGGCGCTCACCGCCGAGAAGTTGCGGGCCGGAGCATTGGTGGCGGTCAAGGGAATAGGGGGCTACCTGCTGCTCTGCGACGCCGCCAACCCCACGGCAATTGCCGCACTGCGCACGCGCAAACAACGACCCGCCAAACCGCTGGCCGTACTGTATCCTAGCCTGGCGATGCTGCGGGAAGACGTGCCCCTGCCCGCTGCCGAGCAGCGCCTGCTCACCGGTGCGGTGTCGCCCATCGTGCTGCTGCCCCTCACCGCGGCGGTGAAAAAAAGAATTGCCCACGAACAGATTGCCCCGCAGCTTGATCGCTTCGGCGTGATGCTTCCCTACGCTCCGCTGCTGGAGGTGTTGCTCCGGGAGCTGAACTTCCCACTGGTCGCTACCAGTGGTAACCTCAGCGGCTCGCCCATCGTCTTTGCCGAACCCGCTACCGCTGCACTCACCCGGTTAGCCGACTACTACCTCACCAACCCCCGGGAGATTGTGGTGCCCCAGGACGACTCGGTGGTTCAGTACAGTCCGGCGACCCGGCAACCGATTGTGCTCCGGCGGTCCCGCGGCCTGGCTCCCACCTACCTGCCCGCCCCCCCCGGCATTAAGGAAGGCGTGCTAGCCCTGGGCGGGCACCGCAAGAGCACGCTCACCTACACCCACGGCGGCAACGTCTACGTAAGCCAGCCCCTGGGCGACCTGGACAGCTACGACGCGCAGCTGAACTACCAAAACCTGCTACAGCACTGGTTGACCTTGTTCGGGTCGCAGCCCGCCGTGGTGGTCACCGACCAGCATCCGCAGTATCACACCACCGAACTCGGTGCGCGACTAGCCACGAAGTACGCCGCTCAGGAAGTGTCGGTACCGCACCACGAAGCGCACCTTGCCGCGGTGCTGGGCGAACACCAACTAATTGATGCTGAGGAGGCGGTGCTGGGAGTGATATGGGACGGAACCGGGCGGGGCACCGACGGACAGGTGTGGGGCGGTGAATTTTTTGTTTATCAAAATCACAACTTCGAGCGCGTCCATCACCTGGCTTACTTTCGGCACCTGCTGGGCGATAAAATGGCCCGTGAACCCCGCTTGTCCGCCCTGTCGCTCCTGCCCGAACGAGCGGATGTCCGATGTGACTTACGCAACAAGTTTACTGACCCGGAATGGCAGTACTATACCCAGCAACTGGCGCAAGCTGAGGGCCTTCGCACCTCCAGCATGGGGCGGCTGTTCGATGCCGTGGCCTGCTTGCTCGGGTTGGCCGACCGAACCACCTACGAGGGCGAGGCGGCCTTGCTCCTCGAAACCCGAGCGGCTCGTTACGTGCAGCAGCACGGCTACGCCGCGCTAAGCAGCTACTTTCCGGAAGGTACGATCACTCCGTCTATCCCTACCGCGCCGCTGCTCGCGGGCGTTCGCGCCGACCGCTTGCGGTTGTCCACCGAAGAAATTGCCGCGCGTTTTCACTACTCCCTGGTGCATCTGATCCGGGCCGTTGCCCGACAAAACAGGGTAAAGAAAATTGCCTTCAGCGGCGGAGTGTTTCAGAATGCCGTCCTCGTGGATATGATCCATCAGCAATTGTCGGCCGAATATGATCTTTATTTTCATCAGCAGCTATCTCCCAACGACGAAAATATCTCGTTTGGACAGTTAATCCACTACCAAATGCAGCAAAAAGTGAAGTCTGTGAAGTCAATCCGAAGCACCGAATTGGTGGTTAGTTGAAGGTATTTAACAGTTTTGAGAAGAACAACTATCAGGAAGCTGAAGTGAAAGAAATCTATCGTTGTTGGCTGGCTTTGAATAACAGAATTCTGCACATTATGAAAAGTCAAACCGAAACAACATTATGCTATAAAATTGAACGCTCAGAAAATGAATTTTCCGACTTGAGATTTCTAATGACAGATTATGTAGACCACTTAGAACACCATTTGAACCAAACAATGAAAAGTAGCTTACCCTAAAAAGTTTATTGGTTATTCACTCACTTTGTTTTCACATTTCGCGCCTCATATTTCACATTCTTACTCATTCAATCCTTCAATCTATGTGCTTAGCAATTCCCGGTAAAATCAAATCTATTTCGTACCAGTACGACGGCACGGTGCGGATGGCCCGCGTGCAGTTCGGAGGCATCGCCAAAGAAGCCAGCCTCGAAATGGTGCCCCACGCCCAGGAGGGCGACTACGTGCTGGTGCACGTGGGGGTGGCCATCAGCGTCATTAACGAAAAGGAAGCGAAAGAAAGCTTTCACTACTTAAAAGAAATTGGCGAACTGGACGAACTAAACCCCGAAGTATCATGAAATTCCTATCCGAATACCGCGACCCCGAACTGGCGCGTTCGTACCTGACCGAAATCAAGAAGACCGTCACCCAGCCCTGGACGATCATGGAAGTGTGCGGGGGACAGACCCACAGCCTGGTGAAAAACGGCCTGCTCAGCCTGCTACCCGACAAGGTCACGATGGTGCACGGACCCGGTTGCCCGGTGTGCGTAACCCCCCTGCACCTGATCGACAAGGCCGTCTATCTGGCCGAAGAGGAGGGGGTTATTCTGTGTTCGTTCGGTGATATGCTGCGCGTGCCCGGCTCCCAGCGCAGCCTGCTGCAGGCCAAGGCCAACGGCGCCGACGTGCGCATCCTCTACTCGCCGCTGGAGGCCGTGAAGCTGGCGCAGGAGAACCCCGACCGGGAGGTGGTGTTCTTCGCCGTGGGCTTCGAAACCACCGCTCCCGCCAACGCGCTCTCGGTGCTCCACGCCCAACGGGCCGGACTCACCAACTACTCCATCCTGGCGTCGCACGTGCTGGTGCCCCCCGCCATGCAGGCCGTGCTGGACGACGAGCACAACATTATTCAGGGGTTCCTGGCGGCCGGACACGTGTGCGCCATCATGGGCATCGATGCCTATTATCCGATCGTGGATCAGCACCAGATTCCGATTGTGATCACCGGTTTCGAGCCCGTTGACCTGTTGCAAGGTATTCTGATGACGGTGCGGCAGCTAGAGCAAGGAACCTGCGAATTAGAGAACCAGTACAAACGCGTGGTGCGTCCCGAAGGGAACCTGGAGGCGCAGCGCGTGATCGAGCAGGTGTTTGAGGTGAGCGACCGGGAGTGGCGCGGCATTGGCACCATCCCGCAGAGCGGCTACGAGGTAAAACCGGCGCTGCGGGCCTACGACGCTAACGCTAAGTTTTCGGTCAACATCGCCCACGCCGAAGAAAGCAAGGAGTGCATTGCCGGACAGGTGCTCAAAGGACTTAAAAAGCCTCATCAGTGCTCGCAGTTCGGTAAAGCGTGCACCCCTTCTACTCCGCTTGGGGCGCCCATGGTCTCTTCCGAAGGCGCTTGCGCTGCCTACTTCCACTACGCCGAAGCGCAGGAGGTGTGAAGAAATAGTCCACAGCCGATAGTCGACGGTCACTCGTGGACTGTCGACTATAGACTGATAAACTCAACGAAAGACAATGAACTCACCGAACCTACGTATGCAACTTCAGTGCCCTCTGCCCACGCTGGACTTTGACATTGTCACCATGGGGCACGGCAGCGGAGGGATGCTCACCAACAAGCTGCTCGACGAAGTGATTCTTAAATTGCTGTCCGACCCCCAGGCCGAGCGACACGACGGGGCGCAGCTCAACCTGAACGGGCCTACCGCCTTCACCACCGATAGCTTCGTGGTGTCGCCGCTCTTTTTTCCGGGCGGCAACATCGGCGACCTGGCGGTCAACGGCACGGTCAACGATCTGGCCATGTGCGGAGCCCTTCCCGAATACCTGTCGCTGAGCTTTATCATCGAAGAGGGCCTGCCTCTTACCGAACTGTGGGAAGTGCTGCTCACCATCCGGGCCGCCTGCGAACGGGCGGGGGTGCGGATAGTGACGGGCGACACCAAAGTGGTGGAGCGAGGCAAGGGTGACCGACTGTTCATCAACACCGCCGGTATCGGCCGACTGCACCCGCGGGCGGACATTGGTCTGCACCGCGTTCAGGTGGGCGACAAGGTGATCGTCAGTGGTCCGCTGGCCAGCCACGGCATGGCGATTATGGCTGTTCGGGAGAAACTGGAGTTTGATACGGAGATTCAGAGTGATACTGCTCCGGTAAACCACGCGGTGAAGGCGTTGCTCGATGCGTTCGGCCCGGCCATTCATCTGCTGCGCGACCCTACCCGGGGCGGAGTAGCCACTGTGCTCAGCGAGGTGGCCCGCGATCGAGGAATCGGTATGGACCTGCACCAATCCGGCATCTCGGTCGACGAGCCGGTGGCCAGTGCGTGCGAACTGCTGGGTTTGGACCCCCTGTACGTGGCTAACGAGGGTGTTTTTCTGGCCATCGTGGCACCTGACGTCCACGAAGCCTTACTGGAGCAGCTTCGGACCACCGGCGGGCACCCGCAGGCCGCCGTCCTGGGCGAAGTCACCGGCGAGCACCCCCGGCAGGTGGTGTTGACCAGCGGCATCGGCGGCCGCCGGGTGGTGAACATGCTGGTGGGCGAACAACTCCCCCGAATCTGTTAGCGATGCACCTTGTTGATCCCCATGCGCAGTGGCGCCCCTTCTACGGCCCACCGGACAGCCCATTTTTAGCCCCCCGCGGGGTGCACCTGGGCGGAAACCGCTTGCTGGTTTCAGACACCGGCCAGAACCGCGTCTTCCTGTGGCACCAACTGCCCACCGAGGCCCACCAAGCACCCGACGTGGTGCTGGGGCAATTGGCGGTAGGCGACACCGGACGCAACCGCGGTGATGCCGCCGCTGCCACCACTCTTCAGTATCCCTCGGGCCTGTGGACCGACGGCCAGCGGCTCATCGTGGCCGATGCCTGGAACCATCGGGTGCTGGTTTGGCACCGCCTGCCCACCGAGCACGGGCAACCCGCCGACGTGGTGATCGGTCAAAAAGACTTTACCGGCAACGCTCCCAACGGGCAGGGAGTGGGCCACGTTTCTTCGGCGCAAAGCCTGTACTGGCCCTACGGACTTACTTCGGATGGCACCCGCTTGTGGATTGCGGACACCGGCAACCGGCGGGTGCTAGTTTTTGATAATATCCCTACAACCTCCTATGCCGCTGCCGACCACGTGATTGGCCAGGAAAACTTCGGGGAGCGCGACTACGACCACCGCCACGCTATCTGGCCCTACTCAGTGAAGGTTGGCCCTGCCGGGCAGTTGGCCATCACCGATACCCAGTACTACCGCGTGCTGCTGTGGTCGCACTGGGAACAAGCGGTAAAACACGTGCCTCCCACACTAGTGGGACAGCCGAACCAGGAAGCCAACGGACAAAACCAGTATGGGGCGGGCCCTCGGAACCACACCCTGAGTTGGTGCTACGATACCTGCTTCGACGGAGCGGGCCTGTGGGTGGCCGACACGGGCAACAGCCGTCTGCTGTGGTTCGAGCAGGTGCCCCAGGGCAATAACCCGGCGGCCGATGGCGTATGGGGGCCGCCCGATTTTGTGACCGGTAGCGAAAACGCCGCCACTATTCACGGCACCGATCAGGCACTTTACTGGCCGTTTTGTGTAGCTACTTCGCCTACGCACCGGGCGACCGCCGACACAGGCAACCACCGGATTATTATTGTTCAACGCACTCCCTAACCACGATGGAATCACTTGTTTCTCTGTTCTTTGCGGCCCTGGTGGGGTTTGGTCACGCCTTTGAGGCCGATCACCTGCTGGCGGTAAGCAGCCTGGTGACCCGCCGCCAATCTACCCAGACCGCCGTAAAAGACGGTATCTACTGGGGATTGGGGCACAGCTCCACGATTTTTCTGGTCGGGTTGATTATGATCGTCGGGAAGTCTACCTTGCTCAATGGGCACTTCCACCACTTCGAGGCGGTGGTGGGGGTGGCTCTGGTGGTTCTGGGGGCGCACCGCCTGTACCGGATGCGTCGTTCCCCCCACCCGGAGCCGCGCGCTTCCGAACCGGGGTACCAGGTCGCCTACAGCGTGGGCCTGATCCACGGGCTGGCCGGTAGCGGCACGATGGTGCTGTTGGTGATGAGCGAGATGGAGGGAGTGGCCGAGAGCTTAGCGTATCTGCTGGTCTTCGGCGTGGGTTCGGTGGCGGGGATGCTGACCGCCGCCGGAGTTTTTAGTCTGCCGTTTGCCCGAAAAATCGCGCACCGTCACGCCTCGCTGCGTACCGGCTTTGTGCTATTGTCTTCGCTGCTTTGTTTGGGTTACGGCAGCTGGATTATTGTTAAGAACCTAGCATAACCTTTTTTTATGAATCACTCAGAAGCCGAGTCACTTTTACGCTACGCCCTGAACCACTACGGCATTGCCGTGCTGGGCAGTGAGCAAAACACGGTTCAACTAGCGCAGGGATACCAGGTGGAAGTGGAAGGCCCTTCCCTTTACAAACTGCTGTCCGACGGGGCCGTGGTGGCTCCCTTCGCGGACGTAGACGAACTGTGCCAATTCATCCAAGCAGACCCCTCATTCCGTGGATAAGATAATCCTAGACGTGGTGGCGCTCACCAACAGCGAGTCGCACCCGGGAAACTACGCGCTCATTCTGGAGGAACAGAAAGGGAAGCGGCGGTTTCCGGTGGTGATCGGCAGCTTCGAGGCGCAGGCCATCGCCGTGGCGCTGGAGAACATGAATCCGCAACGACCGTTGACGCACGATCTTTTTAAGCAGACCCTAGACTGCCTGCAGGCTTCGCTGCAAGAAGTGGTGGTGTATCAGTTGGTAGAAAACGTCTTTTACGCGCGGATGGTGGTTCAGAACAGTCGCGGGGAAGCGTTTACGATTGAGGCACGCAGCTCTGACGCCATTGCCCTGGCCGTGCGCTTCGACTGCCCCATCTACACCTACGAGGCGGTGCTCGCCGAGGCGGGCTTCACCAACGAACCCGGCGAAGCTGATTTGAAGAAGGGGCCCTTTTCTGATTATCCGGTTGAGAAGCTAGAGGAGCTGCTGGCCAAGGTGCTGGCGAAGGAAGACTACAAAAGCGCCGCCCGCATCCGCGACGTGCTGGACAAAAAGCGCGGCCTATAAACCGCTTTCTAAGGTGAGCACGCGGTGCTGGGGCCACGCTGGCGACCAGCGAATCCAACCTAAATTCACGGCATTGCCTCGTCAGGATGCCAATCAAAGCCAAGGTTTACCAGACGTCTACAGAACGAACTGCTGCGCCCCGCTGCTGAGCAAACGCTGCTTGCCCTGCCACGCAAACACCATCTCCATTGCCTCTGGCACCTCCACGCGAACGTCTAGCTCCTTGGCCCCCCGGCGGCGCAGTTCGAAGCTGATCACTCCTTTGGGAGTGGGATACTTCCCCTTGATAAACCGCAGCTCACCCAACTGAGGAGCCATACGCACCCGATCCCAGCCGAAGCCCGGCTGCTCAATTCCGGCTACCAGTGTGAAGTAGAACAGCGCGGGTGCCGTGCCCCAGGGGTGGGCCTCCGACCGGCTTTTCTTAAACGGACTCTCGAAACGTTCCACCACTGTGGAGGCGTTGAGCCGTACCAAATCCACCCACGGTTGCTGCACTTGCGGTAGCAGGTCGGCCCGGCCGGTTTTCTGCAGGGCCTCTAGCAAGTAGTAGCGGTAGTAGTAGGTGGCTGGACTCAGCGTGGTGTCCGTCACCGTGCGCTCGATGAGGGCCGACTGCTCGGCGGCGGGCACCGCGTCGGTGAGCACCGCCATGATGTTGGAGTGCTGGTCGTAGTACGACTGGTCGGGCCGTTCGGACATTAGTTGCCGCTCCTCGTTATAGCACAGCTCGTGCACCCGCTGTTTAATCTGGTCTGCCGAGCGCTGGTAGGCACCGGCCTGCGTTGAATCGCCCACCGTGGCAAATAGTTTGGCGGCCGATTGCAGCGCGTGGGCTAGGTGCAGGTTCACCACCGCCGAGTTGGCCCCGTCGCTGCCCGGAGCCAGTTTTCCCTTCGGACTGTCCACGTACCAGTCGACAAAATACTTGTACTTAGCCGCTCCTAGCAGGCCGTTGGGTTGCAGCCGTCCGGCAAAGTAGGCCATCGTCTGCTGCACGCCGGGCAGAAACTGCCGCGTAAAGGTGGTGTCGGCGCTGTAGCGCAGGTAGTCGTAGAGCATGTCTACCCAGATCATAGAATAGGTGGCGTGCATAAAGTGCGCCTTTAGCGGATAGCAGCTCATCAGCATCCCCTCTTCGTTGCGCGAATCGTGAAATTGCTTCAGGGCGTTGCGGGTGTGCGCCTCGTGGCCGCTCAGCGCCTGCCACACCGGCGCGTGCACCTTGGTGTCGCCCACGTACTGCATGGTCTCGTAGTAGGCGTCGCTTAGGAAGTAATCTTGGGTGCACAGCTCCACGGTGCGCCGACACATGTCGAAGATTTGCGCGTAGTCCGGCTGGTCGGCGGCAAACTCGGCCACCACCGGAATGGGAGTGGTGGTGCGCTGGTTCATAAACGTATGCAGGGTGAGGGGGGCGTCGGCGGTGCGGATCTTCACCTCCACAAAGCGGAACGCCCGTAGCCAGGTAGGCTGGAAGTGCCGGTTATCTCCCCCGTCGGGGCGGATGATGTCGCGGTAGCCGGTGACCAATTTGTCGCCCACCACGTTGCGGTTGCCCTTCGACTGGTCGGGGTTGAACAGGTTTTCGGCGTAGGTGAGGGTAATCTGCGCTCCGGCTCCGCCCGAAAAGCCCAACTGCGGATACCCCATCGTGAGTACGCCGTGGTCCAGCAGCAAGGTGATGTCTTTGCTCGGGGCCACCACCAAATCCTGCCCGTCGAACAGCTCTTTCGGAGCTGGGGGGCCGTTGGTGCGCACCACGGCACCGATGGGTTCTTCCTGCTGCTGTTGCAGGGGCACGTTGCGCGGCTCCAGCAGCCAGGCGAAGCCGCCCCCGGGTCCGTCGGTATTTTCCAGAAAGATCGCCGACGGCCAGTCCTGATCGTCGAAGCCGGTTGCCTTCCAGCCCCAGGGATAGTGCTCGGCCACCAGGCTATCGGTCGGATTGTTGGCGTACAGTCCGCCGATGATGTCGGGCGTGGCCGAGCGCCATTGCACCACCTGGGGGTGCCAGCCCGGGTTGCGAAACACCTTCCAGTCACTTTCGCCGACTCGGGTGCTCACGGGTTCGGCTGCGTCGTAGCCGTGAATGGTCAGGGCGGTGTGCACCGACTGTTTGCCGAAGAAGCGGTGGTAGCCCCAGTTCATCACCTCCACAGCCAGGGTGTTGGTGCCGGCTTGCAGGTAGGGGGCCAGGTCGATCGTCTCGTAGCGCCAGTGAGTGATGTCGCCCAGTTGCGGGCCGAAGCACACCATCCGTCCGTTCACGTAGAGCCGGTAGTTGTTGTCGGCGGTGATGCTGATGATAAACGCCTCGGGCACCGCGGCCAGATCGATGGTGCGGCGGTAGTGCAGCAGCACGGCTTCGCCCTGACTGATGCCGGGGTGGGTGACCCACTGCCCCCGCCAGGGGTCGGGCTGGTAGCGCACTTCGGGATAGTTGAGCTCCTGCGCCAGCAGGGGAAAGCTCAGGATAGATAATAGGAGGGAGAGGATGGTTTTCATGCCAGAAAAGGTAAAACCATTTGGGATGGTTGCCAAATCTATTCTGGGGAAACCAAAAAAGGCAACCACGGTGGATTGCCTTTTCTGAGTTGCCTGACAAAATCTAGTTTCGCCTGCCCGTGACGGGTTCAGAGAACCCGCGTACGCTGGTTACCGGGCGAGAAGCCCGGCGCCAGATTTGATAGGGCCTTCTTTAAATTCGGCATTGATGAACGGACGGCGTTGTTGGTCGGCGGTGTGTCTACCGCGGGTTTTGTATTGATACATGGTGATTGGATTTAAAGTGAATGAATTACTGAATGGCAACGGTGGTTCGGGCCACGCCGGGCTGCTCGGGCCGCAGCGTCTGCCGACACGACTGGTACTCATCGTCGGATATGGCCCGGATGGTGTTGGTCCAGATGGGGTGCCAGCTCACGCCCCAGAGGGCGCGCCTCGATCCGAAGCCTTGGGGTCTGACCATTCGGCCTCCGAAGAGACGGCGGCCCAGGCGGAATGCCACTCCGAAGACCAGCAGCAGGGCTACTTTCAGCAGGAAAAAGGGTAGTACGAACAGCACGAGCACGATGCCCATCCCGAACAGCACGGGTTTGAAAGATGGATTGTACGTAACGTTTTTAAGAATGTACAAATATATCATTAGGAAGGTTAACCCGCTACGACTTATCCAGCGATGCAAGTTGGGTCTTAGGACCGCTGCGCTTAACCTAAGACCAGAATGAGTTATTATGGGCTAGGGCGTGGGGCTGTCATTGTAAGGGAGCTTACGCCTATTGACTTTTCACCATTCAAAAAGGTTTTAGTATCTTTGGTTTTTAAGCGTCTAAATCATAGTCTTATGGAAAAGTGGGAAGACCTTGCGGCTATTGAGCGTGACCCGAACAAAGTGAGCGGCGCGTGGGTGTTTCGGGGGACCCGGGTGCCGGTGGCCGCACTGTTCGAGAACCTACGCGACGGCGCTTCCGTTGATGAGTTTTTAGCGTGGTTTCCGGGCGTTGGTCGCGCACAGGTAGAAGCGGTGCTGGATTTTGAGGCAGCCACATTAACGGAGGTTCGGTGAAGATTTTGTTTGACCAGGGCACTCCGGTACCGCCGTGGAACGCTATCTACCAAGACACACGGTGAAGACTGCCTATGAGAACGGCTGGTCAGATCTTGAAAATGGTAGTCTACTTAAAGAAGCGGAGCAAAACGGTTATGATCTTCTGATTACGACTGACCAAAATTTACGCTATCAGCAAAATCTTACCGACAGAAAATTAGCCATTCTGGTACTTATGTCAACTTCGTGGCCGCGGATAAATGCTAAAGCCGATGAGGTTTCGGAAAGCGTGAACAATATGAAGCAAGGAGGTTACCAGGAGGTAGCAATATAAGTCATTCAGAAGGAATATTTTTGCGTACGAAGAGAAGGGAGAGCACGTTTAACCGGGTAGTGTTTGGTGGAGGTGTTTAATCAAGGTAGAATGTAATAAGGTCCTTGCCCGGCGTGGAACGCTGGATAACGGGCGGCGGCGGGCTGATCAGCTTGATTTGCGGGGCATCTGGCGATTGAGAAACAGTCTGTGGTGGTTGCTATAAACCAAAAAAAAGGCCTCCCTTCGGCGCGGAACGCTCAAGGGGAAGCCTTTTTAATTAACTAACTTCTGCTAAAGCGAAGAAAGATTTATCAAATCTCTCTTCAACTATGCACGGTGACTACTGCCTTCTGTCACCAATGCCGTACGAATAGTTATGATTAACCTTAGCAACACCCGGCTCTACCCGTTGGTAATTTGACTGAGATGCCGTTAAGCTCATTGGGTTAGCGTAACTGCCAGTTTGGTTAGCAAATCGCATGTACCCTGAACCACCATTGCTGATACTTACACTGTTAATGGTCCCACCAGATAGTATCACAATCCCAGAAGCACCGCTACCCATACCTTCGCCAACTGATTTGAACATAATAGACGGCTGTTTTGCGTAACCGCTACCTGAGTTATCGAAAGAAACGCTCTGAACTTCACCGTTGGATGAAACGTTGACACTTCTAACTTCCGGCTTAACGATAATGGGATTCTTCACGTCAATAACCGGCTTAGCAGCATAATTACCAGTGGTCTCTAAAGTAGTTCCACCTTCAGCTCTAATCTGGCCATTGACCACCTCCGCATTAATAGTATAATTGCTGTTTACAGTAGAAACTATATTACCATCGGTATCATAGTACTTGTACGTCAAGTTAACACTCGGTACGTCTACGTAGCCAGAACCGCCGTTTTCAACCACCAGATCATAAGAGGTCACAAATTCAACAAACAAAGTTGCGCCCGTTCCATCATTACCAGCATCTTGAGAAACTGCGGGTGCAGCATCGTACTCTGCACTAGTAAAGTCACCATCCTCGTCATTAGCAATGCCACTTAGAGTTAAAATAGGACCTTTGCTATCTCCATCAGGATCTTCAATAGTTGCAACCGTTAGGCTAGCCGTTTGGCCATCTGCATCAGCGGCAAAGACAAACTTGTCACCTACCTCGTAGCCGGTACCCCGGTCAAGCACCTTAACTTCTGAACTAGACAGCACTGTTCGGTTGGCCTTAGCCATAACAGTAAATCCTTCTGCCTTGCTAGCCGGGTCTTCAATTACCGCATACACGCTGGGAAGTCCAGTACTGATGTGGTTCGTAGATGAACCGTTGCTGAAAACAACTTCTTCTTCCACCACTGCTAGCGTATCGCCTTGCGCCTTAACGTAAGTTTGCATTCCGGTGAAGGGCAAAAACTCAATGGTGTGAGGAATACCAGCACCGTTGTCAGCGTTTCCGTTAGGAATGATCAGTGTGTACCGACCGTCGTCTCCCACGGTAGCTGTTTGCACAAAGTCACTGTAAGTCGCTGACTTAATGTCACCTTTACCAGTATTGCCAACGTTGATACCGTAACTGTCAAGAGCGTTACTGACGCTGATGGTAGCCCGAACTTTCGCCCCTACTGCGAGTTCAGGCATATCGTTCAGTGTGTTCATTTCCGCCCAAGCAGTACCACTTACTTCTGAAGCACCAGCTTCCAGCGTCGTAGGGAAGATAGGAATGGTTGTTTCTACGTTATCTTCTTTAAGCTCAAAACTAGGTGAGCCTAACGAGGTGGTATACGTAGCAGTTGTATGACCTTCGAGCATTATAGTAACGGTGGCATCACCAATACGGAGATCGCCGAAATTAGCAATCCCTGCCTCGTCAGTAGTTCCTTCTACCGTAGTACCTCCTTGGGTTACTTTTACCATCGCGCCGCTCGCAAAAGCTTCAGCTGCAGTACGACCATTGAAATTTGCGGTTTTGCCTGATACAACCGTAACGGTGTAATTGACGACCGGTCCAATACGCGCCAAAGAGTCCTTTTCTAGCTCCTGCTTGAAATCTTGCTGGTCAAGGGCGGCTAAAGTTTCCTGCTGCGCTTTGATAGCGTCTTGCTCGGTGAACTCGTCTTCGCATGAAGACAGGACCAGGCCTCCGGCTACTACGCCTACGCCCAGAATCGTTGAGAATAAGTTTCTTACTCGTGTGTTTTGCATTTTTGCTGTTTGTTTAATTGGGATTTGTTTGATTTTACTAAAGAGTGGTTAACTGTTTGATTACTAGAAGCCTACTCCCAACGAAAAGACGAAGGAGTTAGACCGTACGTCCGTGGCGTCGCGCAACAAGTCGTTGGCGTCGAAGCCGTTGTTCACGGGGTTGATCCCGTACCGATAGCGGGTGTCAAATACCAGGGTGAATGCCTCCAGGGGCAGTTCAATTCCTAGTCCGATGTTCAATCCGTACTGCATAGACTGGTACTCCGAGCGCACGTTTTCCGAACCACTGTTGGTGGTTGAAAAAGCGGCGGCTTCAATACCAAACTCAGTATCGTCGCGGGAAGCCAAGAAGTAGGTCACGTCCTGCGACTGAATGGCCGCCACGTTGTAACCAATTGAAGGGCCCACCACCAACTGCGGCTTGAAACCAAGTCCCAGATCAGGCACGGTGGCGCGCAGCAGCACCGGAAACTCCACGTTGTGCAGTCGCACGTTGCCCGTAATGGCCACTGGTGATCCATTCACGATCAACTCCTTGAGTTCTACCCGGGTGCCGCCCTGTTGCATATAGAGCAACTCGGCCGATACGTTGAGAAAGTCCAGTACGGAGTAGCTGGCGAAGCCGCCAACCACCAGACCGGATAAGCTGCCGGTGTGCGGTCGTCCTTCGGCGAAGCCTTTGTAGAAGCCACTCGAGGTGAGTCCTACTTTGCCGCCGTAGGTGATCTCCGACAGAAAGCCGCCACCACTGCTGCCACCGTCGGTACTTATCGTACCGCTGGCATCCGTGCTGACATCGCTTTGGTCTTGCGCCTGTGCTGGGGGGTTGAACATCAGAAACATGAGCAGAGACAAGAGGCTGCCAAAGGCGCCCGTCGCTCTGCGCGGGGAATTTTTCATAGGCATTACATTAATGGTTTGAGAAAACATAAACTTGAGCGTTTGCGCAACGAGCGCCGAGGTTGGTGCTTCATTGCGGTTGCAAGCTAAGGGGCTTGTTTAAATTTTTTTTTGGGGATGGGGGGGCTGACGTACACGCGTAGGATTCACCAAAAAGCGATCAGAAACCGGTAGAAAGATCAAACTGACAAAGTGCTTTGGTGGTGGCAGAATGGGTAACAACTGCCCAAAATGATAGCACTTTGGGCAGAATTCGCTAGTTATTTCCTAGCGAAAAGGATCTGCCAAAAAAGTGGCAGGATGTAAGAAAAGAAGGCGTAAGTCAATTAGAAGTGCTGCTACAGCAGGTACTTTCTGGGGCCAGAAAGCCACTTTTTAGCAAAAAAATGTCACTCCCGCTACCGCCATTCCGGCCAAAGCGGTAACCGCAAGCCGGGATATCCTTCGGGTGGAAAAAAATTGTTTGGAAAAAGGAGTGGTTTTGTCGCTAAATTAGGCGGCGTACTACGGGCTGCGCGCCTCGCCCCCAAGGTTCGGTAAGGACCCAGAACTTGGGGGGGGTGGCTTCTGTCGCTGAGTTAAGGGGATCCCGGATAATCTGCTTCGCTTCGCTTCGCAAATTTCCGGGATGACGTCTCTGAGTTTTATCCCGCCGCCAGCTCTTCGCGCAAGAATCGGGCGGTGTAGCCCGCGTTACTCTTGGCTACCGCTTCGGGAGTGCCTTCGCAAACAATAGCACCGCCGCCCTGCCCGCCTTCGGGGCCCAGGTCGATCACGTGGTCGGCCACCTTGATCACATCCATGTTGTGCTCGATGATGAGCACGGTGTTGCCTCGGTCGACGAGCTTATTAAGCACGTCCAACAGGTGCTGGATGTCCTGGAAGTGCAATCCAGTCGTAGGCTCATCTAAGATATAAAGCGTCTGGCCGGTGTCGCGCTTCGACAGCTCGGTGGCCAACTTCACGCGCTGCGCCTCACCACCCGACAGCGTGGTGGCGTGCTGCCCCAGCGTGATATAGCCCAGCCCCACCTCGCTCAGCGTCTGGATGCGGCGCAGAATGCGGGGTTGGTTCTCGAAAAACTCCACGGCCTGCTCCACGGTCATATCGAGCACGTCGGAAATAGACTTGCCCTTGAAGCGAATCTCGAGCGTCTCGCGGTTGTAGCGGCGGCTTTTGCAGGTGGGGCAGGGCACGTGCACGTCGGGCAAAAAGTCCATCTCGATGAGCTGCAGCCCCGCGCCCTCGCAGGTTTCGCAGCGCCCGCCTTTCACATTGAAGGAGAAGCGACCCGGTTTGTAGCCCCGGATTTTCGCTTCGGGCAGCTGCGTGAACAGCGCCCGGATGTCGGTAAACGCTCCCGTGTAGGTAGCCGGGTTCGAGCGCGGCGTGCGCCCGATGGGCGATTGGTCTACCTCAATGACCTTATCGAGGTGCTCAACCCCCTTGATTGAAGTGTAGGGATCGGGCTTGGTCTGCGATCGGTACAGGTGCTGACTCAACAGCGGGTACAGCGTGCGGTGAATCAGCGTGGACTTGCCGCTTCCCGATACGCCCGTCACGCAGGTCATCTTGCCCAGGGGCAGCTTAAGCGTCACCTTTTTCAGGTTGTTGCCGGTGGCGCCCCGCAGGGTGATCTTCTTGCCGTTGCCCTTCCGGCGTTCGGTGGGCACGGCGATCTTCAGCGTTCTGTTCAGGTAGCGGGCGGTGGTGCCGCCGTTCTTGAGGAACTGCTCGGGCGGGTCGGCCGCGATCACCTTGCCACCGTGTCGTCCGGCACCCGGACCGATGTCCACGATGTAGTCGGCGTTCACCATCATATCTTTGTCGTGCTCCACCACAATCACGGTGTTGCCCAAGTCACGCAAATCTTGCAGGGCCTGGATGAGCTTCACGTTGTCGCGCTGGTGCAGCCCGATGCTGGGTTCGTCTAATATATAAAGTACGCCCACCAACTGGGTGCCGATCTGCGTAGCCAGCCGGATGCGCTGGGCCTCGCCGCCCGACAGGGTGCGCAGCGGACGGTTCAGCGTCAGGTAGGTCAGGCCCACGTCGACCAGAAAGCCAATGCGCTTGCGGATTTCCTTGAGCACTTCGGTGCCGATCAGTTTCTGCCGCTCGGTGAGGCGCTCGTCCACGTCGGCAAACCAAGCCTGCAGTTCGTCGATGTTCAGCATGGCCAGCTCGGCAATGTTGCGGTCGGCAATTTTGAAGTGCAACGACTCCTGCTTCAGGCGCAGGCCCTGGCAGGTGGGGCAGGTTTTGCTCGACAGAAATTGCTTGACGAACTTCTGCGACTTGTCGCTGCCGGTATCGAGTTGCTTTTGCAGGTAGCCCACCACGCCCTCGAACTCGGTGTGGTAGTCGGTGCCGGGGTACTTGGTAGATTTCACCGCCACCTTGCCGGGTTCGCCGTGCAGGATGATCTCGAGCTTGTCGTCGGGGATGTCCTTGATCGGAGTGGTGAGCTTCACCTTGTGTTTCTTGAGCACCGCCTCCAGCTTTTTGAACACCCAAATGTCACGGTACTCGCCCAGCGGCTGGATGCCGCCGCGGCTGATGCTCAGTTTGGGATCGGGAATGATCGCTTCGCGCGCGAACTCTTCAATCACGCCCAGCCCGTGGCAGTCGGGGCACATGCCGTAGGGCGAGTTAAACGAAAAGGTGTTGGGAGCCGGTTCGTCGTAGGCCAGCCCGGTTTCGGGGTCCATCAGGTATTTCGAGAAGTGCTGCACGTTGCCCGCTTCATCACTAAGCATCATGATGCCCTTGCCGAGCTGCAGCGCGGTCTTGATGGATTCGGTGATGCGGTACTGATCCTCAGCCCGCACGATGATGCGGTCCACCACAATCTCAATGTCGTGCACCTTGTAGCGGTCCACCTGCATTTTGGGCACCAGGTCGATTATCTCGCCGTCGACGCGCACTTTAGCAAAGCCCGTCTTGCGGATTTGCTGAAACAGCTCGCGGTAGTGGCCCTTGCGTCCCTTCACCACCGGGGCCAGCAGCACCAGCTTCTGGTCGCCGAAGTTCTCCAGAATGTACTCGATGATCTGGTCTTCCGACTGCCGCTCCATCTTCTTGCCGGTAAGGTAAGAATACGCCTCACCCGCCCGGGCGAACAGCAGACGCATGAAGTCGTAGATTTCGGTGACGGTGCCCACCGTGGAGCGGGGGTTCTTAGAGGTGGTTTTCTGCTCGATAGAAATCACCGGGCTCAGGCCGTTGATCTTATCCACCTCGGGGCGTTGCAGGTTGCCCATAAAGGAGCGGGCGTAGGCCGAGAAGCTTTCCATGTAGCGGCGCTGCCCCTCGGCATAGAGCGTGTCGAAGGCCAGCGACGACTTCCCGCTGCCGCTGATGCCCGTGATCACGATCAGCTGGTTGCGGGGCAGGGTGAGGTTGATGTTCTTGAGGTTGTGCTCGCGCGCGCCGAAGATCTCAATCACTTCCTGGTCGTAGGCGGCGGAGGAAGCGTGCTTGGACGCGGGGCGCGGGGCGGCGGTTGGTTCTTTCGTGATAGGCATACGGCAATGACAACCCTGGTGAGCAAAAAAAAGTGTCCTTAATTTTAGGGGAGGCTAAAAGTACGGAAAAAAGTTTGGTGGTCGATTCCAACCCTTCGAGATTTTGTCGGGTCTACGATATTGAACCCTAACCCCTTTTCTACCATGATCAGACTCCTTCTTTTTGGCGGCTGCCTGCTGCTGCTCACCGGTTGCCCTGGCTTCGAGGACCCCGAACCGGCCTTCACCGAGTATTCACCGATCATGGTCAAGCGGAGCGACATGGAGCAGACTATCAGTCAGCAACCGCCCCGCGACATCCAAGACCCCGCTAAAATTTACGCCTACGGCAACTACCTGCTCATCAGCGAGAAGTTTCAGGGAATCCATGTGATCGACAACCAAACCCCGGCGCGCCCGGTCAACCTCGGATTTATTCGGATTCCCGGGTGCGTAGACATGGCGGTGAAGGGCACCACGCTGCTGGCCGACAATGCTACTGATCTGGTGAGCATCGACATATCGGACCCGACGAACGTGCGGCTGGTCGGACGGGTGCGCGACGCCTTCCCGGTGCTGCTGCCGCCCGATCTGGGGCGACTTCCCGAAGTCTACGAGAACCGCGCCGACGACATGATTATTATAGAATGGAGAAAATGACGACCATGAAAAACCATACCTACTTATTACTATTGGCGCTGGTAGGTCTGTTCGCCTGTAGTGAAGATCTGAGCAACAGCGACTTCACATCCGAATCCAACGCCACCGGGCAGGGCGGTTCGCTGGCCCGCTTCGCCATCCGGGGCGACCACTTGTACACCGTGGATCGCAATGATTTGCACGTGTACGATATTTCTGATGCGAACCAGCCCCGCAAGGTAAATCAGGTGAGCGTGGGAGTGCAGATTGAAACCATCTTTCCCCGCCAGGATAATCTGTTCATCGGTTCGCAGTCGGGCATGTTTATCTACGACATCGCGCAGCCGACCCAGCCCCGCTTCGTTTCCAACTACATTCACGTGGTGGCCTGCGACCCGGTGGTGGCCGACGAGCGCTACGCCTACGTCACGCTGCGCTCCATCAACAACGTGTGCGGCAACTTCACCAACCAGCTCAACATCGTCGATATCCGCGACCTGCGCAATCCCTTTCTGCACCGCACCTACCCCATGACGCAACCCAAGGGGCTGGGCGTAGACGGCAACGAACTCTTCGTGTGCGACGATGGGCTGAAGGTATTCGACATCAGCAACGTGGACAGCCTGGTGCAGAAGTACCACTTCCGCATCGAGGCCAACGACGTGATTCCTTACCGTGACCACCTGATGGTGATCGGCGACGACGGATTGTACCAGTACCGCTACGCGGGAGACACCATCCGGCTGGCGAGCGAACTCCCCTTTGTGCCGAAGCCATGATAAAACTTCTAGCGATCGGGGCGCTCAGTCTGTTGCTGAGTCTGCCTACCTACGCCCAAATTCAGGACAGCCTGCGTCGCACAACCTTCTCGGTGGCGCTGGTGCCGCAGTACCTGGTTCAGCAGGCCATCCGGATTGATCTGGAAATGCCGTTGGTGCGGGGGAAGCAGATGCACCGCCTCACGCTGTCGCCCTACCTGTACTCCGGCCGCACGCGCCGCTACGAATACGCAGGCGTGCCCACAATGGTGCAGCAGCCCGACGATTACGGCGAAACGCGGGTGAGCGGCTTTGGCCTGGAAGTGCTGGACAAGTACACGGTGCGGCTCATCAACCGGCGGCCGTCCAAACTGTATCTGGCCTACGGGCTGAGCTACCACCGCATCGGACTCGACTACACCGCCTACGAACCGGTGCCCTTCACCGAGGCCGGGGTGTCGCTGTTTCGGTTTGGCTTTGCCGACCAGCAGGAGCGCGTGCACCGGCTGGACGTGATCGGTTTGCTGGGGGTGAAGGGATTCTTCTACAACAGTCCGCTCTTCTTTGACCTGTTCGCCGGTCCGGTGCTCAAGAACAGCTGGCTCAATTCCGACTCGGGCGTGGTGCGCGACCATGACGCGCCGTTTGATCACGGCTTCAATGGGGTGACGTACCGGGTGGGAGCGGCGCTGGGCGTGCTGATTTTCTAGCGCGTTCAAGTTTTTTTACGCTTCAACCAACCCTTTTTCGGTTCATCCTGTCCTCTCATTGTACCAGTTATCCAATAAACTATTACGATGATGAGAAAGACGAAACTATTCTGGGGAATGATCGGGTTAGCCCTTCTTCCTTTTGCCTGTGATACGCTAGAAGACGATGTGGCTCCGGCCAGTGATCTGTCGGCGATCAGCGATGACATAAATGCGATAGGCAACACCTACAGCTCAACCGGAGATACGGTGCTGATCGATTTGCTGCGGGGATTGGAAGCGAGCCAGAACGTGCGCATCGCGCTGGAGAAAGCTCCCTCCAAAGGCACCGCCGAACTGCTAGACGCCGGAACGCTGCGCTACGTGCCGTTTCCTGATTTCACGACCGGAAAAGACTGGCTGGTGGTAGCACTGAGCAGCGGAACGTCGTCCCGAAAAGATACGATTGAGGTAGTGATGAATCCAACCGTAGAGCCCTCAGATACGGTTGTGGTGGACACAGTGATCGTTGATACGGTGAAGTACGACAGTATCTGTACGTCTTACATCAATTCCGATAGTCTGAATTTTTCACCGGATACGCTCGCGGTAATAACCTCAGACACGCTCTACCTGGATGTGCTGGCGAATGATCGCCTGTGTGGCTCATCCTACCAACTGACGTTGCCGGACGCGGAGCCGAACCTAAGCGTGAGCGATCGTAGAATTGCCTACTATTCACCGGATCGACAAGTGATTAATTTTCGCTACCAGGTGTGCTCCGATTCCCTCAACCAATGTCTCGATGCCGATGTCAGCGTAACTTTTCGGGCGTGTGAACCCTACCTACTACCCGATTCCGTAACGGTGAAGCGCAATGGTATGATCTCTGATACGGTCAGTATCAACGTGCGATGGAACGATCAGGTGTGTGGCGACGATTCGGTTCGTATCTACCAGCAACCCGCTACGGGAGAAGCCTGGGTTGAGAACAACTACATCATTTATCGGTACCCCGCTGCCCCGGAAGTATTTAACACGTCACTAATCTACGGTTATGGGGCGCCGCCGCCCGCATCCGACAACACCGACGGTCGCCAGGCCACCGTATACATAAAGGTTGAGGAATAAACAACATCGCTCACTAACGCATAAAAACCAATCGTCAAAAGGCGGTTGGTTTTTGGGCTGCAATAGCATGCTATGAACTACCGCCGCTTGGTGAAACAGTGTCAGCGAGGCGATCGGACGGCCCAACGGCAGTTGTACGAACTGTTTAAGGGGCGGCTGATGGGTATTTGTACGCGCTACGCTCGGGAAAGTGCCGAAGCCGATGACATTTTCCACGAGTCGCTGGTGAAAGTGTATAAGCACATCGGTTCGCTCAAGGATCCGCAGACGCTACCGGCCTGGGTTCGGCAGGTGGTCGTCCGTACCGCGACCAATCAGTACCGGGCTAACCTCAAGCTGAAGCACCACGACGATTGCGCAGCGCTGGAAACAAGCAGCGAGGAGCATGTGGCTATTCTGGACAAGCTGAGCAACGATGAATTGCTGGCGCAAATCGGCCAACTGCCCGAAGGCTACCGCCTCGTCTTCAACCTGTACGTGATTGATGGCTACACCCATCCGCAGATCGCCGAACTGCTGAACATCAGCGTGGGCACGTCCAAATCGCAATTGCACGCGGCCAAGAAAATGCTACGTGAGAATTTGAAACCTTTAGGAATCGTCAGCTATGAAAGATCAGCCGGAAGATAAGTTTGAGCAACGCATCCGCGCGCGTTTGCAGTCGCTGGAATCCGACCCGCCCGCCGGAGCCTGGGACCGCTTGGCGGGCGACTTGCCCGCGGCCTCTCCGGTTGGCTACCGCCGTTGGGCGGCCCTGTTGCTGCTGCTCGCAATGATGGTCGGCGGAGCGATTTGGTGGACACTGACGGATGAGGCCACTGTGCAGAAAAACGCAGCTACCAACCCTGCTGCAACTGATTCACGGACAAACCGCCCCCTTGCCTCCGATGCCAAACTTCTCCCCGGATCAAACAAACCTCCTGGCCTGACGCAGTCGACGGAAGCACCAGACAACCGGTCGTCTGCCTCTCCGTCCGAACTAACCAAAAGTGGAGAACAAGATAATCCTAATCATGATATTGCCCCGCCCCCGCGTCAGAATTCCGCTGCAAACCCTTTGGAAGACGCTGATCTTCGAACCGAAAGCAGTTCCTCACCAAGCAGTCCGGCAACTGCTCCTGCTCATCTATCATCCGGTTTAGCTACGTCTGCATCAGCTATTAATCCTGAAGAAAGCGCACAACAAGTTGCTAAAAAGGGTGATGGGCGAACCCCGATTTTTTCGGTCGCCTCAAACCAACTGACTATGGTGACAGAATTGCCAAAAATGGCTGTCGTCTTTCCTTCCGACAACCTTATTTCAGAGTCGTTGCCTTCCGTGCAACCAACGCTAACGGCCGGCCGGTGGGAGCTGTGGGCGTCGGCCAACCCAATGCTGCTCTACCAGCGCGTGGCCCCCGACGGGTCGGATGAAATTCAAGTCACTTCACTCAATCGCGCCACTTTTTCTCAGGACCGGCTAGGTATGCAGGTAAGCGCCGGGGGACTTTATCGGCTCAACCCGCGACTGACCCTAAAATTTGGCGTTTACTACCGATATACCCGCGACCAGTGGACGTACGATTACCATAATAACGTGACCGATTCGTTTGACATCGTGCGAATAGACGAAAATACCGTAGAAGCTACTCCCGTTTACGAAGAGCAGCAGGGGACGATAAGCGAAACCAGCCACCGCGTTGGGGCACTGGCGGGAGTTGAGTATCGATTGAGCAATCGTTGGTTTAGCAACGTTTTGGGTGCCGAGTTGCAAGCGCAGTCGCTGGCCGGAGAGCCGGATTGGTACGCGCACCTCAGCTACGTAGCAGCGCGAAAACTAAGCGACCGGTGGGTGGTATACGGCGGGCCGAGCTTCCTGTGGAACTTTAGCGGACCGGGTATTCGCAGCGATCATTTTGTGCTAAAACCCTACGGCTTTGGTGCTCAGCTAGGGATCAGTTATCGACTACAACTTCGGCGGTGAGCGCCCGAGAGCGTCTTTCCGATTAAGATTAGGGCAGCTGCTTGCGAAAAAGCTATTTTAGAACAAATGTCCCGTAATTGGATTATGGCATAGTGCGAAAGAAAACAATAGGCGCGCTAAATTGCCGGAAAGGAGACAAAAAATAACCCCGGAAGCGACTAAGCAACCGGGGCCAACTATCAACCTTAAACAAACGCTCAGACGAATCCGCGCGCAGGTAAACATTCGCAACAACTATGCCTAAAAGTTTTATTCCTTCTGTGAATGGTTACGTTTACGATGCTTCGTTATCTCCACTGCGCTGGCTTTTGTCTACTTTCTTTACCCGCTGAGTTGTCGTACATTTACGCTTCCCCGTTTATTTTTTTAACCACAATGCGCTCACCGCACCGTAATGGAAACCTATCTACCCCTTTTTCCGCTAAATTTAGTCGCCTTTCCGGGTGAAACCCTGAACCTGCACGTTTTTGAAGATCGCTATAAAGAACTGATTGGCGACTGCCTGGAGCAGGATGCTCCCTTCGGCTTGCCCGCCTACGTGGAAAACCAGATTGAGTACGGCACCGAAGTGACCGTGACAGAAGTAGTGGAGCGCTACGAGGACGGGCGCCTAGACATCAGCACCCAGGCCACGCGGGCGTTCCGGGTGGTCTCGTTTGACAATCCGACGGCCGGCAAACTTTACGCGGGGGGCGAAGTCACGTTCTTAGAGAATGAATACGATGCCGACAGCCACTCGCGTCCCGAAATGATCGAACTCATCCAGGAGCTGTTTTCGGTGATCAGCATGGTGGACCGGGTCGAGGTGGCCAACGATATCATGTCGTTCGATGTGGCGCACAAGATCGGGCTATCGCTGGATCAAAAGTACGCGCTGCTGCAATTGGAGCGGGAAAGTGAGCGGCAGATGGTAATTATCCAACACCTGCGCAGCACCATCCCGGTGTTGCGCGAGATGGAAGAAACCAAAGAACGCATCCGCATGAACGGCCACTTCCGCAAGTATGATCCTCTCGATTTTTGATCAGGATGGGTAGGATGATTTGGGATGGGCAGGATGACTTTCTGGGGGGATAGCAATTCTCTTCGCGCTGGTTTTCTACACCAGTGCGCGCCATAAACACGGTCTCCGACCGACCTGCTCACGTAGTCGGTCGAAGACCCGCCCTTTATCGCTTCAATACCAATCGACCGCAGTACGCGTTTGTCGTCGGCGGAAGCCTCCAGAAAGTATATCCCCTCCGGTAGGTCCGACATATTGGTTTCCGTAGTGAACGAACTGCTGCTGATCGTCCAGCGACGGCGCTCTTGCCCGGTCATGTCCAAAATACGCAGACGCAGTTCGGTTGGTAATTGGGTTTCCCACGAAATGGTAACGGCTCCGTTGGTGGGGTTTGGGTACACCTGAATAGTCGCTAAAATTCGTTTAATCAGGTCTTCCAACCGATCCGACAGCCGGACGCGCACGCCCACTTCTTCGCTGTAATCCGAATCTTCGGCATCACCAAGGGCTTTCACCCGGTAGTAATAGATGAAGCCAGGAATCACGCGGGTATCGGTGTACGATTCAGCGTTTGCGGGTAGCTCCACCACTTCGTAGTAGCGCTTGGGCCACCATAGGTTATACCACGCGCGCTCCACCACGTAGCCGGTCTCGCCAACTGAAGCGTCGCTCCAGGTCAGATCCACCTGGCCACGTTTGGACGAAACGGCTTTTAGGTCGGTCGGAGGCATTATTTCCGCACTTGGCTCGTCTACCGGCTGGTCGAAGTAGATGCGGAACGCGCCGGGAGCCAGCTGAACGCTCTGCTCGGAACTCGTCACTTCGTAGGTCTCTCCGCTGAGGGCATCGTACCAAGTGCCGGTTTTCTCAAACTGCGGGGTCATCGTCTGCTCAGTCACTCCGAAGTTGCCAACAATCGTGACGTTCACGCGCGCGTGGCGCAGATTGATTTCCCGCATCTGTCCGCTCAACTGCGCCGAGAATTCTCCTTCTTCGAAAACTTCCGCGTAGTCATTGACTAGGTTGATGATCGCCGCAGTGGTCTGGTATAGTTCCTGTCGGGCCGAGTCCGCGTAGTAGTTAAGGTCGTAGGCATCACCCCAGGGAATGGGCTTGTTGCCGACGCGTCCGTTGAAGTTGATGGAAATATCGTAGCCCAGTTCGCCGAACTGCCAGAGCATCTTGGGGCCGGGCAAGGTGTAGTAGAAAGCCGAGGCCAGTTTGACGCGGTCCAGCGCGGTTTCCAGGTCTTGGATGTTGTAGTCGCCAGCCGATCTACCTTCCTCCAGCGCGTAGACCATCAGGCGTTCCTCATCGTGGCTTTCCATGTAGGCGATCAGGCTACCGTCGGCCAGGCCGCGCTCGCTGGCCAGCGCTCCGCGCAGGTCGCGGGCCGTGTTACCCGCCACCGACTGCCCGTAGGCCTCGTTCATGTTGCCCCACAGCATCATGCCGTAGTCGGACAGCACCCGCTCCTCTTCGTTCACCGCCAGGTGCTCCAGAATAACGTAGGTACTGGAATCTAAGCTCCAGATTTGGTCGGCCATGCGGGTGAGCAGGTCGATGCGCGACTGGTCGTAGTTACTCCACGCGCCCACGTCGTTGGGGTCCTTGCCTTCGTTCTGCGTGAACCCCTTGGACAAGTCGAAGCGGAAGCCGTCGAACTCATACTCGGTTAGCCAATAGCGGTTCACGTCGTCGACGTAGCGCTGGGTGTAGGGGCTTTCGTGGTTGAAGTCGTAGCCCACGTTGAAGGGATGCGTCGCCACCGGGTTGAACCACGGACTATTTTCGGCCGGACGTTGGTTTGCTTCGTCCCAGTACATGCGCACCAGCGGACTCTGCCCGAAGTGGTGGTTGAGCACCATATCCAGCAGCACCACGAAGCCTTCGGCGTGCGCTTCGTCGATAAATTCTTTCAAATCTTCTTGCGTGCCGTAGTACTTATCGGCGGCCAGCGCGTACGACGGATTGTAGCCCCAGCTTTCGTTGCCCTCAAACTCCATGATCGGCATCAACTCAATGGCGTTCACGCCCAAGCGTTTGAGGTAGCCAAGCGTATCGGCCAGGTCGTCGTAGCTGTGCGAATTCAGGAAATCGCGCACCAGCAGTTCATAGATCACCAGGTCTTCGTTGTCGGGGCGGCCGCCCACCACTTCGGGATGTTGCCAGTCGTAGGTCTTCTGGCCGGTTTGCAAGACGGTGGCGATGCCGTCTTCGGTTCGGTTGTAGTCGGGCAGGTTGGGATACAGTTCGTCGGAAATGGCGTTGTCGTTGTACGGGTCGGCTACCTGATGCGCGTAGGGATCGCCCACTTTGATGGTGCCGTCGACCCAGTACTGGAACACGTATTGTTGCTCGGGAGTAAGATCGTTGAGCGTCAGCCAGAAGTACTCGCCGTCGGGCGTTTGGTTCATCAGGTAGGTCGAATCCAGCTGCCATTCGTTGAAGTCGCCCACCGCGTAGACGAACTCTTTTTGCGGAGCCAGCAGCACCAGCGTCGCGGTCGTTTGGTCGGTGGAGTCGTAGTTGATTCCCTGACGTACGCCCTCGGGTAACGCGGCCACGTTCGCGCTGGGGCGAACGGTGATTTGCAGTTCGCGAACATTTTCAATGGTTTTGCCCTCGATCACCGCCACCACCTTCACCAGAATGTTGGCGGTTTGGCTCACTGAATAATCGTAGCTAATAGTCGTCGTATCCGTGACAGTCGCTACCGAGACGTAACCCGCTCCCTGATCAACCAGCAACGCCATTGAGCTAGCCTCCGCCGAAGCTTCGGCCCGGAGCAGCAGCGTTTCGTCGCGTAGGGCGAACCGCAGATCGTCGGCGGGGTCGGTCCAGCGCACGTAGTTGCCCGGGTCTACCGCTACGTAGATATCACCGTCGTCGGCCGACTTGCCGGTTTGGGTGCCGTTGGCGTTGCGGAACACCATACCCAGCCGAAACACGGGCTGTCCGGCGGGCACGCCGTAGTACTCCCGAATGCTCGGCAACGTGATTTGCCACTGGTCTGCCTCGCCCGGCACCGGCGTCATCTCGCCTACGCCGTCGTCTTGTCCCCAGTTACCGACCACGCGGGTCCACCCGGTACCGCTGCTGTCCGTCACGATGACTCCGGAATGGAAGTACACCTTTTCGGCACCGGTCAAACCCGAAACACCCCGGGTGGCATCGTAGGTGATCGTTACTTCTTCGTCCAGCCCCGGAAACTCCGGGCTTAGGGTAACGACGCTGCTTTCGCCACCGTTGCCGGTTCCTACGAACGAATACGCCCCGGTGATGTCATTGAAGGTGATATTGTACACTCCGGCGGGAATCGGAACATTGGGACCGTCTTGGGTAGCCGTGCCACTGGGGAAGGAGGCGCTACCCCAGTTAACGTCCCAGGCGTTGTTGGCCCGGAACTTCGCTTCGCCCGCGCTCAGTTCGAAGTCGGAAAGCGTCCAGCGGTGTTCGTCGTTGGGGTCCTGGTTCATCGGAGTAGAAGCATCCCAGCCGTTGGGAGTGGCCGTACCGATGATGCCGACGGTTTCGTAGGTCGCTTGCGCCAGTGTCAGCAGGGGAAACAGCAGTGAGATGAGTAGTGGTAAGCGTCGCATCATTAGGAAAGGTGGTTGGTAGGTGATAATTTTACCCGACGAAAGTAGCGACAATTACGGTGAGAAAGTAATAATTTGCTTGATTATACCCTTTTTTCTTAAAAACATGAAAACATTAGTGTATTTTGGTAATCGGTTTTTGCAAATTTCGCTGATATCACTATTCTTTTCCGCCTGCCAGGGGAAAACACCGGAACAATCGGCAACTACTGGCCTTGCCGTTGAAGAAGATTCGCTTCGGTTTTTGTCTGACCCCCTGGTCACCGATCTGTACACCGCCGACCCCTCGGCCCACGTGTTCGACGATACCCTTTATATTTATCCCTCGCACGACATAGCCGCGGGCATTCCGGAAGACGATTTGGGTAGCCACTTCGCGATGCAGGATTACCACGTGTTCTCGATGGCTTCGGCGAAGGGTCCGGTAACCGACCACGGCGTGGCCCTCAGCGTGGAAGACGTGCCCTGGGCCGAACGGCAAATGTGGGCTCCGGATGCGGCTTACCGCGAGGGCACCTACTATCTGTATTTTCCGGCCAAAGATGCCGATAGCGTCTTTCGCATTGGGGTAGCGAGCAGTGCTTCGCCCACCGGCCCCTTTCAGGCCGAAGCGCGTCCTATAGAGGGCAGCTACAGCATTGATCCGGCGGTGTTTGCCGATACCGACGGTGCGTATTATATGTACTTCGGCGGCATCTGGGGCGGGCAGTTGCAACGTTGGCAAACCGGCGCTTATCGGGCCGAAGATACGTATCCGGCCGATGATGCGCCTGCGCTGTCGCCCAAGGTGGCTCGTCTAAGCGACGATATGCTCGGCTTGGCCGAAGCACCCAAAGACGTACAAATTCTGGATGAAAACGGCGAGCCGTTGCGGAGTGGGGACAACGACCGGCGGTTCTTCGAGGCCGCCTGGGTGCATCGCTACGACGGCACCTACTACTTCTCATATTCTACCGGCGACACGCACTACATCGCCTACGCCACCGGCGACAATCCCTACGGTCCGTTTACTTACCGTGGCGTGGTACTCAACCCGGTACAGGGCTGGACCAACCACCATTCCATCGTTGAATTCGAGGGGCAGTGGTACCTGTTCTACCACGACACCGAACTGTCGGGACAAACGCACCTGAGAAATATCAAAATGACCAAATTGACCCATCGAGCGGACGGAACCATCGAAACCATTGATCCTTATGGCAACCAATAACGAACCCCTCACCATCACCAACAATGAAGACCGGCATCGCGCCGGATTCAACGTGTAGTCGGTGAAGCGAAGCGTATATCTTTCAGGAGTTGCTTTTCTGGGCGTCATTGGTCTTTTCACGTTGCTGGGTTTTGGAGCGGACTACGGTTTCTTCTTCGATATCGTCTCACACTTTCGCCTTCAGTACGCCCTGGGAGCAGCCTTCAGGAGTCCTTATCTTTATCTGGCTGAAGAATTGGGTAATGGTGCTGGCCTCCCTTGTTGTGCTGATCGTTAACCTGACCTTTATTGTTCCCCTCTACTTTCCTTCGGATGCTTCTCTGCTGACTACCTACCCGTCTCCCGTGCGTCTGCTGTTGATGAACGTGCTGTCTTCTAACCGGGATACCGAAGCGGTGGTAGCTCAAATTCATCGCTACCAACCGGATATTCTGGTGCTTGAAGAGATCACGCCCCGCTGGTTTGCTGCGTTGTCGGACCAACTCACCGACTATCCCTATCAGCTTCATGCGGTGCGGGAAGATAATTTTGGTATCTGGCTACTGAGCAAGTTTCCGGTATCCGACGAAGAAATCATTCCCTGGGGCCCGGCCCAGTTACCCAGTGCCACCTTTTGCTTCCGGGTTGGCGACCAGCTGGCGCGGGTGGTCGCCCTGCACCCCATGTCGCCGGGCGACCCGCAGGGAGTGCGCTGGCGCAACGAGCAATTACGGCAGATTGCGGCGCGCTTTCAGGAAACCGACGATCCGCTGCTGCTGGTTGGAGATCTTAATACCACTTCCTTTGCCCCAGATTTTTCAAGAATTTGCGCAAGACCTTCGGTTAACCGACAGCCGACACGGGTTCGGGTTGCAGTGCAGTTGGCCCGCTTTTTCGTTCAACCCCCTGATGATTACGCTGGACCACTGCCTGGTGAGCGAGGATTGGAGAGTGACTCGAACGCGAGGTGGGTAATTACGTAGGCTCGGACCACCTTCCGGTGTACGTTGAGCTACAATTGTTAGGAGCGGATCGCTAAAAAACTATCTCTTTTAGAAACTAGCTCCTAGTCCAACAAATATTCCCTCGGGATACCCCAAACCGGTACGAAACAGGAAGCCACCCTCGCGCTTCTGGAACCGATACCCCAGTGAGCCTACCGGATTCCGCTGAACGTAGTTTGATTTGATAGGCTTTACCTGCGGATCGTTAATCATCCAATAATTCTCAAATCCCCGTTTGTTGTACATTCTGGCGCCACCAAGATTTAGCTCAAGATGCCCCCTGCTTTTGCCGGTTAGTAGGCCCACCATAAGCCGCTGATAACCTCCCCCGTTATTACCATATTCTGCCCACTCACCCAGTCCCGCTTTTCCCCAGAGTCCTATCAAAGAATTGTCTTCAAACTGAACAAGTAGCCTTTCGTAATTTATGCCGTATGCCCCTACAACGACCATAGCTCCCGCGGATGCCTGTACGACGTTCTTGCGTATTCTCTCAGGATTAACCTGCTCCGACTGTCCGTAGATAGTATGACTGAGGATGATAATTGCAACGAGCAGAATAACGGATTTTTGCATGGGATTTTGGTTTAAGGCAACGCCAAATCTGCGGTGCTGTGATTTTCAGCAAAGTAATAGATTCGCTGAATATTTTCCTCGGATTATAATAGAGGTTATTCTGATAAATCCTTAAGGTTCGTGTCGACACGAACCTCTGGATAAACAATTATCAGAATAAGGTTTAATAAATAAATCTACTGCACAATCAACCGCTGCACCGCCGTATTCCCTTGCAAATCAATGGCTTTAACGATGTATACGCCATCGGCCAAACCGGTTTTATCCAGGATGCGGACCAGGCCCGGATTGAGCCGGGCGACTTGGTCAACCAACTGCCCTAGCACGGTGTAGATCATCAGTTGAGCGGGTTGGTTCACGCGCACGCGCAACGCGTCATCCTGGGTATTCGGATTGGGGAAGACCGTTAGCGTGAGCTCGTTTTCGCCGGGAGGGGTTGGATTTCCGTCGCTGATGCTTTGGAGCAGATACACTCCTCCCTGCGCATTACCCAGCGCGATCACCGGTTGCCCCGTGCCGTACAGGTCGGCTCCGGCCAGCCAGTTGCGGGCACCCAGCCGGGATTCCTGCGCCGCACCTTCGCCCAGTGGGATTAGTTGGGTGCTAACGGTTGGGGGCTGGGTGTCGTCCAGGAAGTTTTCGTACTGCCGCAGCACGCCCGACCCGTCGGTGGTGAGCAGTTCAGGACGACCATCTCCGTTCAGATCGCCCACCCAGGGCGCTAGCGTGCGCTTAAACGGATCGTTGGTGATGCCCGCCAGCGAGTCGGTGATCCGGGTAAACGTGATGGGATCGCCACCCTCGTTGCGGTGGTACTCCAGCCGACCCGTCACCCGCCCGATCAGCAGGTCCGCCCGCCCGTCTTGGTTCAGGTCATAAAAGAAAGGAGTGTCGAATTTAACGGGAGACACGCCCAACGGCTGCAAGCCCGGCGTAAAATTCCAGCCCTGGGCCGACTGATTTAATTGGTAATAGAGGCGGGCGGTAACTCCGTTGCCTCCCGCCTGCAGCAGCAGATCGACCGCCCCGTCGCCGTTAATATCGGCCAGGGAGGGCTTCAGCAGCGTGAAACCCTCGGCTGATAAACCTAGGTAATCGGTATCAGTCAGTTGAAACGCCGGATTGGTGCGGGTGCCCACGTTTTCGTACAGTTGCAAGCGGGCCTGCCCAACCTGGCTTTCGGCACCGATCAACAGGTCGTAGTCGCCGTCGCCGTCGTAGTCGCCCAGGGCGGGAGCGGCGTTGGCTCCTACATCGATCATTTCCTGCTGCAGAAAGTTTTTCTGAACCAGTTCAAAACGCGGTTGGGCGGAGGTGCCCCGGTTGCGGTATAGCCAACTGGACTGGGTGAAGTCGATGCTGTTTTGGATGTTGGAGAACACGTTGGGAGCGATAATCAAATCAGGCAACGCATCAGAAATCACGTCGGCGCGGTAGCCCGCCGGAAAGAAAAATCCGTTGGCTGGGGTTGCCGCCGTAGGGAAGGTGTCGGAAGCGGCCAGAAACAGCGCCTGATCCGAAGTGCCTTCGTTCGCTAAAAACGCCAGACTCGTACAGGTTTCGTCGCCAAAGGCCAGGTCTTGGTCGCCGTCGCCGTCGGTGTCCCAGGTTAAAATTGACTTGCCACCCACGTGTTCAGTGCGGGCGGTGCGCCCCCCCGCGGCCGAACAGGGCTCGCCAAAGGCGTACGCACCGCAAAAGCATTCTTCAAAGTCGCCCCAGGCCCGCGTCACCCGCCGAAAAAGTAGTTCTTGGCAGGTGCCGGTGGTTTCCTGACTTAGGTTTTGGTGGTACTCGATGGTGCCCCCGGCCGCAAAGTCGAACGTCAGCACGTCCAGGTCGCCGTCGCCGTCCACGTCCGCAATGCCCGGCAGATCGGTACTATTCACCGGCAGGTTAAAGGTGCCCGCATCGCCTTCGGTCATCACCGGATCGGCCACCAGGGTAAAGGCCAGTTGGGAATCAGAAGTGTTTTCAAACACGCGGATGCCGCTGCTGGAGTGGGTAAAAATATCCTGCTTCCCGTCGCAATTGTAGTCGGCCAGCAGCACCCAGTAGCGCAAGTCGTCCGGAAATAGCGCCTCGTAGGTCGGGTCGTAGTGGTACTGCCCGTCCTGGCGGATAAAGGTATTCAATTTGCCGGAAGTACGGTCGAACACCACCAGGTCCGGTTCTCCGTTTAGGTCGAGATCGATGGTGCTATACTGCCCGGCGTTGAGCCCGCCCGCCCAGGGATTGCGTAGGCTATCTTCCGCAACCAATACGGGTACGTCAGTCACGAATTCGAGGAAAGTTTGGGCGTGACTGGCTTTCGGAAGCAAGGCAAACAGTACGCCCAAGCAGCCCGCGAAAATTACTCGCTGTAGTAATTGAGACCGTCCTTTGCGTGCTACCACCCCCTATTGATCCGAAGGCGAGGCACACACCGCGATATCATCGGCTAGGGCAGCGGAGTTTTGTCCAATGTTGGCTCCGGCCAGTACCACGTCTTTGTTTACGCCGCCGTCGAGGTGCACTTTGATACTTCCGTCAAAGCCCATCAGATCGTCAAAAGTAAACGGAGTGCCGTTGGCTAGTTGGTTAAAGGTAGTAACGCTGGTGCCGGTGGCTCCCTCCACGGGCATCAGCATCAGTGCCATATCGCTGCCGGGCACGTCAACGGTGCCGTAGTGCAGGTGCCCCGGATGCTGTCCGCCCGCCACGGTGTTTTCGAGTTGCACGGTGAGTTGCAGGTCGCCGCCCCTCATTTCGCGAAAGGTGGCCGTGCCCTGGATATTGTACTCAGAAGCAGACGCCATGGTGTAGGCGGTCTGCCTTCCGGTGAAGGCGTCGCTGGCATCATCGGAGCGATCACAGGCGGTGAGCAAACAGGTGACCACGAGGATTTTGCTGAGCAAAAAAGAGGGGTATTTCATGATTCTAGTGCTATGGGATATTGATTTAACGCGCCGCGGCGGCTATTATTTTGCGTAAAAACGTTCGATAGCTTCTACCGCGCGCCCAACCGGTTCCATCGGAAGTAAGCAATACGCACTACGCAGAACACCAGCCGACCAACCAAACCAAACAATGACCGTTTTCCGTTTCCGAATTCATAAAAAGGACGTACTTTTGAGCCCATTAAACCTAACAAGCATCATTATGAATGTTCCGGCTGATTTAAAATACACCAACGATCACGAATGGGTTCGCGTTGAGGGCAACGAAGTTTACGTGGGAGTGACCGACTTTGCGCAGAACGAACTGGGTGATATTGTATACGTGGAAATTGAAACCGTGGGCGACGAGATTGCGCAGGGTGAGGTATTTGGCACCATCGAGGCGGTGAAAACAGTGTCGGATCTGTTTATGCCGGTGAGCGGCACGGTACTGGAGTTGAACTCCGAGCTCGAGGCAGCGCCCGAACTGGTGAACGAAGACCCGTACGAAAAGGGGTGGATGGTGAAACTGTCGATTAAAGATACGAACGAGCTGGATGAACTGCTGGATGCCGAAGGATACCAATCGGTGATTGGTCAGTAGTGGATCAGCGTACCGGATTCATTCGATACAATGCGTACACTTTTATTTGGGCGTTGCTGATTGCGGTGCTGGTGCTGTTGCCCGGGCAGAATCTGCCGCAAGCTAGCGGATTCTATTTTTAGTATTGACAAGTTAGTGCACGCCTCGCTGTTTTTAGGGCTCGCTTTTTTGATGGTGGTTGGGTTTATCAAGCAGTCGGCCTACCCCGCCCTGCGCAACAAAGCCCTGCCGTACGCGTTTATACTGTCAATAAGTTACGCCGTTGCGGTGGAGGCAATGCAGTTACTTTCTCCCGAGAGAATGTTTGAAATTCTGGATATGGTGGCTAATATCAGTGGTGTTTTTGGAGGATTTATATTATTCTTTGCACTTTATAAGTTATAGGCGCGCTAAATTTCCTCGAAAGAATTTGATGGATTGAAAAAAAAGTCGTTAATTGCACTATATTGTTACACCGCAATAATTCATAACTGATTTATATGGAAGCTAAAAAAACCCCTAGTGCTGACCTTACTAGCAAAACCGGATTGCACCTTGCCATTGGGTTAGTAGTCAGTTTGGCTTTGATTACTTTAGCCTTTGAGTGGAAGTCGTACGATGCTAGTGCGCTGGTTGATCTCGGTTCGGTGGATGACACCTTTGAGGATGTAATGGAGATACCGCCTACGGAGCAGCCCCCGCCCCCGCCGCCCAAGATTCAGACTCCCGAAATCATTGAAGTTCCTGATGAGGAAGAAATCGAAGAAGAAATTGAGATTGATCTGGACATTGAGGTAACCGAAGATACCGAGATTGAAGAGATGGTTTTTGAGGAAGCTCCCGAAGAAGAAGTCTCTGACGAAATCTTTATGGTGGTAGAAGACCAGCCCGAACCCGAAGGAGGTTTATCGGCTTTCTATACCTTCGTAAGTAAAAACATGAAGTATCCTTCACAAGCTCGCCGAATGGGCATTGAGGGAAAAGTATTTGTCCAGTTTGTGGTGGGCAAGGATGGTACACTCACTGACGTGAAAGCTGTGAAAGGAATTGGAGCAGGCTGTGACGATGAAGCCGTACGCGTAGTGAAGAGCGCCCCCAAATGGAAACCCGGCAAGCAACGTGGCAAAGCGGTGAAGGTCCGCATGATCATCCCGATCACGTTTAAGCTGGGATAGATAAGAGTTTGTTTGATTTAGAGTTGTTAATATTTTGATTATTGGAAGCCGGTTACACGTTTGTGTTTCCGGCTTTTTGTTTCTCCCGAACGCTGAGCACCCTATCGCTTGAAACGAATCATCCGCATCCTATACTCCGCTTGGGTACTGTTTGTCTTTAACGGGTCCATGCTGCTGTTGCTGCCGCTTATCCTGCTTCCGGCAGTGGCGGGGGAAGTGACTCGGCCGGTCAGTTACTTCGGACTCAAAGTCTGGGCCACGATTTTTCGTACGTTCACCGGAGTGCGCTACCGGGTGATGGATACAAATCTCCTTGATCGCCACGCTGCCTATATCTACGTAAGCAACCATACTTCTTTTCTGGATGTGCCCGCCCTTCCGCTGTTTATTCCCGGTCAGTTTCGGCCGCTGGGAAAAAAGGAATTGCTGAAAATACCAGTACTCGGCTGGATCGTCGGCACAGTGTGCGTGATTGTAGATCGCTCGGACGCTAATAGCCGCAACCGCAGCATTATGGCGCTCAAGCAACTTATCCAGCGCGGCGTATCGGTCTTCATTTTTCCCGAAGGGAGCATGAACCGAACCGAAAAGCCGTTACGCCCTTTTTACGACGGCGCTTTCAGGATTGCGATCGAGACGCAGACGCCGGTGCTACCGATGGTGATCATCAACGCGGGCAAGCTATATCGTCCGGGCACCGCCTACGTGAAGCCCGGCAAAATCACGGTTAAATTCGGAAAACCCATTGCTATCGACAACCTGACTGCCAAAGACGTCCCCCTCCTGAAGCAGCAAGCCTACCAGATGATGGAAGCAATGCTTTCAGAATAATAAAACGCCTACTGTAGTGCTCACTACCAACGAACTGATCCTCATAAACCTCACCCTGTCGGCGGTGCTTACCGGACTTATCTGGACGATCCAGGTGGTGCACTATCCGGGGTTTCTGGGAGTAGGAAGCGAGGGTTTTCTGGCCTATCAGCAGCAACACATGCGCACCATATCTTACGTGGTGATTCCGCTGATGCTAAGCGAACTGGCCGCGACGATCTTTCTTCTGGTTCGTCATCCGACACCGCATACTGAAATCTACTTAGCCACCGCCCTGGTAGTCATCATCTGGGTAACCACGATGTTTGTTTCCTCACCGCTGCACGGCAAACTGGCTTCTCAAGGTTATAATGCCGAAATTATTAAGCGATTGGTAACCACCAACTGGCTAAGAACGGCCGCCTGGAGCATAAGAACGATTACTTTGTTGTTGTTAACGTGGCAACTACTAAAATCTTGAAGACACTAAAGAATGATTTGTCTTAGAAAAGCATAATATATTTCATCGTATTCTGCAAACGATCAGTTTTATTAGCGTATTTGTAAACAAAAGCGCGAAAAAATTCGTGAATTACAATTACCAAGTATTACTTTTGGCCAGTTAACAAGTGTCTTTAACTAATTCTTCAGTGTTGGAAACGCATAACGATGTGCAACGCGTAGTAGACCAATTGCGGTCTGACTTTGACCATCTGGCGCAAGAAACGAAGCATCTTAAGAACGGCGAGCGTTTCTCTAAGCTCCGTAAGATGAACGACCTACGCCAGATTATCAATTCTCTGGAAGACATCGACCATTCGCTGGATAGTCTGCTTCAGGAGCAGTCGGGGAAAACAAGCGTCCATTAGGCATTTTTCCCTTCTCCTCGTATATTGTGAGCATCCGCCACCTGCCGACCTCACAGTATATGACTACTCCAACCTCTTTTTCCCGCGTTTCCCCGAACCCACGTAGAACCTTTCTTCGTACTTCGCTCGCCGCACTGGCGGGCATCACCATTGTGCCCCGGCGCGTGCTGGGTGGACCGGGTTTTGTTGCTCCCAGCGACCGTATCACCCTGGGCTACATTGGCACCGGCAAACAAGCCCGAGGAGCGCTCTTTGAGCGGTTTATTGCCATTCCCGAAGCACAAGTTGTGGCCGGGTGCGACGTGGATAGCCAGAAATTACAAGCCTTTCGGCAAAACGTAGCAAGCTACTACGCCAGCCAAACCAATCAGAGCACCTACCAGGGCCTGGTCACCTACGCCGATTATCGCGAACTGCTGGCCGACCCGGCCATTGATGCCGTGGTTGTGGCTACTCCCGACCACTGGCACGCCCTCCCGTCTATCAAAGCCTGCGAAGCGGGCAAGGACGTGTACTGCGAAAAGCCGCTCTCGCTCACTATCGCCGAGGGGCGGGCCATGGTAGACGCCGCGGAAAAGCATCAGCGCGTGTTCCAAACCGGCAGTATGCAACGGTCGATGGAAAATTTCCACCGGGCGGCCGAACTGGTCATCAACGGCTACATTGGCGATATCCAGCGAGTGGTGGTGAGTGTGGGCGGCCCGCCCGATGCGTGTGAACAGCCCGCGGAATCTATTCCGGCGCATCTGGACTGGAACCTCTGGCTCGGCCCGGCTCCCGCCCGCGGCTACAGCTCCTACTTTGCCCCGCCGCTCGAGTGGGACGGCTGGGCCCGGTGGCGCTACTGCGGAGACTACGGCGGCGGGGGAATGACCGACTGGGGAGCACACATGTTTGATATCGCCCAGTGGGCCCTGGGCATGGACAGCAGCGGCCCGGTGCGGGTAACGCCACCCGACGGAAAAGACTACCCGGTGCTCACCTACGAATATGCCGGTGGCATTCCGATGACGCGCGAAGATTTCGGGCGGGGCAACGCTATCCGCTTCGTGGGTTCGGAGGGCACCATCGAGGCCAGTCGATCCTTTCTGGACGTGCCTGACCGACTTACTGACCAGAAGATCGGTGAGAACGAGATTCATTTGTACCACAGCCGGGACCACTACCGCGACTGGCTCAATGCCATCAGGGACCGGACGAAGCCCATCTGCCCGGCTGAGGTGGGGCACCGCACCGCCACGGTGTGCAGCATTGGCAACATCGCCTACGAGCTGGGCCGTCCGTTGCGTTGGAACCCTAAAAAAGAAAAGTTCAAAGGAGATCGAGAGGCCAACGCGATGCTATCGCGCGCGTCGCGCGACTTTCGGAAGGCTACCGCGGTGGGGCAATAAGCTCATTGGCTTGATACAATGCCCGATAAACGCGTGGTGAGCTTCCAAACAACCAAAGCCGTGCTGGCCAACTCGGTGGGTTCGTTGAAGACAAAATGGATAGCCAAAGGCTAATAAAGCATCCCGAACAGCCACAACGGAATACGATGGCCATTACCTATCTCTAAGTTGTCAACGGCTAAATAAGCGTCCGGCAAACCAGTGATTTGTCGGGACGCTTTGCTTTTCCCGCCTACCTCAATAATGTAATGGTGGTCAATAATGAAGTCAGCTTGGCGATGCAAGTGCAGTTCGTGTTTAGGACTTACCTGACTCGCCAAGAAGGTTTCTCGCATGCTACCTACATCAGCCTGTGTTGAATTCAGCACATACTGTAGATTCGTATTATTTAGAAATATTTTATCGGGCTTTTGTAGCACACTGATGTCTTTATCCGGGACGTGAAGCAGTCGTATCAGCTGGGCTTTTTCCAGGTAGTGGAGATACTGCACCAGTGTGTTGCGGTTGATGTTAATCCGTTCGCTCAGTTTGCTAATGTTGGGTTTAAACGGAGCGCTAGCGGCAATTACTTTCAGTAACTGAAGCAGTTTGCGGCTTTTGGAAGGATCAAATCCCGGTTGATATTTCATGTCAATTTCGACAACCAATTGGAGAGTTTGCTCCAGCGTGAGTTGGTAGTCCCGCTCCTCCTCCATAAAGTAAGGATAGTAACCGTGCTGTAAGTAAGCCTTAAATTGCTCAATGGGTCGGAACAACTGCGTGAGATCAGCGGCTATTGCCATGTGGTTACGAAGCAACTCCGGTAGAGAAACGGAAGCAAGAGATAAGTCCTTCGCTAGCAACAGATACTCTCGGAACGAAAGTCCGGGCAATTCGTAGAACAAGGCCCGGCGGCTTAGGTCTACATCTTGCCGAGTAATTTCGGTGATGGATGAGCCCGAAAACGTGATCTTCAGCTCCGGGACAGTATCGTACAAGTTTTTTAGCTCACGCGACCAGGAAGGGTACTTGTGAATCTCATCCAAAAAAAGGTAATTTCCACCCTGCTTGTAAAAATCGATGGCTAGCGTATAAAGTCGGTTGTCTGTAAAATATAAATCGTCTAGCGTAGCATACAGCACTTTGTTGCCAGCTTGTTGCAGCTTACGGAGCTGCTGTAGAAGCAACGTTGTTTTGCCAGTCCCTCGGGCACCGATGATACCGTTAAGTTGCCATTGCCAGTTGATAGGTCGGAGGGTACTGCGTTGATAACCGCTTTCCACGCCGACCAACAAGCGTTGCGATTTTTCCAGAAGTTCATCCATTTTGCTTGTCTATATTAGCAAAGCTAAGCAAATTTTGCTTATTGCGATAAGCATTCTGCGCCCTAACTTCTTGACTGTTCCAATTTTTTTACAGCTAATTGTTACTCTAGTATCGACCGATATCGGACACCATCTGTTCGTTTCCGAACAGTTAAGCATTTCTTTGAGGCCTTAAATAGCACGTAGAAGCACTTTTCTGATTTGGCATTCTCCTTGTACTTCTTAAATCGTCATTTACGAAACAACCCATGAAAGGAACAAATTTGGGCGAATTCCAGGAGCTGGTACTGCTGGCGGTGGGCGTCTTATACGACGATGCCTACGGAGTGAGCATCAAGGATGCCATAGAGGAGCAAACCGGACGGCGCGTGACGCTCAGCACGGTGCATGCCGCCCTGAACCGGCTGGAAGACAAGGGCTTTCTGTCATCGCGTCGGGGAGGTGATACCGAAGCCCGGGGGGGGCGTCCCAAACGCCTGTTTCAGATCACCGCCTACGGGAAACAGGCCCTGGAAGAAAGCCGCACCGTGCGCAACCGACTGTGGGACTTGATTCCGCGGGTAGCATGGAAGGGTGTATCAGGATAGGCAGGATGAAACAAAGGAAGCAGGATGGTCAGGATAGAAAAAGTTGACTAGTAGCAGGGGCACTAGGGTGGAGGAAACATATGGTATATCGGATTGAGGAATCATGAAGAAAGAACAACCACCTTACTTGACTACCCAGTTTCTCCGACGATTTTGTGACCCGGATTTGCTTCCGGAAATTGAAGGTGATTTGTACGAAATGCATCAGCGGTGGGTGGAAGAACGCGGATTGAAAAAAGCCCGGTGGTTGTACGCGCTCAACGTGATCACCTTTCTGCGGCCGTTTGCCATTCGTAAGAAGAAAGAATAAATTTTGCTACGCAACCAATCATAGTGCTATGCTTCGCAATTACTTCATCATCGCCGTCCGTAATCTACAGAAGAACAAGGCGTTCAGCTTCATCAACATCTTCGGACTCGCCATCGGTATGGCGGCTTGTTTGCTCATTGTGCAGTACGTTAGTTTTGAGTTGAGTTACGATGATTTCCATAAGAATGCCGATACTATCTACCGGGTAAGCGCTGCGTACGATCAAACCAGCGACGAAAGCCTCCTGGTGCCCTCACCGCTAGGCCCGGAACTGCAAAAGGATTTTCCCGAAGTGATTAAATCCACCCGACTTATGCTGCCGTGGAGCGGACAGGCCGCCAGCAGTACCCTCAGTTGGCAGGGTCAGCCGGGTGAGCTGATGAAGCAAACTTTTCGTTGGGGGTTCTATACTGATCCGGAGTTTCTGGAGATGTTTTCTTTCCCCTGGATCAGAGGAGATCAAGAGCGGGCGCTGGCCGGGACGCATCGAGTGGTATTGTCCGAAAGTGCGGCCCGTAAACTTTTCGGCAACCACTGGGCAGAAAATGACCGCACTATCGGTCAGACATTAGAATACCTTAATGAATTTGACCGCTTCCAACTGGTGGTCACCGGAATCATTGGCGACGCTCCGGTCAATTCTCATCTTCAGTACGATTTTCTGGTGTCTTTTGCCACGCTGTCCACCGGCTGGGGCAAGGAGGTAATTAGCTCGTGGGACGGCAACGGGGTGTACACCTACGTACAAATGCACCCGGCTACCGATGTCCATGCGTTCCAGCAAAAGGTTAGCAGCCTCGTCGCCGAACGCGCTCCGGAGAGGTTTAAAGCAGAAACAGATTTCAGCATGCAGCCTCTGCGGAATATTTATCTGTACTCTCATTTGCAAGACGAACTGAAAGTGAATGGCAACGCCAATTACGTGTCTTTCCTTTCGCTTATTGCCGGGTTGATCCTGCTTATTGCCCTGCTGAATTACATCAACCTAACAACCGCCCAGGCAATTGTCCGGAGCAAGGAAGTGGGGCTACGAAAAGTGATGGGAGCACTACGTCCGCAACTCATTAAGCAGTTTCTGCTCGAGTCGCTGCTATTAAACGCCGCTGCCTTTGTCCTAGCCATCATTCTTGTTCAGGCAACCATGCCTTTTTTCACCCAACTGCTCGGAAAAGCAGTGGATAGCCGTGTCGGAGATTTCTGGTGGGTGCTTCTGTTGTTTCCGATGAGTACGCTTATTTCCGGCTTTTATCCGGCTTTCGTGCTATCTAGTTTTCGCCCTATGAAAACCCTCGGTGGCAAGCTGACGCATGCTGCGCACGGAAGAGGGTTGCGCCAGGGAATGGTTGTGTTTCAGTTCTGTGTATCTATCATCCTCATCATTTTCACCTTCGCGGTTGTCCGGCAATTGCAGCATATGCGGTCCAGCGATCCGGGATTCGATCGGCAAGGAGTGATGGTGGTGAAAGGACCGGTCAATCGCACTGAAACCTGGATTGAACACGACCAGCGAAAAACTGAGCACGCCCCCGAGGATGCGTTCAAGGTAGCGCTATCGCAAGATGCCGACATTGAGGCCTCATCTCTCTCCTGGTCAATTCCCGGCGAGAAAAGCAGTATCTACCCGATAGCACTGGGCGAGGCTTACCAAAATAGCCAGATCGACGTGCTGGTTACCGACAGCGACTACGCTGACGTCTACAATTTGGAACTGTTGGCAGGCCGCTTTGATACGGAAAACGGATTTGTCATCAACGAACGGGCTGCTGAAATTCTAGGATACCCAGAACCGGCGGCGGCGGTGGGACAAGTATTTAAGGATGCCCGGAATAGGGAACGCAAAATCCGGGGAGTGATCAAGAGTTATCACCATCACAGCCTTCACCATAAGATTCGTCCGCTCATCTTTGGAGAGAACGACCCAACCTACAAACTGGACTCCTACTACAGCATCAAGGTAAGTGCTAACCGTCTGGATGCTAGCATTGCGAACATTAGCACCGCTTATAAGCAGGTCTATCCTTACGACCCTTTTGAGTACTATTTCATAAGTGCCTATTTTGATGCACAATACCGGGAAGACCAGCGATTTGGGGTGCTTTTCGGGCTTTTTTCCGGACTCGCCATCTTTATTGCCTGCCTGGGATTGTTTAGCCTTTCTTCTTATAGCATCGCGCAACGCACCAAAGAAATTGGTGTCCGCAAAGTGCTCGGTGCTTCGGTATCCAGCATAGTTATGTTGCTCTCGAAAGATTTTATTCAATTGGTGCTGGTGGCCAGTTTTCTGGCTTTGCCGGTTGCTTACTGGGCCCTGCAGCGGTGGCTGGCCGACTATGCCTTTCATATCACAATTAGTTGGTGGCTTTTGGCGCTGCCGGTTGTGCTGGTGCTGCTAATTACGCTATTCACCGTCAGCTTCCAGACGATCAAAGCAGCGTTGGCCAACCCGGTAGACAGCTTGAGAAATGAATGAGTGGGATACCGGAGGCACTATTCCGAATCCTGAAGCTGCGGAACCGCCGCTAGGGGCAACGGAAGTACTCGCTCAGCGTTGACCAAATGATCAGCAGAACGATCACGGTTCCAGTGCCGGTGCAGCACCAGCGCCGCTCCCAGGGCCGAGGCCTCTTCCAACTGGGCGGTACAGACGCGCACTTCGGGAAGGAAGCTCGCCAGCAGTTTTAAAAACAGCGGATTGCGGCAAAACCCTCCCGATACAAATACCTGACGAACGGTTGTGGTTCCTTGCGCCAAGCGCAGTGACATCACCTGCCACTTTACCAAATGAATCAGCAGCTGATGATACGCCTCCTCGTAGCTGCTAAAGCGCGAAAGATCTACTTCGGGACCGGTGAAATCAGGCAACGGACCCGTATGGAGCATGGTCTGCGGATAATACTGGGGAAGGGACGTCGCTGTCCCAAGTAGCGTGTTAATGAGGTCTGAATTGGGTTGAATATTACGGTGATAGTCCGCCGACTTGTCGAAATGAGTCGCAATTCGGGCTTCCTGATGGTCGTGCTCGCGGCCCAGCAGCAGACGGGCCGCCCGCACCGGCGTGCCCCGGTAGCTCATGTACTGCAGGCAGTCCTGGCGCAACTCAGCCGCGGTAAGCTCACTGTCGTTAAACGGATTGAGCGTAATGCTCCAGGTGCCCGTTGACAGCAGCATAAAAGATTCTTCGTAGCCCATCAGGTAGGGAACCAGGGCCGCCGAACTGTCGTGAATCCCCACTCCGCAAAATATTTTGCGGTTCTTGTTGGTGATTTCTTCGTACGAAGCAGTGGGCACCACCGGCGGAAGCAAGGAAGTCAGCTTTTCTTCGTACACCCAATCGTGACTTCGGTTTCGCTCAAAATCCCACAAGCCCGTGTGGCACCCTAGACTGGTCATCTCGCTGTACATTTTGCCGTGCAAAAGGTAGGCAAAGTACTGCGGCAGGTGCAGGGTACGGCTGGTTTGTTCTAGGGCCTGCGGCCGGTGGTGCTTGAGCCAGTAGAGTTGCAATCCGGTGTTGAGCATACCCATCGCCGGTGACGAAGTTTGGATGCTGAAGGCTTCCTGACCGCCGTAGGCCGCGTAAAACTGCTCCGCCAACGGTTCGGGGTAGTGTTTCAGATAATTGTAGAGCGGAGTGGTGGGGCGACCGCGTTGGTTAAGATTGACCACGGTGGCTCCGTAGGCCGAAACGTTCACCGCTCGGATGCTGTAGGCTTTGTCCCGCTTAACCTCTTTGAACGACTTTTTGAACCACTGGGTGACTGCTTTTAGGTCTTCGCACGAATCGCCATCGTCGTCTTTGATTTCTACAAAGTGCTCACTGGTTTCCCAGACCACTTCGTAGTCTCGGTTTAGCAGCAATAGTTTTTTATTGGTTTTGCCTAGATCGAAGACGGCAACAACAGGTTCCATAAGAGCGCGGTTAGGTTATATCGCTCAATATAGCCAATAAAAGCTGATAAAATGGCGTCTGAATTACAATTTTAGCAACAGGATTTCGCTGTCTCGTTTTGAATCCCGGTTCTATGCCATGTCAATACGCCCTGAAACACGGTTAGTAATACGCTACGGAGAAGAGATCATGGTTGGGCCACTTATTAAGTTGGGTCAGCTCGTTCTGAAGCACGTAGCTAAAGCGCCCGTTGAAGTAGTCGCTGCGGCGGTTGCTGGTGTTGGTGAGCACCACCCACGAAATGCCATTGTCGAAGCGTTTCATCAGGGCCGAAGTGCCCGCCAGGGTTCCGGTGCGCCACCAGGTGCCGCCCACACTGGCTCCGCGCCAGCCGTAGGGTCGGCCGCCCGCTGGTTCAATCATTGCCAGCAGCGATTCGTTGGACAAAATGTCGGGCACGCTGCTCATGCCATCCACCGCCACGAGAAAGCGCAGCAGGTCGGTGGGAGTGGCCACCCAACCTCCGGCCGCGCTCAGCGCTTCCACATTGAAGCTGTAGGTGGTAGGCACCACCTCGCCGGTTCCGTAGATCGAACGGGCGAATATTGTTGGGCGACAGATCATAGTAACTTACCTCGTTTTCAAAACGGTCCTCGGGGCGGTTTTTCGCCAAACGCATTTCGTAAATGCCTAGCGGGGCCAGCAGGTGGTTCTGCACGTAACGCTCGTAGGTCTCGCCCGAGGCGGCTTCAATCACCTTACCCAGCAGGCAAAACCCGAAGTTAGAGTAGTCGTAGCGCGTACCGGGGGCGTAGGGGATGCGCTTCGACAACACGAAAGAAATGATGTCGTCGAGGTTGGCCGGAGCCGGCACCTGCATCTCTTCGGCAATCTTAAGCGGAATAAACATCGGGTCGCCGTAGGTGCGTTTGCTCCACCCCGCGGTGTGCGACAGCAGATGCTCAACGGTGATTCGCTCCGCCCGGCGCGGGTCTTTGATATTTTGGTACTGAGGAGTATTCAGAATGCCTTGTTCGCCAAATACCGCATCATCGAGCGAAAGTTTTCCTTCTTCTCGCAGCTTCATAATGGCCACGGTGGTGATCAGCTTCGACAGGCTACCGATGCGAAACAAATGGTGCGGGTCCACTGTCTGCTGAGCGTCCAGGTCGGCATGGCCAAATCCTTTGGCGTACACCAATTGTCCGTCCTTTACAATGCCCACTGAGGCACCCACCACGCCCTGCTTCTGAATAAACCGTTGCAGTGCCTGGTCCAGACCGCTTAGCTCTTCGGTGTTGGAAGCCTCGTTGGTGATATTGGAGACACTGCTGAGGATACGGGAAAGGTTGGTATCGTCGAAAGCCAAATTTTCGGCATCGGATACCGAAAAGGGCACTCCGCCGTAGATGAGGGCGAAGAACAAACTGGTAACCAGGGTGCGCGGAGTGAAGAGACGTTTTAGTCGTAAAAGAAACTTGTGATGGATGCGTTCGGACATTGTTTGCCGGGTCGTGGTATAAAATTAGCTTCGGTGTACTATCAAAATACGATGTACTTTAGTTCATTAGTTTGATCAAAAGCTCAGTAAGTAACTCAAATCTGACCAATTTTACGCAACGGCGCAAGAGGGTTATTGATAACGTATAATAGAACGGTCGGATAGTACCAAATAAAGCGGTTCTAAATGATCGGAAATCTTACCTGAAGCAAAAACCTCGCTCTTTCCTTGCTTCTTAGCGACTGGTCACTGGCGGTTGTCGCGCGATCATTAATCACTATCCGCTAGCAGCCCACATCCAGCATCTAGATCAGTTGAACACTTTTGGCTCAGGCTGATTATCCTACTACAAAACACCCATTTCAATATCATATCCCATGAAGTATCGTAAATTTGGTGAAACCCCCTGGTCAGTGAGCGAAGTAGGCTACGGCATGTGGGGCATGGCGGGCTGGACCGGCTCAGACGATCAACAGAGTGAGAACTCGCTCGACCTGGCGGTGGAGCTCGGCTGTAACTTCTTCGACACCGCCTGGGGCTACGGCGAAGGCAAGAGCGAAAGGATACTGGGAGGGCTACTGCAGCGGCACCCTGACCAAAAGCTGTACGTCGCCACCAAAGTGCCGCCCAAGAACCGCATCTGGCCCTCGCAGCGCAGTTTTTCGCTGGATGAAGTGTTTCCGTACGACTATATTATCGAGTACGCCGAAAAGAGCTTAGCTAATTTAGGGGTAGAGACCATCGATCTGCTGCAATTCCACGTGTGGGAAGATCACTGGGCCGAGCGCGAGGAGTGGAAGCGTGCCGCTGAGGAGCTCAAAACCTCCGGAAAAGTGCAGGCGCTGGGCATCAGCATCAACCGTTGGGAACCCAACAACAGCCTGAACACCCTAAAGACCGGACTCATTGACGGGGTGCAGGTGATCTATAATGTCTTCGATCAGGCTCCGGAAGATAAACTCTTTCCCCTGTGTGAGGAGCTAGGCATTGGAGTGATTGCCCGGGTGCCCTTCGACGAAGGGACGCTCACCGGAAACATCACCAAAGATACCACCTTCCCGAAAGACGATTGGCGGGCTACCTACTTTGTGCCCGAGAACCTAAAGTCCAGTGTAGAGCACGCCGAAGCGGTGCAAGCCGCGCTGCCCGACGGCCTGTCGCTGCCCGAGGTGGCACTAAAGTTTATCCTGCACCACCCGGCGGTGAGCACGGTGATTCCGGGTATGCGCAAAGCCGCCCACGTGCGCGCCAACCTAGCGTGCAGCGAAAGCACTCCCTTGTCCGATTCGCTACTGAGCGAACTCAAAAAACATCGCTGGGACCGGGAACCAACCGAATGGTCGCAGTAAATTGATTGGTCTTTTAGATTGTGTTGTGCTAGCAACGGCAGCGGCTGATAGCTTGGTGACGCTAATCGTAAATAACAACCGTCGTCTTAGGATCGGTTTCTACGCTGCTCTCCTGCGGATACAGGTAAGCGTACAGGGTGTCAGAATTAGCAGCAAACATATCCAGCAAATTATAAGCACTGTTGAGCGCATCTTGTACGGTTTCTCCACCATTGGCGGCCTCAAAAACCACCTCCGAATGACGCGCCCGCAGCAGGTTCTCAGGAGCATCATACTGTCCCCAAAACCCCATATGCACGCGGCGGAAGGGGCGGTCTTCGGTGCCCCGCACGTTCATCAGTTCGTTGAGGTTAGGTCCGCTGGGCAGCGACTCGATGCGCAAATAGCCGCCATTGTCGGCCACCGGCAGGCGAAAGGTAGATCCACCGGTTCCGGCAGCGCGCTGGGCCGCATCGATTTCGCGCGCTAAGTCTTCGTAAAAACTAAGCGTCAGGCAGGTGAACAGCACGTTGGCCTTGGCGGGGTCGTCTACGATATCGAAGCGAAGGCTGGTCTTGCCCTCGCCGTCACCGTAGTGGCGGTCGCCCACCAGGGTGATGCTGCGGCGCACGTCGGCGGTGCTGATAAATGCCTGGTTGAGCGAGATGTCGTGCTGATAGCTGGTTTCAGCCACCTGATAGGTGGGCTCGTCATCGCAAGCCGACAGCAAACAAAAAACGGCAATGAAGGAAAGAGATTGGCCAATCGCAAAAAAAGACGGCCCGGGGCGGAGTGAAGTAGCGGTCATAGCGGAAAAAGGTTAGGTGTAAGAATTAAACGTAAGAAGGAGACCTGCGGTTGAGGTCTGCCCGCTTAATATTGAGAAGATGACAAAATCTGCTCCAAATTAGTGGATGCTCCTTCGGTTTTTGTAACCGACTGAAATTTTAGGATTTTGTCTAAACCAGTAATGGGTTCTGCGGTTATTGAGAAACAACTCCTTGCTATGCCGACGCTACTCATTTCGTATACCCTGCCCGAGCCGAGTCTCCGCTCGCTGTCCGAACACTTTGATCTGATCCATCCAACTGACACGGATGCTTTCAGCGAAGAGGAGATTTTGCAGCACATCGTCCGGGCTGATGCCTATCTGGCAGTGAATACCGCGGTAAATCAGTCGGTCATCGACCGGGCTGAGCGGCTGAAGATCATCGCCAACTACGGCGCCGGGTACGACGATATCGATACCGATTACGCTGCCTCTAAAAACATTCCGGTCACCAACACCCCCACCGCCGTGACGGAAGCCACCGCCGAAATTGCCTTCGGGCTGATGCTGTCGCTGCTGCGCAATATCACCTTCTGCGACCGGCAACTGCGTCACAATCAGGATTTTGTGTGGGGCATGCTAAAGGCCCACACCGGTCGGTCGCTCTACGGCAAAACCCTCGGTCTAGTGGGGTTGGGGCGCATCGGCAAGGCCGTAGCCCGGCGGGCCGTGGTGTCGGGCATGCGGGTGGTGTATCACCAACGCCACGCTTTGTTTCCAGCCCTAGAACGCGAAGTCGGTGCTGAGTACCGTTCGCTGGAAGACCTTCTTGCGGAAGCCGACGTGGTTTCGCTGCACGTGCCCCTCACCGACAGCACCCACCACCTGCTGGGCGAAGCGGAGCTGAGCCAGATGAAACCTTCGGCCTACCTGATCAACACCGCCCGGGGGGGAGTAGTAGATCAAAAAGCACTGATTCGTCATTTGCAAGAGGGCAACCTAGCCGGTGCCGGACTCGACGTGTTCGCTGACGAACCCCGGGTGCCCAACGAATTGCTGGCGCTGGATAATGTGGTGCTCACCCCGCACATTGGCACCGAAACCGTGGAGGCCCGCATCGCGATGGCCGCCGAAGCCGAGCGCAATTTGCTTGCTTTTTTCAACGGTGACCTGCTACCCAACCGAGTAAACTGAAGAACAAGCGCATGAAGCGAAGAATCCTTTTCGTGTGTTTGGTTCTCACCGCCTGCGGTGACCGCAACACCTCGGTGATCGACCAGCGGGTGCTCAACGAGATGGAGCAGCGCGAACCCAAACGGGTGATGCCCAACCAACTGGTGGAGGAAGCCTACCGGCAGGGGAGAACCCTCGCGAACCGCCTACTTGCTTCGTCGCTCAACCGCCCTTCAACTGATGATTCGCTGTCGCTGGCTACGTTGCTGGCGCAGCAGTCTTACGATACCGTATCGGCTCGAGTGGTGTGGATTGACCACCGCAGCGACACCGCCCGGTTCACCGCCTACGAGGAGCAACTCTGGGGGGCCTATCGTTACAGTGCCAGGCAGGGCGACCCCCTGGCCGACAATGTGCAGCGCTTGGCGGGCGATTCGTTACTCTACACCCAGCCGGTGGTACTGGCCGATTCGCTAGCCCGTCGATTTCCCGCCTCACCTGACACGGTGGGTCAGTTGGTGGGCATGTGGAGCATCACGCTGCCCAAGCGGGAGGTGGTGCTGGGGATTAAACTTAGGATTTCTCCTCTGCCTTTAACCACTCAAGTGTTAGGCTTGTGAGTCCAGTCGGTGAGCTGGCTACATTTTGTGACAACTTTCATGCGCCATAGCTCTGTCCCTGATCCTTAAAGGACTTGAACTCCAGGGCGTTGCCGCTGGGGTCGAGGAAGAACATAGTGGCCTGTTCGCCCACCTCCCCCTTGAAACGCACGTGGGGCTCAATGATGAACTTGATGTCTTCCGCTTTGAGGCGTTCGGCCAGGGTTTCCCAGTCGACCCACTCCAGAATGGCCCCGAAGTGGCGCACCGGCACCTGGTCGCCGTCCACTTCGTTTTTCTGGGCCAGATGCACTTCTTCGGGTTTCAGATGGGCGGTGATCTGGTGACCGTAAAAGTTGAAGTCGATCCAGCGCTCGGAGGTTCGACCTACCGGGCAGCCCAGCAGCGTTTCGTAAAATTCACGCGTATCAATCAGGCTGGATACGGGAAAAGCAAGGTGGAAGGGGGGAGTCATTAGAGAGAAGTTTTTCAGCGTTTTTAGGGATCTGGAACTGACGGATAATTTGTATATTGGCTGGTAATCTAAAACGAAAAAGTTTAGAAAATGAAGAATGAAGACAGAATTGTTGAGTTGTTGGCTGAGTCCTTAAAAAAACAGGATCAGCACAGTGAGTTGCTCACCCTTTTGGTTAAAAGCGACGAAAAACAGAATCTTATTCTTGAGCAGGTGGTACATCAAATACAAAACCTGAATGGCAAGGTGGAAAGCCTGAATGGCAAGGTAGAAAACCTGAATGGTAAGGTGGAAAGCCTGAATGGTAAAATAGACGGTCTGAGAACTGATTTTAACAAGATGTTCAGCTACCTGCAGACGAAACACGATAAACTAGAGGATCGCACCAAACGATTAGAAGACGGTTTTTTCAAAGCCTAAGCGCTTGGTTTATCCTGAACTTAATAAACTCCTCGGCAACCCCGACCTTCACCTGCTGGATCAAATCTTGAAGGGCCGCTACGAACCTAGTATGCGGGTGCTCGACGCGGGCTGCGGCGAAGGGCGTAACCTGTCCTACTTCATTCAAAACAACTTTGATCTGTGGGGCGTGGATACTAACCCGGTAGCGCTGCGCATACTGCGCCTGCTGGGCCGCTCGTGGAGCCCCGACTTCGATCCGGAAAAGTTCATCGAGAGTGATATTACCGAACTCCCTTTTCCGCCAACGTGCTTCAACGCCGTGCTCTGCGTGGCGGTGCTGCACTTCGCCCGCGACGAAACCCACTTCTTCCGAATGACCGACGAATTGCTGCGCGTGCTGAAACCGTCCGGCAGCCTGTTCATCCGTACGAACGCTGGCGAGAATCCGGAGCACCCGGAAGCAGTCGGTAGTGCGCCTTCTGACTCGGACACTGCAACCCGTTTTTTGCTTACGCCTGATCTGATCAACCAACTCACCGAGCGTTATTCCTTAACCTGGATCGAGCCGATGCGGACCGAACTAGTTGCCGGAGAGTACGCGCAAAGCACGCTTGTACTCCGGAAAAACTAGGGCGCTGTCTCGTCATCCACCACCGATGCGTAGGCCCGTTGCCGTGCCTCACGGTGCGCTCGGGCCACCCGGTCGGTCATCACCGGAAAGGCTGTGCCGTCGTCTTGCCAGAGCGTGCGCTTCATGCGTCCCTCCGGAAACCAGCGGTCGTTGCCGTGGATGCCAATAAACTGGCATTTGAACACCCCCACGATATACGGTTGCTGCAACGCCGCCGTGACCCAATCCGCCACATCTTCGGCGGCCTCAGCTTCTGCTTTGATGGTGCCGCGGTCGTTCACGTAGGTAGAATCCAGGCTGAAGGGCGTGGCCCAGTCGATCACCAGCATGGGCTTTTGCACGATAGCAAAGGTACTATCGAAACCAGCTTGTTGAAACACCTGCCACTCGGGCGGCCGCTGCGGACTCAAAATCAGGGCCTGGGTGCAGAAAACGTCAACGTGTTGCCCGATCACGCGCAGCACCGGTTCGGGCACCATGCGCAGCACGTAGCGTTCGCCCATAAACAGATGGTGCGGAGCCCCCTCGCGCACGATGCCCTTCAGCAGCGGATACAGCACGGCGGCAATGCGGCCCATAAACAGTTCGTCATCCGCTTGCACCGCCGCTTGGTTAGCGTTCAGTGTCCATTCGGTCGCCGACAGAAGGTCGTCGAAGGCCAGGAACTGCGTACTGTAGACTTTGTTGAGCCGCTGGATATTATTCGCGTAACGATCCTCTAGAAAACGAGCGTACTCGACCTTTCCGGGAGCAGCAGCGGGCAGCGAACGAAAAAAGTCGACCCGGCGGGAGTCCCAGATGGGCAAATCAACGAAGGCCACTCCCAGCACCAGCGAATCGTTGGCAATGCGGCGGCAGGCGGGGATCAGCGACTGCCGAAAGGCGGTTTGCACCGAGTCATCAAAGACATCAAAGGCGTGTTTACTGTCGGGGTAGTCGAAGTGCGCGATGTAGGGTAAGCGTTTTTTGAGGTACGGGTTGAGCGGCAAATAGGCCTCTCCGGCGTTGAGGCCCGCCGCACGATACGCCTGGTACATCGCCTCCTGCGCCCGCAGCGAATCGCCCGCCACGCGTTCGTACAAGGAACTTGATTGATGTGCTTCTTTGAGGTAGCGACCGGTATGGTTGGCGCCCAGCGCCAGATAGCCGTGCCCCGCCGGAGTGATAAACAGCCAGCGGTCGTTGACCGGTTCTATCCGGAACCAGCCGGTGGCTTCCCGCTGAATGGCCGAATACCCTCCGAAGGCATCGAGCGGCACGTCGGGCAAGTCATTACACGCACCTGATCCCAGTAATAGAACAAGAAAGGCCCCGCGGGCGGAAAAAGATAGGCTGGTCATTTACTCAGGATAAAGAAACCATTGCTTTGGTTTGGTGGTTGGATGAATGCCATGAAAATACTGCTTTTTCTTATAATGTTGGGTAGCCTGGCTGGCTGCAATCTTGATAAAGATACGCAGGTAGACGATAAGAAGGCCAAATTTACCACCTCCGATCCTTCGGAGCTGTTTTTCAAGAACGTTCGGCAGATCTATTATGATCAGGAAGAAATGGCGGCCGCCAAACTAAATATTTTCCGTCTGGGCGATCGTAGCGAGGCCGAGGACTACCCGGTGATCAATCTGGCCATCGCCAGCAACTGGCGCTACGACGAAGCCTATCTGCTGGTGGAGCCCAATGCCTACCTGGAAAAATTAGATTCTATTCGGGTCACCTGGAAAAGCCCGGAAAGCCAGCAGGAGGGCACTTACCGCTGGGCGCAGGGAAACAAGGAAGCGCAGTTCGCGTTCGCCAGCCAACTGTACCGAAGCATTCAGCAAGGGCACCAACTCTACGTAACCAACCCCCGCGGGGAGCAAGAAAGATTACTTGATCGCTACGACGACCGCGAAGCATTTCGCAAAACCATGTTCGACTACTACCGCTTGGTCGACTTACTATAATCGGTCGATTGTTCGAGCTGACTGTCTCCGTTTTTTTACGATTGCTCAATAAATGCGTACTTTGCTCGACCGACAGCCTGCCAGAACACATTTTGCTGATGGTTGTTATTAAGCCACTGTCTGATGAATAGATGCTCTACTATAAAGAATACGTACTAGAAGAAAGTAAAGACTGGGTGGTGTTTGTTCACGGCGCGGGCGGAAGCTCCTCGGTGTGGTACCGGCAAATTAAGGACTTCAAGAAGCATTTCAACGTGCTGCTGGTGGACCTGCGGGGGCACGGACGCTCGCGTGAGCTGTTAAAAGAGTACGTCGAAAGTGATTTTTCTTTCCGCGACGTGGCGGCCGACATCCTGGAGGTGGTTGATCATCTCAAAATCCCTCAGGCCCACTTTGTGGGCGTATCCATGGGGTCGATCATCATTCGCAGCATCGGCGAGTTGGCTCCCGAGCGCCTGAAATCAATGGTGCTCTGCGGCGCGATTACCCGGCTAAACGTACGGTCGCGCTTCCTGGTGTTCTTCGGCCACTGCATGAAGCGGTTTGTCCCCTACATGTGGTTGTATAAGTTTTTTGCCTGGGTGATCATGCCCAGCAAGCGCGATGCCTTCTCTCGGAACTTGTTCGTACGCGAAGCCCGCCGACTGTATAAGCAAGAGTTTCTGCGGTGGTATCACCTCACCTACGAAGTCAATCCCCTGCTGAAGTACTTTAAGGAAAAAGAAATTCCGGTGCCTACTCTCTACGTGATGGGCGAACACGACTACATGTTTCTGCCCCCGGTGCGGCAGACGGTAGAATTGCACCAGCACGCCTCATTACGCGTCGTAGACAATTGTGGCCACGTAGTAAACGTTGAAGAACCCCAAATCTTTAACGATCTGGCCGTCGCCTTCATCAGCCAGCATCCGGTGGCGGATGACTTGCTGAGTGGCTAGATACTGGCGGCCTCCGCGCGGATAATCTTCTGCATGGCAAGATACTAGATGCTGGCTACTAAACGAGAGCGACCAGCGACCAGCGACCAGCCCGCCGTGGAACAGAACCAGTAACCTTTTTTGTCTATCGGGCGCGTTTGCAACGCGTTCGGCAATGTACTCCTCAATATATACCCATGCCGACCACCAAAATACTCAACGCCCGCCTGGTGAACGAAAACGCCGTGCAGTCCACCGACCTACTCATCGAGGACGCTTTTATCACTCGATTAGACGGCGACCTGTCGGGCGTAACTACCGACCATACCGTTGATGCCCAGGGCAGTTACCTACTACCCGGCCTCATCGACGATCAGGTGCACTTCCGCGAACCCGGACTCACCCACAAAGCAACCATCCATAGCGAATCTCGGGCCGCGGTGGCCGGAGGCATCACCTCGTTCATGGAGATGCCCAACACGGTGCCCAACGTCCTGACCCAAGAATTACTAGCCGATAAATACGCCATTGCCGCCCGCCACTCGCTGGCCAACTACTCGTTCTACATGGGCGTCTCCAACGACAACCTGGACGAAGTGCTGCACACCGATCCGCGCACCGTGTGCGGACTCAAGATATTTATGGGTTCCTCCACCGGGCAACATGCTGGTGGACAATGAGCAGACGCTACGCAACGTGTTTTCTAAGGCCGAACTGCTGGTGGCCACGCACTGCGAAGACGAGGCAACCATCCGTCACAATATGCAACACTATCGGGAGCAGTACGGCGAAGACGTGCCTATCGAATTACATCCGGTGATCCGCAGTGCCGAAGCCTGCTACCGCTCTTCGTCCCTGGCGGTTTCGCTGGCTAAAGAGTATGGCACCCGCCTGCACGTGCTGCACATCTCCACCGCGCGCGAACTATCCCTGTTCGATGCGCAGACACCCTTGCCCGACAAGCGCATCACTGCCGAAGCCTGCCTGCACCACCTGTGGTTCACCGATCAGGATTACCAAGCCAAAGGAACGCTCATCAAGTGGAACCCCGCGGTGAAGACCGCCCAGGATCGCCAAGCACTACGGCGGGCCGTCATCGACGGACCCATCGACGTGCTGGCCACCGACCACGCTCCGCATACGCTGGACGAAAAGCAAAGTACGTACTTCAAAGCACCCTCCGGGGGGCCGTTGGTGCAGCATCAGTTGGTGGCCCTGTTTGAGCTGTTTCACCGCGGAGTTTTTTCGCTGGAAATCATTGTGCAAAAGGCTTGTCACAATCCGGCGATCTTGTTTCAGATAGACCGGCGGGGTTTCGTGCGCGAGGGCTACTACGCCGACCTGGTGCTGGTGAACCCCGACGCTCCCTGGACGGTCAGCCGCGAGAACGTGCGCGCCCAGTGCGGCTGGTCTCCTTTTGAAGGGCAAACGTTCCAATCGCGGGTCACGCACACCTGGGTGTCGGGACAGTTAGTCTACGAAAACGGATCGTTGCTCGAGCCACAGATGGGCCACCGGCTTCGGTTTCTGCGGTAATTGTGCTGCATGACGGTCAGTAGGTGCGCAAATATTGATAAGTGAGTTTTTCTTTCTGTTAAAATTTGCGTTGTTCGCGTAGTGACAATGGCGACGGGCCGGTGGTTCCTTACCCTCCGGTCGTATAATTAGGTCTACTTTTGACGAAAGCCTTTCCTTTTATTTTGCTGGCCGCTACGCTCGTGGCCTACCTAAGCGTCTACGTGTCGCCCGCTACCTTTTGGCTCGCGGGTTTCTTCTCGCTAGCAATTCCATTCTTGCTAATTGCCAACCTATTGCTGCTGGTGTTTCTCGCGGTGCGGCGGCGCTGGCAAGCCGTGTTTCCCCTGGCGGCCCTGCTGGTGGGGTATCCTTATATCGCGGCTAGCATGGTCTGGCGCAATCCGCCGGAAAGCACCTCGCCCACGTTTTCGGTGCTTAGCTACAACGTGCGGGTGTTCAACATCTACGCGCACCGGCAACGCGATACGCCCCAACCGACGGTGGCTTGGCTCACCCAAGAAAACGCGGACGTGAAGTGTTTGCAAGAGTTTTACAACGACGACTCATTGTTCAACGCTACCCAGCAGTTGCGCGACCAGGGCACCTACCACAGTTACGTGAACCCCTCGCTTATCAACCGTATCGGTGCCCAGTTTGGGCTGGCCATCTTCAGTCGCTTTCCGATAATAGATCAGGGAGAAGTTGGCATCTCCTGAAGATTCGTTGCAGTACGCTATTTTTGCCGACCTGCGCACTCCGACCGGTCCGGTAAGGGTCTACAATCTTCACCTGCGCTCGATGAGCATCGACGAAAACGCGCTGAGCGACCAGGGAGAATATCCTTCTATTGCGCGCAAACTCAAGAACGGCTTCACCACCCGGGCCCATCAGGTAGACGCACTGCTAAACCATATTCAGACGAGCCCTTACCCCGTGGTGGTGTGCGGCGACCTCAACGATCTGCCGTATAGCTACACGTACTTTTCGCTGCGCGACCAGCTGCTGAGCACCTTTGAGGAGGCCGGGCGCGGCTTTGGGTTCAGCTACAACGGAAAACTATTTTTTCTGCGCATTGACAACCAATTTTTTAGCGAGACGCTACAGGCCCATCGCTTCACTACCTACCAAGACGTAAACTTCTCCGATCATTTTCCGGTGAAGGCTGAGTACTCGCTCCGGTAGCGCGGCGCGCGATCATCCGGGAAGTATTGCCGGTGCTAAGGATAAAAAAAGTGGTAACCCTTTGGCAAACTGCCTTCGGATACCTAATTTTGTCTTTCTTTCCAAATGGTGGATGTAGCTCAGTTGGTTAGAGCACTGGTTTGTGGTACCAGGGGTCGCGGGTTCAAATCCCGTCTTTCACCCGCTTCTGATAAGTTAGCCGCTTCTTAATCAAAAGAAGCGGCTTTTTTTGTACCTTCGTCCTACCTAAGGCACCCTAGGTTTTTATCCTTTGAAGTGATTATGCCCGCTGCTGAGTTTCTCTTGTTGCCATTGCCCGACCAGATTCATACACTGTATCGAGAGGGCACGTTTGTGGTAGCCATTCGCTACTACGGCTACAAGATCAACCTGTACCTGCTGCAAAACTACTACGTAGAAGTGTTTTACAACCATAAACTTGATAAGATCGAAAAAACAGAACTGCTCAAGACCAACCACAGCCGCGTTAAGTTCTACATCGATCAGATTTCTCTTCCCCTCGACTTGCTGTAGTAGCGTGAGAACCTCCTAAATAGAAACCTTGCCCCAGTTCTCGCCCGACCGAATGCGGTTGAGCTGGGTGTGGGTGATGTTGAAGCGCTTGGCAATGATACTCAGCCGGGTCTTGTTGCTCTTCAGCAGCCGCTTGATCACGCGCACGTCCGACTCGGTGAGCTTGTAACCGGTGCTTCGGCTTCGCAAAATCGCCGGATTTCGGTTATTGTGGCACCGCGATTCTTCATCGCTCATCCACTGTAGGTTGAAGCGGTGATTGTTCTGCTTGTCGTAGTCGAGGTGCACCACAAACCGCTGGTCGGCGGTGGGGCTGGGCAAAAACATCTGGGCGACCAAGCGATGCACGTAGTAGGTTTGCGACACTTTTTTGTCGAATCGAACCATCACGGATAGGTACCCATTCACGTTGGAGCCCTTCATGATTTTGCCGTTTGCTTTGTCGACGGCGTAGCTCTTTACTCTTCCCACGCTAGAAACTTCGTAGCTGGCGTGCGGCAGGTCCGTCTCGAAGTCGATCTGTTTCCAGACTTCGTTTCTGTACTTGTTTAAATTCATTTGTAGTTCTATTGAGCGACTTGATAATTAACTAAATGATGATGAAGGGTGAGCACCTGCGGTAGCACCAAGTTTTCTCCGCTGTTGTCGATGGAGTAGTCAGCGCGTCGACTGCGTTCGGTGTCATCCAATTGCTGGGCGATAATTTGTTTAACCTGTTGCGGCGACCGCTGCGGATCGCGTTTTAGTACCCGGCCAATTCTGATCGCTTCGGGCGCATTTACATTGATGATAAGCGTAAGTTTTTGGTGTGCGTTGGTTTCAAAAAGTAAGGCAGCCTCCTTTAGGGTATAAGGAAGATGCCCGCGTTGTTGGACCCAGTGCTGATAGTCTTCGGCTACCCGCGGGTGTACCACGTCATTAATAATTTTCCGCTTCGCGTCGGAAGAGAAAATTTCGTTCGCTAAAAAAGTACGATTCAAGCGCCCCGTCGCGTCGTAGGCTTGGGGGCCAAACACCTGTTGGATTTGCTGCACCAGTACCAAGTCGTTTTCCTGCAACCATTTGGCCCGCGCGTCTGCGTAATATACGGGGATTCCTAAAAATTCAAAAATTTTGCTCACGAAAGTCTTTCCGGAGCCAATGCCTCCGGTGATGCCCACCCGCCGTGGTTCAGGAACCATACCGAACTCTTAATTTGGCGGGCCGGATGCTGATCCGGCGGGCGTACGCAGGGTATTCCTGCACCACGGGGACCAGCGTGCTATCCTGGGCATTGGCATCCGATAGGTCAGCCACCACCGTAAAAAATGTGCTATCGAGCAGGTTTTCGTTCGCCAGTGATTCTCTCACCCAGAAGTTGACCGTCACCTGATCCAAACCCAGGTAGGTTGACGAATCGCGGGGGAAGTTGACGGTGGTGAGGGGGATCCTTTTTTTGAAATTAACGAACGGTGACACATCAAAGGATATCTGCGCTTCGGGCGGAACCACCTGCACCATAGTATTGATATAGCGGAGTGGCACCGTGGATGCGTAGCGTCTCGTCAATTTCTCGATCAGGAAGATTGATCGTTAAGGTATCGCTCGCCTGACCCACCACCGAAGCGGGGCCGTGCAGCGTGACAAAGTTGGGTTGCAGAGCGATCGGCGAGGTGATCCAGTGGTTTTCTTCCAGATCAACATTGTTGCTGTCTACCACCACCCGCACCTGCTTCTCTAGCACTCCGTCAATGTTGATGCGCAAGGTGTCGGTGACGATGTAGTTGAGACGGACGTCGCCCAGCACGGCTTCCACCTCTTCGGTAAGCGCCTGAGCGGCGAATCGCTTTCACCCGGGTGGGTTCGTCCAGCGTGATCTGCACGGGACGCGTGTTCACCAGCAAGGTCTTGCGGAGCAGATGCCAGCCGCCGCCACTCACCTGCACGCTGATGTTCTCGGGCAACTGACTCAGCAGATAGGTGCTGTCGGTGGGGTACGAGAAAACAATGGGATAATCAAGCCGGGTGGTGTAGTCCGTTTTGTTGAGGGCGCTAAAGAACCAAAAGGTGGTAGCGGCTAAAACACAGAGCAGAACAATTTTCAGGTTGCCCTCCTTCGCCGAAAAACGCTGATTGAGTCGTTGCCAAAGGGGAAGATCTTTTTTCCGGCGCTTGTTCAAGGGATTTTAAGACTTAATAACGTACTGTTTGCTGGCTTCCTGCGAGATAGATGATTTATCAAACTTGATCTTGGCGCCGCGGTCCACGTCCAGCACCACGCTGTGGTCTTCGATGGCGACCACCTTGCCGTGCATCCCGCCAATGGTAACCACCATATCACCCTTTTTAATGGTATCGATGAAGCTACGCTGGGCTTTCTGCTTCTGCTGCTGCGGGCGAATCATGAAGAAGTAAAAAATGAGGGCAATTCCACCGATGAGGATGAAATTGCCAATCATACCACTCTGGCCGACATCGGCCTGTAATAGAATAAACGCTGACATAGAATTTTTCTTATTTTCTTACCGGACCGGCAATCGGTTCGCTCTTGGGAGTAACGTTGGCTTTGATGAACAAACGGGTGGTGGCGGGCTCGGTGTTGGCCGTGATGGTGACCGCCTTGTTCTGCACTCCGGCCTTGCCCTGGCTGTTGAAGCGCACCTGAATTTCGCCGGTTTCGCCGGGAGGCACGGGAGCTTCGGGCTTCTTGGGCACGGTGCATCCGCAGGTGGTCTGCGCATCCTGAATGACCAGGGGCGTGTTGCCCGTGTTGGTGAACATAAAGGTGTGCTCCACCACGTCGCCCTCGGCGATGGTGCCGAACTCGTGGGTGGTTTCGGCAAAAGCCACCGTAGTGGCCGCACCGGCCGGGGCAGTTATTTCAGTTTCAGCCGCTTCGGTGGGCTCGGCCAGCGATACCGCCTGGGTTTGGAGGGCGGTACCGTTTTCTAGCTGAGCCGTTCGGTCTTCCAGATCGGCCACGCGCTCTTCCAGGGCGGCGTTGTTGTTGCATCCGCTAAGCCCCAGGCTAGTGAGCCCCAGGCAGGTTGCGGTCATCAATCCAACGGGAATCAATTTAAGGTTCATCATCGTGTTCAATTTAAAGTGGCCAACGCCACGGTAAGTTACTTTTTTATTTGGTCTAACAAATTTTCTACGTCGTCTAACAGTTGCTTGGCCTTCTCCTTGGCATCGTTGATCACCTTCTCGCCGTCGGACTTCGCCACGCTTTCGGGCAAGGTATTTTTGGTTCGAACCAAGTCGTTGATCAGGTCTTCTAGCTTGAACCGGTATTTTTCCAGGCGAAAGGTGACCCGATCGCGGGTGTTGATGCCCGAATCGGGAGCGTAAAGAAAACCGACCGTCATGCCCGCGAGCGTTCCGGTGAAAAAGAGCAAAAAGCCGCCTAGTTTGTTCATGTATCTAAGGGGTATGAGTTCGGGTAAATTTACAAAGGCAAACGAGTCCTTACTAATGAAAAAGAAAAATTATCCTACATACTCCGGTTAATTATCCATCAGACCCCGTCCACTCTTGCGAATGAGCCCTTGTTTCTGCAATTCTTGCGACACCACGTCCAGAATACCGTTGATAAACTGCCGACTCTTCTGGGTGCTGTATAACTTTGATATATCCACGTACTCGTTGATAGTTACCTTCACCGGAATGCTGCTGAAGTGAATCATCTCGGTGATGGCCATTTTCATAATCACGTTATCGACGCTGGCGATCCGGTCGGCCGCCCAGTTCTTGGATTTATCACTAATCAGTTGCTCGTATTCTTCGTCGTGGCGCAACGTTTGTTCGTAGAGCTCCTCAAAAAAGGCGCGATCATCTTCCCAGTTGGGAGTCAGCGAAGCCACCTCAATGCCTTCGTCTTCCTTCTTCAACGATTTGAAGGTGCGATTCGTCAGGTTCTTGATAACTTTTTTGTCCTCCTCCCAATTCACGCCATCTTCCTCAAAAATATTGATGATCGACGCGTGGTTCAGGGCCAGGCTATTCACGATATGTCGGACGATGGCTACGTCTTCTTCCCGGCTTGGTTCGGCCAGTCCCTGGTAGGTCTGGTAATCGGGATCGCTTCGCACCGCTTTCAGCAAATGTCGTACCTCGGTCCGGTGCCCCTCCCAGGATAGCTGTTGCTGGCGAACCGTCTCCTGCAGGGCGTCGCTGTTGCGCACTGCCGCCAGCAAGCGGTTGTTGATCAGGTTGGTGAGCGACTGGGTGTCGCCCGATGCGTTAGAGGCACGCGGGTTAGCCGATCTCTTTTGGGCATCCCGCCCCGCTTCCTGCAGCAGCGCATCGGGCAACACCAGAAACCGCCGGTAGTAGTCGCCAATTTTTTCGGTGCGGGCCACCATCTGCTGCCGCAAAAACCGCTGGTCCTTGCGGCACTGCTCATGATAGTTTCGCAGCGCCTGGTCCACCACTTGCTCAATCCGGCGACCGACATCGCGGCGACTAGCATCCGCGGTCGGGGTTTGCCCTTCCAGGCGGGCAGTGAGCAATTCATCCGCCTGCGTTCGCTGCTGGGCCAGCGCTTCGCGGTCTTGCACTTCCATGCTGTTTAGGTCGGGAGCAAACGATTCCCGAATAAACTCGAAGGCCAGCTCGTAGTTCGCTTGTCGGCAACGCTGGTAAGCGTACAGGTGCTGCATAGCCCTGATCCTAAGAAGTCGGCGGTTTAACATAGATGCGGGTGGGTGGCTTTAAACAAAGCAAACCTCAAAAAGATTTTGAAACACAAAGGTAATTTTTTCTGCCGTAAATCACCGGCGAAGAACCATTTAGAGAAGAAGCCGTTTTAACAAAACGTGAAGGAACTCAGCTATCTCAATAAGTACCTCTTCAAATACAAGCGCCGCCTATCCCTCGGCCTGCTGTTCATCATTATATCCAACGTGTTGGCGATTATTCCGGCCCAGATTGTGCGCCGCGCCATCAATCTGGTCGAGGAGAATATTGCGTTGTATCGCATTTTCGAGGGGTTCACCTTGCAAGAAACCATCTACGCCGTTTTTGGCGGCAGCATTCTCATCTACGGAGTGGCCATCCTGGTGCTGGCCCTGCTGCGGGGCTTCTTCACCTTTTTGACCCGCCAAACCATCATCGTGGTGTCGCGCCTCATCGAGTATGATCTCAAGAACGAGGTGTACGCGCACTACCAGTCGCTGCCGATGAGCTTCTACCGCCGCCAGAACACGGGCGATCTGATGGCGCGCATTTCGGAGGATGTCTCGAAAGTACGCATGTACCTGGGCCCGGCCATCATGTACGGACTCAACCTACTCACCCTGTTCCTGATCCTGATTCCGTACATGCTGTCGGTGAACGCCCGCCTTACCTTATACACACTCATTCCGTTGCCGTTGCTGTCGTTCAGCATCTACTACGTCAACAACATCATCAACCGCAAGTCCGAAGAGATCCAGCGCAGCCTGTCGGCCCTTTCTACCTTCGTGCAGGAAGCGTTTTCGGGCATCCGGGTGATCAAGGCCTTCGTGCGCGAATCGGATTCAGCCCGCACGTTTAAGCGAGAAAGCGACGATTACAAAGACAAATCGATCAGCCTGGCACGGGTCAATGCCCTGTTCATTCCACTGATCATGGCGCTGGTGGGCCTCAGTTCGGTGATTACCGTTTTTATCGGCGGCGGAGAAGTGATCAGCGGAGCCATTTCGGCGGGCGTAATCGCTGAGTTTATCATTTACGTGAATATGCTCACCTGGCCGGTGGCTTCGCTGGGGTGGATCACCAGCATTGTGCAACGGGCGGCCGCTTCCCAAAAACGCATCAACGAGTTTCTGGAAACCAAAACCGACATCGTGTCCGAAGCCGGGCTAGAAAGGGAGATTCGGGGAGATATTGAGCTTAAGAACGTCACTTTTCTGTATCCCGACTCAGGCATTGAAGCCCTGCGCGACGTGTCGTTTAGTGTGCGGGCGGGGCAGTCGATCGCCATTGTGGGCACCACCGGTTCGGGCAAGAGCACCATTGCCAACATCATTCCGCGCATGTACGACGTGGCCGAGGGTGAGGTACTCATCGACGGCACCGACATTCGGCAGTATGACCTGGCCAGCTTACGCAGCCAGATTGGCTACGTGCCGCAGGACGTGTTTTTGTTTTCTGACACCGTCTTCAACAACGTGGCGTTTGGCTTCGCCGAAGAGCCTGACCCACAGCAGGTGGAGCGGGCCGCCGACATTGCCGACCTATCGGCGACCATTCAGGATTTTCCCGACGGCTTTGCCACCCGGGTGGGCGAGCGGGGCGTCACCCTGTCGGGCGGACAAAAGCAGCGGGTATCCATTGCCCGAGCCATTGCCCGCGATCCCAAAATTCTGATCCTGGATGATTCGCTGTCGGCGGTGGACACCAAGACCGAGAACACCATTCTCAACAGCCTCAAGGACATCATGCGGGAGCGCACCACGGTAATCATTTCGCACCGCGTGTCGTCGGCCAAGCTGGCCGATAAAATCCTGGTGCTCGACGACGGAGTGATTGTGGAGCAGGGCACCAACGAGTCGCTGCTGGCCCAGGGCGGAGTGTACAAAGAGCTGTACGACAAGCAGTTGCAGGCCGATGAGGTAGAAAGTGCGCCTTCAACGACGGTGCAATAAGGGGCGGTTTACGGACGCACCCAAAATAATCGCTTTGAACGATTCATTGAGGTGCTCTCTAACCATTAATTTCAACGAATCATTGCCCTGGAAGATGATGCGGAGGCACTCAAGCGCAAGGTTATGGTTAGCCCTTTAGACAGCAATCTTGGTTAATATATCGGTAACTGTTGCGGCTATTAAAAGCCCGAATCCCACCAGGAGCGGCGACGCTGTAGCTTCAAATCCCGCAGAACAGATGATTTCACGTTCACCTGCACGTAAAACGACTGGTTGCGTCCGAACGGAATTGCGTTAAAGCGCAAAATCAAAGCAATCCAAATCGCGAAACATGTTGATGCTGGATTGGGTAATTGCTTCGTCCACAAAATCGTAACCCGAGGTAAACCCAATCTTCCACTTCGGAGTGAGATTCAGGTCGCCATTGAAAGCAGAGGGATTGGGTAAATGGACTAGTTCCGGTTATCTGCGACGCTGGGACTGAAAGCGCATCTTCCGGCCGGAGCGTCCCGCCTCTCTTAAGTACTCGGGTAGGATTGAATTGATAGGTGAAACTGTAGCGCACGTTTAGACTCCAAGGAATGTCAAAGTCCACGTAGTCTTGGCGATTAGCATTAATATAATCCATGTCCTCCTGCGTGATACCCGATTGCTCAGCCCGCTCTTCTTTTTTCTTATTAGCCTCCGGGTTCAAGTTGGTACTTAGCGCAAGATTGGCACTGGTAAGCGTCCCGAACCAACTAGTTTCAGAATCAAGTTCGGTAGGATGCCATCAATATCTACGACCACGGCGCGGCGGTTCCAGGCATACTGGTCGTAACGAATGTAGTTATCGAATACTGCTCCGTCTAGCCTCCCTTACCTTCGGATTGCTTGGATCGCGAACGTACCGGTAAGGATCTACCGTGGCCGAAGCGTTGATACTAATTTTATTATTAAACAGCCGAGTACGAGCAGCAATGCTAATATTAGACAGCTTAAACGAGTCGGCAATAATGTTGTAACCGGTACTCAGTGACAGGTTCTCAAAAATGGGTACTTTCTTGGTCGCTTCGGCATTCTCGGTCGTATCCTTATCGTTGCGTACCTTAAGTTCCAGATTGTTATTCAGCGAAAAGCTAATCGAACCAGTCTGGGCCGAGGTGGGAGCGACAAATACCGAACCGTCGTAGATGCGGCACCCGCTTCACATTGTTATCGAAACCGTTGGCGCCCATCACTCGCTCGTTGGCCACCCGCACCGTGTCGGTGTAGCGCTCGGCAAAGTTGGGGCTGTAGCTAAAGCTGAACGAGGGTACCAGCGTGTGGCGCATCGCCTGCATTTTGCCCTCGCCCTTGCCAAAGTAGTAGGTGCCATACACCCGGGTGCTAAAGCCCATGCTGGTGTTCCACGATGAAGCCCGGTTGAAATCCGGAAATCGGTATCAATATCCACTAACTCAGTGGCCGGGTCGTAGTCGTAGGTAAACCGCCGGAACGACCACACCTCACGGTACTGAAACGAGGGCGAAGCCGTGATAAACTTCAGCACGTTGAACGAGGTAGAAATAGGAATTGAGTGCTGTACTCCGGTTCTGGTTCGGCTCAAGATATCGTCAAAGTTACTAGCATTGATTGCTAATATGCTGTCGGCTAACGGATTAGGATCAGCTAACTTATCAAAAGGAATTACCGAACGTCACAATACGATCGTTGGTGAACTCATTGCTGCCCCGCCCCTGGTACCCCACGTTGATCTTGGCAATCCAACTGCTGCGCGACTGCACCAAGTTTTTAAACGGATAGATCCGGTTCATATTGATGGATACGTCCGGCAGTAGGACAGTGGTCAGGCCGCTCAACAGGTTCTGACTGTGCCGGGCACTCGCGGTCAGGTTAAAGGGAGTATTGCGGAACGAAGTAGAATAAGAGACGTTTGAGGTGAAACGTGGTTTGTAAGTTCCGCATCACATTCGGGCGAGGGGTTGTTCTGAATGAAGGTGCTGGTGGCCGCGTTCACGTTGGCACTGAATCGACTCACTCCCTTCGTTTGCGGCGCGTGCCGGAAATTAAGCTTAAAGTCCCGAGCCTTCCGCACGTTCTCGCTGTCGGGGTCCACCACCTGCCGGTTAAACTGAAAGTTAAGCCCGCCCCGGTAGGCATATCGCTTATAGTAGTCCGACGCTACTTGGAATCCCCAACTGCCCTTCGAGAAGACGCTGGCCGTCAGTGTCAGGTTCACGCGATCGCTGATGTCAAAGTAATAGCCGAAGTTTTGCAGGAAGAAGCCCCGGCGGCGCTCCTCGCCGTACTGCGGCGGAATGATGCCCGAGTTCTGCTTGCTGGGCATGGGGAAAATTCCGAAGGGCAAGCCCAGCGGTGTGGGCACATCGACGATCACCAGATTGAAGGGGCCGGTGGCCACCAAGTTGTTGGGCACCACCTTCATCTGCCGCGACCGGATGTACAAATCGGGAGTTTCGCCGGGTTCGCAGTCGCAGGGTGTGTACCAGCCGCGGTTGATAAACACCTCGTTCTTTTCGTTCTTTTTCACCACCTCGCCGTACACGAAGCCTTCGGTGGCCTCGGGCTTGGTGAGCACCCCGGTGATAAAGGCCTTGCGGGTTTTAAAATTGTAGCGAATCTCCTGGGTTTGATACTCCTCGGCGCCTTCCTTAAAGATGGGCTGACCGACCATCGTGCCGGTCGAGTCTTCGCGCCCGCGGGCGGTGAGCATATTGCTGGTCCAGTTGAGCTCGATGTAATCCGCCTTGAGCGAAATCTCTCCGTAATCCACCTGCGCGTTGCCGTAGAGCAGCACCCGCTTGCCGCGGGCGTCCATCAGGGTGGAGTCGTCGGCGGTATACTCAATGGTGGTTTCAATGTCGCCCTGCGGCTGCGCACGGAGCGTATCGGCGGTCACCGCCAGCGAATCGCTCGATAGCGAATCCAGCGCCACCTCGGGGGGAATGGTATCGTTGGAATTCAGAATGCCCAGCGAGTCGGCCGACGGCAGGGTGCCTTCAATGTCCTGCGCCTGCACATTCAACGCAAGCATACATACTATAAAAAGAGTACGCACGTATGGTAAATAGTGCAAGGCTTTTTTCAGTTTTGCGGAAAAAATGTCAATTTTGGGCGAAGTTATCGTTTGTTACTCTAACAACCGAAGCAGTATGAAGAATATTATCGCGATCATTGGTTTTTCCTTTTTTTTGCTGAGCGCCACGTTCAACCCCACTGGCGTGAAGCAGTATCAGGTGAAGCGCGTGGTGATTGATGCCGGGCACGGCGGGCACGATCCGGGTACCCACGGCAAAGTCTCCCGTGAGAAAGACGTAGCCCTAAGCATTGCGCTGGAGCTGGGCAGCATTATCGAAGAATACCTTAGCGACGTGGAGGTGATTTACACCCGCTCGGATGATACTTTCATTCCGCTGGACAAACGGGCCGATATTGCCAACAAGAGCGGGGCCGACCTTTTTATATCGATCCATGCCAACGCTTTGGCTAACAAAAAAGTGAGCGGCACCGAAACCTACGTGATGGGTACGCACAAAATAGCCAGCAACCTGGGCGTGGCCAAACGCGAAAACTCGGTGATCCTGATGGAAGAAGACTACCACGAAAACTACGCAGGCTATGACCCCAACTCGCCCGAGTCGCACATTATTTTCTCACTGTATCAGAATGCTTATCTAGCCAACAGCTTGTATCTGGCCGGGAAGATAGAAAACCAGTTCAAAACGCGCGTGGGTCGCCATAGCCTGGGAGTGAAGCAGCAGGGATTCTTGGTATTGTGGCGCACGTCGATGCCCAGCGTGCTGGTGGAAACCGGGTTCTTGACCAACGAAAAAGAGGAGCGCTTCCTCAACGATAAGCTGGGCCAGACTTACCTGGCTTCCGCCATCTTTCGGGCCATTCGCGACTATAAAAATGAAATAGAGGATAATATTAATTAGTGGACTCGGTTTTATTTTCTCTATTTACCGACGAATAGCAAACCAATTGGCAAAGAAGGCAGTATACCTACTGATGATTGCCTAAGAACTTCTCATCGCATATTAACCCGTTTTTTTGTGAGACTATCTAAAGAAATTAAAGTAGCGTTGCTCGCCGTTGTAGCGCTGGTTATTCTATTTTTCGGTGTCCGCTTTCTGAGGGGTTCCGAATTGCTTTCCAGCTCCAACGTGTATCATGTCGTTTATGACAACATCGATGGCCTCACCACCTCCAATCCGGTAATTATCAGTGGCCTGAAGGTGGGGCAAGTAGAAAAAATCCGGCTGATGCAAGAGCAGAACAACCACCTGCTGGTCACCATACGGGTTGACCAGTCGGTGCGCGTAGGCAAGTCAGCTCGGGCCGTTTTGGCCTCCAGTAGTATTCTGGGCGGCGAAACCATCATTCTCGATCCCGGTGATGTAACGCAGCCCCTCTCGGGCGGCGACACGCTTAGGGGATCGAAAGAGCAGACCATTGGCCAGTTGGTGCAGGCCAAGGCGCTGCCCATTGCCGAAAAGTTTGACTCTACCCTGGCTCGTTTCAACCAGATCATCGGAGTGAACGGCAAAGATACTATGGCCAATATCTTAGGGATGCTGGTGGGCGATACTGCCACCGTATCACGCACCATAGATGAGATTGCTACTGTTACCCAGCGGGCCAGCGCCATGCTGCGCTACAACGAGCAGCGGCTCAACACCACTATCGCTAACCTGACGCTGCTCACCAATTCGCTGAGCGACCAGGACCAGGGCCTGCCCCCGCTGCTGGCCAAGCTCAACCAAACCGTCGACAGCCTCAACAACCTGCAACTAAGCCAAACGCTGGCCAAGCTCGACCGCATTGCGCAGAACCTGGACGAGGTGACGGCCAAGATTAATGAGGGCGAGGGCACGCTGGGCAAGTTCGTGAACGACGATGAACTGTATACCAACCTTAACCGCTCGGCCCAGGACCTGGACAAACTGCTGGTAGACCTGCGGGATCGTCCGGGACGCTACGTACGCTTCTCGGTGTTTGGCCGAAGAGACAAGGACAAAGATATCACCGACAATGAGGCTGACGAAGCGGTAATTATTGAGAACAATCCTGAAAACTGACGCGGGGCTAACCTACCGTTATGAACGAACGAGAACTGAAAGCCTTGGTGGCGCTGCTCGACGACGAAGACACCGAAGTGCTCACCCACGTAGAGGAGAAAATCATTTCGTACGGCAACACCATTATCCCGTACCTGGAGCACGAGTGGGAGAATAGCTTTAACCCGGGGGTGCAACGCCGCATTGAAGAGCTTATTCATACCCTACAAACCGATGCGCTCAAGAACCGCTTGCGCGCCTGGTACCAGCAAGAAAATCCTGATCTGCTGGAAGGAATGTGGCTGGTAGCCACCTATCAGTATCCTGATATCAACCTGGCCACCATTCGGGAGCAGTTGGAGCAGATCTACTACGAAGCCTGGCTGGAACACAAGGCCGAGGGCCATCCCTTCGACCAGATAAAAATCCTGAACAGCGTTATTTTTAGCAAGCTTAAATTTAGCGCCAACACTAAGAATTTCCACGCTCCGGCCAATTCCATGATCAACCGGGTGCTGGAAACGCACAAGGGCAATCCCATTTCGCTGTGCGTGGTGTATATGCTGGTGGCCGAACGCCTGAAGTTGCCCGTGTACGGCGTAAATCTGCCGCAGTTGTTCATCCTGACCTACAAAACCGAGCAACTGCAGTTTTACATCAACGCCTTTAATCGCGGACTGATTTTCACCGAGCAGGATATCGATAACTACCTCAAGCAGCTCAAGCTGTCGCCCGACGATATTTTCTACCAGCCCTGTAGCCACGTAGACATCGTGCGGCGGGTGCTGCGCAACCTGATTAACTCGTTCGAGAAGTTGGACGAGTACGAAAAGGCCTACGAAGTGCAGGAACTGCTCAGTCTGATCTCCGATGAAACATCAAGCGTGTAGCACGGCCTCTTGGTCTAGCGCCTCAACGTACTGAAAATTCTCGTCGGTGATGCTTTCGGGCAGAAACACAAATTTCTTGTCAAACACCTTGTCGTCACGGTAATAGCTCACCCAAAACTGATTGACTAGCGCGAACAAATCTGTCTCGATCAGCTCTATCGGGGCAACGCTGTGCGGCTCCAGGGTTTCCAGAAAGTGGCGGAGGGTTGAAGTTTTTCGGGTATCGTCGTAACCGGTAGAATTGATGATCACGTTGGACAGCGGAAAATCATTTTCATTGATGATGTACACCCGGTATTCGTAAGTGTTAGCCGCTTCGATGGGCTGTCGCCCGATGGCCAGCGATACCCCTTCAACCTTCGGAAACTTAATGTCTTTTTTCATGCGTCTGCTGTTAGGAATACGCTAACCGGGCACCACCGTTTCGGCAACCAGCTTCATGTCAAACAGCGCCGTCAGATGACGGCGGAGGCTGGCCTCTACCTCTTTCATGTCGGGTGCTTGTCCCAGTTCCTGCGTCATGGAGGTAATCGCTTTGTCGGCGATGCCGCAGGGCACAATGTGGTTGAAGTAGCGCAGGTCGGTGTTCACGTTCAGGGCGAAGCCGTGCATGGTTACCCAGCGGCTGGCTTTAACACCCAGGGCACAAATCTTTCGCGGATTCACTTGCCGTTCGTGGTCCAGCCACACCCCGGTGAGGCCATCAATGCGCCCCGCCACCAAACCGTAGTCAGCCAACGTGCGAATCACGGCCTCTTCCAGCAACCGCAGGTAACGGTGAATATCGGTGAAAAAATGGTCCAGGTCAAGAATAGGATACCCTACCAACTGTCCCGGGCCGTGGTAAGTGATATCACCGCCGCGGTTAATCCGGTAGAACTGGGCTCCCAGCGCCCGCAGTTCGGGTTCGCTGAGCAGCAAATGGGCTGCCTGGCCGCTCTTGCCCAACGTATACACCGGAGGATGCTGGCAAAACAACAGGTAGTTCGTGGTGGGCTGTTGGTGGTCGTGCTTTCGGTTGTCGACCTTCTGCTGCACCGTTTCAGCAAATAGCGCCCCCTGATAATCCCATGCCCGTTGGTAATCGATTACCCCAAGGTGGCGATAATAAACGGTGCGGTCGGGCTGGGCGTACATGTTATTGATCTACGTGGAAACAATTACCAACCGTAGGATTATGATTAATCACGATCCTACCGAGGCACGTACGATTCTAGCAGGTTAACCCCGGTGGTGGAAATCGTCACCTTCGGCACGCTGGCGGGGATCAGGTACGTATCGCCTTTCTTCAAATCATAACGCCGATCGCTACAGTGCAGTTCGGCCTGCCCCGCGGTGCATACGTAAACGGTGAACGAATCGCGGTCCGTATAGTCTCGCTCAAAGTCCTGGGTGTAATCCAGCCGGGAGGTTTCAAAGTAGGAACAGCTGACCAATGGTACCGGTTCGTTGGGGCGCGGTTCGTACTGCGTTTTGTAGTGGTCGTAGTGCTGATAGTCAATGGCATCGAGGGCTTGCTCCACGTGCAGTTCGCGCGGATTGCCGTCGGCATCGCGGCGGTCGAAGTCGTAGATGCGGTAGGTGATGTCGGAGGTTTGCTGAATTTCGGCCAGCAGCAGCCCCTTGCCGATGGTGTGCACCCGCCCGGCGGGCAAGAAGAAGACGTCGTCGTCCTGCACCGTTTCTCGGTTGAGGACGTCCATCAGTTGGCCACTCTCAAAGGCTTGTAAGTACTTCTCGCGATCCAACGGTTGGTTGAAACCCGCGATGAGCGAAGCTCCGGGATCGGCCTGCAAAATGTACCACATCTCGGTTTTCCCCGACGAATTGTGGCGTTTCTGGGCCAGCGCATCGTCGGGATGCACCTGAATGGACAAATCCTGGTGCGCGTCGATGAACTTCACCAGCAGCGGAAATTCGTCGCCATGCTGCTCGTAGACGTGCTCTCCGACCAACTGCCCCTGATACTGCTGAATGAGCGATCGCAAATCTTGTCCGGCCAGCGGACCGGTTGCCACTTCGGAAAGGTTACCTTCCACGCCCGAAATTTCCCAGGTCTCTCCGCAGTTGGGCAAATCACCCACCGCTTTGCCGAGCACGTTTTTGATCTTCTGCCCGCCCCAGAGTTTTTCTTTGAAGATGGGGACGAACGTTAGTGGATACAACTCAGTCATGCGCAAAGAGTCAATGAATTAGAAAAGCTCTGAAGAGAAAGATGGACTTGCGTAGCGATTACTCCGCTTTCCAGACCACTTCTTCGTTCTTCTGGCCCACCTGCAGCAGCAGTCGGGTGGGGGCGGGCACCAGCACCAGTCGCGTGAGCTGCTTGGGATATTCGTCTACGTCTACAATCACTCCGCCGCTGGTGGCGCGGTAGGTGGTGGTGCCGTTCTGTTCCACCTTTTCGTAGCCATTGGCGATGTAGGCAATCGGCAGCAACACATCGTTGTCCGGGCACAACTCATCGTGCACGTCGGCCAGCATGTCTTCCAAATGATCACCGTAGGTTTCCACCAGGTCATCTTCCAGGTTGTGAAGCTCCTCCTCGATCAGGTCATACTGGTCGTCATTGTAGGTGAGGTGGCTTAGCGTTATCTTTTTTTCTACCAGTTGGGACAGTGCTTTGTCCAGTGCGTCGACGTTCATAAAACAGCGGGTTTATTCGGGCCCTAAATTCTTAACAATTCGTCGGAGTTGCAACTATAAACGGCGTTGTATTTTGTAAATTATCCCGTACTTTTACCAACCTCGCATTTTTTATATTAACCTAACCCACTATGGATACCACCAGTAAAGAACGGGCGAACCAGTGGCTGAATAGCCGCGCCGTTGACGACGAAAGTAAGGCCGAAATCCGGCAATTGCTCACCCCCGAGCGAGAAAGCGACCTCACCGACGCCTTTTATAAAAGCCTGGAGTTTGGCACCGGTGGACTACGGGGCATTATGGGCGTCGGCTCTAATCGGGTCAACAAGTACACCATTGGTATGGCCACCCAGGGGCTAAGCAACTACTTGCTCGACACCTATCCCGACCAGGAAATCAAGGTGGCCATCGCCCACGATAGCCGCAACAACAGCCGCTACTTTGCCGAGGTCACGGCGGCGGTGTTCTCGGCCAACGGCATTCAGGTCTACTTTTTTGAGGACCTGCGCCCCACGCCCGAGCTTTCTTTTGCCATCCGCACGCTGGGCTGCCAGAGCGGAGTGGTGCTTACCGCCTCGCACAATCCCAAAGAATATAACGGCTACAAAGCCTACTGGGCCGATGGTGCCCAGCTGGTGCCTCCGCACGACAAGAACGTGATTGATGAGGTGACGGCCATTGAGAGTCTTGATGACATTAAGTTCGACAAAGACGATTCCAAAATTCAGGAGATTGGGGCTGATATCGACGAGCAGTACCTGGAAGCGCTGAAAGGACTTAGCCTGTCGCCCGACGCTATCAAAGCGCAGCACGATCTGAAAATTGTGTTCACTCCCATTCACGGTTCTTCTATCACCCTGGTGCCTAAGGCGCTGGAGAAACTCGGCTTCACCAACGTGCACATCGTGGCTTCGCAGGCCGAACCCGACGGCAACTTCCCCACGGTGGTGTACCCCAATCCCGAAGAGAGCGACGCGCTGAGCATTGCGCTGAAAGAAGCCAAGGAGATCGACGCCGACCTGGTGATGGGCACCGACCCCGACGCCGACCGCGTGGGCATCGCGGTGAAGAATCTGCAAGGAGAATTTGAGATTCTCAACGGCAACCAAACCGGTAGTATGCTGGTCTACTACCTGCTGCTGAAGTGGCAGGAAGCCGGTAAACTCGACGGCAAGCAGTTTGTGGCCAAAACCATCGTAACCACCGAACTCATTCGAAAAATTGCCGAGCACTTTCAGGTAGACTGCTACGACACCCTCACCGGGTTTAAGTATATCGCCGCGTTGATCAAAGACAAGGAGGGCGAGCAGACCTTTATCGGGGGCGGTGAAGAAAGCTACGGCTACCTGATCGGCGACTTTGTGCGCGACAAAGACGCGGTGTCGGCCTGTGCCATGATTGCCGAGATGGCGGCTTTTGTAAAGAACCAGGACCTACAGCTGATTGATTTTCTGCTGGATATGTACGACAAGTTCGGACTGTACCGCGAGAAGCTGGTGTCCTTTACTAAGAAAGGGAAGAGTGGCGTGGAAGAAATCAAACAGATGATGCGCGAGCTGCGAAAGAATCCTCCGAAAACCATTGTGGGAGAGCCGGTTACCCAGGTGATCGACTACCTGGAAGGAATGGAAACCGATACCGCCACCGGAAAGCAGAAGCCTATTGAGTTTCCGGAGTCGAATGTGCTGCAATTCATCACCGAGCAGGGCACCAAAGTGTCGGCACGCCCCTCGGGCACCGAACCAAAAATCAAGTTCTACTTTAGCGTGAACGCCGCCATGGACAGTATCGAGGACTTTATTATCGAGTGGGAGAAACTGGATGAGAAGATGGATACTATCGTGCAAGATATGGGTTTGTAGCGGTAAGAAAGGCTACTTACCAAGCGGTGGGTAGCCTTTTTTGTTGCCAAGCGACTCCCTAACGGAGACAATCACTGGGGACAACACATTTCATGCGCCCAATAATTTACATTTTTAAAGTTTTAATATAATTAATGTAATATTTTGTGTATTTTAGCAGGATAGCTACGCAACCGAACGCTTATGACGTACCAAGAAAAAGAAATCGAGAAAAAATACTTTTCCATCGGTGAAGTGGCCGATCAATTAGGAATCGCTGCTTCGCAGATTCGCTTCTGGGAAGGTGAGTTTTCGATCATCAAACCTCAGAAGAACCGCAACGGAAAGCGGCAGTTCACCAAAGACGATATTGACAAGGTCAAGGTGGTTCATCACTTGGTCAAAAACCAGGGCTACACCTTACAAGGAGCCAAAAATATGCTCAAAAACGGCGCAAAAGGAGCTAAGGACAAAATGGAAGTCATTGAATCGCTGCAAGAAGTTCGGGAATTTCTGGTCGGCATGCGCCAGGAACTAGACAAATAATGCACACTATGTCGGGAACCGCTAAGCACCAGGAAATCACCACCGTTGACGCTTCTGCTTACTACGTAGCGCTTAGCATGATTCCGCTGGTAGGAGGAGTGATTGCCCGGCAACTCATCAACCACTGTGGCTCGGCCGAAGCAGTTTTCTCCGATTCTTCCCGGCACCTGGAACGTATTCCGGGCATCGGCCCCAAAATCAGGCATCACTTAAGCCAGCGCTATCGTATGCTCGATGAAGCGCAGCGCGAGGTGGAACGCTGTGCCAACCAGGGCATCCAGGTGATTACCCTCGCGTCTGCTCAGTATCCGGAACGCCTGCGCCACATCTACGACGCCCCAATCGTGCTCTTCTATCGCGGCAACGCCTCGCTGGATCACGCTAAGATTATCGGAGTGGTGGGCACGCGACAGTCCACCGACTACGGGCGGCGGGTCACCGAAGACCTGATCGCTTCATTTGCCCCGCACGAAGTGCTCATTGTGAGCGGACTGGCCTACGGCATCGACATCACGGCGCACCGGGCGGCCCTTCGCGCAGGGTTGCCCACCGTGGGCGTGATGGCCAGCGGACTAGACATCGTTTACCCGGCGGTGCACCGCAACGACGCCCAGCAAATGCTGGAGCAGGGCGGACTGCTCACCGAAAGTCCGTTAGGAACCAAACCCGACGGCCCCCGCTTCCCGGCGCGGAACCGCATTATCGCGGGCCTTTCCGACGCGGTGGTGGTGGTGGAAGCCGCCGAAAAGGGCGGAGCCCTGATCACCGCCCGCCTGGCCAACGACTACGACCGCGAGGTGTTTGCGGTTCCCGGTAGCCTGCACCAAAAATACTCCCGCGGGTGCCATCGTTTAATCAAAGAGCACCAGGCGCGACTGCTCACGGATAGCGAAGATATCATCAAAATCCTCAACTGGGATTTGCCGAGCAGTGAAGCCGCCAAAGTGCTTCGCCGTCATCCGAGTGAGGAAGCGTTGATGGAGCTGAACGAAGAAGAGAAGACGGTGGTTGGCATGCTGGCCGAACAACCGAGCGGAATGATCACCGACGATATTAGCCGACAGTCGCACATCAGGGTGAATCAATTGGCATCGGTGCTCTTGGGCCTAGAGTTTAAGCAGATTGTGCGGGCGCTTACCGGGGCGCAAGTACAAGTTGAGGTAGCTTCCTGGTTTTTGAAAACAGTGTTTGCGATGAAGAACTACTACCATATTTTGTCTCTCGACTACAGCGCTACCGCGGTGGATATTAAAGTGGCGTATCGCACCCTGGCCAAAGCGTATCATCCTGACGTGAACGGGGGCGACCGGGCCAAAGAAGATATGTTCAAGCTGGTGGGGGAAGCCTACGAAGTGCTTTCTAACGAAGACAAAAAGACTACCTACGACCTGTCGCTGCTGCTGCACCTAAACGGGCAAACCGCCGCCCAGCAGAATACCACCTGGGATATTCGCCGCCACGCGCAACGTCGCCGCCGGTACTATTCTCCTCGCTACTACCATCCGGTGGTGTACTCCCGGCAAACGCAGTGGGCGATGGCCGCGCTGCTGCTAATCATTGCCTCGGCGGTGCTGTTTGTGCCGCTGTCGCTCACCCGTTATTCTTCCGAGTACCACTACGATAAAGGACTAGCCTACTTTCAGGACGGACAGTACTACGCAGCCCTTAACAGCCTGGACCGGTCCGTGATTGATTTTGGCACCAAGGACGTGGAAGCTTGTCTGCTGGCCGGAAACATTCTGATGAACGAATACGGACAGTACGGCTACGCTATCGAGTACGCGGATAAAGGACTGGAGCGCGCAACTTCCCGCGGCGAGCGGGTGCAACTGCTGCACCTGAAGGGACAGTGCCTGGAGAAGAGTGCCGACTACTACCCGGCCATTGCCGCCTTTGAGCAAGCCCTGGAGCAGTGGCCCGAGTACGACAGTTTACACTACGCTATCGGAGAAATTTACGCGTTTCGTCTGGACGAATACGCCCGGGGGTTGCAGCAGTTCGAGCGGTTGCTGTCCGTCAACCAAGACTTCCGGCAGGGGTTTTACGGACAAGCTTACTGCTACTACAAGCTGAAAAAGTACCCGGAGGCGCTGGGGGAGGTTAACAAATTTCTGGAGACTGGTCCTTCGGCCGGAGGAGCGTACTTGCTGAAAGGAAAAATTTTAAATCAGCTAGGGCGGTCGGACGAAGCCTGCGACTGGTGGACGAAGGCCCAGCGGATGAACTACGGCGAAGCCGAAAATCTGCTAAAAAAATATTGCACTGGCACCGACGAAAACAAGTCAGAATAGATAGATCGTCGCGGATGGTGACGACGGCCGACGGCTATTTCATGGCGGTTTTGCGGTTGCAGACTTCGCGGATCACTTCGTAAGCCTTCAGATCGCCGAGTTCGCCCGCTTTGCTCAGATCCAAGCACCCTTCTTGCAATAAGCCGCGCTCTATCTTGATCACGCCGCGCAGATAAAAAGCATCTTTTCCCTTGGGGTTGAGTTCAATGATTTTCGTGAAATCGTTAATCGCGTCTTTGTAAGCCTCCAACTCCCGACGGGCCTGCCCCCGGTGGTAGTAGGCTTCCACCAGGTTGGGATTAAACGAAATGGCGGCGCCGTAGTCTTCAATGGCTCCGTAATAATCCTGCAAGCCTGACTTCACGTTGCCCCGCTCGTAGTAGGCGTCGGCGTACTCCGGATTGATCTCCAGCACCGTATTATAGTCTTTCATCGCCCCGTGCATGTCTTCGAAGATCATTTTTGTCTTTCCCCGAAAGTAGTGCGCCTGCAAGTTGAGCGAATCTTCCTCAATGGCCTTATTAAACTTCATGATGGCTTCCTTGTAGAACCCTTCCTCAAAAAGTTCTCTTCCCGTTTTAACGGGCGATTGGGCAAACAAAGCGGACGAACCTAGCGTGACAAACGAGAATACAAGGGTAGCAAGACGGATCATGGGCATTTATCTTTATTATATAAAATAACTGATAAATACAAATAACAACAACATTTGGCGATCTTGCTAACGCTAGGATGGATGAAGGATGTACCAAATGAAGACAAGTGACAACCGGCGCGGGAAAATGCACTAGTAAACAATTTATCCTACGTCTGATTGGTCCAGTTTATTCCCTTTTTGAGCAAGGTTAGCGTATGGGCTTCGGCGCTCTCCGGGGAAGGAACGTGCGCGTATTCCCAGGCGGCCAAGGGAGGAAGGCTCATCAGGATAGACTCAATACGACCGTCGGTATCCAAACCGAATTTGGTGCCCTTGTCGTGGACTAAGTTAAATTCAACGTATCTGCCCCGTCGGATGAGCTGCCACGATTTTTGGGCCTCTCCGTACGGTAAATCGCGGTTTTTCTGCACCAAGTGCGTGTAAATAGGTACGAACGCTTCGCCCACGTTTTGCACAAAAGCAAACAAATCTAATTGGCTCTTGGCTTCGGTGGCGGACAAACGATCAAAGAAAATGCCGCCGATGCCCCGCGTTTCCTGGCGGTGTTTAACGTAAAAATAATCGTCGGCCCAGGTCTTAAAGCGGGGATAATACTCCGAAGAATGACGATCACATACGCGCTTTAGTGACGCATGAAAGAAACGGGCGTCTTCTTCATCCACGTAGTGGGGAGTAAGGTCAATCCCGCCCCCGAACCAAGCCACCCCGTTGCTCATCTCGAAGTAGCGCACGTTCATGTGAATAATCGGCACCCGAGGACTGCGCGGATGCATCACAATGGACACTCCGGTGGCGTAGAATTCGGCTTCTTCCAGTTGCAGTGCCGTTAGGATGGAAGTAGGGGTAGGGCCGTGTACTGCCGAAAAGTTAACCCCGCCCTTCTCGATAACCGTCCCGTCGGTGATCACCCGGGCCCGACCGCCGCCGCCGCCGGGACGTTCCCAGGCGTCTTCGCGAAAAGTGCCACTTCCGTCAGCTTCCTCTATGGAAGCACAAATGCGATCTTGTAATCCACTAAACCAGGTGGCAACGGTTTCCTTAAACATGATGCGGGTTGCGTATAATTAGTTGGTACGGGCGGTAGAGTCGTTTGCTTGAGACACTGGCTCCGCCACCAGCGGGCTGCCTATTGTTATATTGTCAAGCACAATTCCGTGACGGTGGGTTCCCAAACCTCCTACTTGCCGGTCGCCCATCTGCTGAAAGCGAATCACGAAGCGTTCGGAGTAGTGCTGCCTGGTTTCTGCTAACAATGAGTCGAGGTTAAGTTGAACCGCTACGTATTCACCAGGACGGTGGTGGTCAAAACTATACGCTTTCTTAAACGACCGCCCGCCGTTGTCACTCAGCCAGATACCATCTTCCGGGTTAGTTTGGTCATGGTTGCTGTACAGCCAAAAACCAAGCTCCAGCGCTGATTGACGCGTCAGGTCCAAGCACACATCCCGGGCACTCACCGTGGGATACCCGTCGGTTAGCTTGCCCAGCAACAGGGCGCGCTGGCCAGTGTGGCTCAGCGAATCAATCAAACCGGCCGTGGCATCGGGCAGCACCGTGGTGGCGGGGGCCGTCGTGGTTAGATCACCGTGCTGCCAGTAGGCTCCCAGCGAATCTGACTCAAAGGTTTCGGTGAAGGGCAAAGCGCGGTAGTAAACCACCTCAGGCTCACGCACTCGGATATCATCTAGGTAGAAACCGTCGCTATTGGTCCGCGTTCCGTCAAAATCATCGTCGTCGTGCTGCTGAAAGCGAATCACGAAGCGGTCGGTGAGTTTGCGTTGGTGGGCAGTGGCCAACCGTCGAATATCAAGGGCGTAGCGTCCGAAAACATGGTCGCCCCAGCGGTCGCCATCAAAAGGGCTCACCTTGGTGAAACTAGCCCCCCCGTCGTCGCTAAAGTATATACCGTCTTGCGAATGGGTTTCGTCGTAATGGTCGCGTAACCAGAACGTTAGCTGCGGATTCTGCGCGTGTTGCAGGTTCAGGTGCAGGTCTAAAGCGTTGGTAGCGTAGCATTTGTCGGCCCGGCTTCCCAGTCGGATGGCTTTTCCTCGGAGGCTATCCACGAAGGCGACCTCTACCACTCCGCTGGGCTTCACCTCCGTGGCAACGTCGGCGTACCGGGGGAAGGCCCAGCGCCAGCAGGGACGCAGCGTGGTTTCCTCAAAGTCTTCGGCGAACGGGAGCGATGCGTACGCCTGGTCCTGAGAAACAACCCGGACATCGTCCAGGTAGTAACCGTCGCTGGTGAAGCGGCTTCCCGAAAAATCGTCGTCATCGTGCTGCTGAAACCGAATCACGAAGCGGTCGGTGAGCGACAAATCACTTTCGCGCGCGAGTTTGTCGACCGATAGCGGAGGCAGTTGGCCGAACTGACCGGCTTTCCAGTGGTCGAAATCGAAGTCAAGTACTTTTACGAACCGCTGGCCCCCGTCATCGCTGAAGAAAAGGCCGTCGAGCGCATGGGTTTCGTCGTGGTTGTTCAGTATTTTGAAGCTCAGAAAGATATTCTGCTGCCTCAAGAGATTCAGACGAAGGTCCAGCGCGTTGGTGGTCCACTGCTTATCCACCTTACTGCCCAGCCGCACCAAGTGTTGCTGCACCGAGTCATCGGATAAAAATACGTCTACCAATCCGCTGGGGCTGATGGCTACTTTAGGATCTGCTTTAGCACTGCTGCCGGTGGGATTGCCTACCGACCAGTAGGGCGAGAATGCCCCGCTCTCAAAATCGTCCGAAAAGGGTAACTGGGCGTAATCGGCGGGCACGGTTTGCACAGTGATATCATCCAGGTAGAGTCCGTCACTGAAATCGGCCCCGCCGGTGAAATCGTGGTCGTCGTACTGCTGAAAGCGAATCACAAACTGATCAGACAACTTCATGCCGTGCCGGGCGGCCAGTGTTTTTAGGTTGAGCGGGGGAAGTTGGCCCCCAGTAGCGTCCCACGCACCGAACGCAAAGCCGAACACCTTGACAAAATCACGTCCGTTATCGCTAAGGTAAATGCCATCCTGCGCGTGGGGGTCATCGTGCTGATGGGCCAGTGACACCCGTAGTTCAGCATCGTCGTAGGCAGAAAGATTTAACCGTAGGTCTAGTTTGTTGAGAACATAGGCTCCGTCGGTGCTTTTGCCCAGGCGGGCGGCGTACTGACCCTGGAGCATAGAACCGGAGAATACCTCCACCACTCCGTTCTGTCGGGCCGGAATCAAAAGCCATTCCGACCGAAAGGCACCCGTTTCAAAATCATCGTGGAAGATGACGGTCGGTTGACCCAGCGTTGGTTTGCTTATCGCTAGAAGGCACAGTACTACAGTAGTAAAAAATAGTTGCATACGGTCAGGTTTGGTAGTGATAATACCATCAAAAAATAGGAAGCCCGAAACGGTAGCCGTGTATACCTTTTCGTAAAATAGCTATCCGAGCCCAGTTACATTGTTAAAGATGTAACTTTTGCCTCTTTTATCAAAAAAATATAACTATTTTAATCGCGAAAAGTGGATAAAACTGAATTTGGGGCTAAAAAGGGTACCCGATGCCAATGTAAGGTCGGCCATTGAGAATCTCCTGCCAAGCCGTAAATTTCTGCCCAATCCATCGGTTACCTTCTTCTCTGAGCGGGGTCATACATCTTCACTCCGTAGTCGAGGCGGAAGATCAGGAACGAGAAATCGAAGCGCAGTCCGACACCCGATCCGATCGCAATCTGATCCCAGAAGGTGTCAAAGCCAAAAGCTGCGCCAGGGCGTGATTCTCCGGTTACAGCGTCGTCTGGAAAATCCTGCAAGCGCCACACGTTGCCCGCGTCCACAAAAAGGGCTCCATTCACAAAACCAAACAGCTTGCTGCGCAGCTCAACGCTGGTTTCGAGCAACACTTCGCCGGGCTGCTCAAGATCGTACTCGAAGTAACCATCGCTATCGGTTTCGCGGGGGCGAGCACCCCCTGGTCCCAATCGGCGGGGAAACCAGCCCCGGATACTATTGCTACCTGCCGCAAAAAAGTACTTTTCGTAGGGCAAGGCTAGCGTATCACTCCCGTAAGGAATAGCCACGGCAGCATTGAAACGATAAGCTAGGGTATTATCGCGTCCCAAACTGATGTACTGCCGAAAGTCGGTATTGAGCTTCACGTACTTAAAATATTCCAGGTTAGCCCGCTCTAGCAAATCCGTCCCGAAGAAATTAAGAATCGTGCCCCCGGCTTCGGCGTAAAGTTTCAGGTAGGTGGGGGTGCCCACCGTGCCCTCGACCAACTGACTACTGCCGTAATCGTTGAAATTGAAGATAGTAGTGAAGCTCATGCTTGACACGAAAGAGGGCTCGAACGCGCGACTTAGCGCAAATCCGTAGTTCTCTATGTCGTTATCGAGCTTAATTTGAAAAGAATCTGACTGAATCTTTGAGTCAATGAAGTTAATGTCAATAGGAGTGAAGCTGTAGAGGACGCGCTGCCCTTTCTGCCAGTTGTAAGACATCGTAGTCTTGAAGTTCTCGCGAATAAACTCCGGGCGGTTGGTGAAGCTATAACCGGTTTGCACCCGGGTCTTGGGGTTTAGCCGCCCCAGGCGGGACTTTAACAGAGTAGGCAGCGGAAAAACGAACTGCGGAAAGGTAAGGGCGAGATTGCCGCCCATTTCTACGCTCCGATACGCGCCCACTCCTCCGACTTCGGTAACCGGGGGCACGCCCTCGATGCCCGCCCGCCCGCTGATCTCAAGAATCTCTAGTCCGCCAAAAACGTTTTTCACCTGGAGTGAGGCATTGACGAACGGACCAGGAATTCCCTGACTCACATTGAGTCCAATTTCATTCGTCGTTTGGAATTTCTTGAGCGGACTGGCGAAAACATTGGCGATAAACTGCCCGCCGGAGGTGTCGTAGTTGATGTTGATGAACTTGAAGGTGTTCAGGTTAGAGAGCTGCCGCTGAGTTTCCAGGGTGGCATCGCGCGAGTAGAGGCTGTCGGGATACAGAAAGATGCGCCGGTCAAGAATTTTCTTGTAGTACTGATAGTCGTAGTAGCGGTAGGTGATGTTATTGTAGACGCCGGTTTGCCGTTCGCCCACCCCGGGCATATCCGCATCGGTGGTGAAGATGACCGAATCTATTTTGAACGCTTTGTGGTAGCCCCGCTTGGCGGGTTCCTTGATGTTGGTATACACCTTCACTTCGCGCTTGCCCACGGTGGAGTCTACGCTAAAGTCGACGTACTGCCGACTGAAATCGTAGTACCCCTGGTTCTTGAGCAGGTTCTCGATGCGCTCGCGCTCCTGACCAAATTTGTCCTGATCGTATACCTGCCCTTCCTGAATCACCCGCTCGTCCAAATTTTTGGTGATAAGCGAAAGAAGATCCTTGTCGTCGCTTCGGTAAACCACCGTATCGATGCGATAGGGAGCCTGCTCCTGCACGGTGTAAACGGAGGTGACTTTCTTCCCGTCCAATTCGGTGTCGTGCGCAACGGTGCCGTTAAAGTATCCCTTGGTGTGTAGATAACTTTCCATCTGCGCCCGGGTGGTTTCCGCTAAACTACTGTCGTAGATAGCCAATGGCTCGCCCCAGCGCATGAGCAGGTTGCCCTCCTTGAGGCTGCGCTCGACCTTTGAGATCTTACTTTCTTTCTTGCGAGCCAGCCGCTTTACCTTGTTGTCCTTTTCTTCGGCCCGGGCGGCTTCAATTTTTTGATCGTACTTTTGCGTAATTTCTTTTTTCTCCTGCTGAAGGGCTTCTTTGTCGTAGCGTTTCAGGCCCATTTGGTAGAGCTGCACGAACGGGTACACCGGCAGTAGCGGCAAACTACTGTTGGGTTCCTGCCGATAGAAATCGTCAAGAGATCCTTCATCAATCTTGTTCGCGCCCTTAATTTCTTGTTCGTGCAATAAATACTCACCCTCGTCCAGGTAACGCGTACCCACGCACCCCACCGTGCTGATAATGATGAAGAAAACCGAAAATTGGCGTATAATCGCTCTAGTACTCACGCTGTAGTGTATTAATTAGGTTGTTTATGATTAGTCGGAAGCTGACAAAACTCATCAAATCGCTTCATCAGAAGAAGTACCGGCATCGGCACGGATTGTTTTTGGTGGAAGGGGCAAAAAGCGTACTGGAATTGCTCGCGTCGTCCTTTAAAATAGAAACGCTGGCGGCCACCGAACTGTTTTTGCAAACGCACCACGAATTGCTCACTCCGCGATCGAAAGATTTTTCGGTGGTAGAATTGAGCGAACCCGCTTTGTCGTCGTTGAGTTCCTTTAAGAACAACCAAAGCGCCCTGGCGGTGGTGGCCATCCCGGCGGTGACCGCGCAGCTACCCCCGGACGGATCGTACGCCCTGGCGCTAGACGACGTGAGCGACCCCGGCAACCTAGGCACCATTCTCCGCATCGCCGACTGGTACGGGATTCGCCAAATTGTGGGTTCGCCCGCCACCACCGACGCCTACGCGCCCAAGGTGATCAGCGCCAGCATGGGCTCTTTCCTGCGCGTATCGGTGGCTTATACCGACCTGGAGGATTATCTACAGCAAGCGACGATGCCGGTCTACGGAGCCGCGCTTGATCGGGGGGCCAGCGTGCACGATTTCACCCCGCCCCGCCCGGGGGGAATCATCATGCTGGGCAACGAGTCGGTAGGCATCCGAGCGGCGCTTGAACCCAGCATTAGCCAATATTTGCACATTCCGCGCTATGGACAAGCCGAATCGCTGAACGTGGGTGTGGCGACGGCGATTATTTGCGATAACCTCAGGCGGCAGCATCCCGGCTAGCCTCTTCCATGAGCTGTTCGGCGGTCTCTTTGCCTAAGTAGCGATCAATGAAGTAGTGGGCTACGTAGAGCAGGGGCGTGACGGCCAGCGCCACCACAAACTTGTAGGTATAGTTGACGATGCCCACCGCGGCCACTTGCTCGATGGGCCAGTTGCCGAACACGTAAAAGGCGATAAAGAGCACCACGTAGCTGTCAATCAGTTGCGAAACCAGGGTGGAACCGGTGGCGCGTAACCAGATTTTACCTTTTCCGGTAAGGCGCCGCAGCCGATGAAATATGATGACATCTAAGCAACTGCCCCACCATGAAGGCCACCAACGAACCGATGATAATTCCTAATCCCTGAAGATACACTTTGTCAAACGCAAAGTCGATATCAAAGGGCTGGCCGTCGGCATCCTGGCTGTTCACCTGCAGCCAGAAATCGGCGGGGGATAGCTCGGTAACCACGTAAATTACCACGAACACGTAGCTGATGCAGGCCACCGTGAAAAAGCTGATCAGCTGCACCCCGCGCTTGCCGTAGTACTCGTTGATGATGTCGGTGGTAATAAACACCACCGGCCAGATCACCACTCCCGCCGCCAGGTTAAAGTCCAGCACAAAGTCTCCCAACAACGGAATCTGCGCCGGGGACAGGCCCAGGGTGCCCTCCAGCGAGAATATCTTAACCCCAATGAGTTCGGCAACGATCGCGTTGGTCAGAAAGATGCCGCTTAGGATGATAAACAACGTGTTTTTTCGGTGCGATAGCGGAGAAACCATTGAGGATCGAATCGTTAGTCGGCGACGGGATAATCGTGCCCCTCGAGGGCTAGTTGGGTGCGGGGAAACACCGCTTGCGCTTCGGTCAGCAGGGGATTCAGATCGCGGTAGCGGCTCGAGTAGTGGCCGATAAGCAGTTGCCCCACCTGGGCCTCCTTTGCCAGCGTAGCGGCCTGCACGGTGGTGCTGTGGTAGCGCGCCGCCGCCAGTTCGGCCTCCGCGTGCATGAAGGTGGCCTCGTGATACAGCAGGTCTACTTCCCGAACCACATCGGCCAGCGAAGCTTGATACCGCGTGTCGGCGCAGTAGGCGTACGAGCGGCTTCGGCGCGGCGGCAGCGTCAGGTCCTCGTTGCGGTGGCGCAAGGTGCCGTCAGCGTGGTGCAAATCCTCGCCCGCTTTCAGTGCCTTGAAGTCATCCACCGAAAGGTCGTCCGAAAGCTTTTCTTTGTCAATGCGGCGGGGCTTGGGCGACTCCCGAAACAGAAAGCCCGAACAAGGGATTCGGTGGTCCATGGGCAGGGTGCTTACCCGAAGCGAAGGGCCGTCGTAGATGCATTCCGACGCGTTGGGTTGCAGGGCGGTGAAGTGCGTGGGATACTTGAGCACCGTGTGCGACTGCCGCAGTTGTACCCGAATGACATCGGCCAGGCCGGGTGGGCCGAAAATAGACAGGGCGTCGGTACGGCCGCTCAGGCTGAAGGTGTTGAGCAAACCAATGAGTCCGTAGAAGTGGTCGCCGTGCAGATGGCTGATAAAGATGTGCGTGATTTTACTCGGCTTGGTTCGGTAGCGAATCAGTTGCATCTGGCAACCTTCACCGCAGTTGATCAGGCAGTGAAAGTTTTCTACGGTGAGCAGTTGGCTGGTGGGGTGCCGCCCGAAGGCCGGAGTAGCCGAGTTTGCGCCTAGTATTTTTAGTTGAAAGGCCAACGATCAATTCGTGCCCTCTTCTTGATCGTCGTCTTTGCCCAGGTCTTGCTCAATCTGGTTAAGGAACACCGTGTCGACCGCCTCTTCGGTGGTGGGCACGATAGACAGTACGCTGTCTAGCTGAGAAATCTTGAGCAGTTTCATCACGTGGTCGTTCAGGGCGGCCATCACGAAGGTGCCGCCGTCTTCGCGGAAAATCCGGTTGCCTACCAACAAAGCGCTCAGTCCCGAAGAGTCGGTATACTTCACCTGCCCCATGTTCAGGATCAGGTTGCGGGTGCCCTCGGCGTGCATGGTGATTAGTTCTGACTTGAGCTCAGGGGCCACCGAGGCGTCGAGCTTGTCTTCTTCGAGACTTACCAGGCTGTACTGTTCTTTTTTGTCTATGGAATACTTCATGCGCGAAGTGCGATTAAGAATGAGTGATACTTAAAAACTATAAGGCGTTTAATATGTTTCGCTCGATGCGTTTCCCCAGGTTATCAGTTTCTTCTCGGGCAAAAGGCATGGCCAGCAGCTTTTCGTAAAGTTCCACATAACGATCAGAGATGCTATTCACCACCTCGTCGGTCATTTCGGGCACGGTTTGTCCGTCCAATCCCTGAAAGCCCGAACCAATGAGCCACTGCCGCAGAAACTCCTTGGATAGTTGCTTCTGTGGTTCGCCCCGCTCCTGCCGTTCTTCGAAGCCGTCGGCGTAGAAATAACGCGAGGAGTCGGGAGTATGTATTTCGTCGATGAGGTGGATCTTATCCTCTAGCTTACCGAATTCATACTTGGTATCTACCAAAATCAGCCCGCGATCCCGCGCCAGTTGGGTGCCGCGCGCGTAGAGCTGTCGGGTGAGTTGTTCCAACTGCTGATAGTCTTCTTCAGTAGCCAGGCCCTGCGCCAAGATTTGCTCCCGCGAAATATCTTCGTCGTGCCCCTCACGGGCCTTGCTGGTGGGCGTGATGATGGGCTCGGGCAGCGGGTCGTTTTCTCGCAATCCATCGGGCAGGGGCACTCCGCAGATCGTCCGTCCGCCGGCCTGATACACCCGCCAGCTGTGTCCGGCCAGGTAGCCCCGAATCACCATTTCGATGGGGAAAGGGTCGCAGGCCAGCCCGATCATCACGTTGGGGTCGGGCACGGTGATAACCCAGTTAGGCACAATATCGGAGGTGGAAATAAGAAAGTGACTGGCAATCTGGTTGAGCACCTGCCCCTTGAACGGAATCGCCCGCGGCAGAATAACGTCGAAGGCGGATACCCGGTCGGTGGTCACCATCACCACCTGTCGGTCCAGAAAATACACGTCCCGCACCTTGCCTCGGTAGAAGCGGGTCTGGTTAGGAAGGCTGAAATCAGTTTCTAGGACGGTGTTCATGGAGGCGCAAATTTAGCGATACCAAAGACAAATAACTAATGCGAGTTTGCGCATCCCTCAGCTACGCCCCGGTTGCGTACGATTGATAGACAAGATCGACCGGGCAAGCGTGGAATAGAAAAAGTCCGCAACGTTTCCGCTGCGGACTTTAGGGGCTCATTTGTTGACTAAGCGCCTACTCAGCGCCGCCCCAGCCGGGGTTTTGCTTTACCTCCGGGTTTTGGGCAATGGTGTTCAGGGGGATGGGCCACAGGTAGTGCTTGCTCTCGTCGAACACCGGGTCGGCCCAGTCGGTGCCCTGATACACGTCGATGTAGGTGTTGCCTGACCCCGGTTCTACCGTGGTTTTTATCAAGGCTCCCTCGTAGCGGGCTTCGGCTCCGGCGTCCCAGCGGATGCCCAGGTCGGGTTGCTCTAGCTTCTTGCCCTGCTTCCAGCGCATCAGGTCGGTGTAGCGGTGCCCTTCCATGTAAAGCTCCACCCGGCGCTCGCGCCGGATCTCGGAGATCAGGGGTGATACTCCGTCGCTAGCGTAGCGGGGGTCGGCGGGCAGGGTGCCCAGGTCCATGCGGGGCATAGCCACCCGGTCGCGCAGCAGGTTGATGCTGATGTCGAGGTCGGCCTGGGTGAGTTGACCCAGTTCGGCCATTGCCTCGGCGTAGTTGAGCAGCACCTCGCCGTAGCGCAGGATGATGGCGGGCGACTCGGCGGTGTTGAAGGCCTTGCCAATCATATCGTCGGCATTGTAGACCTTGATGATGTGGTAGCCGGTGGTGGTTTTTCGGCCGCCTTCCATACCGTTCAGACGGGGATAATCGCGGCCGTCGGCGTTGTGATACTTGTATTTTTCCGAATCGTCGGGGTGCAGCACGGTCTGGCGCAGGCGGGGGTCGCGGTTCACGAACACGTCCTCAATGGTTGCGTCTCCCTGGTAGAGGGGCGACAAAGTAATGGGCTGACCATCGGTGCACAGGTAGTCATCAACCATACTCTTGGTGGCCCCTCCCGAGTAATCACTCCAGTAGCTCATCACGTGGTTGGTGAAGATGCCCAACTGGTACTTGCGCCAGTACATCACTTCGGGATTGCCGGTGAGGTCCAGAATGCGGTGGTAGGCGTTGTAATCGTTATCGGGGTCGCCGGTGCTGTAGAGCATATATGGTCCATTGTCCATCACTTCCTTGGCAGCGTTGGCCGCTTCCTGCAACCACATTTCGGCATCGGCACCGCCGTGGTACTTTTGGAAGGTGCCTTCGAACAAACACACGCGCGACTTCACCAGCAGGGCGCACCAACGGTTCAGGCGACCCGGCGCGTTGCCGTCGCCCCAGTCGTCGGGCAGGGCGGTGGTGGCGAAGTTGAGGTCTTCCAGCACATTGGCCATCACCTCATTGCGGGGCGTACGGTCGGCGAACAGTTCTTCGTCGTCGATATTCAACGTCTCTTCCAGCCAGGGAGCGTCGCCAAACTTCTGCACCTTGTCAGCGTAGAACCAGCCGCGGAACAGGCGAGCCTCCCCGATGTACTGGTCCTTCACCTCCTGTGCCACGTTAGCGCGGTCGTAGTTTTCTAGTCCGAAATTAATCTCCCGCACAAAGTTCCAACCGCGGTAGCCATACATTTCGGAGTTAGAAGGCACCGGGTGTTTGCCCGCCCGCACCTCCTGGTAGAGGTTGTGACGGGGATGGATTGGAGCCATATTGTCGGTGAATTCATCCAGGTACCAGATGCTGGTGTTGTTGCTGCTAAAGCCGTCATCGTGCGCCATCAAGATAGGAACGTTATCATCATCCCGAGCGATGATCGTACAACCTGTTGTTATACACCATCAGGTCATTCTCGGTGTTCCAGAAGATATCGTTGTTGATCTCGTCGAGCGGCTGTCGCTCCAGAAAATCATCGTTGCAGGCCTGCACGAACCAGGCCGCCACGAATATCATACTTAGTTTTATAGAGTATTTCATCGTTTCTAGATTGGTAGTGGTTAAAAGGACACGCTGGCTCCCAGGGTGTAGATTCGCTGTATGGGATACTGAATAGCTCCAAAGGCCGTCTCCGGATCGAGGGGCCGGCGAATCTTGCTATACTCCCACAGGTTCGCTCCGGTAAAGAACAGCCGGGCCGAAGTCATTCCCAGCCGGTCTAGTAACCCGTCAGGTAGTCCATAGCTCATGGTGATATTCTTCAAGCGCACGTAGCCCGCGTTCTGGATGTACCGGCTTTGTACCAGTTTGTTCTTGCCATCTCCGGTGGAGATATGCGGGGCGGGAAAGTAGGCATCGCGGTTGGTTTCGCTCCATGAGTCGGTGAGGAAGTAGTCTTCCACGTGTCCCGCGTTGAAGGGGAAGAACCACGTCCAGTTGCCCGAACTAGGCCAGATATCGCGCTGCATGATGCCCTGGAAGAAGGCGGTGAGTCGAAAGTTTTTGTAGCTCACCCCGCCGGTGAAACCAAATGAGCCGCGGGGCGTGGTGTTACCGATTACCTTTCGGTCGCCCGGATCATCCAGCGTGTTACTACCGGGGCTTATCACTCCGTCGCCGTTCAGGTCGGCGTAGCGGATGTCACCAGCGCGCCAGTTGGCACCCAGTTGTGATTGATCCGGAGCGTTGTCTACCTCGTCCTGACTCTGGAAGATACCAACGGTTTCGTAGCCCCAGATTTCGCCAATCTGCTGCCCTTCGTAGAAGTTATTGAGGTCTCCATCTCCTCCAATGTTGAGCGCTCCGTTGGGGTTGTTGTACTTCGTAATCACCGAGGTCCAATCCGACAGCGCAATCACAAAATTGTAGCCCCAGTCTGCTCCCACCCGATCTTGCCAGGCGATAGCCGCTTCCCAACCGGAAGTCCGCAGATCGGCTCCGTTGGATTGGGGAGGGTTGGTTCCTAACACATCGGGATACTCCACGCGCAGCAGCATATCGCGGTTGTCGCGGGCATACACGTCGAACGAGGCATCAAAGCGGTTGCCGAACATCGTGAGGTC
>CAWHXE010000017.1:0-358412 GCA_963833215.1 uncultured Cytophagales bacterium | reverse complement strand
AATGTACTGTTCGTACTCCCCCGGTCGCCCGGCTCTTGGTAAAAGGGCAGATCAGGAAACCGAAGGGGCATAATCGGATTGACCCGCGCCAGCGAGTTGATATTTACGTCCCAGTTGTAGAAGTGAGGAGCTATCGCCACGCTGCTGGTTATACATGACCGTTTCTTCTAGTTTCAACCATTTCTTCACCTGGAAGTTGGCTTTCATCAGCACATTGTAGCGCTTGAAATTCTCGTTTTTTTCGCTGTTTCTGAGGTACCCGTCCTTGTTCAGGTAGCCCAGCGACACATAATAGAGTAAGCTATCATTGCCCCCCACGATTGACACGTCGTGCTGGTCGGTGGGAGCGAAATCGGTCATGATCTGGTTCTGGTAGTCGTTATAACCGTAGTAGCGCAGTACACCATCCACTACTCCCCACTCATTCTCCGCCGTAGGATTTTCGCTGTAGCGTCGGGTGCCCTCAACAAAATCCTGATCGTAGGTAGGTTGCCCAAAAGTGCGTTCGTTGGCAATATTGCGGGCCAGCACAAACTGGTGCGGATCGGTAATCGGGTCCATATTGAATATGGGTTGGGCCAGCGACCACTGAGTATTGAGGTTCACGTGCACCTTGCCGTCGCGTCCGCTTTTGGTAGTGACCAGGATCACTCCGAAGGCGGCGCGGGCACCGTAGATGGCCGAGGCCGAGGCATCCTTGAGCACGCTGATGCTCTCAATATCGTTGGGGTTGATGCTATTTAGGTCCATCGGGATATTATCCACCAGCACCAGCGGTTCACCGCCGTTGATAGAGTTGTAGCCCCGTATATTGAAGCTGGCCGGAGTTGCCGGGTCGCCGTTGGTGGGGGCAATGTTGAGGTTGGGAATCACTCCCTGCAAACCCTCAGCGGTGTTGGCGATGGGTCGGTTCTCCAGCACCTCGCCGTCAGCAGTGCCCACCGCGCCGGTGAGGTTCACCTTCTCTTGCGTGCCAAAGCCAACCACGACCACTTCTTCCAGACTCTTGATGTCCTCCACCAGCGATACGTTGATCTCGGCGCGGTCCGTTGATAGGGCACGGTCTGGGTCATGTAGCCAATAGAAGTGATTAGTAGGGTGTCGTTGGCGTCGGGTGCGTTGAGGCTAAACTCGCCCGTGGCGCTGGTGATGGTGCCCACGCTGGTGGTGCCTTTCACCAGCACGTTGACGCCCGGAACCCCGATGTGGGAGGCTTGCGTCGGTGACGATGCCGCGCACGGTGAACACCGTTTGGTCAGTTTTTTTGGGCGGGTCCGTTTTCTCGTCGGGAGAAGCAAACAGAAAACTGGTGGACAGGCACGACGCCAGGGCAATTGCCAGGCAGCGACGCCACCGCAGGGGGTGAAGTAGGAGTGTAAACATAGGTTAGGGATTTAAGGGTGACAAGTTGGTAGTTAAGAGAAAGCGGGAAGTGCTAACTGCTGTTGAGAAGGAAAATCATAGGTAGGTGAAGACTTGGTAGTGAATAGAAATATTCGGCCCAACCGAGCTCGATGCGAACAATATAGAAATAAAATCAGTTGAGCCCTCTTTTTTACTAAAAAATAGTTTTTATTTGAGATAATAGGAATACTATTAATAAAGACGATTGGTTGGATGATCAACTAAAGTGAATGTGCCGAACGATGAAACCAAAGACTACCCCTACGAATACTTGGTTTTTTGAAGCGTCTGTTGTGCTAATGCTCTTTGGTGGCCCTTCAGTCGTAGCCCAGGTTTCGACTTCAGTTACTGCTGCACCGGAGACAAACAGGGCGTATCAACCATCCGGTGAGCAGAAATACTCCGGACTAACCCTCTACGACCAAGAGCAACTAAATCTGGCCCGAACCAAAGCCCAGGCAGGCACCGCCCCCTACGCGGAGGCGGCAGACTCGCTCCGGCAGCAAGCGAATCGTTTGCTATCGATGGAGCCGCCCTCGGTGATGCACAAAAAGATGATGCCGCCCAGTGGCGATAAGCACGACTACTACAGCCTGGGCATCTACTGGTGGCCCAACCCCGATACCGAAGACGGCCTGCCCTACGTACGAAACGACGGCGTCAGAAACCCCGAGTACGAGAACTTCGACGGGCCCGCGATTCACCGGATGGCCGATGCGGTGTTTCCGTTGTCGCTGGCTTGGTTCTACACGGCCGACGAAACCTACGCGCAGAAAGCGATGGAACTGCTGGCTACTTGGTTTCTGAACCCTGAAACGCGAATGAATCCGCACCTGGAATATGGGCAAGCGATTCCCGGCAAAACCGAGGGGCGGGGCATTGGCATTATTGAAACCGGCGCGCTGGTGGACGTAGTCAACGGGATCGAGTTGCTACGAGACTCCGATGCGATGAGCGAAGCAGATTACCAAGGACTGCGGAAGTGGTTCGCCGCGTACACCGACTGGCTCATCAGCAGCGAGAACGGGTGGGACGAGCGAAGGTGGCACAATAACCACGGCTCGTCCTACGACAGCCAGGTGGCCACCTTTGCGCTGTTTGCCGGGCAGGATTCGGTGGCGACGATGATCCTGGATTCGGTCAAGGTGAAGCGCATCGATCGGCAGATCAAGGCCGACGGTAGGCAGCCGTGGGAACTGAGCCGCACCAAGGGGATGAGCTACAGCATCAAGAACCTACGGCACCTGATTGAAAACGCTATTATTGCGGAAGATCAGGGCATTAATTTGTGGCAATATGAGTCACCGGAAGGGAGCAGCATTTACCGGGGTTTGGCCTACCTGATTCCGTTCTACACCGAGGGCCAGGAGTTCCCCTACCAACAGTTGGGAGGGCTGGATGCCTACGCTGACGACTTGCTGGAGCTACTGTGGATCAGCGCTCCGAAATACGAAAACGAGGAAACTGACACCTGGATTGATAATTTCCCGGTGCGGGTAGCGGACCATAGCCTGCTTCACCTGACGTATCCGCGGGTTTCTCAGGACGAGTAGCAAATAGCGCTCAATCATCGGTTTGTTCCGGCAGCAAAAATGCATCAAAATTGGCGGGAGTAATCAGCTGAGTTTTTGCTTCCGGGTAGTGGTTGGTGAACGACTTGGGAAACTTGGTCTTGCCTTTATCCGACCATTTGAATTCGTAGGCGGAAAGAGCACGATCCCTTTCTTCCAGATAGTCGATCTCCTGCTGCTGGGTGGTTCGCCAGAAGTAGCGCTCGGCATCTATTTCCCGGTAGGTCAGGGCCTTCCAGCGCTCGCTGATCAAAAAGTTTTCCCACAAAGCTCCTCGGTCCGCGCGATGCTCCGGCAGGCTAAAATCTCCGACAATCGCGTTGCGAATGCCGTTGTCGTAGAAGTAGATATTCTTCCCCTTCTTGATCTCATTGCGCACGTTGCGACTGTAGGCCGGTAAGCGAAAGACCACGAACGTTTTTTCCAGCAAATCCACGTACCGCTCCACCGTCTGGTTATCAGCACCAACCAATTGTCCTACTTCGTGAAATGACACTTCACTGCCTACCTGTAACGCCAGTGCCTTCACAATTTTCTCTAGTAAAAGATGATTGCTTTGCCCTGAAATAAGTAGCGCTCAATTTCTGCGGCAACAATTCTGGAGATAAACATATTCTGCGCATTGAATCGCAAAATATACTGATATTCTGCGTATTGAACCGCAAAATATTGCCTTTTAACCGAATTTTCTACGAAGCGGTGTCGCGATGTGGCTAAGAAATCAATTTGAGGGTGGTTGCATATCACGCTGACCACAGATTAGAAATGGGCACCGCGTATAAGTTCTTGCCAAATTTTAGTGCTTGCTCTCCGGTATAGAGTACGATCCCCTTCTGAAACTTATCACCCGCTAAATCAGCTAAATGTTGCAGTCCTTTAAAATCTTGCTCCTTGAGCGAAGCGGTTGCCTTTATCTCGATACCAAATAAATGCTTTCTTCTGTTCTCTAGCACCAGATCAACCTCAGCGCCCTTGTGCACACTGAAGTGATAAGGCTTTAGGTACGCATCAGACCAGCTCAGCTGTTTCACAATTTCCATCAGCGCAAAGTTTTCTAAAAAACTTCCCGTTCTACTTCGGTTTTCCAACAAGCTACCGATATTTTCTCCGCTTAGGTGACATAAAAGACCGGTGTCGTTCAAGTAAATTTTTGGAGATTTAACGAACTGCCCTTCGGCATTTGGAGTCCACGCCGGAATTTTTATGATGAGAAAGACTTGCTCAAGTAGCGCCACGTATCGTTGTAAAGTCGTGTTTTTGATCCCCGATAGTCGCCCAATTTCAGACACGTTGATGGTGCTACCCACCCGGGTAGCGATCAGTTGCAGCACATTGGGGATTTGGGTTAGTCCCTCAATATTGGCTAGCTCTCTGATATCTTTTTGCAATACCGCATTTATGTAGGAGGAAAACCATTTGTCCCGTCTAGATTCGGTTTTTCTCTGCACAGCCTCCGGATAACCCCCCGTGCATATGGTGTTGATTATATCCGGCCACGAAGATGTATTCGGCTGGAACTTATGATCTTTGGAGGTTAGCACTTTCAGGAAACTAGCTTGTCCACCCACTAGCTCAACTTGAGAAAGCGGCCATAGGTTATGGGTCTCAATGCGTCCTGCCAACGAGTCAGCAATCTTAGGAAAGGTCATCACATCAGCCGATCCGGTCAAGATGAATCGTCTACCGGTACGATCTTGGTCCACAAGTTTCTTGATGCTCAAAAATAATTCAGGAGCCCTTTGCACCTCATCTAGCACTACTTTCTTGCTCAAACCTTCTAAGAAGCCCAGAGGATCACGCTGAGCGGCCGCCAAGGTAGCCGGGTCATCCAGGGTGACCATCTGTGCCTGAAATATTTCCTGATCGATGAGTGATTGGCACAGGGTACTTTTGCCGGTTTGCCGGGCTCCGTTCAGCACAATAACCGGAGTGTCTTCCAGTGCTTCTACGACTGGCCGAGTGATGAACCGATGTAACATGGTGCCAAAAATAATCTTTTAAATCTACAAATTTACCCATTACGTGGGTAAATTTGTACCACTGCGCGGGTAAATCCGTAAATGATTATCGGCAAATATTTCTTTTCAACTCACGGTTTCAACTTTACCGGCCAGGGTTGAGCGCCGACGCGTTGTATCCAATCCAGATACTGCTTCTCCATCTGCTGAGTAGTCTTATCCTGGGTATCGCTCAGATCTTTTAGCTCCGTTGGGTCAGCAGCCAGATCGTACAGTTCCCAGGGTTGGTTATGACGGCGAACCAGCTTCATATTCTTTTCTCGCACCGCCTGATTGCCTTCGTGTTCCCAGAAAAGCGGTTCGCTACGCGAGATGGTCCCGCCGCGCAAGACTGATACGAAACTCTGGCCGTCCACCGGCAGGATGTCGCGCCCCTGATACTGCTTCGGGTACTCCGCCCCCGCTAGCTCCAGGCAGGTAGGCATAATGTCGTTGATGTGCACCGGCTGGTTTATAAGCTGATTCGTTTCGGTAATTCCCCGGGGCCAGTGCACGATCAGGGGCGTGATGGTGCCCCCCTCGTGGGTCATGCTTTTATAGAGCCGGTACGGGGCGTTGCTCACGTTAGCCCAGTGCTTCCCGTAGGAAGTGAACGAATCCTTGGTGCCTAACTCGGCTTCCGGAGCACGGTTAAACTCTTCGGACGAAGCGCCGTTGTCCGACAAGAACAGAATGACGGTATTGTCCAGGGCATCCATGCTGCCCAGGGCCGTCAGCAGGCGGCCCACGTTTTGGTCCAGCCGGTCAACCTGGGCGGCGTAGATTTCCATCTTCCGGGTTTCGTTCGCCGGATTTTCTACCGATGACCAGTCGGGAAAGTCGGCGGGCGACAGCTTGGTTGATTCGGAAACCACGCCTAGTTCCTGCTGCCGCCGGAAGCGTTGATCTCGAGTTGCCTTATAACCGGCGTCGTACTTCCCTTCGTATTTGGCAATGTCTTCGGGCCAGGCCTGCAACGGAAAGTGCGGAGCGATGTGGGCCAGGTACAGGAAGAAGGGTTTCTTTTCGTCCGTTGCTTCTTTAACAAACTGAATAGCCTCGTCGGTGAAGTTATCGGTGGAGTAGAACGTCTCGGGGTTGGGGGTTACCCGCTCGCCGTTGCGGTAGATGGGCCGATCAACGAACTCCGAAGGGTAAAAATACAAACCGCCGCCGTTCGGCAGGGCGAAGAACTGGTCGAAGCCCCGCCGGTCGGGCCAGTGGGGTCGTTCGTCACCCACGTGCCACTTGCCCGACATAATGGTTCGGTAGCCTTTCTCCTTTAGCACCTCGGCAATGGTGACGCACTGCTGGTTCAGGTGGCCCTGATAGGCGGGATAGCCCCGATCCTGGCTCATGTGCCCCACTCCCGCTCGGTGTTGGTAAAGCCCGGTGAGCAAGCTGGCGCGACTCGGACAGCAGCGGGAGGTGTTGTAGCAGTGGGTGAATAGCACTCCCTCGGTGGCCAACTGGTCGAGGTGGGGAGTTTGTATTTCACTGCCCGTGCAACCCAGGTCCGAGTAGCCCATATCATCGGCCAGGATAACGATGATGTTGGGCTCGGTTGCTGCGCTGGTAACTGGTTGCGCCAGCACTTGACCGACAGAGAGGAAGAATACGATAATAGCCACGCTGCTCCCTACTTTTTTCATTCGAACGAAATATTTTTTACAAATTTATTGGCGGTGATTGTACCCCGGGCGGATATCTTTTTGTCGCCGTTGTGGCAATCTATAAAATGTACGTCCTGAATAAGGTGTTCTTCGCTGAAACCTCCCAAAACGATCTCACCTCCTGAGGCAATAACGTGATTGAAGTAGAGCCCTTTGATGTGCCCGCGTTCATCCCGGAAGCCGGTGCTGTTGCTGTAGCGGGTCTTCTCGACGCGAATCTCTATCGGTCGCCCCGGTTGCTCAATGTAAAAGTTCTCAAAGCGCAGGTTCTTGACCAGTGCCCAATCGGAGTGGTCGCTGCGGATGCCCGCGTTGGCGTGGGCCAGTACGGTGATGTAGCGAAAGGTAATATCTTCAAACAGCTCAGTTTCCATCGAGGCGCCTACCCGCAGGCCGTTGCCCGCGTGGGCGTTGTAGATCACGCAGTGTTCAGCGACACAGTTGCGGGTGGGTGGTTCTCCGTTGGCTTCGGCATCCACCGCGTGCCAGCCGAAACCGTCGTCGCCGCAGCCGATGAAGTTATGACTGGCCCTAAAATCCGTGACCCCGTCGATGTCGATGCCATCGTTGTTGAGTCCGAAGCTCATCAGGTTCATGTACGTCACCTCAACATCCTGGCACAACAGATACAGCGACTGCCACCATTCGCCCGTCCGCAGTCCGATACCGGTTACGCGGATGCGCTGCGAATTCCTAAATTCCAGGCCGCAGATTTTGTTGGCTTTGTTGGTAAAGCCCCGAGCATCAATCACCCCACGTCCGCGAATGGTCACGTTGTCTACGCTGTCGGCGAACACCCGCGCTTTCACCCAGGCCCCTTGTTCCAGGTAGATGGTCTGCCCGCTCTTGGGCTCGTAGCAGTTCTACTTCGTGCGTCCCGGCCGGAAAGTACATCACGTTGGGATCGTCCTGACTCGGGATATCCGTTTCGGGGGGCGTCTGAAACAGGCACAGGGGTTTATGATCGTTGACGGTGACCATCAGCATCTCAGGTTCCGATATGCGAAAGGTAAGCGTGTTGCCGTCTACTTTCCCTTCGATGTTTTTGTGATACGGGCGGATGGTGTAGCTGCCAATAGGAGAAGCGGCGGTGACGATGATCTCCGTAGAGCCGTCGACAAAGAACTGGGAGGTGTGGAAGACACTGTCGCCAAAGCATTCCTCGCGGGCGACAAATACTTCTTGTCCGGCGACGGCTACTCGGAACACGTCACTTTTCTGTAGGGCATCGTAGGGGACATAGCGATTCAACGGTTTTGGTTGCTTTGACCCGTGATAAACCCCTTGGGGCAAAGCTTCCGTTCCTTCGGCATACCGACTTAGGGCAACTTCCTGAGCCGACTGACCATACGTACCGTTGATCACCAATAGGCCGACAAGATAGAGTAAAACGCGTTTCATTTAAATGAGGGTGACGAACCGAATTTTCTTGCGATGATCTTACTGGATGGCAACTTCATACGGTTCTGACCAGGGACTTGTATCGGTTTCGCTTATCCTTCGGATGCTAACGGTATAGGAGCCGGGAGTTAAGTTATAAATTTTTGCAGCACCGCGAAGATTTTTAATAGTTACTTGCTTTGACTGGCCCTGGCCGTTTGTGTACTTGATTTCGTAATTGTCTGCCTCGTCGACCACGGAGAAACCTACCATACAGCTTTTTTCCAGCGGCACCACCGTCCAGATTACGGGTGCCGTATCGCTGGCTTGTTTGGGCAGTTTGTCCATCGTCGGCAACTCGCCGCGCTTGTTGTTAGCGTATAGCTTTTGTATTTGTCCGGCGCTTTGCTTGGGTTGTCGCCAGACGTTGTACACTCCCCAGGCGCGGTTCTGGCTGGGTGGCGTACCTTCGTAATCGCTACGGTAGTCGTTGTACGTCCACAGCGACGAGCCTACGACATAATCAAGCTTTTCTAAATTTTTGATGGCAGTGATCAGCGATTTGGCCAGTAGTGCAGTATCGGGCTGGAGTCCCAATTGGCCTTTTCCGATCTCGGAAACGAATACGGGTTTGTCAGGCCATAGCGCGTGGCATTTTCTGGCTATATCAGCTGCTTCGCCGTAGCTATTGAAGCAGACAATGTCGCACAAATCGGCCGGGTCGTCGCCCAACTTTTCCGCATTGCCAACCGTGAAGCTCACGTAGGTCTTGAGGCGAGATGAATCAAGGGAGTGGACGTACTCAAGCATGGTCTTCACGTATTCGTACACCTTCGGACTCATCTTGCGGCCCTCCAGTTCAGCGTCCGCAATTTCGTTGGCCACCGACCAGCCCACGACACTAGGGTGGTTGTAGTCGCGCTCGATCATCTCCCGCAGCCACTGCTTGGTCAACGGATTATCGGGAGTAAGCTCCGGGTTTCCTTTCCCCCACACCGGTATCTCTTCGATGAGTAGCATCCCCACCTCATCACAGTAGTCCAGTAGATTGGTCGCCTGCGGGTAGTGCATGATCCGGGTGAAGTTACTGCCCATCGCCTTCATGGCATCAATATCAAATTTAACCAGATGATCCGGCTCGGTTTGTCCGTAGGCCCGGTGGTCGGCCACCCGGTTGAACCCGTTCAGGTGGATCGCCTCACCATTCAGCAGTAGTTGATCGCCCTGCGCTTCAATCTTTCGGATGCCGAAGCGGTCGGATACCGTATGCTGCGTACGCTCATTTTCTTTAGTCTTTAGCGAGGTTTGCAGGTGATACAGGCGCGGGTTGTCAAAATCCCACAGCTGCACTTCCTCCGGCGCAAGCGTGAACGATACGCTGCTGCTTGCTTCGCTTCGCGCCGGGACGATAATTTCCGTTTCGATGGGCGGGCAGCTCGCGCACTCCTGGATGTTGGAAACCAGCACTCCGGAAAATTCGCGGTTGGATTGATTAGCTATTTTGATTGAGGCACTGACCGTTGCCCGTTCGGTGGCCAGATCAGGTTCGGCCACAATATGTTGCCAGACGATGCGCTGTTCGTTATTGCGCAGCAGTTTAACCTCCCGGCTAATGCCGCCCCAGTGCCACCAGGCCCCGTAGCCGTATTCGTTGTTGGCCGATAGGGCCACGACATTGCGCTGGCCGGGTTGAATGATACCGGTGACATCAAACTCGAAGGGCGTATACCCGCCGACGTGCTTTCCCAGATACTGACCGTTCAGCCAGACTTCGGCGGTTTGGTACACCGCTCCGAAATACAGTCGCGCGACACTACCGTCCCAGTCGGAGGGAACCGTAAACGGTTTGCGGTAGTAACCCGTGCCCCTAAAGTTGGCGTAGTCGTTCTCCGTGTCCCAATTACCCGGCACCGTGAGTTGGTCCCACTGTTCACTCTGGTAGCTAGGTTCGGTCCATTCCTGAGACTCAGATAGCAGAGAATCAATCGTGAATTGCCAGGGGCCATTCAGGGATAGTTCTTCGGAACCGGTTTGCGTAAAGGTTTCTACGTCCTGGGCAGAGAGTCTCAAAGCCACTACAAACAGCAGAGGGCATACGATAATAAATTGTTTGACTAATACGAATGAGCTCATAAGCATATCATCTCAATTTAGTTAGGAGGAGTAGATGATGTATGTTCATTGGAAGATGTAACCTAGAGGGGACTACTTTGTCTGAGCGACCCCCACGACTTCTTGAATGAAAGCCGTTTCTTCGGCCCGGTAAGGGGTGCCATCCCCTCGGAAGATATCGTGGAACCACACGGGCGGTTCTTCTTCATACGCCTGTTGCCAGGAGTCCCAGGGGTAGATCGTGTTGCTCTTGCCCGCTACCAGCCCCCAGTTGACCATGCTGATCTTGTTCTCTTTCGCAACCGGCAAGATGTCCTGAAAGGTGCTGCCCTCGGGGCGGGCCATGTACTCGGTGCACAGCAGCGGGCGGTTGAACGCTTTGAGGTACTCCACCCGTTGGGCAAAGTCTTCGGCATCACCGTAGCAGTGAAAGGTGATGATGTCCGAGTGAGTGAGCAGAAAGCGGTCCATCTCACTCATGCTTTCCAGACTAGACCAGTCTCCGTACCAGGGGGCCGAGGTGATGGGCTGCGAGGGGTTGGCCTCTCTGGCCCAGGCGAAAGCTTGCTTAACCAGGGCTACACCCAGGGCTTTCTTATTGTCGGGCTCTAGTTGCTTGTTGTTCCGCCCGTAGCTATTGGCGTTGTCGTTGTCGGGCTCGTTGACCAGGTCCCAGGCCAGGATGCGCTCGTCATCCCGGAAGTGACTCAGCAGGTCTACCACGTAGGCTTGTAGCTCTCCCCAGCGGGTGCTGTCGGTGAGGTAGTCGGCCCCGGGACTTTGCACCCAGCCCGAGTTGTGCAGGCCCGGCACCGGTTCGGGCTGGGTTCCGGCTTTGGGGTAGGGGTCCCACACCGAGTCAAAGATGACCAGCATGGGGCGGATGTTATGGCCTTGGCAGATAGCGAGGAACGCGTCAATGCGCTGCTTGAAGCCTTCGGGATCCGCTCGGTAGGGGATGTCGTGCAGGTAGACCCGCATGGTGTTCATACCCAACTCAGCGGCCCAGCCCAGTTCCTGATCAATCAGCTCGGGTGACCAGGTGTCGGCCTGCCACATCTCCAGTTGGTTGATGGCGTTGGAGGGCACGAAGTTGGCTCCCACCAGCCAGGGTTGCTCGGCGTACCAGGTTTGGGCTTTCTGCTCGCTCCAGCGCTGTTCGGTAGCCAGTTGGGTTGTATCAGCCGTGGAAGCCTCATCGGCGGTTTGTTGGGGCGTTTGGCAGGCCGGTAAGCATAGCACCGCTAAGCAGAGAGGTATCAGCCAACGAGGATAAGATAGCGTAGCCTCGTGAGGAGATAGTAAGTGGTTTGCTAAAGGGTAAACCGGGTTGGGTTAAGAAGTAATTCGTCATAGTCTGCTTGCGTTGCAATTTGGTTTTCATCATAAATTCATTCGCTACACCATTTCAATCATACACCAACCAGGCGGTGGCCCTCGTAGACGTATCAGTCGTAAAGCGTACCCAACGTGCTTGGAAGCTTTCCGGAAATTCGTGCTCGTAGGTCTCGCCGGGCGCTACGCTTATCTGCTGATAGGTCATCCAGGGGCCGTGCCCCACGGGCTCAATTTCATAGGATTACCCGTGTAGGTCTGCGCCAGCAGAGGGGTGGATAAAACCACAAACAAAAGCACCAAGCCATTGTACAAAGTGCAGGCGGGTGAGTAAGAGCGTAAATGTTTCATAACATTTTCTGTTTTAAGGGTTAGAGTATGTTGTTTTGTAAGTTCGTAGGGTGCTTACTACGCTGTTTTTTATCAGGGAACAGCGCCCTTCATGGTCAGCTTAACTACCAGAGGCATCGCCTCCGCCGCCCCACCAGGCAGCTCAAGCGTCGTCTCCCCTCCCTGCTTAGTCCACGCTACCGGCTGCCCGGTCTCTAACACCTGGGCCTTTAGGATTGGCTCATCCGGAGAAAAGCTGATCTTGTTTGGCTTGGGCTCCGAGGTAACAAACAGGTAGAGCTGCGTGCTGTCCCCCTGTTGCTGCTTGGTCATCTTGCCCCAGGCAGGCTCCGGCAAACCCACCGGGCTACTGCCCCACACCGCTTCCTGATGGGCGGTTAGCCAGGCCCCCATCTCCTGAAGACGCCGGGTGGCGGGCACCGGAAACGTGCCATCGGGCAGTGGGCCCACGTTGAGCGTGTAGTTGCCCCCCCGTGAGAAGCACTTGATCAAATTCTCCAGCAGGGTAGCCGTGGGCTTCCAACCGTAGTCGTTCTTGTTGTAGCCCCAGGAATCGTTCATCGTGCCCGGTGCCTCCCAGGGTTTGCCGCTTCCCGTATCAGGAATATAGTTATCATTCATCGAGAGAAAGTCAATCTGCTCGGAGTTTTCCTGTTGCTTGAAGTTGATGCGACCGTTGATCAGACACGGCGGGTGGGTGGTGCGCACCAGCTCAACCAAGTCCGCTACGCGCTGGTCGGTCAGGGCAGGGCTGGCCTGGTGCCAGGAGTCAAACCACATCAGATCGGGCTGGTAGTTGACGAGCAACTCTTTGACCTGAGGCAGGCAGAACTCGTACCAGTACTTTTTATAAGCTTGGTCTGAAGGCTGGGTGACGGCGTAGTCCCCTTCTTGGGCGGGCCAGGGGGGCATCGCTCCGCCGTTACCCCAGTCCTGCCAGTGCGAGTAGTAGAAGCCGAGTTTCAGACCGTACTTTCGGCAGGCTTGGGCCAGCTCCCCCAGGAGGTCACGCCTGAAGGGAGTGGCATCTACTACGTTGTAGGCGGACACCTTGCTGGGCCACAGGGCAAAGCCGTCGTGGTGCTTGGCCGTGACGATGAGGTAGCGCATGCCAGCCTGCTGGGCCGCCGACACCCACTGCTCGGCGTCAAACTTGGTAGGGTTGAAGGCCGGAAGCAGACTATCGTATTCCTGGCGGGTGAGCATGCGCTCGGGCCACAGGGCCTGGGCCCGGAGCCACTCGGCGTACATGTTGCGCTGGACAGGCTTACCTTGCCACTCGCCCCCGGCTACGCTGTAGAGCCCAAAGTGAATAAACATGCCGAATTTAGCCTCTTCAAACCAAGCAGTGGAAGGATTGCTGATACTGACTTCCGAGTCAACAACAGGCTTCTGATCCACCTGAGCAGATGCATTGGAAAACGAGTTTGTCTGCGCTTGTACGGGTAATAGCCCACGTATAAGTATGAACATCAACGCGAAGAATCCGCTGACAGAGGAGTGGTGTACTGTAAAATAGGGTGGAAATTGCATAAAATAAAGTTTTAGTAAAGTCTATGATAGGGGGTTATTTGATTTAAAGAAGGTTCCCCCACTTTAGTGGGGGAACGCTACTACTCCTTGATCAACTTTTGGAAGTGCCACTGGTTGCCGTGCCAGGTGCGCACTAAGTAGGTACCGGGCGACAAACGGCTTACATCCAGCGATTGGCGGTTGCTCAGCTGCTCGTCCAGCACCAAACGGCCCTGTAGGTCTTCGATGCGCACCCGCGCTAAGCCTTCTGCTGCGGGCAAAACAATCTGTAACGCATCGCTGACCGGATTGGGATAAACCTGTAGTGCGGTAGTGCTTAGCTCCTGCTCTATTACCAGTCCCGCTTCGGTTGCCTTGCCGCTCTGCGCTAACGTTCTGGCCCCGGCCCCGGACACCACCAGTTCCACATCGTCAAAGTTGATCCACTGATTAGCTCCAGCTACCGAGTAGAAGGCTACCTCGCACTTACCGTTGGTCACCTGAATGTTAGGGATGCTCACCTGCGTCCAGGTGCTGGTGGCCGGAATGTTCACCGTCCGCTGGTTGCCCCCGTAGTTCTGCGCTAGGAAGAGCGCGGTGCTCTGCCCCCCACCACTGCGCACCCATGCTCTGGCCGTATAGCTGCCGTTACTGAGCCCGGTTACCGTCTGGTAGGTATATACTTGATACGCCGAACCCTTCCAGTGCGTGCCCCGGTAGCTACCCGTTCGGCTGTTGCTGCTGCCCTCAGCGTAGTCAGCATCCACATTGCTGCTGCTACTGCTCCACCCAGTAGGGTTTTGCGTATAGGCATTATCTGCCTCAAAACTGGGGTTGTTCACTAAGTTGACACTGGCGGGTACAAACTCTACCAGATCAACGTTGATCCACTGCCCGCCCGCGTTGGCATCGCTCCAGAAGTATACCTCGCACTGCCCGTTGGTCACGTTCACATTGGGCAGGGTGATCTGCGTCCAGGTGGAGGTACTCGGCACGCTCACCGAACGCTCGTTGCCGCCGTAGTTCTTTACGCCCATTATTTTGGAGGTATGCCCCGCGCTGGCTTTCACCCAGGCCTTCAGCGTATAGGTGCCGTTAGTCAGGCCGGTGATGAGCTGGTTGGTGGAAGCCTGGTAGGGCACCGAATTCCAGTGAGTCAGCTTCTTAGCGCCCTTATACCCCCCGGTGGCCTCTGCGTACACCGAGCCGCTTTTGTTGGTCCAGGTGGACCACCCGCTCAAGTTGCTCTCCTCAAAGCTGGGGTTGTAAACTAGGTTGCCGCTCACCGGCGGCGGGCCTGGCCTGCACGCATCGCTAAGGTTACGGACCAATACGCCATTATCAGTCATTTGCACTCTGCGAATGCTGCCGTCAGCGTTGAAGTACATCCGGTCGATAGCGACTCTTCTTGTAGAGTAATCTTCGTTTTCATAGCGATGATAGATAATATAGTATTCATCACAACTTGGCATTTTAAGTATGCCATGATGGCCAGGCCCAGTGTAGGTACCACCCGAAGAGAGCACTTGCCCTTGGTAAGTCCAGGGACCCACCGGAGAGTTACTGGTAGCATAGCGTACGTTATAGCTGCCATTGTACCAAGCCCCATTGGAGTACATTATATAATAAATACCGTTGCGTTTGACCATCAACGGAGCCTCGGTATAATTGGGCGGGGTAACGTTGACAGCCCCGGTCTTGAGTGAGATCATGTCCGGATTCAGCTCCCGATAGACCATTTGGGAACCATTGGAGCCCCCATAGTAGATGTAAGCCTTCCCATCGCTATCCACAAACACATCAGGGTCAATGATGTCTACTGTAAACGGGTCGGAACCGATGAGGGGCTGGCCAATGTCGGTAAAGGGACCAGTGGGGCTATTACCTACAGCCACCCCAATCTTTAGGTCAGCGGTGTAGTAGAAATAGTATTTGCTATTTCTGTACACTACGGTAGGGGCCCATCCTTTTATGTCTTCCCAAGAACAGTCAGTCTCCAGATCAAAGATCACCCCTTCGTCTACCCAGTTGGTCAGATCGGTGGAAGAGTAAGCCCGGAACCGAGTGTTGTTATTATTCGTTGCTGTGGGATAGATATAATACTTACCGTTAGCAATAAGTATATCAGGATCAGCTTGGTAACCAGACAGAATCGGATTGCCCGAATAGGTTTGGGCGTGAATAGGCACTAAACCAATCAATAGGCTCAGTAGCACAAGTGCAAAGGCTAGCCCTCGGTCATAGACCAGTCGGGGCAGGTTGGGGATAAGGGTCGTGGTGTTCATAATGAAAGTGGGTTTAAGTAAGAAATAAATAAAAATGCAAAATCATACTAGGTAGACTTGGTTTGGAATAGTAGATAATAGAAGCGACTAGAGATAGAGATAGCATATTGCTGCTGGCAAGACTACTCTTGCCTGGCTACCCCCATCACCTCCTGAATAAAAGCGGTTTCTTCCGGGCGGTAGGCACTGCCATCGGCTCGGTTTGCTAAGTAGTGAATAGCGTTGGGTTGAGAAGTAATTCGTCATAGTCTGCTTGCGTTGCAATTTGGTTTTCATAGTAGATTCACTTGCTATATCATTTCAATCATATACCAACCAAGCCGTCGCTTTGGTGTCTGTGTCGGACTTGAACCTGATCCAACGTGCTTGGAAGCTTTCCGGAAATTCATGCTCATAAATCTCTCCGGGTGCTACACTTACCTGCTGATACCTCATCCAGGGGCCGTGCCCCACGGGCTCAACTTCAACGGTGAAGGTCACGGCTTCTTCGCCCTGATGCGATAAGGACACGCGGCGCCGGTCGTAGCCCCCGATCAGGTAGGCATCCGAAGGTTGCCCAGCTTCCACCGCCGTGTCTTTCCAGGGACCACCCCGCCCGCTTGGTTTGCCTAGCTTCCACAAATCGTCGATTACCCCCGCCCACACGGCCGCCCGACCGTCTTCCGAAACAATCACGTGGGGATTGCCTTGGCTTTGGTCGGGGTTGATGCCGCTCATAATGAGCATGCCTCGGTAGCTGGCGAAGTCGTGGATGCGCAGGCGGTGCGAGCTGATCGGACGAATCTTGGCAAAGCCGTCGGCGTTCTCGGCGGGCAGTTCGTAGAAGGTGCCGTGGCAGTTGAGCAAGTCTCGTTCGGTGGCCACCTCCCGGGCGATACGCAGCGCTCCAGCGTCGGTCAAAGCAGTGAAGGCCTCCTCGCCGAGCGGCAAGCGCCACCTTCTTTCCTGGTCATCCACCACCAGCACCGAAGATGCTTCTACGCGCACCACTGAGGAGGGAATGGCCAATCGCTCGTTGATGAACGACTCGGTCGGCGCATCCTCTTTCCGCATCAGTTGCATGGCCGCGTTGAGTTCATAGTAACCCGCGGCTTTCCTTTCCGCGCCGTCAAAATTCTGGGCGGCCACGCCCAGCGCCCGACGGTTGTCACCCAGCCCGTAGAGCAGCCCGGCGGTGGTTATTTTATCCGTCACCGGGGCTAGGCCAGCAAAGATAGCATCCGCCCGGGCGGATCGGTCGTCCTGATCGGCGTAGTAAAAGTGTACGGTTGCGGTGGTGGGGGCGTCGCTCTTCACCCGAATCCACTCTCCGGGTTCCTCGGCTGCAAATGCTACGGACACGGCCCTACCGGGGGCAACCGCAACCTCTTGCTGCTGCGTCCAGGAGCCGTTCCCCGTGCGGTCCACTTCCAGCGTGAAGGTAACCGGTTGCTTGCCACCATTATGGAGCCAGCAGGATCGTTTGGGCCATCCGGCAAAGAGAAAGGGCTCGGAAGTAGTGTTGGCCGCTACCGGCTCCTGCAGCCAAACCGCTCCCTCAGCCGTGGTGGGGCCTAGTTGATCAGGCAGCGCAGGGTCAGTAAACCACAGGTTAGAGTTGGACTGACCCGGCCCCTCTATCTCACCCTTCACCGCGCGTTTGTTCAGGAATTCTTTCTGGGCCGAGTTGTCACAGCCAAACACCAGTTGGTCGTTCCAGCGGGCAAAGTCGCCGATCACGTTGAGGTAGGCCGAGCGGGGGCGGATGCCGATGGACTTTGCGGCAGTAAAGGAAGCGGGGAAGCTCCAGAACATGCCGTGCATGGTCATCAGGTAGTCGGGCTGCTCGGGCGTGCCCACGTCGCGGATGCGCGGCCACTCGGTGTTCCAGCCGTGAGCACCGTCGTAGCTGTGGCTGGCCTTGGGCAGGCGAAAGAAGGTCCAGCCCTGCGCCGGGTCCCGTACTCCCACCAGCACCGACTTATGATCCCAGCCGGTAGCCCACAGGGGGTCGGTGGCCGGATTGGCATTGCCGTAGATGCCGCCCGGACCGGTCACTTCCACAAACTGATTGCGGCGCACCACTTCCCAGTCCGCCCCGTCCCACTCGGCCAGCACACCAGACTCAATGTCGAACTGCTCGAGGGCCTCGGGCGAGGCTTCGCCGTTGTTGGAATACGCCAGCACGCCTTGCCCCGAATAAAGTCCCTTGCCGTGGGAGCCAGGCAGCAGGGGCCCATACTGATCCATGTCGCCCTCTTTTTTCAACGTATTGCCATCTTCGTACAAAGTCTTCACCACTAGGTCATCCACCGTTACCTCGTAGAACCCCTCTTCCATCGTGGCGGTGTAGACTTTTTCAGTGGGCTGGGTTAGGTGGCGGGCGGTGCCGGTAAGGCGTCCGGGGGCTTCAGCCGTAGGGAACCACGCGCACCCGCCGGGCGGTATCAATCACGTAGGGACCCATAAAGAGTTGCTGACTCTCGGTATGCACCAAGCGGTTGGCGGGGGTGCCGCCCACACTTTCCGGACGAATAATTTGCCGTAGGTCAGGAGTGATCTCGTAGAGCTTGTCCGAGGAGCCATTGGGCAGGTGGGGACCGTAGGTGAGCACCCAGAGCCGACCCGCCCAGGGCACCACCGCCCCCGTGCCGCATTCCCCCTCGTCGTTGTAGTACGCCAGGTGCGGGTAGATGCCGCTGATGCTGGGTATTGAATCTGGGAACGCCTGGGCCACTACCCTGGGGTGATAGATCGACAGGAACAGCAGTAGAATCCATCCACTGTACTTACTAAGGTTTGAACGACTTTTTTTTCTGTTCATGAGTAATGATTATTGTGATACAATTAAGCGGACCGATTGGTTGAATTGATCCTTCTGAAGCCGGAGCAGGTACACGCCCGCCGGAGCTAACGGCAAAGTGAGTGAAGTGCGCCCCTGAGAACTTACTGTCAGGGTGGTCTGAAGCAAAGTGTTTCCATCCGATCTGACAACCGTGCCGCGATACTCACCCGGCGGAGCCTCTACGGCAATTTCATGACCGGGGGTAGCCGGATTGGGATAGACCGCTAATTCACTCTTTGCGCTCGGCGCGCGGGTTGACAGCACTACTTTGCTATCGAAATACTTTCGGGCGAAGTCAAACGCCTGTCTTCCGACCTTAGCCCCGATCAAACGGCCCGGAATATCGTCTACCGGGGGGTGGATGCCGCCCCAAATTCGAGAAAGGCTACACTGGTCCGAAGCGTCGTAGTAGGTGGCCCACTGCAGCACCACATCGGTGCTGGGCCCTTTTTCAAAAACCAGGAAGTTGTCTCTTTTCGCGACGAATTCGCCCATTCCTCCCGGAAAATACTCGTCACCGGTGAGCTGCGTGAGCACCTCGGCCGCCGCTCGGGAAAAGGTAGAATGGCCGGAAACGTATCCGGCGAAGGGTGGGGTAACGAAGTTCGGCCGCTGGTAGGGCCACCATTCTTCGGCAAGAATCCACCCAACCCCGGCCTGATCTTCCGAAGCGTCCTGAATCTCTCGATGCCCCTTCCAGGCAAAAAGTTTGATTTTGCCAACGTGCTCACCCTGCTCACCCGCGAGCGGGTCATTGGGTTCCACCAACGCTACGTAGCCACTGTCCAGTCGGATGCCCTGGGGAGAATACCGAGGGAGGGCAGGATCACTCGACTGACCTTGCGCAGCCAGGTAGCGAATGGCCGAGATAGGGCGAATGTAATCGTAGTATCCTTTGATGCTCCAGGCACTGATGGCGGCATCGTGCATGGCTCCGCCCAGCATGAAATACGACTTCACGTCCCACTCCAACTGCGTTAGGAGTGGCCCCTCGCCCCTAAACTTATGTTCGTGCTGCGGATGGTCACTCACGTAGTTTAAAAGGGTGAACCAGTGGCCGGGCGGGGTTTCCGAATCCGGTCCGTCGGCCCAGAACTCCGCCAGTACCCGGGTGTAGTCGCCTCGGTAGACCATCTGCTCTTGGTAGGGCTGGTTGGTGGCGGGGTTAGTGGCGTAGCCTGCTGCGGGTTGCCCCCCCTCGGTGCGGTAAAACTCCGGCAGCGACTCGATATCCTTCGGGAAGGCTTCTAGCGACAGGTTGCCCATGCTGCGGGGCGAGATGTCCCACATCACCTGATCACTGGGGTCAAGATGGGACGACCACTTGCTGACGAGCGCAAACCCCCACTGATAGTGCTTTGTACTCATGGAGTCGTTTTGATCAATGAAGCATGGGGGACCCGGATCGTGGTAGACGGTACGAGTAATCCCTTCCCGGTCTATCCGTTGTCGCTCCGCTTCTTGTAGCGAAAACGGAAGCACGTCGCCCCACTCTGCCCCCAGGAAGAGCGGCGTACCGCTGGGAATCTCATTTCCCGACTGATCTACGAAGGATACGAACTGCAGCGGTTGCCAGCGATTCGGATCGTTGATTGTACCCACGCCGGGAGAAGTGAGTAGCAGCGGGGAGTTGGCCGACTCGTACCGGCGGTTGGCGTAGTTCTGGCGCTCGTTGGCTCCATCTTGCATCCCGTAATCGATGATTTGGGCCGCCAGGTAATTGCCCAGGGCAGCCGGATTCCCGTCTTGGTACCGTTGGTCGGCGTCGGCCGGGTCGTAGCCTAAGGAGTCCATCAGATTGTTCATCAGCGCTTGCACGCGGGGCCATCCGGGCGAACGAGAAAACCGGTGGCTAAGCAAGCGAAAGTTGGCGTAACTGATTGCTTCTCGCCGGGCAGCAGTGACATCGTTAGGCCGCTCGAAATCATCCAGTGCTACGTGGGTTCCGGGGTGGGTTTGGCCGAGGAAATACGGTGATGCTACGTTATCGTAGGCGGCCCAGGCGTCGTAGCTAGCGGCAGAAAGGTGAAACAGATTCCGGGCGTGCACCGTGGGCCGGGCGTAGTCGTTGCGGATAGCCTCTAGCAAAATTTCGTTCCACAACCGGGCCACGGAGTGGTTTTGCGCGATGACTTTAAGGGGAACCGAAGCAACAAAGGCGGTGAGCAGTATGGTCAGGAGGATGTTCCTCACGGCAGGCCCTTCACGATTCGCTGCTGATGCGTTCGGCGGTTACTGGTTACCGTCACCAGGTAAAGCCCTGCTGAGAGGTAATCCAAATTGATAATGGCACCGGTCGCTTCCTGCGCCTCGAACTGACGGTGATACACTGTTTCGCCGGTGAGGCTGAGCACCTTCACGGTGACCGCCCCCGCACCGGACGGAGCCGTGAAGTTGATCTGGTTCTCGAAGGGATTGGGATACAGCCGCCACGGGCCGGTTACTGCTTCCGGAAGGGCCAGAACAATATCCGCTTCTTTCACGGTAAGCAACTGATCCGTGGGTACGTCGTAAAATTTCTGCGTACGACCGCTGCTCCACTGTACCAGCAGCGAATCTACCCTGGCTGACGCGCCCAGCCCAATGTGGGCAATCTGGCTGCTCTGCGACTGATGGCTCGATCCGCCATCTACCTCTCTGATCAGCATCTTTGAACCCGCGTAAACCGTGAGCCGTGAGCCGATGCCGCTGGTCTCGGACGAGCTACCCGCTAGCTTCACTTTTAACCAGTGTCTCCCTTCGGTGTCGTTCCGGTAAAGCCGGGAAGACTCGAAGGTTACTCCCACATCTTGATCGGAGTAGGGTGCCTGGTTCACGACGAACAGGTCCAAATCCCCGTCGTTGTCGTAGTCGAAGGTCACTGACCCTCGGCCGATGGAGTGATTGTTGGTGTTGGAAATAAATCCCGACTCCCGGTAGCTACCCTCCACGTTTTCCAGCATCAGGTTCGGGTTGGGCATCAGTCCCGGATTCAGGCAGCCGTTGGTAACGTACAAGTCCAGGTCGGCGTCATTGTCGCAATCAAACAGGTTGGTACCCCAGCTAACCGGCGCCACGCCCCCGCCCGATTGGGTGGTCACGGTAGAGAATCCGGTGCCGAGCTCATCGGTTTCGTTGACAAACGACGCCCCGGCCTGGTTGGTCAGAAACGGCGACTTCTGAATGTTGGTGACAAAGTAATCCAGCCAACCGTCTCCGTTGTGGTCGCCCACGCTGATGCCCATACCGTTCATCGCCAGATCGAACCCCTGCTGCGCACCCACTTCCGTGAAGGTTTCCGCGGGATAGTCGTTGCGATAAAGTAGGTTGGGTGTAGCCCGACTGCCGAAGTCGTTCACAATCAGCAAGTCCAGGTCACGGTCATTGTCATAGTCGCTCCACACCCCACTGAACTCGAAGCCCGTATGGTCGATCCCGTACTGCTCAGCGGACGACGTGAAACGCTCACCCCCGTTATTGATGTAGAGCAGTCCGCTTCCCGGAGCGCCCTCGTCAGGGGTCAGGTTGCCCCCGTAGCGGTCGAGTCGGCCGGTGAAATTACGGAAGTAGTTGCTCACGTACAGATCGGGATAGCCGTCTCTGTTAACGTCTCCGAACGAAGCGCCGGTAGAGAAGGTCAGTTCGGTCAGCCCGTAGGCTGCGGAGGCTTCCGAAAACGTGCCGTCGCCATTGTTGATGAACAGTTGGTTAGTCGCCTGCTTGGCTGGCTCGGGACTGCTTAGGGATGCGATGGTGGTCACGAACAGGTCGGGGTAGCCGTCTTTATTAACATCAGCCGTAGCCCCTCCCTGGGTGACCAACTCGCCCAAGTCTAGCCCGGCCGCTTCGGATACGTCAGCAAATGTGCCGTCTCCCTGGTTGCGGTACAAGCGACTTGCCCCGGCTCCCCCGGCCACAAACAGATCCTCGAATCCGTCTGCGTCGTAATCGATCACTACGGCCCCTCCGCCGAACGTTCCTTCGTACACCCGAAAGAAGTGGCTGATGTCGGCTACTTGCGTAACATCAGTGAAGCGCGGTTGGGCCTGGGCTCCGAAAGCCATTCCGAAAGCCACCAGATAACCCAGACACCTTCCTATTTTACCTGCTTTTTCAAATAACATCATCATTTAGGATCAACACAATCTCTCTGCTACGGGGCGCAACCTTTCCGGTTGTTCACCCATTCTCAAACTAGTATCCTGGATTCTGCGTGATATTTGGGCTCTGGTCAATGGCGCTTTGCGGGATAGGCCAGAGGTAATTCACCGCTGGGTCAAAGATTCGTGCGTCCAGATCCGGGATAGAGGGAATAACGGTTTCGGCAATTCTCCAGCGCAGCAGGTCGTAGTAGCGCAGTCCTTCGCCGATAAACTCCACGTTACGTTCGTTCCGGATGGTCTCACGCATCTGCTCCTGAGAAAGACCCGCCGGAACCTCCGGCATGCCCGCCCGGGCTCTCACCTTATTGATCGCTGAGTATACTGAGGCGTCGGGACCGCTGGCTTCGTTCTGCGCTTCGGCAAACATCAGCAGCACATCGGCGTAGCGCATCAGCACCAGGTCGGCCTGGCTATTCACGGTGCCCAGAGCTTCATCCGAATCGTTGATCCACTTTTTGAGGGATAAAGGCACAAAGCCTTCCGGAGTGCCCTCGTTAAAGCCGGTACGGCCTATGTTAGTTGAGTCCAACACCACATTTCGGTACTGGTCGCCGGGTAGGTAGAACGTCATTTTTAGCCGGGGGTCTCGGTTTTCAAAAGGCATGGCGGGATCATACAGCGGTGACTCATCAAAGGGCAGGCCATCCGTCATGTAGTAGGCGTCTAGCAGATTTTGAGTGTACCACACGGACTGAAAGCCGTCGGCAGCGTTTCCAGGAATGTTAGGAGCGTAGTGAACGGCCACAAAACTCCCCTCGCCGGTACTACCCTCGCTATACTGAATGCTGAACAGAATTTCGTTGCTGGCCTCGTTGGAGGCGTTGAACAAACTCTCGTAGTTAGGATCTAGGTTCACCGCATCTCCTTCCAGCGCAATCACCGGCTGGAGGGCCGCAGCGGCCTCAGCGTACCGCTCGTTATACAGCAAGGCTCTTCCTTTATACGCCAAAGCGGTCTGGAGTGTGGGACGGCCCACCTCCCCGCGATTGGGGGTGGTTTCCAGGTTGGCAGCCGCAAAATCGAGGTCTTCCACAATAGCGGCTAGCACCGTGCTCTTATCGGTTCGAGTTACGCTTTCTGCGTCTTCAGGAGAAATAGGTTCTAGAATTAGCGGCACATCTCTGTAGAGCGTTATCAGTTCGGTATACACAAAAGCTCTCAAGAACCGAGCTTCTCCGCGCAGCTTCGCTTCGTTTTCAGCGGCGATAGGAACGGTTCCGGCGTCCAGGATATCCAAAATTGCGTTGACCCTGGATATCGCTTCGTATCCGTAGTTCCACTTCCACTCAGTGATCACGAATGTGTTGGCAGCACTCATGGTTCCGTTGGCTACCAAGGGAAACCCGTACTCGAAACTTTCGGCCACCACCGCGTTTTCGGTGGCTCCGTCGAAGTGCGGTTGCAGGTGCACGAAAGCACCACCCCACTGGTCGCCCTGGAAGGTATTGTATATTCCATTGATGGCGATTACCAGATCGTCTTCGGTTTGATAGAAAGCCTCCGCGCTAGCGAATCCGGTAGGCTCCGTTTCCAGCACTTCTTCACAGCCCAAGCTAAACGTTGCTAACACGCTCAGGGTAAGAATCTTGTTCAATATAGACTTCATAAGAAAGTATGTTTAATAGTGTGTTTGATACTAAAAGCTAATGTTTACTCCTGCTGAAATAATTCTTAGGTTCGGAAAGCCGTCTCCCCCCCGGTCGGCATTGGCCGGTCGTTCCGGATCGAAGTAAGGGAAGTCGGTGATGGTAAACAGGTTCTGCGCGTTGGCGTAGACCCGTACGCTCCTGACAAAATTGTTCTCCCAGATAGTGGCGGGTAGTGTATAACCTAGTTGCAGATTCTTGAGTCGGAAGTACGTGCGATCAAGCAGCCAGAACGAGTTGATAGCTGCGTTGCTCGGCCCATCGGTTGGGTACAAACGCGGCATGGAGGCATCGGTGTTCGCCGGACTCCAGCTATCCAGCCACCTTGCTTGCAGGGCCGACTGATTGTAGAAGGGTTGCGCCAGCTCAGCCTGGGCGTAGCTCTGGAAGTCGGCCGCGCCCTGGAAGATCGCTCCCAGGTCAAATCCGCGGTATCCCACGTTTAAGTTAAATCCGTAGGACCAGGTAGGGTCCTGCTTGCCGATCACCACCCGATCTTCCGGGTTGATGGTGCCGTCGCCATTGGTATCTACAAGGCGAACATCGCCGGGACCGTAGTTGGGATTGATCGTTGTATGATCCGGTGCCGCGTCAAACTCGGACTGGGAACGAAATATACCGTCGGCTTGGTAGCCAAAGTACGAGTTGATCTGCTGGCCGCGCTCAACGATTTGGTTGCCGTTAATAAATCGATCAGTTTCTTCACCGGTCTTGGTTTCATCTACCTGCAAAACATTGCTGTTTACGTAGGTAACGTTACCGCCAATCTGAAAATCCAGATCGCCGAAATTATCGTTATAGGCCAGACCTAACTCCCAGCCCTGGTTTTCAACGATGGCTGAGTTTCTGATTTGGTTCTCGAAACCGGTAATTCTGGGTACGGGAACATTGTAGAGAATACCACTGGTCTCGCGGGTAAAGTAGTCGGCTTCAATTTGAATGCGCGAATCCCACAGCCCCAGGTTCACCCCAATATTAGCGGAGGTAGTCTCTTCCCAGGTGAGCATTGGGTTACCCAGTGTGGTGCTGGCTGAGCCCGGTACTACCGTGCCTCCGAAAGAATAGGCTTCTTGCAGGCTAAGTTCACTGGCGTAGGCAAAATCACCGATGTTCTGGTTGCCCAGTCTACCCCAGCTGCCCCTGATCTTAGCAAAGTCGATAAAGGGCACGTTGAAGAAGCTCTCTTCGGAAAGAATCCACCCAGCGGAGAAAGAAGGAAAGGAGCCCCACTTATCTTCCAGAAAGCGAGATGATCCGTCCACCCGAAGGTTAGCCTCAAACAGGTATCGATCCTTGAAGATATAGTTGAACCTTCCAAAGTAAGACTGCAGCGCCCATTCGGTAGATTCCTCAAAGTTAGTGGCATTGGCCGAGTTACCTACGTTGAGTACCCGTACTGAGTTAGAAGGAAACCCGTTTCGGAACGCGCCAAAAACGTCACTCTTACTGGTTTCTTGGTTGTAGCCGGCCAGCAGTTTTATTGCATGATCACCAAAGGTTTTCTCGTAGGTCGCCTGCAACCAACTGGTCACGTTCGTTAGTTGCGAAGCCGAACGGTTTCGCTGCCGATCAGCGGCCACCGGGGGTATTAAGTCGCCGGTTAGCTGGTTGTAGGTATTTACGGAGCTTACAAAGGTCTGATCATTGTCCGACTGGTAGTTCATCGCCAGGGTGCCCCTTAGCTGCAATCCATCGAAGACTTCATATTCAAGGTAAGCGCTGGCCAAAATATCGTTTTCAATGAGTTCGTAGTCATTCTCAGCGATGTATTCGTTCACGTTACGTCCACCGAAGGCTGGGGTCACCAGGTTACCGTCTTGGTTGCTGATTGGGGTTAGGGGAAGTGACCGAATTGCTGTAGCTAATAGACTTTCGTTGTTTCCTACTGCTGCAACGTTAGATTCGGTGGCGGTGCGGTTTCCCCGGGCAATTGAAATGCTGGTACCCATCGTAAACTTATCATTGATGTCCGTGTCCAGATTTAGGCGTCCGTTAAAGCGCTGAAATCCCGCTTTAGGCACTACGCCGTCCTGATCCAGGTAGCCCAGCGAAACCCTAAAGTTAGTTTTGTCACTTCCCCCCGATGCGCTCAGGTTGTGCTGCTGGATGGGGGCCGTAGAAAATATTTCGTTCAACCAATCGGAGCGCTGTCCGCTCTGCCGGAACGACTCAATTTGTTCATCAGAGTAAACGGGAGGGTTGCCAAAGTTTCCGGTTGCGGTGTTGAACAGTTGCATGTACTGCACCGGATCACTCACCACCTCAGGAAGGCTCAAGGCCTCAGTTACACCCAAGTACCCATTGTAGTTGAAAACCGTGCCCTCGGCCTTACCACCTCGTTTGGTGGTTACCAGCACCACGCCGTTCGCGCCCCGTGAGCCGTATATTGAAGCCGAAGCAGCATCTTTGAGCACCGTGATGTTCTCAATGTCGTTGGGATTAATGTTATTGAGCGGGGCTTCGATACCATCTACTAGTATCAATGGATCGGCGTTGTTCAGCGTACCGATTCCCCGAATGCTGATGTTCACGTCGTCGTTGCCCGGTTGCCCCGAGTTCTGGTTCACAAACACTCCGGTAGTGGTCCCCTGCAGGGCGGTGGCAGCACTGGTAATCGGCCGCGCGTTCGATCTGTTCGGAAGAGACGGTGCTGACGGCGCCGGTGAGGTTGGCCTTCTTCTGGGTGCCGTAGCCCACCACCACAATTTCGGATAGCGACTGAATGTCGGGCGCCATTTCCAGGTTAACGGTGGTTTGATTGCCAATGGCAATCTCCTCGCTGGTGTAGCCCACCGAAGAAAATACCAGCGTCTGGGCATCATCCGGGGCCGTAAGGCGGTAGTTGCCGTCAATGTCGGTCACCGTTCCTACCGTGGTGCCCTTCACCACAATATTCACACCCGGCAAACCTTCACTGGTGGTTAGGTCAGTCACCGTGCCGGTGATGGTCTTCTCTACGTCAGAAAGCGACGGGGTGCGCACCGCCGTTCCATTACGAAAGGGCGCGCGCGACAGCTGCCCGGTGCTTTCTAACGACTGCTTCTCTACTTTCGTCGGTAGTTGCTTCGGCGCTTCGGCGTAAATTAAGTAAGTTTTACCATCAAACCGCTCGTAGGTAAGCTGAAGGGGCTTTAGTAAACGGGTGAGCACCGTTTCCAAGTCTTCTTGCTCGTTGAAGCCTTCAGCAGCTACCGTTTTGTTCTGCAGCAACTCCTGATCGTAACTAAACTGCGTCTGATACTTTTCTTCCAGCCTTTGCAGTACGCTCACCAGTGAAGTGCCGGAACGCTGATAAACGTTGCCCGGCTCGTTGGTGCGCAGCTCCGCCAGGGGAGCTTGGGCGTAACCAGGCAGCCATAAAGCTACCAAACATGACCATAGTAATAGTTTGTTCATCATAGGAAGGGTTAATTGGGTATACATAAATTACTTTATTAACTGCGTAGCCCGCGGCTGCCACAGCATATGTTCTTCATCGCGCTTGATCGTCAACGGAAACACCTTTTCTAACTGCCGCAGCAGGTTGTCCACGTCGTTGACCGGGGCCCGTCCCCGAAACCGTTTCTCAGCCAGTTTGCTATCGGTGATGCGTATATCATAGCCATAGGTGTCGTTGAGCAGCTGCGCGATATCTTTCAGGGGCGTGCCATCAAACACCAGTTGGTGGGCTGTCCAGGCGGTATAGGGCTCAGGGTCTACTCTCCTTTGCACCAACTGGGCGTTGCTGATTTCTACCAATTCACCCGGCTGCATTATAATGCCCGTCGTATCCATCTGGTCAGACGGGTGGAGGGTTACTTGGCCTTCGTCCAGCACCACCTGGGTTCGTCCCGGCCGCTGGTGCACATTGAATGAGGTGCCCACCACCTCTACTACCAGCGACTCAATATCCACCAAGAACTTGCGGTTGTCTTCGGTGTGGCGCACCCGGAAGTACGCCTCGCCCTGCAGCGCAACGCGCCGGAGGGAGTGCTTTTCCCAATCGGACCCGTGGCTGAGCGTAGAGTTGCCGTTCAGCATCACGGTGGAGCCATCGGGAAGTGAAACCGTTTTGGTTTCTCCGTAGGCCGTTCGATAGGTAACCGTTCCTTCATAATTAAAGCTCCAATACAACAGGCCACTCAGCAGTAGGAACCCGGCTAGGCTTGCCGCAATGCGAAGCCACGGCGAGCGGGTACCGGAGTTTTCTTGGTGGCGCAACTGCAGCGACTGCCACATGGTTTGCACTTCGTGGTCACTCAACCCGGGGCTGTTGTGCTGAGCTAAGATCACCGCCCTCGCCTCCTGCAGCACCGCCCGCCGGTCGGGATGCGCCACCTGCCAGGCTTCCCAGTAACGATCGGAAGAATCGGTAGGCTGTTTCACCCAGGCGATAAAGTAATCGTCTAGTAGAAAGTCTTGCAAGGTTTGGTACGAATTGGCCATAGGAATACGGGCTGCCAGTTGGCAAAATGTCCCTTTCATGCTTCCGAACGGAAGCACGTAAGTGTTTTTACCAAGCGGTTATAAAGAGAAGGAAGAAATACGAAAAAGTGCCCCTACTTAGGCCAAAAATATTTTAACTTTTGTATTCTCTGAGCTTAAGCACCGCTTAAGACGCCAATTTGCGAATTAGCTTGGGTTACCACTGAAAATACGACAGGCACAACAGGCAAGCGGTGGCTATCTTGCTGATGGCGATGGGCCAGGTCTGTTGCAGGTTACGAATTGCTTTGGTCAGTAGTTTGTAGACCGCCCGCCGGTTGATGTCCATGACGGCCGCCATTTCATCGGTACTCATGTCCTGGTAGTACTTGAGGAATACTGCTTCCCGCTGACGCTTGGGCAGCCTATACAGGGCCGCTTGCAGTTTTTGCTGGTGCGCTTCGGAGGTCTGCTGCTCAATCCACTGGGATTCGTAAGAAGGCGAAGTTTCCTGAATCCCGTTGCCGGTTAGCTGGCTGATCGGCTGCACGCTCAACTGCTCCGCCGCCTGGCTCACCAGGTTTCTTCGCAGAGCCGTGAACAAATAGCGACGGATGTTGTCGGTATCGCCCAGTCCGCTCCGGTGTTCCCAGAGGTAGTAGAACAAGTCCTGGATGCTGTCCTTCACCAGGTCACGATCGTTAACCACTTTCATGCCGTAGGCAAACAGAACGCGCACCTGCTCGTGATAGACAGTGGCGTAGGCCGACCGTTTGCCCTGCTTAAAATCCTGCCACAGTTGCTGGTCGTCTTTTGAGTTCGAAGGTTGAGATAGATCGCCGCTCATAGTATAGCCATTGATGGTGCTATATTACGTAATTTTTGATGAGTTAAAAAATATACGCTTAGTATTGTTATCTATTTTAGCAGTATTTAAATATACAAGAGTTAGGCGAGCACTTATATCTGCTTTTCACCTTAATATACCCTGATCCCCAATAGCGCCGCTGGGGTGTGGGTGTTGGGAGCTCTGAGTTTGATAACTAACGCTCGGGTTACCACCGGCTTATCCCAGACAATCTCATTCTGACTTTGGTGGTTGTTGTGCTTTTCGTAAACGATATACTGCTGATCGTCCCGCAGTTGGTAGTGCGGCACGCAGAAGGGCATCACGCTCTCGGGGTGTCCCATCAGAGACGATTCCATCGGGTGGTCAAAGTCGGTGTCCCAGTGCAGCACCACGCGGCGCAGCGACTGCGGCTCGTCCCAGCGTAGCGTGAGCTGGGGCTGCGGGTCGTTCAGGTCAGCGACCCAGGCGTTGGGCAGGTGCGTGGGGCGCATCAACCCGTTGCGCAAGTTTTCCGCCCCGAACACGGGCAGGCCCGGATCAAGGCGCATCGCCAGATTATGACCACCGGGCCGCCGGGCCGGACACCAAAACTCGAAAGATTCTACCCCGATGTCCTGGTCGGGCTCCTGCTTGCCGTTATTAGAAACCGCCTTGTTAAATTTATTGAATACGCTCAGCACCCCGGTCAGGCGCATTTCGCTGCCCCTAATTTGCACGTGCTCGTTGCGCATAAAGCAGACAAATACGTACTGAGACTGGGCTACTGTACTCGAGAAAGTAATCGTCACTTCCTGCTCTCCCGGATTTAGCGACAAGGCTTGCAGTTCCATGGTCACATCGGGAGTATGATTACCCAGTTTGCTGCTGCTGCGCAGTTCCACGTTTAGCGTGGTGGCTTCCTTTGCCTGCAACCAGACGGTAACGGTTAGTGGCTGCTCCCCCGGCACCGGTAGCATTTGGGCCGCCGGATACTCCAGCGATATCCAGGGTCCGTCGGGTGGCAGTTCGGTCAGGACCAGCTCACTGGAGGGGGTGAGTTGGGCCGACCAAGCTAAGTCATCGGGATCTTCCAGGTGCAGCTGCGGAATGTGCTGACCCCGCGCGAGCAGGCGTTGCTGGAGCGTTCGCAACAGCGTACCCTGCTGCAAGTCGGCGGGCTCATGGCCCTGCTGAGCGCACAAGGCGGCCGCTACCCCTACCGCCTGGGCGGCGTGACCGCAGGTGGCCATCACCCGCGATGAGCCGAAGGCCACGTGCGAAGCGCTGATGATGCGCCCCGCCAGAAACAGGTTCTTGATGTTCTTGCTGTACAGACAGCGGTACGGAATCTGGTACACGCCCTTGGTGTGCCACTGGTTGCAGCCCGGCTTCTCGCTGAACACGCCGTCGGCGGGGTGCAGATCGATGGCCCAGCCTCCGAAGGCCACCGCGTCGTCGTGCTGCCGCTGCTCCACCACGTCGTGCTGGATGAGCATATAATCGCCCTCGAAGCGGCGGCTCTCGCGCTTGCCCGGAATGGTACCTACCCACTCCAGGGTCAGGTTGGCGGCGTCGGGAAACTCACCCGAGTTTTTGATGTGGTCCCAGATCCCGTACACCACTTTCCAGAGCTCCCACTTAATTGTTTCGGTTTCGTGCACCGTGTCGAGCCGACCGCCCCACTCGATCCACCACAGGCGGCAGCCGTAGTCGTCCAGTCCGATGGTTTTGTAGCGGGGCACCTTCTCGCTGATGTCTAGCGCGTAGGAGGGGGCGACGTAGCGCACCGGCTTGCCGGTATCCTTGCTGTAGAAATACAGGGTGTGACCCAGTAGCTCGCCGTAGGCTTCGGTGGGAGCAAACTTTTCGCCGAACTCTTCCTGCGCCTCGGCTCCCATCCGGAAGGCCGCCCCGGCCAGGAAGCCGACGATACCGTCGCCCGAGGCATCGCAGAATAGCGGGGCGCTGAGGTGGTAGCGCGTGGAGTTCTGACTACAGAAGGCAGTAACCTGGCGGATAGTGTTCCTGCCTTCTTTCTCTACTTCGTAGACGGCGGTGTTGAGCAGCAGGGTGATGTTGCTCTCTTCGACCACCTTTTCCAGCAGAATGGTATCCAGGATCAGGGGGTTGCCCTCGGGGTTGCGGTAGGTGTTTTCTACCAGGATCTCATCGATCACTCCGCCTTCGCGCGCCCAGCGGTTGTTGTTGCCCATATGCGAAGTGGCTCCGAGTATCCACAACCGCACCTCGCTCGAGGAGTTGCCGCCCAGCACCGGCCGGTCTTGCACCAGCACCACCCGGATTCCTTCCCGGGCGGCGGTGATGGCAGCGCAAGTACCGGCAACTCCGCCACCGACGATGATCAGATCGGCATCGATGGCCGTGCTCCGCAGGGAGCGCGCACTTTCAGTAAACTTTTCTCGAATCATAGCTTCTCTTAGTAGATAATTTCTTAGCAATTAGTCCTTTTCTCAGCAAGACCGCCCCCAGCACCAGCACCGCCAGCCCCGTGCCGCCGATCAGTGCCTGGGCGAAGTCAGCCAGCAGACCCAGGATAATAATCAGGATGCCTACCGCAATCACCCCGGTGGCGATCACCCGCACCCCGCGCTGGTTGTCACGGTCGGTTGCCAACGCAGCGGTTGCCGCTGCTTCCGCTTCCGGTTCTTCTTGAAACAGCCGGTGGTAGGCTACTTCTTCCTGTCCCCGGGCCGCGTAGTACAGTTCGTACCCCAGCAAGATGAGCACCGGCAATATTACTCCCAGCATCATTTCTTCGGCCCGGGAAAGCGTAACTCCGATTTGGCCTCCCCCGAACCGAATCGCCACGTTGACGATCAAGCTGCCGAAGGTGGTCACCAGCACGCTGTGGCCGGTCTGCCGCTTCGAGAATAAGGCCCAAATGGGCGGCAAATAGAGGGCACCGCCGGTGAGCGCTCCCACCGTGAGCACCACCTCCACGATGCCACCCATGCTCGGCACCAGTAGCGCCACCACCACCGTGATTGCGCCAAAGAGCAGGGTGGACCCGCGGGCCACTTGCATGGTGCGCTGGTCGCTGCTTTGTGGAAAAAAGCGTCGGTAAATATCGTTGGTGAACACCCCCGCGGCAATGTTGAGGGTGGTGTTCACCGAACTGGACGTGGCAAACACCATTCCGCCCAGAATCAGGCCGAGCATGCCCGCGGGCAGCACCGCCTTGCACATCATCAGGTAGGCTCCTTCGTCGGCAAACCCCGCCAGTTCCGGGTTCACCACCCGGTAGATCATCGGGGGAAGCATCCAGACCACGGGACTAATCAGGTAAAGTGCTCCGAAGAGCCAGCCTACTTTGCGGGCGTCTTTCGGACGGGCCACGCTGGTGTAGCGCTGCACGTAGGCCCAGTTTCCGCCGATAAATACCAGGTTATAGAGGCCAAAGGCAATCATGAAACCCGCACTGTATTCTTCGCTGAGCAGATCAAAGAAACCCGCCGGGGCCTCGCTGATAAAGTTAGCCGTCCCATCCACCGCCCGGAACGAGAGCGGAATAACGATCAACACGGCGGCGGTGAGCACAATAAACTGCAACACGTCGGTGACGATCACGGCCCACAGACCGCCGGTGGTGGTGTAGATGGTGATCGCGCCGCCGATGAGCAGGATGCACGGAACAATGGAAAGTTGGGTAGACACCTCCACAATCTTGGCCACCGGATACAAAAACGCCCCGGTGGTAAACATGGCGATGAACAGAAATAAGTAGGTGTATATTTTTTGAGTTGGGTAGCCTAGTCGCCGGGTGATAAATTCAGCCGCCGTCACCACGTTGGTTCGGCGCCAGCGCGGTGCAATAAAGAGTCCGATGAGCAGACCGGCCACCGCCATGGTCCACTGAATGGTGACGGAAACCCAGCCCTCGGAGTAAGCGATGGAGCCCCACACAACGAAGGTGCCCGCCGAGAAGAAGCTCATGAACAGGGATAACCCATTAATCCACCAGGGCACCGCTCCCCCGGCGGCAAAAAATGATTTAATGTTCTTACCGGTCTTTGCAAAAGAAAGTCCGATAAGAAACACAATCAGTGAAAAAACGATAAGCGTCCCGGTATCGAGAGGTTCCAAATCAATAAGAATTAGGCAGTTATTGTTGACAATCTAGCATAACTGCCGCTCGGTAATCGGTTGATTATGAGAAAAAAGTTTTCGGAAACGCTTTCGGAAACGTTTCCGGTTTCCGGTAACGTTTCCGATATTGCGCAGAAATCTGTTTTGCTCATGAAACGCATCACCATCAAAGATGTCGCCCGGCAGCTCAACGTATCCATTTCCACCGTGTCGCGGGCGTTCAATGATAAGTATGACATCCGAAAAGAAACCCGAGAGGAAATTCTGCGGGTGGCGCGCGAGATGGGCTACCGTCCTAACCCCATTGCCCGTAAGCTCATCCAGCAGAAGACCTTCAACGTGGGGGTGGTGGTGCCGGAGTTTGTCAATAGTTATTTTCCCGAAGTGATCATCGGTATTCAGGACGTGCTCCTGGAGCAGGGCTACCAGGTGCTGGTGATGCAGTCGAACGAATGCTACACCACCGAACTGCAAAACGTGAAAGCCCTGGAAGACAACATGGTCGACGGAATTATCATTTCGCTGTCGCGCGAAGCCCACAACAACGACCATTACCTGGGCATGCTGGAAAAGGGCTATCCTATTGTGTTCTTCAACCGGGCCGACGAATCTATTCCCGCTTCCCGGGTGGTTTTCAACGACTATAAGTGGGCCTACTTCGCCACCGAGCACCTCATCAAACAAGGATTCAAGAAAATTTTTCACCTGTCGGGATACCGGCACCTGAGTCTATCGCAAAATCGGATTCGAGGGTTTCGCAAGGCGATGGACAAGTTCTCGGTGCCCTACACCCCTGAACACATCATTGAGACCGGATTCTTTATGGAAGAGGGGCAGGCCGCGATGGAGCGGCTGATTGCCGAAGGCAACGTTCCCGAAGCAATATTTGCCGCCAACGACCCGACGGCTATCGGTGCCATGAAAGCCATTAAACGGGCCGGACTGCGCATTCCGGAAGACGTGGCCCTGGTGGGTTTTTCCGAATCGAGGATGGCCGAAGTGGTAGACCCCCCGCTCACCAGTGTGCGTCAGCCTACCCACGAGATCGGCCGTACTGCCGCGCAGTTGCTGCTGCAACAAATTATGGCGGATGGTTTTGCCCCTCCCAAAACAGTGGTTCTGGACGGACAACTTAACGTGCGGGCTTCTTCCACCGTCCGCCAGAAGGAGCGCAACTAGTTGCTGTCTGCCGACAAACGCACGCGGAGTGTGTTTCTCTCGGTCGACAATTTGTAGGCGGGTACCCGAATCTCCAGGCGTTTCAGATTTTCGATGCGCCGGTCCAGCTTCAGCGGCGGAGGATCCAGCGAAATCACCGAAATTCTCAGCGCGGGATGCGAGAGGTTTTTCAGCGTTAGTTGCTTGCCGTCTTGCTTCAGGATTGCACCATCCGCGGTCACGTCTACCTCGGCGGTGGTCATCAGTTGCCAGGTGATGCTTTGGGTAGAATCGCTGGGGGTAAACGTATCTTCAATAAGCAAGGCGTGGTCGTTTTCTTTCACGAACCGACGCGTCGCGCTCTTCAACTTCCCTCCGAACGCTTCGCTCAGCTCAACGGTGGCCTCCGGCTGGTCTCCATCCTTAAATTCGCTAATCGGAGCAAAGCCGTCGGCCACGTGCAGCGCATTGTTGACGGTGAGGGTGCTGTGACCGTAGTTGTTCTTGGTGAGCAGCGTCCAGCGCTCGCAGTCCTGACAACTGCCCCAGAGGTTGAAACCGGTTTGTTCCAGATCGTTGTAGTTTTGGTTGCCCGGATCAATGACCCAGCGCACGCCGTCCAGCTCGAACACGAACGACCCGGCGTCCATGTTGCCGTGGTTCACCGTGCCGCGTCCGCCCTTGCCGCCGAAGTAGTACTGACGCGCGGGGTCCCGGAACACCACAATCGGATTCGCCCCGTCTCCCTTCCAGGCCAGCGGCAACGCGTCGGTGCGCTGCGGCTCAAACTGCGCCAGCCACACTAAGCCCGCCCCGGCGTAGCGGGCCAGTTCGCCCATTTCTTCCGGGGGGCGCAGAAACCGCTCTTTTTCAAAGTAAGCATCGTTGCCGGTTTTGGTAGCAAACCAGGCCAGGGTCACGTCGCCGTTCTCGCTGCGCTGGTCGCCGCAGTCGGCGAAATTGTAGTACCAGCCCGACGGGGCGATGCTCAGCTTCCGGAAAGTGGCGCTCTCCAGAAACGCCGGATACGCCGCCAGTCCGAAGTCCGTGCCGAAGGCCGTTTCTAATAACGAAGAAGTGAGCACCGAGAAACTGGTGCCGTAACCCCAGTAGGTGGAGCCTTCGGGATACACGCCGTCGGGACCGTACTCTGCCAGGGCATGGGGCATATTATCAAGCGCCCGGCTGATCGTTCGGGCGGCCAGCTCGGGGTTCAGTTCGGCTACGGCAATGGAGGCAGCGATCATGCCGCCGTGGCACACCTGGTTCCAGTTGTTGGTGCCGGTTATCCAGCGGACGCGGCTTCCTTCCGGGGTGTAGCTAGGCATAATCCCTTTGTTGATCAGCGCGTCTTTGGCCGTTACCACGGTCGCCTTCGGCAGGTCGTCTCCTGCCCAATCGATCGCCAGGGCCACCGCCAGGGCCATCTCGGCCACGTCGAGGTAGTGCGAGGGGTTCCAGTCAGAAAAGGCGCAGACCGCCAGCAGTTCATCATTCAGACGGTCTAACGCTGCCTGATCGCCATCGATTCGGTGCACCATGCCCAACACGTTCACCCGACGCAGCATCTCGCGGGAGGTGGCCAGCAACCGGCGTCCCTCCATAACTCTCTCGAGCAGGGGTTCGGTCTGAATCTGTTGGGCATTCAACCGAATAGCGGCGTACATATTTTGCACCACCGGGTCGGTCTTGAGCTTTTTCTTGAGCTGCTTCTCGGTGGCGGGGGTAAGGATCAGGCGCGGACTGCTTTTCCGAAGGTTCTTCTTCAGATAGGCAACGTCCATCGGGTTTTCCAGCTTCGGAGGGTCATCGGCCGGGGGGGTGGCCGGGGCCGGTATCGGATAGAAACAGGCGAGCAAAGTACTCACCAGAAGACTAATGAGAATGACGGGGCGCGTAGTGGTTTTCATACCGCTTAGTTTAACGCTATTTTGTCAAACCTCCTAACGCCGTCAGCGATCGTTGATCAAAACCTCAGCGTCTCGGGCAGGTACTTGGCGATCAGCTTTTCGTAGTAAGGGCGCAGTTTTTTCACCGAGGGCGGAGCGTCGCTCTTGGAGTACAAATCGTAGGGATTAAACTTTTTCACCCAGGCGAACATGGCGCGATCATGCTCGTCCATCAGGTAGGCGTAGGCTCCTTCGCGGTGGGCGGCGTAGAACGAGTGGTAACGGATCATGTATAAGGCAGGCTCGGGCAGATAGTCTTTCACGATGTGGTACAGATACTCATCGTGGCCCCATGACAGGTGCACGTTGCGCAAGCCGCAACCTTCGGTGTACACACCCAGCGGTTGCTGGTAGGTACGGTTCTGATAATCGGGATTATACTGAAAAAACTCAGGATACACCACCGCATCAGAATACCGGCAACCCACCGGAAAGGTGTCGCCCACCACGGCCCACTGCGGTTCACCGAACAGGCAGAGGATCTTGCCGAGATCGTGCATCAAACCGGCCAGCACAAACCAGTCGGGATGCCCATCGGCGCGGACTGCTTCGGCGGTTTGCAGCAGGTGCTGTAGTTGCGACAGTTCAGTGTCGGGGTCTGAGTCGTCGACTAACTGGTTGAGAAACTCCATGGCGCCCCAGATCGACATCTGTCGGCGGTTACGCGCCAAGTAGTCATCCTCTTTGCCCCGCACAAAGTCGTAGGTTTGTCCGGTGTGGTTCAGCCGGTAAAACTCCTTAATGGTTTCGTTTTGCGGACTTTCGTAGTTACGGTAATCAGCACTTTTTTTGGTGGAAGTTGGCTCTTGTTCGGGATACCGGGCGGCTAAAAAATCTTCCCAACTGTCTAAAGAATCGAGCGGACGGTAGTAGGGTAACGGGTGGCTCATACGTGGTTAGTTTGAAGCAGTTTGTCGCTCAACCTACCAAAAATTATAGTCAAAAGGTAATAGCGCCCTTTTTTCGATGCACTTCCTTTGAAACGCACAAAATTAGAAAAGCACGATGCAACGAACGGGTTGCCTACGTTGTTTAAAACCCCCGGTCGATGCGCATCACGCTGCTCTGCATCAGCGCTCCGGCGCCCTTTACGGCTCCCAGCGCCGATTCGGTCACTTCTTTCATAGATCCGGCCTGCACCTTGCGCACTTTAAGTATCTCCAAGTCAAGCTTATCCAGGTAGAGTCTGAGCTTGTCAATGTCACCCTGCACCACGGTGTTGTCAGAAGCATCGCCGGGCATATTTTCTAATTCGTTAACGCGCTCTTCCATGTCGTTTTTCTGCCGGACCAACAGGGCCATCAGTTTACGCTTCTCGATAAGGGAAGTGACCGCTCCGGTCTCCATCGGCAGGTAATCGTCTTCTTCCAGATTGGTATCGTCGCGCACCTCATCGCGGGGGTAGGCGTTCGGGTCACTACTGTCGTCGGTTGCCGCTTGGTCGTCAGCGATAGCCTCGGCACTACGGTCGTCATCATCGTTTTTATAGTCTTGATTGGGTTCGCCACAACCGATCAGCAGTCCACCGACCAGCGAAATGGCAACCAGAGAAACGCGATTGAAAAGAGTATTCATGGGGGATTGGTATAAAATGGTACAGTTATTTCACTCAATAAACCGCAACTTTGTCCGTAGTGTTTCTAGGTTGCGCTAACTTAGTTGATTGCCCATGAAAAAGAATTTATTCGCACTGGCCATAACGGCGATTCTGGGAGGCTGGAGCCTTCCCCCGCGTGACTTTGTGCGCACGGACATTTACGAAGGCATCAGCGTGGACTTGCCCAAGTCGTTTCAGCCGATGACCGAGGCGCAGCTGCAGGAAAACTACCTGGCAGCGCGTCGCCCGCTGGCGGCCTACACCGATCCCAACCAGCAGGTAGCCTTCGGCCTCAACGTGTTGAACACCCGCTGGCAGCCCGGCGACCTGCCCATGCTCAAGGATTTCTACCGGGCCAGTCTGCTGGAACTATACGACGAAGTGAAGTTCCTCACCGAAGCGGTGGGGGAGGTGAATGGACAGCCATTCGCCGTCTTTGAGTTTGTATCGACGGTGCGCCCGGCCGAGGACGAGACCTCGTTCATCAATCAGAAGCCTATCCGCCGCTACACCTACGTGCAGTACACCGTTCATCAGCAAAAAACCTGGGTGTTTGATTTCAGCGCACCCGCGCGCGACCAAAGCACGTGGCAACCGGCGGCCCGGCACCTGATGGAAAGCGTGCGGATGCAGTAGCGACCGATTGCGTCGTAGCGACAGATTGCAATCTGTCGCTACGACGCAATCGGTCGCCACGTAATCTGTCTTGCAATCAGGGGCAGCGTTCGTATCTTTGCCGCTATGGCAAAAAATAAGAAAAACAACCCCGCTTCGTTGGCCACTGAGCCCGAAAACTCCCTCAAGCAGATCATCGCCCACGCCAAAGAGTACGGTTTCGTGTACCCCTCCAGCGAAATCTACGACGGCTTGCAGGCCGTCTACGACTACGGTCCCTACGGTGTGGCCCTCAAAAACAACCTCAAGCAACTCTGGTGGGAATGCATGACGCGCCTCAACGACAACATCGTGGGCATCGACGCGGCCATCTTTATGCAACCCCAAACCTGGAAGGCCTCGGGCCACATCGACAGCTTCAACGACCCGATGATCGATAACAAGGATTCGAACAAGCGCTACCGCGCCGATACCCTGATCGAGAACCACGCCCAGGCGCTGGAAGAGGCCGGAGAGATCAAACAGGCGCAGTTGCTGGTCCAGAAAATGAACGCTTTACTCGGACAAGAAGACCTGGCCGGGCTCCGCGATTTGATTGTGGAGTACAACATCGTCTGTCCCGAGTCGGGCACGGCCAACTGGACCGACGTGCGGCAGTTCAACCTGATGTTTGCCACCCAGGTGGGCTCAGTGGCCGAAGACTCCACCAAAATTTATCTGCGTCCTGAAACCGCCCAGGGTATTTTTGTCAACTTCCTGAATGTGCAGAAAACCGCCCGGCAGAAGGTGCCCTTCGGCATTGCGCAGATTGGCAAGGCGTTTCGCAACGAGATTGTGGCCCGGCAGTTTATCTTCCGTATGCGCGAGTTCGAGCAGATGGAGATGCAATACTTCGTGCGTCCGGGTCAGGAGCTCGAACTGGTTCGAACGCTGGAAAAAGGTGCGGATGCAGTGGCACGAAGCCATCGGTATTATGCCTGAAAAGCTGCGCATCCACCAGCACGAGAAGCTGGCCCACTACGCCAATGCAGCGGTCGATATTGAGTATAAATTTCCATTTGGGTTCAAAGAGGTAGAGGGCATCCACTCGCGCACCGACTTTGATCTGCGCAGCCACCAGGAGCTGTCCGGCAAGAAAATGCAGTACTTCGACCCGGAAATCAGCGAGAACTACGTGCCCTACGTAGTGGAAACCTCCATCGGAGCTGACCGCCTGTTTTTGATGACGCTGTGCGAAGCCTACACCGAAGACACCGGCACCGATGCCAAGGGTAACGAAAAGGTGCGGGTGTACCTCAAACTGCACCCGGCCCTAGCCCCGGTGAAAGCCGCTATTTTACCGCTCCTGAAAAAGGATGGCCTGCCGGAAAAGGCCCGCGAAATCTACGAATCACTCAAGCTCGACATGAACGTGGTGTACGAAGACAGTGCCGCCATCGGCAAGCGCTACACGCGGCAGGACCTGATCGGCACGCCCTTCTGCATCGCCGTGGACCATCAGACGCTGGAAGACGATACGGTGACCATCCGGCATCGCGATAGCACGGAGCAAGAGCGGATTCCGGTGGGTGAACTGCGCGAGCGATTGATGCGAGACGTTGCGTTGCGGACGATCTTTGAGGGGTTGAGCGCGGTATAGGCACACGTAGATTTCACGGGTAGCGCAGATGGAGCTGTGGAATTGGTAGGGGAACGTCGTTATGCATAAGTTTTTCGCCTTATATTCTTTTCCTCACGAGACGTTTAGCGAATTAATCAGCTTCTATTGAACTCTGACGATTATTTTTCCGTGAAAGAGAATGCTGGCAACTACTCTACCCAGGCATTAGTGTTTTTGCGGCATTTATTGACTTTATACACTCACCTTGTTAAAACGAATCGATGTGAAAACTCTAGAAAAACGCACCGAACTAGTATCCGTTATTCAACGCATGAGCGAGGAAGAACTGAATCGACTTTACCATCTGATAGCAGAGGATTTCCCCCTTACGGTATCAAAGGCAGAGCAACCCCTGGCTGAGCGACCTATTGGAAGCATGAAAGGAATGTTGGTGTATATGGCCGACGACTTTAACGCACCTCTAGATGATTTTATTGATTATATGCCTGACGATGAGGCAGTTTCATGAAATGCCTTCTTGACACCCAAGCAATTGTTTGGATGCTTGAAAGTGATCCAAAACTGTCTAAAGATGCTTCTTTAGTCATCAAAAATGCTCAAAACGAGCTATACGCAAGTATTGTCAGTTTATGGGAAATGACGATCAAGCGTTCGTTAGGTAAACTCAACATCAAACCTTCCCTGGATGACATCCAACAAGAATTGCGGCGTATACAAATTCCTATATTACCTGTTGAGGTGTCTCACCTGAAGAAATTGCAAAGCCTTGCGTACCATCATAAAGATCCGTTTGATCGCCTGTTAATCAGTCAGGCGCTCGCTGAGTCGCTTACTCTCATCTCATCAGATGGCGAGTTTAAGAAATATGCAATAAAGGTGCTGTGGTAGGTTCCGGTATCTCTGAATTTAGCAACATTTCCAGTCGTACTAATCATTTGCAAAGTACGAACGATAGCTTAGCAAGATAATGGAAACGATCGCAGTGTTGTTGGTAGTGATTGGGTTGGTTTTGCTGTTTGGTTATCGGCAGTGGGGATGGCGCTGGTCTGGATTTATTGATCCTCGGGCGGTGCGGGCGGTGCTGCGTCAGCACTTTGCCTACTACCAGCGGCTGTCGCCTGATCAACAGCAGGAGTTTGAGCGGCGGGTGATCCGGTTCGTACGGAAGAAGCAGTTTATTGGGCGGGGAATGGAGGTTGCCTTACCGATGCAGGTGCTGGTGGCGGCCGCCGCGGTGCAACTGACCTTTGGGCTGCCCGAACTGGTGCTGCAGCACTTCAAACGCATCTTAATTTATCCCGATAACTATTACTCTACCATCACCCAGCAGTACCACAAGGGCGAGGTGAACCCGGCGGCGCGGGCCATTGTGCTTTCCTGGAAAAACTTCACCGAAGGCTACGCCCAATCCGACGATTCGCTCAACCTGGGGCTGCACGAGATGGCGCACGCGCTGGAAATAGAAAACATGGTGGAGAATGATGAGTACGACTTTTTGCCGCCCGCCGTGTGGGAACAGTGGCAGGAGCAGGCGGCGGCCTACCGAAACCGAATGAACCGCGCCGGGTCGGACTTCTTTCGGGCCTACGCGGCGACCAACGACCAGGAGTTTTTTGCCATTGCCGTTAGAGAACTTTTTCGAACGACCCGCCGAGTTCAAATCCTACGCCCCGGAGCTGTACGACACGCTGTGCCAGTTACTTCGGCAGGACCCGACGAAGTTGGCCTGAACTATTCTGAAACAGATCAAGCTAATCGGCTGCACCAGCGCCCCGTTGGTCGCCACGTCCCAGGCCGCGAACCGCACCCACTTCTTCCCCGTAGCGTCGAACGGAATTTCGAAACGCTTCTCGCCAAAGGGCAGGAGGTCGGTCGTTGAAATGATCTGCCGGTCGGTTTTTTCGCCGTCGCCCCACACCACCTCCACGAAGTCGAGCGGGAAGGTCCACTCCACCTCGGCCACAATGGTTCGCTCGTTTCCCGTTCCCCGCACTTCGTAAGTGGGAATCAGCACCTCACCTGAAGTGACGAAGTACGCGCCCTGCCGAAGCGTATCGATGATGGAACGCATATCGTCGATGCCCGGCACGCTATCGAGTTTCAGGTAGTTCACCGGCGACATACCGTAGGTGTCATCGTAGGGTGGCTTGCCCCGCTCGCCAATATCAGAGCGAGCTTCGGAAATGGCCAGCGCGAACTTGGGAGGAAGATTGTGGGCGGCCAGTTGGTTGTTGGTTTCGTCCCACAGCGTCAGGAAGCGGTACTCACCCAGCCGGGTTTCGGAGGCATCGATGCCCATGCCCCAGCGGTAGCCCAGACCGAAGTAGTTGGGGTGCTGGAAGTGGGGCGCGTCCCAGATGGCATCGGGATAGCCGGTGGAGCGCTTGGCCCGCGGGTGTGGCATAGAAATGATCACGTCCTCACGCTCCGCCATCTGCATCATGTCGGCGGGAGTGCCCAGGTTATACACGGTACCGTACTTCGGATGCGGCTCCGCGAGCGGTTGGTCGGGCTGACGGGCGGGCCGCCAAAAAATCGGCTTCGAGAGCAACAAATCGTAGTGTCCGCCCAGAAAGGGACGCCGTCCGCCGGTGCTGTTCTCGTCGTTGGGCATCACCAGAAAGTTTTTGTCCGATTGCCGCCGCGCCGCTTCGTAGTAGTCCGCCAGATCAGCCAGGTACAACTCCGCCGTATCCTTGCGCCCCGGGCCGCGGGCACCATCGATGATGCTGTAGATATCCACGCCGACGCCCTTCATGGTGGCAATGTCGTTGATCCGGTGGTCAAAACTACCCGCTTCGCGCAGCCGATCCACCAGCCCCACGTGGTAGTGATGCCCCATCACCTTATAGCCCGGCAGCGGGCGGAAGCGATCTCCGTTGGTGAACGCCAGGGCCTTCTCGATGGCATCCTGGCCGGATTCCGGGCTGACGTACAGAAATACCGACATCCGTTGCTTGGTGCCGGGCCGGGCGTTGTAGAGCGCGAAGTTGTGGTAGAACTCCGGGTCTTCCTCGTGCTCGGCCTGCCGAATGCCGAAGGAGAATGCGCCAGCGCTGTCTTTGCGGTACCAGCTGTAGCCCAGGTTTTGCTCCGATTCGCGGGCCCAGTAGAAGCGGTGGGGTGGGGGGAAGGCCGCCAGTGCGCCGCCCGGCAGTTCGGCAGCGATCAGGCGGTTGCTGCTGCGCACGGTCACCGGGTTTTCGTTCACCGGACCGCCGAATCGGTAGTCCTGCCACTGATGCACCAGGTCGCGCCACACCATGCGTGACGACGGTCTGAATGGCCAAACCTTGAAATCCGGCGTCGTACTTAAACGCGACCGATGGCTCATCCGTCTGGGCGACTAGCATCTGTTGAATCAGATTTGATCCTCGGAAAACATCGTACTGCAAATCGCCCGCAAAGATGCCCGCCTCGACACCCGGAAAGGTAATCTCCAGGCGAGCGCCGTTGGTGCGCACCGCGCAGCCGGTGGCTTGGTAGCGGGCGGTGGCCCGAATCACTTCGTCGGGCTGGCGTGGCATGCCCGGGTGGTTGGCAAAGGGTTTGGCCGCCGGGATAGAAGACCCGTGCGAAAGCGGTGGTTCGTCGTCCAGATACAGCGGCGCATCCCAGAAGGCTTCCCACTTAATCTCGTCCAGCTTTTCGGCCGTCAGTGGCACTCCTAGCTCTACGAGCGGTTCGGTTTGCTGTTGGGTGACGCGCCGCCGCCCGGAGACTACTCGAAACTCCGGGGTCAGTTCGGTGGCCAGCACGCGCCACGCACCGCCCAACGGGCGAATGGCCAGTTCGCGGATGGTGGGAGTGCCCTGGTCAATCGCAAAGCGGATACGTACCTCGTTGCTCGAGTCTCCTTCCCAGGTAACGGTGAGGGTTTCGTCGGCCACGGTGGCGGTGAGTCCGGGCTGGGCCTGGTAGGCCGACAGATCACAGTTGATGGGATCGGCCGGGGCAGTGGTGGTGACAAGAATGAAAGCGGCGGTTAGGAGTAAACGTTGTAGTCTTCCCGAGCCGAACTGACGTTCATCAGACTGCCTGCGACACTGACGAAAGAATGGGCTGCTGGGTCTTAGAGAGGTGCTATTCGTAGTTTCCATCTCCCTATTTACAAATTTCTGCTACAAAAAGGTAGTTGCTCGAACTGCGATAGTAGGCACAATAGTGAACCAGTTGGCCACTAATTCGTTATTTCGTTAATCAAATCTACCCATCCTGATTTTCCCACCAACCCATGTGGAGTAGCCTCGCCCGATTTATTATCAAGTTTCGTTTGCCGCTGATGCTGATGCTGGCCGCCATCACGGGGTTTATGGCCCTTCAGATTCCTAAGCTTAGGCTCAGTTACGACTACGTGGCGGCGGTGCCCCCTTCGGACTCCAGCATGCAGTATTACGAAGGGTTTCAAGCGGCAATTCGGCGAAGATGCCAACCTGCTGGTGGTGGGTGTGCAGGACAGTGCGCTCTACGAGGTATTGACCTTTCAGCGGTTTGCTTACCTGAGCGATGCCATCAAAGAGCTTAAGGGGGTCAAATACGTGGTGTCGCTGCCGGAGCTGCAGCAACTGGTGAAGAACACCGAAACGCAGCGCTTCGACGTGGCCCCGGTGTTTCCCGAAATCCCTACCCAACAGGCCGAACTCGACAGCTTGTTGCGGGTAGCCAACGATCTTCGGTTTTACAGTCAGCAACTCATTAATCCCGACAACGGAGCCACTTTTCTGTTGATCGCCATTGAAAACAAGACGCTTAATTCCGATAAGCGCGAGCAATTGGTGCCCGACATCCAAATGCTCGGCAAGCAGTTCTCGGAGGTCACGGGCGTGGAACTGCACTACGCGGGCATTCCGTTCGTGCGCACGGTGCTCAACGAACAAGTTCGGGCCGAACTTCAGCTTTTTCTGATCTTGTCGGTGGCAGTCACTGCCCTGATTTTGCTACTGTTTTTCCGTTCGTGGGATGCGGTGGTGTTTCCCCTGCTCATCATTGCCATCATTGTGGTTTGGACCATGGGCACGTTGGTGCTGCTGGGCTATGAAATCACGTTGCTGTCGGGCTTACTACCGCCCATCATTGTGGTGATTGGTATTCCCAATTCGGTGTACCTACTCAACAAATACCACCAGGAGTACAAGCGCTACCGCGACAAGAATCAGGCGCTGCGGGCGGTGATCGAGAAGATGGGTACCGCCACCCTGATTACCAACGTGACCACGGCCATCGGTTTTTTGGTGCTGATGTTCACCAATGTGCCGATGCTGGAGGAGTTCGGCCTGGTGGCGGGCATCAACATTCTGGCCACCTTCGTGGTGAGCATCATTCTAATTCCTTCGGTGTTCTCGTACCTGCCCGCTCCCGGCGACCGGCAGTTGCGGCACCTGCGTTTTAAGGGGGTGGACCGGATCATTACCGGATTGGATCTGCTGGTGCACCGCCACCGCTACCGGGTGCTCATCGCGGCCGGAGTGATCACTGTGCTGTTTCTGGCAGGATTTCTTCGGGTGGAATCGATATCTTATCTGGTGGACGATGTGCCGGACGATAGCCAGTTGAAGCAGGACTTGGCCTTCTTTGAGGAAAACTTTGCAGGCATCATGCCGCTGGAAATTGTGATCGATACGCACAAGAAGCGTTCGGTAACCCGGCTGTCGACTTTACAAAAGGTGGATTCGTTGGAGCAGTTTCTGGAAGAACAACCGGCCATCTCACAACCCGTTTCGGCGGTGGGACTGGTGAAAGCGGCCCGGCAGGCGTACTACAACAACAACCCGGACTTCTACGCCCTGCCCACCCGGCGCGATCAGGGATTCATCGCGCGATACCTGAAAAACTCAGGAATGAATGACCCTGAAACTGAGAGCAATGATGCAGCTACTTCCGGTCCGTCGCCCACCCGCTTGCTGCGTAGTTTTGCCGACAGCAGCGGGCAGCAGCTGCGCATATCGCTCAAGATTGCCGACGTGGGTTCGCACGAAATACAACGCCTTATTGAGGAAGTCATCGAGCCGAAAGCCCAGGAGGTGTTTGGCGATTCAGACACCGAGGTGACGGTGACGGGAACCAGCTTGCTGTTTGCCAAGAGCAACGCCTTCTTGATTAGAAATCTGCTCACCAGTTTGTTCATCGCCTTCTGCCTGATTGCTGCCATCATGGCGATACTGTTCGGCAGTGTGCGCATGATTCTGATTTCCCTGATTCCCAACCTCATTCCGCTGATCGTTACCGCCGGAATCATGGGCTTGGTGGGCATTCCGCTGAAACCAAGCACGGCCATTATTTTCAGCATCGTGTTTGGCATCTCGGTGGATGATTCTATTCACTTTCTGGCCAAGTACCGGCAGGAAATGAAGCTAAACCGGTTCTTTGTGCCGCTGGCCATCAGCAAGAGTTTGCGCGAAACGGGCACCAGCATGGTCTACACCTCGGTGATTCTGTTCTTCGGCTTCATCATTTTTGCCGGTTCCGGCTTCGGGGGCACCCAGAACCTGGGCATCTTGACCTCGCTCACGCTGTTTGTGGCGATGCTGACTAACCTCACCGTGCTGCCCTCGTTGCTCATGATTTTTGACGATGGCAAGAAGATGGCCGCCCGTCAGCAGAAGGCCGGAAACGCCGTGGTACCTCCGCTCATCGAGCACTACGATGAGTTTTACCAGGAAGACGAGGACGAAGAAATCGACGTGGATAAGTTGGAGCTGCCGGACCGGGAGCGGGAAGAGGTTTGAGGTGGCGGAAATTGAAAGGAAGGAACTCCATGCGTTAGTAAATTGTTTGCCGCGTAGTCTATAAACAGCTTTCAGAACAGGAAAATGATTTAAACCACCCATCCGCCTCTATCCATTATTTAATCCTTCCCTCATTCAATCTTAATACCTCCAACTCGTTAAATCCGCCCCGGCGGGAGCTGACTCCTTAATACGTTCCAAGATTTTCGGCACGTACATGGTGTTGTAGCGCAGGCGCGAGATCGCGTTGGGTAGCGTAGGGTCGCCGTTCCAGCAGTGTTCGTCGCCGTCGCCGTAGGCCACCTCGCCGTCGTAATGGGGGTTGTCAGTCTTCTCCAAGAAGTCTTCCATCAGCATCACCGCGTTGTTCAGGTAGTAGTTGTCCATATCGCCGCAGTAGATGTGAATCTTGCCCTGCAACTTGGGCCCCAGCTTGTCCCAGTCGCGCTCCAGGATGTGGCGCAGGTCGTAGTTTTCTTGCCAGTAATCCGCCACGTCCCGATCAATGGTGCCGGTGAGCTTGTCCCAGATGGGTTTGGGGTAGCCGTCGTCGCCCACGGGAGAATAGGTGGCCTGCCAGATGTCCCACTGCTGCCCCGAGCGACCCCGGCTGCCCAGCACCAGTTCGCGGTAGTTCATGTCCTGTAGCGTGCACTCACGTGCCCCAGGTAGTCGCGGTGCCCTGGGCGCAACGTTTGCTTGAACGGGCTGGTCAAGTAGTAAGCGTTGCTGTCTTCGTAGATGTTCACCGTGGTGTAGGCCCGGAAGTCGATGGGGTCGGGACAGGCCGCAAAGCAGGCGTTATATTCATCCGGATACATCACCTGCACGGCCAGGGCCTCCCAGCCGCCGGTGGAGCCGCCGTAGAGAAAGCGCGCCCAGCCCTCGCCAATGCCGCGAAACTGCTCCTCAATGTAGGGAATCAGCTCGTGGGTGATGGCGTCGCCGTAGGGACCCTGGTTGGCCGAGTTCACGGCGTACGAATCGTCGTAGTAGGGCGTGGGGTGCTGAATCTCAATGATCAGCATGCGCGGGAAGTCGGGCCCGGTCCAGGTTTTATAAAAGTCGTAGGCTTCCTGCTGCTGAATGATGTTGTAGCCCTCCAGATCGAAGCGCGCGCTGTACTCCGGTTTCAAATCAGGGTCGGGCGGAGTGGTGCGAAAGCCGTCGAAGTCGCTGGGGTAGTGTCCGTGGAAGATGTTGAGCGGATAGCGCGCCTCGGGGTGCTCGTCGAAACCCTCGGGCAGCAGCACGTGCGCGCCCAGGTACATCGGCCGACCCCAGAACTCGGACAGCAACTTGCTCTGCATGCGGATGTGCTTGACGTACTTCGTGTCCTCCGGCTCTTCGATGGGCGGAATCTTCTGATCCAGCGTGAGCGAGATGGTTTGCTGCTTGCGATGGATTGATGGTCACTTTCTTCGGAGTGCTGTACAGGTTGCCCGGCGAGCGGTTCCACTGCTGCCCTTCGCCCTGATCCATCGGCAGTTGCACGCTGTGGCCGTTGGCCAGGTTAAACGTTTCGTACTTGTGCAACAGCGCCTGCACGTGGTAGTCGCCCGGCGGAATGTCGGCCGTGCTGCGCAGCGGATAGCCAAACACCGTGTCGGTGAACACCGCCGCCTGCCCAGCCGACCAGTCTTTCACGTCGATGCCGAAACCGAGTTGCGTGTCCGGTCCGTCGCTGAGCTGAAAGCGCGGTTCGTCTTCGTTGTTGTTTGATAGCAGCAGAATCAAACGCCCGTCGAAGGTGGTGTCACCGAGTGATTTCGAGAGCGAAACCGTAAACGAAAGCTTTGGCTGACTCAGGGCGACGCTCGCCACTAGAAGCGGCAGAAGAAAGGTTAGATGTCTCATTAAATTGGGGGGTTAGCGAGTAACTTCGTAAATTTTGTCACCTAAAACTATAAACTTCGTACAACAATTTGAAACCTACCCTACCGTATGATCCTCGCTGCCGTTACCGAAATTCCCGTCCTCACCGATATTGCTATTCTATTCGCGGTGGCGGTCGTCGTAGTGATGCTGTGCAACCTGCTCAAAATCCCCTACATCATCGGCTACCTGCTCACCGGCATTCTGGTCGGGCCCAGCACCTTTGATTTGCTGAGCAATACCCACGACGTGGAGGTGTTCGCCGAGATTGGCGTGATTTTGCTCTTATTCACCGTGGGGCTGGAATTTTCGTTTAGCAACCTGATGAAGATCAAGCGCTACGTGCTGCTGGGCGGTTTGCTTCAGGTATTGTTCACCATCGGCATCACCGCGTTTCTGATGATGGTGATGGGACGCGGAGCTCCCGAGGCCGCTTTCTGGGGGTTCGTGACGGCCCTGAGCAGCACCGCTATCGTGATCAAGCTGCTGCAAGATCGGATGGAGATCAATACGCCGCAGGGCAAAGCCGTGCTGGCCATGCTGCTCTTTCAGGACATTGCCGTGGTGCCGCTCATCCTGTTCACGCCCATCATCGCGGGCAAAAGCGAGGGCGGTTTCCTGGAGATACTGATGCTGATCGGCAAGCTGGCCGCGATTGCCTTGGTGGCGGTGGTGCTGGCTAAGTACATCATTCCCCGCTTCTTCAAAGAAGTGATGCGGGCCCGCAACCAGGAGGTGTTCCTGATCGCCACGATTCTGGTGGTGCTCTGCGTGACGCTGCTCACCCAGCAGATGGGCTTGTCGCTGGCCCTGGGAGCGTTCATTGCGGGCATCATCATTGCCGAAACCGACTACAATCACCTGGCCATTTCCTGCATCCTCCCGTTCCGCTACGTATTCATCAGTTTCTTCTTTATATTGATGGGTATGCTGGTTGATTTTCGCATTTTTCTGAGCGAACCGGGAGCCATCGCGTTCTGGTTTGCGTTTATCGTGCTGGTGAAAGATTGCCGGTGGCTTCCTGGCCGCCCGGGTGCTGCCGCTTCCCCCGCGAACCGCGTTGATGGTGGGCTTCAGTCTGGCCCAGATCGGTGAGTTCTCATTTATCCTGGCCCAGAGTGGTTTGAGTTATGAGCTTATCGATCAGAACAGCTACCAGGTTTTTCTGGCCGTATCTATTCTAACAATGGCGGTAGCTCCCTTTATGATTGCCAATGCGGCGCGCATCGCCGAATTGCTTCCTCTTAAACAAGTAGCGCAATGAGTAAGCCCACCTTGTACGGAGCCGATTGGTGCCTGAAAACAACCGGCTTCAAGAATTATCTGCAACGCGAGTGGGTTGACTTCACCTACCGCAACGTGGAAGACAGACGAAGCAGCAGCCCAGCGGGTGCGCGATCAGTACGACGGCAAGCTCAAGTTTCCGGTGCTGGAGATCGGTGATACGTGGTTGAAAAATCCGGGGATGGGCGAACTACGAGGCGTGCTGAAGGAGCAAGGGTTGGTTTAGCGGTTCGGCAAGCCGACGGTTTCCAAAATGCCGGAGATCGGTGAGTCGCAGAATAAATTTTGACGCGCAATCACTCTCGATTGTTCATCAAATTGAAGTGTTTGGTTGAATGGAGATGAAATTACTTTTATCTGATTTTGAAGGGGAGGTTTTCCTCATTTTCTCGATAATGAGTCAGTAGTTCTTCTTCTAACGTTTCGTCATCCATCATCTTCTCAAAGACTGCTAATTTCACCTTTTCCAGGTACTCTTCTAGGTTTTTGGATTGTGACAATTGAGCTTTGCTACTGTGATCTCTATACGCGGAAGCGTTACTCATGAACCCATCATCTCCTTTGTCGTCGTTGAGTATATTTTCAAAAATAGCTTCAAAACAAAACGCTTCTAATAAAGTGTAGTCTTCTGCCCAGCGAGCTTCCTTAACGCCATTCAATCCGATGCATACATGCATACCAATGCTAGAATCAGATTTTACTCGATCGCAAAAGAAAAACTTGGAAGCTACACGCATCAATTCATCCTTACTATAAGTAGTTGTTCGTTGATCAAATAGGGTTTCGTATAGGTGCTAAAAAGGTAGTGAAGTACGTGAGAAAAGAATCGCTCTGTTCCAAATGGCGTGCATAAATTTTGGAAATCTTAGCTGTATCTGGAAACACCTCTTCGTAGGTCTGAAACTGGTTGTTTAAATCTACCCGATTTACCAACAGATATTTAAATCTTTTGCTGTGCTGATTTATAAATCGTCCGATAGAATCTTCAGGGTAGTTTTTCACTACTGGATGAAAGCTGATTCCTTCCTCTCCATCATGATTATATTTCTGTCCACGAATTCCAAAGTAATTGGACAGATCTGGAATCTGGACTTCTTGAAAAGATAGTAACGAGATCAAGGTAAATGCGATCAGCAGGCTTTTCATGATGGACAATTCGGACTACGCATAAAAAAGTACAGTAGTATTCTCTCTACTAAGCGCTGCGCTTAGCGGAAACGGTTTTCATAAAAGTAATCGGCACAAAAGTATCAGTAGGTGCGCCGATGTAGTAGAGTTGCCACTGCGGATCGTAGCTGGCCAGTATCTCGCGAATGCACTCGGCACGGTTCTGACGAGCCTGGCAGTCGCGCCAGTAGAACACCTCCACGCGGTAGTTTTGCTGCTGTAAGATTCCGTCTACGCGGATGTCTACTTCAATGTCTTGGTGGCCACTGGCCGAAGGAAGGGGAATGGCAATGGAGCCCATACGAATAAATTTAGGGGTGGATGCCTGATTTCAGTGACAAAATATACGCGATTGTCAGCAACTTAACCGCATTTTTTCGGCAAATTATTGGCCAAACCTTCCGAATGTTCGGTCCCGCCCGCTTCGTTCACCGAACGTGTCCGGCTTTCGACCACCGCGGACACCGTCCGGTTACTCGCTGGTAAGGTATTGGTAAGATTCTACGATTTTTTCTTAACTTTAGGGGACAAACTAACCCTGGAGACGTTTTTACCTCCGAACGAAGGAATTTTTTTATGAGAAACGATGCGCTGTGGACGTTGCTACTGCTTAGCTGGATGGTCGGCGCCACCTACTACTACGTCTGCCACATCCGAAAGCACTGCTGCGGCGGGTGTGAAGCCGTGAGCGATATGTTGATGGCTGAACTCACCGCCACTTCCGTCGGCCGCGCTGCGGGTGCAGGGTGCGGAGGTCCCGATCGCCAGCGATCAGGGAATTCGCTTCGCGCGCAACGAAAGCTTTCCGGTGGTGGCCTCCCTGGCCGACTCAGCGCTGCACCAGCTCACCGAATATCTGCAAGCGCGCCCCGAGCAACTGCTGCACATCACCGGCTGGTACGACAACTCCGAAAAGAACAATAGTCTGCTGGCCAGCCTGGGACGGGCCCGAGCCGAAGCCGTGAAGCAGCGGTTGGTGGACTTGGGCGTGTCCGAAGACCGGGTGGGCACCGGCGAGCGCTCGAGCATCGATTTGTTGTTCGGCGGAGACACCCTATTCAACGGCCTCACCCTGCGGGTGGTGGATGACCTTCCTCCCGAGAGTCTGGCGGCCCGCCCCGACACCCTGAAAATGCTGGAAGCCCGCTTACGGGACGCCAAGCAACGGGTCTACTTCGAAACCGGAGCCACCACCCTCACCATGACCGATTCGCTGACGCGCTACCTGGAGGACGTCGGGCAGTACCTGGAGGCTTATCCTCAGCGCTCGATCGTGCTCACCGGCCATACCGATAACGTAGGGAGCGCTTCCAAAAATATGACCTACGGACAGGAGCGGGCCGACTTCACCAAAACCAAGCTGAGTGAACTGGGTATTCGGCCGGAGCAAATCAAGACGCGCTCGGAGGGCGAATTGACTCCCATTGCCAGCAACCAAACGTCGGAGGGAAGAAGCAAGAACCGACGGGTAGAAATTACTCTTGAATAAATACCAGACCGGTAGTTGCGTAGTTGCCGCGCCGGTCGCTGAACTAACCATTACCGATACCTATGTACTTATTAGCGGATTTGATTTTTATTGTGGTTGCCCTGCTGGGCGCGGCCTTTCTGGGCTTCATTCTGGGGCGAAGGTCGTTGCGGCGGCGCTTCGCCCGGGTGCAAACCCAGGAGCAGGAGCAAGAACAAGCCCTTGGCGAAGCGCTGGCCCAACTCAAACGCAGCAAAGACCGGCGCACGGCCCTGCAACGCGAACTCTCCGAGGTGCGCACGCACTTGTCCGCCTCCGCCATCGACACCCCCCGCGCGGCCCACACGGTTGCCGCCACCGAAAGAGTGGGAGCGGAAGCCAGCGCATCAACCCCTTCCCAGAGAAGAGAAAGCCCCCGCAACCCGCGTCCGGCAACCTCCCGCAACTCGGCCCCGCCGACGCGCCCGTACGTCCTGCGGCCAAACCCGCCTCGAAGCAAGACGAGGCGCTGGCCCGCGTGCGCACCCGCGCGACCAAGCTCGATCTGAGTCATCTAGGCACCGCCAAGGCCAATCGGCGCGACGACCTGAAGCAGATTGACGGTATCGGCATCTTCACCGAAAAGAAACTCAACGCGCTGGGCATCTACACCATCGGGCAGGTTGCCAACCTTCGGCCCGAAGACGAGCGGAGGGTCAATGTGGTTATTGAATTGCCCCGGAGCGCATTGTCCGCGAGCAGTGGGTGGAGCAAGCCAAGGATTTGCTAGGAAAGAGGTGACAGTTAGACGATCGGTAGCGATCACCTTCCATCCCTGCAATTCGCTCAAGTGCTGCGCCAGCGTAGATTTACCGACGTGTGAGGTGCCACCGATGAGGATAACCCTTGACATAATCTCATTCACTTAGTCTATATATCCAGCATCCTAGCCATCCCAGAAAGTCATCCAACCTCACATCAGCACATCCTCCACCGGTTCTATTTTCTTCGGCAGGTCAGTTTCGTCCAGCATCTCGCGCAGATCGATCTCGATGGTGCGGCACAGGGCCGTCATGGGCACGTCGTTCACGTAGTTCTCGAACGGGTCCTCACTGTTGTCGCCCACAATTTCGATGGTGGTGAATATCCACGAGATGAGAATGGAGAAGGGCACCGTGAGCCATACGTAACCCCCTGAGCCTAACCTGTTGAATTCAGTCACCAGTCCGAAGGGCAGCAGCAGCACGAAAATCCAGATGAACAACATGCTGAAGTAGGCGTACTGCCGGGGAAACGGCGTGTTTTTAATCCGCTCGCACTTGCCCTGTAGGTTGTAAAGCTCCTCCAATGTCTGCATCATATCGATCATCCGGAAATTCTCCACGAGTCCTTCTCGCTCTAGTCGGCGCAACTGCTGGCCCTGGTTCTTGACCAGATGCGTAGCCGTATTGGCCTTGGCCATCACCTCCTCAAACTCATCGTCGCTTAAAAAGGCTCCAATCTGACTGGTGCACTCCCGGTCCTGCTGCAGTTGAAAGTCCGGAACGTAGCTCAGGTTATCGCGGTCATGCATGGTGGTTTTCCGCAACTGAATGCGCAGGGCGTTGATCCAGGCAATGTGCCGGTAGATGAGCTCGTGGTGCAGTTGGTGAAGCACTTTGTCCGATACCGGATCAGTGGCGTGCTGGTTGTGCACGTAGACGAGCACCTGGTTGGCCCAGGTGCGGCTGTAGTTCACCACGCCGCCCCAGATCTTACGACCCTTCCCAGAAGCGGTCGTACGACTGACTATTTTTGAAGCCCACGTAAAAGGCCACGGCGATGCCGATGGTGCTTAAAGGGGCGAAGGGGATGCCGATGTTGATCGAATAGGTCTTGAGGCCCAGGTAGGCCGCGGTGACCAGCAGCGACCACAGCGTGAATAGAACCAGGTTGCGCCAGGCGAAGCGTAGGATAATTCCAAAGCGAATGTGTCGTCGTACGTACATAAGAAGAAAGGTAGGTTAGTGCGAATTTGACAAGGTAACCACTCGCCCGAAGATCGCCAAGTGCTTGAATATTTCCGGGCGCTTGTTTGTATCCTAGCGGATAAGCTTTTTTCTTCGCGGGGTGATAAATCGCTTTGGTATCGGTCTGATCATCAGTTGGCTCGCCGCGTGCAGTGCTAGCCTGAATCCACTGAACGAATCCCGCTCGGTAGAGAAATTGGATTCGCTCCAAACCACTTACTACGCACTCACCGACAGTGTGAACCATGCCTGGCAGTTGCTGCGGCAAGATGACGTTCAAAAGAACGTATATCTACAGCAACTGCTGCTAGAAATGCGTCGGAGCGACCGGTATGCTCTTGATACTTTAGACACATTAGGCCAACGCATTAAGCAACTCAAGGTGCTGAACTACGATACGGTGACCGCTGCCAACCGGTATGAGGTGCGCCGCTACGATAGTGCTACCGTGCGCACCAGCGAGGCAATCGTGCAGTACGTCGAGGGCAACGAGAACTATTTGGCCAACCCAACGTTGGTCTATCTCACCGACAAGATCCTGGCGGCCAACCGCAGTATGATGCTCTACCGCCTGCACTACGACCGGTGGAGTCGGGCGTTCAACGCGTTTTTAGACGCCAATCACGACTTTATCGCCACCCTGGATAGCAACGCGCTTCGGCAGCGCCAGTTTTTGTTTCGCCTGACCAACGACCGTCCTGACCGCGATTCTCTATGAAAATAAAGACTTCCGAATTTGTGCTGAGCAGTCCGCACCACCAGCAGTGCCCCGACACCCAACTGTCGGAGTTTGCGTTTATCGGGCGCTCAAACGTGGGCAAGTCGTCGCTGATCAATATGCTGACCGGCCGGAAAAAGCTGGCGAAAACGTCGGCCAAGCCCGGTAAAACGCAGCTAATCAACCACTTTTTGATAAATGAGCAGTGGCATTTGGTGGATTTGCCGGGCTACGGCTGGGCGCAGGTGAGCAAAACCAAGCGCCACGGCTGGAGCCAGATGATCGAAGGCTACCTGTTACAGCGTCGCCAACTGGTGAACCTGTTCGTGCTGATCGATTCGCGCCTGCCGCCGCAGAAAATTGATATGGAGTTTGTCGACTGGCTGGGAGTGAACCAGATTCCGTTTGCCATCATTTTCACCAAAGTAGACAAACAATCGATCAACAAAACGCAGCGCTCCATTGCCATCTTCAAACAAGATATGCAGCAAACCTGGGCCGAACTGCCGCCCCTGTTCATGAGCTCGGCGGTGGACCAAACCGGCAAGGAAAACATTTTGGAATACATTGGACAAGTGCTGCAATCATCTTTGTCCTGACCCCGATCTTTTTGCGGAGCGATACGCATTTCTCTCTTTTTCTTTATATTCGCGCCCTTTATTTATTCTTTCAATTCACTCAACCAGTATGAAGTTTAGCGAGATCGCTTCCATTGCCGGTCGCGGCGGACTCTTTCACGTGCTCAAACCCACCCGCAGCGGGGTGATCGTGGAAACCCTTGATGATCAGCGGAAAAAGCTGGTGGTTGGGGCCAACCAGCGGGTATCCATCCTTCAAGAAGTATCTATTTACACCACCGGTTCCGAAGAATCGGTGCCCCTGGAGGAGGTGATGCGGAAGATTCATGCAGAGTTCGACGGAGATCCGGGAGTAGACACCTCCGACGGGGAAGAACTCAAAGCTTTTCTGAAGCACGTGGTGCCCAACTACGACACCACACGGGTGTACGTATCGGATATGAAGAAACTCGTCAACTGGTACAAACTGCTGGTGGCGAACGCCCCCGAGGTACTTACCCAAGAAGCTGCGGCAGCCGATGCTGCGGCAGCCGATGCTGCGGCAGCTACCGAAGCGCCACCGGCCGAAGCAACCGCGCCGGAGGAAGAAACCAGCGAAGCGGCGGATAAGCCAGCGGACGAATCGGATGAGACATAACCCGCCCGCCACTTTATCCGTTTGGCTCGACATAACTTTTGAGATGACTCGGTCACCTGCTATATTTGACCCTCACGTTCTCAGCATTTGCCGGATTTCTCGAGTGCTCATCCGGTTGCTATTTTCAACGAACCAGCTCCACGCATGGAAATGACCAAGTTTAAGCAGATTAGTGCCGTTTTGGAAGAGGGGGTACTCACCGTGTCGCTCAACCGGGTAGACAAGATGAATGCCCTCAACATGGCGACCATCGAGGAGATCGGCAAGGTGATGCAGGAAGTATACGACGAAGCCGACGTGAAGGGCGTAATCATCACCGGCGAAGGTGACCGGGCGTTTGCCGCCGGTGCCGATATCGCCGAAATTGCGGACCTCAACGAAGTGAACGGACGCAAGTTTGCCGAAATCGGTCAGGAGGTGTTCGCCTCTATTGAGAAATGTGACAAGCCGGTTATTGCCGCGGTGCACGGCTTCGCGCTGGGCGGCGGCTGCGAACTGGCGATGGCCTGCCACGTGCGCGTGGCCGCCAAGAACGCCGTTTTCGGGCAACCCGAAGTGAACCTGGGATTAATTCCGGGCTTCGGAGGCACCCAGCGGCTCACCCAATTAGTGGGCAAGGGGCGCGCCCTGGAACTGATGATGACCGCCGACACCATCTCCGCCCAGCGGGCCTACGAAATCGGACTGGTGAACCAGGTGGTGGAAGACAAAGCCGCCCTGATGGAAGCCAGCCTGCGCCTGATTAAGAAAATTATCTCTAAAGCTCCGCTAGCGATCGGCATGGTCGTCGAAAGCGTGAACGCCGCCCTGGATCCCGACGAAAATGGCTACCAAACCGAAGCCAACAGTTTTGCCTCCTGCTGCAAGTCGCAAGACTTCGCCGAGGGAACGCAGGCCTTTCTGGAAAAACGAGCCGCTCAGTTCACCGGGGAGTAGCTGAAACAAGTCCATAGTCGACCGTCCATAGTTATCTGCGCTACGCACTATGGACTGTCGACTGTCGACTATGGACTCATTGTATGGCCAATCCTCTTAAAAAGCTGGCGGGGCAAACCGCATTGTATGGGGTGAGTACGATTCTGGGTCGTATCCTTACCTACGCCATGGTGCCCCTGTATACGCTGGTGTTTAAGGAAGCAGCCTACGGGGTGGTGACCGAACTGTACGCCTACGTGGCATTCTTTAATATTCTGTATACCTTCGGCATGGAAACCGCCTACTTCCGGTTCACCGCGCGGGTGCAGGGTGACGAAGCGGCCGAACGGCAGGTGTACTACGCAGTTTGGACCACGGTATTCCTGATCAGTACGGCTACCTCAGCCTTGTTGCTGTTCAAAGCCAATGCTATCGCCGAATCGCTTGGCTACGCTGATCTGGGCTATATCGTCCGCTGGCTGGCGATTATCCTGTGGATCGATGCCATCGTGGCCGTGCCCTACGCCCGGATGCGCAACGAAAACAAGGCGCTACAGTTCACGGTGACCAAGCTCGCGGCGATTGTCTTTCAGGTAGCGCTCAACCTCTTTTTCTTACTGTTGCTTCCGAAAATTCACTCGGTTAATACGTGGTTAGACTCGCTCTATAATCTCGATTTGGGAGTAGGGTACGTGTTTTTAGCCAACCTCATTGGTAATGCGATCATTCCACTGATGCTATGGCGATATCTATGGGAAGCGAGATTTCGGCTGGATTTTACCATTCTCCGCCCGATGTTGGCGTACGCTTTCCCAATCTTTCTGATGGGTATTGGGGGAATGATTAATGAGAACATAGAAAAGATTCTGCTCAACGATCTGCTGCCTCCGGACTTTTATCCCAACAAAACTCCGCAGGAGGCACTAGGAGTGTACGGAGCGTGCTACAAACTGAGCATCTTTATGATGCTGGCCATTCAGGCGTTCCGCTACGCTGGTGAACCCTTCTTTTTTTCCAGTGCCGAAGACAAAACCGCCCCCCGCCTGTTTGCTCAGGTGATGCACTACTTCACCGTGTTCAGTATTCTTATTTTGGTGGGAGTGAGCGTGAACCTGGATTTATTAGGGCAGATTTTTCTGCGTAATCCTGCTTACTGGGACGCGCTGTACGTAGTTCCGTTCCTCTTGCTGGCTAAACTGCTGTACGGGGTTTACATCAATCTGTCTATCTGGTTCAAACTAACCGACAGAACGTACTTTGGTACGATTACCAGTGCTATCGGAGCGGGAGTGACGCTGGCGGGCAATTTTCTGCTGATTCCGGTGCTAGGCTACTTGGGATCGGCGGTGGCGAGTATTGCCTGTTTTTTGGTGATGTGCCTGGTATGTTATCACTACGGCAAGAAATACTACCCAATACCGTATAACTTCGTTCCTAGCTTCTGGTACCTGCTCACCGCCTTGCTGGTCATCTATGCTTCTTACCGAATTGAGCTAGAAAATCATTTAGTAGAGCATGTGCTTAACGTGGGCATTGCACTGGTATTCGCTACCGTTATCTTTATCCTCGAGAAGAACCAACTTCAGCAACAACGAAAAAACGTATCCAAACCCAACTGAAGCGTATGCACGTGAAGATCATTAACCAATCGAGAAATCCCCTGCCGCACTACCAAACCGAACATGCCGCCGGGATGGATCTGCCCGCCCATTTGTCCGAAACCGTAACCCTGCAATCGCTGGAGCGACAGCTAATTCCCACCGGAATTTATATCGAGCTGCCGCCCGGCTACGAAGCGCAGATTCGTCCGCGCAGCGGCTTGGCCTACCGGCACGGCATCACGGTGCTCAACAGCCCCGGCACCATTGACGCCGACTACCGCGGCGAAATCAAGGTGCTGCTCGTTAACCTGTCGAACCAAGCATTCACCGTCCAATCCGGCGACCGCATTGCCCAGTTGGTGGTGGCCGCTCACGAACAAGTTGCCTGGCAGGCGGTAGAAACCCTCAGCGAAACCGCCCGCGGCACCGGCGGCTACGGGAGCACCGGCGCCCGCGATGAAAAGAAAGGAAGCGATAGATAGTCAGCACCAGTAGCGTAACAAGGAAGAAAAAAGACCAGCCGATGCATTACACAATCAATCCGATTGTTGTCTCGTTTTACCTACGTGTATACCTTTTTCGCACCATGGTTCGTCCCTTTTGGGTCTTTAGTTGCTATCTTGTGAAGCGTTTTTGCGTATAACTTTGTTCAAAGAACAATTCCAGACGTTTAAGAACGCTCCCTTGATAAGGCATATAGTGTATATGAAACGAATTATTTACGCAATTTTCGGGATCGCCCTGCTGCTGTTCACCACGGTAGCTATGGCGCAAGAAAAATCTACCAAAGCCGAGCGCAAAGAGCGAGAAGCTGCTTTTTACTTCACTGAAGGGGTGAAATATTACATTTTAGACGATATGGAGAAGGCGCTGGTGCTTTTTGAAAAGGCCCTGGAGAGCGACGCCGAGAACGCCGCCGCCCACTTCAAAATCGCCAGCATCTTGGCCGAACAGGGGCAGCTCGCTGAGGCCCTGAGTCACGCGGGCACCGCCGTGCGCATGGCTCCCGACAACAAATATTATTACCTGACCAAAGCGCAAATCCTGACCAAGCAGTCTAACTTCCAGGAAGCCGCGCAGGTCTACGAGCAGATGATCGAGACGGTCGACGACACCAACGACTATTTGTTTGATCTGGCCGCGCTGTACGTTTACCAGAAAGACTTCGGGCAAGCGCTGGATACCTACCAGCGGATAGAACGCCGCTACGGTATCATTCCCGAAGTGATATACGCCCGCCAAAAAATTTACTTGCAAGACAACCAGCTCGACAAGGCCATTGAAGAAGGGGCGCGCTTGCTGACTGCCTTCCCCGGTGAGGTGGCTTACGTGATGGCGTTGGCCGAAGTGCTGGTATCCAACGGTCGGGACAAAGAGGCCATTCCCTACCTGCAATCGCTGCTGGAGATAGCACCCAACAACCCCGAGGCGCAGTTGATGCTCGCCAAGATTTATCAGAACAGTGGCGACACCATCCAGGCCGAAGAGAACATGCAAGAGGCCTTTGCCAATCCCGAACTGAGCTTACAACTCAAACTAGACCTGGTGGCCAAGTACATTCAGGAACTGCCCAACAAAACCATTGAGCAACTGTGCGTTTCGCTCACCGACAAAATCATCGAGGCGCATCCCGACGAAGCCGATGCCTACGTGATCAAGGCCGACCTGCTCAACGCCACCGGCCAGCCCGAAGCCGCGCGCGACTACTACCGCACCGCCACGCGCTACGACGAAAGCAATTTTGAGGTTTGGCAGAACCTGATCACCATTGAGTTCCAGAACCTGCAGCAAACCGACAGCGTGATCGAGCACTCTGAGGCGGCGCTGGAGCTGTTCCCTAACCAAGGAATTCTGTACTTTTATAACGGAGCGGCGCACGCGGCCGAGAAAAACTACGAGGAAGCGGCCTACGCCCTGGAGCAAGCCCGCGGGCTTTCTAACAATCCTGAACTTACCCGCTACTGCAACATCTATCTGGGCGACGTGTACAACGGAATGGAGGAGTACGACAAATCGTCTAAGGCCTACGAAGCAGTGCTCCAGAGCGACCCCACCAACGACTACGTACTCAACAACTACAGCTACTTTCTGGCCCTGCGCCAGGAACGACTGAAGTATGCGCAGCAGCTTTCTACCCGCTTATTGGAGCTCGATCCGGATAACGCCAACTACCTAGACACGCACGGCTGGGTACTTTTTGAGTCGGGCGAATACAAGCAAGCGCGCAAGTATATCGAGAAGGCCATCGCGGCGGGCGCTAAAAGCGGCGAAGTGGTAGAACATTACGGCGATGTGTTGTTTAAGCTGGGGGAAGTGGACGAGGCGGTGAAGCAGTGGCAGAAAGCCAAGGGCATGGATGATACTTCTGAGATTTTAGACAAGAAAATTGCGGATCGCACCTGGTATGAGTAGATATTTTCGGTTGATTTTTTGGGCAGGTTTGTTCGTATTGGCATCGTGCGGAAGAAAAACGGTGAGCACCAGCGGAATTCCGGTAGCCGACGAACTCGCCATTCAGAACCTTGATTTTGATTACCTGACCTCCAGCAGCAAAATTCGCTACCGCAACGATGGCGAGAACGTGAGTGCTACTGCCAACATCCGCGTCAAGAAAGATAGTATCATCTGGATTTCGGTTACCCCGGGCTTTGGCATCGAGGCCGCCCGTGGCCTGATTACCCGCGACTCGGTGTCGTTCATCAATCGGCTCGACAAAGAATACAGTACGTATAGTTTCAAAGAGTTGAGCAACAAGTTCAACTTCGACCTTAATTATGATTTGTTACAGGCGGTGCTGCTCGGTGATATGCCGCGCCCCCGCACGACCAACGATCAGATAGAAAAACAGACCAATCACTTTTTGGTGCGCCAGCAAGAAGGTCCGCTCACCATCGATAGCTTTGTGGATGCGCGCCTCATGAAAGTGAACCGGGTGGCGGTGGTTGATGAAACCAAGCGTGACGATCAGAGCCGAAGAGCTAAAAACACGCTCAATTTGCAGTACGAAGACTTCAAGCGGATTGATGACCAACTGCTGCCCTTCAAGAATGCTGTTTCTTTAGACTACCGAAGCCAGGGCAAGAAGCGGCGCACCCAAATTGATATTCAGCACAAAAAAGCGGATATTGTCGATGAAGTGCTGCGATTTCCCTTCTCTATTCCTAACAATTATGCGCGTAAATAGACTCCCGACAGCAGTTTGGTTAGGCGTCTGTATTCTGTGGTGGTTGCCCCTACTGTGCACCGGGCAGCAAACCAACGACGACCGCAAGCGACTGGAGCGCGATAAGAAGGAGAATTTACAAAAAATCAAGGAAGCGCAGCGCATCCTGAGCGAAACTTCTTCGCAGCGAGAAAGCACCCTGGGGCAGCTTAATGCCATCAACCAACAGATCGAAGCCCGCGAATCGCTCATCAAATCTATCACCGAGGAGATTGAAATCCTCAGCACCCAAATCGGTGAGGTGGGCAGCGTCATTAACGCGCTGGAAGAAGATTTGGTCAACCTCAAAAACGAATACGCCTACATGGTGTACGCGGCCAGTAAAAACACGAGCAGCTACGACCGACTGATGTTCATTTTTTCGTCCGGCACCTTCAACCAACTTTTCGCGCGCGTCAAATACATGCAGCAGTATTCGCAGGCGCGCAAGAACCAAATAGAGCAAATCCAGAAGGTGAAGGAAACGCTGGTGAGCCAGAAAGAAGTGATTGAGGGCAAGCAAATGGAGCAGAAGGTGCTGCTGGATCAGCAAACCATCGCCAGCCAGGATCTGCTGGCGCTCAAGACCAAGCAGCGGGCGGTGGTTCGGGAGTTGGGCGAGCGCGCCACCGAACTCAAGCGAGAAGTGGAAGTGCGCCGCCGCGAAATCAATAAGCTAGAATCGGTGATCGCCAAGCTGATAAAAAACGAACTGAAAAAAGAGCGCAGCATTCCGTCCACCAACTCGGAGGCGGTGCTGGCCGCTTCGGCCGAATCGCTGTCTACTTCGTTTGCCGAGAATAAAAAACGGTTGGGATGGCCCGTAGCCACCGGATTTGTATCCCAAAAATTTGGCCCCAATCCGCATCCCGTCATGAAAAATATCATGGTGCCCAACGATGGGGTGGATATCCAAACCAACCGCGACGCCGAAGTGAAGGCGGTGTTCGATGGTATAGTGAAAATGATTGCTTCTCTGCCGGGCCCGGGCAACAACAAAGCGGTGATTGTGCAGCACGGTGAGTACTTCACCGTATATTCCCGACTCAAAGAGGTGGCCGTGAAACAGGGGCAGTCCCTGCGACTTAATGATGCGGTAGGCTTGGTGTATACCGACGGCAACGGGGTGTCGGCGCTGCAGTTTCAGATATGGCACAACCAGGAAAAACTGAACCCCGAAACCTGGCTCCAGCGAAAATAGCTGAACTTTTAATCCATCCTACCGCTTATCTTCGTATATTTACCTAGTACGCACTCAGTACGCAAGTTGATTATTCATAACAACGCACGATTATGCACATGACATTAGCATTTATTGGTGGATTAGGTGGCTGGGAAGTCCTGGTGATCGTTTTAGTCCTGGTCATATTTTTTGGAGCCAAAAGAATTCCCGAACTTGCCCGCGGCCTAGGCAAAGGCATCCGTGAGTTTAAAGACGCTACCAAAGAAATCAAGGACGAAATTGAAGAAGGCAACCGAACCACCACCAGCAAGTAGTCCTTCCTCCCCCTCTTTTCGATCCTTTCAGGATATTCAGGCCCATTTTCGAGCTGGCACCGCCAGTTGTCGACAGGTAGTGCTCCACTATCTTGAGAATATCCGTCGTCACCAACACCTCAACGCTTTCTTGGCCGTCTACGACCAGGAAGCCCTGTCACAGGCCGATCGTATTGATCAAAAGCTGTCTGACGGCACTGCCGGACGACTAGCCGGGATGGTGATTGGCCTGAAAGACGTGCTCTGCTACCAAGACCATCGGGTGCAGGCCGGAAGTCGTATCCTAGATGGGTTTCAGTCTCAGTTTACTGCCACTGCCGTTCAGCGCGTCGTTGATGAGGACGCTATTATTATTGGCCACCAGAACTGTGATGAGTTCGCGATGGGTTCTTCCACCGAAAACTCGGCCTTTGGCCCTACGCTCAACGCCGCCAATCCCGGGTTTGTGCCCGGCGGTTCATCCGGCGGCTCGGCCGTAGCGGTTCAGGCCAACCTCTGCACCGCCTCGCTGGGGTCCGATACCGGCGGCTCGGTGCGCCAACCGGCGGCTTTTTGCGGAGTGATCGGCCTAAAACCTACCTATTCTCGTATTTCACGTCATGGTTTGGTGGCCTACGGTTCCTCCTTTGATATCATCGGACCCTTCACCCACACCGTAGCCGACGCTGCTTTGTTGCTAGAAGTGATGGCGGGGGCCGACGACTACGACAGCACCGTTTCGCACGCGCCGGTTCCTTCGTATGCTCAGCAACTGACTTTTGATGCTTCCCGGCCCCTCCGAATAGCGTATCTACCCGAAACGCTACACAACGAGGGGCTGCATCCGGCCGTGAAACAGGCAACCGAACGCGCGCTCGATTTTTTACGATCAGAAGGGCATGCCGTAGAAGCAGTGCAGTTTCCGTTGTTAAAGTACGTGCTTCCAACCTACTATATTCTGACGATGGCCGAGGCGAGTTCCAACCTTTCGCGCTACGATGGGGTGAAGTTCGGCTACCGCAGCGCGCACCGTAGCAGTCTGGAAGAAATGTACAAAAAGACCCGCACCGAAGCGTTTGGCGAAGAAGTGAAACGGCGAATCATGCTGGGTACCTTTGTGCTGAGTGCCGACTACTACGACGCTTATTACACCAAGGCACAGAAGGTACGACGTATGCTTCAGGATGCTACCCGTAAGATTCTGGCCGAATACGACTTTATCGTGCTGCCCACCACACCCACGCCCGCCTTTGCCCTGGGCACCCACGCCGACCCGCTGGAAATGTACTTGGCCGATTTGTTCACCGTTCAGGCTTCTATCGCCGGAGTGCCCGCTATTTCTATTCCCAACGGCACCGATGAGCAGGGGCTGCCCATTGGATTGCAGATAATTGGCGATGCCTTCCAGGAAGCGCGACTGCTTGCTTTTTCTCAGTACGTTTTGGCGCGTAATACGTAGATGCAATTTTTCTCTTTAATATGTTTAATTAATTGCGTAAATTGTATAGTAATTGTATCTATTTGGTAGAACGGTCCCGAACAATTTATCCAATACCATGATCTTAAAGCGCTCTAGTACTTTTTTCTTTATTCTCTTCGTCACTTTTCCGGTGATATCTTTCGCAACCGACGTTCCCGGTGACTCCGTTGGTTTGTTCAAGTCCTCCTATTCGTATGATTACATCCCCGATGCCTCGTACGAACTGATTGAAGATCGACTATCCTGCATTAACTCAACAATGCCGCTCACCTTCAACGAAAGTGTACAGTCATTTGTCGATTTTTTCTGCCGTGCGAAACCGCGAGTATACGCGAGAGATGATTCGCCGCAAGAACCTCTATTTTCCTATATTTGAGAAGTACTTAGAGCAATACGATATTCCGGATGAGCTCAAGTACCTTTCTATTGTAGAGTCCGGACTTCGTCCCGAGGCACGCTCCCGCGTGGGCGCCGAAGGACTGTGGCAGTTTATGCCGAGCACTGGCCGGATGTATGGTCTTAACCAGAGTTGGTACGTAGACGAACGCCGCGATCCCGAGAAGGCTACCGAAGCTGCCTGCAAGTACTTGAAGCAACTGTATAATATGTTTGACGACTGGGAGCTAGCGTTAGCTGCCTATAATACCGGTCCCGGCAACGTACGTAAGGCCATTCGCCGGTCAGGCTATAAGAAAAGTTTCTGGGGGATATATAACTACTTACCTCGGGAAACCCGCTCTTACGTGCCCCAGTTTGTTGCCGTACTTTACACGATGGAGTACGCCCCGGAGCACAACCTGTTTGCCGATAGCCCCGCCCACGCCTGGGAAACCGATACGGTACTGATCAGTCAGTTCGTAAGCTTAAAAGAACTAGCCAATCAACTCAATTTGTGCGAGGATGATTTGACGCTGCTTAACCCGGAGCTTAAGCGATTGGCGGTGTCTGACGAAACCAAGGCGTATCCCCTAATCATTCCGGCCGACAAGTCAGATTTCCTGGCAGCCAATCGCTCGGCAATTTTGGATTCATCCGGTACCCAAGCCATTCAAAAGTCGTTTCTCGCGCAAGCACAGAAAACCAGCGGCAGCACCTACGGGCGAAATAAAACAACGTATCGCGTACGCAATGGCGACGTACTGGGAGTGATCGCCCAGCGTCATCACGTGGGGGTATCTGATCTGCGACGATGGAACAACATCCGAGGAAGTCGCATAAATGTTGGACAAAAGCTGACTATCTGGACCAAAGATTCAGCGCCCAAGCTAGCATCAGCTACGAGCACCAGTCGGGCGGTGCCCGCCAGCAAGACGCATTTGGTGCGGCCCGGCGACTCGCTGTGGGAAATATCCCGTCGCTACGAAGGGGCTAGTGTTGCCAAGATCAAGCAGTGGAACAACTTGAGAAGCAACAGCATCAAGCCCGGCCAAAAACTGATCATCGGCCGCTAGGCTAAAACTCAATGCGGTAGGTGAGGATTGGAATAAGCCCTAGTTGGTACTGCGTGAGCACCTGGCCCTGTATGGTGTCATAGTACTGATAGGCCACGTTTCGACGGTTAGTCGCATTCTGCAAATCCAACGACCACACGCTGCTGTAGCGCGGGGTGTCTTTTCGCAGACTCAGCCGCGCATCCACCTTAAAGTAGTCCGGTAGTTTTTCGGAGAATGCCCGATCTTCTAAAAATACGGTGGCTTGGGTAGCTACTGATGTCGCTTCATCAATCGGGGTGACGCGGAGTCCGCCGACGTAGGCACTGCGCAGATTGATACTAAACACCCTCCGCTTCCCCCTTTTGCTCCAGATAAATTCTTTTCCCCCGGTGGCGCTCAGCGCGTAGTTGCCATTAAACCGCGTATCGCGTTCAATGCCGTCGGCTCCCGTATACTTTGATTCATATAGCGAACCACTGAGCAAAAAGTAGTAACTGTCGGATAGTTTTTTCTCTACCGAAGCTTCCCATCCGTAGTTGCGTCCGGTGCCTTGGTTGACCAAAGGTTCGCGCACGAAGCCCTCTAGCAGGTTGAGCGCTGAAAAACTATTACCCAAAACGCTAACCGGTACGTTGAACAACCGTTGATAATACGCCTCAGTGTGCACCCGAAGACTTCGGGTCCACTGGTAGTCGTAGGCGACAGTATACTGATCGGATTTCGTAAAGCCTAAGTTTCGGTTAGCCGCTAGATTACTCCCGTCGGGTGAGGTTCCGGTGCTGAAGTAAACTCCCGGCAGTTGAAGTTGGCTGTGCCTTCCGTAGGCCAAGGTGATGTACTGGGGACGCGACGCTTCCACCCGATTGTTCCAGCGGAGCGATAAACGGGGCTCTACCGACTGACTTCCGTTTAGGGTAAAGTACGCCAAATGGAGTCCGACGTTGGCAACCCACTGTGGGGATAAAGCGAGTTTTGCGTTGACGTAGGGGCGAACCAGTTGGCTACTTCCCTGCCCCTGCACCAGAGATTGCGACCCGGCATCGCTACCGCCTTCTGAACTATTTAGCTGATAGTAGAGATTATCGAAATAAAAGCCACCCTGAATTGTGCTGTTGCCCCGGACCTTTCGGGTGATCGATGAAGTGACCGAAATTCGGGTTTCTTGGTAGCGGTCGTCCAGCACCCGAACATTTTCGTAAGTATCGCTCACCCGATCACTACGTTGGTTGCTGGCCAGTGAGGAAGCGGCTATTACTGATTTCAGCAGCGATTTTTTACCTAGCGGAAGCGTATGGGTCATGCCAACCGCGGCCATATCATTGGTGAAGGTGACATCAAAGCGATCTTCCTGAGCCTCCCACGCGGCAGAATCACGCACCGCTTTGAACACATTGCTGCCGGTGCCACCCACGCCAAACACCGTAAACTCGCCCGCTTTATCCATTGGAAAAGAAAGATTGAAGGATAGATCCTGAAAGGAAATCCGTTCGCCCCCAAAGTCAAGCCCCAGTCCGTTGGTCAGAATCCCGACGGTGGAGTAGCGATAATTAACCAAATATGATCCGTCATAATCGTCCCGAAAAGGCCCTTCGGCGGCAAACTCTAGTCCGATGAGTCCGGCCTGTGCCGTATACTCTCGCTGTTGGTTGTTTCCTTTCCGGAGGCGCATATCTAACACTCCGCCCACGGCGTTGCCGAAGGTGGCGGGAAAGGTGCCGCTGTAGAAGCGGGAATCGTCTAACACCTGCGTGCTGAGAATGCTCTGGCTACCGCCGCTTTGCACCCGGCGGTCGCCGAAGGTGCCGGCGTTAGACAGATGATTGGGGTTCACAATGTCTACCCCCTCTAGCCGCCACAGCAAACTGTTGGGCGAGTTGCCCCGCACCGAAATATGGTTGGCCTGATCGTTCACGCCAACTACTCCGGGAAACGAAGTGACCAATCGGGCGGGATCAAAGAAGGTAGCCGCGTAGCGTCGAGTTTCTTCTACGGTGAAGGCGCGGCTGCTAATCGGAACGGCGGTTTGAACGGACGAGGGACGGTCAGTAATGACCACTTCGTCGAGATTTTTGGCCGTTTGCTCCAGCAAAATGCTAAGCACCGTTTCTTTGCCAGAGCCAAGTAATACAGGATCGGTGAATGTCTCAAAACCGACTGAGCTAGCCACCAGCTGATAGCGTCCTACCGGCACATTTTCGACAGAGAAGTGACCAGACTGATTGGTGACGGAACCAATGATAGGATCAGTGCCACGCAGGTACACCGTAGCCCCCACGAGGGGCTGATGGGTGGCTTTGTCCTGAATGGTGCCGCGAATGGTCTGAGTAATATTCGTTTCCTGAGCAGTTACTACTTTGGGGGTACCCAGCAAACAAACCGCAAAAGTAAGTAGGTAAAGGAGACACCATCGGTTCTGCTGCATACCTACAACTTATCGCAATAAAAACCCTACGCTTCTACCTCTACTTCTACCTTTTCCTTCTCGCTGCTGATCAATTCTATCTCCTCGCCCGATGCGTTGTGAAAGTGATAGTCCACCAATCCTAAGGATGAGTCGACCTCCAATTTCACCCACTTATGGTACTTCATGTACCACTGCATCTGCCGCGAATAAATTCCTTTGGTAAAGAAAGCGTGTACGAACGGATGCAATGCCACCGTTAATTCTTTCTCATTTTGCTTCACCAACAAATACTCGATATGATGCTCAATCTGGTCGGTAACCAGCAATGAGGGCGCAATTTTCCCGGTACCGCCGCAGGTAGGGCAAATCTCGGTGGTAGCAATAGTCAGCTCAGGTCGAACGCGTTGGCGCGTGATCTGGAGCAGACCAAATTTGGTCAGCGGCAAAATTGTGTGCTTAGCGCGGTCGCTTTGCATCACGTCCTTCATCTTCTGATAAAGCGCTTTTTTGTTGTCGACCTTGCGCATATCGATAAAATCGACGACGATAATGCCGCCCATATCGCGCAGGCGTAGCTGTCGGGCCACCTCTTCCGCAGCTTTCATGTTCACACTTAGGGCCGTGGCCTCCTGGTCAGATTCGGAGTTGGATTTGTTGCCACTGTTCACGTCAACCACGTGGAGCGCTTCAGTGTGCTCAATAATCAGATATCCTCCGCCCGGAATGCTGACCGACTGACCAAACAGCGACTTTAGCTGCTTCTCAATGCCCAGACTTTCGAAGATTTTGCCCTTACCGTTGTGATGACGAACGATCTTTTCCTTTTCCGGGGCAATGGTTTTGATGTAGGCCTTTACTTCTTCGTAAATGTCCTTATCGTCAGTGACAATGCTGTCGAACGACTCGTTTAGCACGTCGCGCAGCAGGGAAGAAGCGCGGCTCATCTCACCGATAACTTTGTCACGGGGCTTGGCGTCGCGGAGTTTTTCAATACCGTCTTGCCACAGTTTGACCGAATTGCGTAGGTCGCGGTCTAGTTCGGCTACCTCTTTGCCTTCGGCGACGGTGCGGATGATAACACCGAAGTTTTCGGGCTTGATAGAAGACACCAGACGAGACAAGCGCTTCCGCTCGTTCTTGTCAGAAATTTTCTTGGAGATGTTGATAACATCAGAAAAAGGCACCAGAATAAGGTACCTTCCTGCCACAGACAACTCACAGGATAGTCGCGGCCCTTTGGTTGAGATAGGTTCTTTAACTACTTGCACCAGCAGTTGCTGGTTGCGGCTAAGCACCTGATTGATCTTTCCTAGTTTATCAATATCAGGTTCACGCTTAACCTTGCCGAGCAAGTGCGTATCAATTTTTTTGTTGCGAATTCCCTGGGTGAACTTATTCAAGGATTTGATCTGAGGACCCAGATCCAGGTAGTGCAGAAAAGCATCTTTTTCGTAGCCAATGTCAATGAATGCGGCGTTAAGCCCTGGCACTACTTTTCGTACGGTACCCAAATAAATATCACCAACGGTAAATTTATTCGCTTCCACCTCGTGGTGGAATTCAACAAGACCCTTATCTCTTAGTAGGGCAATACGACAACCATCCTGAGTTGAATTGATTACTAATTCATTACTCAAGGGATTATACGTTTAGTGTGATATACTAAAATTTTGTAGAGGGAACAGCCTAGCCTAAGCGATAAATTGCTGATCCCTATTTCACGGTGGTAGTACCAAAAACTAGTACTACTTCTTCTTGTGACGGTTCTTTCTTAGGCGTTTTTTTCGTTTGTGGGTAGCGATCTTATGTCGCTTTCGTTTTTTTCCACAGGGCATAATTAAGGTGTTTTAGGTGAATAATTATAAGCAACGGCGGTCATCAACCGTGGTTGCTATCTAAAGTTTACTAAGGTACTCATCGGCATTGGCCAGCACTTCGGAATCATCACTAAGCGTTTTCACCCGCTCAAATTGCTTCCGAGCCTTCTTTTTGGCGCCTGACTCAAAGTAGCTAACGCCAAGAAAGAACTGCGCCTGCAAATGCGCTGGGTTCAAGCTTACCACTTTTTTGAAGCGGTCAACGGCTTTATCGTACTGCTGCGACTGAATAGAAAGCAGTCCTAGATTGTACTGAGCTAACTCATTATCCGGCGCTTCTTCTACCACCTCGCGCAGCATCAAAATGCCTTTCATCGGTTCGGAGGTTGTCAGAAACGTCATCGCCATCTTTGTCTTCGCGTCCAGGTCAGTCGGTCGCCGGGCTAATACGGCGTCTCCGTAGTAGCGCACTTTTTCGCCCAACGTACGGGCTTTGTTTTCGTCCAACGCCAGGGTAAACGCCTCGTAATACATATTGAGCGCAGTCTCCTGTCGTTCCTCTCGGGGTTCGGTCTGGGCCAATTGGTCGGCGTAGTAAGCGGCACTATCGTACCAACGGTTTCGTGCGTAGGCCGAAATCAAAGAGTCCGCAAAAGTACTACTTTTTTCGGTATTTCGGTAATTTTCTCGAAAACGCTCAATTTCATCCTGGGCGTTCTCCGATATTTCGGGCAGATGCGGCGCTCCCGCCGACAGCTCGGCTTCCGCCACCGGGGCACTGTCTTGTCGTGTATCCAGGTTATTGTCCCGCCCTTCGTTGTCAACCACCACCCGGGGGAGAAACCATAACAGCACTATAACCACCAGGGCAATTCCTCCCACCAAAAGCTTCTTTCTGAGCATATAAATGATCCATCTTGTTCAGGTCAGCAACGTGAACCAAGCAGAGAAAGTTTATTGGGCTTGGGTAGCCTTAACATTACTACTTTTCTTGATTTTTTCAACGAACACCTTAGCGGGTTTAAAGCTGGGCACGAAATGTTCTTCGATAACCATTGCCGTGTTCTTAGAAATGTTTCGGCCAATTTTTTTGGCTCGTTTCTTATTGACGAAGCTGCCGAATCCCCTAACGTAAATATTTTCCCCTTCTGCCATTGAGTTTTTCACCACGCTGAAAAAAGCTTCTACGGTCGTATAAACGTCTGCTTTATCGATGCCAGTCTTGTCAGCAATCTGCTGAACTACTTCTGCTTTGGTCACGTTGCTCGTTGGTTTAGTTAATGCTCGTTGGTTGGGGGACGTAAATTTAAACCTTAATGCTAAATTAGAAAACAAAAGGAATAAAAACCTCCTTCTGATTGAGTACTTGACCAGACGCATTGTCAACTTTTCAACTAAACCTGTTTTCTGTTGCAGAATGGCCCTTTTGCTAAAGAAATTATGCGCTGGTACGCCAAGAACCAGCGTGATTTGCCCTGGCGACACACCCAAGATCCTTACCTGATTTGGCTATCCGAGGTGATCCTGCAACAAACCAGGGTAGCCCAGGGGATGCCCTATTACGCGCATTTCACGGAGACTTTTCCGACCGTGCACGATTTAGCGGCCGCTGAGCAAGAACAAGTCCTTCGTTTGTGGCAGGGACTGGGCTACTACTCGCGTGCGCGCAACCTGCACCGCTGCGCTCAGGAAATTGTGAACAAGCATAACGGAGAGTTCCCTCGAACCTACCAAGCGCTTCTGAAACTGCCCGGAGTAGGCGCCTACACCGCGGCGGCCGTTGCCTCATTTGCCTTCAATGAAACCGTACCGGTGGTCGATGGCAACGTGTACCGCGTCCTGAGTCGGGTGTTCGGCATCAAAGACGATATTCAGTCTACCGGCGGGCAAAAGAAGTTTCGCCAACAGGCCGAGCGGTTGGTGCCCGACGGAAAAGCCAACATCTATAATCAGGCGATTATGGAGTTTGGGGCACTACAGTGCACGCCCGCTCAACCGGCTTGTTTGCTGTGTCCCCTCAGCATAATGTGCTACGCTTACCAGCACGGAGAGCAGCACGTCCTGCCCGTGAAAGCCAAAAAAACCAAAGTGCGCGCGCGTTTTCTGCACTACTTGGTCATTTGCCAGGGTGACACGGTATGGATGAAACGGCGAGACGAATCGGGAATATGGGCGGGGCTCTACGATTTTTATCTTGTAGAAACAGATCAGCCAACTGCGCTTGAACAGTTAAACGATCCGCTGCTCAATTCGCTGCTGCAGCAGGAAGGTGCCAGCGTTGCAATATCTTCCCCTTACCAGCACTTGCTCACGCACCAGCGGCTGCACGTTACCTTCTATACGATCACGCTGAGCCAATATCCCGAAAATCTGGCCAACGAATCAAACTGTCTGCAAGCGTATTCCGTTGATGCACTAGAGCAATTGCCCAAACCGATTTTGATTAACAATTTTCTACAGAAAGAAATTTTTTAGTACATTATGGCAGGAGTTAACAAGGTGATCTTAGTCGGAAATCTGGGTGCTGATCCGGAAATGCGGTATCTGGAGAGCGGATCGAAGGTTGCTACCATCAACATCGCCACCTCGGAAAGTTACACGAACAAGAGCGGTGAGCGGGTGGAGCAAACCGAATGGCACCGCGTAGAACTCTGGGATCGATTGGCTGAGTTGTGCGAACAGTATCTGGGCAAGGGGCGAACGGTGTACATTGAAGGTAAGATTAGAACGAGCACTTACCAGGATAAAGAAGGGGTTACCCGCTATGACAAACGAATTCGCGCCACGAACATGACCTTTATGGGGGGGCGCCACGAAGAAGCCAATACGCAGGCTCCCGTTCAAAACCAAAGCAAGCCCGCGCCGCTTACTAACTCGGCGACCGGTGGCCCGGCGGCCTCAACAACTTCCAGAGCCGATGTTCCCCTTTAATACTAACTAAATCACACTGTGTTGGAAGTTTCTCCCGATGACCCTTATTCCTCGTTGGTTTTTTTAGTCTCTTTGGTGCCATTGGCCGATGGGCTGGCGGCCGTGCCCTCGATCACGTACTTCGCCACCGTTGGAATTGCCCTGCTGCTTCTTTTGTTTTGCTCGGCCATGGTTTCCGGATCAGAAGTAGCGTTTTTCTCGCTTTCTCCTAAGGACGTAACCGAGTGCCGAACCAGCGCAGTAGCCTCCGAATTGCAAATCGCCTCGCTCCTGGAGCAACCCAAAATACTGCTGGCCACCATTCTGATTCTCAACAACTTGGTCAACGTGGCTATTGTAACCCTTTCTACCTACGCTACCTGGCAGTACGTAGGCAAAACCACCGAAGGATGGGTTATCGGAGTGCTAACCACCGTGATTACCATTGCCATCCTCTTTTTCGGAGAAATTCTGCCCAAGCAATACGCCATTCATTACTCGATGCACTTTGCCCGGCGCATGGCCGGGGTGCTTAAAGTGTTCACCCAGGTACTGAAACCAGTGTCAATTGCGCTGATGTCGATTAGCCGACTAGTGGAAAAACGGCTCGAGAAGAAGGGCTACAACGTGTCGGTAGACGAACTTAATCACGCCCTGGAAATCACCACCCAGCACGACAAGACGGCCACCGAAGAAGAAAAAGGAATTTTAAAGGGAATTGTCAACTTCGGAACGCTGTCGGTAAAGCAGGTGATGCGCTCGCGCCTGGACATCACGGCCATCGACAGCGAAACCGATTTCCATGCCCTCATGGACACGATCAATAAGACGGGTTACTCCCGCATTCCGATCTACAAAGAAACCATCGATAATATCGAGGGATTTTTGTACGTCAAAGACTTGCTACCTTATTTGGATAAAGAAGATACATTCGCCTGGCAAACCCTGCTGCACAAGGGCTTCTTTGTGCCCGAAAGCAAGAAGATCGACGCTCTGCTGCGCGATTTTCAGGAAAAGCGGGTGCACATGGCTATCGTGGTTGATGAGTACGGAGGCACGGCCGGGCTCATCACGCTAGAAGATATTATTGAGGAAATTGTGGGCGAAATCAACGATGAGTTCGACGAAAGCGACGTTCGCTACAATAAGCTGGATGACAATACCTACGTGTTCGAGGGAAAAACCTCGCTCAACGACTTCTGCAAAATCATTAGCGAAGACAGTATTTTGTTTGAGCAGGTGAAGGGAGAAAGTGAGTCGCTCGGCGGATTGCTGCTCGAGATTCATTCCAAACTGCCGCGGGCTGGAGAGAAGGTCTACTTCGATAAATACGTGTTCACGGTGGTAGCCGTAGACAGCAAACGCATCAAACGCATTCGGGTGCTGCGCAAGCAACCGCTTGTGCCGACCGGTTCCTCGGAAAGTTCATCCGTAATTCGCTCAACATGATCCTTCACCACCGAATTTTAGGCAACGAACACCCCGCCTGAGTCGGCCATTGTGATTTTGCACGGAGTCTTCGGAACGTCCGACAACTGGCAAACTTTTGGCAAAACACTGGCCGAGCGGCATCGCGTGGTGTTGGTAGATCAGCGCAACCACGGGCAGTCGCCCCACAGCGATGAGTTTAACTATCCCACAATGGCGGATGATCTCAAGACGCTTGTGGAAGACCAACAACTGCCGCGTCCGGTCGTACTGGGGCACTCGATGGGCGGAAAAACCGCTATGTTCTTCGCGGTTCGATACCCGGAGTTGCTCAGCAAGCTCATTGTGGTAGATATTGCTCCGCGGGCTTATCCGGTACACCACCAAGCGGTGCTAGATGCTTTCGCTGCCGTAAAAATAGATCAAATTCAGAGCCGATCAGAAGCGGAAGAGCAGATGATGCCCTTGGTGCCGGAGAAGGGAGTGCGGCAGTTTCTGCTAAAAAATCTGCAGCGCGCCGACGATGGCTTTTCCTGGAAGCTGAACCTGCCGGTGATTCGGGACAACATTGAGGCAATCGGCGAAGCCGTACCTGATGATTCGCCCGTTGAAATACCGGCGCTGTTTGTACGCGGCGAAAAATCAGATTATATCAAAAAGGAAGACGAAGTGCTGATCAAACGGATATTCCCCGTCGCTCAAGTAGCTACAGTGAAAGGTGCCGGACACTGGGTACACGCGGAGCAACCGGAAGCGCTACTGGAGGTGGTAACTGACTTTTTAGACAAATAGGCCGATGGCAACAATGAGCAGTCCGACAATGATGATCAATTTTCCTGCACTGTGCGGCATCTTTGTAACCGGTTTATGAAAAACAATCCTGCCAAAACGGTGCCTCCCGGCCAATTGTTCTTGATTCCATCGGTGATTGCTCCCGATACTGCCGGGCGGGTGTTGCCGCCCCAAGTGTTGGAAGTGCTGGGCCGACTTGATTACTTTTTAGCAGAAAACCTACGCACCAGCCGACGTTTCATCAGCTCCCTTAAACTAGGCCGCCCCATTGATCAGTTGCATTTCGATGTGCTGGACAAACGCACCGCTCCGCAAGCGCTCGCCACCCTGATGGCTCCGCTTCGGCAGGGCAACGACGTGGGCATTTTATCGGAAGCGGGTTGTCCGGGAGTGGCCGATCCCGGAGCCCTAGCCGTAGCCTACGCGCACCAGCATAACATCACGGTGGTGCCACTGGTGGGTCCGTCTTCCTTTCTGCTGGCCCTGATGGCTTCCGGATTTAGCGGACAGTCGTTTGCTTTTCGTGGGTATTTGCCCATCGACAAGGTGGCCCGGCAAAAGGCCGTTCGACAATTAGAAAAAGAGGCACGTCAGCACCGGCAGACGCAAATATTCATGGAAACCCCCTTCCGCAATGACTCCCTGTTGCGGGACGTGCTGAGCCAGTGTTCGCCCAATACCCTGGTGTGCGTGGCGAAGGATATTACCGGGCCCAACGAATTTATTAAGACCCAAACGGTGCAGCGGTGGCGGCAGCACGTGCCCGCCCTGCACAAAGTGCCCACCGTTTTTTTACTTTCAGCCTCATAATCACCGGCGGATGGGTAAATTTGAGGTAATTAATTACCTTTGGGCGATCTACAAAAAACCATTTATTTTTATGCCTCACTTATTCACATCGGAGTCGGTATCGGAAGGACATCCCGATAAGGTAGCGGATCAAATCTCAGACGCTATTCTAGATGCCATGCTCACCCAAGACCCTAACTCACGCGTGGCCTGCGAAACGTTCGTTACCACCGGTTTGGTGGTGGTTGGCGGAGAAGTGACTACTAACGCCTACGTCGAAATACCGGACGTGGTTCGTGAAACGATCCGGCGCATTGGCTATAATAAGGACAACTATATGTTTGAGTCTAACTCCTGCGGAGTGATGGTGACCCTGCACAGTCAGTCACCCGACATCGCCCAAGGAGTAGACTCCTCGGAGGAGAAAGAGCAGGGAGCTGGTGATCAGGGAATGATGTTCGGCTACGCTACCCGAGAAACCGAAGAGTTTATGCCAATGGGACTCGCGTACTCGCACCGCCTGGTGCAGGAGTTGGCGCGCATCCGCAAGGAAGAACCCACGCTCATCGACTACCTGCGTCCGGATGCCAAGGCCCAGGTAACCATCGAGTATGATGACAACCGTCAGCCGCTTCGAGTGCACACCGTGGTGGTTTCTACCCAGCACGATGAGTTTGTCAAGCCATCAGGCAATGATGCTAAGGCCAAAGGACAGGCGCAGCAGCAGATGCAGAAAAAGATTAAGGAAGACGTGCTGGAGCACGTTGTCCGCAAGGTAATTCCAGCCGAAATGCTCAAGGACACCACCTTCCACATTAACCCCACGGGTAACTTTGTGATCGGCGGTCCGCACGGCGACGCGGGCCTCACGGGACGCAAGATTATCGTCGATACCTACGGCGGCAAGGGAGCGCACGGTGGCGGGGCTTTTTCGGGAAAAGATTCTAGCAAGGTAGACCGAAGTGCGGCCTACGCGGCGCGCCACATCGCCAAAAACCTGGTGGCCGCGGGAGTTGCCGACGAGATGCTGGTACAGGTAGCCTACGCCATTGGGGTGGCCGAGCCGGTCTCCCTAACCGTGGACACCTACGGCACTTCCAAAGTGTCGCAGTCTGATGCTGAAATCGCTGGCGTATTGCAAGAACTCTTCGATATGCGCCCCCGGGCAATTGTGGAGCGTTTCGGACTGAAAAACCCTATTTTCTCGCCCACCGCGGCCTACGGACACATGGGGCGGGAACCCTACACGGATCAAGTAAAAGTAGATAAAGTGATGGTGGAAGAAAACGGTGACTCACGCAAGACGGTGACCGAGCGGGAGCCCAAAGAAGTCACTTTTTTCGGCTGGGAGAAGCTTGATTATGTCGCTAAGGTGAAGGAAGCTTTTGGTCTGTAATTGCGTTTGGCAGCGCAGTCCATACCGCGAGATCTACCGGTGATAAGTGACGGTGTTAATCGTCTAAAAATTAAAAATGCCCCCGCTACCGGATGGTTAAGGGGGCATTTGCTATAGAAGGCTAGTGCGAAGCAAGTTTCTCTTTGTGCTTCTTCAACTGCCGCCGTAGGGCATTTACCGCCGTATCGGCCGCAGCCTCAAAGGATTCCGCTTGCTCCTTGGCAAAAAGTTGATTGCCCGGAATGTTAATCTTAATCTCTACGATTTTGTCCTCAATAGATTCGCCATTCTCCTGTTTAAGAAACACTTCGCCGTCGATAATGCGGTCGTAAAAGGTTTCTAACTTGTTTACCTTTCGCTGGATAAAGGCGATCAATTCGGGAGCGGGGTCCACATGAACGGTCTGCGTCTGAAGTTTCATCTGCTTGGGATTTATGTTGTAGATCAATTTATTACTTAACCACAGAATGGAGCAACAGTTTGAGCAAACCGGCAAATTTGTGAAGCTACAAGGCTAAGCCTTAGGATGGGCTCGCTCAAAAGCCTGTTTAAGTTTCTCGGTAGTATTGTGCGTATACACCTGCGTAGCGGCCAAACTGGCGTGGCCCAGCAGATCTTTAATCGCATTCAGGTCAGCCCCATTGTCCAGCAGGTGGGTGGCAAAGGTGTGGCGCATCACGTGCGGACTACGCTTATCGATCGTGGTATACTGATCCAGGTACTTGCGAACGGTGCGGTACACCATCATGGGGTAACAGGGATTTCCTTTGTCGGTAACCAAAAAAAACGGCGTTACCTGCTCACCAAACTGGTTCTTTTTTTCTGCGGTATACTTTGCCGCCAAGCCCAGCAAACTTTGGTGCACCGGCACCAGGCGTTCCTTGCTGCCCTTTCCGTCTACCTTAATGGTCTCGCGCATCAAATCCACTTGACTGTGCTGTAAATTGATCATTTCTGACAGACGAATGCCCGTTCCGTACAGCAGCTCCAGCAGCACCCGGTCGCGGTAGCCCGCGAAGTCTTCGGTAAACGCGCAGGTATCCAGAAGTTTGAACAGATCGTTTTCCTGCACAAAGTGGGGCAGCGGATACTCGGCCTTTAGCGCTTTTACCTTGTGGGTGGGGTTTCGCTTGATGTGCTCGCGCTTGTGCAAAAACTTATAAAAGGAGCGTAGGGTGCTCACCTTTCGGTTGATCGAGCGAGCTTTGTTCTGCTTGCTGGCCAAATCCACGACCCAGGCGCGAATTTCCTGGTGATCAGCCGAGGCAACGGGAAGTCCCGGGGCATGGTGCTTCAAAAAAGCATGAAACTGGAACAGGTCGTTCTGATAGGAGGTGATGGTGTGCGGACTAGCCCGTTTCTCGTAGGTGAGATACTTTATGAAGGAATCAATCATGGAAGAGGCGATTGCTTTGACGTGATCAGCGTGACTCGGTCAGTATGACCGAACCGCTCTAATGTACAAACAAACCCTCAAAATAGCGAAGGAGGATGCCCCTAGGCTTCGTCTTGCGACTGCATGCGTTGCTTGTAGGCGGCTTTCAGACGCTGATGCCGAAGCGTTACTGACTTCTTTTGGTAGTGCGTGCGTGCGCGTAGCTCTTTAAGCGTACCAGTTTTTTCAAACTTCTTTTTGAAGCGCTTTAGCGCCTTATCAATTGATTCGTTTTCTTTAACGCTTACAACAATCATAAATCGTGGGTTTTATTTACGTAGGATATATCTTGAACAAGTCCGCAAATTTAGCAAATGCCGCGCGCACTGTCAAGCTACTAAAGATAAAACAGTATAATCTTTTATAGTTAACCGCAAATAATAACATTTGTGCGTTCGCTAAATCGCGTAGTTAACATTCTACTTGATTTAGTTTAGTCTATTATTGATAAAGTATATTTTTGTACGCATAGAAATCGTACCTTTGGTTTTTTAAAATATTGTCAACAAAAATCTTTGTTTTATGAAACTAGCGGTAGTAGGTACTGGATACGTAGGCTTAGTAACCGGAACCTGTTTTTCCGAGACGGGAAACAGCGTGACCTGTGTGGATATTGACGAGAAAAAGGTGGAGAAGCTCAGAAACGGGGAAATTCCGATCTACGAACCCGGTCTGGATGCGCTCTTCGACCGAAACGTGAAGCAAGGACGCCTCCACTTCACCACTGATCTTAAAGAAGGTATTGCCGGGGCCAGCGTGATCTTTTTGGCCCTGCCAACTCCTCCCGGCGAAGACGGATCGGCCGATTTGCAGTATATTCTAAAGGTGGCCGACGATCTGGGGCCTTTACTAGAAGAGTATACGGTGATAGTAGACAAGAGCACCGTGCCGGTGGGAACCGCCGAAAAAGTGCAAAAAAGAATTGCCGCTTCCGCTAAAGTGGATTTCGATGTGGTGTCGAATCCGGAGTTTTTGCGCGAAGGAGTAGCCGTGGAAGATTTTATGAAGCCCGACCGCGTGGTCATTGGCACGCGCTCCGCCAAAGCAAAAGAAAAGATGGAAAAACTTTACGCACCCTTAGTACGGCAGGGAAACCCCATCTTGTTCATGGACGAATCGTCGGCCGAACTCACTAAATACGCCGCTAATTCATTCCTGGCCACCAAAATCACCTTTATGAACGAAGTGGCCAACCTCTGCGAGCGCTTGGGCGCCGACGTTGACGCGGTGCGTCGCGGCATTGGCACCGACACCCGAATTGGCAAGCGCTTTCTGTTTGCCGGTATCGGCTACGGCGGCAGTTGCTTCCCCAAAGACGTGCAGGCCCTGGCCAAATCAGCGGTAGCCGCTAATTATGATTTCCAGATTCTTAAATCGGTGATGGAAGTCAATGAAAGTCAGAAAACCCGCTTGATTGCCAAAGCCAAGGAGCACTACGGGGGCGATTTATCCGGCAAAACCTTCGCCATGTGGGGGTTGGCCTTTAAGCCCTACACCGACGATATTCGAGAGGCGCCCGCCCTGTATAACATTGACGCGTTGCTGGAAGCCGGAGCGAAGATCAAAGCCTACGACCCGGAGGCCATGAAAAACGTGCGTACCCAGGTGGGCGACCGCATTGAATTTTGCGTAGATGAATACCACGCGGCCGAAGAAGCCGACGCGATCTTCATCATGACCGAGTGGCCCATTTTCCGAACGCCCGACTTCGAGAAACTGTCGTCGGTGCTAAAGGACAAAGTGATTTTCGACGGCCGGAACCTTTACGAACCGGAAGCGATGAAAGAATTAGGATATAGTTATTATAGTATCGGAAGAAAAGACGTTCATGCCTAAAAAAAGAATATTGATCACGGGGGGAGCCGGATTTCTGGGTTCCCATTTATCCGACCGCTTTCTCAAAGAAGGCTACTACGTGATTGTGATGGACAACCTGATCACCGGTAGCCTGAGCAACATCGAGCACCTGATGCACCGCGATGACTTCCAGTTCTTTCACGGCGACGTGTCGAACTACGTGCACATCCCCGGCGATCTGGACTACATCCTGCACTTTGCTTCTCCAGCCAGTCCGATCGACTACCTCAAGATGCCTATCCAAACGCTGAAGGTGGGTTCGCTGGGTACGCACAACTGCCTGGGGCTGGCTCGCGCCAAGAACGCCCGCATCCTGGTGGCTTCCACCTCCGAGGTATATGGCGACCCCAATGTGCATCCGCAGCCCGAAAGCTACTGGGGCAACGTGAATCCGATTGGTCCGCGGGGCGTCTACGACGAGGCTAAGCGCTTTCAGGAAGCCATGACGATGGCTTACCATACGTATCATAACTTGGAAACGCGCATCATTCGCATCTTCAATACCTACGGTCCAAGAATGCGGCTGGACGACGGTCGGGCGCTGCCCGCCTTTCTGGGGCAGGCGCTGCGGGGCGAAGACCTCACCGTGTTCGGCGACGGCTCGCAAACCCGCTCATTTTGTTACGTGGACGATCTGGTGGAAGGAATTTACCGCCTGCTACTCAGCGACTACGCCCAGCCGGTGAACATTGGCAATCCCGACGAAATTTCTATCAAAGACTTCGCCGAAGAGATCATCAAACTCACCGGCACCGACCAGAAGATTATCTATAAGCCGTTGCCCAAAGATGATCCCATGCAGCGCAAGCCCGACATCACCCGGGCGCGCGAAATACTGGGCTGGGAGCCCACCGTATCGCGCAGCGAGGGACTGAAAATTACTTACGAATATTTCAAGAAGCAGATTGATAGTGAGTAGGCACGCCCTAGTTCTCTCCCTTCTGATAAAATAGTCTTCCTATCCTACTGATGTGGTCTATCAGGTCGCTATTTTCAATCTTGCTAAAAATAGACAAATCTATCTTGTAGGGCAGTAGCAGATCGTCCAGTTTGTTTTCTATTTCAAACTGATCCGCTAGTGACAAATCTTCACCGCAGAGCGTAAGGTCAATATCGGAACCGGGACGGTAGTTACCCATAGCCCGTGACCCGTACAGAAGTGCTTTCTCTACATTAGTATGAAGAGCTAATACCTGGTTTATTTGGGTTATTTCGTGAAGCAACAGTCCGTACCTAGCGGCCTCGGGTAGATTACTTACTGACTTATCCATTGTTTCTTTTGGCTTGCATGGTTCGTTGAAATTCTAAGAAAGCAGCATGGTAACTTTCTAAAATTTTCAGAAATATTTCACTGGCCGTTTCCTCGTTGTAGGTATGAGAGGTCTTGTTACGACTGCCAATCATACTCATCCAAGTCTGTCCGTCGGCAATCAGTCCGGTGCTGTATGCTTCTCGAGTGGTGTCTTTTGACCCGTATATTTCGGTTGTTCCCCGATCTATGCTAACTTTCTCAAATACATCTGAATGGTATTTTCCAACCCATAGTACAGCGCATCACAGATCAACGCGTGGCCGATGGAAACCTCCAGTAGGTGCGGCACCCGTTCTTTGAAGAATTTTAGGTTTAGCAAGTCCAGATCGTGCCCGGCATTGATTCCTAGTCCGAGTGCCTGGGCCCGCTCGGCGCTTTTGGCGTAAGGGGCCACCGCCATCTCCCGGTCGTCAGCGTAGCCGCGGGCGTACCCTTCGGTATACAACTCAATACGGTCGGTTTCCACCGCGGCGGCTCCTTCCACCATTTTCTCGTCCGGGTCCACGAAGATAGAAACCCGCACTCCCATCGCTTTCAACTGCCGGATCACATCCTTTAAAAAATCCTGCTGACCCACGGTGTCCCAGCCCGCGTTCGAGGTGAGCACCTCCGGGGGGTCGGGCACCAGCGTGGCCTGGGCTGGTTTCACTTCGGCAACCAACTGCAAAAACCGCTCGTCGGGATAGCCCTCAATGTTAAACTCGGTGGTGACCACCTCGGCCAACCGGATCACATCGTCGCGACGGATGTGCCGCTCGTCGGGCCGCGGGTGCACCGTAATCCCTTGAGCACCAAAGCGTTCGGCATCGCGGGCCACCTGGATCACGTCGGGATTGTTGCCCCCCCGGGCATTGCGCAACGTGGCTATCTTGTTAATATTTACGCTTAGTTTCGTCATTCTTCCGTTTTTCCGTATACTTGAAATTGGATAGTGGTTGCTGAATCGTAGCAGTAAGGTAAAGTAATGGCATTCTCTCGAACGAACGCGGCCAATATCCGACATCCAACCACCAATGTCAATCTCATGCGCCTAAAGGAACAAATAGAAACGGATATCAAGCAAGCCATGCGGGCCAAGGACCAGGACAGCCTGCGGGCATTGCGTAGTATCAAATCCATGATTTTGCTGGCCGAAACCGAAAAAGGGGCCGAAGGAGAACTGTCGGAAGAAGCCGAGATGCGCCTGCTCACCAAGGCCGCCAAACAGCGAAAAGAGTCGCTTGAAGTGTTCGAGGAGCAAGGGCGAGATGATTTAGCCGCCAAAGAACAAGCCGAGTGGGAAGTGATCAGTCGGTACTTGCCGCAGCCCATGTCAGAAGAAGAACTCCAGGCGGCCGTTGAAAAAATTGTGCAGGAGACCGGGGCCACCGGCATGCAAGACATGGGCAAGGTGATGGGCCAGGCCACCACCACCCTGGCCGGAAAGGCCGACGGAAAAGCGATCTCTACCGTAGTGAAACAAGTGCTAACCGGTAAGTAGTGAACACCTGGGACCTTGCCTTGCTGGTGATCCTGCTGCTGGGAGCCTACCGCGGCTACACCAAAGGAATTCTGATGGAGCTGGTGGCCTTGGTTGCGTTTGTGGTAGCCATTGTGGGAGCACTGCAACTGATGTCCTGGGGCGTGGGCTTTTTGTCGGATACCTTGCAAACCGACGGCGCGTGGTTATCGTTATTAGCCTTTGTGTTGCTGTTTGTGGGGATCTTAACCGGAGTTTCTATTGCGGGCAAGATGCTCAAATCAGTGGTGCACCTGACTCCGATTGGGTACTTGGACGGACTGCTGGGAGCCGCGGTAGGCGTGGTTAAGTGGGCGTTTGGCATTAGCGTGATATTCATTATACTCGATTACGCGGAAGTGGCGCTCCCCAACACCGACGACAGCGAACTATACGGATACGTGCACCCCTTTGCTTACCAAGTGGTTGAAAAATTCAGAGAATGGTTTCCCGCGCTCGAAAACATCGTCGACGCTATCCGCCATCTCTTTCGTTCGGCAACTTCTAGGAACGTAACGGCGCTATTGTATGTATAAGGGGAGACTCATTAGTTAATATAACCATCGCGGATTCATGAGCTGGAAAACCTACGAAACAAAAGACTACCGCTACATTGACGAAGGGCAGGGAGACGTGATGCTGCTGTTGCACGGACTCTTCGGAGCCATCAGCAACTGGGACGACGTGATTCGTCAGTTCTCTAGCGACTATCGGATAATTATTCCGATGCTGCCCGTCTACGAGATGCCGGTGCGCAAAGCCGGTCTGGAAGGACTCAATGCCTTTTTAGAAAATTTCGTGGATACCATGAAGCTCGACAATATGGTGGTGATGGGCAACTCGTTGGGAGGGCACATCGGACTGATCTACACCCTGGCCAACCAAGAAAAGGTGAAACGACTGGTGCTCACCGGCAGTTCGGGGTTGTTCGAGAACAGCATGGGAGGGTCCTTCCCAAAGCGCGGCAGTTATCAGTACATCAAAGAACGGGTAGAGTATACCTTCTATGATCCGGCTACCATTACCAAAGAATACATCGACGAAGTGTTCGAGATCACAACCAGCATTCCGAAGTGTATGTCCATCGTGGCCATTGCCAAATCGGCGCAGCGCAACAATATGGCCGAAGAATTGCATAAGATACGGGTGCCGACCCTGTTGGTGTGGGGTTTGAACGATACAATCACCCCGCCGTTGGTGGGGCACGAGTTTAACCGGCTCATCCCCCACGCCCGCCTGCGGTTCATTGACCACTGTTGCCACGCACCCATGATGGAGAACCCCAACCGGTTCAACGCGTTGTTAGAAGAATTTTTACAAGAAGCCACCATTGTATGATCGCTCGAGAACTAATTAATCCGCTCATTCCCGCCCTACGGGGGCGCGACGATATCGCTAAAGCCACTTCTCTGATGGACGACCTGACGGTGGCGCAGCTTCCGGTGGTAGAAGACACCGACTTTCGGGGCTTCGTCACCAGCGATATGCTGTTCGATGATCTGTTCGGCCACGCCACCATTGGTGAGTATCAACCCAAAGCTCAGGATTGCTTCGTGCGACAGGACCAGCATTTCTACGAAATAGCCAAAGCATTGTCAGACTGTGACCAAACGATGGTGGCGGTGATCGACGATCAGGGGGAATTTATGGGGGTGATCGACGCAGCTACCATGATGGCTTCTTTTTCGAAGAACGCGGCCGTTCAGTCGCCCGGGGGTATCATCGAGCTGTCGGTGAAGCAAATTGACTATTCGCTGGCGGAGATCACCCGGCTCATCGAGGCCGACGGGGTAAAGATTCTGGGATGTTTTATCCGCAACGAACCCGACCCCACCAAGATCAGGGTAACCATGAAGCTGGATAAGAAAGACATCGCCCGAACGGTGGCCACGCTCGAGCGCTTCAACTACCACGTGCAAGCCCTGTTTCAGGAAGAACTTATCGACACCTACGAGAAAGAGCGCCTGGATGCCCTGCTGAGGTACTTAGACATTTGAGTCGACAGTTAGGTAGTTGATAGTCCACAGACCATAGTCCACGGTCAATAGTCAGCAGCAAACTGTGGACTGTCGACTATTGACTGTGGACTTAAAGAACAAAGCATGAAGATTGCCATTCACGCGCGAAGGATCAACGAAGACCGCTTCCCTTATCTGCAATTGCTGCTGGATGAACTGGAACACCGTCGGGCCGAGGTGCACCTCTCTCGGATGCTAAGAAACCTGCTAAAGAATTCGCCGGTTCGCTGCGAGCAGTTTCCGGTCTACGACACCATTCCGGAGGTTGATTTTGTGATTAGCGTGGGCGGCGACGGCACCCTGCTCGACACCGTGACGCACGTGCAAGACCGGGAATATCCTATTCTAGGGATTAACATTGGCCGCCTGGGTTTCTTAGCCACCGTGTCGCAGGATAAAATCAAGGAAGCGCTAGACGCCCTTTACCACCAACGCTTTAGCTACGATTTTCGCACCCTAGTATCGGTAGACCCCTCGTTCCCGGTAGAAGACGGCCTTAACTTTGCGCTCAACGATCTGACTATCATCAAGAAGGATACTTCATCGATGATCGGAGTGCACGCATCGGTCGATGGAGCCTACTTAAATTCTTACTGGGCTGACGGACTAATCATAGCCACCCCCACCGGGTCCACCGGCTATTCGCTGAGCTGCGGCGGGCCAGTGCTGGCTCCCCAATCCAGTAACCTCATTATCACTCCCATTAGTCCGCACAACCTCACCGTGCGCCCCCTGGTGGTGCCCGACGACAGTGTGATCACCATCGAGATAGAAGATCGGTACGAAAATCGGCTGCTGTCCTTAGATTCGCGCTCGTATCCGGTAGAGACGCATCAGAAGATATTCATTCGCAAGGCGGGTTTCCGGGTTCGCCTGGTGAAGTTCGAAGGATACCACTTCTTCAATACCCTCCGCCAGAAGCTGAACTGGGGATTGGATGTAAGAAATTGACCCGCAAACGCTTGTTTGCAGGATAAAATTGCGCTAAAATTACGCCAACCTGAACTCCAGCCCGTATGCGCGCCCTTCCCAACCGTTTTTGTATTATTGCCCTATTGCTGTTAGGCTTGTTCGTTGCGAACGACACCCTGGCCCAAACCCAGTCTAAGCGAAGGATCAAGCAGAGCCGGAAGCGGATGATTAACAATGGCAACCGGCAGGCCACCTTTTCGGGAGCGCGCTTGTCTTTTGGCAACGCCAAGCAGTACCTTACTATCGGGATTTCGGCCAACGCGCTGAACTACTTCGGCGACATCGTGCCGCGCGACAACATCCTGAGCACCGATATCGCCTACACCCGCCCGGGCTTAGGAATTTCTTCTTCGGCCCGCCTGGGACGCGCTTTTTCGGTGCAAGCAGCTTTTATGTACGGACGGATGGCGAGCAGCGATTTTGGCACGGCCGATCCTCAGGACGAAGCCGCCAATTACCGCTACGTGCGCAACCTGCAGTTTCGCAACAACATCAAAGACTTATCTATCGTCGGGGTGTTTGATTTGTTTCCGAACCCCTATTCGCTCTCGCTGCGCATGCGCTGGACTCCTTACTTGTTCGCCGGAGTGTCGGTGTTTCACCACAACCCCCAGGGCCTTGTGCCCCAGCAGGCGGTGCTGCGCGAAGGCGATTTGGCCAATCCTTTCGTTCCCGAACAAGCCGGAGAATGGGTAGGCCTGAAAGAGCTACAGACCGAAGGGCCTGAAAACACCTACAGCAACTTTCAGATTAGCATTCCCTTCGGGGCGGGGTTCCGGTTCCGCATTAACGAACGCTTCGATGTGGAAGGCGAGGTGAGCTACCGCTACTTGTTCACTGATTATCTGGACGATGTGAGCGGCAACTACGCCGACAAAGGCTTGCTCCAGAGCGATCTGGCCCGCGTGATGTCCGACCGCTCGCTGGAACCGGTCTCCGCGGTTTCGGGTGATCCTCGGGCTATTTACTCTCCCGAAGGAACACTCAACCGCAGCACGAGCACCTACGTGGGAGCCGACGGAGTAGAATACGTGCACTTGCCGGGCTACGGACAACCGCACGCCAGTGCCAACCGCGGCAACGCCGATGAAAACGATATTTTTATCGTCACCACCGTTCGCCTGGTGATGATGCTGGCGCCCCTTGATCTGCGCGGTCGGCGGTAATTATTTCCTCGCCTCGGCATACCAAACCCCCGGCCCTTTCAGTTATAGGAGGTGAGTTTTACGGCTGATTGTAGCCGATGCGTACCTTCATCAAACTGACGATCTTGCTTTCTTATCGCTTTTCACTTCCCGTAATTTTATTGGTTTGTACCCTATTTCCCTACGATGCCTCCGCCCAGAAGCACGAGGTAGGGTTTGGACTCGGAGGTTTCAACTACACCGGTGATCTGGCGCGTGACTTTGCCGTTCGGCACACCCGCCCCGGTTTGGGTTTGCTCTACCGCTACAACGTGAACAACCACCTCAGTTTGCGCGGGGCGCTGCACGGCGGCTGGATCGCCGGCAGCGACACTCGCCCCTATGATGCTTTAGCTACTCAGCGCGATACCTCCTTTAGCACTTCCATCACCGAATTTAGCGGAGTGGTAGAATATCACTTTCTGGACTGGAAGAACAACATCCGACTGCTGCGCTGGACGCCCTACTTTTTTGCGGGAGTGGGAGTGGCTTTTTTGGGGCCGCATCAGGAGCAAACCGAATCGTACAGCCGCACCCAGCCGGTGATCCCCTTCGGAGTGGGGTTCAAGTACATGGTGAATCCGGTGTGGGTACTGTCGCTCGAGGGCGGCGTGCGCAAAACCTTTACGGACTATATCGATAACATTTCGGGAGGCGACCCAGCGGTGCGCAATTTCGCCTACGGCAATAGTTACAGCGACGATTGGTACTACTACGTCGGCGTATCGCTCAGCTATACCTTCTACACCATTCCGTGTCCGTATCACTTCTAACGAGTGATCGCGCTTACCGCACAATTTTGTACCTTGCGGCCTGATTCGCCCGGTAACCGCATGAAAGAAAGCATCAACCCTAACAATTTGCCCCAGCACATCGCCGTTATTATGGATGGAAACGGACGGTGGGCCAAGGGACAGGGAGCCGCGCGGATTTTCGGGCACCGCAGCGCTATCCAGGCTGTGCGCGATATCACCGAAGGTTGCGCCGAACTAGGAGTGGGTTTTTTAACGCTCTACGCCTTCTCGACCGAAAACTGGGGGCGACCCCGGGCCGAAGTGAACGCCCTGATGCAACTGCTGGTCAACACCATCGGTAGCGAACAGGAAACCCTGATGAAAAACAACGTGCGTTTGCAAACCATCGGCGATACGCACCAATTACCGAAGAATTGTGCCAACACCTTACAACGCGCTATCGAACTTACCCAGCACAATACCGGTTTGACGTTGGTACTGGCACTCAACTACAGCGGTCGCTGGGAAATTACCGAAGCGGTGAAAAAAATCGCCCGGCAGGTGGAACAGCGAACACCTTCGCAGCGAAGATATAGACCAAACCATGATTGCCGACCAACTGGCCACGCGCACCATGCCCGATCCGGAGCTACTGATCCGGACGAGCGGCGAGATGCGCATCAGCAATTTTCTGCTGTGGCAACTGGCCTACACCGAACTCTACATCACCCCGGTGCTTTGGCCTGACTTTAGACGCGAACACCTCTACGAGGCCATTCTGACCTACCAACAGCGCGAACGACGATTTGGAAAAATTAGTGAGCAAGTGAACTCGCCCTCATGAACAAAATATTACTCTTTAGCCTAACGTTACTGCTTTCTTTTTCAGCACTAGCCCAGGAAGCAGACATTAGCTACACCGAACCCCAGGAGTACGAGATCGCGGAAATCACCGTCTCGGGCACCAAAGGGCTCAATAGCGACGCGGTGATCTCCCTGTCCGGTCTGTCGGTGGGCGATAAAATTGCCGTGCCCGGTCCCGCGGTGAGCGACGCCATCAAAAAACTCTGGAAGCAGCGCATTTTCGGCGACGTGTCGGTGAGCGCGAATAAGATCGAGGGCGATAAGATCTCTTTGGTCATCAACCTGGCCGAGAAACCCCGCCTGAGCCGCATCGAGATCAGCGGTATCAACAAAACGCAGCAGGGCGAAATCAACGACGACCTCACCCTGATCAAGGGGCAGATTGTGGACGAGACGCTAATCAACCGGGCGCGCCTGACGGTGAAAGACTTCTTCGTGGACAAAGGCTTTCTGAACGTGGCCATCGACGTGCAGCAGCAACCCGACACCGTGCTCAACAACAGCATTGTGCTTAAGCTACAGGTTGACAAGGGCAGTAAAGTAGCCATCAAGCGGATAAGTTTTGAGGAAAATGAGGTATTTTCGGATAAGCGACTCAAGGGGCGACTAAAAGAAACCCACGAAAAGGTGCGCTTTACGCTGGTGGAAGACCTCATCAGCCGGTTGTTTCGCCTGAAGCCGCGTAAGGTGAAAAACTTCGTAACCGACCGGGAGGATGTGACCTTTGGCGGCCTGAAGACGTACATCAACCGGCACGTGAAGCTCAATTTTTTCAACGGTTCTAAGTTTATTCGCGACGACTACGAAGCCGATAAGAATAACCTGATCACTTTCTATAACTCCAAGGGCTACCGCGACGCCACCGTGGTGGAAGACACCGTTTATTCCTCGGGCGACAACACCATCAACGTGAACATCACGGTGGATGAGGGGCAGCGTTACTACTTCCGGGACATTATTTGGAGCGGCAACTACGTGTACGACGATGAAACCCTGGCCCGGGTGCTGGGCATAGAGAAGGGCGAGGTGTACGATCTGGAGAATCTCAACAAACGTCTGCAGTTTAACCCCACCGGCAACGACGTGAGCGCGCTCTACATGGACAACGGCTACCTGTTCTTCAACGTGCAGCCGGTGGAGGTGCAGATCGAAGAAGACTCGATCGACGTAGAGATGCGTCTCTTTGAGGGTGAGCAGGCCACCATTAGCAAAATTCTGATTACGGGCAACGACCGCACCAACGACCACGTGATCCGCCGGGAGATTCGCACCATGCCCGGACAGAAGTTTAGCCGCAGCGACCTGATCCGCACCCAGCGTGAGTTGTCGCAGTTAGGCTACTTTGACCCCGAGCAGATTGGTATTAACCCCATTCCCAACCCCGCCGAGGGCACGGTCGATATTGAGTACTCGCTGGTGGAAAAACCCAGCGACCAGATTGAACTCTCGGGCGGCTGGGGCGGCTTTGCTGGTTTTGTGGGCACGCTGGGACTGGTGTTTAACAACTTCTCGCTGCGCAACATCCCGCACTTCGACAAGTGGCGTCCGCTGCCGGTGGGCGACGGGCAAAAGCTATCGCTGCGGGTGCAGGCTAACGGTCGTTTCTTTCAAACCTACTCGGCGACATTCTCCGAACCCTGGTTGGGAGGCCGTAAGCCGAACAACCTGACCGTAGGTTTATCGCGAACCATTTTGCGAACCGGCGGACGGCAGTTTGGCCAGTTTGGTGGATTTGGTGGATTTCCTCAAGAGGAAGGCACCCTCAGCATCACTAATTTGAGCGTTGGATTGGGACGACGTTTGCGCTGGCCCGATGATTATTTCTCGCTCAGCACCTCGCTGATCTACCGAAACTACAATTTGTTCAATTACACAAGATTCCAGGGACTTCAGTTTCAAGACGGTACCGGTACATCTAACAACATTGCTCTAAACAATACGCTGGCGCGGAATAGCATTGACAATCCTATGTTCCCCCGGGGTGGCTCGCAGCTTTCGCTAGAGGTAAGTTTAACTCCCCCCTTCTCTTTGATCTCCAAAGATGAGAGATATTCTGATTTGAATACTAACGACCGCTACCGCTGGTTGGAATATCACCGCTGGATGTTTGACGCTAAGCACTATACGCAGTTGGCCAAAAACTTGGTGCTAGCCACGAGTATGCACTTCGGTTTCTTCGGTTCTTACAAAAACGATGAGATAGCCGCTCCCTTCGAGCGCTTCTCGCTGGGCGGCACATTGGGGAACCAAGGGAACTTTCAGGTGGCCCGAGAGCTGATTTCGCTCCGCGGTTACGACAACCAAGTACTTACTCCCGTAGAGGAGGGATCTTCCTTGAGCGGAGGAATTGCTTACAACAAATACTCAATGGAGCTCCGGTACCTGGTTTCGCCTAACCCGGCAGCGACTATCTACGTGCTGGGCTTTGCCGAAGGGGGAAACAACGTGGCGGATTTCAATAAATACAATCCGTTTGATCTGTATAAGTCGGCCGGGGTGGGAGCCCGTATCTTTATGCCCGCCTTCGGTTTGCTGGGAGTTGATTGGGGCTACGGCTTTGATAGTGTTGACATTCCAGGAGCTCAGTTTCAGCCGCCCGGCCCGCAGTTTCACTTCTCTTTGGGCCAGCAGTTGCGTTAATCTTAGCCAAGACGACGATGAAAAACACGATTTTTAGGAAACCTCATGTAATTTTATCCCTGGTTTTTGTAACTTTGTGGGCCGTAAGCGGAAATACGGCCGCCTACGGTCAAAAGCTGGGCTACGTAAACACCGACTTTGTGCTGAGCAAGATGCCCGAACACCAGAAAGCACAGTCGGAAGTTGATGCGCTGGCCGTTAAGTGGCAGGAAGAGATTTCGGGCATGCAGCAGGCCATCGACGAAAAATACAGTGAGCTAAAGGTGGAGGAAGTGCTGCTTACCGAAGCAATGCGAAAAGAGCGCGTCGCTGAGATTAGCGAGCAGGAGAAAACGCTGAAGGAGTACCAACAAAAGGTGTTTGGCTTTGAGGGGCTTTACTATTTGAAGAAGCAGGAACTGATGAAGCCGCTGCAGGATGAGGTGTTTGACGCGGTAGAGAAAGTAGCTAAACAAAATAAGCTTCAATTTGTCTTCGATAAAGCCGGAGACCTTGTTATGATTTACACCAATCCGATCCACGACTACACCGATTACGTGTTAGATGAGTTAGGATTGGGGGAAAAAGAAGATACGGCCCGATAATTGTCTATTTATTTACGTAATATTACATCAATCAATTAACCAGTAAGATGAAAACTAAAGGTATTATCATAGGTATTTTAATTTCGTTCGCATCGTTGGCCGCGCAAGCCCAGAAGATTGGCTTTGTGAGCACCGACTACGTGCTGGCCCAAATGCCGGAAGCTAAACAAATTCAGTCCGAACTACAGGCCTACGAAAAGCAGTTGTCCAACAAAATTCAGGCAACCATTCAGGGCTACCAGCAGCAACTGCAGGCTTACCAACAGGGCGCGGCCACCATGACCGACGACGCCCGCAAGGCCAAGGAAAAGGAGCTTACCGAGTTGCAAACCCAGATTCAGCAAGACCAGCAGGAAGCGCAGACCAATCTGCAAAGAAAGCAGGGCGAACTGGTGCAACCGGCCTACGACAAAATCCAGAAGGCCATCGATGCGGTAGCCAAAGCCAACGGCTACACCCACGTGCTAAGCCCCGAGGTGGTGTTGTACGTAGAAAACGAAGAGGAAGCCAACCTGTCGGACCGGGTGCTCAAGCAGATGGGCATCACGCCCACGCCGGCCGCCAACCAAGATACGCCCAACGAGTAAGAAGCAAAGAACGCTATAAGAAGCCAGGCCCCAGGGTCTGGCTTTTTTTGTTTACAGCCTTACAAAAAATAGTGCACTCGGCTGGTTTTTCACGTTTTTTATTCCAATTTTAGGATTGTTTTTACATAATTGAGACAAAAGTTACGCTTGGTACTTATTTCTCTCTAACCACTTGCAATACAGTATTCTTTACGCCGCTAATCTTCTAAACCTACCCCCATGAACGAAAACATCAACAAAAACGCTCTCTTCTACGGCAGCTGCTTCGCCCTGATCACTACCGGCTTAACTTACTCTATCCGAGCAGGAATTTTACCGCAACTGGGTGAAGAGTTTAGCTCTCCGCTGAGCAACTCGGATATATTAATCTTATGTGGTTTTTCGGATTTCCGATCTCTATGGTTATCGGAGGTTTAGTTTACCACTCAGTAGGTCCTAAAATTATTATGAGAGTGGCTTTCCTGGTAGCTCATGTATTGGGCAGTGGTGCTAACCGTCTTTACCGGCTAGTTAGTCTGTTATCTCTATGCTGTTTATTGGTCTGGGTACCGGATGCACCGAAGCCGCCTGTAACCCTATGATCGCCGATATGTATTCGGGAGTAACCATGAATAAAATGCTCAACCGCTTTCATATGTGGTTTCCCGGAGGTATACTCATTGGTTCGCATTGATTGTTGAGTTTATGACTGATCTTGGCTTTGGGTGGCAAGCGCAAATGTGGGTAATTATGATTCCTACCATCACCTACGCTTTTCTGTTCTTCGGAAAAACATTTCCCAAGGCCTACCGTGGAGGAGGCCACCTCGCTAGGGGCAAACTTCAAAGGCTATGATCAGCCCGGTATATATCTTTTTGATTGTCTGTATGGCCCTTACGGCAATCACCGAATTTGGACCGGGCCAATGGGTAGGACTTGTTTTAGGCAGCAGTGGTGCAGATCCGATGTTATTCTGGCTTTGACCGCAGGCTAGTAGCCCATCGGTCGATTCTTTGCCGGACCCGTGGTAGAGAAACTAGGTCAGACGGGAGTATTGCTAGGAGGTGCAATCTTAGCCGCCCTTGGTATTTACCTATTCAGTACGATTACCGGAGCTATGGCTCTACGTGGCGGCCATTATTTGGGCCCTCGGCTACTGTTATTTCTGGCCGGTGATGGTTGGATGCCGTGGCGCAACGCGTTCCAGGAAGCAGTGCGTTAGGTATGTCAGTCATTGGAGCAGTTGGTATGTTCTCTACGGCTATTTTTCAACCCATTATCGGAGGCTGGATCGATGGTTCCCGCGTTGAAAATATGGCCGAAGGACTCACCGGTAACGCACTAGAGTTAGCCACTGGGCAAGACACCCTGGAAAAAATGATTGCCTTCCCGGCCATACTTGTTGTGCTCTTTGCCATTTTCTTCTTCTGGCAAAAGAACTCCAAAAAAGCTGAGGAGGTAGCTGCCGGACAAGTGGTGGCGGAGTATTAGTAAAATATAGAGATTCAAGTGCCCGCCGACATTTCTTAGTTTTGATCAGCGTAGGCCCCTGAGCCTGCGTCAATTTGATAGATCTTTGTACCGGAAACGAGTATGACGAGAAAGGCTACCCCAAGCGGTGGCCTTTTTTTGTACTCCCCACATTTAAAACCTTCTCAATGCCCGCTATCCATCCCAGGTAATATCCTCCCTAACTCTGGTGTTCTTTCTGACCGCTGGCTGTTTATATTTGTCTTAGAATAATGCTAAAAATTAGCGCTAAGAACAAATACTTTCGGTTATGGTCTGGATGATAGTTATATTTCTGGTGGGGTACCTGATAATTACCCTAGAGCATACGGTTCATATCAACAAAGCCGCTACGGCGCTGCTTATCGGAGTGCTGTGCTGGACGGTCTACGTGCTGCAGGTTCCCGATGTCGAACTGGTGTCCGAACAACTGGCGCACCACATGAGTGACATTGCCGGAATCCTGTTTTTCTTGCTCGGAGCCATGACCATCGTAGAGATTATCGATATCCACGATGGATTTGAGGTGATCGTGAGTCGCATCAAAACCCAGAGTTCGCGCAAACTACTGTGGATCATGGCGATCCTCGCCTTCTGCTTGTCTGGGGTGCTGGATAACCTGGCGACCACCATCGTGCTGGTTTCGCTGCTGCGCAAACTGGTGTCCGACAAGCAAGAACGAATGCTCTACGCCTGCGTGGTGGTCATCGCGGCCAACGCCGGGGGAGCCTTCACGCCCATCGGCGACGTGACCACCACCATGCTCTGGATCGGAGGGCAAGTGACTCCCGCGAACATCATCCAGAAGCTTTTTCTGCCTAGCCTGGTGTGTATGTTATTTCCTCTTTTGTACCTTTCGCGCACGGGGGGAAAGAAAATAACCCCCGCCAGCACATCGGTTCAGGTGCACGGGCTCACTTCCACGCCCCGGGAGAGAAAACTAGTACTGGGGGCAGGGGTGCTGGTGCTGGTGATGGTTCCGGTGTTTAAATTATTGACGCATCTGCCTCCCTACATGGGCATTTTGCTGGGACTAGGAATTTTATGGGTGGTCACTGAAGTGATTCATCACGGAAAAGAAGAAGAAAAGAAGAGCCAATTTTCGGTGCTCAACGCTCTGCGGAAGGTGGATACGTCTACCGTCCTCTTTTTTCTGGGCATACTGTTGTGTATCGGAGCGCTGCAGTCGGCGGGGCAACTGGCGATCATGGCCAACTTCCTGGACGATAAGGTGGGTAACTTTTACGCCATCAACCTGCTGGTGGGCGTGCTTTCGTCGGTGGTGGATAACGTGCCCCTGGTGGCCGCTATGATGCGCATGTATGCCTTAGATTATCCGGTAGACCACGTGTTTTGGGAGTTTCTGGCCTACTGCGCGGGTACGGGCGGAAGTATTCTCATTATCGGCTCGGCCGCCGGAGTAGCCGCAATGGGTATTGAGAAGATTGATTTTATGTGGTACGTGCGTCGGATGAGTCTGCTGGCTTTTATGGGCTACATTGCCGGGGCCATCACCTTTGCCATACAGCACGAAATCCTCACCTACGGACTCAGTGGATTGAGTCTGGCGAAACTATCCGATCAACTGTCCTACGTACTGCAATTTATCAGCGTACTCTGATTCGGACTTTCGTCAGAAGACAAAAAAAGAGGGGCGCTCATTGTAGCGCCCTTCGTTGTTAGATAGCTACGCAATTTCGGGAGTGTTTAACTCAGCCAGTGACGACTGAATCTCTTCCTGCGTGAGTTCGTGCTCCACCAAGTTGCCCGACAAATAGGCTTCGTAGGCCGACATATCGAAGTTGCCGTGACCGCACAGATTAAACAGAATCGTTTTACTGGTTCCTTCTTCCTTGGCCCGCTGCGCCTCGGCAATTACGGTTGCAATGGCGTGGTTCGCTTCCGGAGCCGGGATAATCCCTTCGGCCTGGGCAAACAGTATTCCCGCCTCAAAACACTCCAACTGATGGTGCGAACGCGCCTCGATAAGTTTATCTTTTAGCAACTGACTCACAATCACCCCGGCTCCGTGGTAGCGCAGTCCGCCCGCGTGGATGGGCGGTGGCACGAAGTTGTGGCCGAGCGTGTACATCGGGAATAGGGGAGTCATGCCCACCGTATCGCCGAAGTCGTAGCGAAACACGCCCTTAGTGAGTTTGGGACAAGAAGCCGGTTCGCTGGCGATGCAGCGGATAGATTTGCCTTCTTCCAGGTTATGCCGCAGAAAGGGGAAGGCAATACCGGCAAAGTTAGAACCACCGCCGAAGGGCGCCACCACAATATCAGGGAAGTCGCCCGCCATTTCCAGCTGCTGAATACATTCTTGTCCGATCACGGTTTGGTGCATCAGCACGTGGTTCAGCACGCTCCCCAGCGAATATTTAGTGTGCTCGTCGGTGACGGCCCGCTCTACGGCTTCCGAAATAGCAATGCCCAAACTGCCCGGCGAATCAGGATCTTTGGCTAGAATCTGACGTCCGGCCTCGGTTTTGTCGCTGGGAGAAGGAATCACGCTGGCTCCCCAGGTGTTCATCATCAGCTTGCGGTAGGGCTTTTGTTCGTAACTGATCTTCACCATGTAGACCTCGCACTCCATGCCGAAGTGCTTGCAGGCAAAACTCAGGGCGCTGCCCCACTGTCCGGCCCCGGTTTCGGTGGTGATGCGTTTGATGCCTTCCTGCTTATTGTAGTACGCCTGCGCGATGGCGGTGTTGGGCTTGTGCGATCCCGATGGACTTACCCCTTCGTATTTGTAGTAGATTTTGGCGGGAGAATCCAGCGCTTTCTCCAGTCCGTAGGCACGGTACAGCGGAGTAGGCCTCCAGAGGGTATAAAGATGGCGTACCTCGTCGGGAATGTCAATCCATTTCTCGGTGCTCACTTCCTGTTTGATCAACTCCATCGGGAATAGCGGGGCCAGGGCTTCCGGACCGATGGGTTGTCGGGTGCCCGGATGCAGGGGCGGCAGTGGCTGGTTGGGCATATCGGCCGCAATGTTATACCAAGCCGTGGGCATGTCTTTTTCTTCCAGAATAAACTTGCGTTGTTTGCTCATTGATGCGGTTAAGTTAGTGGAGATTTACAACCCGGAAAGTACGAAGAAAAGGGCAGTAAGTAAATCACTGAAAAAGTATACTTGAGCAAGAGCAGGGGGTAACAAAGCCAGTTATAAGTAAATTAAAATCCTTAATCCAACCTTCTTCGTCTAAATTGGGTCTAGGGCGTGATAAACCAACTTTTAAAGTATGAAAATCTTGTTTGCCGCCTTGATCGTGGGCACGCTATTAGCCTGCGCCGAACCGGGATACGTGTATGATCTTGCGGTTGAAAAAATACCGGTTAACGACCCACCGGCGGATGCCTCCTCTATTCGCTACGTACTGAAGAAGTTGATCGCTAAGAAAGCAGTCGACGATACGGTTTCGTTTGAGGTGCGGCTAAAATCGGTGACAAGAAGCAATCCACCCAGTTTCGTCACGGGCAGTTTGGCATCTGGCTTCGAACTGTTATCTACCCTTCCGATCGATTGCAACACCCGTTGCGACGAACTGGACCAACAACTGGCTACCGAAGACGAGGTGATCGGCATTTTTACGCACGCTCCGGCCGGAGCGATTCGATTGGTTAGACTTGAAACCGAGTAATTTCTGGAGTGGATCTGCCCTGTTAATAGTACGGACTGATCATCAAATACACAATCACCCCGGTCACCGACACGTAAAGCCAGATGGGATAGGCAATCTTTACGATCCGCTTATGATCAGCGAACTGCCGACTGAGCGCGTAATACATGGCCAGCAGCACGTAGCGCACCACCACAATGGAGAGCAGCACGTGCGAGATCAGCAGGAAGTAATAAAGATAGCGAATGGCACCCTCGCCGCCGTAGGAAGTGGAGGGATTAGAAATGTGGTAGACAATGTAGGTCACCAAAAAGATTGCGCCCAGTATAAAAGCACTGGTCATCAGGCGACGGTGCCACTCAACTTTTTTCTGTTTGATAGCCACTATAGCGGCGATCATTAGCAAAGCCGTAGCACCATTGAGTGCGCCGATTACGTGCGGCAAGGCAGTAGTCCAGTCGCCGAGCGGCAATTTCTGTCGAATGCCGATCAGTAGCGCTACCGCCACCGGAATGACTACCGACAAAACGTTGATCGCCAAGCGGTTGGTGAGCAAACCCGGATATGATTGGGTGGAAGGTTGGTTCATAGTTTTTAGCTTTTAAGTAATCACCCGCAGCAGGGTATTCATCTTCATCTCAGTTTCTTTCCACTCTTGCTCGGGTTCTGAGTCAATAGTAATTCCCGCCCCGGCGTAGAGCAATGCTTGCTGCCTGAGCAACTGCGCGCAGCGTAGGTTCACAAAAACGTGCGTTTCTTCGGCCACGTTCACCGGGCCAAGGTATCCGCTAAAGAACGCGCGTTCGTAGTGTTCGTGCGCTTGCAGAAACTCCAGCGCCGCTGCTTTGGGCATTCCGCAAACCGCCGAAGTGGGGTGCAGCAACCGAAGCATAGTCGATCCCAGATCAGAGAAGTTCGTCCGCTCCATATCCACCGTGAAATCGGTGCGCAGATGAAGCAGGTTGCCCGCCGCTACCGTCTTTGGGGCCGTTTTCTTCAAACTCGCGCAAGCGGATCTTCTTAAAGCAGTTGATGATGTAGCGGCTCACCATCGCCTGCTCCTCAATTTCTTTCTGCCGCCACGAAGCGTGCTTCAGGGCATCTTGCCCCTGGGCGACCTGCGTACCAGCCAGGGCCATTGTCCGGAAGATCGGTCGGCCCGCTTGTTGATAAGTGCTCACCAGGGTTTCGGGCGATGCGCCCAGCCAGGTGCCCACGCCCGGAATGGAAAATACCGACACAAACGCTGCCGGATAAGTCGCGCAGAGTCGTTGAAAAGCCTCGGTCAAGTCAAAATTTGCCGGAAGCGGGATGGCCTTCTGTCGCGAGGGCACTACCTTGTGCAGCCGCCCCGCCTCGATGGCCTGGACCGCTTCGGCCACCGTATCAACGAACGACCGGTGCTCGGTGTCGGGGGTAATTTGGGCAGGTGAGATCGCGTAAGGAGTTGACGGATTGTCAGTAGTCACCAGATACTCTTCCACCCGCCGAAGCGCTTCTTGGGTAGCTTGGTCGGAGGGGGCTGCGGCGGAGCTGTAGTGGACATCGGCCCGAATGAAGGCCGCGGCTTCCTGCTCCTGAAAAGGGTGGGCAACAAATCCGGCGGGCAACAATTCTAACGGCAAAGGAGGCAGTTGTCCTGAACCGCTAAGATCGGTGATCACGTGCTGTTGCGTCTGCTGAGGTAGTCGCCAGGCGGCTACCGGACGGTTGTGCTCGTGCGCGTAGGAGAAGAAGGCGCGCTGTACAGCTGGGAAAGAGGGAGTGTTGCGAGAAGCAATTGTCTCGACCGCCGACAAACCTTTGCCCCAGTTAACTTCGTCCCCCAACGCATTTTTCATAGACTACTGCTGATCAATCACCGCAACCGTCAACCGACTGATACACACCAGTTGCTGGTTCTCGTTGGTAACACGAATTTCCCATACGTGGGTTCGTTTCCCCACGTGCAGGGGCGTCACTTTTCCGTAGACGAACCCCTCGCGCACTCCCTTCACGTGGTTAGCGTTGATCTCCAGTCCCACGCAAGCGTATTTCTGCGGATCGACGCACAGGTAGGAAGCCACGCTTCCCAGTGATTCGGCCAGCGCCACCGACGCCCCGCCGTGCAGCAAGCCCGCGGGTTGCCGCGTGCGATGATCAACCGGCATGCGGGCGGTGAGCGAATCAGGGGTTGCTTCGACGAACTCGATGCCGAGGTGCCCGAGCAGGTTTCCTCGGTTCATTTGGTTAAGCGCCTCAATGGTTACATCTTTGCGGAACATAGTGCGGTAGGTTAGCTTTGACCATATACGTAGCCTTAGACTATAGGTTAGTTTACTACCAGATAAGATACGATGCCAGTTATCGAACTGAGAACAGAAATCAAAGCTAACCTGGAAACGGCTTTTGACCTCTGGAAAGAAGTAGTGACAGAACAAAAACAACGGTAGCATTAAAAGGCAACGACGACGAAAAAAACGATTTCCTTGCTGCTTTTTAAAACTTATTTTTCAATATGCAAAAAACAATTTACCTCATCCGACACGGACAAACCGAATACAACCGCCGCGGCGTGGTGCAGGGCAGCGGTATCGATGCGTCGCTCAACGACACGGGCTGGGCGCAGGCCCGGGCCTTTTACGAAGCCTATCACACGGTTCCCTTCCAGCACGTTTACACCTCGGTGTTGCAGCGCAGCATTCAGTCGGTGCAGGGTTTTCTGGACGACGGACTGCCGCACACCAAACTAGCCGGACTCAACGAAATCAGCTGGGGCGTGAAAGAGGGCAAGGTGCCCACCACGAATGAGCACAGCTACTTCAAGGACATGATCGATGCCTGGCAAGAAGGCGAGGTGGACCTGGCCATTGAAGGGGGCGAGAGCCCTCGGATGGTGCAGGACCGGCAACGCGGGGCATTGGATCGGATTCTGGCCCCGGAAGACGAAAACCCGATCCTCATTTGCATGCACGGACGGGCCATTCGCATTTTCCTGTGTCTGATGCTGAACCGCGACCTGCGCCACATGGACGAGTATCCGCACCACAACCTGGGATTGTACCTGTTGACCTACGATTATGACACCCAGCAGTTTGCGCTAGAGCGGACCAATGACACGGCGCACCTGCCCGATCTGCCCCCGCAGCAGGAGGAAACCGAAACGGAAGTAAAGTAGCCCCGCAAAACATTTCGGCAGTGCGCCTAACTTTTACTTCTGCCAGAGGTTTACCGAGCATACGTTGAACCTTATTTTTTTTAATCATGGAATGGAATCCCGAAGAAGTAACGATCATTTATAATTTCGAAAAACGACAGGGGCGCGAAGCGGTCGCCTACGGCAAGCAAGTGGCCGAGCACGTGCGCGAGGTAGATATCTCCAAAGACCCGCTGACCGAGCGACAAATGGCCGAGTTGCTGATGAAACTGAACCTGAAGCCTGAGGATATTATCGACCGCACCTCAACGATCTATCAAGACAAGTACGAAGGTGTAGAGATGGCCGAGCAAGACTGGTTGGGCGTGCTCAAGCAAAATCCTGATCTGATGAAAACGCCGATCGGCATTCTGGGTAACCGGGCGGTAGTTTGCGAAAGTCCCGGCGACATTCTCAAACTCAGACGACGGACAGGGATTCGATCAGAACATGAAGGTATAAAAACCAGTAAAATTGTGGGGCTGTGGGGAAGCGCCGCGGCGCGTCCTCACGATCTTACTACAAAATTGCTTTTATCCGCAAGTCACGCCAGAACACCTTGATGCCTCCGCCGTCGTGGATTTGCAGGGCGATCACCCCATCGGCGGCGCCAATTTTCTCATCGGTAAGGTCCACCATTGGCTTATCGTTGAGGAAGGTCTGCACCCGATCGCCGTTTACCTCAATGCGTAATTTGTTCCATTCGCCCATCTTCAGAATACCTTCCTTTTCTTCGGGAATCTGCTCCAGCCAGCCGCGTCCGTACGATTCGTAGATGCCGCCCGTATCATGATCGGGCGGGGCTACCTCCACCTGCCAACCGCTGATCTTGGTGCCGTCCAGGGACGAGCGAAAGAATACCCCGCTGTTGCCATCGGCGGCTTGTTTGAACTCCAACTCCAGCACGAAGTTTTTGTACGATTTTTCGGTAGCCAGATAACCGTACTCGGCATCCGGCCCGCTTTCGCAGACCAACAACCCGTCTTCTACGTACCACTTTTCGGTGCCGTGTATCTGCCAGCCGCTCAGGTCGGTGCCGTTAAATAGCGGTACAAAATCGTCAGATACGGTTTGTTCGGCAGTCTGAACAGGTTTGTGGGTAGTTTGGTCCACAGTAGCAGATTGGTTGCCCGTGCAGGCCGTGATCAATCCAACCGATAACCACAGCAAAAAAACGTCATTTTTCATAGTACAGATGTTTAGTATGAATTTATCTCGTAGGGCCATGATTACAAATATTTAGCGTGCGCCTGAATCCAGCGGTCGGGCAAATCGCCCTGCACTGCTCGGTGGTAGTCCGACGGGTCGCAGGGCACAATACGCCGCCTTGATTGAAGTAGTTCGGAAGATAAATTGAATTCCTCACTATCCATATGGGTCTCGCTGGGCGGCACTCCGCCAGACCGGGGAATATCCATTCGGGGAGCATCCACTCGGGGAATATCCATTCTGGGAACCTCCATCCACCATTTTTCGCTTCGTTTGGCCTTGTAAAAGGTGATATGCTCAGGAGTAGCAGACATCGGCACCAGATATTTCACAAAATCGTTTCCAGCAAAATCTTCCTCGTAGGTACGGTGATAGTAGCCCTCAATAAGATACCACACCATCGCGGCGATCACTGAAGCCGTGGTGCGCCGCTGATCGTCTTGCTGCGGATTATACTCAAAGAATCCGGCTGAGGTAAGGCGCTCACTGTGGCCAGCGTACCAGCACAACTGGCAAGCCTCTTGCCCCGTGAGGCCGAAGGGCTGCGCCCGGACGTTACCGGGCGCATCGGCCGCCTTGATCGCTGAAATGTCGAAGCTCAGCATATTGGCCTGCCGCATCACTGGCTCTATCGCCGTCAGTTGCTGCGTGACCTGCCCCAGGCGGTGGGTGTCAAAACAAAAGCGCTCGAGCAGGGCCGGGGCCTGCCGGTCTACCAGAAAACTTTGGTAGGCCACGTGGCTGTAGTTGAGCAGGTAGTTTTTCTCGTGGGTGAGGATGTAGTGCAGGTGATTTCGACACTGATCGCCGTCGCGCTGCTCGTGCTGGGGCTGGATGTTGATGTAAGCATCCACACTCACTAGATTCACCAGCTGATCCAGGTTTTCGTAGGCCAGGTACTGCCCGTAGTCGATGTCGTGCGACCCGCCGATAAGCACCGGCAGGGTGTTAGAGGCCATCAGCATGCCGCAGACCTCGCGCACGCGGGTGTAGGTCTCCTCCAAACTATGGCCTACCGCCAGGTTGCCCAAGTCGGCCACCCGATAGGCACCGCTACCTTTCTTCAACAAATAAAGTGCCTGGCGCACCGCATCGGCTGCTTCGCTCACCCCGGGGTTGTCAGCGGCCCCCCGGTTCTCAGTGATGCCGAGCAGGGCAATGTCCGCCTCTTGATAGTTGGGAAAGGTATCGCGGTGCACCGCAATAGACCGAAAAAAACTGTTCGCCGGAGCCGACAACGGACAAACGTCGGGATTGACCGGCTGGAAGAAGATGCTCAGATTCATGAGGCAGTGAAGTGGTTTTGCCAAAAATAAAAAAAGGAAGCACGAATGGCTTCCTTTTCTTCAATTTTACGGATGCTCGGGTTATCCTCCGAAGTCATCAAAACGAATATTCTCCGGCGGGATGCCCAAGTCATCGAGCATCTTAAGCACCGCGGCGTTCATCAGCGGCGGGCCGCACAAGTAATATTCTACCTCTTCCGGATCTTCGTGATTTTCTAAGTAGTTATCGTACAGCACCTGGTGAATAAAACCGGTGTAACTGTTCCAGTTGTCTTCAGGCAGCGGCTCCGACAGCGCGATGTTGTATTTAAAATTAGGAAACTCTTCCTCAATCTTTTCGAATTGGTCGGTATAGAACAGTTCGCGCTTCGAACGGCCACCGTACCAGTAAGATACCTTGCGGTCGGTTTTTTCGGTGTGGAACAGGTGGAAGATGTGCGAGCGCAACGGCGCCATGCCTGCTCCCCCTCCGATGTAGATCATCTCCCGCTCGGTGGGGTTGATGAAGAACTCACCGTAAGGGCCCGAGATGGTCACCTTATCGCCCGGCACGCGTGAGAACACGTAGGACGAACAGATGCCCGGATTCACGTCCATCCACTTATTGTTGGCACGGTCCCACGGCGGGGTGGCCACGCGGATGTTGAGCATCACGATGTTCCCTTCGGCCGGGTGGTTGGCCATTGAGTAGGCGCGGAAGATGGGCTCGGGGTTCTTCATCTTCAAATCCCAGAGGTTAAATTTATCCCAGTCGGGGCGGAATTTGTCTTCCGGATCGCCGGTTTCGGGATTGGGCTTAATGTCCATCCCTTTATACTCCACCTCGCACGCGGGCACGTCCACCTGCACGTAGCCTCCCGATTGGAAGTCGAGCGTTTCGCCCTCGGGCAAGCGCACCACAAATTCCTTGATAAAAGTAGACACGTTATAGTTAGACACCACCTCACAGTCCCACTTCTTGATACCAAAAATCTCTTCCGGAATGCGAATGTGCATGTCGTTCTTCACCTTCACCTGGCACGACAGGCGCACATTTTCTTGCTGCTCTTTGCGGCTCAAGTGACCCACTTCGGTGGGCAACACGTCGCCCCCGCCTTCGTCGATGGCGCACTTGCACATGGCGCAGGTTCCGCCGCCCCCGCAGGCTGAGGGCAAGAAAATTTTCTCACTCGACAAGGTCGTTAGCAGCGTGCTGCCGGCCGGAGTGATAATGGGATTCTTCTCGTCTCCGTTAACAATAATCCTTACGTCACCTTGCTGCACCAGCTTCGACTGAGCGAACAGCAGCAGGGCCACCAGCAGGAGAATAATCAGGGTGAAGGCAACAACGGCGGTGATGATAACCTGGGTCATTTAGCTAGAAATTTGGTTCAAAAATACGCGGGCAAATATAGCGATTATCGTGAGAAACAAGCGCGACAAAATGTTCGTTTCTCACGTCTTGTCCGCATAACACGGGAGGGAAAGAAAAAGTTGGCAGAGTGGTTGGTATTTTCCGAACCAGCGCGGACTCATCCTGGATCCTGATCGCTAACCACCTTTTCGAAGGTAAGAATGTACGTATCTTTATCAGGAAGGGCTCTTGCCTTCCCTTGGTCATACGCCGCGTTAGCTTCTACGTAGTCGTAATAGAATTCTTGGTTGCTGAAATCGTACCTATCAGTCAACCTACCGTTGTAGTAAAATTCAAACACATCATCGTAGTTGGCATCGCCCGTGGCTACCACCCGAATAGTATCGGTGTCGCTGCCCGTGAGCTCAAGTTTGTAGAGGAAATGAGCAGCGTCCACAAAAAACGCCGGACCGAAGACCGTACGCCCGTTAAGTTCAGTAGGTTTCACTTCCAAATCTACCCACTCATCAGACCAATTCTTCATAAATAATGTCACATCTTCCGGACGCAGGGTGGGGTTGTTCAAGAAAAAATCTTCCTGGGTAGAGGAACTTATAATGCTGAAAAAATTATAAATTACGACTGGTTCTCCTTCGGAAGACTCTTCCTCCTGGCAGGCCGCCAAGAGGGTCGATGCCGCCACGAGCGCAGTCAGTGCTTTCATAGTATTGGTACTTTGTCTATTATTTTCCCACGTTCATAAGCTGACGGAGCCCATTGCCGACCTATAAAACTACTGCTTTTCCTGATGTCAGTAAAGGTACAAGGCAGCCACTGGATTCGCAAGCCTGCCCTGTTCCAGAAAGTCAACCCAAACAACCCCGTCCAATACTTGCCACTCCGCCTAAATTTTGTATTTTTGCAGCCCGTTGCGAACGCTCCGCGCTCGTCAACGGTTACTTTAAGTCTTATTTATTCACTAAACCGCGGGTCTGACGCTCTGGGACCGGCGCGAAACAAGAGCAACCCACTAGAACATGGCAGAAGCAACGCAAGAAGTAGAATTTGATTGGGACCAGGCCGACACCAAAGGCTTCGGAGAAGATTACTCCGAAGCGCAGAAGGCAGAAATGGCCCAAATGTATGAGGATACCCTCAACGAAATCAATGAGAAGGAAGTGGTGAAGGGCTCCGTGGTGGGCATCAACGACCGCGACGTGATTCTCAACATTGGCTTCAAATCCGATGGACTGATTTCCATTTCTGAATTTCGTGACCTTGACGACCTTAAGGTTGGCGACGAAGTAGAAGTCTATATTGAGGAGCAAGAAGACAGAAACGGACAGCTGGTGCTGTCGCGCAAAAAAGCTAAAATCGTCCGCGCCTGGGAACGCATCCAGAGCGGCCTGGACGATGATAATATTCTTGAAGCGACGGTGAAACGCCGCACCAAGGGCGGGCTCATCTGCGACGTGTACGGCGTGGAAGCTTTCTTGCCCGGCTCACAGATCGAACGTGAAACCCATTCGCGACTTCGACGCCTATGTGGGTAAGAAGATGGAAGTAAAAGTGGTGAAGATCAACTACGCCAACGACAACGTGGTGGTGTCGCATAAGATCCTCATCGAGAAGGATCTGGAAGAGCAAAAGGCCAAGATTCTGGACAACCTGGAGAAAGGTCAGGTGCTGGAAGGCATCATCAAGAACATGACCAACTTTGGGGTGTTCATCGATCTGGGCGGCGTAGACGGACTACTGCACATCACCGATATCTCCTGGGGGCGCATCAACCACCCCGAAGAAGTGCTGGAGCTTGATCAGAAACTCAACGTGGTGGTGCTGGACTTCGACGAAGCGAAAAAGCGTATTTCGCTCGGCATGAAGCAACTTACCCCGCACCCCTGGGATTCACTCACCGAAGAAATTCAGGTGGGCACGAAGATTCACGGCAAGATTGTAAATGTGGCCGACTACGGGGCGTTTCTGGAGATTATGCCCGGCGTGGAAGGACTGGTGCACGTATCCGAAATGTCGTGGTCGCAACACCTGCGCAATCCGCAAGATTTTATCAAGATCGGCGACGAGCTCGAACGCTCAGGTACTTACCCTGGATCGCGACGCGCGCAAGATGTCACTGGGCATCAAGCAACTGAGCGAAGATCCTTGGAATAAGGAAGACGTGCTCACCAAATACGCCATCGGCACGGTGCATAAGGGCATTATCCGCAACCTGACCAACTTCGGCCTGTTCCTCGAGCTGGAAGAAGGCATCGACGGACTGGTGCACGTATCGGACCTGAGCTGGACCAAAAAGGTGAAGCACCCTTCGGAGTTTGTGAAGGTGGGCGAAGAACTGGAAGTAAAAGTACTAGAACTCAACGTAGACAGTCGCCGACTGGCTCTGGGCCACAAGCAGATGGAGGAAAACCCCTGGGATACCTTCCAGGATTTATTCCCGATTGGCTCGGTGCACAAAGGAACGATCACCAGCAAGAACGATAAGGGCGCTACCATCGAATTGCCCTACGGCATCGAGGGCTTTGCCAACAACAAACAGCTGGTAAAGGAAGACGGCTCGAACCCCGAGCAGGGCGAGGCGCTGGACTTCCGCGTGGTAGAATTTTCCAAAGACGACCGACGCATTGTGCTGTCGCACCTGGCATCGTACAAAGAAGAAGAAGCGAAGCAACTGAAGAAGAAAGCAGCGGCGCGCGCATCATCGTCTGGTTCCGGCAGTGGTGGTAGCGGACGCTCCCGTTCGTCTAGTAACGAAGAGCGCTCTACGTTGGGTGACCTGTCGGCCCTGTCTGACCTGAAGGAGCAGATGCAGGAAAATCAGAAGAAAGCCGGTGCGACCACGAAGAAGGAAGCGGAGAAGCCAGCGGCGGATGAAACCGCAGCCGATGATAAATCTGATGAAGCGGAAGTAGCTAAGCAAAAAGATGCTACCCCAGTTGCGGAAGAGCAGAAGGAAGAGGCAAAATCGGAGACAGAAGCTAAAACTGATGAGGTAAAATCGGAGGCGGCTGAAAAGTCTAACAGCGCGAAAGCAGATACTGCTGAGACTGAGGTTGCCGATGCAAAAGCAGACGACGACGCTTCTTCGGACGACGAAGAAAAGGCGTAGTCTGGAAAACGGATGAGTAAAATGGCGGGAAGGTGTATCTTCCCGCTACTTTACGCGTTAGTACAAATGGTCGCGTGGCCGAGTGGCTAGGCGGAGGTCTGCAAAACCTCTTACAGCGGTTCGAATCCGCTCGCGACCTCTTTAAAATTGCGATGGTTAGTTAAGTGATCAGCAACCTTGTTTGGTTGATCGCAATTTTATGTATCTCCCTGGTCAGTGTCTTCACTGACCTTTTTTTATGCATGAAAACCGGATGTAATTATATTACCTTATTAATAGCCAAGGGACAAGATTGGTGGTCATCCTAGCGACTTGGATCATCTTCTGAACGCTACCACTTAGGTTCCTCTGCCAAGCAATTTAGAATTTTTCTAAATTGCTTGAATGCGTTTATCAGACAGAACTAAGAAATTGAAAACCAGCTTATTAGCGGTATGATGAGGGCGCTCCAATCAGCACGTACCGAATTGCGGTCAAATGTGTTTGAAATCCAGCCCCCGCGTGTTACTTTTGTGCGAATTCAAAAACGAGGAAGCTCCCATGTCGCTATTCATAACTAGTTTTTTTACCTCCGGTCGGGTCAGCGCGTTGCTTGGTGGATTATTAGGCATTCTGGTTCTTCTGTCGGCACCCGCCATCGCGCAGGACGCTGCCGATAGTACTGCTACGGCTACTCGAAGAAGCTGCCCCCGAAGCGGCCGCTCCGGCTGCTGAAGCCTCGGCCGATGGTATCCCCACCGACGATGCCATCGTTAGTCAGGGCGAATCGCTGTTCAACAACGCCTGTACGGTGTGTCACGCCATCAACCAGGTGGTGGTGGGTCCCGCCCTGAAGAACGTGCACGAGCGGCGTGAGCTGCCCTGGCTGATTAACTTTATCAAGAACTCGCAGAAGGTGATTCAGGGCGGCGACGATTACGCCGTCAACCTGTATAACGAGTACAACAAAACGGTGATGCCGTCTTTTGCCTACTCGGATGAGGAGATCACTTCTATTATTGCTTACGTTAAGGCCGAGTCTTCTGCCGCTGCTCCTGCCGCTGCTGCGGGTGACGGTGCTGCTGTTGATGGGGGTGGACAAACGGCCGGTACCGGCGATAGCGGCATTCCTTCCGGTTACTTATTAGCTATCCTGATTGGCTTGGTCGTCATTCTGGGACTCATCCTGCTGGTACTGATCCTGATCGTTACCGTGCTTACCAAGTTCCTGAATCAGAAAACGGACCTGGACGAAGCCGACCGTGAAATCCTTGACCAGAAAACCGACGTCAAGAAGCTGGTGCAGAGTCGGCCATTCATCGGGGTGATGGTCTTCATCTTCCTGGCGCTGGTGGTGAAGCTGGTGCTCGACGGACTCTACTCTATCGGTGTGCAGCAAGGGTATCAGCCCGAGCAGCCGATTGCTTTCTCGCACGCCCTGCACGCCGGACAGTACGAAATTCAGTGTCAGTATTGCCACACCGGGGTGATGAAGGCGAAGTCAGCCAATATCCCATCGGCCAACATCTGTATGAACTGCCACCAGCAGATCAAAACCGAATCGCCCGAGATCCAGAAAATCTACGCGGCCATCGACTTTGATCCGGATTCGCAGACCTACGGTAATAATAAGCAGCCCATCGAGTGGATTCGCATCCACAACCTGCCCGATTTGGCGTACTTTAACCACTCCCAGCACGTGAACGTGGGCGGACTGGAGTGCCAAACCTGCCACGGACCCATTCAGGAAATGCCGGTGGTGTATCAGTACTCTAAACTCACCATGGGCTGGTGTATTAACTGCCACCGCGAAACCGAGGTGAACGCCAAAGACAACGCCTACTACGACAAATTACTCGAACTGCACGACGAATCGGCCTCCGGCGAACCCATGAAGGTGGAAGATATCGGCGGACTAGAATGTTCTAAGTGCCATTACTAAGCAAGAGGCTACCCACACAACATGAAAAAAGAGAAGCGATACTGGAAGGGAATTGAGGAGCTAAGCAACAATCCGGAATTTGTTAAGCATGCCGACCGGGAGTTTCCGACTCCCCCGAAGAAGGGCGACACGCGCCGCGACTTTTTGAAAACCATGGGCTTCACCATCAGCGCCGCCACCCTGGCCGCCTGCGAAGCTCCCATCCGTAAGGCCATTCCCTACGTGGTGAAACCGGTGGATGTGGACCCATCCATTCCCAACTACTACGCCTCCACCTTCATCGACGGTGGCGACTACTGTAGCGTGGTGGTGAAAACCCGTGAGGGCCGTCCGATCAAGATCAAGGGCAACGACCGCTCTCCCATCACGCAGGGGCGCACCAACGCGCAGGTGGAAGCATCGGTATTATCATTATACGACAGCCAGCGACTACAGGGCCCGGTGATCAACCGCGAACCCGCCACCTGGAGCGATCTGGATAAAGCCGTGACCAGCCAGTTGCGCAGCGCGTCGAACGTGGCGCTGGTGAGCTACACCATCCTGAGCCCGTCTACCCAAGCCACCATTGATCGTTTGCTAGCCACCTACCCAAATATGCGGCACGTGGTGTACGATCCCATCTCGTCCGAAGGCATCCTGGAGGCCAACCGGCAGAGCTTTGGCCAGGCGGTGATTCCGGCCTACGACTTCAGCAAGGCCGATACCATCGTGAGCTTTGGAGCGGACTTTCTGGGTACCTGGATCGCGCCCATCGTCTACTCCCGGCAGTACGGCGAAACCCGGAAACTGGGTCGGGACAAAAAGAAAATGTCGCGCCACTATCAGTTCGAGAGCAACCTGTCGATGACCGGCGCCAACGCCGACTACCGGGCGCAGGTGCGCGCTTCGCAAGAGGGTTTGTTGGTGGGGCACTTATACAACCTGCTGGCCGCCCGGGCCGGATCGCCCACCGCGAAAATTAATAAGACCGCCGAAGTCCCTTTGCTGGCCAAGGCCGCCAACGATTTGTGGGCCAGCCGCGGTAAGTCGCTGGTGGTATCGGGTTCTAACGACCCGGCCGTGCAGAGCATGGTAAACGCCATCAACGGACTGCTGCGCAACTACGGTACGACCATCAATCTGCAAAATCCGGCGTACTTCCGGCAGGGAAGCACCCGCGCGATGGACCAGTTGGCGCAGCAGGCCAGCAAGGGTTCGCTCGACGGGGTGATCTTCTACAACTGCAACCCGGTGTACGATTACCACAACGGAGCTGTTTTGTCCGAAAGCCTCAGCAAAGTAAAGCTCAAGGTATCCACCAGCGATCGGCTGGACGAAACTACGGCGCTGGCCGACTACATCGCACCCGATAACCATTATCTGGAATCGTGGAACGACGCGCAGCCGCAGGGTGGACATCTGAGTCTGGCGCAGCCGACCATCACTCCTATCTTCGACACCCGACAGGCGCAGAGCAGCTTTTTAACTTGGTCGGGCAGTCGGCAAACTGATTACCACCAGTTTTTGCGCGACCGCTGGCGCACCACCGCCTTCGCTGCGCAGAGCACCGAAGGAAACTTTGAAAACTTCTGGAACACCGCGCTCTACAACGGCGTGATCGAAACCAGCAGTCCAACAGCAAATGAAGCCGATGGCACCGCTGTTCCGGCCGACCTGGGTCGACTGGCTAGTGCCATCAACGACAATTATCCCGCGCAGCGCGAGGGGATAGAACTGGTGCTGTATCAGAAAGTAGGCATCGGCAACGGGCGACAGGCCAACAACCCCTGGTTGCAAGAAATGCCCGATCCCATCTCCAAAGCCTGCTGGGACAACTACCTGACCGTTTCGCAGAAGATGGCGAACGACCTGGGCGTGGAAATGGACGAGATGAAAACCCGCATGGCTAAAGTAACGGCCAACGGCACGAGCGTGACGGTTCCGGTGCTGGTGCAGCCCGGACAGGCCGAAGGTACCGTGGGGCTCGCCCTGGGCTACGGACGCACCAAAGCGGGTAAGGTGGCCAACGGCGTGGGCGCCAATGCCTACCCGATGGTGAGCACGACCAACGGTTTTGTGTCGTACTTTAACCCGGATGTGCAGATTGAGGTGCTGGCCGACAAATACCGCATCGCGCAGACCCAGACCCACGAAACCTATATGGGTCGCGAAACGGTGATTCAGGATGCGCTGCTCAGCGAGTATCAGGAAGATCCGGCCGCGGGACGCTATAAGGTGGAGATTGAAACCTACGACGGTCCGAAAGAACCGAACAGCATCTCCTTGTGGAAAGGGCATACTTACCCCAACCACCACTGGATGATGGCCATCGACATGAACAGCTGCATCGGTTGCGGGGCCTGCACGGTGGCTTGCCAGGTAGAAAACAACGTGCCCGTGGTGGGTCGGCAGGAGGTGATCAACCGCCGCGAGATGCACTGGATTCGCATCGACCGCTACTACAGCAGCGATGCGGTGGAAGGCTACAAAGACATGGAAGTGGCCTCGGCCAATCCGGAAGTCACCTTCCAACCCATGCTGTGCCAGCAGTGCAACAATGCGCCCTGCGAAACGGTATGCCCGGTGTTGGCAACCACCCACAGCACCGAAGGCTTGAACCAGATGACGTACAATCGCTGCATCGGCACGCGTTACTGCGCTAACAACTGCCCTTATAAAGTGCGTCGCTTTAACTGGTTCAAGTACCACGACAACGAACAGTTCGCCGGAGTGAATATCGCCATGAACGACGATCTGGCCAAGATGGTGCTGAACCCCGACGTGACCGTCCGGGCCCGCGGGGTGATGGAGAAGTGTACGTTCTGTATCCAGCGTATCCAACTCGGCAAGCTGGAAGCCAAAAAGCAGAAGCGCCGCCCGATGGACGGCGAAATCGTGTCGGCTTGTGCCGAGGCGTGTCCCACGCGGGCGATCACCTTTGGCGATGCCAACGACCCCAACAGCGCCATCACGCGCGTGGTGAGTCGCGAGTACGAAGAGCGCGGTTACCGGGTGCTCAACGAAATTGGGGTGAGTCCAAACATTTGGTACCTGACCAAGATTAGAAACAAAGACGAAGAAGAAGTTACCGCATAATTAAAAGAACAGATTATGAATCATGTCGCTTCAGTAAGAACCCCGCTGATCACCAACGGCAAAACCGTGCACGACGTGACGGTAGATATATGCCGACCGGTGGAGGCCAAACCCAACGTGCTGTGGTTGTTAGCCCTGGCTACCTCGCTGGGCGCTTTGACCATTGGTGCCTACGCCATGTACCGCACCCTGTGGGACGGTATTGGCATGTGGGGACTGAACAAAACCGTCGGCTGGGCCTGGGACATCACCAACTTCGTGTGGTGGGTGGGTATCGGCCACGCCGGTACGCTCATCTCCGCGGTGCTGTTGCTGTTTCGTCAGCGCTGGCGCATGTCCATCAACCGGGCCGCGGAAGCAATGACGATCTTCGCGGTAATTTGTGCACTGCTGTTCCCCGTGATCCACATGGGGCGCCCCTGGTTGGGAGCTTATTGGGCGCTGCCCCTGCCCAACACCTTTGGTTCGTTGTGGGTAAATTTCAACTCGCCTTTGCTGTGGGACGTGTTCGCGATTAGCACCTACTTCACCGTGTCGCTGGTGTTCTGGTACATCGGCTTGATTCCCGATTTTGCGACCATCCGCGACCGGGCGCAGAACAAAATATCCCGAGCGATATACGGAGCGCTGAGCTTTAACTGGACCGGCTCGGCCCGCACCTGGGAGCGTTATGAATCAGTGGCCCTTATTCTGGCCGGTTTGGCCACGCCCCTGGTACTGTCAGTACACACCATCGTGTCCTTTGACTTTGCTACTTCGGTGATTCCCGGCTGGCACACCACCATCTTCCCCCCTTACTTCGTGGCGGGAGCCATCTTCTCGGGCTTCGCGATGGTGCTCACGCTGATGCTTATCACCCGGAAGGTGTACAAACTGGAGGATTACATCACGATTGGCCATATCGAGTTGATGAATATCATCATTATTGTTACGGGTTCTATTGTGGGAGTGGCCTATATCACCGAGCTGTTTATGGCTTGGTATTCGGGGGTGGAGTATGAGCAGTACGCCTTTTTCAACCGCGCTACTGGTCCCTACTGGTGGGCCTACTGGACGATGATGACCTGTAACGTGGTGTCGCCCCAGCTATTTTGGTTCAAGAAAATTCGCACCAGCATCGTGGCTACGTTTATACTGTCCATTGTGGTGAACATCGGTATGTGGTTCGAGCGCTTCGTGATTATCGTAACCTCGCTGCACCGTGATTACCTGCCTTCTAGCTGGGCGATGTTCCAACCCACTTTATACGATGTTGGTATCTACCTATTTACCTTTGGATTGTTTTTTACGGCCTTCTTCTTGTTCGCCAAATTTTTCCCGGTGATCAATATGGCGGAAGTGAAGAGTATCATCAAAGCTACGTCGGAAGAAGCCCCGGCGATGCGCGCCGCCGGAACCACCACGCAGGCCGCTGAAGCAGCCCCCCAACGCAACATGGATAAGTAATGATGAAGCCAGGAAGTAAGTATTTATTAGGAGTGTTTGATGATGAGGATGTGCTGGTGGAAGCCGTAGAGACGGCCCGTAGTCAAGGCATTCGCATTCATGATTGTTACACCCCGTTTCCCGTACACGGTTTGGGGCACGCGTTGGGGTACAAGCGATCCAAATTGCCTATTGCTGCCTTTCTGTTCGGTGCACTTGGGTCTGGGCTTGCGCTGTTGATGCAGTTTTATATGATGAAAATCGACTGGCCGATGATCATCGGAGGGAAGAATTTTGCCTCTATCACCTTCGTGCCGGTATCGTTTGAGCTAACCGTGCTGCTGTCGGCCCTGGGCATGGTTGCCGTGTTTATGCTGGTGAGCGATTTGCGTCCCTACGGCAAAGCGAAGATATTTGATCTGCGGGCCACCGACGACAAGCACATCATGGCGATTGATCTGTCCAAAAACTCGATCAAACTAGACGAAATGAAAACCATCCTGCGCGACGCCGGAGCGGTAGAAGTGAACGAAAAAGACTACTAAAACATGCGTAACTACGTATTATACGGTTGTTTAGCGGGAGGCATTGCGCTGGCGGGTTGCGAGGCCCAGGGCGAATATCGCGGCTTGGAATATGCTCCGCAGATGTACCATACCACTCCGTACGAGCCCCTCACCCAAATCACCGACGAAGAACAAGGAGGATGGTTATCCTCACGGGAGGATGACCTGGGCGAATACTATAATTCCAATCCGTACAACCCCTACGGCATGAATTCGCGCACCCCACCGGCCAACACGGTGCGGCGCAACGCGGCCAGCTACGATGCCTACGGGGCCAAGCAAACGGAGCCTAATTCCGAGGCCGCGCGCAAAGAACTGTCGCTGTATCTTCCCTACGAACTTCCCTTTGATAGTTTGGAGTTGGCTTCGCGCACCGTTAAGAACCCGCTGGATTCTACCGCAGCGGTGGTGGCCGAGGGACAGCGTTTGTACACCCAGTTTTGCTATCCCTGCCACGGCGGAGCCGGACAGGGTAATGGTCCGGTGGGCGTGGTTTACAAGGGCGTGCCCGCCTACAACAAGGGCACCTACCGCGACATGACCGAAGGACACATCTTTCACGTGATCACCTGGGGAAAAGGACGCATGAACGCCCACGGCTCGCAAATGGAAATTGCCGACCGCTGGAGAATCGTCCGCTACGTTCAAACCCTACAACAACAAGGCGAATAAGATAAAACTATGAGCAGCACTGCACACCACACCACCGAAGTTGATGTTGGAAAAGAAAACTTCAATTTTTCGGCAACCAAAAAAACATTGTTTATCATCGGTGGGGTCGGTCTCCTGCTGTTGATTGCGGGTGTCGTGATGGCCCTGCTGGGCGGCGGCCACGAAGCCGAAGCCGGTCACGCCTCGGCCGAACTGGGCGAAGCCGGGCATTCAGAGTTTCATTGGTACCAGCGGCTATTTGCCAACCTGTGGATCAACAACGTTTACTTTACCGGCTTGTCCATTATCGGAGTGTTCTTCGTGGCGTTCAATTACGCCGCACAAGCCGGTTGGTCGGCCGGTTTCAAGCGGGTACCCGAAGCCTTCGGTGCCTGGTTGCCCGTTGCGGGAGTGCTAATGCTGGTGGTGTTTTTGTTCGGCAGCCACAGCATCTTCCACTGGACGCACGATTATCTGTACGACAAAGCTGATCCGCGCTACGATGCGATTATCGACGGCAAGCATGCCTACCTGAATACTCCCTTTTATCTCATTCGGATGGTCGCTTACTTTGGACTGTGGTTCTGGATGTGGCGGCTCATTCGGCGCGAGTCGCTGGCCGAAGACCTGAACGGGGGCACCAAGCACTACTACAAGCTGGTAAAGTACTCCACCATCTTTATCATCATTTTCGCCGTTACCTCCTCCACCTCGGCTTGGGACTGGGTACTGTCCATCGACACGCACTGGTTCAGCACCATGTTCGGCTGGTACGTGTTTGCCAGTTGGTTTGTGGCTGGCTTAGCCGCGATCACCCTGATGGTGGTTCGCCTGCGCGAGACGGGACACCTGCTCAACGTTGGTTCCGAACACCTGCACGATTTGGGCAAATTTGTGTTTGCCTTTAGCATCTTCTGGGCCTACATCTGGTTAGGACAGTTCCTGCTAATCTACTACGCCAACATCCCGGAAGAGACGGTTTATTTTGTGGAACGCATGAGCAGCAGCTACTACGCTCCCATCTTTTACATGATCCTGGGATTGAACTTTTTGCTGCCCTTCTTGCTGCTCATGACGCGCGATTCTAAGCGCCTCACTATCTTTCTGAAACTGGTTTGTACCATCGTTTTGGTAGGTCATTGGTTCGATTTTTACTTAATGATAACCCCCGGAACTTTGTGGGAAAACGGGGGGTTTGGAGTATTAGAAATCGGATGCACCATGGTCTATTTGGCCGCTTTCCTTTGGGTTGTTTTTGGTAGTTTGGCCAAAGCTCCGCTGGTGGCGAAAAACCATCCGATGTTGCAAGAAAGTATTCATCATCACACTTGATCCTCTGCTATGCTTAATATTGTAATTGCCGTCGGCGCGGTTCTTTTGCTGATCATCCTGTTCACTATCTTCCGCGTCCTGCGGTTAGTGGGTGTGGCCCGAGGCAGCGATAAGAAAACCGCTTCTACCGGAAATAAAATCAACGCCATGCTGTTTATGGTGTTCTTGGTGGTGATGGGTGGCCTGATGACCTGGTACTCTATCGGAGAGTTTGATAAGTACGATCCGCCGGTAGCCTCCTTGCACGGTGTCCAAGTGGACAACATCTTCTGGATCACGATGGGCTGTACCGGGTTCATTTTTCTGTTGACCCATATTCTGCTCTTTTACTTCTCGTACCGCTATCAGTACGAAGAGGACAAAAAAGCGTTGTTCTATCCCGACAACACCAAACTGGAAGTGGTTTGGACGATCGTGCCGGCCGTGGTAATGGCGGTGCTGGTATTTTCCGGATGGAAGGTATGGACCGACATTACGGAGAAAGCTCCCGACGATGCCGAGGAAATTGAACTGCTGGGCTATCAGTTCGGCTGGCTACCCCGCTATCCGGGCAACGACAACCAACTGGGCGAGTATGATTACCGATTCATCGACGCGGTAAATTCTCGCGGACTGGATTTTACTGACCGTTCGGCCTTTGATGATTTCACCCCGATGGAGGTTCACGTGCCCAAGGGCAAGCCGGTGCTGTTCAAGATCAGAGCCCGCGACGTATTGCACAGCGTTTACGTTCCTGAGTTTCGCCTGAAGCAAGATGCGGTACCGGGTATGCCAACCCGCTTCTGGTTCGTGCCTACCAAAACGACCGCTGAGATGCGCGCCGAAACCGAAAATCCGGATTACAACTACAATATTTACTGCACCGAGGTGTGCGGCCGTGGTCACTTCTCCATGCGTCTGCGCTTAGTGGTGGATGAACCCGATGATTACGTGGCCTGGAAGGCCGAGCAACAGACTTGGTTGCAGCAGAATCAGGATTACCTGGCCAAGGTGCCGCAGGAGCTGAGAGAGTTGGCGGCAATTAGCGCTGGTTTGGATCAGGAAGTAACAACAGAATCAGAAAAAGCAGGTATCAATTAGTAGTCACTCATTTGTAGATAAGTTATGGCGACAGCACACGCAGTAGACGCACACGCGCACGCCGCGCACGATGAACATCACCACGAGGATAATTTCATCACTAAGTATATTTTTAGTCAGGATCACAAAATGATCGCTAAGCAGTACCTGCTCACTGGTATTCTGTGGGCGTTCATTGGCGGATTACTATCGGTCATCTTCCGGTTACAGTTGGGTTTTCCTGATATGAACATGAGCTTTCTGAAGCCTTTGTTGGGCGGATGGATCACCGAAACCGGCTCCCTGGATGCGGAGTTTTACCTGGCGCTGGTAACCATGCACGGTACCATCATGGTATTCTTTGTGCTCACCGCCGGACTCAGTGGCACGTTTAGCAACTACCTGATTCCGTTGCAAATTGGCGCACGTGATATGGCATCGGGCTTTATGAATATGCTATCGTACTGGTTCTTCTTCCTGGCCAGTGTCATCATGTTCTACTCGCTCTTTATCGAGACCGGTCCGGCCGCCGGTGGCTGGGTGGTGTATCCGCCGCTGAGTGCGCTGCCGCAGGCTATTCAAGGATCCGGCTTAGGTATGACGCTCTGGTTAGTATCCATGACCTTCTTTATTGCCTCTTCACTCATGGGGGGTATCAACTACATCACCACGGTAATCAACCTGCGTACTAAGGGGATGTCCTTTGCGCGCTTGCCTTTAACCATCTGGGCGTTCTTCCTCACGGCGGTAATTGGTCTGCTTTCATTCCCGGTGCTGTTTTCAGCCGCGTTACTGCTGATCTTTGACCGAAGCTTCGGAACTAGTTTTTACCTGTCCGAAATCTTCATCAACGGTGAGGCGCTGCCTAACGTAGGCGGTAGCCCGATTTTGTACCAACACTTGTTCTGGTTCCTGGGTCACCCCGAAGTATACATTGTACTGTTACCTGCTTTGGGAATTACCTCCGAGGTGATCGCTACCAACGCCCGTAAGCCCATCTTCGGGTACCGGGCCATGATTGGGTCTATGCTCGCTATCACCATCCTATCATTCGTGGTATGGGCGCATCATATGTTTGTGTCGGGACTGAACCCCTTTTTGGGATCTATCTTCATGTTTCTGACGCTGATTATTGCGGTACCCTCCGCCGTGAAAGTCTTCAACTACCTCACTACGCTGTGGAAGGGTAATCTACGCTTCACCACCGCAATGATGTTTTCCATCGGCTCTGGTGTCGGTATTTATTTCCGGCGGACTCACCGGTATTTTCTTAGGAAATGCAGCAATTGACATTCAGTTGCACGATACCTACTTTGTGGTAGCGCACTTTCACCTGGTGATGGGTAGTGCCTCGTTCTTCGGACTGATGGCCGGAGTGTATCACTGGTTCCCGAAGATGTACGGCCGAATGATGGATAAAACCTTGGGCTACGTGCACTTCTGGATGACTTTTTTCGGAGTGTACCTGGTGTTCTTCCCCATGCACTACATCGGTATTGCCGGTTTCCCCCGTCGTTACTATTCGTTCACCACCTTCGATTCGTTCGGAGCGTTTAGCGACCTGAATATGTTTATCAGTATTGCCGCTATCCTCACCTTTAGTGCGCAGCTGATCTTCGCTTACAACTTCTTCTACAGCATGTACCGCGGACGACTGGCGCCGCTTAACCCCTGGAAGTCAAACACCCTGGAGTGGACCACGCCCCGCATTCCTGAGCATGGTAACTGGGTAGGTGAAATTCCCGAGGTGCACCGTTGGCCCTACGATTATAGCAAGCCGCACGCTAAGGATGATTATATTCCGCAGACCGTACCGTTCTCTGAAACCCCGGAGTCTAACCTGCCGCACGAAAACGACAGTATCGCCATCGAGCGTGAGGGTGAGAAAGTAGAAAAAGTAGATGAAGCCAACGCCAAGTAGTCTACGGCGGCTGAGCGTTTTCACCCTCTGGTCGGTTTACTTCCTTATTCTCGTAGGAGGAATCGTTCGCAGCACGGGTTCGGGTATGGGCTGCCCCGATTGGCCCAAATGTTTCGGAAGCTGGGTTCCTCCTACGGAGGCAAGTCAGCTTCCGTTCGATTATAAGCAAGTCTACGCTGAACAACGTCTTGCTAAGAACGAGCGCCTGTCTAACTATCTAGGGGCTTTGGGTTTTGCCCAAATAGCCGACCAACTTAAAAATGATCCGGCCATTGCCGGAGAGGAGGAGTTTAATGCCACCAAAACGTGGGTCGAGTACGTTAACCGTCTGATCGGCGCACTAGTAGGGTTATTCATCCTCGCCACCTTTGCTGCATCAATACCCCACTGGAAAAATGATCGGAGCCTAGTGATAGCATCAGCCGCCACGGTGATTGCGGTGGGTTTGCAGGGCTGGATCGGCTCGGTGGTGGTGTCTACCAATTTGCTGCCCTGGATGATCACCGTGCATATGCTGTTGGCGCTGTTCATTGTTGCCCTGCTTACCTTCGTCGCTCTCCGGGCGGGCGGGGTGCAATCCATAACCGTTGGCCCAGAACGGTCGCGCATTGGAGCTACGTTAGGCGTACTGTTGGTGCTCACGCTCATTCAGATCGTGATGGGCACGCAGGTGCGCGAATCGGTGAACGAGGTGTCCCAGACCCTGGGTGAAGCCCAGCGGGAAAACTGGATCGCCGGGTTGGACTGGGTGTTCTACGTACACCGATCCTACTCAATTATTGTACTACTGGGGCATTTGTACTTGGTGTATCTGGCCTACCAAAATTTCGGTCAAAAGGGAAACTTAACCCGCTGGGCGGGGGTATTACTAGTAGTAATCGTCACTGAAATATTAAGTGGGGTGATCATGGCCTACTTTGCTATTCCGCGCTTCGCGCAGCCACTGCACCTGATTTTAGCAACCGGCGCGTTCGGGGTGCAGGTGTTACTTTTGCTAAAAATGTATCCGCTGGCCATGCGACAGCGTCAACCTTATTCGGATCAGTATGCTAGCTACTAAAACCGTTGTTCGTCCCACCTTAGGAGATCGAGTGCGCGCCTACGCCGAACTGATGAAGCTCCGACTCTCACTGCTGGTCGCTTTTTCAGCAGCCTTTGGCTACGTGCTGGCGGTACCGGGTCCGATTGATGTACTGACACTAACGATTCTCTGCGTAAGCGGTTTCTTATTATCCGGGGCTTCCACCACCATCAACCAGATTCAGGAACGCGACGTGGATGGCCTGATGAAGCGCACCCAAAATCGCCCGTTGCCCACCGAACGGGTGACGCCCCAGGAGGCAAGTTGGCTGGCCGGCATTAGTGCCGTAGCCTCCCTGGGGTTGCTATTGGTCTTCACTAACGTGCTCACCACCGCACTAGCGTTGCTATCGTTGGTGCTCTACAGCTTTGTTTATACCCCACTTAAAAAGGTGAGTCCCATTGCCGTGCTGGTGGGAGCGTTTCCTGGGGCCATGCCGCCGTTGCTGGGTTGGGTGGCCGCCACCGGGGCGATTAGTCCGGAGGCGTTGGTGATCTTTGGCATCCAGTTTATCTGGCAGTTTCCGCACTTCTGGGCCATTGCCTGGGTAGCGGACGATGACTACAAGCGCGCCGGGTTTAAGCTGCTGCCCTCGGGTGGGGGAAAAGACATGCGCACCGCGGTGCAAATTATGACCTACACCCTGTTCTTGATTCCGCTGGGATTGTTGCCCCTGAAACTGGGCATCACCGGGATAGATTCGGCCATTGTGGCCACCGTGTGCGGAGTATTGTTTCTAGGACAGACCTTTAGCCTGATGATCCAGGGATCACGACGGGCGGCGCTGCGCATTATGTTCAGTTCGTTTATCTATTTGCCGGTGGTGCAGATAGCGTATTTGTTAGACAAAATTTAGTAGATAATGGCATCAATCATAAATACCGGAACCGTAGAGGTGGTAAGAGATTCCAAGGCGACGCTCTCTATGCACCCCAAGAAATTTGCTATGTGGCTGTTTATTGTCACCGTGGTGATGATTTTCGCCGCCATGACCAGCGCCTACATCGTGCGGCAGTCCGAAGGCAATTGGCTGGAATTTGACCTGCCGCAGACGTTCTGGCTCACGTCCGGAATCATTTTGCTGAGTAGCATCACCATGCACTGGGCCTATTTGTCGGCCAAGCGCGATAACCTAAAGAGCTTACGCATCGCGATGGTGATCACTACCGTGCTGGGTGTTGCCTTTCTAATCGGTCAGTACATGGCCTGGAGTGATTTGGTCGCGATGGATGTGTATTTTGTGGGCAACCCCGGCGGCTCGTTCGTTTACGTGCTGAGCGGTTTGCACGCCGCGCACTTAATTGGCGGAGTTGTGTTTCTGCTGATCACCTTGGTTAGCGTGTTTCGCTACCGGGTGCACGCCAAAAGTATGGCTCAGATGGAGATGTGTACTACATATTGGCATTTTTTAGATGGACTTTGGCTCTATTTATTCGTATTTTTGCTACTCAATTAAACGAAAATGAACTGTGTCGCAAAGCGGTTCGGTACCAAATCGTCCGACACAGTAGCATCCACACCCGGCTATGGCAACAATCGTAAAAGAAACTTCGGCGCACGAAACCGAATCTGAAGAACCCCGTGGCTTGTGGGGAGGAGGCACTTCTCCGTTCCGCGTGAGCTACGGCAAGCTGATGATGTGGTTTTTCCTACTGTCAGATGCTTTCACCTTTTCGGCCCTGCTGATTTCTTACGCCATGATCCGTTTTTCGTACCCGGCTTTTGGGGGAGAAGTGGATGAGTTCGTGTTTTCGCAAGACTATTGGCCAATTCCCGAAAAAGTTTTTGAGGCGGTTCCCTTCCTTCACGGAATAGAACTACCGTTGGTGTTCGTAGGGATAATGACTTTTATCCTGATCCTGAGCAGCGTAACCATGGTGCTCGCAGTGGAGGCGGGCCATCGTATGGAGAAAAAGGCGGTGGTGAAGTGGATGCTGTGGACGATTATTGGTGGTATCGTCTTCTTGAGTTGCCAGGCTTGGGAGTGGGGCCACTTTATCCACGGCACCGACCAGGGGGGCTTGCTCGATAGCGGATCGGTTATTTTTGGAGCCAATTTAGTGCAGAATCAGTACGGTCCGCCCCTGTTTGCTGACTTGTTTTTCTTTATTACCGGCTTTCACGGTTTCCACGTGTTCAGCGGAGTGATGCTGAACTTCTTAATCTTCTACCAGGCTGCCACCGGCGTGTTCGAGCGAAGAGGACACTACGAAATGGTAGAGAAAGTGGGACTCTACTGGCACTTTGTGGATCTGGTATGGGTGTTTGTATTTACCTTCTTTTATCTTATTTGAGCAATGGCAGAATTAGACGAAGAGACCGCGATTCGCTACGAACCGGTAGACAAAAAGAAAACCAATAAACTGTGGCGGATTGCCGGTATCATGGCGGTCCTGACGATCATTGAATTCGTGTTTGCCTTGTTTTTACCCCGTGGCCCGTTGCTTTACGGTACGTTCGTAGTAATGACAATCGTTAAAGCATTCTACATTGTCGGAGAATTTATGCACCTCAAGGGCGAAGTAAAGACCCTTATCTGGTCTATCCTCATTCCGACCGTATTTGTAATTTGGTTTATCATTGCGATGATCTCCGAAGGCACTTCGGTGATGGAATTGCGTTTCTGATAGCGGAACGAAAGCCCCCGGCTGGTTGGTTAGATAGACACATCTTGTCAACTCCCTATGACCAATTCAAAAAAAGCGGGGGGACTGCTGCTTATTCTTGCAGCACCTCTACTGATCTTATTATTTTTAGAAAACTTCGGGGAGCAACACTACACCATCCCCACCGACCCCGCCGAAGCAGAAGGCCTCAGTGCTGAAGTTCCGGCGGGCACTTTAGGTCAGGCTTTTAGTTTGCCCGAATCATTACTCAACTTCAGAGGCGACGCTGTTTTAGCAACGGACTTTGCGGACAAGATTCTGGTCGTGTACTGCCTGCCAGCGATTCACTCCGACACCGCCAAACTTATTTTGGAGAAGCTCACGCGGGTGCAGAATGTCTTTGAGCAAGATACTTTAGTACGGCTGCTAACAGTAGTGCCCACCGAGCAACTTGATAGTTTGTCACAATTGACGCAACAGTATCGTGGGCAACCCGGAATATGGGCGTTTTTGGCCGATACTACCCAAGGAGATGTTTCAGCGCAATTATTGCCGAAGGGCACCAATGCGGCCACGTTGCTGTTAGTAGATCGAGTGCAGCGAGTAAGAGGTTACTACAACGGAACGGAAGAAAAAGAGGTAGATCGGTTGGTGGCGGAAACCCGGATACTGCTCTACGACGTCAAATAACTACGGTATGAAAAACATGATTCGCTCTATTGGGGTTACTTTGGTGCTGGCTATCCTGGCAGTAAGTCAGGGTGTTGCTCAGTGTGCTATGTGCCGCACCACCATCGAGAACAATGTGAGCGCCGGTGACACTTCACTGGCATCAGGGCTTAACATAGGCATCATGTACTTATTTTTTGCCCCCTACGTCGTTGTTGGGGTGATTGCATTTTTTTGGTACCGTAACAGTAGAAAAGAACATGGCAAGAAAATCCGCTTGGTCCGCCATCCTCAATCATAAGTGCCCCCGCTGCCGCGAAGGTGACATTTTTACGTATTCGCTGTTAGAGAAACCCACCAAGTTTATCGCAACTAACAAAAAGTGTCCGCACTGTGACTTGGTTTACGAACGGGAACCCGGCTTCTTTTTCGGAGCCATGTACGTGAGCTACGCCATCACCATGGCGATCTTTCTGGGGTTTACCTTCATCCTGTACTTTTTCTTTGGTGACCCTTCGCTTGAAGTATACATCGTTGCGGTAGTAGGCACCGTCATTGTGCTCACCCCCGTAGTATTTCGCTTCTCCCGCACACTCTACCTGCACGGGTTTGGCGGGGTGAAGTACAACGAGGCGTATAGTGAATAAGAAAGAGATATTATTGAGCCAACAATTTGGACGAAAAGATAAAAACTACTTTTCAACCATCTGATTGTACTGCTCTATGAACTCACAGAGTTCACGAACGGACTTTTTTGAGTTTTGAAAGCGACTGTGCAAGGTTGGATACTCGGCTACGATAGAAGCTACCGTTTCTTTGTTTAGTTTTATTACCTCTCCATTGGTCATATCTAACAGATAATAATGACCAATCGGTAAAGTGCCTGTTAGTCCGCCGATCAGACCCGCTGTCTTCTTGTATACATCTTCGGCCCCGTAGAAGTAGCAGTAGCGCCCAAAGTGCAGAATGCGACTGTAGCGGATAACGTTAGACTGGGCGTATGTTTTAGAACTGATGTATACATTTTCACCGTCATAGAACCCCCACATATTGCGCTTGGCGTACGCTCTTCGTTTGACTTTGATACCCGGCAGAAAACTCACTCGATCAGAAGGTACGTAACGTCGCCCGTCCTTTTCTACCTTCACTTCGTTGGGATACATTGGGTCGTCGGTGCGCCACCTCACTTGAATCCGCGCGGGAAGCGGTCGGTCATTTACAAAGTTATAGAAACTATTATAGATGCCTACGCGCAAGTTTAGCTCCTGACCTAACGCCAGAGCGGGAAGTTGACAAAACACAAGGAGCAAGATAAGTCTCATAGAAAAAGTGCTAGTTCTAATAAGTGTATTGCCAAGTAAAATATTGTTTTTTAGTAAGTTAAAATACAGAGTATCAGACACTCGAAGAAGATCGATCCTGATGTTTTCGCTCATTATTTTACTCTTAACCGGTAGTTTCTGAGCACACAAAGTATTTCAAATCTTCACAATCATATTCCGCCGGTACATAATCCAGATCGGAATGAAGCACAGCAGCAGGTAGCCCAGCGCCCACAGTAGTGAGGCGAATTTGGCGGCCAGCCCCAAACTCACCAATCCTTGATAGCTCACCGTCTTCAGCACTTCGCCCGAGGCGTTTACCGGCACCATAAAGGCATCAATAATCACCCCGTGTAGCACAAAGGCGGTGATGGCGTTCATGCCGAAGGCCACGAAGAAAGGCGTCCATCCCCGATAATTCTTCACATCAACGAACCAGTAGAGCGTGCCCAGCAGCAGCAGTGCCATGCCCGACGACACCAGCACGTACGAACTGCTCCACAGGTTTTTGTTCACCGGAAAGGCTTGGTGCCACAGGTAACCCACCAAGCAGGCCAGCACTCCCGCCACCATCATACCAATAATTTTCTCCGGCGTGCTGCGCGACGTCCGCAGCCAGTAGCCGGTGAGCACCCCGGTGAAGCCAGTAACGATGGCCGGCAAGGTGCTCAGAAAACCTTCCGGGTCCCAGGTGTCGCGGTACATGCGCCCCGGCACCAGCAGTTCGTCCAGCCAGGCGGCCAGGTTGGTGCCCGGCTCCAGGTTAGCCGCGCCCACGCCCGGCACCGGAATCAGCACCATCGCCAGCCAGTAGCCCACCAGAATAAGCGCACTTAGCCAGGCAATCGATCGCCAGGAAAGCTGCAAGAATAGCAGGCTGCATACTAAATAGACAATAGCAATGCGCGGCAGCACCCCCACGTAGCGCAGGTTGGCGAAGTCGAACTTAGGGAACAACGTCAGGAAAATGCCCAGTGCGTAGATGATTAGGGCGCGCTTCACAATCTTGATGATGAGTCCGCTTTGCGGAACGCCCAATTCTTTACGCTTCCCCAGCGCCAGGGTGATCGAGATGCCCACCATAAACAGGAAGAAAGGAAACACCAGGTCGGTAGGGGTGAGGCCGTTCCACTCGGCGTGCAGCAGGGGGGAGTACACATTGCCCCACGAGCCGGGCGTGTTCACCACGATCATTCCTACGATGGTGATGCCCCGCAGCACGTTCGAGCGACAAGAGGCGTTGGGAAGGAGTTTTAGATGCTTTGAGATGGGTATCGGTGGGCGAGGGGGCAACGGTTTTCGACATACGAGCGTAGCAAGTGGTTTACCCAGCCAATATACGACATATTGCAGAGTTAACGAACCGGAACCGGCAAACCAAGTGCTATCGGGCGGCGGTGGTAGCCGGCTCTTCCGGAGTGCGGAAGGTGCGCAGAACAGCTTCCAGCTCCCGAATAGAGGGACGCTTCTTTTCTCCCGGACTGTACACGTAACCTTCAATGTAGTAGAGCCTATCCTGGGCTTCGTCCACAAAAGTATAGCTTAAGAACCCCCCGCCCATCGAGTCGTTGCTTAGTCGCCAGAGTCCACGGGCTTCTACCGCGTATCTTCCCTGAAAAGTGACCGTATCGTATTCTACCAGCGTGATTGTGTCAGGTTCTACTCCTTCTCCCTTCGGCACGACCCGCTGGACGGTCATATACGCGGTGGGGTCGTCGGCGATGTAGCGGCCCAACTGCTTCTCGCGAAACGCCAGAATATTGTCCGGATCAAAGGCCTCTTCCGAAGTATAATCTTTATAGGTGACGATCACGTTTTTGTCGATTTCGCCCAACTGCCGTAGCCATACGAAATCTTCCACGTCATCGGCCAGCGGCACCAGGTCATAGCCGAAGGGCACCCGCAGCGAAAAGCCGTAGTTTTCCAGCAGGTACTTGCTCACCGACTTCTGTTCATTGCCCTTGTATAAACCTTCGGTGATGCGATCGAGCAGCACGTTAACCAGCCGCTGTCGAATCTTCATGCGGTTTTCCTGGAGGTTGTTAATCAACTCATCCTCGGTGTTGCCGAACAGGTGGTAAATTTCCTGCCCCCGGGCAAACTCGTCCTGCTTCTCGAACATATACAAATCCTGGTTCTCACGAATGCGCTGAATAGATTCTTCCGTGAAGTAGCTTTGCATCCTTCTTCCGGCGGGGGTTTTATTATCTAGGGTGGTGACGAACAGAATGTTTTTGGCGCTACGCAGCACGCTGTTGAGTTTGAACGGGTCCACGTAACGAATGTCAAAGTAGGGTTCGGCCTGCGGCAATCCGGGCATCGCTTCCCGGAAGGTGAGCCGCAGTTCGTCGCCCAGTTCGCCCTGCCAGGCGGTAGAGTCCATAACCAATAGCACCTCGTCGTCCGTCCCCCGGGCCAGGGGCAAAGTGCTCTGCGAGGTGTTTTCGCAAGCGGTGAGGTAGGGAAACAGTAGAGATAGCAGGACAATAAGCCGGGAAGGGTGGTGCATGCAATAAAATGTTTTGGTGAAAAGGCAGTCAGTTGACTAACGAATAACGCGCAATGGATGTTTGCTATGCCGGATGCCGGATGCCGGATGATCTTCTACGTGGCCAGGATACTAGATGTCAGATATTGAGAATCGACTTCGAAAATTCTTATCCCCCTCACAAACTGTTCACAATCCGAGCGTAGTCTTCTTCCGTCAACTTCGCTGGGTCAGGCTCCTTCTGCATCACCCGCTGCATAATGGCCTCCTGCCGTTGGCCCATACGCAGGGCCTCAGAATACCGATCATCGCTGAAGGTGACTCGGGTATATAGCGGTATCCAACGGTCGGGATAGCGTCGGTGGAGCTCCGCTTCTATCTTTTTCTGCGCCACAAACTGCGGATCGGCCACCCGGTCGCGCATCTCAACGAAGTTTTGCAGCGCTAACTCGGCAATGGCATCAGCATCGGGCTTGCGCTGCTGCTGAAACTGCTCCAGTTCCGTGGCCAGGTCCGTGGGCTGATCGGTGAAGCGTTCGGCCAGCAGGCGGCAGTCCTCAAAAGCGGCATTCATGCCCTGCCCGTAGAAGGGAACAATGGCGTGCGCCGCGTCGCCGATGAGTAGATTTCGACCGTAACGCGACCAGGGGTAACACTGAATCGTGACCAGATCGGCCGTGGGATTGTTGAAGAAATCTTCCGTCAGGCTGGGCATCAGTGCCAGCGCATCGGGGAACTGCTCGGCAAAGAACTTCCGCAACTGCGCTTCTTGCGCTAATTGGGCGAACGAGTTTGGCCCTTCGTAGGGTAAGAACAGCGTGGCCGTAAAACTTTTATCGGCGTTGGGCAGGGCAATCAGCATATAGCCGCCCCGGGGCCAGATGTGCAGGGCGTGCGGCTCCATCGCAAAGTCGCCCGCCGCCGGGGGAATGTGCAGCTCCTTGTAGCCGTGCTCGATGTAGTGTTGACTATAGTTGAAGCGCGGAGTGAACTGCATGGCCCCCCGCAGGGTGGAGTAAGCGCCGTCGGCCCCGATGAGCAGATCGGCTTCGGGGGTAGTCTGCCGGTCCTGCCGCAGGTCGTGGATCAGCGGCTGGCCCTGCTCCAGATTCACCGACTGACAAGGGTGCTCGAAGAACAGTTGTACGCCGTGTCGTTCGGCTTCGCTGAGGAGCAGTTGGTTCAGCGCACCGCGCGACACGGAGTAGATCGCCTGGCCGTCGGTGCCGTAGGGTTGCAGGGTGGTGTTGCCTTCGGCATCGTGAATCATGCGGCCCCGCATGGCGATGGCCTGCTCCCGCACCGCGTCGTCCACGCCCGCGGCTTCCAGCGCCCGCCACCCGCGCCGACTCAGCGCCAAGTTAATCGAGCGCCCGCCCGCGGCTTCCTGACTTCGAGGATCGCCCCGCTTTTCGTACACCTGGACCGCGTAACCCTGCCGCGCCAGCAAAATGCTGAGCAAAGAACCCGCCAGCCCGCTTCCTAAGATAATGATGTCTTTCATACTATTTTATTGATGATTGAAACACGTAGGAACATGCCGCGTCCACGGTGGATCAATCATGTTCCTACAGATTCCCCATCCACTGGGGACGCAGCGGAATCATTATTTGATACTGATCTTCAACGCTTGCGCCAGCAACGCACTGAACCGATATACTTCCTCGAAGGTGTTATACAGGGGCACCGGCGCCACCCGGATCACGTCGGGTTCGCGCCAGTCGGCCACCACTCCCGCCTGGGTCAGGGCATCAAACACGCGCTTGCCTCCGGCCACGGTGAGCGACAACTGACACCCCCGGACATTGGGTTCTTGCGGAGTGACAAGCTGCACCGGGCCGTCGAGCAAGCCGCGTTGCTGCAAGCATTCTTCCAGAAAGCCGGTGAGCAGCACGCTCTTGCTCCGTAGGACCGCCATCCCCGCCCGCTCGGTGATGGCCAGCGAGGCGCGTTGCGCAGCCATCGATAGAATGTTGACGTTGCTCAACTGCCAGCCATCAGCGCCCGGCATCGGTTTAAAACCAGGTTGCATCCGGAAGCGTTCGTTTTCGTGGTGGCCCCACCAGCCCGCGAAGCGGGGCAGCGAAGCATCGTGGGCGTAGCGCTCGTGCACGAACAACCCACCGGTGTTGCCCGGCCCGGCGTTCAGGTACTTGTAACTGCACCATACCGCGAAGTCCACGTTCCAATCGTGCAGACGCAGCGGCACGTTGCCCACGGCATGGGCCAAATCCAGCCCAACAACTGCCCCGCTCTGCTGCGCCGCGGCAACGATGGTCGGGAGATCAAACCATTGTCCGGTGTAATACTGCACCCCGGGCCACAGCAGCAGCGCCACCGACGGGTCTTGCGCAGCCCGCACGATGTCCTCGGTGCGCAGCGTGGTTTCTCCGGCCCGCGGACGGAGCTTCACGGTGGCTTCTTCGGGGTCGTAGCCGTGGTAGCGCAACTGGCTCTCCACCACGTAGTGGTCGGAGGGAAAGGCCTCCGCCTCCAGCAGAATCTTGTAGCGCTGCGCGGTAGGCCGGTAGAACGACACCAGCATCAGGTGCAGGTTGGTGGTCAGGTTGTTCATGGCCACCACTTCCTGCTCCTGCGCCCCCACAATGTGGGCCAGCGGGAGCTTCAGCAGTTTATGATAGGCTACCCAGGGCCGGGGTTCTTCGAAGTGGCCTTCCACTCCCTGGGTCTGCCACTTGCTTAGCTCCTGCTGTACACACTCCGCCGCCGAGCGCGGTTGCAACCCCAGCGAGTGACCACATAAGTAGATCAGCGGCTCGCCGGTATCGTTTAGGGGCAGGTGAAACTCTTGCCGGAAGTCGCGTAGCGGGTCTGCTTCGTCCAGGGCCTGCGCCCGTTGGTACAAGTCGTCCATAATCTTTACCTTGGCCCCAAAGATACTAATAGTTGACACATGATGAACACTGATTTGAGCGGCCGCCGGGCCATTGTCTGCGGCAGCACCCAGGGCATTGGCCGCGCCTGCGCGCAAGAACTGGCCGAACTCGGCGCGAGCGTCACGCTGGTGGCCCGCAACGAAGACAAACTAAAGGCGGTGCGCGACGCGCTCCCTACGCCGCAGCAGCAGGAGCACCACTACCTGGCCGCCGACTTCCAGCAGCCCGACTTTCTGAAGGCCAAGATCAGCGACTACGTGAGCAACCAGTCGGCGGTGGATATCCTGGTGAACAACACCGGAGGGCCCACCGCCGGACCGGCCTACGAAGCGGAGGTGGATGCGTTTCGGCGGGCCTTCGAGATGCACGTGTTCTGCAATCAGATTCTGGTGCAGGCGGTGGTGCCCCTGATGCGGCAGGGTGGTTACGGACGCATCATCAACATCATTTCCACTTCGGTGAAGGAGCCGATTCCGGGCCTGGGGGTGTCGAACACTACGCGGGGAGCGGTGGCCAACTGGGCCAAAACCCTGTCGGGCGAACTGGGTCCGGACGGCATCACGGTGAACAACGTGCTGCCCGGCTCCACCGACACCGACCGCATCTGGGACCTGGTGCGCAAGCGCGCCGCGGCGCAGGACAAGAGCGAAGCGGAGGTGGAGCAAGCGATGATGGCGGCGATCCCGCTGCGGCGGTTTGCCCAGCCCGAAGAGATTGCTTACGCGGTAGCGTTCCTGGCCTCCCCGGCCGCGGCCTACATCAACGGGGTGAATTTAACGGTGGACGGAGGGAAGATGGGATGTGGGTGATACAATCTGTGATAATGCCAAGCGGACTTTATGTGATGTTCAGATGCTAGGATAAGCAAATGAAGCAGAGAATTTACATAGACACCTCGGTAGTAGGAGGTTATTTTGATGATGAGTTTAAGGATGCAACAGTTGAGCTTTTTGATATGAAAACGATTGAAACAGAAAAAGCTTTTGATGCAGTAAAGATGATGCGCGAAGCACGGGATAAGATAAGTTCTGAGACACAGAACGCGACTTTCGCAGAACTGAAAGCATACATTGAAAAGAAGAAGAAAGAAAGCGGACTGAAACCTGTCGGAGAGTAGTCCTCCACGCTTCACCTAACTACCTACCATAAGCCCTACCCTAACTCTTCACCAGCGTCTTCCCCGCGTCGGGGGCGGCTTTCTTGAGGGGAGCAATGTTGAACACGCGCTCGGTTTTGTACTTGGTGTAGCTGCACTCGTAGTGCTTCACCAGGGTGCCCTGCCGCTCGGTGGTGGGCGACTCAATAATCTCCTCGCGCACCACGCGCAGGGTGTAGTAGCCGCAGGTGGGCGACTTCTCGGCGTGCAGGTGCCCGCGGTACTTCTCTATTTTCACGTAGTCCGATTCCTCATCGACCCACACGTCGTAGTCTACCGAGAAAATGTTCTCTTCGGCCTGCTGACCCTCGTCCAGGTGCACATCTTCTTCGTTTTCGCTGAGCAACTTCATCGGCTTGCCCGACTTGGGTGAGGTGCGCGGCTTATAGCGCAAACGGTGCAATCGTTTTTCTTGCAGGGTAGGGTAATAATACTCCAGGAAGTTATAAATGATTACCCCAATCAGCGTACCGAACATAAAGGCCACCAGCACTCCCACCAGCAGGAACATCCATTCGGTGGCCAGGGTAGAAATGCCGTAGAGTCCCCCGGCCACAATAAAGGCGATGCAGCCGTAGAGTATCAGGTTTTTTTCGCGCTGGTTGATGAAATCGTAACGCGCTTTGTAGTCGCGCAGCGTGAGCAGCCGGAAGAAGAGATACAGGAACAGTAGTGCTCCAATGGCGGCCGCGGCGAGGGCGGCGTAGTAGAGGATGGGCGGGAGAAAAGACAAGGTACTTTCCATAGATCGGGCAATGTGGATTTGAGCATAATGGTTGAGACGACCGCCCCAGACCTTCGGGCCGAAGTACGTTACTTTAGGAGAAACTAAAAAAGGTTTCCCGGTGCGAAACGCGCTTTTTTATTACATGAACGCCGATTAAGGTAGGAAATTTCATTCATCAAAGCAAGACGAGCGCAGGGGGACAGTTGCTGGCCGCCGCGGCGCGGATGATTTTCTACATGGCTAGATAGTGGATGATCTTCTGGATGGTAATGAAGTTGGATATTAGAAATTGGTCGTGCAACATCCAACATCTAGTTTTTCTTCCCTTCCTCGATGGCTTGGAGGATCAGGGCGCAGGCTTCTTCGATTTCATCGTCGGTGATAGTCAGCGGCGGGGCAATGCGCATGGCGTCGTCACAGTACAGAAACCAGTCGGTGATCACGCCCAACTCCACCGCCCGGTCGATGATGGGTTTGAGCACCTCGAAGCTATCAAAGGCCACGGCCATCATCAGTCCGCGGTGGCGAATCTCCCGGATGGCGGGGTGGCGCAACCGAGCTTTGAACAGTTCGGCCTTACGCGCTACGTCTTCAATCAGACGCTCGTCGTGCAGAACGCGCAGCGTGGCCAACGAAGCGGCGGCACTCACCGGGTGCCCGCCGAAGGTGCTGATGTGGCCCAGAATAGGATTGTCGCGAAAGCTCATCATCAGCGCGTGAGAGGCAATAAACGCTCCGATGGGCATGCCGCCGCCCATGCCCTTGGCGGCCACCACCACGTCGGGCACGATGCCGTAGGGCTCAAAGGCCCAGAAGGTGCCGGTGCGCCCGAAGCCTGCCTGAATCTCATCCAGAATCATTAGTGCACCGGTTTCGTCGCAGCGTTGGCGCACTTGCCGCAGGTAGTCGGGCTGGGCCACCCGCACGCCCGCTTCGCCCTGCACGGTTTCCAGCACCACCGCCGCCGTCTGCTCATCAATCCGTAATAGATCATCGGGTTCGTCGAAGCGAATGTGCGTCACGCCCGGCAGCAGCGGACGGTAGGCCTGCTTGAAGGATTCGCTGCCGCACACCGACAAGGCGCCGTGCGAGGAGCCGTGGTAGGCATTATAACAGGACACCAGGTTGGGCCGACCGGTGGAGCGCTTGGCCAGCTTGATGGCTCCCTCGATGGCTTCGCTGCCCGAGTTCACCAGGTAGGCACAGTTGAGCGGGGCGGGCAAGGTACGCGCGAGCGCTTCGGCCAGCTGCACCTGCGGGGTTTGCACAAACTCGCCATACACCATCACGTGCAGGTAGCGATCAAGCTGCTCCCGGATGGCCTGCACCACCCGCGGGTGGCGGTGCCCCACGTTGCTCACCCCAATGCCCGCGATCAGGTTGAGGTAGCGCTGACCATCCGGACCGTACAGGTACACTCCCTCGGCCCGCTCCACCTCAATCATCATCGGGAAGTGGGTGGTCTGCGCCAGGTGGTCTAAAAAAAGTTGCCGTTGCGACAGGGGGTGGTGGTCATGGGATGATTTTCTACGTGGTTAGGATGCTGGATGACTTTCGGGAAGGTCAGATACTGGATGATCTTCTGGGTGGCAAAGATACTGGATGTTGTATATTAGAACTTGGTCGTGCAAATACCAGCCACCAGCAACCAGTTAACACCGGTACAAAATAAATCATTCGTCGGCAGAGGGTGAATACTTTTGGGACAAAAAGTCGTTACTTTAGCGAATCAACCCTCGTGCTATGCTAAACCGCTGGTTTAAGAAGGACAGCCTGACCAATATCTACCAGAAGAAGAACACGGTGAAGGTGATTGTGCTGCTGGTTTCGGTCGCCATTGCCGCGCTATCAATCGTATACACCGACGTTTTGGTGGGCAAGCTCAAGGAGCGAGAAAAGAGTTTTGTGAAGTTATACGCCGAGGCCATCGAGCGAACCGCCAACGAAGACGAGGAGATCACCTTCCTGTTCAACGAAATTGTCGCGCCTAACCAGTCAATCCCCACCATCCTAACCAACAGTTTTGGCGATTACGTGGCCTACCGCAACGTTGACATTGATGAATCGGACAGCCCGGAAAAGAAGGAGCGCATCCTGGAAAAGGAACTGGCGAAGATGCGAGAGCTGTACAGTCCCATTGAGATTGCCCTGCGCGACCCCCGCACCGGCGAGGTGTTCGCCTACCAGTTTGTCTACTACCGCAACTCCTTTCTGCTCACCCAATTGCAGTACTATCCCTACTTTCAGTTGTCGGTGATTGCCATATTCGCGTTGGTTACCTACCTGGTGTTTAGTTACTCGCGCACGGCCGAGCAGAACCGGGTGTGGATTGGCATGGCCAAAGAAACCGCCCACCAGTTGGGCACGCCCCTGTCGTCGCTGATGGCCTGGGTTGAATACTTTCGGGCCGATCCCGATACCTACGACCCCGACATTGTGCAGGAGCTTGACAAGGATATTCACCGGTTGGAGATGATCACCTCCCGCTTCTCTAACATCGGCTCCACGCCCACGCTGCAGGCCGAAGATTTGCAGCAGGTGGTGGAAAGCACGGTGAACTACCTGCGCACGCGCATCTCCTCCAAGGTGAACATGCGGGTGCAAAACGAAGGTGAGCCACTCAAGGTGCTCATCAACGCTCCTTTGTTTGAGTGGGTGATCGAGAACATTTGCAAGAACGCGGTAGACGCCATGAGTGGCATTGGCGACCTCACCATCCGGATGCAAAGTGACAAAGATCGGGCGGTGGTTGACATTACCGATACCGGCAAGGGGATTCCCAAGGCGAAGCTATCGCAGGTGTTTACGCCGGGCTACACCACTAAGAAGCGCGGGTGGGGCTTAGGCCTGTCGCTTTCGCAGCGCATTATTGAGAACTACCACCGGGGCAAGCTCTTCGTGAAGCAGTCGGAGCTGGATGTGGGCACCACGTTTCGGATTGTGTTGCCGATGCAAGCAATCAGCCAGAAAGCAAAACCTGAAAAAGAGCCACTTACCGCTTCATCAGCCGGGTAGGTTGGCGATCAGCGTTCCTTCTTCTCGCAGTTGTTTCATAAGCGCTGTGATGGCTTTCAAGCCTTCCAGTAGCGGTATCTTGTTTCCGTTGAAGTTAACAAATTCTATCCGCTTCGACGTGATAAGGGTGGTGCGTTCCATCGCGTTCTTCTTTAAAAAATGAGCTAGAGAGACCACATCGTAATCGGTTTCGGAGTTTTTGATCGACACCTGCGCAATGTTGGTTTCTCGTACGGCAGCATTCATCATGATTGCTCAATTTCGTGCATTAAACGAATAAGTTCTTCCTCGTCTATGTCCTCACTTTCATCGGGTTTCACGTGGTACAGCGTGATGCCCTGTCGCTCTTCATCGGGCGAGACGCGTAGTCCAATGGTTTTTTTCAGGACAAAAAACAGGGCGTAGCCCACGCCTCCGGACCACAGCAGACACACCATTGCTCCCAGTGCCTGCACGCCGAGTTGCGTCCAGCGGGAGTGGATCAGGCTCGCCTCCGGGGCGAACAGGGCCACGGCCAGGGTGCCGAACATTCCGCAAAAACCGTGAACGGGAATGGCCCCCACGGCGTCATCAATCTTCCATCTTTTGGTGAGCAGGTCGTACGAGAGGTTATGAACGATACCCGCCAGTAGGCCAATCAGTAGCGCGGTGAAAGGAGTTTGAATATGCGCCGAGGCCGTGATGGCCACCAATCCGCCCAGGGCTCCACCCAGCATCTTTTCATAGATATTGGCCTTTTGCTGAAAGAGATACGCGTGGAAATAAGCCGCTAGAGCCGCCGCTGCCGCCGCCAGGTTCGTATTTAGGATAACACCACCTACTTGGGCATCGAAAACCAGCGAACTTCCTCCGTTGAACCCCCACCAGCCAAACCACAGGATGAAGACTCCCAGCACCGCCATCGGAATGCTGTTGGGTTCAAATTCTCGTAAGGTGCCTTCCTCGGTATAGCGCCCCAACCGCGGCCCCAGCAGTTTAAGTCCGGCCAACGATACCCAGGCTCCCACGGAATGAACGGCTGTGGAACCGGCAAAGTCAATAAATCCCAAATCAGCTAGCCACGCTGCGTTGTCGCCGAAGAAAGCGTTACCCCAAACCCAGTGGCCAAAAACTGGGTAGATTAGCAAAGCGATAAATGCTGAGGCGACCAGATAGGGCACAAAACCGGTACGCTCGGACATGGAACCCGATACGATAGTAAGGGTGGTGCCCGCAAAGGCCAGTTGAAACATGAAGAATACGGCGCCTAACTCGCTTCCTCCGTCTACGGCAAACGAGGAAGGCATAAACATCGAAGTGCCCATCCACCCCTCCAGCGACTGTCCGAACATCAGCCCGAAGCCTACCAGAAAGAAGATGATAGAACCCACCGTCCAGTCGACCATGTTTTTCATGGCCACCGCCGCGATCTGGTGCTTTCTTACCAGCCCTACCTCCAGGCACTTGAACCCCGCCTGCATCAAAAAAACCAGGGCGGCCGACAGCAGCACCCAGAGCATATTTATGGTGGCGGGGGTAACTTCTTCCGCCAAGGTGTTGGTTTCGGAAGCATAAACCGGAGCGGTGACGGTAACCAATCCTAGTAAAAATAATCTTTTCATGCGCGGTGAGCGTTGGCTAATAAGCAGACGAAAACAGAAACGCCCGACCTAGTCTGTAATAGACTAGAAAAAATGTACCAAACAGGAGAGTAACTAGCGACGGGTGTGTACCTTCGCGATGTATCCAGGCGAATTAAAAGTCGTCCTGAAATAAATAGCGGTAAGCAATTCCAAAGAAATGGGAAAAGTTATAACGCATATAACTTGAATAAAATTTAGCGCGTTGATTAAGATAGAATGCCCTTGAAATACGTTAAGCGGTACTTTTGTAGGTTTTTGTTGATAACACAAGTAAATGGACGGACGAGAAGCACTAATTGAACGGATCACCCGGGAGTTACACCAGTTGCCGGAAGAATACCTGGACACTATTTTCAGTGTGGTGGATCGCATGCGCGCTCAGCTTACCAACGGTGAGTCATCGGAACCGGTGACCCCGCCCGAAGCACTTCCGTTTGTGGATGAGATTGAGCGGGTGCGGGAGCAGTCGGGGCGGGAGCCGGGGCCAGGTGAAGATCGGCAATTTACCTGATTGGAGAGTATGGAAATCAAAGAACGCTACATTGACCCATTCACTGACTTCGGCTTTAAGAAGTTATTTGGTGAGGAACCTAGCAAAGATCTGCTCATCGATTTCTTAAACGAACTGCTCAAGCAGCAGGGAGGAAAGCAGATCAGTACTCTCACCTACGGCAACAGTGAGCGATTGGGCAATACCCAAGCAGAACGTAAGGCCATCTTCGATTTGTATTGCGAGAGCGAAAACGGTGAGAAATTCATTATTGAGTTGCAGAAAGTCCGGCAGCAGTTCTTTAAAGACCGCAGTTTGTTCTATAGTACGTTCGCTATTCAGGAACAAGCGTTGAAAGGGCAGGACTGGGACTTTCGTTTGAAAGACGTCTATACTATTGGCATCATGGATTTTAGCTTCGATGATACCCGCCCCGAACAATTTCAACATACCGTGAAGCTGGTGGAGCTTGCTACCCAAGAAATTTTCTACGATAAGCTCACGTTTATCTACTTGGAGATGGCTAAATTTAATAAAACCGAAGCGGAACTGATTACTCATTTTGATAAATGGCTATATTTGCTCAAGAACCTTCATAAGTTCCGCGATATACCGGCTGTCTTGCAGGAACGTATTTTTAGAAAGGCATTCCAGATTGCCGAGGTATCTAACCTAAGTAAAGAAGAAATGAATGCTTACGAGGCTGACTTAAAATACCGAAGAGACTGGAAAAATGCGATGGACTTTGCCGTAGAGAAGGCTGTAGAGAAGGCCGTAGAGAAGGCCGTAGAGAAGGCCATAGAGAAGACCAAGGAAGAAACAAGCCGAAGAAAGCAGTTAGAAATTGCTAAGAACTTTAAGCAAGCAGGCGTCGCTCCCGATGTTATCGCCCAATCTACTGGCCTTAGCCGGGAAGAGATCAACGCTCTATGATCAGGGTTGCCGGATTCCTGTTTTCTTTTTTGCTGCTTAGCTCTTCTGCTTGGTGCCAGGCCCCGGCCAAACTGTCGGCCAGTGAGATTCAGCTGGCGCTGAATAAACTTAACGTGCTGGGCAGTGCGCTCTACGTGGCCGCCCACCCCGACGATGAGAACCAGGTGGTGATTGGCTACCTGTCGCAAACCCGCCTGATGAACTCCGGCTACCTATCACTCACCCGCGGCGACGGCGGACAAAACCTAATCGGTCCCGAAATCCGCGAGCTGCTGGGCGTGGTGCGCACCCAGGAACTCATTCAGGCCCGCCGCGTCGATGGCAGCCAGCAGTTCTTCACCCGGGCCATCGACTTTGGCTACTCCAAAACCGCCGATGAAACCCTGGAACTGTGGGACAAGGACCAAATTATGGCCGACGTGGTGTGGGTGATCCGTCAATTTCAGCCCGACGTGATTATCACCCGCTTTCCGGGCGACGAGCGGGCCGGGCACGGGCACCATACCACCTCAGGACTGCTGGCCGCTGAGGCTTTCGATCTGGCCAACGACGCCACCAAGTTTCCTGAACAACTAAGGTACGTTGAACCCTGGCAGCCCACCCGCTTGTATTTTAACGACTTTTCCTGGTTTAGTCCCGGACTGGATTCGGCCAGCCAGGTCAATGATTCTATTCTGGCGGTTAGCATGGGCAGATACAACCCGCTGCTGGGGAAGTCAGTAACCGAGACCGCTGCCCTGAGCCGCAGTCGCCACCAGTCGCAGGGCTTTGGCTCCACTGGCGCGCGAGGTGCCCGCACCGAATACCTACGCCACGTGCGCGGCAGTCTGGCTAAGCATAACCTCTTCGAGGGTATCGACACCACCTGGAACCGCGTGGCGGGTGGTGCGCGCGTGGGCCAACTGCTGGCCGAAGCGGCGCAAGCCTTCGATCCGGCCCGTCCGGCCGCGGTGGTGCCCCTGCTGATGGACGCCTCGGAAGCGCTCAACGCCCTGCCCGACGGCTATTGGAAACAAGTGAAACGGGCCGAACTGGACCGGGTGATTCCGGCTTGCCTGGGACTGTATCTGGAAGTGCGGGCGGGCACCAACGAAGTGGTGCGCCGCTTCCGCCGCGGTGATGGTCCGCGGCCGGGCATCGCCGAGTATTCAGCCACGCCGGGCGACTCGGTAACGCTCAATCTGGAAGCGATTAACCGCTCCGACGTGCCCGTTACCCTGACCCAAGTTTCTTTCCCCGCACTGTCCCGCGACACCACGCTGGGCTGGGTATTGACTAACAACGTGGACACAGCCCTAACCCTGCCGGTGCGCCTGCCCGACAGCCTGCCCTACACCGAACCCTACTGGCTGCGCTCACCCAACGATGGCTTCACCTTCACGGTGGAAGAGCAGACCCTGATCGGACAAGACGAATCGGCCGAGGCGCTGGTGGCCCGCTTCACGCTGAATGTAGCTGGTCGCCCCCTCACCCTAAGCACGCCGGTAGTGTATAAGTCCAACGACCCCCGGCAGGGCGAAACCTACCGGCCGTTCGTGATCATTCCGCCGGTGGATACCGAGATTGCCGAGCCGGTGCGGGTGTTCGCCAGCAATGAACCCCAGGATGTAAACGTGACGGTTCGGGCCGGAAAGTCCGACGTTTCGGGAGCGCTGACGCTGCAACTACCGGACGGCTGGCGGGCTAACCCGGCGACTTACGATTTCTCGCTTCCCCTCAAGGAGCAGGCCGCCGAGTTCACCTTCCGGGTCACGCCCCCGGCCGAACCCAGCGTGGGCGAGGCCCGGGCCGTGGCCACCGTGAACGGACAAGCCTACGACCAGCACAAGATCGTTATTGACTACGAGCACATCCCCACGCAGACGCTGCTTACGCCCAGCACCGCCAAGCTGGTGAAGGTAGATTTGCAGAAAGCGGGGGAGTCCATCGGCTACATCATGGGCGCGGGCGACGAGATTCCGCAGGCGTTGGAGCAGATTGGCTACCGGGTGACGCTGCTGGAGGCCAACGAGGTACGTACCGATTATCTTGAACAGTTCGATGCCATCATGGTGGGCATTCGGGCCTACAACACCAACGACTGGTTGCGCTACCGCAACGACGAACTGCTGGAGTACGCGAAGGGCGGGGGCACGCTGCTGGTGCAGTACAACACCAACTCCCGCCTGGTGACTGATTCTTTTGCGCCCTATCCGCTCACCCTATCGCGCGAGCGGGTGACCGACGAGACCGCCGCGGTGCGCTTCCTCGAGCCGGACAGTCCCGGTGCTCACGAGTCCGAACCGAATCACCGAGGAGGATTTTGCCGGTTGGGTGCAGGAGCGGGGCTTGTACTTTCCTGAGAAGTGGGACGAGCACTACCAGCCGGTGCTGTCGCTCAATGATCCCGGCGAAGACGCACTGGAGGGCAGCCTGCTGGTGGCGCCCTACGGTAAGGGATACTACGTGTACACGGGGCTGTCGTTCTTCCGGGAGTTGCCTGCTGGGGTGCCGGGAGCCTATCGGCTGCTCACCAATTTGCTATCGGTGGGGAAGGACCGGGAGCAGGGGAAGTAAAATAACAACCTCCTCTTCCTCATGTGCGCACCGGCCAGTATCCGGCCAGTATTAGGATACGCTGGTGGTGATCTAACAAGTTTAGGTTGGTTTAAAGTGAATATGGGAAAGCCTTGGTTCTTCAGTAGTGAGGCTTTTTTGTGCCTTTTCCATTCTCCCACGTCATTCCAGAAGTTGACGTAACGCAGTGAAGTCAACTGTCTGGAATGCCCCTCGGGCGAAGAGGAGGAAGGGGTTTTCGTAAACGTATTTACTTGCGGCTTCGTGTGGGGGGATTCCCGCGGGGCGGCCCCTGCCTGCGCGGGAATGACGTCAAAGGGGCGCGCGCGGGGACGATGGTTGAAAAGAGGGCGGATGACGGTTGGAGTGGATAGCCGGGGCACAACAACACGTCCTGGCTTGATAGGTAAGCGTCTGGTGGAGGATTATGGTTTAGGCTACTGCTGGCGCGTCCATACCCCCTCCCGGCGCAGCCCCAGCAGCACTCCCACGTTGTCGGTGAGTTGCCCGGCGTTGACGGCAAGTGAAGTGAGCAGCGACCACTGCGCCGAGAAGGGGTGCGACTCCACTTCCAACAGGAAGTAAATCTGCCGTTGGGGCGGTCGAAACGCATAGGGAGCGTCGGGGTCCTCAATGCTGCCCCAGCGCTGAATGCCTCCGTTGATACCGCCGTAGGTGCCGTAGTTTTTGGTAAATGTGCCCATTAGTTTATAATGGGCCGTTTTCAGGTATCCTTCAATGCCAAGATGGTGGGCTATGATCCGATTGTTAACCACGTTGAAGTCGAAGCCCCCTTCGTCGGGATCAGAAAACCCAGGAATATAACGCTTGGCGCGGGCCTTGGTGAAGAACAAGGGGGTGCCAATGATGCGGTCTTGGTAGGTCCAGCCCGTTTTGTACAGATAGTTGTTGTAGTAGTTATCGCGTCCGCCGTAGCGATATCCGTAATTGTTGTCAGCATCGGAGATTCCATCGACGGGGTCGGTGCGCCCCGGACCGCTCTGGCGGGTGGTATGCAGAAACTCGTAGAGCACCCCGGAAACCAGCGCGCGCTCTTCCCGCGACTTTATGCCTATACCTAACAGGCGGTCGCCGTTGAATGGGTTGTTGCCCGAAGCATCTTCAAAGGGCGTTTGCTGATAGATTTGTAGTTTGAAGTTTTTGAGGGTTACTTCGGTTCCCAACTCGTAGACTCCCAGATGGTCACCGGCTGCGTTAACTACTTCTCCTCCGATCAATACATTATCGGCGGCCCCGCGTCCGGTTATTACCCGCAGATAGTCTTCAAACGAGTTAAGTATTTCTACGCCCGCGGTTTTGCCTCCCCAAATGACGAAGTGGGTGAGGCCTCCGTAGAGGTTAACGGGCAGTTTGCCGCCCAGCTTTCCGTAGACAGATTTCTCGTGCAGATAGGCATTGGCCACGTGCCGCTCGGGGCCCAGCCAGCCGTGCACGTAGGAGCCTTTGACTTGCAGATAGCCCCGGGTGAAGGGCACCTTAGTGTACTCGGCAAGAGCTAGTTTGAGGCGGGGGATGGGACGGGTGTTGCCGCTGATGCCCAGCGACCCGCTGCTTAAAGTGTTGGGCTGGCTTCCGGTAGTTTCTTCCAGGCGCCCTCCGCTCAGTTCGAAGTTTCGGTAGCGAAGCGCCAAATAACCTTGCTGCAGCCAAAACTGGTGCGACTGGCTACTCCATTTGGATACTACATCGATGTGCCCCACCAGCGACCAGCGGTCGGTGAAGGCGTGATTTGCTGACGCTTGCGCACGAAGCAATCCGCCGATGCGGTCAGTATCATTGAAGATGCCAAAGCGACTGGCGGTGCTATAGTGGGGTAGGTATTGTTGGCTAGCCAGTGTGGCTTGACTACCTATTTGGTAGCGAATAGTGTCCTGGGCACTTGTTGGCGAGTAGGGGAGCAGCAACAAAAGCAGAAATACACTCCAACAAGTGAAAATGTATTGATATCTTTCTATTAGCATCTGATGTGTTTCACGTAGTTTCTGTATGAGGCACGCAGTTTGTCTTAGATTGGCTCCGGTAGTTGTAAATAAATGATATATCTTGGAGATTCTTTCTCTTTTAGATTCAATGTTTTGCATATTCGTAGTAAGAAAATCATTTTGACGCTACGTAATTTATTGCCCTGTTGGTTATAGACACATTTTTATGTTGAATCAGATAAAAGTAGTATTGTGGTTATTGTTAGCCCTGCTAATTTACGCTTTCACCGTGCTGTCTCCTCAAGAATACGGACTAAACGACGTAGAGCTAAAAGGTGAATTTCTGGATGGAAGGCTGCCGCGATTGCCAGGAGCACTATGGAAACTAACAAGAGTTTTTCCTAACTTTTCAGTAAGTCCCTTGACTGTTAATCTAAAGGAAATTCCAGGAACTAACCAACTATTAGTTTTGGGTAGAAACGGGTCAGTCTGGACACTTGATAGTGATGAAACGGATGGGAAACCTAATTTAGTACTAGATATTAGTCATCAGGTGATGGGAGTAGGAGACGCTGGACTACTGGGGGTCGCTTTTCATCCTGATTTTAATGATACCAGCAGTAGCCATAGACGTGAGGTCTATCTTTTCTATACCTACAAATATGGAGCTGATGAGCCTCTATATGACCGGCTGTCTAAGTTTAAGTTTTCTGAAGATTTAGATTCTATTGTGCTATCTAGTGAAGAGATACTGATACAGCAGTTCGACAGAAATTGGTTTCACAACGGAGGAGATATGTTCTTCGACAAAGAAGGATATTTGTACGTTTCTTTGGGTGACGAGGGGGGGGGATATGATCCCTATAAAAACGCTCAAAAGATAGATGCTTCACTCTTTAGCGGAATTATCAGGATTGACGTTAACCTGGACTCATCAAGGAGTCATCCCATAAGAAGATATCCCCTGCCTCCCCAAGGAAAACCGGAAGGCTATCCGGACAATATCAATCAACATTATATGATTCCCAATGATAATCCTTGGGTGAGTGAGGGCGGTGAAAATTTGGAAGAGTTTTTTGCGATAGGATTGAGGAGTCCTCATCGGATGCATTATGATACGCTCACCGAAAATATCTGGGTAGCTGATGTAGGACAGGAATCAAGAGAAGAGATTAGTATTCTAACCAAAGGAAGCAACGCGCAGTGGGTGTTTCAAGAGGGCAACAAATATTACTGGTACCTTAGGCCAGATTCTGTTATTGGAGTTGAAACCCCACCAATCTTCGAATACGATCGTAGTCTGGGTGGCTGTGTCATCGGTGGGTTCGTATACAGAGGAGATAAATATCCTGACTTAAAGGGAAAATACATCTTTGGTGACTACTTGAGCAAAAACATTTGGGCACTGGATCCTGAGCAAGAGAACAAAGTCACTTTCTTGTGTGAAACTATAGATTCAAGTCCGGTTTCCTTCATGAGCACTCCAGATGGTTATATATACGTTTTAACCCATGACGGGAGTATTTTCAAGCTGACGGATGTGGTTCCTCAGGAGTTCCCGAGCTTGTTGTCTCAGACGGGGGCCTTCACCGACCTGAAGAACATGGTGCCAGCTTCGGGAATCGTCCCCTACGGAGTCAATACGCCCCTGTGGTCAGATGGAGCTTCTAAAAAAAGGTGGATATCGGTGCCAAAGGCGTCTGGTGGCATCATCTACTCTCAGGACTCGCTCTGGGATTTTCCGGTTGGCACCGTATTTATTAAACACTTTGAGCTTCCAGTGAGTAGAGACTCAACGACAAAATTAGAAACTAGATTCTTTGTCATTGACGAAAACAAACAAGGCTATGGTATCACCTACAAGTGGAACGAACAAGGTACCGACGCTGAGTTGATTGCCGATGGAGCGCTGATCAACGAGGAGATTTCTGTTCTAAAAGATGAAGTTGCCTCGTCGCAAACCTGGACATTTCCTTCCCGCGCACAATGCATGGATTGCCACAACCGCAATGCCGGTTATGTGCTAGGCGTAAAAACAGCGCAGCTTAACCGACCGTTCTTCTATGAACAAACGGGCACAGAAGGCAACCAAATCCAAACCTGGAATCATTTAGGCTTATTCAGTGAGGACTTAGGATATGTTGATCCTTCTAAGTTAACCAGATTGGTTTCCATAAGTGACACAAGCGCCACATTGCAATCTCGAGTAAGGTCTTACTTAGATGCAAACTGCTCTTTCTGCCACCAGCCGGGGGGGGTAGAAGCTGCCTTTGATGCCAGAAGTAGCACTCCCTTGCTGCTTCAGCATCTTGTCAACGGAGCGGTGGCCAGTCGTAATTCGACTTTAGGCAATAAGATTATCAAACCACACGATCTTGATTCTTCCGAACTGTGGTTGCGCGATAGAAGCTTGGGAGACGATAAAATGCCTCCCATTGGAAGAAACAAACTAGATGATGACTACCTGAAAGTCTTGGGAGATTGGATCATGAGCCTTCAATCTTTTTCTTCGAAAAGAAGAAGATACAGTCTGTTACGGTGAAGCCTATACATTCCCTGATGGGGAAACACTGGCTGACATCGAGGCATCAACTACTCATACCAGTCACTTTGTTTCATCCCAGGGAACGGATAGCACAATCACTACATCTTTAATGGTTAACAGACACTGCTACAAAATAGCCGTTAATGCGCATATTTGTTCAGGAGAATACTATCCCTTCGGCTCAAACAATCTGACAACCACTGGTGAATATAGCCAGACGTTCACTTCTCGCGGTAACTTCGATAGCACGGTTGTGCTAAACCTAAAGGTTATCCAAATTGATACTACCCTAACGGTGCTTGATACTGCGTTGATAGTTAACCACCCTGAGGCGATCTACCAATGGGTTGACTACGATGCCGGAAATATAGAAATTGATGGTGAAATTGATAAAATATTTGTGCCTTATAAGAGTGGTAACTATCGAGCGAGAATCACCACCGACAGTTGTTCTGTTCTGTCTGAGGTTCAAAGCTTTGAAGTGAAAACAATTACCGGAGTAGAGAATGACGATTTCGATAGCGCCTTAAAGTTTTATCCCAACCCCACAGAAGGCTTCATGACCGTATCTTTCGGTGACAAACGGCTTAGCGGAACTATAGAGCTAACCGATTTAATGGGCAGGCTTATTTTGCGTAAAGCATTTTACAACAGCAGTGAGGTAGGTATTCAGATTGATGCTGCAACCGGATTTTATCTGCTGAATCTAACAGGAGACAATAAAACTGCTATCATCAAGGTATTTAAGAAATAATAATACTCTGTATAACGAACAGCATAGTCTATAAATTCACCTTTAAATCAGCGAACAGTTTGCCACTTACCCCTGTGTTCTGTAGTCTAGTTCTCTAATCAAGCTAAGCGTTTGGTTAGAAATCGCTGGGGGTTAGCTAGGCAATTCCGCGCTTTTGACCCAAAAAAAGTAGCCATAGGCGAAAGAATACATTGGCACTAGAGAAAAGCTTGTGTACAACTTTATTTTCCGTTATGATTGAAAAAATAGCAATGAATTACTTGGCAATAATAAAATCAAGGTACCAAATCAAGGATAAAGTTAGAATATTTAAAGTATTAATCGTTCTTTATTTAAAATCTAGGACCAAACGACACACCAGTCGTGGGATAACGCAAAACATCCTGGGTTTCGCTGTCACGGCTCCCGATTATAGTACTTTGAACTATCTATTCAAGGAAGTTTTTCTTACTGAAGAGTATTATTTTGAATCTGAACACGCAGAGCCGACTATTGCCGATTGTGGGGCTAATATTGGGATGTCCATACTTTACTTTAAGTTCTTATACCCTAACTGTAGAGTAGTTGCTTTCGAGCCTAATCCGTCTGCTTTTGCTTTATTGACAAAGAATATTGCTCAAAACAATCTGGAAAACGTTGATCTGCAGAATATTGGATTATCAGACACAATTAGTACTGTTCAGTTTTTTGTGGGAGAGAACAAAGGAGGACTTTCCAGTTCAATGATTAAAGAGAGGGGCGGAGAGAACGCGATGGATATCCAAACGGGTAGATTGTCTGACTTTGTTCAGCATACCTCTTTTGATCTCGTTAAGATAGATGTTGAAGGAGCAGAAACACAGGTAGTGAGCGATCTAGTATCAACAAATACGCTGGGGGGCGTGAAAAGATTCATCATTGAGTATCATCATAAAATAAAAGGAAAGAATTCCTCGCTGTCTTCGTTCATAAAACCTTTTGAAGAGCTAGGATTTGAGTACAACCTACGAAGTACTTACCAACAAACGGGGGATTTTCAAGACGTCTTGTTGAGCTTTTATAAAGATTCTTTAATTTGAAAGAGAAGGCGCTGAATCTGATGCATAGGTTGATGCTAAGTGTTATCACCGTAGAGAAGCTTTGCTGATCATACGGCAGATAGAGCCTCGCTGAACTTGTTGAAAGTGATCGGGGAAGATTGGTGTTAGGGGTTTGTCACTGACGTATTCAAGGTAGATTCTTCCGATTTGAGGCAGGTATTTTTCTTCAATACAAGATACGGTAGGCACCTCTAACCCTTCAATGTCCATCTTTAAAATGTTCGATGTATTTTTCTTTCTGAAAGACGGTTTCTAGCACCTGGTTGATGGTAACCGTTTCCACTTCGATGAAGGTGCCGGTGTCTACTCCCAAACCGCCATACCGTCCGCTTGCTTCCGTGCCAAAGGTAAGCTGTCCCGACTGGTATGATACGGCCTTTTCGTAAAGAGTGTACCGCTGGCGATAGTTAGTAAGATTACCGGTTAGTTTCTTAACATTGGCAGGGTCCGGTTCGTACAGGTAACATTGTGCTTGGTGATTTCGGGTCAAAAAATACAGCGCACTGATACCAATATTAGACCCAATGTCCACCACTACTGAGGTAGTGCGTGGTGCCTCATAATCTTTGCGACAAAACACTTCGTTGACCGTAAGCAGGTCGTGTGATGAGTATAACGTAGGTTGTATTCTCCCGATTGGGGTATTTAGTTGTGGGCGGTGAGGATAGTTGCCTTTGCCAGTGATGTAACGATAAAAATTTTCCCATGAATCGTCGTATACCCGAAGCGTGTTCCACAGAGCCACATAATGTTCCGGATGAGTGAGTGCCCCCAATGTAGTAGAAAGACTTCGTGAGCCTATGTTCATTAGATGATGGATTAGAAGTGCTAAGCGTGAATAATAATACTACTTGGTGATTTTGTTCTTACAGTCTGTAAGCAACAAGCTCGATATTGGTAGCCAAGTGTTTTAGCAGAGTATGATCACACAGCCACTGGTCTGCCTGCTCTATTCTTCGGTATGCCGGATAATGAACGGAATTTTTGGGTAACAACTGACGATACCAACTGTCAATCATTTTAAAGTTTGCTGCTGTCAGCATCCGCTGCACCTGCGATTGATCGTACAATCGGTCGTGGTAGTAATCGCCCCGCCAGTGGGCAAGTTGCTGGGTCCACGACCAACGGTAAGGTAAGAAGAAGCAGAAGAACAACCCTTGCGGGCTCAGAATCCGCTGGATTTCGAGCAATGATTGCTGATCGTGTGGCACGTGCTCGAGCACTCCCATGCTGATAACCACATCAAACGATTCGTTGTCAAACGGCAATTGAAAAGGATGATGCAGTGGTACCACGTCTATATGGGTATGTTCTATGATGGGCGTAGCTTGATGAAAAGATGAATCGTGGCGGGCAAGTTCGCTTGGTGCCACATCACAGCTCACTACATCAGCCTTACCCTGATAGTGTTTTTTGAGTAGGTAGGTAATATGTCCTTTACCTGCTCCCCAGTCCAAGATGCGCAACCGACGCCCGTTGAACCATTCATTTGAGAAGACCCGCACGTACTCCACCAGGTAGGTGTAGATCAGCAAAGCCGAAGGATTGGTCAGAAACCGGTGCTGTGGGTCGCGGCGTGCCAATCCAATCAGCTCGGCGTCCAATGGATGCGGCTGTTTAAAAACTTTTTTTCTTACCTTAGGGCTAGTGAGCGTGGGCATTTTCTATAATAGATTTTAGCTGCTCACCAGATCGGTTCCAGTTGAGCCGTTGCTGATATTCCTGATAACTCTTCCAAGCCATGGTAGCATACGCACTAGGCGATGCCAATGTATCAAGCACCTTACGGACTAATACCTCGCACGGTTCACCCGGGAGCAGCATATAGCCATTGACCCCTTCTTTGATGATGGTAGGAACTCCTCCCACTGACCGGGCCAGACAGGGGAGGCCATAGGCATTGGCCTCGCAATAGACCACTCCGAAGGCCTCGGCCTGAGAGGGAAGAATAAAGAAGTGGCTTTGTAGATACAATGTTCTAAGCAAATCGACCGCCGCAGGGTCATTCTTATCCAGGAAGCCGTACTGGCGCACGTATGAAAGATCGGCAGGCATAAGCTCCGGAGTGCACCCTACAACGTGAAGGGTGGCAGCTTGCCCTTGCTCGTGCAGCAATCGGACTACTTGTAGCGCGCATATTCCTCCTTTGCGGTACCAATCTTTTCCGACAAATAAGAGATGAATATGGTCGCTGGCCCGTTGCTCAATCGCACGGCGCACCTCCTCTTCGGTAGGTTCATCCACTAAGTTGGCCCCAAAGGGAACTACGTGGACACTAGCCGAGGATACTTGATAGTCATTTACCGCGCTATCGGCTGCCCATTGAGAAGCAAAGCATACGGCTTGACAACGACTAAGTCCTAGCTTTTCTATCTTATGTCCGTCTACAATAGAGGTTGGTGCCAGGCGCTTGCACTCCGGATAATCAAGAATCTTCTCAAAAGTGGCATCGGTATAGACAACGATGGGTTTATCAGTATCCAAATAGACAACGGGAAGCAAGCCCGGACTGAAAATAACGTCGTATTCCGTTCGATCTAATTGTTTTTGAATCTTTTTCGTCAGCCGTTTTAACAACCGAGGTTCCCGGTCTTGTAAATAGCGTTTTCTAGCAAATATAGCGTAATAAAGATATTTGAACGCGTAAAGAAACCGCAAGCGGGTAGTAACATTACCAATCGTATCTACCTCTAAGCCTTGCTCCTTCAAACTTTTTTTAATGAAGAGACCTAGGCCAGACCATTGGTTGACATCTTTGGAATCATACAAAGTTACGTACGCTACTCTAAGCATAGACACTTTTTTTGGCCACCTGATATACCGCTGTTGCCAAAGCGATATGCATCCACAAAATGATTTGAAGAGGATTCTGGGTGAGCTGGAGGATAACTAATTCAAAGATCAGCGCGATGGTCATACTTGAGAGCACCACCCGCATTTCTTGATCTAACATTTGACGCTGCAAAAGGATCGGTTTTATAAGGAGCGGTCCTATGTACATCATAAAGAAAACGAATCCAACGATGCCGCTGGCGGCTAATATGACGGGAAAGAAACCCATAGGTTCATAGGCACCCGCTTGTTCCAAGGTAGTCACCCGTACCCCGTTGAGCCGGGCCACGGCGGTGGAAAGCCCTCCGAAACTGTAGCCGACCAAGGGACTTTGCAGAAAAACAGCCAAGGTATCTACCAGTTCGCCAGTGCGTTGATCGTACGAATGCGCGGAGCTGCCTAACAAACCGGTGCCGGAAACAAAGAGTAACAGCTGCGCCGCAAACCGCTGATAGGCATACACTAGCAAAACCGGAACGACGATGGCAAACCCACCGAAATATACCGAATAGCGAAAATTGAGCATTCCGCGGAACAATCGTCCTAGAAACAAAGCAGCGTAGTGCAGAAACCATAGACCCATTACAACCCATCCCATCCGGGACGAGGTGAGAAACATAGCCAACGCAACGGTTGCCTGAATGACTGTCAACAGGCGGGGGCTAACCAAGCGGCTTCTATACTTTTGGAGCGATGATGACAAAATAAAGCCCATAGTCATGTAGCTGGCGTAAGCCGAAGGCTCGTAAGAGAAGCCGTTGATCCGGGGAAGCACACCAATAATCCACCATTGGCTAGGAAGGAGGGCGGTCGGCAAAAGTTGGGTAAGTCCTAGTATAGGAAGAAAAAACTGTATTAGCCCTACAATAGCCAATGCAAAGAAAGAGTATAAATACAACCGTACTGCTTTCAGCGTGGTATCCCGGTCGGTAATGAGTTGCGCCAGAAAGAAAACCAGTAAGAGGTTGTAAATCAGCCATATAGCGTAACCCAAGCTCTTCGCATAAAATGTATTGTTAGGGATAAAAATAATGATGAAGAAGCTCCAGACCAGCAGATATTCAAACCCTAGGGGCTTCACTGCCTTTAGTTGGGTTAGTACAACTGTTTTATAGATACCTAATATAAATATAATTCCCAGTATTAATTGACAAAACCTGAAGTTAAACCCCACATCTATATTTAGGAAAAGGTCAAACGAGGTGGTCAGAAAGGCAACGAATAAAACCGGAAGCACTAAGGATTTAGTAGAAAGAGTCACTGTTTCACCTTTTTGACGACTGAATAACGCTCTCGGTAATACGCGACCCACTGTTCCCCGTTGAGTCGCACAAGAATTTTACGGACTAGCAATTTGCTTACGCTGCGCCAAAAGTAGACATAATGGCTTAAGCGTCGTCCTAATAACTGGTTTTTTATCGCCAGGCACTCAGAACGGGTAGCCAACCAGTTTCTATCTGAGATGCCCATCAGGCGTTGATTTGTTAGAACGCTGTCAATTGTATGAAATTTCACGCCCCTTATTTTAAATCGAAGCATTAAATCATAATCCATCGCCAGCTTATAATTTTCCTGATATCCCCCCTCTTGCTGGTAAACACAACGCTTTACGAAGCTGGCCGGATGGTTCACGGTCATTTCTAGATGCAGTTTTTGCTCGTCGGGCAAGTAAGTAAAATCTTTCTCACTTCCAAGCCAGCACTGTAATCCGCCGCTTACTACTTCTGTTGATTTGTCAAACACCCGTACTGCTGTTTCTACGGCACTAGGTTCGTACCAGTCGTCAGCGTTTAGTATGCCAACAATATCACCGGTGGCAACCCCGATCCCTTTGTTAAACGCATGGCTAATTCCTCGGTCTTTCTCGCTCACCCAGTAGGCAAGGCGGCTTTGATAGCCTCGGATAATGTCTACTGATCCGTCGTTGGAGCCACCGTCGATAACAATGTATTCTATAGGCTTATAGGTTTGTGCTAAAACGCTTTCTATCGCCTGCTCCAAATAGTCGCGACCGTTGTAAACCACGGTGATAATACTCACCAGGGGAGGCTTACCAGAAGATGTATTGCCACTCGTTGAGGTGCTGCCCGTCAGGCGGTTCATTCGCAATCTATTTGCATTGTTGTATAGCCAGGTAATTTTGGTGTATTTTTTCTATTGTCTGACAATCTATTCGGTAGTTTCGGTCTTTAAGAACGCTTTTGTAAAACAAAAATTTAGCGTAATCAGGATTTCCTTCGGTTGGTTTGAGCGAAAGCTTCCAACGTAGCCATCCATAGATAGCGATTAGTGCGCTTTTCCCGGAAAACCTGAGCCAGTACCATCTGCGATGACGAACTGGATAGGAATTGCTTCGGCAGAGTTCGGTATACACCGACAATGGAAAACGGGCACAGGCTTGCCCTTCTAGGAGTTTTTCGGTGTAACTCCAACTGAGCCTGCTAGAAGGCATATAGTGATGAGTCACCAACAAGCGACTATAATACAGTTTATATCCTAAAAGAACGAAAAGCATACATATTTCGGAATCTTCTCCTGCACTTAGCTTCTTGCCAGTGCGACCTGACAAGGAAAAGTCAAATCCGTGGTGCTGTAACTTTATCCAAACTGATCGTCTCAACGAGAGACCCGCTCCCCAGAGTTCGTATTGCTGGTTCGGAAGCACTCCTTCTTGTTTGGCCTGCTGACCAACGGCGTACAGATACTCAAACTCAGGGAACCAATCTGGTGGATCTATTTGAAACACTGCTTTATTATCTCCACCACAGGCGCCTACCTTAGGCTTGTTTGTAAAAATATCAAACACGGTTTTTACCCAATTTGTGGCAATCCAGTTATCATCGTCCACGAAGCTAATAAATTCGTACTGAGCATCCTGAATTCCAGCAGCCCGCGCGGCAATCAGGCCGGGAGTTATCTCGTAGATAACCCGGATGGGGGCTGGTGCTCCGTATTCTTGCCAAAGACATTGCGCTTGCTTTCCGGTATCGTCGGTAGAAGCGTTGTCAACTACAATAAGCTCCCAGTGCGTTTTTTGCTGAAACTTTTGTTGCGCGATATACCACAATGTATCCGGCAGGCGGGAAGTGCTGTTGTAGCAGCATACAATTATACTAACCCCCTGCCTCATACTTGCAACAGGTAGTCTAGCAAAGCACCTCCGGGATTGGTCGGAACCTCGTCGAGTGCCAACCGGTGAGCAGTGTGTCCCATCGCTTCCCATTGTTCACGCTGTCTCCACGCTGCTTCCAAGGCATCTCCTAAGTAGGTAGGCGAAGGTGCCTCCGCCAAAAAACCGGTTTTGTCGTTTTGAACGAACACCGCGTTGCCTCCTACATCAGTGGCTACTGCCGCCCTTCCACAAACCATTGCCTCCATCAGGGCGCAGGGAGTACCTTCGGCAACGGAGGGCATGACCAGCAGGTGATTTTCTGCCCACAGCTTTTTAATGTCGTCTACGTGCCCGACCAAACTTGCTTTGTCTTCCAACTGATAAAACTTGATTAGCGTTCTCAGATACTGTTCATCAGGGCCTCGGCCGTAGAGTGATAGTTGCCAATTTCTCTTGCTCCACTGGGGTTCACTTAAAACTTGTAGTAGTACGTCTTGCCCTTTAAAGTTACAATCCAGACGAGATACGCAGGCCAAACGATAAGCCTCTGCTACTGGCGGGTATGCAACAGTTTGAAAACCATCCATGTTCATCGGCGCAAATATAACGGTAGATGAAGCTAGTGGCAACCCTAGCTGTCGGCGGGTAACCGCGCGGTTCCGTTCGGAGACAAAGCACACCCCTTGCGCTTCGGAGAATATTTTCCTGGCAAGGGAGAAATCGCGATAGGGAAGCGTGTAGTGCTCGTAGTTGAACTGAGGAACGATACAGTGAGGAACGTTAAGGCTTTCAATAGCACTGAACAAAGCCGGTTCCTGTATTATGTTGAAATTTCCTCCCTGACTGATACATACCACATCTGGCTGGAAACGGCGCAGGGCTAGCTTTATTCCGTACCCACCGAAGTAAGTTCGTTGTATCTTGTTGGCTACTTTAGATGCCACTTCAGAACCAAAATTGAATCTCTTCCGGTAATGAAGCAAGGCGCCCTGCCTTTTCAATTCAGTGAGTTGGGTGGGTGGGGGATTCCATGTGTACACCGAGGCCAGTACCTGATGTCCCCGACTTAATGCCTGAAAAGCGGCTTGCGCCCAGAAATTTTCGCTACCACCCCAAGCACTGCCTTCCATAGTAGAAACAAAGGCAATACGCTTCATGCTGAGATTCTTTTATCTTGTCTAGTTTTGTAGCATCTAAATTACCACTGATTCGATTTGCGTAACAGCCCCTGTTCTTTGACAAAGCAAATATCGCATTGAGATAAGGCGCCATCTGATGGCCTTCGCAGAAAGCCTCCAAAATCATAAACTACGTAACCTTGGTTTCTCATGAATCCGATAACCTCATCAAACACGGGCATACCTTCCATGAACTCATAAAGAGCAACTTCTAAGATATAAGCTTTGGTCTCTCCAAACGTCAGGTTGGCTCCCCGCAAAGCTTCCAGCTCGTAACCCTGTATATCCATCTTGATAAGATCGGGCATTTCCATACCTTCTTCCTGAATCAGCGTGTCGATGGTTGTAACCGATACGCTTCGTTGTTTCCCCTGTTGCAACAGGGCATCTTTAACCTCCGGCATAAAGGAAGAGCCTGCCAGATCGTCCCAAATAGTAATTATTTGATCCTCTTTCTTGGATCCTACTCCGGTCAAAAAATAAGAAGCACTTTCATGTTCGCGACAAAAGCGTTGCAGTTCATTTTCCAGTTCTTGCTGAGGTTCTATGAGATAGAACTTGGCTTCAGGAAAATAACGGATAGCAGTGCGACTCCAGAAGGTTCTGTTAGCACCTACATCTAATACTGCGCGGCAGTTGAAACCCCGCGCCTTTAAATCCTGCAATAGCAGATCCATTCGCCCCACCGGGCGTCGGTCAGAGCCTGCCGGAACAATACGACTGTCACGTAGCTGATAGGCATCCAATCCAAGATACTTCAGCCCGCGTATCAATAGTTCTTTCACGTGCCCGAAGGTAGCCCTTTGGCAATAAATAACAAAGCGTAGTGGGTGGTTGCTATTTTGTTGCGTGTAGTTCTATGAGGTACGCATCTTTATCGGAAAACTCTTCTCGTTCAAGAATAATTTCGCCATTCACCACCAGCGCAATTGTCTCATCAACCGTTAGTGGCTCAAATAACGGCAATTGTTCGGTACTAGGAATTTTGTGCCAAACTATGCGCACCTGCTGGGCGTCTGCCAAACCGGAAATGCTAGCGATGTTCTTCAGCTTTATAGATACGTTCTCAATTGGTGAGACGTAGTGGTTGGCCAACAGCAACCGAGCTTTGCTGTCCTCACCCGGTGTTAGGCTAGCGAAAGGAACCAGAAAACGCTGATTTGTGCTACTTTGCACCCGATGCTTGGCACTTTCTGCATAGTACTTATGAACCCACCAAGCAGCCCGGGGCTCAAGCTTGTCGGTGAGTAGGTCACCAATAGAACTATTCCAACAGTTATACCAACAAGTGCGACAAGCTCCATCAGCCTGTCCTTCTTCTAGATAGTACAGATATGCTAGTATAAAAGCGGGTATCATGTGTTTATCACTAAAGCTGTACTCATTAATGTGTATTTCTTGAATATTGAGAGGGGCAAACTTAGGATTGTCAATGTAATCTCGCCTCATCCGCATTAGGTTGGTGGCCACTTGTGATATATCATTACCAGCTTGAAATTCGTGCCAAGACAGCACATCCAGTTGCACGTCGTGAGCAAGGCAGTACGTCAGGAAATCGTCTAAGTACTCGGGCGACCAGTGGGTACTAGGTCCGGAGATAATCGCGCTTGCGCCCAGTTCTTTTCGCAGCAGGTCGTGCGTGACTTTAAACGTCTCAAAAAATTGCTCTTTAGTGCCCTTCCAAAAAACAAATCCTTCACCTCCTTGATCGGGTTCATTCCAAATGTCGTATATAACATCCAGTTCACGAGTGCTGTCCACGACATCCTGTAAAAACTTTTGATAATCATCATAATTATCGTAAGGCATCGTTTCAAAACCATTGCTATACGAATACCAGAGATCGGTGATTACCAGAATTGGACGAGCATTGAGCGCAATCTTTCGGTTATAGATAGAAAAAAACTGTGCTCCGCTTCTCAATAATCTTGGCTCTAAAGAAGTGATAAGCGAGTCGGGGGGATTATCGGCGGAAATACCATGAAGGAATCCGCTCATGGACTTCACGTTCTTGGATACGGCAAAGTCCACCTCAATGGTAGCGCTTTCTATTTCTTCGGGCTCCTGGTCGCAACTTGCCAGAGATAGGAACGGAATAGCTAGGCAAAACCAGGTAAGTCTTGGTATCATAAATTTTGCATAAGTGAAAATTTCAGCAGCTAATATATCAAAATCGTACCACGGTAGCGCTATTACACACTCTTTCTTTCTAACCTTAGCAAGCGAGACTGAAATCTTTTAAACAAAATAGGTAAATAGGCTCTGGCCCGCCTCTTAACTGCTGGGTCTACGGTTTGTACTACATTAAGAAATCTTCTGATGTACGGAGAGAAAATTAGCCGAAGCGGTAAGTAGTTTGCTACCCTTATGAATACCGATTGCAGAACCCTTTCCTTTTCTTCTTCGGTTAGCACAATATGGTTTAAGCCGTAGCCTAGCACTTTATACTCTTCGTACGTTCGCTGTAAAATTTTTTCTGGTTCAGCCACTTCGCGGGTTGTACCAGAGTGGGTGCGGAAGTGGTTTAGCGGAACCGGAGAGAAATAAATATCGGCAATTAGCAGCATTTTTATCCAAACTAACCAGTCTCCGGCCATTTTCATCGAAGAATCTCCCCCCTTCGTTTTTAGGAAAACATCCTTACGGAACAAAACCGCGCTAGCGTTGGGGATAATATTTTTATAGAGCAAATACTGGCACTCATTAATACCCTGGTCGATAAATTCATTCTGCCACCGTCGCTGGTTCAGATCATCGGTCCACGCTTCAGCGGTGCCAGTTACTTGCCCTGCCTCGTTCACAATATGAGACTGACAATAGGCTAAACCAACATTAGGATGCATGTTTAAGGGAGCAACGAGGGTGTCTAAAAACTGAAAAGCGGCATAATCGTCGCTTTCGGCAATCCAGATATACTCTCCCCGGGCCATACTAACTCCTTTGTTCCACTGCGCAAACGGACTGCCGCTATTTTTTTGGTTGAAGCAAGTACGAATGTTGGGGTGGTTTTTGGCGTATGACGCTATAATCTCATCACTGTGATCGGTAGAACAGTCATCTAGTATAATTATCTCAATGTCCTGAAACGTTTGGTTGAGAACGGTGTCTATTCTTTGCGATAGATAGGCAGCATGATTGTAGTTAGGAATGACTACTGAAACAAGGGGGCTATTCATATCAGTGGCTAGATCATCTTCTTCTCAAGCTAGTGGTAAAAGTAAGTCTTGCGTATAGCAGAAAATACTTGATAAACCCAACCACGTCTCCTTTCTTGAGGGATAACTTTGCCGCCGCTTTCCCCAACCTAGCCTTCCACTTCTTGCTTAGCACTCCCTGATCGTAAGACAAAAATCGGATGGGTCTCTCATTGATAAAGCTGGCTTCGGTATTGGTAGAACTAACTCCGTCGTCAGCGTAGTTGGCCACAACAACAGCAAAGTATCGGTTGCGCAGATCAGCATTTAGAAACCACTTTATGTTATGATCCCAATCAGCGTAGATTTTGAACCGAAGGTCAAACAGTCCAGTAACCAGGAAAACCGTTTTGTGGAAAAACAACGCTTGGTGACAGATGTTCTGATGAAAAATTTTGGCTTCATCAAAAGGCCCGTCGTAAACGCCACCGAAGCGGGTGCTATACACGTCACCATATAGAACATCCTGTTCTGAATGGATTTCTTGGCTAAATAGTTTGGTGAGCACATGGTCTGTATAGAAGCTGTCGTCTCCTCCTAAGAAGTAAATCCAATCGCCACTTACCAAACCAACCCCCTTGTTCATTGCATCATAAACTCCTTGATCCGGTTCTGACAGGTAGCGAACGTGATCGTGCTTTCGTGAAAATTCTTTAACGACTGACAAGGTTGCATCGGTAGACTGTCCATCGATAATCCAGTGCTCAATTGGCCGATACGTCTGCCGGGCCACACTTTCTAAGCAACGCGTAATGGTGGTTGCGGCGTTGAAGGTCGGGGTGATAATGCTTATGGTTGGCCGGGGCATTTGGTATGCATTAAGGAGTACAGCGTATTACTAACTCAAGCTCACCGCTTGAGGCTGGTAGGCTAGCGTATCATAGCCTTCATTGGGCTTAAATATCGCGTACTGATGTTCCCTTAACAGGCTTTGACAGTCGCTTTCGTCTTGCTCATTTAAGTGAATGTGTTCATACAAGATCAAATCAGGACGCACCTCGTTAAGATCAATTGATTTAATGATTTCAAAGTCATATCCTTCCGTATCAAGGTGTAGTAGGTTTAAATGGAGAATATTGTGCTCCGCCAAAACTGAGGCAACTGTTTTGCATTTTACTTTCTTGACAGCAACTTCTGCTTCCGGAAAAAGCGTCCTAACACTATTGATGTGCTCCTTACTAAAAGAGCCCTGTTGATTCAGGGTGACCGGCTTGTTTTTGTCGGGCACGAAATCTTTGAAATAGTAAAAGTCTTGGTAGCTGTCATGTGCGGCTATGGCTACGTTTTCAAAAGTAATTCCTTTAGTGACCAACCCGCGGTAGTTTTTCTTGAGCTGCTCAAATACGTAGTCTACTGGTTCTATTAATACTCCTTGCCAAGCGTCTCTTCGAATAAATTTGTAAAGCGGATCACCGGATCGCCCGTCGTTAGACCCAATTTGCATGAAAAACAAGCCTTTGTTTTTCTTTGAATACTTGTTTATGGCCTCTTCTATAGAACCATTAGGTGGTTTCCACCGGAAGTTTGTGTAAATCCAAAAGTCTAAGTTAGAGTCGGCGGGTATAAATGTACGAACAAGCCGTTTAATCACTTTTCTTATCATGCGTGTTGATATCTGGAACGCTGGAAACAAATTTAGACCAACTGAAATTTGTCCTGCTCAAAATTATAACTTACCCAGCCTGGTTGGCGCACGTGACGCCGATAAGGCGACGAGTAACGCAATATTACGTCGCCCTTGGGAATAAAACGAGCAATTTTTTTCCAACGGGTTAGTTTACGAATAATTTTTTCGTCCTTCTCAGAAACGGCTAAATAATAAGCATCAACGATAGCGTCTGCTTCCTCCATATACTTTTCGCGGTGTTGGTAGGATAACTGCTGCCCCCCTCTTGCTCGAAAGCCACCAATGAGTGCAAGTGTCGGGTAAAGCGGAGCATGGTTAAAAAAGCGCATCCATAACTCAAAATCCCCGGCTAGCCGGTACTGTTGCGACATGTAGCCACCGGCTTTTTCCCACAAGCTCCGCCGCCAATACGTGGATTCTTGCTGAATAAACTGGCCGTCGTGATACTTCTTTAGACAGAAGTCATACTTGGAAAATCTCGGCGGACGGTGGTACACCACCCTTCCTGCTTTGTCGAAAACGGTTGGATAACCCTGCAACCAATCCATCTCCGGAAGATCTTGAAAGGCCTGCGCGATGGTGAATAACGCATTAGGATGCAGCATATCGTCGGCATTGAGCCAGCCCATGATATTGCCGGTGGCTCGATCAAAACCCTTTTGCAGAGCGTAATATAAACCTTGATCGGATTCACTGACCCAGTGGGTTAGATGCTTTTCGTATCTTTTGATAATATCAACCGAATGGTCGGTGCTACCGCCGTCAATAATGATATACTCCAGATTAGGATAGTTTTGCTTTACTACCGATTGGATGGTTTGCTCCAGATAATCAGCCAGGTTAAACGAAGGAGTTATAATACTTATCTTTGGATGTTTCATTGTGTGCATTCAACCACTTAACATCTGGTCAAGCTTCTGAGAAAACATTGCTGGATCAAGAGAAAACTCTCCGTGGCTGTCTCCATCTTCTCCTTTCACCGCGTCGTAGGCAAATCCGTAGTGCTGGCAGAGCCAATAATAGTGTATTTGCACGTAAGAGCGCGGAAAAATCTCCAGTAAATGAAGCGGGGCGGGGTGCCGAAACAAAACATTCAATAAACCTGCGCCATGAATCCCCACCACGTGGCTAGCTCCGGCAAAAAGAGCGATTTGCTTATCCAGATTCAGTTCGTCCGTATCTACAATCGCAAATCCGTATGAGTGGGCTATTTGCTCAATCGTTTCGTAGTTGCGAAGCGTTCTGCCCCGGGGCGGGCGGCGCGTTAGAAAGATTTTATTGGCTCCAGACCGATTTTCTTTTTCAACCTCTAGGACTTAATACAGAGCATCAAAATGAGCTCTGGCGTGCGGCATTCGCTGCGCGAACAGTGCGCGTCGCGCTTTCACGTAGAATCCATCCTGAGGAATCCACTGTCGCGACGACAGAAAGTTACTTCTTCGTACCGCATCCTTGAAGAACTGCTTTTCGGCCAATCCCTGGGGAATAACCACCGGATAATTGGCTAAGCCGTGTTCTTCTAAGAGCAACAGTTGCCCCAGGATGTCGTGCATAAAGTGCCAGTAGTTCAACCAGCCACTGCGGATCATGTTCAGTGAAATCACCGTATCAAATTCTTTGGCTTTATTCGGCAGTTTGTACTTTAAATATGAAGGCAACGGGGCCATTTCCCAACTCTGTGATCCGATGGATTCGTACACTAGGGTACTGTTTTCAGGATCAATGGCCCAGCCCTGCTGCGGTTCTATAACACAGGGTTGGTAATAATCAACTACGTACTCTTCCAGATAAGTTCCTAGTTGGTAATGTTCTAGACAAGTAGCAAACTGCTGCCTCACGTAGGGGGTTAATGATGGATTTATAACAAAACTTTCAGTTACGTAGTCGGTTAGGTATCGGTGATAGAATCGCCTGGCTCGCTGCACCTTGAAGAAGTGGAGGCTAATCTGTTGATTTATCGCCCGAATTGGAGAGAACATGTTAGTGATAGGTGGTATCCGAAAAAGACGCGTGCGATTTGGGAGCGAAGAATAGATCGCACTGCCAAAAAGTATAGTCAGCCGGGCGTCGCATGGTATCGACCAGATCTATCGGACGAAAGCCTTGTTGGTCTAAATAACCGCACAATTCGTAGAATAACAGCGATCTTTTGGCTATGCGTTGGCCATAAACCTCAATAATTAGCAGGTCAGTCTGCGAAAGTATTTGTTTTGCTCCTTCCAGAATAGGAATTTCGTACCCGTGCGTGTCCAACTTGATCAGGTAGGGTTTCGGGTGGCCTTGCTCGAGTACGATAGCGTCTAACGAAGTCATTTTTACCGTACGGGTAGCATCGCTGATAGCATCGGCATCAACCGCACTCCCGTCCAGGTCTTCGGCCACTGAAAAAGATACTTCACCTATCTCCTCACCTACGGCTGAGGGTACAATTTCAATGGCCGTGTTCTCGTGCTTACGCTGCAACTGAACAAGATCGGGCTGTCGCTCGTGTAGTGGTTCAAACAATAAATACTTAGCGTTGGGCCATATCCTGATTGCCTTTTCGGTCCAGGTACCGGCGGCAGCCCCTACGTCTAGGATCGTGCCAAATGGCGAACCGTAGGTGGCCGCCCGTTGTAGCCCTTCGCTCATTGTGTCAAGATGCAGTTTTTCGTTTTGGGTTGCAGAGGATGGCTTTCGCTTTAGTTCGTAACCTACCCCGGCTAGGGCTTCTTTAATAAACTGCTTCATCATTGCTAAGTAGTTTGTTGTACAAGTCCGTGTATCTTCTTGCCTGCACCGGGGGGGCATATCGCTCAAGAGCATCTTGCCGAATAACTTCGGAGTCGAAAGATGCGCGGCGGGCTACAAAGGCAGTAATTGCTTCTGCCAAGCCTTCGGGAGTAATCTCCTCGCTAAGGTAACCATTCAATGCATTAATGATAGCATCTTTGATGCCCCCTACTGAAAATCCGATTACCGGAGTTCCGCACATAATGGCTTCCAGCATGGTGTTGGGCAGGTTGTCTTCCGTCGAAGGAATAACGAAGACATCAGCCGCGTTGTAGGCGATTGCCATCAGGCGTGGGTCTCGCAACTCACCCAGGGTCAAATATTTGAAAGACTGATCGTTTTCTTCATTACCGGATCCTACCGCACAAAGTGTAATGTTCGTCTCCGAGGAAAGGTGAGAAAAACTATCTAATAAAATGTTAAATCCCTTCCGAGGTTTATTCACATCATGACTCACCGAAAGCAGTAAGATGTCCTCCGCTGGGAGGTTCAGTATCTTCCGGCAGACGGTCTTGTCAATAGGTTTGAAGACAGCGTGGTTGATACTATTGGCAATGGTAGTGTGCGGATAGCATTGAAACAATGCACTGGACGCTGATGATTCGCTTAACCAATTTGACGGAGCCACTATTTGTAGGGGCCGAGCGTATGTTCTGAGTATTTCCTTTTTCTTTTTTAGTAAGTCCGCAGCAAGTTTAGGAAACTTTGTACTGATTGCCGGAGGGTAATTTTGATCTTCGTGCTGGTAACCGGTGTATCCGTTCGCGTAATGATAGCCCCCGGTAAAGGGAGACATGTCATGAAGCGTCCATACAATTCTTTTATCGTTTCTATTAACAAAAAAAGAAGGCCAGTCTAAAAAATCACCCACCCAGTGAAGATTAATGATGTCAGCCTGTCGGTATATTTCTAATTGAATGATATCATAGGGCGTGTCAATGAAGGAAAAATAATCCGCTTCTTGATTGACAGTATCACAAAATTCTCGGATACGTTGATTTTCTTTTTCTTTTATTAAACTTGTCAGGCGTTTCTGAATCTTCTGATACCAGACAAACTCTTTAGCAGGAAATACTGTATGCTGAGGGAGAGAACGGGCAATGGGTTGAAGCGTAAGCAAATGGGAATCAACTCCTTGCTCGAGCAAACCGAGGTGCAACGCAATACAAGCGTTGGCTGCTCCGCCACTGGTATAAGTGTTCACATGAAGCACTCTCATTTCGTAGCCTCTAAAAACAGGGAGTCTGGCTTCCGAACTTTCCCATCCTCAACGTCTAGTGCCATGTGTTCTTCCCAATGCGGTATCTGGCTCTCGTAAGCCGATTTCCTTTGAATATTCTCAAATCCAGCCCCTTTCAACAACGTTCCCAATGAATATTCGTCGTACATCCACTGATGAATTTCTCCGCCATTTCTAAAGCGACCGGCTTCCAGGTCATGGTTGGCTTGGGGATATCCCGCCAGGTAGCGAATCAGCAGTTTTTTGTAAGGGGTAAGACCAAAATATTGCTTCCAGCGGGAAGGATTGGGTTGCTGCACCGGAACGGCTTCTTTTCGAAGGAGGTTCTTGCGGTAGTCGGTGAACTCATGGCCGATTCTACTGACCAAATAGCTTTCGTTTTCTATTGTTTTCTTTTCCCAATATGCTGCCATCTCCCCTCCAGAGACGTTTCTTACTACCTGATCGTAAAGTTCCAGCATAATCCACTCGTAATTGCGGGCGGCCTGCTCATCTCCGGTTTTTGCTCGCTCAAGGTTAGTTAAATACTCCCGAACAATTTGCTCCAAATTTGGTACAACTATTCGTATGATTCCTCCTGATTTAAGCGCCCGATGGCACTCATTTATGAAAGTAATAGCTTTCAACTTAGAAAAATGTTCCAGCACATGAGAGTGGTATATAACATCGTATGAGTCGGCCGGAAAAGGAATGCCAGTAGTCAAGTCATGGGCAACAACATCGGGGGCAGTACTGACAAAATCTACGTTAGTCCATCCATCTAGGAAACGGCTTCCACACCCTAAGTTAAGATATCGCATGGCTACTTTTTGGTATACACCGCCTGAATGGTAAATGCTCTAAACTCCTTGCTAAAAGTAGGAAGGATAAGGCGCTCGGCAAGAGAATAACTTAATATCTTGCGATAAACCCTTGTCACAAGCGAATTATTGTTTAGAGGGAGGCGACTTATTGAAATGCTTTTAAAGTAGTCTACGTGGTATTCTTGCAGAGGCTCAAAGTAATTGCCTTGATGCGTTAAGCCATAAATGTTGCTGATGTTTTTCAATGAATTTCCATCCCACAATCCCATGTGGTGAGGAGGCATATTCAAGAAGTTATTGTTATCGTTACCCAAGAATCCTCTGTTATTAGGCACCGAGATGATTAGCTTCCCCCCCGGCTTTAACACCCTTACTTGTGCTTCCAGAAAGGAATTTATATCAGCAATGTGCTCTACTACTTGAAAAGAGCAAACCAAATCATACGAATCAGCATGCCGCTGAGCATGATCCTGAATAGTTTCAGTGAGCACGTTGAGTCCGGCACTGTTTGCTCTTTGTGCCGCACTTTTATTTAATTCCAAACCGGTAGCTTCTATCTGATACGCATTGACGATTTTCTTCAGGAAGCTTCCCTGAGCGCACCCTACTTCTAATACTTTTATTCCTTTTGAAAGTAAAGTGGCGGCTTGCTGATGCTCCCACTTCCAGGGCATGTAGTACCAATCAAATTCCTGAAGCTTCTCATAGAACTCATCGTCTCCTGCCACCGTGAGAGGATGAAAGAAGCAGTAGCCAGTATCGTTATCTCGATAGATAGAAATGTCTTTCAATCCTTCAAAAAAGGGTGATACATCAATGTCGCACTGTTTACGGTACTGTTCTTCAATATAAGAGATAGCTATACTTTTCAACCAAGTTGTGTTACTACTACCAGTTAGCGGACTTTTAACGTTCATGTAATTTTATCCTTGGGATTAATATTTAAGTGAGACAACAAAGTGCTTTTTATACGTGAGGTTTTACTCCTATTCTTCCGGCATAATCTATTCTACTTAAAAGAATTGGTATGTTATTCTTCTTGAAATACTCATCTACGGCCTTGCGGCACCCCTGCCAATGTCCGTAATCGTCAATGATGAGAACTCCGCCAGGTACAAGTTTAGGAAAGAGATCCTCTAATTAGCAAAAGCTTGACTGACAGACCATGCAGTTGACTATAATGGATGTACCTCTTCGTAATAAAGAAGTTCGAAATCCAATCTCGTAGAATGAATGCATTTGAGACTTCAATTATATGTGTTTCGTTTGTATCTTTTCTGAGCTCATGCTCAAAAATCCATAGGTCATTCTTGATTAGATTAACTGGGCTTTTTCGCTTGGTAGTGTAACTTTCGAAAATTATTCTCATCTTTAATGTCGTATTCTATAATAGGTACGATCAAAGCTATTAGATAGAGTGATTGCCATCTCTACTAAATGAAAAAGACAGCTTGCTCATAATAAATCTTTTCAGTTTATCTCTTTTGCGCTGGGCACCATTGTGTCCAATAAAAAAATTTAGAGAAGTATACTGATCAGCCTCCCTATTAACTCTGATTTTCTTGGGGTGCACTAACCGGCCGATAGTCTGAGTTGGCAAATTTGCCGCAGTGCTATTTTTGGCAGTAGTATGGGTTGCTTCTTCTCCAAATCCAATATTAGATACTAGATTTACCGAAGGAAGTATAGAAAGCCCACCGCTCTTCCAAATAGCGTACGTCCACTGATAATCCCAGGTATCTACTTGACCCGAGGCTACTTTAGCAAAGCACTCTTGCCAGTATTTCTGCTCGCTTTTCCGCTGAAGAGTTCGCTTCACGACTTCAGGATCGTATTCGCTCATATGCACATCATACGCTTGCCAGGCTCTGCGCCAAGTAGCCCAACCCCAGATGTGGTTGTATACTGAGAAATAGTACGAATCATTCCCCGCGACATTCTCTTTTTGGAAATTGTCGCCGCTAATATGCATTACTTGGTCACTGTGCTCGTAGTAAGTCAGAAGTTGTGTACAAAACTTAAAAAAGCTTAAACTAGGCAAGCAGTCATCTTCAAGTACGATACCTTTATCCACCGAAGAGAAAAACCAATCAATCGCTGAGCTTACCGCCTTTTTACACCCTAGGTTTTCTTCTCTGAGTAGGACTTGAACCTCGCATTTCCAGTTGATATGCTCTAGAACCGCTTGGCGGGCTTGACTACACTTCTCAGCTTCGCCAGATTTGTCTTTCCGAGGTCCGTCGGCTGCCACAAATAGCCGCTCTGGGCGAGCCTTTTTTATTTGATCAAATACTATCTTCGTTAAGTCAGGACGATTAAAGATCAGTAGTAAAAGAGGAGTCCTCATGATTTAACGCTATTACAGACTTTTATTAAGTTCCGAAGAAACTGCCGACGCAGCATGCCACGAGAATGGTATCATTACAGTTTTGCCTTCGTGATACAATGGGTAATCTTTACCAAATCCATAGAAATCCCCGTCCTCCACGTCAATCTCTGCCGCGTGCTCTATATAATCTTGTGGCACCCCGTTAGTCATCAAGAACAAATTTAAATAATAGCGACTTTTGCTTAATGGTAAATTAGATATAAGAAAGTCAATGTGCCCCTCTTCATACAAAGTTAGAGGATCATCGTCAACCATTTCAGTAGAAAGACGCAACAAAACATTTCCTTTACTTTCTAGCTCTAAGCTGACTCGGCAATTTGAATATGTGTCTCAATTTTTAGATCGATAGTGCAGTCTGACTGTTAAATCCTTACCTGACCCAATCTGCTGAATAGAGCGATGGTGACTATCGAAAAACTCAACGTTAGAGAAAATGACCTCTCGCTCACCTAATCTGTCAGTGCGATTCTGTAAGTTGTTAGGCAATAAATTTTGGCCTTTAGAATACAGACTGATTATGTCCTGGATGTTTCCATAAGAAACCATTGCCCCGTTCTGTAGCAATACCCCTTTGCTACAGAGTCTTTCTACCGCTCCCGTATTATGACTCACAAAGATCACCGTTCTTCCCTCGCCCGCTACGTCTTCCATCTTTCCTAAGCATTTCTTCTGAAACTCCGCATCGCCCACCGCCAGCACCTCATCAATGATCAAAATCTCCGGTTCCAGATGGGCCGCTACGGCAAAGGCTAAGCGCACCGTCATTCCCGATGAGTAACGCTTTACCGGAGTGTCCAGAAACTTTTCTACTCCGCTAAAGTCTACAATTTCATCAAACTTGCGTTTTACTTCCGCCCGAGACATGCCGAGAATGGTGCCGTTCAAGAAAATGTTTTCTCTACCCGTCAGCTCTGGGTGAAACCCAGTGCCCACTTCCAGCAACGAAGACACCCGTCCATCGATTTCTATTCGCCCGCTGGTCGGTTCAGTAATGCGGGATAAGATTTTTAGCAAAGTACTTTTGCCCGCCCCGTTTTTGCCAATGATACCCATTGCCTCTCCGCGCTTCACCTCAAACGACACGTCGCGAAGGGCGTAGAACTCTTCGGTATGGCCCGAACCGCTTTTGCTAAATAAACCCGCGATGGTTTCGCGCAGGCTACCGCTGCTGGTGTTACCGATGGTGTATCGCTTAGAAATATTCTCTACCCGTATGGCTATATCCGACATGCTATCTATACAATATCCGCAATGGTTTTCTCTACGCGCTTGAAGTAAAAGAGTGAGCTGATGAACAACAAAATAACGACAATAAAAGATACGTATGCATACGGACTAGGCGGATTGCCCCCCACGATGCTCCAGCGAAATCCCTCTACCACTCCGGCAATGGGATTTAAGTAATAAATGACCGCTGCCCATTCCGGCAAGCGTTGCAGCACCACCTCGGCCGGATAGGCTACGGGAGTGAAAAACATACCAAACCGTACCAAAAAAGGTACAATCTGCTGAAAATCCCGGAACCGAATCGTCAGGGCACTGAGCCAGATCCCTACTCCCAACGCACAAACGATGGCCATCACCATGAATAGCGGCAAGAACACAATATTTATTGACGGGAGATACTGATACGCAATCATTACCAGCAATATGATGACCAACGTAATCCCAAAATCAATGAGTCCTACCATTGCCTTGGACAAGGGAATGACCAGTCGCGGAAAGTAAATTTTTTGCACCATACCCTGCGCCCCAATAATTGAGTTTCCTGCTTCTCCCATCACGGTTGAAAAGTACGTCCAACCCGCCAACCCGCAGGCAGCAAACAGAATGTAGGGAACCCCGCCCGTATCAACCTGCAATCCCTGCCCAAACAGCAATCCGAACACCACCAGCGTCATCACCGGTTGAATAAACCCCCAGGCCAATCCCAAAAACGTCTGCGCGTAACGCACCTTGAAATCCCGGTACGCCAGGGTATAAAACAGGTCTTTGTACTGAAAGAGTTCTTTCAGGTCCAGCGACAGCGCACTCTTGTTGGCATCAATGATCGTCTTACTCATGCGCGGACCCCGTAATACTCCCGATACCAATCCACAAAGTTTTGCACTCCCACTTTTAAGTCCGTACTAGGCTTAAAATCCACCGCTTGCATCAAATCTTCCACATCAGCGTAGGTAGCGGGCACGTCGCCGTCTTGCAGGGGCATAAATTCTTTCTCGGCTTTCTTCCCCAAGCTTTCTTCAATGGCCTCCACGAAGTCCAGCAGTTTCACCGGACTGTTGTTGCCAATGTTATAAATGCGGTACGGCGCGTAGCTGCTGGCCGGGTCGGGAGCGTCGCTGCTCCACTGTGGGTCGGGTGTCGCCACGTGGGGCAACAAGCGGGCCACGCCCTCCACAATATCGTCCACGTAGGTGAAGTCGCGCCGCATCTCGCCGTTGTTGAACACCTTGATCGGCTGTCCGTCTAATATGGCCTTGGTAAACAGGAACAGCGCCATATCGGGCCGACCGTAGGGGCCATACACCGTGAAAAAGCGCAGTCCGGTGGTGGGAATATTGTACAAATGCGAGTAGGTGTGCGCCATCAACTCGTTCGACTTCTTCGTAGCGGCGTACAACGACACCGGGTGGTCCACCGTATGGTGCGTAGAGAAGGGCATCTGGGTGTTGGCTCCGTAGACCGAGCTCGATGAGGCGTACACCAAGTGCTTCACCGGGTGGTGCCGACAGGCTTCCAGGATGTTCAGAAAGCCCGTCACGTTGGCGTTGATGTAGGCGTAGGGGTTTTCCAGCGAGTAGCGCACTCCGGCCTGCGCCGCCAGGTTCACCACGTAATCAAATTTCTCGGCCGCAAACAGGGCGTCAATACGCTCCTTGTCTTCCAGCTCCATGCGGTGGAACGAAAAACTATCCAGCGACTCCAATTTAGCCAGCCGGGCTTCCTTCAGGCCCACGTCGTAGTAATCGTTCAGATTGTCCAGCCCCACCACGGCGTAGCCCAGCGCGTCTAGTTTCTGCGCCAAGTGAAATCCAATAAAACCAGCCGCGCCGGTAATGAATACTTTTTCTTTCATCTGCTTTCCTTATAAGCGAGCGTCGATCAGCGACTTATCCAAAAATCCCTTCACATCGTACACCGCCGTATTCTCTTTCTTTAGCTGGGTCCAGTCTAATTCCTCGAAAGTTGCGGTGCCCTACGGCCAGCACCACTCCGTCGTAGTCCGATTGCGGAGCATCTAGCAAGGCCAAGCCGTATTCGGCCTGCACCTCGTCACGGTCGGCCAGCGGATCGTAAACGTCTACCCGAATGCCGAAGCTCTGCAGTTCACGAATAATGTCAATAACCCGGCTGTTGCGAATGTCGGGACAGTTCTCCTTAAAGGTGATGCCCAGCACCAGCACCCGGGCTCCGTGAATGCTACAGCCCTTGTGCGACAACAGCTTCACCAGCTTGTTGGCCACAAAGATACCCATATTATCGTTAATCCGACGACCCGCCAGAATTACTTCCGGATGGTAACCCACGCTTTCGGCCTTGTAGGTCAAATAAAACGGATCGACGCTAATGCAGTGCCCGCCCACCAGTCCGGGCCGGAAGGGCAGGAAGTTCCACTTGGTGCCCGCCGCAGCCAGCACCTCCTGGGTATCAATGTTCATCCGATCAAAGATCAGCGCCAGCTCGTTGGCAAAGGCGATGTTGATGTCGCGCTGGGCGTTCTCGATCACCTTGGCCGCTTCGGCCACGCGGATCGACGATGCCCGGTGCGTTCCGGCCGTGATCACGCTGCGGTAGAGTTGGTCCACCCGTTCGGCCACCTCGGGCGTGCTGCCGCTGGTTACTTTCTTAATGGTTTCCACCCGGTGCTCTTTGTCGCCGGGGTTGATGCGCTCGGGCGAGTAGCCGCAGTAGAAATCCTGATTGAACGTGAGACCGCTGTGTTTTTCCAGGATCGGCACGCAATCTTCTTCGGTGCAGCCCGGGTACACGGTGGATTCGTAGATCACCGTGTCACCCGGCTTGAGCACATCCCCCACGGTTTGGCTGGCGCTGAACAGCGGACGCAGATCGGGCTTTTTGTAACGATCGATGGGCGTGGGCACCGTGACGATGTAGATGTTAGCCTCGCGAATGTCCTGCGGATCGTGCGTGTATGACAATCCCGTGCTGGCTGCCATCTCGTCGGCGGTCACCTCGCAGGTGGCATCCGTGCCCTGCCGAAGCTGCTCAATGCGGTGCCGGTTGATATCGAAGCCCACTACGGAGTACTGCTTGCCGAAGGCCACCGCCAGCGGCAGTCCGACGTAGCCTAATCCGATGATCGCTATGGTCTGGTCTTGCTGCATTGGCACTACTGGCTGGTAAAATTCTGCTTCACGTTGCTATACAAGATTTGTAGAAACACCAGCCCCAATCCTAGAAATAAGCCTACAAACAACGAAAGGATTAGAATCAGTTCACGGTTAGGACTGCTCGGACTCAGCGGCACCTGGATCGGTTCCAGCACCTTGAACACCGGAGTTTCTTCCTGTACCTTAATTTTGGCTTGCTCCAGTTGTTGCGCCAAGCTTTCGTATAGTCCCAGCGCGAGCTGGTTTTCGGCTTCCAGTTGCTCCTGCTCAATAAGGGCGGTTTCGGAGATGATGTTCATGTTGCGGTCGCGAAAGCGGGCTAGCCGCCGCTGAATAGATCCGTAACGGGCTTTCTTGTCATCGTGCTGCGCCTGGATGAATTGTAAGTCCTGCTGCGATTTCTCGGTGCGGTATTCCAGAATATAATTAGTAAGGTAGCCGGTTGCCATATCGGTGGCCTCGGCCGCCACCATTGGATCGGGCATTTCTACGGCAATCTTCACCGTGTTGTTCTCCTCAATGGTGGTGGTGATGCGCCCCTTGAGTTTGCCCATCACCGAACGCTGCTGGCCGGTCAACCGGAGCGGTGCTCGCAACGGGCGTATCGGTAGCCGTAGTGTCTACGGTCGGAGACTGCACCAAAATAGGGGCGGTTGGAGAATCGCGAAAGAGGTTGACAAACCGAATTGGTAGGTTAATGAGCAAGCGGGGCAAGCCTACGGTATACGTTTTCAGATAATCTAGCAACCCCGGACGTTCTATCTCTCCAAAGTACTGGGTAAAGCTAACCGTCGTGTCCAGCGTAGCGAAGTACATCTCTTCGTCCATAATATCCAGAAAGAAGGGCGTGCTCTGGGTGATCTCCGGATAAAGATCGGGACTCAGTGTTCCGCCGCTTCCTCCCGAGGCCCCGCCCAGTCCCAGACTGGCCAGGCCGCCGAACTGCCGCAGCAAACCCGATCCGATGCCGCCGCTCGCGTCGCTCGACTGCGGCATGAGCACCACGCTGGCTTCGTATTCTTCCGGGCTCACCAGGGCCACCAGCAAACCGATCAGAAACACCACCGCGGTGGTAATCCACACCACGCGCCGCCGGGCCCACAGTTGCCGGGCCAACTCGGCCAGATCAATCTCGTCTTCATCAACTGAGACAGTAGACGCGGAGCAGCAGCGGGCACCGGCGGACGAGACGTAGCTGGCTGGTGCGCTGGCTCAGGATTAGCTTTCGTCCGGGTAGCGGCCTCAATTTGTTCAATATCGTTTTCTTCGGTTTTCAATAACGTCGCTGACTCACTGGTTGTTGTTCGTCTGAATTTGGTTCATAATCAGAGCGATGGTGAAAGCCAGCGAAGCCAATCCCGTGCCAATGCCTACCCACGCCTGGGCCGTCATGCGCTGTCGCTGTGCCTGCTGGGGCACGATGATCTCGGCCCCCGGTCGCACCTCCGGGTAATTCTTGAAGAACAGAAAGCTGCGCGTGCGATCAGCTGAGCCGTTGGCGTACACCACGTAGGCCTTGCGGCGGTCGGCGTCTTCAGAGAATCCCCCGGCATCGGCGATATAATTTCTAAAACTCTTCTTCTGGTCGTAGCGCGACGAGATGGGGTACAACAACTGCCCGGTCATCTTCACGGTTTCCAGTTCGCGTGGCACCTCCAACGTGTCGCCGTCAATGAGGCGTAGATCGTAACGCGATCTGGGCTGCGACAGAATGGTCTGCAGTTCAATGCCAATGCGCTGCGTCTCCGACTCCTTCATTTTGTACTTGGGCACCACCACCGCTTCATCCGACAGCAGATCATCTTCGTAAGCGTAAGCGTTGCCATAATTCTGGCTATTGTTGTTCTGGTTTTGTCCCGACGATGAACGCTGGTTATCCTGGTTATTCAGGCGGTTGAGCCGCTGCTGGAAGCGAAGCGCCTGTAGCGAATCGCGCACAATCTCCTCCTTAACAATCAACTCTTCGTAGAAAGCGGGATTCAGCCTAATCAGCTGAGCACCGGGCTGGTAGGCGTAGGGAGTGAGCCCCCCCGCCCGCGCCACCACGTCCGAGATGCGCTCGTTCTTGTTCTTGAGCACGTAGGTGCCGGGATACTGCACCTCGCCGCGCACGTAGACCATCTGCTGCTCTTCGTAACCCGGCGAACGCCGCACAAACACCTGGTCGTAGGGCATCAGCGTGAAGGTGGCATCGGCCTCGCCCAGCGCCAAGTCTTTGTCTACCCGAAACTGGAAGGTCTCGGCCTGCTGAAAATTATCGCCTTCCACTTCTTCGGATGCCCCGCTGGCGTTCATGCGGCGGGCCACTTCCACCCGCGCCCGCGAGGCCGATTCTCTCACTCCACCGGCCATGGCGATCAAATCTTCCAGCGTCATGCCCCGCATATAAGGGAACTCGCCGGGCGACTGTACCTCCCCGTCAATGTTTATACTGTATTCTTCTTCCAGATCAAAGATTGAGTACACCCGCAGCACGTCTTCCCGTTGCAACGACACATCTTCCGCGCGTCCGGTGAGCACTCCCTGCAAATCAACCGACTTTACGGTGGTCGACAGGTCATCCCCCTTGCGGTAGACCAGCGCCCGGCTGGTGAAGGCGTCTTCGCGCAGGCCCTCGGCCTTTTTCACCAGTTCGCCCACGGTTAATCCTTCCGTGAGGGCGTACTCGCCGGGGCGAAACACCGCGCCCAGCACCTCCACCCGGTTCTCAAAGCGATCCAGAATAGAATCAATCGTCACTACATCACCGTTTTTAGGCATTACTGACGTGAGTTCGTCTTCGGCCACGTCGAGGATGCGCCGGGCGCGGGAGGTCTTGCGGGCCACCTTCAGGCGGTGCGTGTAGGCCTGGTCGCTGAAGCCCCCGCCGAAGCGGATGGCTTCGGCCATCGCCTCCTGCTCCTTCATCTCGTAGTAGCCGGGGCGCTTCACCTCGCCCACCAGCTCGATGCGGGTGTCGTAGGGCACCACCCGGATGATGTCCTGATCCTGCAACGACACTGTGTTGTTCTTGCGCTGCCCGACCAGGTAATCATACACGTCGAGCGTAGCGATTACTTCGCCGCCGCGCTCAATTTCGATGTTGCGGAAGGAGCCGATGCGCGAGGGGCCACCCGACAGGTAGAGCAGGTTGAAGGCGCTGGACAGCGATGATACGGTATAGGTGCCGGGGCGGCGCACTTCGCCGACCACGTTGACCTTGATGCTGCGCACTTGCCCCAATGATACCTCGGCAAAGGTGTTGGCCGGTCGCTCGCGACTGCCGCGCAAGCCCGCGTACATCTCGGTGAGGCGGTTGATAATGGTTTTTTCGGCCTCGTCGAGGGTGAAGCCGTTCACGTAGACCGGCCCCAGGTTGTCGAGCGTCACGGTGCCGTCGCGGTTCACTTCCAGCGGGTAGCTTTGGCGCGAGGCACCCCAGATGTTGACGGATAGTTCGTCGCCCGGACCCACCTGGTAGTTCTGGGGCGTAGCCAGGTTCATGCTGGGCTCGAAGCTAAGCTCTTCGGTGTTGAAGAGTTCAAAGCCAAAAATCTTTTTTTCTTCTTCACTAATCAGATCCAGCTCGGTGTCGCGCTGCGAGTACTGGCTGGTATCCTGCCCGGCCATCATACCCCCGCGGCGGTTGTTGGACGATTCGCTGGTACGTCCGCCCGTCTGCCGCACGCGGCGGATGCGGGTCATGAGTTTGCTCACCTCGGAGCTGGGCATGCCGCGGATAATGGCCTGCGACTCGATCTGTTGATCGGTGACGCCCTGCGCTTCGGCCCGCTCCAGGTATTGCCCGATCTGGGCATCACTGAGCTGGTCGACCCGAATCTTGCTCAGGTCCTGCTGCGCCAGGTTCATCTGCTGGGCCACGGCTCCGGGAGCGTAGGCAAAGGTAATAAGGAGTAAAAGAAGGGTGAGTCTACGCAACGGCATCAACGGCGAACTATCTGGTTTAAGTGGCGCAAAACTAGGCATTCTATCGGTAGGGGACAAGTTGGATGCTGGTGGCTGGATGCTGGTAACTGGCGGCCGCCGCCTGGATAACTTTCTAGGTGGCGAGATATTAAGTGAGCGACCAAAAATAACTACAAAAATCGAACGTCATTCCGGCCGCAGCGATAGCGAAGAGCCGGAATCCCCTCAATTCAGCGATGAATTTTTGCCGCTGCATCAAGGGGTTCCCATTCCATGGCGGCAGACATTTTCTTACACTACACTACAGAAAAATTCCAGACCGCGTCCACGGTGGATGACGGGGTCGCCTAGACGATTTATAGTTTATTTTGAGTAAGTACTTAGATACTGGATACTGAACGATGAGATACTAAGCGCTAGTGTATTGAGCGCTAAATCTTTATCCAGTAAGAAGGCCTGTAAATGCCCTTGACGGCCCAAAAATTTGGAGAAAGCTTTGTCACTGACGAACAATGACCTGAAAACCCAGGAGAAACCTATTGTTCATTAACGGCGGCCGAACTCCTGAGTATTCTATTTCCTCCCGCAAATCTCTAATTTCCAGTTTCTGTTTTCTCTCGCAATTGCCTTACCTTTGGCGGCTATGAGTCAACCTACTAAGAAACTGTTTCTGCTCGATGCGATGGCGCTGATCTACCGGGCGCACTTTGCCTTTAGCAAGAATCCTCGCATCAATTCTAAGGGCGAAAACACCGGCGCGGCCCTGGGCTTCACCAACGCCCTGTTCGAGGTGATCACCAAGGAAAAGCCTACCCACATCGCCGTGGCCTTCGATACCAGCGTGCCCACCTTTCGCCACGAGCGCTACGAACCCTACAAAGCCAACCGTGAAGCGCAGCCCGAGGACATCCGCACCGCCATTCCGATCATCAAAGATATTGTGCGGGCCTTCAACGTGCCGGTGCTGGAGCTCGACGGCTACGAGGCCGACGATATTATCGGTACCATCGCCAAGCAAGCGGCCCGGAAGGGGCTTCACCACCTACATGATGACGCCCGACAAGGACTTCGGGCAGCTGGTAGAAGACTGTATCTTTCTGTACAAGCCCGCCTTCATGGGCAACAGCGTGGATATTCTGGGAGAAAAGGAGGTGTGCGAGAAGTTCAACATCGAGCGGGTGGATCAGGTACGCGACGTGCTGGGCTTGCAGGGCGACGCGGTGGATAACATTCCGGGTATTCCGGGCATCGGGGCCAAAACTGCTTCCAAACTGCTGCGGGAGTTCGGTTCGGTAGAAAGCATCATTGCCAACGCCGACCAGCTCAAGGGCAAGCAGCGCGAAAAGGTAATCGAGTTCAGTGCGCAGGGCATTTTGTCGAAAGAGCTAGCGACGATCTGCATTACTGTGCCCATTGCCTTCGACGAAGAAGCGCTGCGCTACGGTCCGCCCAACGATGCCGCCCTGCGCCCGCTCTTCGAGGAGCTGGAATTCAAGACGCTTATTCGCCGGGTGCTGGAGCAGGAGGCCCCGGCTGCACCTTCGGGAAGTAGCCAGATTGGCCTGTTCGATGCCGGGGAGGTGCTGGCGCCCGATCACAACGATCTGCCCTTCAGCAATACCACCGATATCACCACTACCGCGCACGATTATCAGTTAGTAGATACCCCCGACGCCCGCGCCACGCTGATTCAAACCCTGGGCCAGCAACCTGCTTTCTGCTTCGACACCGAAACCGACCGCATCGACGCCCTGGAAGCCCAACTGGTGGGGCTGGCCTTCGCCTACGAACCCGGCACCGCCTACTACGTGCCCGTCCCCGCCGACCCCACCGAAGCGCAGGCGGTGGTGGATGAATTCAAACCCCTGCTGGAAAACGAATCTATCGGCAAGATCGGGCAGAACCTGAAGTACGACCTGCTGGTGCTGCGCAAGTACGGCCTGCGGGTGGCGGGGGTAACCTTCGACACCATGATTGCCCACTACCTGATCGATCCTGAAACGGGGCACGGTATGGACGCGATGGCCGAAAAGTATTTGGAGTACGAAACCGTCCCGATCGAGAGCCTGATCGGCAAGAAGGGCAAGGGGCAGGGCACCATGCGCGACGTGCCGCCCGAAGAAGTGACGGAGTACGCCGGAGAAGATGCCGACGTCACGCTGCAACTGAAAGAGGTCTTTGAGAAAGAACTGGAGCCGGACGAAACCATGAGCCGCTTGTTCCACACCATGGAAATGCCGCTGGTGCCGGTGCTGGCCGATATGGAGTACGAGGGCGTGAGCATCAATTCCGAAACCCTGCACGAACTGTCGGATGAGTTATTAGGAAGCGTCCAGGAGATTGAGCAAGATATTTTCCGACTGGCCGAAACCGAATTCAACATCGGCTCGCCCAAGCAACTGGGCGAAGTGCTCTTCGACCAGATGAAACTGGTGGAGAAACCTAAGCGCACCAAGTCGGGACAGTACGCCACCGGCGAGGCTATCCTATCGTACCTATCCACCGAGCACGATATTGCCCGCCGCATCCTGGACTACCGCGAACTGGTGAAGCTTAAGAACACCTACGTAGACGCGCTGCCCAAGCTGGTGAGCGACTACGACGGCCGCATCCATACCTCGTACAACCAGGCCGTGACCTCCACCGGACGACTCAGCTCTACCAACCCTAACCTGCAGAACATTCCGATTCGCACTGAGAAGGGGCGGCTGATTCGGAAAGCCTTTGTGCCCCGCAGCGCCGACTACGTGTTGATGGCAGCCGACTACTCGCAGGTGGAGCTGCGCATCATCGCTTCGTTTGCCCAGGACGAAACCATGATCGAGGCCTTCCGGCAGGGGCAGGATATCCACGCCACCACGGCCAGCAAGATGTTTCAGGTGGGACTGGACGAGGTGACGCCCGAGATGCGGCGCAAGGCCAAGACCGCCAACTTCGGCATCATCTACGGGGTGTCGTCGTTCGGACTGGCCCAGCGGCTGAGCATTCCGCGCGGCGAAGCGTCGGAAATTATTAAAGCGTACTTTGAGCAGTTTCCGAGCATCCGCGGATACATGGATCGGGTAATTCAGCAGGCCCGCGAGCAGGGTTTTGTGGAGACGGTGCTGGGTCGCAAGCGCTACCTGCGCGACATCAACTCGCGCAATCCTACGCTGCGGGGCTACAGCGAGCGCAACGCCATCAACGCGCCCATCCAGGGCACCGCCGCCGACATGATCAAGATCGCGATGGTGCGGGTGGCCGACTGGATGCGGCAGGAAAAGTTACGATCGCGGATGATTCTGCAGGTGCACGATGAACTGGTGTTCGACGCCCACCGCGACGAGGTGGATGCAGCTACGCGAACGGGTGCGCGAACTGATGGTGGATGCGCTGCCGCTGGACGTGCCGATGGAAGTGGAGACCGGGGTGGGGGAGAACTGGCTGGAGGCGCACTGATAGTTTATGAATCCTGCTTGAAATTTACTGTTCGTAGTGCTCACAGGTCTGGTCGTAGGTTAAGCGAAGCGATCCTACGACCTAATTAGAACTGCCTTCTCATCTTAGAAGCTGTTTTAAAACCTCGTAAAGGCCGCATTCAAACTATTCTGACTACACGTGCAATAGCCGTTTGCATAACAGAATAACAGTTTGCGTACATATTTTTTGTAATTGATTGAATGCTCAACATAGTTTTAAAACAGCTTCTTAGTATGCTGCATCTGTTGGACTTTGTCCTCATTCCATTCCTGTTCCCAAACTTTGTCGGCCTCGTTCATCAATATTTTAGCAAAGAAGTCAGCAATGGTTTTGCGAAACTTAACAAGGTCTTCTTCCGTCAGTTCGTGCCGAAATACTTTGAGAATTTCTCGCTGAGTATTACTTAGTCTTGGTGTAGTAGATTTCATTTCTCTCTGGCTTTATACACGAGATGGTTTATTATTATCCATGCCTACCTTCTTGTAGCCGAGCCTTTTCGTCTGTCAGCATGTCAACACATCCGCCTAGCACGTTAAACACACCTGCAAGCGCTTCTTTGAGCTCTTTCAGATCAACTCCGCTGGGGTAGTTCTCGTTAGTTTTGCTATTTATATCTATACTCTTGTGAGAGTATCGCAAGTCTTGGCCCGAACCATCAATTTTGACAAAATCATTAACGAGAGTTTCAACATTATTTAAAGGTGTTTTGTCTTCTTTTGGCCAAATCTTAATTAATACATGCTTGGTCTGCTTCCAAAGCTTTTTTAACCCGTGACTCTTGAGGATTTCTGCGTTGTACTTCCCAGTCAAATTCTGGTCTGAAGCAAGGCGTATAAGGTGCTTTAACTTTACTTCTAATGCGTGGCGATACATATAAGCTACCGGCATGAAAAGTTCGTCGGGGTGACCATAGCTATCCCCTGCTTCTAAACTATTCACAATGCAGTCACCTGCTCTTCTGAAAGCCTGCGCGATTCTATCCTCATCGAACCAAAGTTTTAGATAATCCAATGAGCAGTAAGTGGGTGAAGCGCTTCCTTCACCTTCCATATCAAAGACAGACTTCCTTTCGTCGGGCCACGCATGATTACTCATAAAGTCCTCAATATCATCTTCACGCCCTGAATGGTCGTAGTTGTCCATAGTTTTAGTAAAAAATAGAGGTTGTTCTGATAAATCCCTAAGGTTCGTGTCGACACGAACCTCCGGGTAAATAATTATCAGAATAAAGTTTAATGTATCGGATTCATTTCTTCAAGTAGTACGCAAAGGCTGCCATTGCAGTTTTGTCATTCATAGACCAGAAGCTAAAGAATCCGCTCTAACCGGAAACTCTTTTTGAAGACCAGGCCGCCGCGGAAGATCTTAAGGCGGATTTTCTTGCCGGGCTTCAGACTCATCATCTGGTTGAACATGGCCAGGGTGAGTTCGGGCGGGTACTTGCCGTTTATTGACAAAATCATATCGCCCTTCTGGATGCCCGCCCGGTGGGCCGGAGCGCCCTTAACGGTGTTGTTCACGGTTAGGGTGGTGAAGAAAGGGCCGGTGGCCATCAGCTCCATGCCGCTCATGTTGTACTCGAAGCGGGTGCGAAACAGCCGGTTCTTCTTCAGATACATTGCCCCGTTGGCGTAGTCGAAAATTACCCGGAAGCGCTTGAGTACCGACCCGCCGACGTTGCCCTGGTTGCCGGTGCGTTCGGTCACGGCTTCCATAAAGGCGTTGGCCTCGGGAAACGATGAAGTTACTTCCTTCAGGGTGTAGTCGCCAATGGTCAGGCGGGGCACCCGGGCCATCTGTCCGTAGATTTCGCCGCTCAGGCCGCGGCCCAGGTAGCCAGAGATGTGGCGCTCGGGCACGGTGATCTGCGCGTCGCTTTGCCGATTGAGCATCAGGGAGTGGCTGGCGCCGGTGTCGATCATCAGCTTGGTGGTGAGGGTGGTGCTGTCGTTGAGTTGCAGCACCGCGCCCGGCAGGTAGGGTTTGGTATCTTCGATGGTAATGGGAATCTTCTGAAACGACCGCCGGGGCCGGAACTTATCGGGACGGTGCAGCACGATTTGCTGCCGCATATAGTCGATCTCCACCACGAACCGGCTGAAGAGTTCGTAACCCAGGATGCCGTGGATGCGCGTGCCCAAGAAGCTGTCCAGTTGCAGGTAATCATCCTTTAGGATGAGGATAGAATTGCCGTTGGCCACCACCCCTTCGGGCAGGTTGAAGGAGTTGCCGCTGCTCACGTAGGCGCTGATCTCGCCCTGATCGCCCACGCCCATCAGGGTGATGATGCGGTCGCCCGCCTCGGGAATGCCGTCGACGAAGCCCTGGTCGGTGAGGATGGCGGTGCGCACGCCGGTGTCGAGGATAAACTTCAGATCTTCGCCGTCGTTCACCCGGACGGGGATAATAATCAGGTTGCTGTGCAGCTCAAAGGGAATGGTGACGCGCTTGGTGCGCCGATTGGTCATCTGAAATCCCCGGTGGTGCGATTGCGCCCGGGTGGGCGGCGGGAACAGCAGCCATCCGGCAATCAGCAAACAGACAGGGTAGACAAGGCGCATAAGATCGACATCGCATGAACAGAAAACCCGGTTGGCCAGCCGTTGTCTGCCGTGAATGTGCTTCGCGCAAACCAACTAAGTTTCGTGATGAATATAGGTAATTTACGGTATAATCATCCACTTTGCCACCCAACGCGTTTTTTTCTTAGTTTTGTTCCTTCGCTTTTTATGGCTCCGCTCGAATGACTACTTTTTCGCTGTATTTTCAGTTAGGACTTACCCACATTCTAGACATTCGGGGCTACGATCACATTTTGTTCGTGGTGGCACTGTGCGCGATGTACTTGCTGCGCGACTGGCGCAAGATTCTGCTGCTGGTGACCGCCTTCACCCTGGGGCACTCCATCACGCTGGCCCTGGCCACGCTGCGGCTGGTGCGCCTGGACCCCGAACTGGTTGAGTTTCTGATTCCGGTTACCATTTTTATCACCGCGGTGAGCAACATCGTGCGCAAGCGCGGGGCGGCGTTGCCGCGGGTGGCTCCGCTCAACTACGCCCTGGCCCTGGTCTTCGGACTCATCCACGGACTCGGCTTTTCCAACTACCTGCGCAGTCTGCTCAGTAAAAGTCAGTCGCTGGTCGGCCCGTTGTTGTCGTTTAACCTGGGTTTGGAGCTGGGGCAGTTGGTGATTGTGCTGATCTTTCTGCTGAGCGCCTCGGTGGTGGTGGGTTTGCTGGGAGTGTCGCGCCGCGACTGGAAGCTGGTGATTTCTTCGGCCATCGCCGGTATCTCGCTGATGTTGGTGGTGGAGAGATTCGCCGGGTTGGGTTAGGCTCGATTGTTTAGTTGTTCAATCGTTGACTGCGGAAACGCCGAACAATTTAACAATTGAGCAATTGAACAATTCCGCTATTTCCCGTAATACCGTATATTGCACTTCATTCCTATACTACGATCAGAATATCCTACCCTATGAAATCACTTTTTGCCTTTTTAGTCTTATTGGCTTCATGCACCGCCTTGTTCGCACAAGATCCACTTAACCGGGCCACCGACAAGTTTGAACAGCTCGGCCCGGCTTTGCTGCCTACGCCCAATGTATACCGAGCCGGTTCGGGCGCTCCGGGCCATCAGTACTGGCAGCAGCGCGCCGACTACAAGATCAAGTGCGAGATCAACGACGACACCCAGCGCCTCACCGGCTCCGAAACCATCACCTACTACAACCAGTCGCCCGACGTGCTCGACTACCTGTGGGTGCAGCTCGATCAGAATATGCGGGCCAAGGATTCGGACACCTACAAGACGGAAACCAACAGTATCTCCGACAAGATGAACGTGGACAACGTGGAAGCGCTCATGGGCTACGACTACGACGGCGGACACAAAATTCAGTCCGTCACCGATGCCAACGGAGACTCGATTCCCTACACCATCAACCGCACCATGATGCGGGTCGACATTCCCTGAACCGCTGCAACCGGGCGAGACCTACGAATTTTCGGTGGACTGGTACTACAACATCAACGACCGTAACCTGATGGACGACCGCGGGGGCTACGAGTTGTTTCCCGACGACGGCAACATCCTCTACACCATCACCCAGTGGTTTCCGCGCATGGCGGTGTACGACGACCACGAGGGCTGGCAGCACAAGCAGTTTCTGGGCCGGGGCGAGTTTGCCCTAACCTTCGGCAACTACGAAGTGGAAATCACCGTGCCCGCCGACCACATTGTGGCCTCTACCGGCACCCTGCAAAACCCCGAAGCGGTGCTCACCACCGCGCAGCGCGACCTGCTCGAGCAATCCAAGACGGCCGACAAGCCGGTGATCATCGTGAGCCAGGCGAAGCCGAGCGCAAGGAAAAGCAGCGGGCCAAAGACACCAAAACCTGGATCTACCACGCCGACAGCGTGCGGGACTTCGCCTTCGGCAGTTCGCGCAAGTACATCTGGGACGCCCTGGGCGTGGACATCGACGGGCGCACCGTGATGGCCATGTCGTATTACCCCAAGGAAGCCAATCCCCTGTACGAGCAATACTCCACCGAGGTGGTGGCGCACACGCTGCGGACGTACTCTAAGTACACCATTCCCTATCCGTATCCCAAAGCCATCTCCGTAGAAGCCTCCAACGGCATGGAGTACCCCATGATCTGCTTCAACTACGGCCGCCCCGCGGCCGACGGCACCTACTCGGACCGGGTGAAGTACGGCATGATCGGCGTGATCATCCACGAGGTGGGCCACAACTTCTTTCCTATGATCGTGAACTCCGACGAGCGGCAGTGGACGTGGATGGACGAGGGACTCAACACCTTTGTGCAGTACCTCACCGAGCAGGAGTGGGACCGCAACTACCCCTCGCGGCGCGGACCGGCCTTCAAGATTGTGCCCTATATGCGGGGCGACAAGTCGCAGATCAGTCCGATTATGACCAACTCCGAGCAGATTCAGCAGTTCGGGGCCAATGCCTACGCCAAGCCCGCTACGGCGCTCAACATCCTGCGCGAAACGGTGATGGGCCGCGAACTGTTCGACTACGCCTTCAAGACCTACGCCGAGCGCTGGGCCTTCAAGCATCCCGAACCGGCCGACTTGTTTCGCACCATGGAAGACGCCTCGGGCACCGATCTGGACTGGTTCTGGCGCGGTTGGTTCTACTCGGTTGATCACGTTGACATCAGCATTGACCAGGTGAAGTACTACCAGATCAACACCAAGAATCCGGAGGTAGAAAACCCCATTGCCCGGCGGCAGTACGAAGAAGAAGAAAAGCACATCAGCCAGGTGTACAACCAAAAAGACGTTGCCACCACCGCCATCGAGGCCGACCCGAGTCTGCTGGACTTTTATAATAGGTACGACCCGTTTGCGGTTCAGCAGAAGGATACGCAGGCGTACGAAGAGTTTGTGGCGGGGCTGGATGAGAAAGAGCGCGCGCTGGTGGCGTCGGGCAAACACTTTTACGAAGTATCGTTTGCCAACGTGGGCGGGCTGGTGATGCCCATTATTCTGGGCTGGACCTACGAGGACGGCAGCACCGAAATTGAGCGGATTCCGGCCGAAATCTGGCGGATGAACGCTGAAGAAGCCACCAAGGTGTTCGTAAAGGACAAAAAAGTAGCGCAGTTGGTGGTAGACCCCTACCGCGAGACAGCCGACACCGACGAGGGCAACAACTATTATCCCAAGCGTGATGTGCCCACGCGTTTCGAGGTTTTCAAAGAGAAGCAAGGAAGGGCGGGGTACCTCGGGAGAAAACCCTATGCAGCAGGTGTCAGGCAAGAAGAAAAAGCAGGAACGGTCGGTGGGCAACCGGTAAAGACGCGCATGGCGTCTTTACCGATGGCGTCACGCCCCTGATGAACATACAAAAATGGAAGCAATTAAGAAGAAGTACATTGTTAACGAGCATGAGCAAAAAGTTGCTGTGCAGATCGATATTGCTGATTTTGAAAAAATAGAGCAGTTACTGGAAGACTACGCACTAGGGAAGATCATGGAAGAAAATGATCCTGCTGACAATCTAACACTGGCAGAAGCCAAGACTTACTACGATCAAATAAGTAAGGCAGAACAGTGAATATAACGGTCAAAGCCGAAGCCAAGACTTACTACGATCAAATAAGTAAGGCAGAACAGTGAATATAACGGTCAACCGAAAGTTTCTTAAAGACTTAGCAAAGCTTCCCGCTGATCAACAGCAAAAGATTGAGCAACTTGTTTTCGTAGAAAGTGAGCGTATTACACTGATCGAGGAAATCAAAGGAATCAAAAAGCTTCAGGGGTATCAGATATATTACCGCATTAGGTTTGGTGACTACCGGGTAGGCATTCGGCACGAAGATGAAGCGATGGTTTTCGAAAGGGTATTGCATCGCAAGGATATCTACCGGTATTTCCCATAACCATGTAGGGCCAGATTGCAATCTGGCCCTACATGGTTATGGGATTTTCTCCCCCGCCTCTACCGCCACCGTTAGCACGTTCTCCTTCGGGGGCAGCGGACAACTGAACGTGCCATTGTAGGCGCAGTAGGGATTGTAGGCCTGGTTGAAGTCCAGTTTCAGCGACTTGGCTCCGGCCCGGCTGGGTTTTTCCACGTTGAGATAGCGTCCGCCGCCGTAGGTGGTGTCGCCGCTGGTGTCGTCGGCAAAGGCCACAAACAGCGGGGCAGGCTGCTCGAACGGTTCCAGCACCAACAGGCGCTGTAGTTGTCCCTTCAGTTTAAAAGTAGCGTAGCCGTAGCGAATGTACTTCTCTTCCTGCCCGGTGGTGGTGGGCAGCACCAGCAGTTTCTGATCAGTGACCCGCTCCAGGCGAGCCTGTACCCGGTAGGTGGGGTCGGGGTCAAAGTACGACAGTCCTGTAAACTCGATACTATCCGGGGCGAAGGGCGATTCGGGAGAGGCCTTCATGAAGCGCTCGGTGCGTTGCCGCTCTTCGGTGATGCGCTCGCCATAAGCTGTTTCACTTTCTCCGCCCAGCAAGGTGTAGACGACAACGCCTCCCAGCGTGAGCAGTACTAACAGCGGTAAAACTTTTTTCATGACGCAGTTTTCTAATTGTTGGTATAACGCCTCCGGTTGCTGCCGGTTCCCTGTTCCATAACTTTGTGAAATGTTAAAAACACACCCTGAATAAACCCAGAATGTCGGCATCATTACCATCGTATGATAATGTAGCCAGATTCAAATTAATGTAATAAAACGATCTTTTTCTACCTAAGAATGCGTGCGAACCGAATTTAATTTGTCATACAAATAGCAAACTTGACGTTTTTTTATGAAGTAAGCAATTTGACTAGCGTATTCTCTTTACTGCTAAATATTATTGTTCCTTCACTATTTGTACGTATTTTTGCCTTTGTTTTCTAAAATTAGTAGTGATAGCCAAAACTGAGTTCTTCTTTTCTGGTTAGCGTACTACCATTCACCATCACACTTAATCTATTGCTTATGAACTATTTTACAAAAATGAAGGGCTTTTGGCTAGCAGCGAGCTTCATGCTGCTTACCGGAGTGCTCTATGCCCAGGAAAAAACCGTGACGGGCACCGTTGCCTCAGATGCGGAAGGAGCCCTGCCAGGGGTCAACGTACTTTTAAAAGGAACTTCCACGGGTACCGTCACCGACCTAGACGGTAACTATCGCCTGTCGGTCCCCGAAGCGGGAGGAACGTTGGTGTTTACTTCTATTGGTTACGCCAGCCAGGAAGTGGAGATTGGCAATCAATCTTCTATTGATATTAACCTAGCGGAAGATATCAAAGCGCTGGACGAAATCGTGGTTATCGGCTACGGTACGCAGGAGAAGAAAGAGATCACCAGCGCCGTGACCAGTGTAAAGGCCGAAGACTTCAACGGCGGTAACGTAAACAACCCGAGTCAGTTGATTCAGGGCAAGGTAGCCGGACTAGTAATTGCCCGGCCGGGCGGAGACCCTTCGGGTAACTTTAATATTCGCTTGCGCGGAACCTCTTCGGCCAGCGGAAGCACCTCACCGCTGATTATTATTGATGGTGTGCCCGGTGCTGACCTGAACAGCGTTGACCCGAGTGACATTGCTTCTATTGACGTATTGAAAGATGGTTCAGCGGCGGCAATCTACGGAACCCGTGCTACCAATGGGGTAATTCTAGTAACGACCAAAAGTGGAGCGGCTGGAGAGCCTAAAATTACTTACAATGGCTACGTAGCTACTGACGTTATTGGCAGTCAGGTGGATATGCTCACCGCTAGTGAGTATCGCCAGCTGGTGAATGATCCGAACTTTGCGTTTAGCAATCCTGCCCTTGATTTGGGGTCTTCTACCGATTGGTTTGATGAAGTAACGCAGACGCCAATTAGCCACGTGCACAACCTTGCATTATCCGGCGGAACGGAGAAAACCACCTACCGGGTAGCCCTAAATTACCGGGATATTGAAGCGTTGGGTAAGAACTCGGGCTTTGACCAGCTTAATAGCCGCTTGAACCTTCGTCAGAAGGCCCTTGGCGATCGCTTGACCTTTGATGTAATTTTAGGTATTACCAACCGTAACTTGGGAGGATTTGATCAGCCGCCCGTAAGTGATATAGGCTTAAATAATGGTAATCCCGCCTTCCGGTTTGCTACCATTTACAATCCTACCGCTCCGGTTTTTCAGGAAGACCAATCTTTTGGTGGATTTTACCAAGCGCCCGGATCGTTTAATTACAATAACCCCCGAGCCATCGTGGAGCAACAAAGCTTTGACGGAATCGAACGGAACATCACCAGTAATTTCCGGGTTGGGTTTGAACTGATTGAAGGACTACAGGCGAGTGCTTTTTACAGTACGCAGCGCGATAACACGCAAGTCAACTTCTATGCTCCGAAAGATGACTATGCGGGAGGATTAAACTCTAACGGACAGGCCCTTAGAGCCATGCGCGAAGAACTTAACCAACTGTTTGAGGCTACACTTAATTTAGATAAGGAAGTAGGAAGCAACAGCAGTATTGAGGCACTATTGGGATATTCTTATCAGTACTTAACTGACGAGAGTTTCAGCGTATCTGCTGGTAACTTTCTCACCGATCAGTTTACTTATAATAATATCGGAGCTTCAGAAGATTTAGCGCGAAACATCAACCCCCAGTTTGGAAGTGGCAAACAATCCAGCACATTGATTGCCGGTTTTGCTCGGGTCAACTTTAACTACAATGACCTGTTCTACGTGCAAGGTGTGGTGCGCCGCGAGGGCTCTTCCAAATTTGGAGCAAACAACAAGTGGGCGTGGTTCCCTGCCGCTAGTGCCGGGGTAAACATTGCTAACTTAGCGTCAATTCCGCAGGTAGATGAGTTGAAGTTTCGCGTTGGCTACGGTATCACCGGTAGCTTGCCCGACCAAAACTACGTATCGCTGGCTCGTCTGTCTCCTCTGGGAGGACGATTCTTTTACAACGGCAACTATATTCAGCCCTACGGACCGGGTAGCAACCCTAACCCTGACCTGAAGTGGGAGAGAAAAGGCGAGATCAACGTCGGAATTGACTTCTCAATACTCAATTACCGTATCAATGGTTCGGTTGATGTGTATAATCGGACTACCACTGACTTGATCTACAACGTGCCGGTTCCAGTTCCCCCGAACCAGTTTCCCAACTCACTGCTAAACTTGGGTGAGTTGAACAACCGGGGAGTAGAAGTTACCTTAGATGGTGATTTGGTGCGCGGGGACGGATTCAACTATTCAGCCGGTTTCAACTTTGCGCTGAACCGTACGCAGCTTGTCTCGCTATCTTCCGATGAGTTTGACTTCGGTGATCAGATACTTATTGCTAACCTAGGAGCTCCGGGGCTCAACGCTACCAACCTGATTCGGGTGAAAGAAGGCGAACCTTTGGGACAAATCTACGGCCCTAGGTACGTAGGTATTAGCGAAGAAGGTCGGTGGATCTTTGAAGACCTGAACGGGGATGATGCCATTGATGGCAATGATGAAACCGTAATCGGAAACGGACTTCCCGACTTCACCTTAGGGCTAAACAATACTTTTAGCTACGGTTCTTGGGATTTGAACTTTTTTATCCGTGGTTCTTTCGGTCACGATTTGGTCAATACCTTCCGCGCTTTTTACGAAGTGCCCAAGGTGATCAACTCGTATAATATCCTTAAGTCAGCCACCGAAGGCGACGCGCGGTTCTTAACCGAAGATGCGCGCTTCTCTAGCTACCACGTGGAAGATGCTTCTTTCTTGCGACTGGACAACGCCACGTTAGGCTATAACTTCAACGTAGAGAATGTAGAGTTTTTGTCACAAGTACGGGTGTACGTAGCGGCGCAAAATTTATTCACTATCACCAATTACAGCGGAGTTGACCCTGAGGTTCGCTTCGATGACGGAGGTAATCAGCTAGCGCCCGGTATTGAGCGACGCGACACTTACTTCTTGAACCGAACTTTTACGGTCGGGCTGAATGTTGGATTGTAATTCTAAAAACAAACACTTATGAAACGATTATATAGTAAGATTTTATTGATCACCGGAGTTCTTGTAAGCAGTCTGGGTTGTACTGATCTGGAAGAAGAGCTGTTTAGCGACGTGACTACGGATACTTTCTTCAACACCGAAGAAGAGTTTATTTCAACGCTAGGGGCAGCCTATACCAACCTGTACGGCATTGCCGGAGATGGTTGGTTTATCCTACAAGAAGTGCCCAGCGATGAGATGATTGTGCCGCAGCGCGGGGCCGACTGGTTCGACAATGGTGCTTGGGCACAATTGCATACCCAACAGTATAACAGCCGAACTCCCGCAATGAGCGGGGGTTGGAACCTTGCTTTTCAGGGCGTTAATGCCTGTAATCGGGTAATTGAAACTTTTGAGGAAGCGGCTGACGGCTTAGCGGGCTCAGAAAAGTTTATCGCCGAACTAAAGGTGCTACGGGGCTTTTACTACTATATGTTGTTGGATACCTACGGTAACGTTCCTATCGTGGATCGCTTTACCGTACCCGCTGACTTTGCCCCAGCCAACAACACGCGCTTGGAAGTTTTTGAGTTTGTAGAAACAAGCGTTAAGGATAACCTGGCGCTGTTAGATGCTGAAGTTAGCCTAAATAACTACGGGCGCCTGACCCAGTGGGCCGCGCATTCCATCCTGGCGAAGCTGTATCTTAACGCCGAAGTATACACCGGAACGGCTCGCTGGCAGGATGCTATCACTGAGATCGATGCGATTATCAACTCGGGACAGTACTCGCTGGAGAATAACTACTTCGCTAACTTTGATACTGAAAATCAGGATTCGCGGGAGAACATCTTCGCGGTACCCTACGATCCGCAGTTTGCTCCCGGACACAATGTGCACATGCGCACGTTGCACTACGCGAACCAGAATACCTACAATCTCACGGCCCAACCGTGGAACGGATTCTGCTCGTTACAGGAGTTCTACGAGTCATATGAGGACGATGACGTGCGCAAAGCAAATCTGATTGTAGGTCCTCAGTTCAACTCCAGCGGCGAGCTTATGACCGACCCGGGAGCGAACAATGCGCCGATCATCTTCACGCCGGAGGTGAACCAGTTGGCTCCTAACGCGCGTCGCGATGCGGGTGCTCGGATAGGCAAATACGAGTTTGCGCTGGGTGCTACTCCTGATCTAGACAACGATTTTCCTATCTTCCGATACGGTGACATCCTGCTGATGAAAGCCGAAGCCTTGTTCCGATTAGGGAGTACCGGGGGAGAAGCTCTGGCGTTGGTTAACCAAATTCGCGAGCGTGCCGAAGTAGCTCCGGTAGACCGCCTTACCGCTGACCTATTGCTCGCTGAGCGGGGGCGTGAGATGTTTGCCGAAGCGTACCGTCGTCAGGATCTGATCCGTTTCGGACAATATACGTCTCCCTGGAAGTTCAAGAATTCAACTCCGGATTACGTGACGTTATTCCCGATCCCTTTTGATCAGTTGAACTCTAACAGCAACCTGAGGCAAAATCCCGGATATGCTGCTGAGTAGTAAATCCAACTGACATTTGATCGCCCGCAAAAAGCTTCTTAACGTATCACGTTAAGGGGCTCTTTATAAAACTCATAATTTAACAAAATGAAAAAATACCTACCATCAAACCTGATGGCCGCTCTGCTCGGATTGACCATTTTAACGCTAGGAGTCGCTTGTGAAGACGATGAGGGCGTTGAGCCGTATCAGCCGTACTATCTGGTTATTACCGGACCTAATGAAGTGGCCCCTGGTGAAGCAATCACCTACTCTGCCAATCCCTATCAAGGTGAAACTTATACGTGGGAAGTGCCCGCCGGAGCCACCCTTGAGGGGCAGGGCAATGACACCGTCACGGTCACGTTTAGCGCTGCCAGTAGCGGCAATCTCACCGTAGCTGCCCGAGGATTGACCGAAGTGCGGTCTATTGCGGTGGAGCCTACCCTGCCGACTCCTACGGTTGTCTTAGAAGATACAGCCTTAGCGCAAGGGGGTACCCAAAATGCAGTAATTAGCTTCAACAAAGATATCGAAACCCCTCCTACGGTCACGTTTGTAGCTAGCGCTGACACCCAAGGGGGAGCGATCACGGCAGTAGAGCGCATTGATGAGCGTAACTTTCGCGTGGGCTACACCGCCGGAACGGGCAACGGCACTGATGAGATTAGGGTGACGGGAGCAGTTTCTAACGCTTTCTTCGGTGCTCAACGAGACACCGTAGAGTCAGTTTTCAATCTATACCAGACGGACAACACTCCGGCTACCGGTAGACTGGAGGCCTCACGCACTCCTACCACCCCCAGCCGGTCGGTTACATTTACCGCAACGTTTGACGAAGTGCTTTACGTGGCGCAAGATTCGGTAACCATTACTATAGTTAGTGCCGATGCACTTACGGCGGATACCACGTACGTGAATAACGCCGTGATGAGCACGCTAGATGGAGTTAACTGGACGTATCGCTACGAACCTACAGAGGATACTGACGACGTAGCACTGGTTTCGGTGGCTGCTCCTACCGACTTAGCGGGGAACACCACCACGGTGGTTGAACCAATACTATTCGAGATCAGAGAAGAGTAAAACATCAAGCCTTCATTGATGTAACGCCTACAAAAAAGCGGGATAGATAACTCTACCCCGCTTTTTTTGCTTCTGTGCGTATTTCGTAAAGGTGAAGCAGACGCACACCCTTCTTCCTTCTGTTAAATACATTTGCCAATTGCTTTTCAACTACTTCCTTCGTGTCGTACTTTTTCTGATAGGGGCGCTCCTGCTGGGTTTCCGTTGCAGTAGCCCCAGCCCACCGATTATCAAGGTGGGTCGCCTGTTCACTTCGCTGCCTACTGCTCACACCGGCATTGAATTTAGCAATCAACTTGAATACGACGAAGAATTTAATGTTTATACCTACCGCAATTTTTACAACGGTGGCGGGGTGGGCTTGGCTGACGTAAACAACGACGGACTAACCGACGTGTTCTTCTGCGGCAACCTGGTTGACAATAAGCTTTACCTCAACCAAGGAGACTTTCGCTTCAAGGACATTACCGCGTCGGCTGAAGTTGGTAGCGCCGGAGTATGGTCTACCGGAGTGAGCTTGGCCGACGTGAACGGCGACGGTTGGATCGACATCTACGTGTGCAAGTCGGGAAGTCCCGATGGCGAGAACCGTCACAACGAACTGTTTATTAATAACGCTAACCCTTCGTCTACCGGAGTAGTAACTTTTACCGAGCGAGCTAAGGAGTACGGTATCGCCGACCAAGGGCTGTCGACCCACGCCGCCTTTTTTGACTACGACCGCGATGGGGATCTAGACATGTATTTGCTCAACAACTCGTTTCGCTCGGTAGGAGGCTACGACCTGCGGCCCGGACAGCGAGAGACCCGCGATCCGCAGGGAGGAAACAAACTGTACCGCAACGACAACGGTCACTTCACCGATGTGAGCGAAGCGGCGGGGATCTACGGCAGCGCTATTGGTTTCGGCTTGGGAGTCACCATCGGCGACGTGGACCGCGACGGATGGCAAGACATCTACGTATCAAACGACTTTTTTGAGCGCGATTATCTCTACCTGAACAACCAAAATGGCGCCTTTACCGAATCTTTAGAAACCATGATGCCAGAGATTAGCCTGGGCTCGATGGGGGCCGATATGGCCGATATCAACCACGACGGTTATCCTGATATCTTCGTCACCGAAATGCTGCCCGATTCTGAACGACGCTACAAAACCAAAGCGGCTTTCGAGACCTGGGACAAGTACCGGATGAACGTGAAGAACGGCTACCACCAGCAGTTTGCCCGCAACGTGCTGCAACTCAGCACACCACTAGCCACCACCGATAGCCTTACTCAGACGGTGTTTCGGGAAATAGGGCGACTCGCCGGAGTGCACGCCACCGACTGGAGCTGGGGCGCGCTGATGGCTGATCTGGATAATAACGGTGACCCGGATATCTTTGTGGCCAACGGCATCTACAAAGATCTGCTCGATCAGGACTACATTCAGTTTATGGGCGACCCGAGCACCGTGCGGGCCATTTTGAGTCGCGAGAACGCCGTGATCCAGCAACTCATCGATTCCATTCCGTCAGAAAAAATTGCCAACTACGCCTTTGCCAACCAAGGAAATTTTACGTTTGTCAACAAGGCCCAGGAGTGGGGATTGGGACAACCCAGCCACTCCAACGGCTCGGCCTACGGTGATCTGGACAACGACGGCGACCTGGACCTGGTGGTCAACAACGTGAACATGCCCCCGTTTGTCTACCGCAATGAAACCGATACTCTGCTGCCCGGCAACCATTACCTGAGCGTGAAGCTAAAGGGAGAAGGGAAAAATACGTTTGCGCTGGGAGCGCAGGTAACGCTGTGGCATTTGGGGAAGACGTATTATCAGGAGCTTGCTCCCATGCGCGGATTTGAGTCGACGGTAGACACCAAACTGGTGTTTGGACTGGGCGAAGCTTCTACCGTAGATTCGCTGCGCGTGCAGTGGCCCGACGGACGGCTGACGACGCTTGAGAACATTGAAAGTAATCAATTACTGGAATTAGCGCAAGATAAGGCTGGTACACCAAGCAAAAATGCTACTTGGCTAGCCAAGCCTGCTTCTATTCCTTGGTTTCAGGACGTGACTGATTTGGTAGGAGTGGACTACCGCCACCAGGAAAATGATTTCTCGGACTTCAACCGCGATCCGCTGCTTTTTCATATGCTGTCGGCCGAAGGGCCCAAACTGGCCATCGCCGACGTCAACGGCGACGGGCGGGACGACTTCTTCGTGGGTGGAGCCAAAGACCAGCCCGGAGCCCTGTTTGTGCAGCAATCCAGCGGACAATTCAAAAGTGCCAACCAGGAGGTTTTCGCCAAGGATCAAATAAGCGAAGACACCGACGCGCTGTTCTTGGATGCCGATGGTGATGGGGATCAGGATTTGTACGTGGCCAGCGGGGGCAGTGAGTTTCCCAGCAGTTCGTCGGCGCTGCTCGACCGGTTGTACCGCAACGACGGGCAGGGCAACTTCACCAAATCCGATCAGTTGCTGCCCACTTCCCGCTTCGAAAGCACCGCCTGCGTCCGCGCTGCCGACTACGACGGCGACGGTGACCAGGACTTGTTCGTCGGCCTGCGGCTTCGTCCGTTTTTGTACGGCGTGCCGACGAATGGCTATATTTTACGAAACGATGGGAAAGGAAATTTCCAAAATGTGACGGAGCAGGTCGCGCCCGCCCTGACGGACATTGGTATGATCACCAGCGCGCAGTGGGCAGATTACGACCAGGACCAGGATCAGGACCTGATCATTGCCGGAGATTGGATGGCGGTGCGGGTATTTGAGAACCAGGAAGGGAGCTTTGTTGATAGAACCTCAGCGGCCGGGCTTGCTCAAACCGCTGGCTTCTGGAATTGCCTGGAGACGGCCGACCTGGACGGCGATGGCGACCTTGATGTGGTGGCGGGCAATCTGGGGCGCAACACCCGCCTGAAAGCCTCGCCCGAGCAGCCGCTCACCATGCACGTGAACGACTTTGACCGCAACGGCAAGGCCGAACAAATTGTCAGCATGTTTCAGCACGACACCCTGTACCCGCTGACGCTACGCAATGACTTGGTAAAGCAAGTTCCGTCGCTCAAGAAGCAGTACCTGCGCTACGATGCCTATCAGGGGCAAACCGTGGAGGATCTTTTCACCCCGGAGCAGCGAAGCAACACCGTTCGCTGGGAAGTGAGCACCACCGAAAGCGTGGCGCTCATCAACCAGGGCAACGGGCGGTTCACGGTTCAGCCCCTACCGATCGAGGCGCAGTTATCACCCGTTTACAGCATCCTGGCCGATGATTTTAACCAAGATGGTCACGTAGATTTGCTAATGGGAGGCAATTTTTACCGCTCCAAACCGGAAATTGGCATCTACGACGCCAGCTACGGACTTTTGCTGGAAGGCGACGAAACGGGGCAGTTTGCGGTGGTGAAAAGGTCCGGGTTTTTTGTGCGTGGCGAGGTGCGGGACATTGAAAAATTGGGCGCAAATTTGTTGTTGGTTAGTAAGAATAATGCCCCCTTGCAAGTGTTTGAAAACCAGCACGCTGGAGCTAAAAAATAAATCCAGGAGGGGAAGCAAAGAGCATCATTTTGTTGCTAGATTTGATTGTTCAACCCAACCTTTTAATGTGTCATGAAACGACTATTTTTGGTGCCCGCCTGTCTTGCTTTAATGTTGTTATCGTGCGACGATGAAACCGAACTAAACTTTGATGACGGTGAAACCACCGTTGAAGAAAACGCACTGATCTACCAAGAAGCCCTTTGCTCAGTTCAAGTTCACTTATGACTATGAAGGAGGATCTCTGGACTCTTCCTACTACTTTACCGGAACAATTAACGGCGATAGTGTTAGCTACTTTGCGGATGACCCTCGAATATCGTGAGGTGGGCTACAAGGTAAACGGAACGGTAGTCGTAACACCGCTGAACCTGCTGCCCCGTTGCCGCAAATTATGTACTTTTTGGAATAAACGCCGATGGTTACGATAATCTCTACCATCCTAGTGTGTCCATTATTAGCCCCTCTTCCCCTACACCACTTCCGCCCAGGATATTGTGGAAAGCTCGCTTCGGTTTGCAGACTTGGTGAACTACCGTGGCGCAAGGGAATCAATTTTGGCACAGTTATACTCTTAGTCAGCGATGAGATTTGTCCGCTAGAAGGGTACAGCGTACGAGTACAGTTTAGGTTAAGATTCACGAATGTTTCGAAAAGAACTACGTGGGAGGATAGTCCTAATATTGATTCATTGTGGAATCTATAATATTCTGGGTATCCAGGAAGGTAGCCGTTAGTGCTCACTGAACTGGCGCAAACTGAAACCGACAGCACTACAACCTATAATCTCAATTAATGGAGCTAGACTGTAAATTATACTAGCAGTCTGGGGAAAAGGCAGTACATTTTGGCGATATAATGAAACGGAATCCTCGCTACCCGCATTCGTGTAGACAAATAACCGCTCATGACTTATGTACCAGCACAAGCGTGTGCTAGGCACCGTCTTACTACTCACCCTTCCCTTTGCACTCTCGGCCAGGAGGTCGTCACCATCGGCGACTCCACCCGGGTGGATCGGAACAGTGAGGTTGTTTTGGCCGGACGCATCCGATCGGAAGACGGGAAGCCACTAGGCGAAGCAACGGTATTCGATCGCGGAGCTCGCGCGGGGAACCTCAAGCAACCGGACAGGAGACTATCGCCTGGTATTGCCGGTTGGTGAGCATCGTCTTACGTTTCAGTACATAGGCATGGAGCCTGTTGCGCAAACCGTCCGCCTGTACGCCAGCGGGACGCTGGACATCATCCTGCGAGAGCAGTCAGTCGGTCTGGACGAAGTAATTATCCAGGGGCGCGCGGCCGATGAGAACGTGCGCGGCGTGGGATCGGGCGTTGAGAAACTGAACATCGAGACAATCAAGTCGCTGCCCGCTTTTCTGGGCGAGGTAGACGTGGTGAAGAGCTTGCTATTGCTGCCCGGAGTTAGCACCGTGGGCGAAGGGGCCAGTGGCTTCAACGTGCGCGGCGGCCGCGTAGACCAGAACCTGATCCTCCAAAACGGAGCGCTGCTGCTCAACTCCTCGCACGTACTGGGGTTTTTCTCGGTGTTCAACCCCGACGTATCCGAAAATTTTACGCTCTACAAGGGCCACGTGCCCGCCCAGTACGGCGGCCGCCTCTCCTCGGTGCTCACCGTAGACACCCGCAACGGCAGCTACGACGATTTCAGGGTGCAGGGCGGGCTGGGACTGGTATCCAGTCGGCTGGCGGTGGAAGGGCCCATCATCAAAGACAAAACTTCGTTCCTGGTGGGCGGACGCGTCTCCTACTCCGACTGGATTCTACGGCAGGTGCGGCAGGTAGACGTGCGGCAGAGCTCGGCCTCCTTCTACGATCTGAATGGCCTGACCTTTCTCACCAGTTCACTCCCAACAACCGCCTGTCCCTTGGCTACTACGGCAGTGAAGACTACTTCCGCTACTCCGATCAGTTTGGCTACACCTGGGGCACGCAGCTGCTCAATCTACGCTGGAAAGCGCTCCTGACCAAAAACTGGCTGTCCAACTTTTCGGCCGTGCGAGGGGTATACCGCAACACCTTCTTCGACCCGGCGGGCTTCGATGCATTCCGCCTGCGGAGCGGCCTGCGGTACTACCAGTTCAAACAAAACTTCACGGTCAGCCGCTTCGCGAACCAGGCCATTGATTTGGGAGCAGAGTACGTGTCTTACGATAACGATCCCACCGTTTCTGGTCCGTTCGACGCAGCCTCCACCGTAGGCAATGAGCAAATCACCAACGAAGCTGGCCGCGAGATGTCGCTGTACGCCAACGATGAGATTACGATTTCGCCCCGCGTGTCGGTTTCAGTAGGGCTGCGCTACACCTTGTTCCAGAACGTGGGTCCGTATGATGTTTTCACGTACCAGAACAATGCGCCCACCAACGTGGCGGCCATCACTGATACGATCGGCTACGCCTCGGGAGAAGTTATCCAAACGTACGGCGGACTGGAGCCGCGTTTGGCGGTCCGGTTTCAACTCAACGCTAGTAGTTCTATTAAGCTGGGCTACAACCGCATGCGGCAGTACCTGCACCAGATATCGAACAGCACTTCGCCCACCCCGGTAGACATTTGGCAACTGAGCAACCGCTACATTCCGCCGCAGGTGGCCGACAACGTATCGCTGGGCTTCTTCCGCAACTTCCGGGACAATCAGTGGGAAACCTCGGTAGAAGTGTACGGCAAGCGTATGGATAATTTGGTGGAGTACAAAGATTTTGCGGAACTGTTGCTTAACGAGCACCTGGAAACCGAACTGCTGGCCGCCGAAGGCCGCGCCTACGGCGGAGAATTGTACATCAAAAAAAATCAGGGTAAGTGGACCGGCTGGCTGTCCTACGCCTACGCCCGCACCTGGGTGCGCGTGGTGGCCGCAGAAGGTCGCGAAACGGTGAACCAAGGGGATTGGTACCCCGCTAATTTTGACAAGCCCCACAACGTGACCCTGGTGGCGAAGCGGCAGTTGGGCGAGGCGGGCTCGTTCTCGACCAACTTCACCTACAGCACCGGTCGCCCGGCGGTCATTGTGGTGAGTAGCTACATTGATGGCAACACCACCGTGCCCGTATTCTCGGAGCGCAACCAGTACCGCATTCCTAACTACGTTCGTCTGGACATTTCGTTCACCACGGGCAAACTGTTCAGTAAAGGCCCTCGTTACGAAGATAACCTCACGATTTCGGTCTACAATCTACTGTCGCGCGACAATGCCTTTTCGGTGTTCTACCGGCGGACCGACGAGCGGGTGCTGCCCCAGGCCTTTAAGTTTTCGGTGCTGGGAGCGGCTTTCCCCGCGCTGACGTATAATTTTAACTTTTAGGGGTGAAAGACTTCAGGAAATTCATTCGTACGCTCGTTATCGGGCTGGTCCTACTGACTAACGCCTGCGTAGAACCCATTGCCTTCGACACTGACCCGGTAGGCGGTCAGTTGATCGTGACTGGCCGGATCACTAACGCGCCGGGGGGCTACGAGATCACGTTGAAAAGAACCGATCAGAGCGAAGCTTTTCCGGTGCCCGTCAACGGAGCGCAGGTAACACTGCGCGATGACCAGGGCCAGCAAGAAACCTTTCAAGGGCAAGGAGCGGGAGTATACCGCACGGCGGGACAGATTCAGGGGCAGCCAGGAGAAACCTATGAAATAGAAATAACATTGTTCGACGGTACCGTCTACCGCTCGCGTCCCGAAACCATGCCTACGGCCATCGGAAAGGACTCAGTCTACTACGAAGTGGCTAAGGAAGAATTGGTGAGCGAAAGCGGCGTGCTCTTCGAGGATCGGGTGGTGAGAGCGTACGTTGATACGCAACTTCCCGCTAACGCTCCCTTGTTGTACTTGAAGTGGGACGTGGAGACGGTGTATTCGGTAACTACAATTAATAGATCACCCTTGGGCACTCAAATAACCTACTGCTACTTCTACAACTATCCCGACGCGCAAGAAATCCTTTTGTTTAACCGACGAGAACTTCCGGAAGGAAACACGCTAAAGCGACAGTTGGTAGCCGCACGCGAGATAGACTTCTCTTTTTTGGAGCGGCATTACTTCAACGTGATCCAGTCTTCGCTTACCCCTGGGGCCTATGACTACTGGAACCAAGTGGGTCAGCTAAGCAACCGCACTGGCTCGGTGTTTGACACCCCGCCCGGCTTGGTGAGCGGGAACATTTACAACGTTGAAGATGCTGAAGAGCCCGTGCTGGGTTACTTTGAGACAAGCCTGGTGGACACCGCCCGCTTCTTTCTTAACCGACAAGACATTCCGTTCATCATTGGCTCCACCTGTCAGTGTACCGCATGCAGCGACCTACCCGGCGTCCGATTCGACCGACCAAGCTACTTTTGATGACATTATCGCCAAGCAAGACGCGGTGAAACGATAAGCGGCCAATTGCGTTTCCAATTACGATACGTAACTTCGCTGCTCAGCGTAACTATGGAGATGAGCTTTAGAAAATACTTTAGTGCCTATGCTGTTGGTCTTATTCTGCTCGCTAACGCCTGCGTGGAGCCGATTGATTTCGATACGGACCCGGTGGGCGGTCAATTGATCGTGACCGGTGGTATCACCAATGCGGCAGGCACCTACGAAGTTGTCCTGAAAGAGACGGATGAGAACCGTGCCTTTCCGGTACCGGTTGGCGGCGCTGCGGTAACGTTACGCAACGATCAGGGTCAGCAGGAACTTCTTCGTGAGCAGGATAACGGTCAGTACCGCACGTCAGGAGAGATTCGGGGGCAGCCGGGGGATACGTACGAACTAGAGATTGTGCTGGCCGATGGCACCGTCTACCGTTCTCGTCCCGAAACCATGCCCAGCGCCATTGGCAAGGATTCGGCCTACTACGAGATAGGCAAACAGGAAAAGGTGAGCGATAGCGGGGTGCTTTTCGAAGAACGGGTGCTCAAGGTATTCGCCGACACGCAACTGCCTGAAGACGCCCGGGCCCTGTACCTCAAATGGGATGTGGAGGGCGTGTATTCGGTGACCACCATTATCTATTGGCCGCTGGGCGACCGGGTCATCTTTTGCTATTTTTACGACAAGCTTAATGCCCAAGAAATTCACCTGTTTGATCGGCGAGCCACTCCCGAAGGAAACGCGTTGCAAAAGCAATTACTGGCCGCTCGAGAAATAGATTATTCATTTCTAGAGCGGCACTACTTCAACGTAATTCAGTCTTCCTTAACGGCCGAAGCCTACGATTACTGGGACCAAGTGGGCCAACTGAGCAACCGCACCGGTTCGGTGTTCGACACGCCGCCCGGCCTGGTGCGAGGAAACGTTTATAATGTAGAGGATGCCGAAGAGCCGGTATTAGGCTACTTTGGAGCAGCACTGGTTGATACCACCCGTTTCTTTCTTAATCGAACCGATTTCGCCTTCAACGTGAGTGCTACCTGCCCCTGCACCTCCTTTCGCACCCAACCCTCCTACCCCCCGTACACCATAGGATCTATTTGCCCCTGTACCAAATGCGACGAGTTGGCCGGCGTTCGGCTTGATCCGCCGAGTTATTTCTGATCGTGTCGCTACTCACTGAAATGTTGCGCAGGGGAATCTTGCGGAAATAAATTTGTTATGCTACCGTTGCCCCCGTGAACGATCATTATGAAAAGCGAGAAAAATTTCTTTATCGGATTACTTTTGTCACTAACGCTCTCTGGCTGTCATTCGGAGTACCATCAGCGCGTGGAAGCCGAACTGGCCACCGGCGTGCGGGAAGATAGTCTCTTCTTAGGCATCACCTTTGGCATGTCTCCCAAAGATTTTTTCGCCCACTGTTGGGAGCTCAACAAGCAGGGAATCATCCGCGAGGGTACTCAGAATATGTCGGTGATGTACGAAGAGAGACGATCTGAAGCACCCCGCCGTCATGAACTTCTACCCCGACTTCTACGAGGACGGTATTTACGAAATGCCGGTGACCTACGTCTATAAGGCCTGGGCTCCGTGGAACAAGAAACTGTTCGCTGATAGCCTGCAGCAAGACGTGCTGGCCCTTTATCAGCAGCAGTACGGCAATGACTTCATGACGGTTGACCACCCAAAAGGAGTGGCGTACGTGCGGGTGGACGGTAACCGACGCATCAGCGTCTACAAAGAAGACGATTCGCACGTCAAGGTGGTTTTCACTGACCTGCTAGCCGAGCGCAAGAAGAAAGAACAGTCTACCCAGGCCAATCTATAACGCATGAGCTTTCAGCATTCGCACCGCATCAAATCCATTCTGAGGACTATATTCTTACTCGTACTCTCTGCTTGCCAACCTTCCCTCCAAGACTATCCGCCGGAAAAACTCTTCACCTCGCTGCCCAGCGACCGCACCGGAATAGACTTCGCCAATACCCTCGAGTACGACAAAGATTTTAATATCTATACCTACCGCAACTTCTACAACGGCGGCGGAGTGGCGCTGGGAGACCTGAACCAAGATGGCCTCCTGGATGTCTACTTCACCGCCAACATGCAGCCTAATAAACTGTACCTCAACCGCGGCAACTTCCAGTTTGATGACGTAACCGAGCAAACCGGAGTGCGAGGCCAGCGTGCCTGGTCTACCGGGGTGAGCATCGCCGACGTGAACGGCGACGGCTGGCTGGATATCTACGTCTGCAACTCGGGTGACGTGGCGGGCGACAACAAGCAAAACGAATTATTTATTAACCAGGGCACCGACGCTTCGGGGAAGCTGTCTTTCGTGGAAAGTGCCGCGGCCTACGGACTGGCCGATCCGGGCTACTCTACCCACGCCGCATTTTTTGATTACGACCGCGACGGCGATCTGGACATGTACTTGCTTAACAACTCGTACCAAGCCATTGGCAGTTTCAACCTACGCAAAAACGAACGACCCAAGCGTGACCCAGTGGGTGGCGACAAACTTTTCCGCAATGATGGCGAGCGCTTTGTAGACGTGAGCGACGCGGCGGGTATCTACGGCAGCATCATTGGCTTTGGCTTAGGCGTGACGGTGGGTGATATCAACAAGGACGGCTGGCAGGATATTTACGTATCCAACGACTTTTTCGAGCGCGACTATATCTACATCAACAACGGGGACGGTACTGGCCGGCATACCGGGTTTACCGAAGATCTGGAAAACGAGATGCGCTCGATCAGCGGCGCCTCGATGGGAGCCGACATGGCCGATATCAACAACGATGGCTACGCCGACATCTTTGTCACCGAAATGCTGCCCGCCGACGAAGCCCGCCTCAAGACCAAAACTACCTTTGAGAACTGGAACCGCTACCAGTATAACCTCAAGAACGGCTATTATCACCAGTTCACCCGCAATATGCTGCAACTCAACACGCCGGTGCCCTCTTCCCAAAAACCGCAGTCAAAGTTCAGCGAGATCGGGCGGCTGGCCGGGGTGCACGCCACCGACTGGAGTTGGGGAGCGCTGATGGCCGACTTTGATAACGACGGCCAGAAAGACATTTTCGTGGCCAACGGCATCTACCAGGACTTGACCGACCAGGACTTCATTCAGTACATTTCCAATGAGGAAACCATGAAGTCGATGATCACCCGTAAGAACGTGAACTATCAGAAGCTCATCGACGCCATCCCCTCCGAGCGCATTGCCAACTATATGTTCGTCAACGACGGTGACTACACCTTTACGAACAAAGCCGCCGCGTGGGGCATGGACACGCCCAGCCACTCCAACGGCTCGGCCTACGGCGACCTGGACAACGACGGCGACCTGGACTTGGTGGTCAATAATGTGAACATGCCCGCTTTTGTCTACCGAAATAATGCGGATACGCTGCTTCAAAATCATTTTTTGAAAGTCACCCTGATCGGTGAAGAACCTAATGCCTACGCGTTAGGAGCGCAGATCACGGCTAAAGCCAATGGGCAGCTTTTTTATCAGGAGCAAATGCCGGTGCGGGGCTTTCAGTCCACGATGGACCACCGCGTTAATATGGGTCTGGGAAAAATTACGGAAATAGACACGCTGGAAGTGCGCTGGCCCAACGGAGACTTTACCCAACTGCAAAACGTAGCCGTAGACCAGTTTCTCACTATTTCCCAAAAAGAGGCAGTACCGATGGCGGAGGAGCCGGTTGCTGCTGCTTCGCCCCGATTGTTCCAGCCCGCAACCGAAGAAAGCCCCTTCGTGCATCAGGAAAATAAGTTTGTGGATTTTGATCGGGAACGCTTGCTGTTTCACATGCTGTCGCGCGAGGGACCGCATTTGGCCAAAGGAGACGTCAACGGCGACGGCCGGGAAGATTTATTTGTGGGCGGAGCCAAGGATCAGGCCGGAGTGCTGTTGCTGCAGAACAAACAGGGACAGATGATTCCGCAGGAAGCGTCCGTATTTGAAGAAGACAAGGTGAGCGAAGATACCGATTGTTTGCTCTTCGACGCGGACGACGACGGTGATTTGGACCTCTACGTCGCCAGCGGCGGCAATGAGTTTCCCGCCAGTTCTTCGGCGCTCATCGACCGCCTGTACCTTAACGACGGTACCGGGCAGTTTGTCAAGTCGGAGCAACTGCTTCCCACCGCCCGCTTCGAGAGCACCGGAGCCGTGGCCGCGGCCGATTACGACGGCGATGGCGACCAGGATTTGTTCGTCGGTATGCGCTTGCGACCGTTTCTGTACGGAGTGCCGGTCAATGGTTATATCTTGCAAAACGACGGAAGAGGCCACTTTCAGAACGTCACCGAATCAGTTGCTCCTGCCCTCCGCGAAGTGGGTTTGGTTACGGATGCTGCCTGGGAAGATATTGATGGCGATCAGGACATGGACCTGGTGGTGGTCGGAGAGTGGATGCCAATTCGGATATTCAAAAACGAGAACGGTAAGTTAACGGAAAGTACCGAGGCCGCCGGATTGGCGCAGAGCAACGGTTGGTGGAATAAAATTGTCGGCCAAGACCTGGACGGTGATGGCGATATCGATTTCGTGGTTGGCAACCACGGGATTAACTCACGTTTCAAGGCGAGTCGGGAGGAGCCGCTGCGCTTGTACGTCAATGACTTCGATAAAAACGGCACTCCTGAGCAAATAATCACCGCGTATAACGAGCACGAATCGTATCCGGTGGTCCTGAAGCACGATCTGGTGATGCAGCTGCCGGGCCTGAAAAAGAAGTACCTGAAGTACGCCAACTACCAAAAGCAGCGCGTGCAAGATATCTTCAGCCCGGAGCAATTAGAAAAGGTCGTCAAGCGCGAGGTATACGAACTGGCCACCAGCGTCCTCATTAACCAAGGTGATGGCACCTTTGCCGTGCAACGTCTGCCGAAGGAAGCGCAATTTTCGCCCGTTTACGGCATCACGGTGGCCGATCTTGATCAAGACGGCAATGAGGATATCGTGTTGGCTGGCAACTTCTACGCCGCCAAACCTGAAGTGGGCCGCTACGACGCCAGCTACGGATTATACCTCAAAGGCGACGGAAGAGGTGGGTTTCGCCCCATCAGCACCAAAAATTCAGGATTGGTGCTGGAAGGAGAAGTGCGCGACCTAGCCCTGGTTAATACTACGCAAGGTTTAAAACTGTGGGCAGCCCGCAATAACGATGCGCTGCAAGCTTGGACGGTAAATACTCCGGCACCCCAAGCCTTCCAACCGCGCTAGCCATGACCAGCCCGGATCGATACAACAGAAAAAAATCTCGCCGCTTTCAATCAGGTTGGTTCAGTATCCACAACGGCTCTGAACCGGTGCGAAGATACAAGCGGTTTTCAACCGTTTCGCCTCCACCGAGGGGCTTAAATCCCTCGGTGGAGGCAATCAAAAGTGTTATTGTCTGCACTATACTAGCAACTACCCTCTCCTGCCAACCTCAACCTGACAAACGTTTTACGCTTCTCTCTTCCCAGAAAACCGGCATAACCTTCGAGAACACCCTTTCTGAAAATGACACTTTTAATATTCTTAACTATCTCTACTACTATAACGGCGGCGGAGTGGCCATCGGCGACGTGAACAACGATGGCTGGGCGGATCTGTACTTCACCGCCAACGAGCAACCCAATCAACTTTATCTTAACCGGGGCGAACTTCACTTCTCAGACGTTTCAGAGGAAGCCCAGGTAACCGGTACCTCCGGCTGGACCACCGGAGTGACGATGGCCGACGTGAACGGCGACGGCTGGCTGGATATTTACGTTTGTCAGTTGGGCCAGCACGAAGGGATTCGCGGAAGAAACCAGTTGTACCTCAACGATGCGGACACCAGCCGGGGATATCCCACCTTCACCGAGCGGGCGGCGGACTTCGGATTGGATCAATCAACCTTCGCGACCCAAGCGGCCTTTTTTGACTACGACCGCGACGGTGACCTGGACGTTTACCTGCTCAACCACACCGTGCACTCTTCCGATACCTACGTTCCCGTTGCGCAGGGGCGGCGTGCCAGTCCGCAGGGCGATCAACTACTTCGCAATGACAATAACTACTTCATCGACGTGAGTCAGGAGGCGGGTATCTACCGCAGCGCGGTGGGCTACGGACTAAGCGTGGCAGTGGCCGATCTCAACCAAGACGGCTGGCCCGATATTTACGTGGGCAACGATTTTCACGAAAACGATTACCTCTACTACAATCAGGGCAACGGAACGTTCCAGGAAAGCATTGCCGATGCCGTCGGGCACACGAGCCGGTTTACGATGGGCGCCGACGTGGCCGACTTCAACAATGATGCTCAGCCCGATATCATCTCCCTAGATATGAAGCCGGAAGATGAGTACGTACGAAAAGTGTCCGCGGGCGAAGATCCGTACAACATCTATCAGTTCAAGCTTTCGTACGGCTACCACCACCAAAACGCCCGCAACGCCCTCCAGCTCAGCGTGGGCGACCGTCGCTACAGCGAAATTGGTCAGCTGGCGGGAGTGGCGGCTACCGACTGGAGTTGGGCTCCCCTGTTCGCGGACCTAGACAACGATGGGTGGAAAGATTTGTACATCACCAACGGCATCCTGCGCCGCCCCAACAACCTTGACTACATCCGCTACATTTCGAACCGCGAGATTCAGAACGCGCTCGAACAGGGCACTGCCGAAACCACCGCGCTGATCCAGCGAATGCCTTCCGAAAAAATCGCCAACTACGCCTTTCGCAACCAGCACGACCTCACCTTTTCTAACCAAACCCAAGCCTGGGGTCTGGACCAGCCCAGCTTTTCCAATGGTGGGGCCTACGGCGACCTGGACAATGATGGCGACCTAGATTTGGTCGTAAACAACGTGAATGCCCCCGCTTTCATCTACCGCAACAACAGCAGCAAGCACCACTATTTGCGCCTTCGCTTGATGGGAGAAGGGCGAAATACCTTTGGCATTGGCGCCCGCGTATGGCTCTACGCGAACGGACACGTGCAGTATCAGGAACTTATGCCCACGCGGGGCTTCCAGTCTTCGGTGGAGCCAGTGGTTCACTTTGGAACGGGAGAAACATCGCGTATCGACTCGCTCGTGGTTGTTTGGCCCCAGCAGACGAAGCAGGTTGTTCGTTCGATAGCAGCCGACACCGTGCTAACGCTGCGCCAAAGCCAAGCCCGCCAATACCTATCAGATACTGTCTCGTACCAGAAAACCTTCTTTACAGTGAGCCAACTCGATACGAGTCTCTTCCGCCATCGGGAAAATGACTACGTGGACTACAACCGTGAACCGTTTCTGCCGCACCTACTATCCCGCGAGGGGCCAGCTTTGGCAGTGTCTGATGTGAATAATGACGGCCTAGACGATTTCTTCGTGGGCGGTGCCGCCAGACATGTTGGTGTCCTTTTAATACAACAACCCAATGGCCAGTTTGTAAAAAGTGAACAAGACGACTGGCGAGCTGATCAGCTATATGAAGATGTGGCTGCCACCTGGATCGACGCTGACAATGATGGCGATTTGGATTTGTACGTTGGCTCCGGGGGCAATCAACTGACTGAATCTGCACTGGCCGACCGGCTGTACCGCAACGATGGGGCAGGCCACTGGGCGCCCTGGGAAGACGTGCTGCCTCCCCGGTACGAGAACACTGCTTGCGTGGTGCCCGGCGACGTAGACCAAGACGGCGATACTGACCTGTTCGTGGGTGTGCGCAACCTCAGCGGCAGCTACGGAGTGTCGCCGCAGAGCTACCTGCTGGAAAACGATGGTAGCGGCCGGTTCACCGCCACCGATTTGCCCATCGACGGCTTGGTAACGGACGCGGTCTGGTCAGACTATGATCAGGACGGCTGGGACGATCTGGTGGTAGTGGGCGAATGGATGCCAATCACGGTTTTGAAAAACGATCGGGGACGGTTGCTTTCCACCAACCTCCCTGCCTTGGAAAATAGCAACGGCTGGTGGAATACCATCGAGTCGGCCGACCTCGATGGCGACGGTGACGAAGATTGGGTGGTGGGGAATCTGGGCCATAACTCTATGCTCCAGGCTAGTGTGGATCAGCCCGTATCGCTATACGTCGGTGACGTTGACAACAACGGTACGGTTGACCCATTGATGACTTACTACCGGCAGGAAGAAGAACACGCGGTGGCTACTCTGGATGAGTTAATAAAAAGTATCCCTTCGTTACGCAAGCAATTTGCCGATTACCAAACCTACGCCCAAACTCCGTTTAAGAATTGGTTTCCTCGTAATGCTCAGAAGGACACCATGGTTCGCAAGGCCTTCACCTTTAGCAGCAGTTGGGTAGAAAATAAAGGTCCCGCCGGTTTTGCCTTACATACCCTACCCGTAGAAGCCCAGTTTGGTCCAGTACACACCATTTTGGCCCGAGATGTTAACAACGACAATTTTCCTGATTTACTAATTGCCGGAAACACCTACGAAGTGGACCCCAAGCAAGGTCGCTACGATGCTGGGTTTGGGTTACTGCTCATCAACGACCAGCGCGGGCAATTTTCAGCAGTCCCCGAGTCTTCCTCAGGGATCTACCTGAACGGCCAGATCCGCCATCTGGCGGAAGTCCGTAGTCCTAAGCAATCTCGGATTATCGGAGTTCGCAACGACACCACTTCCCTAATTATTACTCCGACTGGTACAGACAGTACTGCGCTACAAGTCTTTGATAGAAGATAAGTGGCTGATTTTCATGCGATTAGATCGCCATCCGCTCTATCAAGCTCAGCGTCTTCGCATCCGCATCGAGCCGGGCCCGCCCCCCAAACGGCAGGGTGGCATTGCGCCGGATGTACCCAAAGGTGAGTCCGTACAGCACCGGAACGCCCAGATCCGCCAGACGGTCGCGCAGTACTTCCTCCAAAGATAAAGACGTAGTTTCATCTTCGGCTTCGCAGTTGGTGAACAAGCCCAGCACTGCCGCCGCGAGCTTGTCGGGCGCCAACCGCAACTGGGTCAGCATTTGGTCAATATGGTAGGGCGACTCGCCTACATCCTCCAAAAACACCAGCTACAAATTTTAACACCGTGACCGTGGCAGCGCGCCGCACGCCACCAGAAATCACATTTTCGCCCCCTCCGGCATCAGCCGCAGCCGGGCCAGGTAGCGGTCGGCGGTGATATACAGCACCGATTCGTCTTCATTGAAGGTGCAATTAGCCGTGGCCTCTCCGGTTTTCAGCGTGCCCAGGTGCGTTCCGTCGGGCCGGAAAATCCACACGCCCCCGGGGCCGGTGGCAAACAGATGGCCGCTGCTGTGCACCACCATGCCGTCGGGCAAACCTTTTTCGGTGGCCACCTTCGCAGTGGCATCGTGCAGTACCCGTCCGTTGGCAATCGTTCCGTCGTTTTGCACGTCATACGCCATCCACCGGGCCCGCTCGGGATCTGAATTGGCCAAGTAGAGCGTCTTTTCATCCGGCGAAAACGCAATGCCGTTGGGCCGCGTCAGCGAGTCGGTCAGGAGCGTCAGCACGCTGTCTTCTGTCGTGAAACGGTACACTCCCTGGAAATCCAGCTCTTTGTCCGGGCTGTCGGCCCCGCCCGGCAAGCCGTAGGGCGGGTCGGTGAAGTATAACGCCCCGCTGCTGTGAAACACCAAATCGTTCGGACTATTCAGCCGCTTACCTTCGTAGTGCGTCACCAGCGGAAGGTAGTTCGACTTCGGGTTGTTGAGTGGGGCATTCATCCGGGCAACCTGCCGGGCGCCGTGTTGACAAAGAATCAGGTTCTGATTGGCATCCAGCATCAGCCCGTTAGAGCCAGGTTCCTTACCCGCTTCCTGCCCGTCGTCCGAGCCCGCCGGTTTCAGATACAGCACAATGCTGTCTTCTTCGCTCCACTGAAAAACGCTGTTCTGCGGAATGTCTGAGAAAAGCAAATAGTTGCCCTGCGCTACCCACACCGGGCCCTCGGTCCACTCGAAGCCATCGGCCAGAATTTCCATCCGGGCATCCGGACTGATCAGCTCGTCAAGGGCTGGATCGAGTCGCTCGATGCTACCCAAAACGGGAAAGGGAAGAGGCGCTTCGGTGGTTTTATTTTCCGGAGAAGAGCAAGCGAAGGCTGCCAGTGGAAGCAGAAAAAATAGGCGTTTCATAGATCGACGTAGGTGATGCAAAGCGAATTTACGTTGAATTTAGAATCTACCAAGGATTTAGTGCACGAAGAATCGTTCCGTAGCACGCGGCAGTCCGAACGGTCTGACTAGGTTTGGGGTTTATACGAAAAGGATTGGCTAGTTTATCGCCCCCTTTTTGCCACGAATCACAGATTCTATGAAAATCTTACTAACCGGCGCCAACGGCTACATCGGAGTGCGCCTGCTGCCTATCCTGGTGCAAGAAGGACACGAGGTGGTGTGTCTGGTGCGCGACCGACGGCGCATGCGCATCGACGAAGCACTGGCCAAGCAGGTCTCCTTCTACGAAGCAGACCTGCTGCACGCTGAAACCCTGCAAGGCTTACCCACCGACATCGACGTAGCGTTTTACCTGGTGCACTCCATGGGCAAATCCGGCAATTTCGAGGAAGCTGAGCAGCAAGTGGCCCGCAACTTCGTGGAGCGCATCGAGCAAACCGGCTGTCAGCAGGTGATCTACCTGAGCGGCATTGTCAACGATGACAATCTTTCTAAGCACCTGCGCTCGCGCAAGAAGGTAGAAGACGTGCTGTTCTCCGGCAGTGTGCCGGTCACCGTGCTGCGCGCCGGGATTATCATTGGCTCGGGCGGAGCCTCCTTCGAGATCATTCGCGATTTGGTTGAAAAGCTTCCGGTAATGATCGCGCCCCGCTGGCTCAAGACCAAGTCACAACCCATTGCCCTGCGCAACGTGCTTCAGTATCTGGACGGCGTGATGCTGAAGGAAGTAGCTTATAACCGCGTGTTCGACATTGGCGGACCCGAGGTGCTCACCTACCAGCAAATGCTGCTTAAATTTGCCGAGGTACGTAATCTTCGGCGCCGAATTATCACCGTGCCCGTGCTGTCGCCTCGCCTGTCTTCGCTGTGGCTCTACTTTGTCACCAGCACCTCCTTCGGACTGGCCCGCAGTCTGGTCGACAGCATGAAAAACGAAGTGGTGGTTCAACACCAAGGTATCGAAGAAGTTGTGCCGATCGATCACCTGATACCGTACCAAGAAGCGGTGGGCCGGGCGTTCCAGCGTATTGAACAGAACGAAGTTATTTCTAGTTGGAAAGACGCATTTAACAGCAGCCGAATCAGCCTAAGCTCACCCGAAAGCGTTAAAGTGCCTGAGAATGGGGTATATAACGATATTCGGAAGGTGCCTTTTGCTAAACCGCGCGAGCAGGTTATTGAGAACGTCTGGAGCATCGGCGGCGACCGGGGCTGGTATTACCTGGGCTTCCTGTGGGAGATTCGGGGCTGGATGGACCGGCTAGTGGGCGGCGTGGGTCTGCGGCGCGGACGACGTAGCCCGCACGAGCTGGTGGCCGGTGACGCGCTCGATTTCTGGCGGGTGCTGGTGGCCAACAAAGACGAAGGACGCCTGTTGCTGTTCGCCGAAATGAAGCTTCCGGGCGAAGCCTGGCTCGAGTTCCAGGTGATCAATAGGGAGGGGGTGGACTACCTACTACAAACCGCTACCTATCGTCCGCACGGCCTCGTCGGACGCCTGTACTGGTGGGCCGTGTGGCCGTTTCACGGGTTTATCTTCCCCGGCATGGCCAAGCGCATCATTTGCTTCGAAGAAAAACGTCGGCAGCTCGACGAAAAAGAACGACGCAAAGAAGAAGTGAACGCTTGAGAGACATTATCATCATTGGCGGCGGACTCGCCGGTTTGATCAGTGCCATTCAACTGGCTGAGGCCGGGCAATCGGTGCTGCTTATAGAGAAAAAGGCCTACCCTTTTCACCGGGTGTGCGGAGAGTATATTTCGAACGAAGTGGTTCCTTTTCTGCGCTCTATCGATGCGTATCCCGACGCGCTTCAACCGGCGTCTATCCAACGACTGCTGCTCACGTCGGCCAGTGGGCGCAGTGAAACCATGCCGCTCGACCTGGGAGGCTTTGGCGTGAGCCGCTACGCGCTGGATGAATTTCTGTACCAACGGGCTAAGCGGGCCGGGGCCGAATTTCTGCTCGAAACCCAAGTGCAGGGAGTTAGTTTTCAGAACGAACACTTCACGGTAACGCTTCCGCAGAACCAGCAGCATACGGCTCGTTTGGTGGTGGGAGCCTACGGCAAGCGATCGCGGCTGGACAAAACCCTGGACCGGCCGTTTATGCAGCAACGATCGTCTTACATCGGGGTGAAGTACCACCTGAGAACTGATTTTCCCGATGACCTGATTGCCCTGCATAACTTCGAGGGAGGCTACTGCGGTATTTCTCGGGTGGAAGGAGACCGGTGTAATCTGTGTTATCTGGGGAGTCGTGCTTCGCTGCGGGAGCACGGCAGCATCGAGGCAATGGAAGAGCGGGTTCTGTGGCGCAATCCTCACTTGAGGGAGATATTCCGGCAAGGAGAATTTTTGTTCGATCGGCCCGAAGTGATCAACGAAGTATCGTTTGCCCCCAAGCAACCGGTGGTGCAACACGTGTTGATGGTGGGCGACACGGCCGGGCTAATCACGCCCCTGTGTGGCAACGGCATGGCCTTGGCCATTCATTCGGCCAAGATTCTTACTGAGTTGATTGTGCGACACTATCGTCCGACGGGATTTGATCGCTTGGCCTTGGAGCAGACCTACGCGCAGCAGTGGCGACAGCACTTTGCTACCCGCCTGTGGGTGGGGCGACAAGTTCAGCGGCTGTTTGGCAGCCGGTGGATGTCGGAGGTGGGGGTTCAACTGATGAAAACCCTGCCCGGGGTAGCGGCCCAACTGATGCGCCGCACCCACGGGAGGGCTTTCTAACCACCCAAACTAACGATTGTAAAGTTCTAAAGGAAGATGTTCTACGTAGCTATGCAACTGGTCTAACTCATTCACCGCTCGGAAGCCCACAATTTCGTGCTGCCGACGGTCGACCCACAGTTCTACCAAACAGCTATTAAGTTCGTAAAGTCCGACCACGCACCAGCGTTGCTCGCGCGACATTAGGAAGCGAGCGTGCTTGTTGAAGGCGTTCATTTGGGAAGAGAAAGAGAGCTGGAAAAATTCTTCGATTTGCATGGGATAGCTAGTTTGGTGTACTATCCCATACTTTGCAAGCGCCCGGCCGATTGCCCTAATGGCCTAAAAAAGCACTTTTTGTAATTTTGGATGTCCCACAGTGAGAATGATGGTGGTGTTTGGGAAGGAAAGCTTCGCGCCAATTGTGCTTAAGAAGGTCAATTGCGATCAGGGAGATCATCTAGGCCACCAGCACTTCCACCCGGCGCTGCACTTCGTACATAGCGCTATAAATTCCGTAAATATCTTCCTGGGTAGCGACGTAGGCATCGCTTACCGCGTATTGTTGGTCTTCCAGAATCACAAAAAACCAGTTGCGTCCGAGCACGTAACAACCATAGAGCGGAAACGCTTCAGTATTCTGCCGTTGGGCGTTTCCACGCTGGGCCCCTACCATCGCAATGAGTAGCTGGCCCAAGGGATCTCCGGCGGCTTCCACCTCACGCTTGTATTCATGCAAAAATACGCGGGGTTCGCGGGGTTCTTGCCGTCCCTGGGCTAACAGCCAGTCGACGCGTCCGGCGGCAACTAGTGAGTTGCCGGTTTCGTCCTGGCCGTACTCAAAGGTAAATGGACGGTCAGCAAAAAAACGCAACCCAGTTTTTTCAAAGGGAACCAAGTAGAGAAGCGGAGCGATAAACGCCATTTTAAGCTCTTCTTCGTTGTAGGTGTTAATAGAGCGACTCAACTTATATCGTAAATTTTCTAACATTTGACTGTCGCCCTCGTTAGGCACATTTTTTACAGACAACCAATCTATCAACAACGGATGATCGTACGTTTGCTCAATGCCAAACGTCAATTCCACTTCTTCAAATTTCCAGTCGCGAAAGGCTTTGGTGATCATAATTATAAATTTTGGTGGCTACGAAAGATAGTTAATCAATGAACAAGGAACAACCGTCGGTAGCGAGTAAACAGCCAGGATGAATTGATCTGATCTAATAAGTCAGTTTGCGAAGGAATGTTGTCACAGAAAAACTAAATTCGTCCCCTTGTTTGTTTAGCTAGAAAGCGGAAGAACGTCTATGCCCGAATACGAATTACATACCCTACCCAACGGAATCCGGGTAGCGCACCAACAAATTACGCACTCTAAAGTGGTGCACTGCGGCTTTATCCTGGACATTGGCAGCCGCGACGAGCGCTCCGAGCAACACGGCTTGGCGCACTTTTGGGAGCACATGGCCTTTAAGGGCACCAAAAAACGACGCGCCTACCACATCATCAATCGCCTGGAAGCGGTGGGAGGCGAGCTAAATGCCTACACCACCAAGGAGAAAATCTGCTTCTACGCCTCGCTGCTCGACCGCCACTTCGAAACCGCCCTGGAGCTGCTCACCGACATCACCTTCGACTCGATATTTCCTGAAAAACAAATTGAGCGCGAACGCAACGTGATTCTGGAGGAGATGGCGATGTACTACGACTCGCCCGAAGATGCCATTCAGGACGATTTTGATCAGGTGATCTTCGGCGAGCATCCGCTGGGAAAAAACATTCTGGGTAGTCGTGACAGTATCCGTACCTTCCATCGGGCCGACTTTCAGCAGTTTCTGTCTGAACACATGAATACCGAAAAGCTGGTGTTCTGCTGCGTGGGCAACCTACCGATGAAGCAAGTGGTGAAACTCACCGAAAAGTATCTTTCAAACATCCCGGCGCTGCACGGACCCGGTTACCGCTTGCCCTTCAAAACCTACGTGCCGCAGCAGAAAACGGTGCAGCGTCCGCTCACCCAGGCGCAGTGCGCAATCGGTCGCACGGCCTTTCCGGTGCAGGACCAGCGCAGTCTGCCCTTCTTCATGCTCACCAACCTGCTGGGCGGACCCGGCATGAATTCCCGGCTCAACCTGGCGCTGCGCGAGAAGCACGGGCTGGTCTACTCGGCCGATGCGGAGTACCAGTCGTATACCGACACTGGCTTCTTTGCCATCTACTTCGGCACCGAACCGGCGCAACTGTCCCGAGCAATAGGCTACGTGATGAAGGAGCTGCGAACGCTGCGCGAGAAGCCGCTGGGCAGGTTGCAACTGCACCGCCTCAAGGAGCAGTTGATGGGCCAAATGGCGATGAGTAGCGAGAACAACCAGAGCCTGATGCTGGCCATCGGACGCAGTCTGCTCGAAGAACGGGAGCTGGAAAGTTTAGATACAATTTACGCAAAAATCAACGCGGTGGAAGCGAGTGATTTGCAAGATATTGCCCAGGAAATGTTTCGAGAGGAGGAACTGAGCACCCTGGCTTACGTGCCGGAGTAACTTAAAACTGCACGTAATACCCCAGCGTGATCGCGATCGCATTGTTTTGGACGATGTGGGGAATCTGCTGCACGTTCTTGTCCATCACGCTGTTGAGACCAAAGCTGTAGCTGCCTTCGGCCTGAAACATGCCCACTTTAGTGACCACCTCCACCCCGCCGCCGCCACGCACCCCGAAGTCCATTCGGTTCTGAAATTGTGCTTCGTAGAAGATGGTAATATTCTCATCGTTTGGGATGTCCGCCCGTTCGGCCTCGGCAGATAACAGGTAGGCCAGATACACTCCGGCATTGAGAAACAAGCGTAGATTGCGTTTGCCGAAGTAGCCGTGGGCCAGCACCGGAACTTCGGCATAGTCCAGATTGACCCGGTAGAAGCGGGTAGGCAGACGCACTCCGCCGATGACGGGTCGTTCTTCCCACCCCCGCTGGGTGTAGTTAAATTCTACTTGCAGGCCGAAGTTTTTTTCGGTGAGATACTGCACCGATACTCCGCCCGTGTAGCGTAATATGGACTGCGAACGGAAATTGCTGTTCAGTAGCTGCTGGTTAGAGCTAATCACCGAGGGCAGCGTAGCGCCTCCCTTCACTCCCACGCTCCACTTATTTTCTTGCGCGTGCGCGGGGACTACGTTGACTACTAATAGCCAGCCGAGAACGACCAGCAACCAACGAACTTCGGTTTTTTCCATGCCTCAATAACGCAAAAAAGTGGGGGTTGATCTATCTCTGCCAAAAAATTCACGCGCCACTGCTTGTTCCAGCTCCCCGAAACGCTACCTTTGTCACCATGAAGTTATCCGTGTCCTTCTCTTTTCTGGCCACCCTCGGCTAATCAGCTTCCGCTGACTCTCTTTCGGCCCTTCGGCCTTTTTCACTTCCTTCCTGGATTATCGCTTCTATCATGGCCCAGTATAGCTTTGCAAAATTCTATCGAGACTTCCGTACGGCCCTGCGGGGTTCCGAAACCAACTTCACCTCAGGCAGCATCCGCCGCGCCATTTTCTTACTATCGGTACCGATGGTGCTGGAGATGGTCATGGAATCGCTCTTCGCGGTGGTGGATATTTTCTTTGTGGGCCGGGTGGGCGTGCACGCGGTGGCCACCGTGGGTCTCACCGAGTCGGTGCTCACCATTATCTACTCCGTTGCTATTGGCCTCAGCATGGCCGCCACCGCTACCGTGGCCCGGCGCGTGGGCGAGAAACGTCCCGAACTAGCCGCCGATGCCGCTTTTCAGGCGATCGCCATCGCGGTAGGTTTTTCCCTGGTGATCGCGCTGGTTGGGGGATTCTTCGCCCGCGATATCCTTCGTCTGATGGGCGGTGAACCCGCCTTGGTGGAAGCGGGCGTCGGCTACACCCGCCTGATGTTCGCCAGCAACATCAGTATTATGCTGCTGTTTCTAATCAATGGTATCTTCCGGGGGGCGGGCAACGCCTCGCTGGCCATGCGTTCGCTGTGGATCGCCAACGGACTCAACATCATGCTTGACCCACTCTTTATCTTCGGCTGGGGTCCGGTACCCGCTTTCGGGGTCACGGGTGCGGCCATCGCAACCACCATCGGGCGCAGCGTGGGCGTAGGTTATCAGTTGTATCACCTGTTCGGCGGACGAGCCCTGGTAAAGGTGGGCTATGCCAATTTGGTGCTGCGGACCAACACGCTGCTGCGCTTGCTCAAGGTCGCCTCGGGCAGCATGGGGCAGTTTCTGGTGGAGTCGGCCAGTTGGATATTTCTGGTGCGCATCATTGCGGTGTTCGGTAGCGAAGCGTTGGCAGGCTACACCATTGCGGTACGTATTATTATCTTCTCAATTCTTCCCTCCTGGGGACTGTCGAACGCCGCCGCCACCCTGGTGGGTCAGAACCTGGGAGCGGGGCATCCGCTGCGTGCCGAGCAGTCGGTTTGGAAAACCGCCTTCTACAATCTGCTTTTTCTGCTGGTGCTTTCGGTGGTGTTCTACGTAGCGGCGTATCCAATGGTGCGGCTGTTTAGCGACGACCCGGTGGTGATCGATCAGGGGGCGGAGGCGCTGCGGATTATCTGCTTGGGTTATGCCTTTGTGTCGTACGGCATGGTGGTAGGACAGTCGTTCAACGGTGCCGGAGACACGCGCACACCACTAGCTCATCAACTCTGGGTTGCTACTGGGCACTACAAATTCCGCTGGCCTACTTCCTGGCGGTGCCCTTGGGCTGGGGGCCTACGGGGGTGTACGTGGCCATTGCCATCACTTTTGCGGCCGCCGCCGTGATGAGTGTGCTGCTTTTCCGGCGGGGGCGGTGGAAAACGGTGCGGGTGTAAGTCAAGTAGATCAACAGTCCGCTCAGGGCTCAATTGGTACCGCATTTTTCTGAAGGCATCACCCAAAAACGCCCGCTAGAGAAATGCGTTCCAAGTATCCAGCTGCTACTCGCCCGCTTCCTCATCCTCCTCGGTCAACCGCACAAACGCGCTGCGTCGGGGCGCAGGCATCTCGCTGTTTAGCCCGCGTACCGTCTTCCAGATCACCTCGCTGAACTCATTGTCCGGAATGGCGTCTTCCTGGTCCAGGGGATAGTTGGCCGAGCGCTCCGAGAGCCGGTTGCGTTCGGTGTTCAGCTCGTCCAGATCGATGTTGTTGGGCAGGGCGACGTAAGGTTGCGTGTCGGGCGTGGCCGTGAAGCACTCCCACAACGAGGGAGCGGCGGCGTCGTACTGGCTCATGGGCGGCAAGCCCAGGATCAACTCAATGGTGCGCAGCACCGAGGCGGTGGAGTACATGCTGCTCACCACCGCGTTGCGCTTGGTGTACGGACTCGCCACCAGCAGCACCGAGCGGTGGGCGTCCACGTGGTCGGGACCGTTCTGGGCGTCGTCTTCCAGAATAAACACCGCCGACTCCGCCCACAGCTTGCTCTGCGACAGGTGCTCCACGAACCTGCCGACCGCCAGGTCATTGTCGGCCACCATCGCGCGGGGCGTGGGCAGGCCCAGGCGCGCCCCGGCCGTGTGGTCGTTGCCAAACCGGATGGTCTGAAACTGCGGCACGGCGTCCTGCGCCAGCAGCGAATCAAAGTCGTGCTGCCACTCCGCAAAGCGCGTCACGTCCTTGATAGTCAGGTCGTAGCCGGGGTAGCTGGCGTCGATGTGGCCCACCAACGCCGGTTCGTTGGCTTCGCCGTCCGAGGCAAACTCCCCGTAGCTGCGGTAGCTCACGCCCGCCCGCTGGCAGTAGTCCCAGATGTAGCCCTTATCGGGGTAAGCGATCTCCCGCGTTCCTTCGTAGTCGTAGGTGCCGCCCCGGCCGCCGTAGCTGGTGGGCCAGGTCTTCTCCACGAAGTCGGTGGCGTAGGCGCCCATCGACCAGTTATGCCCGTCGGCGCTCACCTCGGCGTCCACGTAGAAATTGTCGAGCAGCACAAACTCCCGCGCCAGTTGGTGGTGGTTGGGCGAGACCCGCTCCGGGAAACAGGCACAGCGACGAGTCGCCGTTGCCCTCGGGCATATCGCCCAGCACCTGGTCGTAGGTGCGGTTTTCTTTCACAATGTAAAACACGTGCTTGATGGGCGAAGCGTCGCCCACCCGCTGGGGAATGGGGTTACCGGCTTCGCCCTCGGCCTGCAACTCGCGTTCTTTGGTGTAGGGAGTGTTGCCGTACACCGCTTCGGAGTAGGCAGTGAGTTGGTCGGCCTCGGGCGCGTCAATGATCGACAGGGTGCCCCGCAGCAGGCGGGCAATGTACTGCGTTTCATCGGTGCGCGGCTCGTAGGGGTTGGGTCCGTTGGGGTTGGCGGGCGAGGAGAAGCCCTTGCCGTTGGCCACGTAGAGGCGGTCGCCCACCGCGCGCACGCAGGTGGGATACCAGCCCGTGGGAATAAACCCCTCCGACTTGCTGCGCCCCGGCTCCGACACGTCGAACACGCTCAGGCAGTTGTTGTCGGCATTGGCGATGTAGAGATACCGCTCGTCGGGCGACAGGGCCACGCTGTTGCTGGTGCTGCCAATGGGCGCGTCAGGATACAGCGAGGCCGAGATCGTCTCGATGACCTTTGGCTGGTTCAGGTCGATCACCGATACCGAGTTGGCGTTGGCATTGGCCACGAACAGGTAGCGGGCGTCCTGCGTCATCACCATATCGTTGGGATGCGTTTCCACGTCGATGGGCGACAGAAAAGTCTGCTGCTGCGTATCAAACACGGCCACCTGCGCCCCGCCCCACAGCGAAATATACAGTCGTTGCCGGGTGCTGTCGTACAGGCAGGTGTAGGCTTCGTGCGGCAGTTCGTAGCGGTTCTGCACCGTGTGATCCGCCAAACTGGCCACGTAAAGCGCACTATCATCCTTGGTGACGGCGTACAGTAGCTGGTCCGAAGTATTGATGTCCAATCCGGCCACCGAAAGGCGGTTGGGCCAGGGCTCGCCCAGCACGATAGAATCCCGCAGGCTAAGCTGATCGCCTTCCAGGGCGTACTGTTTCACCACGTTGTCGTTGCCCCCCGATACGTAGAGCGAGCGGTCGTCGGGCGCAAAGTGGATGCCCAACCACGACTTGTTAATCGGAATGCTGTCGAGGAGCTGCTGGTTCACCAGGTCGTAGAGCATAATTTGCTGGGTGCTCTGCCCGTTGTTGGTAATGGCCAGTCGGCTTTGGTCGTGCGACACCGCCATGTTCATGGGAAAATCGCCCAGCGGCACGGATAGTCCGACGGGCGTGAGCGACCAACCGTTGGGCAGGGTGATGCGCCGGTCGTTGAGGCTATTGAGCAGGGCCTGGTTCATAACGGCCAGCGAGTCGGTGTTTTCGATCTCGTAAGTGGTTTGGCAGCGGATAAAGAACCAAGTGCAGCCAGCAAATAGCAGGATAAGGAGACGCAGATTTTTCATAGAGATGAGAGTAGGCGAAGGCCGAACTTAGCGCTTTTATCAGACGGTTGCCACGGTAGAAATAAAATTAACAGAAAAGTAATACGCAAAAGGCCACCGAACCGCGACGTCGCGATTCGATGGCCCCAAAAAAATAGAATTTACTACTAAAATTCGTAGCGCACTCCCAACTGGGCCCGCCAGGGCGTGCCGCTGATGGGTTCCCGGCCAGCTCCGGCGTTCACCCGGTAGCTATACTGCTGACTCGCCTGATCGAAGCCGTTGATATTGAGAAAGTCGCGTCTTCCCCCAAACGTGCGGTCTATGCCCCAGTCTTTACTGAGCAGGTTGGTGAAGTTGAACACGTCGGCCGACAGCTCCAGGGCGTGGTCACCGAACAGGGCGATGCGCTTGATAAGCCGCAGGTCGAGCGTGGCGACGAACGGGTTGATGCCGCCGTTGCGCTCGGCAATCTCTCCGAAATTGTTCCGCACGTAGTCCTTGAACCCATCGGTGACATCTGGATCGTTGAGCACCGATTGTAAGCCTTCGCGCAGCCCTTCGGGCGTAGCCGGATCGTTGGGATCAAACACGTAGGCCAAATCATTGCGCAGGTTGAAGTCACCGTTCAGGCTGCTACCTCCGCCCACCGCGTGCAGCGAGTAGCGCGTGCCGCCCGATCCGATCAGCGTCGCTCCCAGGCTGAATCCCAGGATGCTGGGACTAGCGAAATTCACGGCCAGTTTGCTGCCAAAGTGGTTGTCCGAGAAGCCGTAATACAGCGCCCGGGGATCATCTTTCACGGGCAAAAAGGTAGACGTATTGGCCACGCAGCAGTTGTACGACGAGTTGTCCTTGGCCTGGTTGCGGGTGTAGCTCACGCTCACGTAGCCATCCTCGCCGATCAGGTAGTTGGCCTCTACCACCACCGCCATCTGGTCGAGAATGCCCTCCGGCGTCAGCTCCAGCACCCGTCCGGCCTGCTCGGTTTTGCGCGAATTCAGCCAGTCGTTCTGCCCCTTCTCGTTAATCGTCTCGGCCGGTACGAACACTCCGCGGTTAGCCTCCTGCGCGATGCGGAAGAAGGGCTCATCCACCAAGTTGCGCTCCTGGTACACGTAGTTGTTCCAGGTACGGCTCACCAAACCGTTGATTGTTAAGCTCAGTCGGTCGCTGAACAGGCGGGTGTAGCTTAGGTTAGCTTTCAGGGTGGAAGGCACCTCAAAATCTTCGCTCACCGCGTTGATGGTTGAGAAAGGCGTCACGCCCGGTAGCACTCCGGGCACCGTGCTGGGGTCGTTGCGGTAGGCGACGAAGTCGGGAGTGGGCACGTTTTCGCTCACGTCCACCGCTCCCAGCAGCACTCCGCTGTTCTGGATGTTGTTCACCTGCGCGTAGTAGTGCGGCTGGGCCGAGAAGATACCGGCTCCGAACTTCACGAAGTCGCGCTCGTTGCCGCGCACGTTCCAGGTGCCCTGAAACCGGGGTTGCACGTTGTTCCAGTCGGAGGGTTTGCGGTCGGTGCGAATGCCCAGGGTTTGATCGAGCACCGGATTGTAGTCGGCGCCATTTAAAAAGGCGGTCAGGTCGTAGCGCAAGCCAAACATCAGGTTCAGGTTGGGAGTAACGTCGGCCTCAATTTGCCCGAACAGCGACAGGTCCAGCACGGTTTGCTTCACGATGGGCAAGCCCTGCAGCGGCACTTCCCGGGCGTAGCGCGAGGGATTGCGGTCGGCAAAATCCTGCAAACTGTTAAAGAAGAAGCGTCCGTTCTGCTCGTTCGACAGCAGGGTTTCCAGGTAAGTGACCATATTGTCGGTGCCGAAGGTCACGTTGAAGCGCCCGGCCTGCCAGTAAGCGGTGTTCACCAACTGCACCTGCTGCTCCAGGTTGGTCTCCGGCGTAAATCGCTGCCCGCCAATCTGCACGTCGACCGTGTTGGTCGCATTGGGATTGTCGTCGGTCGGAAAGGGTGAAGTGACCTGCACAATGGCTCGGGGGATGTTGGCCGAGGGCAATTGGCTATTCGGCACAAAGGCCCGCTCGGCCCGCTGGTACTGCACCTTTAGCTCGTTGGTGAGGGACGAGGATACATTGGAACGTAGCGAAAGCAGCAAACTATTCTCCTGCGACGAGAAATCACCCACCGTTTCGGCTAAGTCGATGTTGGAGTTGTCGAACACGCTGAAGGGGCGATTCCAATCGGAGAAGTTATTGCGCAGAGTAAGGATGTTACGCTCGTTGATCTGCCAATCGAGACGGGTGAAGATGGTATTGGCCACCGTTTTGCGGGAGAACTCACCGAACTGCGGATCGTCGCTCACTCCGTACTCGTCGCGGGCTATTTGCACAAAGCGCCGCAGGGTATCGAGCCGAATCCGATACAATCCTTCGTCTTCTTCTTGCCCTTCGCCCTCGCGGATGTCGGCGATAAACACCGGCTCCCCTTCGTCTTGCCGGTCGAAGGCCACAAAGAAGTGCAGTTTGTCCTTGATAAGCGGGCCGCCCAGACTAAAGCCCCACTGGTAATTGTAAAAATCCTGCTCGCGGTCACCGCCCCGAATATCGTACTGACTGGCTAGCGCATCGTTGCGGTGGTAAACGAAGGCGGTTCCTTCCAGTTTGTTAGTGCCCGACTTGGTCACCGCGTTGATAGCACCTCCGGCCTGCCGCCCCTGCGTCACGTCATAGATGTTGGTGGCCACCTCGAACTCGCGGATGGCTTCCAGCGACACGGTGTAGGGTCCGCGGCCGATCTCTCCGGCGGTGAGTTGGTTGCGGGCGTTCACGCCGTCCAAAGTGATGTTGGTCGAGGTGCGGCGTTGTCCGCCCAGGTTGATGTTTCCTCCGCCCTGCAACGGAGACAGGCTGGTGAGTTGCGTGAAGTTACGGCCTTCGTTGGGCATCTGCTTAATCTGCCGATCATTGATGGCCGTGGCGTTGCCCTCGCGCTGGATACGGGAGCGCAACGACTGGTCGGTGACCACCACCTCTTCGAGTTCGTTGGTGGCTTCTCGCAAGAAGAAATTGATAATTACCTGATCGCCCTGGTTGAGAGTGTATCCCTCCTTGATGATTTCACCGTAGCCCACGAACGAGGCGGTGACTTGGTACGGTCCGCCCAGCGGCAATTGCTGAATGAGGTATTCGCCCCGCAGGTTGGTGGCAGTGCCCACGCTGAAGCCGGTCGATTCGTTGCGAAGCCGGACGGTGGCTCCGGGCAGCGCCTCGCCGTCGGCATCGCTGATCGTGCCTTTGATCGAGGCGTTGGTCGACTGAGCCTGGGCCGATTGAATGGTTAGTTCGACGCAGCAGATGCTGAGCAGACAGCATACCAAAGCGTGCTTTGAGAAAAACGAGGTAGAATTGCGTAACATGTGACTAGGGTTAGTGAGAAAAAATGTTGCGCAAAACTAGGCAGCACGTGGCACTCACCAGTGTCACATTTTAACAATGAACAAAGCTTAACGATAGCTTAACGTGGGGGTAATGTAGACACTGGTCGCTATCTTCTGGTAGGCTACGTCCAGTATCCTGACCCACTCAGAAAGTCATCCAGTACCTGACCACCCCGAAAGTCTTCTACAAATACCCCTGCGCCTGCAAGCCAAACAGCTCGGCGTATTTGCCGTCCTGTTCCAGCAGGGCTTCGTGGGTGCCGATCTCCAGTAGTTGCCCCTTTTCCAGCACCAGGATGCGGTCGGCCATGCGCACGGTAGAGAAGCGGTGCGAGATCAGCACAGCGGTTTTGCCCGCGGTTAGCTCCGAGAAGCGGTGAAACACTTCGTACTCGGCCCGGGCGTCCAGGGCGGCGGTGGGCTCGTCGAGCACCAGGATTTGCGCCTCGCGCATGTAGGCCCGGCTGATGGCGATCTTCTGCCACTCGCCGCCCGACAGGTCCACCCCGTCGGCGAAGCGCCGTCCGATCATTTGCTCGTAGCCCTGCGGCAGCTTCTCAATCACTTGGTCGGCCATGCCGCGGTAGGCCGCGTCGTCGATCTTAGCGCGGTTACGCTGCTCAGCAATTTTGCCCACGGCGATGTTGGTGGCGGCCGTCATCTGGTAGCGCACAAAATCCTGGAAGATCACCCCAATCTCGGCCCGCAGGTCGTCAGCTGAGTACTCCCGCAGGTCGTGGCCGTTGAGCAAGATTTGCCCCTCATTGGGATCGTACAGCCGGGACAATAGCTTGATCAGCGTGGTTTTTCCCGCCCCGTTTTCGCCCACCAGCGCCAGCTTCTCCCCAGCATGCAGCGTGAAACTCAGGTGACGCACCGCCCAAATGTCGGTATTGGGATACTTGAATCCCACGTCACGAAACTCAAAGCCCTGCCGCAGTGGACGCGGAAACGGACGCGCATCCGGGAGCGTGGGCACCAGGGGTTTCATGTCGAAGAAGTTGAAGAAATCTTGTAGGTACAGCGCCCCTTCGGCCATGCTGGAAAACTGGTTGAGCACGCCCTCCAGCAGCGAGCGCAGCCGCGAGAACGACCCGGCCAGGAAGGTCAGGTCGCCCAGACTGATTTGCCCGTTCACGGCTTGCAGGATGATGATCACGTAGGCTCCGTAGTAGCCCGCGCTGCCCACCGCAGCAAACAGACTGCCCCAGCGGGCCCGCGACACCGCCACTTTCTTGTTGGCCTGGTAGTAGCGCTCCGACACCGTCGCGAAGTTACTAACCAGGAAGTCCGACAGCCCGAAAATCTTGATTTCCTTGGCGGTTTCGTCGCTCGCGCCGATGTAGCGGTAGTAGTCGAGCTCGCGCCGCTCGGGTGTCCACTGGTTGTTGAGCGAGTAGCTGCGCTCGTTGAAGTGCGACTCGCCCAGAAAGGCGGGCACCACCGCTACGCCGATGAGCAAGATCAGCCAGGGACTAAACGCGATGAGTCCGATGGCCAAGAAGCCGATGGTAATCAGGCTCTGAAACTGCCCTAGCACCTGCGACATCAGGGCGGTGCGCCGGGTGGTCTGCCGCCGTGCCTGCTCCAGCTTGTCATAAAAGGTCGCGTCTTCAAACTGCGCCAGGTCCAGCGTGCCCGCGTGCGCCATCAGCCGGGCCGAGGTTTCGTTGGCAAATTTATCGCCCAGCAGGCTGTCGAGCAGCACCGTGCTGCGGTTGATCGCGTCCGACACGATGGCCAGCCCGAATTCCAGCGCCAGGTAGGTAAAGATCAGGGTGAGATCGTTGTCGCCCCCGGTTTCGGACAGGCGCACTACTTCGTCGATGATGAGTTTGCCCAGGTAGAGCATGGTCACCGGGATGGCGGCCCGCACCACGCGCAGCACCACGCTGGCGGCGAACAGCCGGGGGTTGGTCTGCCAGATAAGTTTAAAGAACGGGGGCAGGGTGCGCAGCGCGCGGAACCGTTCTTTTACGGATACATTCTTTTTCTTTGCGGTGCTTTTCTTAGCCATGATAATTGTTTTCGGCGGGTGCCGCAGATTGTTTCTTACTGGGGGGGTAGACGGACGAGACAGAGGAAGATTGGATCAATACGCCCCCGGATAAACATTCTGGATTGCGGGGGCGTTCCTTGGGTATGATTAAGATGAACCGACGATTCTTTATCAAAACCAGCGCCCTGCTTTCGGCGGGCGTTCATCTGCCGGCCTTAGCGCGTACTTCCGAATCTGTCGTAGGAAAAATCATGACCGTTACCGGTCCGATCACTCCCGATCAGTTGGGCACTTGCCTTACGCACGAGCACCTGATGTCTACCTTCGGCGACGAACCGAGCGCCAAACCGGACTACAATGAGGCCGCGCTGCTCGACCGGGTGGTTCCCTATCTGAAGCGCGTGAAACAGCTGGGGGCGCAGAGCATAGCCGATTGCACCGGGGCCTACTTCGGGCGGGACGGGCGTCTGCTGCAACAAATGGCGCAGCGCAGCGGCGTACAGATCATCACCAATACCGGCTACTACGGATCGGCCGGCGATCGCTACGTGCCCCCGCACGCCTACCAAGAAAGCGCCGAAGCGATCGCACAACGGTGGATCACAGAGTTTGAGCAAGGCATCGACGACACCGACGTCCGCCCCGGTTTCATCAAAATAGCGCTGGACGGTGGGCCCGTGTCGGACATTGATGCCAAACTACTGCGGGCGGCGGCCCTGACGCACGCCGCTACCGGGCTCACCACTGCCTGTCACACTAGTAACAATCCGGCCGGAGCGAAGACCGCGCTTACTATTCTGAAGGAAGAAAACGTGCACCCGGCTGCCTGGATCTGGACCCACGCTAACAATGTTGAGCGTACGGAGGATCTGCTACCCGCCGCCCGGGCCGGGGCCTGGATATCACTCGATGGGGTGCGTGAACCTGACCTAACTTCATCCGAAGAAGGAGTTTTTGAGCGACATCTGCGCTACCTTAAGGAACTTAAAGGGCGCAATCTATTGTCGCAGGTACTGCTGTCGCACGATGGCGATTCATTTCCCTACGATGGTCCGTTTCGCCCCTACGAGGCTATTTTCACGCACCTGCTTCCCCGTCTGGCCAAAGAAGGATTCAGTTCGTTAGACATCCGACAGTTGATGGTTGACAACCCGGCTCGGGCGTTCACCATTGAGAAGAAAACAATTTGAATTAAATTTGCAAGTCGCTGTAATTCAGTTACTTAAAATTATAAACTTAGGAACAGTGGCGGCTTGAGATACGTTGAAAAGAAAACGTAACAACCCTCTCTAATCACCATACTTAGCATGTCACCCGCCATCCTAAAACCTAAGATAGATACCCGACCGGCCCGCGTATGGATACCCCAGCGCGTGCTGTTCACCCCCGCCGCTTTAGAAGAATCTTACGGGCAACGCCTCTACGAACACCTCACCGAGCAGGGGCTCGAGATAGAAGTGCTCAAGAGCAACCGCATCACCGGCGTGCGCCAGGCCGATGTCCGGAAGACCTACGCGGCGGCCAAGCGCACGCTGGCGGTGGTGAACGCCCCGCCCAGTGCGTTCAAGCTGCGGCCCATTCCGCCCTCGGCCGACTGGCAGTTTCACCTGGCGGAGGGCTGCCCGGCGCACTGTCAGTACTGCTATCTGGCGGGAAGCCTGTCGGGTCCGCCCATCGTGCGGGTGTTTGCCAACCTGCCCGCCATTCTGGAAAACACCCGCCGCTTCGAGCATCCGGGCCAGCTCACCTCCTTCGAGGCCAGTTGCTACACCGACCCGCTGGGCATCGAGCACCTCACGGGCAGCCTGGCCGAGTGCATCCGCTACTTTGGCACCCGTCCCGACGCCCGCCTGCGCTGGGTGACCAAGTACGATCAGGTGGAGCCCTTGCTCGACCTGCCGCACCACGGGCACACCCGCTGTCGCATCAGCCTGAACGCGGAGTCGGTGAGCCGCCGTTTGGAAGGAGGGACGGCCTCAGTGCAGGCGCGCCTGCAAGCGTTGCGCAAACTGGCGTTGCCCGCGCACAGGGAGGGGGAGGCTACCCGGTGGGAGTGGTACTAGCGCCCATTATGCCCATTCCCGACTGGGAAACGCACTACGGTGCCTTGCTCGACCGCCTGGAAGACACCCTGGACTTTGGTTGCGACCTTACCTTCGAGCTGATTACCCATCGGTTCACGCCGGGTTCAAAGGATGTGCTGCTGCAGTGGTACCCCAACACCGCCCTGGAGATGGACGAGGTGCAGCGCGTCGTGAAGCGCAACAAGTTCGGCGGCACCAAGTACGTGCTGCCCAAGGACACCATGAAGACGATGCGCAGCTACTTTACCCAGGAAATTGCCCGGCGGTTTCCGCAGGCGGAGGTGTTGTACTGGACGTAGCAGTCGTGATGCTTGGTTCAGCGGGGGTATTTGGTGGTTTTTTGAGTGACTGTTGTCGCTGATTTACCCACGTGACCCGGTAAACTGCTTGGTCATTCCCTGAATAGGCAGCCACCACCCCTTATGAAGGTCAGCGGAGACCTAAATTACCTCGCACGAGGCGTGGATTAGGTCTCGCGAGCACTACTTTACTGCTGTCGAGGCGTGATCTACGGCTTGCGAGGGGTAAGTCACGGGGCGATCGGCCTACTTTAGGTCGCGTGAGGCGTAGATTAGTCCGCTTCAGCCCCAACTTACGCCAAACGTGACTCTTTTTACCGTTTAAACGTACTTCGCTAGCTCTCGCGAGTGGTTATTTAGTTATCCGCTTTGCTACGGAAAATCCCGAATGACGGGTTTGATTTACGGCACCTTGATCACCTTCCCGGTGACGACGCCCTCATTGGTGGTGATCTGGTACAGGTAAGTGCCGGTGCGCCACGATGATACATCCAGGTGATGCTGAATTAGGTCGCTTCCGGTGGTCGGATCGGTAAACGAGTGGCGGTACACTTCCCTTCCCTGCAAATCCAGCACGCGCAGGTGCGCCGGACCAGCTTTCAGCCGGAAGTCCAGTTCGCGCGCTGTAGGATTTGGATAAACTGATACGAAAGCGGAGGCATTCACCATTTCCTCCGGCCGGGGCTTGGAAGGAGTAGCGGTTCGGGCCGCTACCGCAGAAGCTACCGCGGGAACCATTTTGTCGGAAGGTGTGATCTGTAAATAGTCCACATTAGGGCCGCTGTTGCCCAGGGCGGTGAGCCGGATGCGGCGTTCTCCAGCGGTGACCACAACCGGATCGATATTCTCACCACGCCAACCGGTCCAGCTCGATGTTGGGGTGCCTAGCACCGTACCCACTTCCTGGCCGTCAATTGTCACCCGCATATTGCGGGCGGCGCTGCTGCCGTTGGCGTATTGAAACGATAGGCGGTAGGGAGCAGTAGCGGCGATATCAACCGTCCATTCTACGTAGTCGTTGTTTTTGTTAATATAATCGGCGAAGCCGGTACCGCTAAACCCAGTCTGGTTGGTGGCCACCCGCGGACCGCTGAGGAGTAGCGTCTTCGGCCTCGTAGCGGGCGAAATTAGGTACCGCCACGAAGGCCACCAGGTAGTTCATGTTAGAACCCACCGCCGGAGGAGCCAGGTTAGCTCCAATGCGTAGCTGATTACGGTACGTAGCGAAAATAGCAGAAGGTACTCGCTTGGAATACACTTCGTAAAAGGGCGATCCCGGATCCGTAGTGCCGATAGTCAGGTCCGTTTTGGTCCAGTCGCTCAGCCACGCGGGCAGCTGGGTGCTGCGGGGGTCGTAGGCCACGTAGGCCACAGCCGTTTCCTTGAGGTAGACCGTCATGAAGTCGCCACCGGTGGTCAGCGCTTTGTCGTCGTTCGGCGGTTTAATAAAGGAAGCACCCCGCAAGAACTCGGGCACATCGGTGAGGGTGTAGGGACGATCGGTGAAGAAGGTTTCCCCTTCGTTCAGCTTGCTGATCGCGTACGCATTGCTACTCTGCACGGCCACTTGCTTGATTAGATCATCCTCAGCGGGTTTTTCGGGTTCGGTCTTCTGCACGGCGGGCACTTCTGCGCGGATATATTCTACGAAGAAGTCCTCCCCGGCGGTTTGAGTGGCGTTGCCCCAGCTCACGCGCCCCAGGGTGGCGTGGGTGGTGTCGATAGCTTCCAGCACCGGCACGTCGGCGAAGCCATCTTCGTCGCCCAAGTACACTTGGATTAGCCCATTGTCGTACTTCTCGATGCGGAAGGAGTAAGGCTTGGTCGGATCAAGGGTAAGTACCTGGTCGTCGAGTTCAATGGGATAAAAGTAGTTGCCAGCAATACGGCCCAGCCTAAGGGAGTTGCCAAAATCAGCCCGGTAGTTAAGTACGTAACCAGCATTGCCCAGAGAGTCTTGCTGTCCGAAAATGAGGAAGTAGTCGCGGTAGTAACCCGTGACGAAGTTTGAGGCCTCAGTTTCTATAATATAGGAGGTCGCATCGAAGAAAGGCACGGTGGTAAGCTGGGTGTAGTTGTTGTCAGGGGCGTTGTAGGCCTGCCCGTTCTGAATCACCCAACTGTCTTTGCCATCCCAGAACGGTCCCAGTTCGGCCCGCTCGAAGTCATCGTCGAACAACACCGGCGAGGTAGACAGCACGCTGGCCGAGATATTCTCTACGAAGAAGTCTTGCGCGGCGGTTTGGGTGCTGATGGTCCAGCCCAGCTTGCCCAGATTGGGGTAGGTGGGGTCGATAGCCTGTAGCAGAGCGGTGTCGGCGTAGGCGACGCCCACTTCGGCGATGAAGAGCTTGATGGTGCCGTCGTCGGTGTGCTCCACGCGGAGTTTGAGAGGATCAACGTCGTTGAGACCAATCTGAAGCGTAGCCAGCACCTCGGGAAAGTAAATATTATCGGTACTCTTCACGATCGACAGGTAGCCACCGAAGGCGCGGTCGTAGCGGATGGCGTAGGTGGAGTCGGGAGTGGATTGCTCGCCGAACGTAAGAAAATACTCGCGCCAGTAGCCGTACTCAAAGGGGTAGGCGATGGTCTCGAGCACGTAGTTGGTTTCGGAGAAGCTTTGGGTGGTGGCCAGTTTGCCACCGGGGCCTTCAACGGTGTTGTAGGCCTTGCCATTCTGGATGCTCCACTCCGCGAAGGCATCGGTGGTCCAGTCGGGACCGAAGGAGGCGCGCTCAAAGTCGTCGGAGAAAATTACCTGTGCGGAGGAGGGGACGGCGGCGAGCAGCAGGAGAAGACCGGTGGCGGCGTAGGCCAGCGGTCGGATCAGCACCGCAGGGGGTAAGGAAAGGTTCATCGCGTAAAAGTTTGGGGGTACGGCAGGTAAAGTAGCGATAATTACTGTTGATTTTGAGCGATATTATCTTTGATACCGAAAAAGATTAGCATTTTATCCGAATAATGTTGCGTTGCTAGGCTGAGTTTGTAGTAATAAGATATTTGGATTGTTAGCCGATCAGTTGGCCTAAGAACCAGTCGAGTGCAAGCAAAAGGATGAGAAAGGTCTTCATGGGGTTGCTTTACCGGAGAACAAGTTTTATCATTGACAAGATGCCTAATTCACCCTAACTTTTCAAACGATGCCCTCTACCCGCCGACACTTTATCAAAGCGGCTACCGCTCTGGGAGGGGCCCTGCCCTTTATCGGCCAAGCCCGCGCCTCAATCGTGTCTCCGCCCGGTAATCCATTAGATGCGGTGCTGGCGCAACCTGTGCTCCGGCGCGATCTGTTCCCTGATCCCGTGATCATCGACCGCCTGGAGCTGCTGCGCTACGGCGATAACTTCCTGTGCCGCGTCACCTCTACCGACGGGGCCGAGGGCCTGTCGGTGAGCAACAACTATCAGATGGTGTACCTGTATCCCATTTTCACGAAGCGCTTGCAGGATTTTTTCCCCGGCCGCGACGCGCGCGATTGGGAGCAACTGCTGGAAGAAGTGTACGTGCACAAGAGCAATTATAAGCTACAGAACCTGGCCCTGTGGGTGCCGCTGGCCACCATCGAGTTTGCGGTGCTGGATATGCTGGGCAAGCTGGCGAAGCAACCCATTGGAAAATTAATTGGCAAGATTCGTCAGCCCAAGATTGCGGTGTATCAGGCCAACAATTTCCGCGGGAAGTCGGCTGAAGAGTCGGTAGCCTTGATCCAAGAACAGGTGGAGGAAACGCAGGCCAAGGCGCTAAAAGTTTAAGGTGGGCGGACGCATGAGCAAGAACGACGACGACCCGCCGGGCCGTACCGAAAAGCTCATTCCGCTGGTGCGCCAGACTTTCGGCGACGACCATGACGATCTACGCCGACTCCAACGGCTCGTACGATGCTACGGAAGCCATCCGCATCGGTAAGCTGATGGAGGAGTATGCGTATGATTTTTACGAAGAGCCGGTGCCCTTCGACTGGTACGAAGAAACCCGGCAGGTGACCCAGGCGCTGAACGTTCCGGTGGCGGGGGGCGAGCAGGAGCCTAGTATGCACACCTTCCGCTGGCTCATCAAAGAAGACGCGCTGGACGTGGTGCAGCCTGACATTTTCTACTTCGGAGGCATGATTCGCTCGATGCGGGTGGCGCGGATGGCGGCGGTACGCGGCAAAACCTGCACGCCCCACATCTCTGGTTCGGGACTAGGCTACCTGTACATGATGCACTTCGTGTCGGCCCTGCCCAACGCGGGGCCGTACCACGAGTTCAAGGGCTTCAACCAGGAGATCCCGCTGGAGTGTCCCACCTCGGATTTGGCCAGTCACGAAGGAGTGGTAAAGGTGCCCACCGGCCCCGGACTGGGGGTGTTGATTGATCCGGACTACGTGGCGAAGCACGCGGTGGTGTAGGTTGGGTGTTGGCTAGCCGAAGACCGCCTGATTTTGTTCTTTTTCGTCTTTTGTAGTTTCTCAAGCACGCTCTTCATGTTCTGCTGCATCAACGCGACGCCGACCATATCTTCGGTAGCAATAGTTTGGGCGTGATCTTCATCGATGACGTACATCATGTTGCAGTAAGAGGCCGCTCGGTCGATATCTTCTTGCCGCAGGAAGTAACGCGCCATAAAACTGTTGAACGATAGCACTTCGGTGGAGTGGAAAGTGGTGCGGTCGGGATACAGGAAGGGCAGCGAGTATTTGTTGTTGAGGATGGCGATGGCTTCCTCAAACTTCTCTTCGATGAGCAGTTCCTCGGCGTAGCCAAGCTTGGCGTAAAGGTACTCCGGGAAATCCTCGTACATCTGTTCGGCCAGTTGCCGCGCTTCTTCCTGCTGCCCGGTCTTCTTCAGGGCCAGAAAAAGGTAGTTTTGGAAGACAGGATGCCGGGGGTACTTCGCCACCGCCTGCCGCACCTTGGGCAGGGCCGTTTCGGGATCGTCTTGCGCCAGGTGGAACAGTTCTTCCATCGTATCCTGAAGCGCCGGGAGATCGTCGGCGTAGAACTGGTCATATTCCGTATCCATAGCGTCGTACATCACCTCCATACCGCTTACGGCTATCTCCGAATCACCGTGTTCTTGGGCATACTCCTCCCTGACCTCCTGGGCACGAGCGGCTATTAAACCACGGAACGGTCGTTCCGTGTCAATACCAAGATCTTCTTCATCCCACGCACCGCCGTAGACCACCTGGTAATTTCCCTCTCCTACGCTTTGGTTGAGCTGCTTGATGTAGCGGGCCGGGTTCATCTCCGGGTTCACCATCAGCACCGGTTCGCCCTGGTGGCCAAAGTCCAGATCCATGAACTCAACTTGGTCATCGTCTTCTTCCAGAATATACTGGGTAACCCTGAGGAAGTCTTTGTGGGGAGAAAAGCCCAGATCTTCGGCAAACGCAACGGCTCCGTAAATCACGTTATGGGCCAGTGCGTACTTGCATACCTTGAGCTTATTTTCCAAGTCACTCGTCTCGCCCAGAAAATCCTGATAATCCAGCAAAGTGGCATTATAGCGATAGAGCGTATCCTTCACTCCCAGACAAAACGTATCGACCAGATAGATGCCCATAATCAGATGACCGCTGGGCATGCGGCGCGTTATCAACACCATCGCGGTTCCTGAATCTTGCCAGCTATCCGAAATATGACATTTGTAGATGGGCAAGTTTCGGCTTTTGGTTTTAATATACTTCTCGGGTGACATGTGCACCACCGGAGCTTTACTCTTACGTTTTCTGGTTTTCTTAGCCATGCGTGATAAGGTTGTGTCAGTAAATATTCTTACAACAAAACTACGCACAATCGCTAAAAAAATCGTTCTTATCTCTACCTTAACTTATCATATTCAGCAAATTTCTACGCATGCCCACCACCCTCACCGACATCCAGCAAGCCGCCCAGCGCATTGCCCCCCTGATTCACCGCACGCCGGTGCTCACCAGCCAAACCATCAACCGGATGGCCGGTTGCGAGATATTTTTTAAGTGCGAGAACTTCCAGAAAGCCGGAGCTTTTAAGATGCGGGGGGCGGCCAACGCCGTGCTATTGCTCACCGAAGCCGAGCGGGAGCGCGGAGTGGCTACGCACTCGTCGGGCAACCACGGGCAGGCGTTGGCCCGGGCCGCACAGGTGATGGGGTGTCCGGCCTATATTGTGATGCCTAGCACCGCGCCCGAGGTGAAGCAGCGGGCGGTGGAAGGGTACGGCGCCGAAATTATTCGTTGCGAACCGACCCTGGCGGCACGCGAGTCTACGCTGGCCGAGGTGGTGCAACGCACCGGAGCGCACTTCGTGCATCCTTACAACAATGAGCCCGTGATCGCCGGGCAGGGCACCGCCGCCCTGGAACTCATCGACCAGGCGGGTGAACTAGACACCGTGATGGCCCCGGTGGGCGGGGGCGGACTGCTGAGTGGCACTGCAATAGCTACGCACGGCTTGCTGCCCGGGGTGGCCGTGGTGGCGGGCGAACCGAGCGGGGCCGACGATGCCTACCGTTCGCTACTGGCCGGGCGTATCCTCCCCTCCGAAGCACCAAATACCCTGGCCGACGGGCTGCTCACTTCGTTGGGCGATCTCACTTTTCCCATCATTCAGCAACACGTGCAGCGCATCATCACCGTGTCAGATGTTGAAATCATGTACGCCCTGCGCCTGGTGTGGGAGCGGATGAAAATAATCATTGAGCCCTCGTGCGCCGTGCCGTTGGCCGCGCTGCTTAAAGAGAAAGAATCCTTCGCGGGTCAGCGGGTGGGTATTATCCTGACCGGGGGCAACGTGGACCTGGCAAAGCTTGCCTTTTAGCGCTTCGGCTCCCTTATCTTTTAGTGCGTGGTCAGCCCAACGATACTTATCGGTTTTTCTTTCAATCTGTGCTATTTTTTCAATAGATTTACCGCTACTTTTGAGCTGTGGCAATAAAAGCATGATTTTGTTAGTCAGAACTTCTCTAGTCAAACCTTAGGGCTGGGTTTTTTGTAGTTAAGTTAGTTGCTGATCGTTATCAACCGCCTTCTATGCAAGCGAGAAAAATCCACATTATTCCTTCCATCTCTATTCTTGATAAGAAGATCACGCGACTCAAGCAGGGAAATTTTTCGCAGGAGCAAGTGTACGACGAAAGTCCGGTAGACCTGGCCAAGAAGTTCGAGGCTCACGGGGTCACGAAGCTTCAGCTGGTCGATCTGGATGGAACCCAACGGGGCAAACCCGTGAATTACGCTATTTTAGAGGCCATTGCCGGACACACTGACTTAGAAATAGATTTTGCGGGAGGCATCAACACCGACGGAGATGTGCAGCAGGCCTTCGACTGCGGAGCACACAAAGTGACGGCGGCCACGGTGGCCGCGCGCAATCCCCAGGAGTTTGCTTCGTGGATTGTCTCGTACGGTCGGGACAAAATCGCGCTGGGCGCCGATGCGATCAGCGACACTCCTGAGGGACGAAACGTCGCCATCCAGGGTTGGCAGAAAGATTCGCATATCGACCTCTTCGAGCACGTGGAGTACTTTTATTCTCGTAGTCTAAAGTACCTTAAGACCAGCGATGTTTCTAAAGAGGGCGCGGGCGAAGGCCCTTCGTTCAACTTGTACCGTGACTTGATCGAGCAGTTTCCGGGCATTAAATTAATCGCCAGCGGGGGAGTGCACCGGGCTGAAGACATTGAGCGGCTACAGGAAATTGGAGTGTACGCAGTTGCCTTCGGACGGGCCTACTACGAAGGGCTAATTAGCATGAAGGAACTGGAACAGTTTTGCGCTAACTAGGATGATTCGATACGGCCTGATTGGTTACCCCCTGAGTCATTCGTTCTCCAAACAATACTTTGCCCGTAAATTTGCGCAAGAAAGCATTGCTAACACTACCTACGATCTTTTTCCGCTGGAGAACGTGAAGGAGTTTACTGGCCTGATCGAGCAGCATCCGGACTTGGTGGGCCTGAACGTGACCATACCTTACAAACAGCAGATCATTTCTTTCCTCGACCGGCTCGACCCGGTGGCAAAGCGCATCGGGGCGGTGAATACCATCAAAATTAATCCCGCCTCGGGAGAACGCGTAGGCTACAACTCCGACTACTACGGATTCAAGCAATCGCTGGAGCCTTGGCTTAGCGGGAGAGAGGTGAAACCGGCGCTGGTGCTGGGCACCGGTGGTGCTTCTAAGGCTATCGTTTGTGCGTTGCAGGATTTAGGGGTTGCTTATCAATACGTTTCTCGCCACGCATCACCGGAGGTGATCACCTACGAAGCACTTTGGACCGATTACGCGCTGACTGACTTCTCGCTCATCGTCAACACCACTCCCCTGGGCATGTCGCCCCACGTGGATGCCGCGCCCGACCTAGCCTACGATCAGCTCACGGCCGGGCAACTGTGCTACGATCTGGTGTATAATCCGGAAGAGACTCTGTTTATGACACGGGCGGCTACGCGGGGCGCATCGGTTAAAAACGGACTGGAGATGCTGCACCTACAGGCCGAGAAAAGTTGGGAGATTTGGCGTGCGTGACTACGGATTGATCATGATGTGCGCCCGGTGGGTGCCGGGGTCCATGATCCAGGGCATGCCAGGAGCCTCAGGACTGAGCGGCAGACCAGTACTTTCGGCGGTGGCGTAGGGAATGTATACCACGTAGCGGAAACTGCCGTCCGTTACTTTTCCTGCTTCGGCATCGTAGTCTTCGGCGGGCGCCGAGTAGACGAATAGCGTAGAAGGCTGCTCGGGCATCTTGAGTTTTCCGGCCTTCACTTCCTCTTCACGTAGGTCAAAAATTTCTTTGGAAGACTTTCCTTCGGCCTTCAGGTCGCGTCCCCGCTGCATAAACGGCTCCAGGTCGCGGTGGTAGCAAGACGCGCTAAATCCTTCTTTGGTAGGGTCGTCGGCCAGGCAGATCAAGGCGTTGCTTCCTTCACGCAACGTCACCAACTTGCCCTGCTGGTCGTAGCCGTACACGGTGACTGCGACACGCTGCTCAGCCGGAGCGGCCAGGACGGCCGTTGCGATCTGTTGATCAGCATTGGGGGGCGTCGATTGAGCGCAGGCTACACAGGTGAATAAGTAAGTAACTAGAGTGGGGAAGAGAACTTTCATACCAATACGTTTTGGCAAAATGTAAGACTTTTGCTCTGAATCAGCAACTAAAACCGAGAGGAGGTTAAATATATTCGCCAGAACCTACGGAACGGCTGGCGGGCGCCTACTGAATTTCGAACACCGCGCGCATGCGGAAGCTGAGCTTGATTTTCTGAAAATCTATCTCGGGAGACGATTCAGCCATATCGGCCGAGGCCATTGCCATGCTCCGCGCCTGCCGGTAGTAGACCGGCGGAGCGTCGCCGCCGGTGTCAATTTCCTGCACTTCCAGAATACCGCCCAGCTGCTCATCAACGCCCTGTAACAAGTAACCAGCCTTTTCCTTGGCGTTCTGCAAGGCTTTAATTTTCAGGTCCTTGCGGTACTGTTCAATCTTAGAATGTTCGTATCGATCTACGTTGGTACTCTGTATCCCTTTGGCATCAAGACTCGACAGCAGTTCGTTCACCTGGTTGAGATCGCCAAATTTGATGGAGTATTTTTTGCTGGCCAGAAACTCTTCGCGCTGCGGCTTTTTCTTGCGGTACCAGTCGTAGTTGTAACCGTAGACGTTTTCTATCCGGAAGTCTTCTTCCTTGATGCCAAGGTCTTTCACAGTTTCGTACAGCGCCCGCTCCAACTGCTCAATCTTTACCTTGTCCTTGTTGTCGTTCTGATACTCTTTCAGGGTGATGCTAAAGTAGATTTCGTCGGGCGTGATCTCTTCTTCGGCCTGGCCGTAGACCTCTATTTTCTTCGTCATTGGTTGATCGGTTTGAGCAAAACCGTAGTTGATTGAGCTAGTCAGCAGCAGGACTAATATAAGGGGGAAGTAGCGCATTATTGTTTTATCAGGATAACGATTGGGTGGACAGATTAAGTACATGATCGGGAAGAAGTAACGGAAAGTGCGGGGAACGATATTTCTGGTTGCGGCTACTTTTTCTGCATTTTTACGTATATTAGAGCTAGATGTCTTAGAAGGAAAAGGAGCCAATTAACCATTACAAAACCATGTTTTACCCGCGCTATCTAATTAGCTTTTTGCCCTACGCTATCGTGCTCTTCGGCAACTTAACCGGAGGTTACTGGGCCGTAGGCAATATCGTTTTCACGTTAGGGTTTCTGGTGATCATCGACTGGATCGTGCCGGAGGACAAGCAAAAGCTGGCTGATACCGATGGCACCTTTCCGGATGCGGTACTCAGTAGCACCGCGGTGCTGCACACCCTGGGAGTAGCTAGTTTACTCTACGGAGTGTATAGTGACATCTTGGTCGGAAAATTTATCTGGCTAGCCGCCGTTTCCACCGGCTTCGCGGGCGGACAACTCGGCATCACCGCCGCCCACGAGTTGATCCACCGGGAAAAAAGCCGATGGATGCAAAATCTGGGCATCTGGAACCTGTTTCTAGTCAATTATTCTCACTTCTTCACCGAACACCGCTTGGTGCACCACGCCAAGGTGGGCACGGCTGAAGACCACGCCACGGCCCGCTACGGCGAGAACTTCTACGCTTTTTTGGTTCGCTCGGTGCCGTCGCAGTGGTTCAGCGCGCTGCAAACTGACGCCCAGCGGCAGCGCAAAACCGGACGGGCCGCCTACGGATTGGGTAACTTCACGCTACGAGCCACGCTAGCTCAGTTGGTCTTTATGGGAGGAATATTTGCCGGACTGGGCGGAGTAGGGTTGGCAGCGTACGTGGTACAGAGCGTCTCTGCCTTCTTTCTGCTCGAGTACGTAAACTACATCGAGCACTACGGCTTAGAGCGCCACCCCAGCGAACGGGTCGGCAAACAACACGCCTGGCAATCAGACACCCTAACCAGTCGGTTTACCCTGTTTGAGCTATCGCGGCACGCCGACCATCATATGCGGGCCAGCAAGCCATACTATACCCTCGACTCGCATGAAACAAGTCCTACCATGCCCGCCGGATACTTTGGAATGTTTTACATTGCGTTGATTCCGCCGCTCTTTTTTCACATGGTGCACCGGCGTCTACCCAAAACGGCAGTAGCGTCGGCGCACCCTGCTAATTAGTTACTCTTCAGGTCTTTTTCGGCTTGCTCGGCTTCGCTTTTGGCTTTGGCCGCTAGCGCCTGAGCTTTCTGACGCGCCTCTTCAATGATCGCGTCTTCGTCATAGCCGTTGCCTGAACCAACCATATCGCTCACGCGGTGACGTAATTCTTCGCCCGACTCCGGGGCTAGCAATAAGGCAGTGATCGCTCCGGCTACCACTCCGCCAATAAATCCGGCGATGATGGTTCCGGTTTCGTTGCGCTCTTGCTTCTTCTTGTCAGCTACGTAATACCGTTGCTCGGGAAGCTTCTCTTTAATTCCGCTGAATGCCTTATTCAGCGCTATGGCCGTACCGGTGATGACGCTCATGGTTTTTAAAGACGGTAGAGAGCTGCTCTTTTTCTTCTTTTTTCCTAGGATGCTCATAATAAAAGTTTGTTAAAATAAAATCTTCGTGGTGTATTTGCCTCAAAGTTACAAAATCAATAAGTCTGTCAACGAATAATTCCGAAGACGGTTTCATCCTTTTTCAAAAAGGTGCTGGAAGTTTGCCGGAACAACCGATGCGAAACGCCGTATACCGTACGGTAAGTCTTTGCCCACGCTCACTGAACTAAATTGACCCGCTTTTTATTCATCAATGTATGCATCCTTTTAAACGCCAGGCCGAAACCACCCTTCCCACCCGGTTTGGCACGTTCACCATGATTGGCTACGGGCAACGGGCCGACCAACGCATGCCCCACCTGGCGTTGGTAAGCGAACGAACCGATTTCGACCAGGCAGTTCCGGTTCGGGTGCACTCAGAGTGCATGACCGGCGATGTGTTTGGCTCGCTCCGCTGCGACTGTGGCGAACAGCTAGAAGAATCGTTGCGCTTCACGGGGCAGCACGGCGGGGTGGTGGTGTATCTGCGACAAGAAGGACGGGGAATTGGCTTGCTGAACAAGATGAAGGCCTATAACCTACAGGATCAGGGAATGAATACGGCGGAGGCAAATCTGCACCTCGGATACGATATTGACGAGCGCGATTATGGCTTGGCCGTAGCGATCTTGAAGGACCTCAACATTCGTACTATCCTGCTGATGACCAACAACCCGGAAAAAATTAAAAGCTTATCGGAAGCGGGGATTGTGGTAGAAAAGAGGCTTCCCCTGGAGATCAAGCCTCATCGTGAGAACTACGCGTACCTGCACACCAAACAGGAACTGATGGGGCATTTATTGGATATCAACGGTATCAACGAATAGCTCGCTCAAGCGGGTTTACGCCTACTCTTTTGTAGCAATCGCGCGCAGACGTTCTCGCTCGTGGTCACTCAGACCGTGGTAGCCACTTTGGGTAATCCTATCTAGCAAGGAGTTCATTTCGTCTTCTAATGTTATATGGTCGCATTCATCCTGCGGAATGATTGCCCCGCCCACCCACTTTTGGGTGACCAGCGAATGATCAACTAGGGCGGAGGCATTGGCTGGCATAACTTCCGGAGTTCGCATCGGAGCTTTCACTAATGCATAAAACAGCACTACGGAAGGTAACAACAGTGCCGCGGCCAACCACAGCGTGGTTTGAAGCGATTCAGGAGCTACCACCGGACTGAGCAGCAACCCGACGATGGCTCCGCCCAGATGCGCATCATGGTTGGTGGTGCCGTGATCGGGTTTAATCGCGAAAATTGATACCGCCAGAAAGGCTACCGCCAATGGCCATAGGGGCAAAACAATGGGTAGCGAGGATACGCTCAGCGTGAGCGAGGGAGAAAGCGTTAGACTGGCCATCAGCACCCCGCTGATTCCACCGGCGGCGCCTACGGCGTGAGATTGCCCGCTTTGGTCGTCCCGAGAGACGTACAATGCCAGCAGATTTCCACCCACCGCGCTCACCAAGAAGACAAACAGAAAATTAGGTGTGTCGAGCGGACCTTCGGTTGCGTAACCAAAGCCCAACAGCACCAATGTATTGAGCAGTAGCTGCGTCCAATGATCGTGGATCCACAGGGCGCTCCACAGCCGATAATACTGGCTTTTCTCTAGGATTTTATCAACTGTCAAACCATAACGAGACAAAAGGGAAGGCAAAATACGCTTGCCTATTGCTAAGACGATACAAATAAATATTATACTATTTACCGCGTAGACGTTATATTCCATATGCTATAAATTGGTAAAGTACAATATATACCAATTTTGATAGCAATAGCTCAGCTAATGCAGCGATACCTTTCATCGGTAAGGGTTCTTACCAATGGCTGAATTAAGTGCTGGGAATAGCTACACCTGCGAGTAGTCAGTCGGCACTAAAAAAGTGCGATCGATGCGCGACACGGTATCCGCGTACTCAGGAAGTTGGGATACGCGTTTCCAATCGGGATGGTCAATAAAAGCTTTCCAGTTTTGGTCGCGCTCGGCCATATCGGTGAACGCCAGCAGGTAAGTGAGTTGGGGTAGTTGATCACCGATCAGCGTCTCGCCAAAAAACACGCTTTTTAGCCCGGTAGCGTCAAAAATAGGGAGTTCTTCTTGGTTAAACATGGCAATCTTGCGCCGGGCGGCATCTTCATCGAAGCTTTCGTAGGTGCGCAGTTCAAAGAGACGCTCGCCCTGGTTGGGCACCTTCATTTGGGGCATCCCCTCAAAAGATAACATCAAAGAGCTTTCGTAGCGCAGATAGTTAGGACTATCGGGATTGCCCTGCTCAAAATAGGCGGCACTGTTGCGCTGGTAGGCCGGTTGTCGGTCAAGTTGCTGCCGGGCCTGCGTCCACTGGTCTAGCGATGTATAAGGAAGTAATACGTACAATTTAGGAGGTTCGGGCTGGCCCATTTCGGTAAACACTCCTACGTTGCGAATCCCCAGGGTGTTGAGCGCCGGAATCATGGCATCTTTCCAGTAGGCATCCATCACCGACCGCTTGCCGCCGTTGCGGAGCTCATACACGCGCAGTTCGTAGTACTCACGCACGGCTTGTTGGGGACCGGCTACTGACTGAGGCAGCGCACTGCTGCCCGCGGCGACCAGGGTCGACTGTTGAATAAAGTTTCTTCGGTTCATGAGGTACGGACTTCTATTTCTTGGGTAATAGTAGCCATAATGTTGTCAAAATGAAACCTAATGCGTTCAATTAATTCTTCCCGTGGATCGCGGTCTTTCGTTTCCAGCAGATATTGTTTGGCGTCGCTCAGCGATTTCTCAAACGCATGAAGTTTTAGCATGCGCACGTAGGACATGATTTTATGCTTCGCGAAGCGAAAGGATTCTGAGTTGTGATGCTGAACTGCTTCCAGGATAACCGGCTTGCTCTCTTCCGAAAGCAGTTTAATCTGTTCCAGAATAAGCCGGTAGCCTTTCTCATCGTCACTGTACAGTTCGTACAGTTCCGAGAAGTCCGGTTTGTCAACGGCTTCGGAGCGAACTCCCCGGTTGCTGATTGGTTCGGGGGCTGTGGAGGGAGGGGGAAGCAGCGCCTGAAGTTTAGTATGCAACTGCTGGGGGTCAAGAGGCTTGGGCAGATAGTCATCCATGCCCACCTGCCGAATTCGGTGCTGCGTTTCTTCTGACACCGAGGCCGACAAAGCAATAATTGGAATATCGCGGTAGTGGGGGTCCGAAAGATCCCGAATCTGCTGGGTAGCCTCGAAACCATCCATGTGCGGCATCTGAATGTCCATCAGAATCACGTCGTAGTGCTGCTGCTTGATCTTCTCGAGCGCAATGAGGCCGTCGAGGGCGGTGTCTAAAGAAATATCCCAGCGGTTCGCAAATCCCTCCATCAGCAGTTGGTTAGGAATGATGTCTTCTACGTAGAGGACCCGCAGCCCCCCCAGGGAAGCGTAATCAGACAGGCTGGCCGAGGTGTTTGGCTCACTGGAAGTGGGCAGTTTAAACGGTAGCCATATCCGAAAGGTGGTTCCGACTCCCTCCTGACTGTCCACCGTCACCCGTCCCTGCTGCCGCTCCACCAGGGTTTTAACAATCGACAGGCCCAAACCGGTGCCACCGTACCGACGTGCGGTGTCGGCACTGGCTTGCTGGTAGGGCTCAAAAACCCGGCTGAGTTGGTCGGCCGCAATGCCCACTCCCGAATCGGCTACCTCAAACAGCAGGGTGCACTGGTCTTCGGACAAGTCTTCTACGTAGCCACCGAGCACAATTTGCCCCTCGGAGGTAAATTTGAGGGCGTTGTTAAGCAGGTTGTTCAAGATCTGGCCGAGGCGGTTCACGTCGCCCACCACTGTTTCGGGAAAGTTGTCTTCTAGCAACAGGCGAAACTTCACCCCTTTGCCGTTGGCCAGGTTCTGGTAGGTGAGTTTGATACTCTGAACAAACGACGTAAGATTAAACGGTTTAGTATCAAACGATACCGTTCCGGCCTCCAATTTAGAGTAGCTGAGGATATCGTTTACCAATGCCGACAGGTTATCGCTCGAGAACTTCAGCGTTTCCAGAAGCTTTCGCTGGTCGGCCTGGGGATCGCTTGCCAGCAGCAAGTCGGCGATCCCTACAATAGCGTTGAGGGGAGTGCGTATCTCATGGCTCATGGTAGAGATAAACTCTTCGCGTGATTTCATGGCCTGTTCAGCCGCTTCTTTGGCCCGCACCAGGGCGGCTACCGGAGTAGAAGCAGCATCAGCATCCGCTTGGGGCGGATCAGTGCCCTTATCCTCCAGTTTGACAATGCTGGTGAGGCGAATAACGGTGTAGGTTAACTGGTTTTGGCCGTCAAAAAATGGGTTAATCTGCGCCTTAGCGACTAGCTGTTCTTCACTGCGGTGCTTCACGGGCAAGGTCATCGTTAGGCCAATGGTGCCACTGTCCTCAGCAAGTGTGAGCATTTTCGCCCAATCTTTAGGGTGAAGCAGATCGCGCAGTGTGTACTGCTGCGTCACTTCTTGCGGGGTGTATCCCAGGAGCACAAAGCAGTTGCTGCTGACGTAATCAATGGTGAGATCAGGGTTGGTAAGCATAAAAAGTTCGTCTGTGGCGGCGGCGGTGCGCTTCTTCTCGCGGGCAATCAGGTACGCTACCGAACCAGACTGGTAGACAAACTGCACTTGGTTGCTGATGAGCACGCGCGGTCCGTTGGTGGGTTCGGCGTGATACGTAAGCGTAATCTGGGGTTGGTTTTTTGCGATAGTGCCGTCCAGCGACTGGCGGATAGCGGATTGTTCCTCTTCCAAAATACTACCCATAAATCCCCCGGACGCTTGGTAAGCGCGATCCGAATCAGCTCCAAGATCAACAACCGCGGGGTTAGCAAACACGCACTGGAGCTGATCATCGTAGACCGACAGCGCGTCGGTGGAGCGGCGGGCGACTTCCTGGAAGTCGGTGAGATTATTGGTGGGCAGCAGTTCTTCTACCACCAGCATAAATAACCGAGGTTCTTGCTTACTCACGCGACTCAGTAATAAGCTCACCGGACGCTGGGTATCATTGTGAAGCACGGCCAGCGTATTTATCGTCAGGGGGCGTGGCGGGGGGGCAATGGCTTCATCGGAAAGAAATTGCGCCAGGGAGGAGTGTATTTGAGACTCAAACAACGTGTACACCGATCGCGCTAAGGATTCCAGAACGGGTCCGTAAAAGCGCTGCGCTGCTTCGTTGAAGAAGATGAGTTCGCCCTGCTCATTGGTAACAATCACCACCTCGCTAGCTTCATCCAATAACGAACTTATATTTTCCTTATCCATGTACTTTTCCGCTAGATATAGGAACAAAGATACTAAAAATTGTAATTTATCTACAAGAAATTGTTTTTTTATATGAAAAAAGTAGCAGTAAATGAGGCTTTTACCCTAAGCGGTAGGCTGAATCGCTCAAAAATAGGACTTAATCCCAATAAGCTAATAAACTAGCCGAAATTCTTACAATGAGGCTTTTTTGAGAAAATAATCATGAATACCAGCAAAACGCGTATCTTTGTCCTATGAGTATTTCGGATGGAAAAGACCGCTCGGTAGCGGAACAAGTGGCCCGTATGTTTCTGGAAATCGGGGTAGTGAAGCTCAACACCCAGGAGCCCTACACCTGGGCCTCCGGCTGGAAGTCGCCGATCTACTGTGATGGCAGAATTTCTTTGTCCTACCCTCCGGTTCGGTCCTACATCAAAGAAGCCCTGGCTACCGTGATCGGGCAGCGTTTCGGGGAGGCTGACACCGTGGCGGGAGTGGCCACCGCGGGCATTCCCCAAGGAGTGCTAGTGGCCGACCAGCTAGGATTGCCCTTTATGTACGTTCGCTCTTCGCCCAAGGCCCACGGCATGGCCAACCTGGTGGAGGGAGAAGTGGTGAAAGAGCAGAAGGTGGTGGTGGTAGAAGACCTGGTTTCTACGGGAGGCAGTTCGTTGAAGGCCATTGCGGCCCTGGAGCTGATGGGGCTACAGGTGATCGGGCTGGTGTCCGTGTTCACCTACGGTTTTGAGGAGGCCCGGCAGGCCTTTGCCAAAGCGTCGATCCCGTTTGTTTCGCTCAGTAACTACGACGTTCTGCTTCATGAAGCGATGGAGCAGGATCTGATCTCGATGACCGAACTGTCTTCCCTGCGCGACTGGCGGGAATCTCCCAGCACCTGGGAGGGGTAGTGCCCCCCCCACACTAAGTAATCCCATTTTCAATCACTATCTCGGATGTGCTGCGTAAGTAGCCGGTACACCTTGGCGTAGGCGGGATCAAAGCGCCGCAGTTGCTTCAGGTGCTGTTTGATGGTGGTGTCGTCGCCCCGGGCCGCCGGACCGGTTTGCGCCGCTGCCGGTCCCTCCAACGCCTTCTGCACCGTTTCTTCGATAAGCGGATGCAACAGCGAAAAATCGACGTGATGCGCCTCGGCCAGGGTTTGCGCCATGCGCAATAAGTGGTTGGTGAAGTTGTTGGCGAACACCGCCGCCACGTGCAGCACCTGCCGCTCTTCGGAGCTCACCAGCGCCACGTGCTGACTGAGCTTGCGGGCCAGCTTGGTAAGTCGCAGCAGTACCTCCGGGTCGTCGGACTCCAAACAGAAAGGCACGTTGCGGAAATCAACGGGACGGGACTGACTGAACGTCTGTACCGGATAAAACACTCCGGTGTGGTTGGTGGCCGCCCGGCGCAGGGCTTGCAGCGGTTGGCTGCCCGACGTGTGCACCAGCGTGGCTCCGGGCGGCAGTTGCAGTTGTTGCGCCACCTCCTCGATGGCATCGTCGGCCACTGCGATAATAAAGAGTTGCGCTTGGCTGGTTGAGAAGTTGAGATGATTCTGGGCGGGGGTGCCATAGAGTCGGTCGGCTAGGCGCTGGGCGCGCCGAAGATCACGGCTATAGACGCTGCTTATGACGAGTCCGGCATCTTCCAGGGCGGGAGCCAGGTGCCCGGCGAGGTTGCCGGCTCCGATGAGGGCGAGTTTGGTGTATTTCTTCAAGCTGTCTCTGGTAATCTGTATCAAATGAGATCGTCCTTCTCTGTATGTTGCTAGGTAATGGAAGTAATGTTCAAACGGTTAGCCCCATAGTTCTAACTACAACACTTTTCTTTCTGTTTCGGCCTATCATCTTGGGGCTGCTCATCACATGTAGCGGAGAAGCTATCCGCGCCGCCACTATCGGGCTGACCTATATCAGCGGCATCGGCAACACTTTTGCTCAGATGCAATTTAATGGTAGCCGATGGATCTTCAAGGAGTATAATACGTTGGCAATCTGGCTGGCGGGCATCACCTTGATTCTGTTGCTGAAGTACCCACAGATCACCAACCATAACGAAGACGCGAAGTACGTAATCCTAATGGTTGTGCTGGTGCTTCTGGCGGTTGCCTACGGTGTGACACGATACATGAAAAAGTCGGGCAGCAAACTGAAGGTCAGCAACAACTAGACAAAGCGATCAACTCGAAAAGAGCCTTTGATCTGCTATTATCAGAAAACCGCTTGTTGCTATACATTCGTCGCGCTATGGCTTCCTCTTCTTCACCACCCCCACCTCATCGGCCCAGGCTTGGTAACTGGCCGCCATTTGCTGCGTCACTTTAGGATATTCGGCCGCTACGTTGCGCAACTCCGTTGGGTCGGTTATCATGTCGAACAACGACCACGCATAATTGGGCGCGTGCGAGACGATCTTCCAGCGGCCCTGCCGCATCGCCTGATGACCGATGTGCTCCCAGAATAGCGGCCGACTATTATCCGCTAAACTATCGGCTGCAAACAGGGGCAGCAGACTTCTACCGCGTAACGGCTTTAGCGCTTGTTGTTGGTTAGTTGAAGGGTAAGCAACTCCGGCTACCTCAGCGCAGGTGGCCATGATATCCACCACGTGGGCGTAGGGCTGCACCCACGCGTTGCGGCGCTCGATGCCCGCGGGCCAGTGGGCAATGAGCGGAGTGGCAATGCCGCCCTCTTCGGTCCACTGCTTGTAGCGGCGAAATGGGGTGTTAGAAGCCACCGCCCAGGGCTTGCGGTAGGCCACGTACGAACCCGGCTCGCCGATCGGTACGCTGGGGTCGTTGAGCTGCCGCCCGCTGATGTCTTCGGCGCAGCCGCCGTTATCCGACAGAAATAAGATCAGCGTGTTGTCCCAGGCATCGTTCTGTCGCAGCGTTTCAAACACCCGGCCCAGCCCCTGGTCCATGCGGTCAACCATCGCGGCGTACACCTGCATCCGGCGCGTCCACTCGGCGTCGATCGGTCACATCAGACCAGTTTTCGGCGGTGGTGTCCCAGGGGGCTAGCGTATAGGTAGAGTCGACCGCGCCAATTTGCTTCATCCGGGCGTAGCGTTGCTGCCGCAGGCTGTCCCAACCCGACGCGTAATAGCCATCGTAGCGGGCAATATCTTCGGGCAAGGCGTGCAGCGGCCAGTGGGGAGCGGTGTAAGCTAAATACATCAAGAACGGTTGTTCTTCCTGCTTGCCAAAGTGATCAGTTAGAAACTCGGTAGCCCGATCCGAAAAGGCATCGGTCATGTAGAAGCCCTGGGCGGGCGGGGACCATTCCTCATCATCCAGCACCATGCGGCGAACGCGCGGCTGGTCTTTGATGATCTCGTAGTAGCTGCTGGCCCCGCTAATGAGTCCGAAGTAGCGATCAAAGCCGCGTTGGCGGGGCCAGTGCGCGGGCTTTTCGCCTACGTGCCACTTGCCCACCATGTAGGTGGCATACCCGGCCGGACGAAGCAACTCGGCGATGGTAAGGGTGCTGTCGTTCAGGAAGCCCTGGTAGGGGCCGGGCTCGGGTTGACTATCAACACCGCTAACCATAGCGCCCATACCGGCTTCGTGGGGATACACCCCGGTAAGCAAAGCCGCTCGGGTGGGGCAGCAGCGGGCCGCGTTGTAGAAGTGCCGAAAGCGAAGTCCGCTGGCCACCAGGGCATCCAGGTGGGGCGTGGCGATTTCACTGCCGTAACTGCCAATATCCGAGTAGCCCATATCATCGGCCATAATCACCAGGATGTTGGGGGGTGGGGCTTCTTCGGAGGGGGGTAAGGCAGGCTGACAACCGGTGTTTGTTAAAAGTCCCACTCCGAGTATCGTGGCCCACCGACTGGCGAGCGAGAAAAAATCTTGAGTAGCAACTATTGTCTTCAACATCGTGGTTAGTTGGTTGCGCGGATCACAAAGGGAGTTTTACCGGTGTGGGTCACTTCCAGAGGTTGGTCGGTCACCAGCGTAAGCGCAACGCTAAGGGGAATTTTTGCGCGGGCGTATTTCAGCAGGGCGCGCTTTTGTGGTTCGCCAAACCCTGGTTCCACATCCAGACGAACCTCCACCTGATCGAGCTGATGCTGAATAAACTGTACGCGCCGCAGGTGTTTTATGCCCCCGGAGATTTGTCCCAATGCCTGAATCCGCTCTCCCTGGGGGGTTATGATAAAATCACCCTCCCGGCCAATGATCCGCGTGAATGGCTTCAGCCCCAGGGCCACCAGCGATAAGTCGTCGGAGGAGTAGTGCGCGGGGTAGGCCGCGTAGTCACCGGTGTCGTAGCGCACCAGGGGCATCTTATCGTTCCAGTAGCCGGTGGCCACGATCTTGGCGCGCCGCAGGTGTTTATCCATCGGTTCATCGTCCGGAAAAAGCTCCACAAAACCGTAGGCCGCATGAAACCACGCTTCGTCCGGTTGTTGCTGGTAGCTTAAGCAAACCCGTTCGGCTTGGCCGTAGTAGTCGATGATTTTGCCACCGAAAGCCTTTTTCATCCGTTTCCACGACTCAGGGGGGAGCATCTCAGAGGAGCTGAGCACCACGGGGATGGTCAGTTGCACATTTCGTTGCAAACACTGAGAGGCCAGAAAGTCGGCACCCGTTGGATATACCCACAGAATATCGGGCTGAAACTTCTCTAACTCGCCAATAAACCAGTCTGCGCTGCGCTCGTTGAGATGAAAAAGAGAGAGCACTAAATTATTTTGGTCTTGGTATACCCCAAACGGAGGTTCCTGGTCAGACGGATCCTTTACGGTATTTCCTCTCAAGACAGCCGTGCGGGCCTGACGAAATTCAGGGGCGTTGTCACGCAGCAACGCGTCTAAAAAGGCTTGTTCGGCGGTGATATTTTTCAGACTCCGTTTGAGTTGCAGCGGAACCCCACTGGAGCCACTGGTGGCCGCCGGAACCGTGAGCCACCGACTGGTCTGAAAACGTCCGGCATCGGCCTTCACTTCCGATTTTTGAAGAATAGGCCAGTTTGCGAGCGTTCGGTCTCGCCCTTCACCGTACGGGGTATTTTGCGCATTTTTCAGCGCAGCGTCCAGCAAGGGGCGAACGGCTGAATAGCGGTTGTAAACGTTAGTTTGTTCAACGGCACGGATGGCAGCAGAAATGCTAGGATACAGAAGCGGATTATAGCGTAGTAAATTGTTGAGCTTCTGAAAAGACTTGATGAACCGTACTAATTTCAGTAGCTGACTTCTCATAAAAAGAATGTGACGATACTGCGTTATCAATTGTCCGTGCTAATAGGCAAAAATAGTAAATTTTGGTGATTTTAGACAGCGGCAGATTTGCTCGTCTGTTCTTCTGCGGAAAGAGAAAGTCCTTGACGATCTTTCTCTACACTTTATGGGGAATTTTTAGGACCACGTTTATGATGAGCCCGGTTGAAAGAAAATAATTAGGGGCTAATTCATTAACAGATCGCCCTTCTTCTTTAACGGTTCCGCCAAAAATTAAAGTCGGACTACTTTTTGAGCGGTTAGCTTTTTCCTGGAACAACGTTTTGTAGCCTAATGGTCGCCTTCTGAAAATGCAGGTGTTGCTTCCGCCAATTGCCTTATCATGAAGAAGACAGTATTGATTATCGATGATGAACAAGAGATATGCTTCTTGCTGGCGATGCTGCTCAAGCAACTAGGTTACGAGGCCGATTATGCGCATTCTATGCACGATGGCCTGGCTAAGTTATCCGTTAAAAATGGCTACGACGTGGTCTTTTTGGACTTAAACCTTCCGGATGGGTTAGGTTACAGCATAATTCCGGCCATCAAGCGCCAAAACGAAGCCACCAAAGTGGTGATGATCAGCGCCCACGATGGTATGCTGCGACGCATAAAAGACGAGGTCAGCGATATTGACGATTACATCAGCAAGCCCTTCAGCCGCGACCACATCGCGAGCACCCTCGAGCATTTGGCGGTCTAGCCAAAACAAACGCTCTTCGTTCGCATTATACCTATGCACTTAATTTTTCTTTATATTTAGCCGAACGGAGGCATAAAGCTTCTCGCATCGTCCCACATCAGCTCGCTACTCAATGAACAAAGTTCTTATCGTCGACGACGACCAGGACATTAGATTGCTTCTGGATCGGTTTCTTTCTAAGAACAACTTCGTTACCAAAACGGCCTCCACCGGTGAAGAAGCCAGTCAGCTACTGCGCGAACAGAATTTCGATTTGGTCGTGTGTGATTTCAAGCTGCCCGACCTCAACGGCCTTGAACTGATTCAGCGCATCAAAATACTTCGTCCCCAGGCGGCCATTATCGTCATCACTGGGTACTCCGACGTGAAGGTAGCCGTCAGAGCCATCAAGCTAGGTGCTTACGATTACGTGACCAAGCCTTTGTATCCGGATGAGATCCTGCTCACCATCAAACAGGCGATCAAAGGCGGGGCGAAGCCCAAAGAACCCACCAAAGAGCTCACCGGTCAAAACGGATTCATCATCGGCGAGAGCCCCCAGTCGAAGCAGGTGATGAAGCACGTGAAGCTGATTGCCCCCACCGATATGTCGGTGATCATTCAGGGAGAAACCGGCACGGGCAAAGAGTTTGTCGCCAATGAGATTCATCGGCATAGCCAGCGAAAAGACCAGCCCTTCGTGGCCATCGATTGCGGAGCGTTGCCCAAAGAGCTGGCCGGTAGCGAACTGTTCGGACACGTCAAAGGATCTTTTACCGGAGCCATTAACGACAAAACCGGCAGTTTTGAATCGGCCGACGGCGGTACCTTGTTTCTCGACGAGATCGGCAACCTGTCGTACGAAAACCAGGTTAAGCTGCTGCGCGTCATCCAAGAACGCAAAATCAAGCAGATCGGTAGCACCAAAGATATTCCCATCGACGTTCGGGTGATTGTGGCCACCAACGAAAACCTGGCGGAAGCGGTGAAGCAAGGCGAATTTCGCGAAGACCTTTACCACCGCTTTAATGAGTTCAAAATCGATCTGGCCCCCATTCGCGAAAGAAAGACTGACATTCGAATATTCGCGCAGCACTTTTTGAAAACGGCTAACCGAGAGCTAAACAAGCAGGTGCTGGACTTTGACGATGCGGTGATGGAAAAGATGAAGGACTACTACTGGCACGGCAACCTGCGGGAGCTGCACAACGTGGTGAAACGTTCGGTGCTGCTCACCCAAGGAGACGTGGTGACGCTCGATGCCCTTCCTGAAGAAATAAAATCGCCCCGTTACTTCGAAGAACCTACGGCCAACGCCCCGCTGAGTGAACCCTCGAACCTGAAGTCGGTCTCTAAAATTGCCGAACGAGATGCCATTATCAGTGTGCTGGAGAAAACCGGGTATAATAAGTCGAAGGCGGCCAACGTACTTAACATTGATCGCAAGACCCTTTACAACAAGATGAAGTCTTACGACATTGATTTATAGTTTCTTGCATGGAACCCAACCCGACCGAGTCGGCTGACTTGCTCAGTATTTTGCTGAAAAACACCGAAGAGGGCGTACTGCTCTACCGGGCGGTGCGCGACGCGTCCCAAACAATCACCGATTTCAGCTTTGAGCTATTCAACGAGCAAGCCCTGCGCTTCGTCCCTAAAGAGGTGCATGGCCTTCGAGGAAGAACGATGCTTCAGGTGTTTCCTGGTATTCGTGAAGCGGGTCTGTTTGATGCGTACTGCGGCGTGGTGAATAACCAAGAGCCCTTCCGCACTGAGCAGTTCTACGACCACGATGGTCTCAATCACTGGTTCAAGATTGTCGCTAGTGCCACCCATGACCATCTGTTAGTTACCTTCCGCGATATCACTGAGTACAAGCAGATCATCCTCGAGAACGAACGAAGCAAGCAGTTATACACCACCCTGGTGAACGCGCTGCCGGGCATCGATGTGGCGCTGATCACCGACGACCAACGCTTTGCCATTGCGAAGGGCGCTCCGCTCACGGCCTTCGGCCATGCGCCTGATGTGCCCTCGGGGGCCCGCCTGTTTCAAGATATTCCGCACGACGTCTCCGAACGGTTTTCGCAGTGGTGGCGGCAGCACTGGAACGGAAAACCTGCCCGGGTGGAAGTCACCTTCGAGCAGCAGCAGTATCAACTGGACCTCATGCCCCTGGTCACTGAGCAAGAAAAGGGCGGGGCGCTGCTGGTGGCCATCGACGTGAGCATCTACGGGGCCACCGACACCGAACTGCGCAACCAACTCTACGAGCTGGAAAGCACCAAAGAAAGCCTGGAACAATTTGCCTACGTAGCCTCGCACGATCTACAGGAGCCGCTTCGCAAGATCAGGGCCTTCGGCGACCGGCTCAGCGCCAAATATAGTAGCCAACTAGCGGGAAGCGGGCAAGATTATATCGCCCGCATGCAAAACGCGGCCGAACGAATGCAGCAGCTGATCGACGATCTGCTTCAGTATTCGCGGGTGGGGCGCACCCGGGGGGAGTTGCAGGCGATAGACCTGAATGATCTGCTGGGCGAGGTGGTGGAAACCCTGGATGAAAGCATTGCTCAAACGCAGGCAAAAATTATCTACGAGGGCCTGCCCACGGTTGAGGGAGAAAAATGGCAACTGCGTCAGTTGTTTCAGAACCTGCTCAGCAACGCAATCAAGTTTCGCAAAGCTGACCAACCGCCCGTGGTCACCATTCGCGCCGCCGCGGCCTCGCCGGAACAACTGGGCCGACTGCGTCAGGAAACCTTACCTATGACCCAACACTTTGCCATCACTGTGTCGGACAATGGTATTGGCTTTGACGAAAAGTATCTGGACCGTATTTTCGCCATCTTTCAGCGCTTGCACGGGCGCAGCGAGTACAAGGGCACCGGCATCGGCTTAGCCATCTGTCAGAAAATTGTAGAAAGTTATCACGGCACCATCTACGCGCAGGCCGCGCCCGATCAGGGAGCTGCCTTCTGCGTAGTGCTGCCAGAAACGCAACCCTTAACCGCATGAGCAGTAACCCCAAAACCATTACCATTCTAATGGCCGACGACGACCCCGATGATCGGATGCTGGCCGAAGAAGCGTTATCAGAAAACAGACTGGCCAACGATCTGCACTTTGTGGAAGACGGCGTGGAGCTGATGGATTATCTGCACCGGCGGGGCAAGTTTACCGCTGAGAACGCCCCTGAGCCCGGACTTATTCTGTTGGACCTGAATATGCCCAAGAAAGATGGGCGCGAGGCGTTGGCCGAGATCAAGGCCGACCCGGTGCTGCGCCGCATTCCGGTGATCGTGCTCACCACCTCCAAAGCCGACGAGGACATCGTGCGAACCTACGACCTGGGCGTCAGCTCCTTCATCACCAAGCCGGTGACCTTCGAGGGATTGGTAGACGTGGCGCGGGCCATTGGCGACTACTGGTTTGGCATTGTGGTGCTCCCCAAAGATAAACAAGCGTGATCCGATGAAAGATTGGGTGAATATACTGCTGGTAGACGATGACGAAGACGACTACGTGTTGCTGCGCGACCTGCTCACCGACATGGAGCAAACCACCTTTCGTATTGAGTGGATCAGCGAGTACGACCAGGGACTGGCTAAAGTGCTTGACAACCAACACGATGTCTACTTGGTCGATTATCGTTTGGGCAAAAAGAACGGTCTGGACTTGCTGCAAGCCGCTATCGCCCAGGGCATTCGCCGCCCCATCATCGTGCTAACCGGCAAGGGACTTCCCGAGATAGACCTGCAGGCCATGCAGATGGGAGCGGCCGACTACCTGGTGAAAGGGCAGGTGAGCGCCCCGACGATTGAGCGCAGCATTCGGTACGCAATCAAGAACGCACGAACGATCAGCCAACTGCACAAGGAAGAAGAGCGGTACCGCAGTCTGTTCGAGCAGTCGATCAACGCCATCTACATCACCGATGAGCACCTGAAGCTAACCGACGCCAACGTGTCTATGCTGCGGTTGTTTGCTTACGACATGGACAGCCTGCGGCAACGGCACCTGCCCGAACTGTTCACCATTGAAAACGATCTCATTGAATTTGAGCAGGAGCTGTCACAGTACCGCGTGGTGCGCGACTTTGAAGCGATCTTGCAGCGCAGCGACGGCAAAATGGTGGAGTGCAGCCTGTCGGCCGCTTCGCTTACCGACGTAAACGGAAAGGTGATTGGCTACCAGGGAGTGATCGTGGATGTTTCGGAGAAGAAAAAGGTGCAGCAGGAGTTGATCCGGTTAGAGAAGCTGATGATGACCGGCAACATTGCCCGCAGTATTGCCCACGAGGTTCGCAATCCTTTGACCAATATAGGTTTGTCGCTCGAACAGTTGCGCAGCGAACCCGCCGACAGCGACGACGCGGACATCTACTACGATATCATTAAACGCAACGTGGGGCGCATCAATGAATTGGTCACCGCGATGCTCAACTCCTCCAAACCCTCTCAGCTGAATCTTCAGCCGCAGTTGCTTAATGAGGTGATTGATGCGGCCGTGGGCATTTCCGAAGACCGGCTGCGCCTACAGGAGGTGGCGCTCGAGAAGCGCTATGCGGAAAACTTGCCGCCCATTTTGCTTGATCAGGAGAAAATTAAGATGGCCCTGCTCAACATCATTAACAACGCCATTGAGGCGGTGTCGGTAGGCTCCGGTAAGATTGTGATTAAAACCGGAGAAGACGCCCGCCACCAGTACGTACAGATCACCGACAATGGCCCGGGAATAGAGAAAGATATGCTGGCTAACCTCTTCGATGCCTTCCACACCAGCAAATCCGGCGGCATGGGGCTCGGACTCACCGCTACGCAGAATATTGTCAACAGCCACGACGGAAAAATTTACCCGACGAGCACTCCGGGCCAGGGAACCACCTTTACCATCGCCTTCAAAAAGCGGCTGAATCCCCGAAGCTGATTGGGCGATTACCAGCGGAATGAAAACGATTATTCTCACTTTTAAACGTATTTTATGGGCATCCGATCCGTTCTAAGCCGTCCGTTGGCGGCCTACGTAGTGCAACAGCAAAAGCAGTGGAGCTTGGCTCCGGAAAAAACCCAGGATCGGGTATTTCAGCAACTTATTGCCGGTGCGAAGAACACCCGGTTCGGACAAGATCATGCTTTTGCCCAAATTGGGCACTACGAACAGTTTAAACGACTGGTGCCGGTGCGCGATTACGAGGGGCTAAAACCCTACGTGGATCAAATTCTGGCGGGCCAGTCAGACGTGCTGTGGCCAGGCAAACCGGCTTACCTGGCCAAGACGTCGGGCACCACTTCGGGCGTTAAATATATTCCCATTACCGCCGATTCGGTGCCGAATCATATCAACTCCGCCCGTGATGCGCTGCTCAACCACGTGCACGAGCGGGGCGACGGCCGGTTTCTGGACGGAAAACTGATTTTTTTGTCGGGCAGCCCGGCCATGACGCAAAAAGCGGGCATCCAAACCGGACGGCTATCGGGCATCGCCAACCACCACGTGCCTGGCTACCTGCGCACCAACCAACTGCCTTCTTACGAAACTAACTGCATCGAAGACTGGGAAACCAAGCTGGCGCGCATCGTTAACGAAACGGCCGATCAGAACATGAGCCTGATTTCGGGCATCCCGCCCTGGGTGCAGATGTACTTCGACTGGCTCATCGAGCGAACGGGTCGGCCGGTGGGTGAACTGTTTCCCAACTTTTCGGTGCTGGTGTACGGCGGAGTGAACTTCGCTCCGTACCGGCGTAAGCTGTTTGAATCCATTGGTCGGCCGGTAGCGTCGATCGAGACTTATCCGGCCTCCGAGGGATTTATCGCTTATCAGGATTCGCAAAGCGAAGAAGGCTTGCTGCTGCTGCTCAACAGCGGCATCTTTTTCGAGTTTATTCCCGCCGATGAGTATTTTGACGAGAATCCCACCCGACTGAGTATTCACGACGTGCAATTGGGGGTGAACTACGCGCTGATCCTTAACAGCAACGCCGGGCTGTGGGGTTACTCGATTGGGGATACGGTGAAATTCGTTTCCAGAGACCCGTACCGGGTGGTGGTGACCGGGCGCATTAAGCACTTTATTTCGGCCTTCGGTGAGCACGTCATCGGCGAAGAAGTAGAGAAGGCCATGCGGCTGACCACCGAGCAGTTTCCGGAGGTGGAGGTGATAGAATACACCGTGGCCCCGCAGGTGGAGCCCGATGAGGGATTGCCCCGGCACGAGTGGTACGTGGCCTTTGCCCGCCCGCCCCAGGATGCCGCCGCCTTCGAGCGCACCCTGGATGAGCAACTGGTGAAGATCAATACTTATTATGAAGATCTAATCACCGGAAATATCTTGCGTCCGTTGCAGGTTATCCCGCTACCCGCCGATGCCTTCCGCGACTACATGAAGAGCCAGGGAAAGTTAGGCGGACAGAACAAGGTGCCCCGTTTGTCGAACGACCGGAAGATTGCGGATGCGCTGGCGGCCAGCGTTTCGTAGGCTATTTTTCTTTTTTCGCCTTTAGGTGATCCGTCCGCCCCTTGCGAAAAACGTTGCGGGCCGATGACTTCTTGTTTTTTCTTCGGAGACGTTGTTCCTCTACGGGTAACCGCAAAAAGTCCTGACAATCAGTAGAGCAACAACCGTCGTAGGCCGCCGCGCACTCGGCGCACTGGATGAACAGCAGGTGGCAGGCTTCGTTGGGGCAATTGGTGTGGGTGTCGCAGGGCTTGCCGCACTGGTGGCAGTGGCTGATGATCTCATCGGATACCCGCTCGCCCAAACGCTCATCAAACACAAAGTTTTTGCCCCGAAACTTATTCTTCAGCCCTTTTTCCTGCACCTCGTGCGCGTACTTGATGATTCCCCCTTCTAGTTGGTATACCTTTTCAAAACCCTGGTGCTTCAGGTACGCACTAGCCTTTTCGCATCGAATGCCCCCGGTGCAGTACATCACAATGGGTTGCTCCCGGTGGTCTTTCAGGATATCCAAGACCACCGGCAAAGAATCACGAAAGGTGTCTACGTCGGGCAGAATGGCGTTCTCAAAGTGACCCACCTCGCTTTCGTAGTGATTGCGCATATCTACCACCACCGTTTCGGGCCGGTCGGTAAGGGCGTTGAACGCTTCCGCATTTAGGTGCTGTCCGTGCCGGGTCACGTCAAAGTGAGCGTCCGTCAGGCCGTCGGCTACAATTTTCTCTTTCACCTGAATTTTCAGCTTGAAGAACGATTTGCCGTTGTCTTCCACCGCGATATTGAGTCGCGTTTTCTCCAGAAAGGTGATATCATGTAGTACCTTTTTAAAAGCCTCAAAGGCACCATTTGGTACGCTAACTTGCGCATTGATACCTTCATGGGCTACGTAGGCCCGGCCCAACACGCCCAATTCGTTCCACTGCTGGTACAGATAATCCCGGAAGAACCAAGGATTGGTAAGGTGCGCATACTGATAAAACGACAGTGTGGTGCGCGGCTCGGTGCTGCTCTGAAGTTGACGCTTCAGAATCTTTCCGTCAATGTGATTGTGTAAAGGCATACGATAGAACAAAATAACTGCCCAAAGTTACGTTCAAACCGACCTCTTTTGCAAAAAGCGAATGGTCAACGAGGACCTTCCGGGCGGGACTAAGTTTCCATATCCTTAAAAAAAGCAGCGTTTAGGGTGCGGCCTTCTGCTTCAAGTAGTCCGATCTCTACCCGAATATCTGCTGCTTCTAAGCGCCTGATACCGCGACCGTCCACCAATGGGTTGGGATCCCGGTTGCTGATCACCACGCGGCCCACGCGGTGTTCCACCAGTAGATCAGCGCAGGGTGGGGTTTTTCCGTGGTGCGAACAGGGCTCCAGCGTAACGTACACCGTGCTACCCCGCAGTCGACCAGTATCCTCGAGCTGGTTCACCGCATTTCGTTCGGCGTGGGCTTCTCCGTAACTTTGGTGCCAACCCTCGGCAATGATCTGCTCATCCTGCACAATCACGCACCCTACCATCGGATTGGGCGCAACCGCCCCTTGTCCTCGAGCAGCCAGTTCCAGCGCGCGGCGCATAAACCGCTCGTCTTGTAAGCTAAATGCACTCATGATTGAATTTCCTTTTCCGAAGTAGGCTTCCGGGGCACCGGGTCATAACCGTGGGTGCCCCAGGGATGGCATCGGGCGATGCGCTTCATTCCCAGCCAGATGCCGCGAACCGGCCCCCATTCTTCAATAGCCAGCAGCGTATACTGCGAACAGGTCGGTGTGTGCCGACAGTGCGGCCCCAACATCGGAGAGATTGCGTACTGATAGATTTTAATCAGCGATTTCAGTACCATTTTAACCGGGGAAATGATAGGCTTCATGCGCTAGGTGAGTTCTTGGTACAAACGACTCGACTGCACACCGCCCAGGTGATACTTGGTGCTCTGGTACGAAACATACTCCCCCCGAATGTCCTGAAAATAAATCTGGCAGACTTCCACGTCGGGATACACCCGCACGGGTTGAACGGCGGTGATCTCCAGCGTCCAGCACCCCGATGAGCCAATGTTGCCCAATCCTGCGGTGAGGTGCACCACAATGCCCAACCGGCCAACCGAGGAGCGGCCCTCCAGCATGGGCACGTAATGTTCGGTGCGAATGCTTTCTACCGTACGGCCCAGGTAAAGCGTGCCCGGTTCCAGCACCAAGCCCTCGGAAGGGATGGTCATTCGTCGGGTGGGATTATCGCGCTTCATGTCCAGCACCGGGTCTTGATAGACGAGCAGTTCAGGATGAAGGCGCAGGTTATAGCTGTTGGGGTTGAGCTGTTCGGGACGAAAGGGGTCAATAAATATTTCTTTGTCGATCAGGTTGCTGATCTCTATTCCGGATAATATCATCTTTTTTTCGAAAAAGTACGGGGCGGCGGAGCACCATGCAAGTGAATATGCGGCCGTATCTATTCTACGTAATATTTTGCTAAATATTACGAAAGGGTATAGCTGGTTTCGCCGGACTTATCGTCCTTTAGTTGCACGCCCATAGCGGCCAGCTGATCGCGAATCTGGTCGGAGGTGGCAAAATCTTTCTTCTCCCGGGCCTGCCGCCGGGTGTCGATAAGCAAACGCACCAACGAATCGGTTAGTTGAGCGTCGTCCTTCTTTTCAGAAGCTAATCCCAGCACGTTGTCCACAAACAGAATAAAGGTATCCTTAAGATATGCAAAGGTATCAGCGGTAACAAACAGCTGTTTCTGGTGCAAGGCGTTGATTTTGGCGCTTAGTTCGAAGAGGGTGGCGATGGTTTGGGGAGTGCCGAAGTCGTCGCTCATCTGCCGGTAGCAGGTTTCGCCCAGCGCGCGAATCTGCGCATCGGTTGCTTCGTCTACAGTGCCGGACTGATGCGTGAGCTCGGCAAGCAACTGCCGGGCGTTCAGTAGTCGCTTGAGTCCTTTTTCGGCCGCTTGCAAGGCTTCGTTCGAAAAATCTAACGGACTACGATAGTGGGCCTGTAGCATGAAAAAGCGCACCGTCATGGGACTATACGCCTGCTCAAGGCGTTCGTGCTGGCCGCTAAAGGTTTCTTCCAGGGTGATAAAGTTGTTGAGCGACTTGCTCATCTTCTGACCGTCAATAGTCACCAGATTGTTGTGCATCCAGTAGCGCGCGGGGTGCGTATGAAAGGCGGCTTGGTTTTGCGCAATCTCAGCTTCGTGGTGCGGAAACTGAAGCTCCAGTCCTCCCCCGTGGATATCGAAAGTCTCGCCCAGGTACTTGGTGCTCATGGCGGTGCATTCCAGGTGCCAGCCGGGAAACCCCTCGCCCCAGGGAGAGGACCAGCGCATGATATGCTGCGGGGTGGCTTTTTTCCACAGCGCAAAGTCGTGCGGACCGTGCTTCTCGTCCTGCCCCTCCGTGTCACGCGTACCCACCCGCAGATCGTCCAGCACCTTGCCAGATAGCTCACCGTAACGATTGTCTTGGGTATACTTATTCAAATCGAAATACACCGAACCGTTCACTTCGTATCCCAACCCACTATCAACGATGCGCTCGATAACCTCAATTTGTTCAAGAATATGGCCGCTGGCTACGGGTTCAATGCTGGGGGGAAGGGTGTTAAGCAACTGCAGGGCCTGCCGGTAATGGTAGGTGTAGCGTTGCACCACTTCCATGGGTTCAATCTGCTCCAGACGGGCCTTTTTGGCGATTTTATCCTCACCGTCACCGGCCACTTCGTCTTCCAAATGCCCCACGTCGGTGATATTGCGCACGTAGCGCACGCGGTAGCCCAAGGTCTGCAAGTAACGAAACACCGTGTCGTACACCACGGCCGAGCGAGCGTGCCCCAGATGGGGATCGCCGTACATGGTGGGTCCGCATACGTACAACCCTACCAAAGGCGTACCTAGTGGTTGAAAAGCCTCCTTTTGACGCGTGAGGCTGTTGAAAATGGTAACCGGAAACGTATCAAAGGGAGATGAATTGGATTTCATGCGAAGGAAACGTGAGAGTGCGTAGTGCTAATGCGATTATAGTTGGTGCAGTTGTCCGCTATCGATGCGTCGGTAGAAACATGAGCTTCTCGAGCGACCGGAAGGATCTTTGGTATGGCAGACGCCCTCGCCCAGCACTTCTACGCGGAACACCAGGGCATCCTGGTCGCAATCTACCCAAACTTCGTGCAGTCGTAGGTAGTCGCCTGAGGTTTCTCCTTTGGTCCATAAGGCGTTGCGCGAGGTGCTCCAGAAGGTAGCCATCCGTTTCTGCAACGATTGCTGAAGCGCTAACTCATTTACGTAGCCAACCATCAAAACATCATTGGAGCGCTGATCTTGCACCACCACGGGCAGCAAACCACCCCGCTTGTCGAACTGCAAGCGGAGAGTATGGGTTTCTTCTATGCGGTTATTGTCTATCATAAAGGTCGGGCAAGTTACGTTTTTTTAGTATATTATTGTAGCCGCTATCAACCGGCAAACGCTTATATTTGGTTGAATAAGCACCATGGCAAACCCAGACTTTCAGTATTACAATCACATGAATAACTATTTAAAAGCGCTGATCATACTTATTTTCTTTGGACTAGCAGGGTTCAGCCCCGCTTGGGCGCAAGAGACACCGGAAGAAATTTCGGTGATGAACGGCGAAGATTTGCGGGAAATGGATCGGGGAGTTGAGCTGATGAACCAGGGTGATTTTGCTCGCGCTAACCGCCACTTTATGCGCGTCTTGGCCAACGTATCGGTGGTTCCAGCCGACTTGTGCTTCTACTTTGGCAAGAATTCGTACCATCTTCAAAAATACCAGCAAAGCAAAGACTGGTTAACCAAGTACATGGAGTTAAAGGGCACTACCGGACGGTTTTTCGACCAAGCCGCTGAGTATCTCAAACTCGCGCAAGCCGACGACGAAGCAACCGCCGTAGAACCTTCCGTGGTGGCGGAAGCACCCGCCAAGCCAAAAGCAGCGACCATTGATTGCAGTAAAGTTCCCTACGTGCGTTGTCCGGTATGCGATGGGCGAGGAGTGATCATCAAGCCCGGCAAGTTGGGCACCCTGATGTACCAGACCTGCCCCTACAGCGACGAGAGCGGACGCATGACCTGCGCTGACTATAAAAAATATTTACGGGGTGAACTCAGCGTTGCTGACGCGAGCAAATAACCTTATTTGGTATACTTCCCCTGATACTTCCTGGTCTTAGGAATCGTTTTTTCAATGTTTCGAATCCGGGTTTCAGGGGCCGGGTGCGTAGACAGAAATTCGGGCGGGCTACCCCCACCCTGGGCGGCCATCCGCTGCCAGAAGGGAACCGCGGCTTCGGTGTCGTAACCAGCCATCGCCATAAAGTAAAGGCCCAACTCATCGGCTTCCGACTCGTGCGTGCGGCTGAACGGAAGCAAGACGCCGTACTGAGCCCCCAAGCCGAAGGCAGTGTTAGCCAGTTGCTGGGTTTGCTGGGGTTGCTTGCTGAGGGCTACCGACAAAGCGGCTCCTCCCAATTGCGCGGTGAGTTGTTGCGACATGCGTTCGCTGCCGTGCTCGGCAATCGCATGGGCAATTTCGTGCGACATCACCACTGCGACGCCCTGTTCGTCCTGGCAAACGGGCATGATACCCGAGTAAAACGCTACTTTGCCGCCCGGCATGCACCAAGCGTTGACAATATCTTCGGCCAGCAGGTTAAATTCCCACTGAAAACCGTCAATCTCATCCTGCATCCCCTGCTCACGCATGTACTGCTCTACGGCGTAGGCAATGTTCTTCCCTACGCTTTTTACTAAGCGTGATTCTTCGGTACCAGTGACCACTTTGCTCTCTTTGAGTACTTGCTGGTAGTTCTGAAAGCTCAAGGAGTTAATCTGGGAGTCAGGAATGAGGCTCAGCTGCTTCCGGCCGGTGAGCGGAACGGTGGAGCAGGCTGCCAAAAAGAAGGTGAACACGATTATAAAGAACGATGAATTTTTCATAAAGATAGGTGTTGGTGGTGAGTAAACCTGGCGCTTCCCACATTGTTGGAGGATGTACCATTTCTGCGTAATTCTTCCAATATCCTTGCCAGAATTAGCGTGCGTTAGCGAGTCAGAAGCCGTTGGTACTGCGAAGATGGGGCCGCGACAAACTACGCTAAGCTACCGGAACAGCGGCGGCTCGGGGAACCTCCAGTACGCGACTGTAAAAATCAATCAGGCGGACGCGCTCGTAGTCCCACGAGAGTTCATTGAGCACCCGGTTGTAGCCGAACGTACTCATCCGTTCCCGCTCTTCCGAATGATCGAGCAGATAGATGATTTTGTCAGCAAAGTCAGCGGTATTATCATTCTCAGCGTACAGCGAAGCTTCCTGGGCTGAGGCGCGACCTTCCTTGAGATCGTACTGAACGATGGGTTTGCGAAGGGCCATGTACTCCATGATTTTGTTCATGGTCGACAGGTTGTTCATTTCGGTAGGCCGGTCGGGATTCACGCACACGTCGCAGGTGTTAAGCACATCCACCAGCTTTTCGTCGCTTACCCGTCCGTAAAAGTCCACGTAGTCCGACAAACCCATCCGCTCGGTTAGCTCCTGAATCTCTTCCAGCGCGGTGCCGCTGCCCACAATGGCAAACTGCACGTCGTTGCGCCGTTGCACAATATGCTGCACCGATTCCAACAGGAGATCCAAGCCTTCCTGCACTCCGATCACGCCCACGTATCCGATGAGAAATTCCCGGCCTTTTTTATAATCAGCGTTTCCGGAGGTAAGTTTCAGGCGTTTCAGGCTGGGACCACTGCGCACCACCTGCACCCGGTCGGCGGGCATGCCGCCCCGCTCAATGGCAATCTTCTTATACGATTCGTTGGTGGCAATGCTGTAGTCGGCCACCCGAAAGGTGAGGCGCTCAAAAAACAGCATGCAGCGGTAAAAAAAATCTTTGCGACCAAACTTTGCCAGGTACAGTTCAGGATTGATATCGTGGTGGTCAAATACGTACTTTACGCCGAGCGGTTTGAAAAACAGCGCGGTGATAAAGATCAGATCGGGCGGGTTGCAGCCGTGGATCACCTGAAAGCGCTTTTTTAGAAAAATTCGGGCGCTCAGCCACAGTTCCCAGAAGATCGCAGTGCCGTATTCCATCAGGTATCCCAACGCACCGTGCCCTTCTACAGGAAGGGGGTGGCGGTAGATATCAATGCCATCGATCCGCTCGAACGAGCGGTCGTAGCCCTTCATCCTGGGGCAGATAATGGATACTTCGGCTCCGCTTTCCTTCAGCGTGGTGGCCTCCTGCCATACCCGTCGGTCAAAGGGAGCGGGGAGGTTTTCAATGATAATGAGAACGTGCTTACCAGCAAATGCCGACATAATTATCTTGGGTTACTTTTTCTTTATCAATTCGCACCAGATCGATAATGATCTGATCGGGAGAAGCGTTGGCGGCCGCCTCTCGAAACTCGGGTGATTTGTTACCGATCACCACCACTTCGGCGTGCTGCATCACCTCGTCGACCGATTTTTTAAGCAGGCGGGTGATGTGCGGAATGTGGCCGGTGAGGTAATCTTTGTTCTTTCCCATCAGTTGCGATAACAGAATGTTGCTGTCGTACAGGGCCAGGTCATAGCCTTTTCCCATCAGCGTCTCGATGAGTTCCACGACGGGACTTTCGCGCAGGTCGTCGGTGCCTGCTTTAAAGGCAAAGCCCAGGAAGCCAATTTTATGCTTGCCGGTGTCGGTGATCAGTTGCAGTCCCCGCTGAATCTGATACTCGTTACTAGGAAGTAAGCTATTTAGCAACGGCGTGTTCACGTCCAGCATCTTGGCCCGGTAGTTCAGACCGCGCACGTCCTTGGGCAAGCATGAGCCCCCGAAGGCAAAGCCGGGCTTCAGATAATAAGGCGACAAGTTCAACTTGGTGTCGCTCGACACCACTTCCATCACCTTATGTCCATCAACCCCCAGTTCTTTACAGACGTTGCCAATTTCGTTGGCGAAGGTCACCTTCATCGCGTGGAAGTTATTGTTGGCGTACTTGATCATCTCCGATTCTTCGGGACGCAGCTTGAAGATAGGAGCTTCGATGGACTGATATAAGGTTTCCAGGTGTTTTTCGCTCTTTTTGCTTTCGGTGCCGATCACGGTGTAGGGCGGGTTCCAGAAGTCGTAGATCGCGGTGCTCTCGCGCAGGAACTCGGGATTGGAGGCTACTCCAAAGTCTTCAAGATGCTTCTTGCCGGATACCTCCTCAATGATTTGTGCGCACTGCCGGATGGTGCCCGGAATCACCGTGCTGCGAATTACTACGGTGTGAAAGGAGTCTTTTTGTTGCAGCGCAGTGGCAATCTCGCTACACACCCGATAGATGTAGGTGAGGTCGATGTTGCCGTTGATCTGGCTGGGAGTGCCCACGCAAACGATGGAGATGTCGGAAGCAAGCACCGCTTTGGTCACATCGGTAGTGGCGGTAATCGTTCCTTTCTCAATACCTTCGGCTACGTAGTCGTCCAGGTCTTTCTCCACAATGGGCGACTTTCCGCTCAGGATCAGTTGAACCTTTTGTTCATTCACGTCTACCCCGGTGACCTGATGGCCCAGTTTGGCAAAGCAGGCGCACGACACAGCTCCTACGTACCCTAATCCAAATACACTAATGTTCATATACAAATAGTTTGATAGTTCTTAACGAGAAAAAAATAAATATTGATCAAAGGAGGGCGATTGCTACACGTTAGTAAGCGTTTTCTTCGCCACGGACCGCGTTCCACACCGTCATAAAGATAATTTTTAAGTCTAATGAGAGGCTCCAGTTTTCCAAGTACCAGGTATCATATTGTACGCGCTTTTCCATCATAGAATTGTCTTTGGTTTCGCCCCGGTAGCCGTTCACCTGGGCGTAGCCCGTGATGCCCGAGTTAATGAAGTGACGCACCTTGAAGTTGTCGATAATGGCAGAATACTCTTCGGTATGCTTGAGCATGTGCGGACGCGGCCCCACCACCGACATGTTGCCAATGAACACGTTAAAAAATTGAGGCAGTTCGTCCAAGCTGGTTTTGCGTAAGAAAGCACCCACCCGGGTGATGCGGGCGTCGTTCTTCTGCGCTTGTAGGGTGTCTGATTGGTTGTTCACACTCATGGTTCGAAACTTAAAGCACCAAAAAGGTTTTCCGTTTCTTCCGGAGCGCAGCTGTCTGAAAAAAACCGGTCCGGGCGAATCTAGCTTAATGAGCAGGGCAATGGGAGGAATGATAAAGGGAAACAAAAAGACGATGACTAAGCTAGAGAAGGCAATGTCAAAAGCGCGTTTCACTTGTCGGTTAAAGAAAAAACGTAACGGTTCGCGCCGGGGAGTGAGGATAGGAATTTTGCCATTGTTGAACAGATGCGTATCTACTTTGCTCTCCAGCAAACCTCCGGCGTCCTGCACCAGTCCGAAGTAGATGTAATTATCGTCGGCAAATTTTGCCAGATTCCGAACGTACTCGATGTTGTTGGGCAGCGCGTAGAAAATTTCATCGATGTTTTCACCAAGGCAGTAGGCTTCTACTTCTGACAGATCACCGCGGATCAGCGCTTGGTGTTCGGGCAGCGAGGTGGGCTGATCGGTGAAAAAGCCCATAAACTTGTAGGCTAATGCCTGGTTGGTTACGAAAAAATCGTAGAGGCTTCGCCCGGACGAAGTGTAGCCAATGACAATGACTTTTTTCCGATTTTTATCCAGATTACGGTAGTACTGATACGATTTAAGGAGAATGATCTTCAGGGTGATGAGGCTGACCACGCAGATGGCGTAGGTGATCACTAAAAAGTCGGATGGATAGTGGTAGGCCTTGAAGCCAAATAAGTAGAAACAGATGATAAAGAAATGAAAAACAAAGCTCAGCAGCGTACTGCTGAAGATGCTCTTAACATTACTCAAATTCTCAATTTGGTAAATTTCACAGAACAGCGCTGACACTACCCAGGCCAATATAAAGATAGTAGCAAACGACACGTAATGGTTATGCCACACCGTACCTTGTCCATTGGCTATGAAATATCCTGCTTCAAAAGAAAAAAGCACAAAAAGAACGTCCAGCAACAGTAGCAGAACAATCAGCGACTTGGAGTATCGGTTCTTTTTTAACTTGTTCAGTGAGATCATTGTCAGGGTTTGCTAAAAAGCAAAAAAGTACTTTTTGTAATTATTTAAGTAAATGTATATATATTTTGATTAACAAAAAACCATATCATTCAATAATAAAGTAATAAGATTATATAGATTGGGTGAAATTAGCAAAATAATGTCAGAATGGTTAACAATCGATCGCATTTATCACTTATAGGTTTGATCAATGAGTGTGCCATATATGATAAAGTGAACACGCGGAACTCTAAGCCAGGAGAGATCGCGAAAAAACTTGATTTTGTTTTTGCTTCCTCAAAAAACCCCACTATTTTTGTATCCCGAAATTGATTGTCCGGTGGTGTAATGGTAACACAGAGGTTTTTGGTGCCTTTATTCAGGGTTCGAGTCCTTGCCGGACAACACTAGTAATAATCCCGATTCTGCCCCAGGGTCGGGATTGTTGTTACCAACCAACTGAACATGGCCGCAGTGAAGTTTTTTTCTGGCACCGCCACCCGCCACCTGGCCGAAAAAATCGTGAGCGGTTACGGAAAGGAACTGGGCGAGGTGGTGATCGAGCGCTTTAGCGACGGGGAAATTTCTACCTATTTCGCCGAATCAGTGCGGGGCTACGACGTGTTCCTTATCCAATCGACCTTCCCTTCTTCGGACAACCTCATGGAACTGCTGCTGCTCATTGACGCGGCCAAGCGAGCCAGTGCCAAATACGTGACCGCCGTGGTGCCCTACTTCGGCTACGCCCGGCAGGATCGCAAGGATAAACCTCGAGTGGCCATTGGCGCTAAGTTGGTGGCTAACCTCTTCTCCGCGGCCGGGGCCGACCGCCTGATGACCTGCGATTTGCACGCCGGACAGATTCAGGGTTTCTTCGACTTTCCGGTAGATCACTTCAGTGGCAGCATCATCTTCGTTCCTTATTTGCGATCCATTCCGCAGGAGAACCTGATTTTTGCTTCGCCCGACGTGGGCGGAGTGAAACGCACCCGAAATTTTGCGCAGTACTTCCACACCGATATGGTGATCTGCGATAAGCAACGCAAGCGGGCCAACGAAGTGGCCACCATGCAGGTGATCGGCGACGTGGCCGGGCGTGATGTGGTGCTGGTAGACGACCTGGTGGACACAGCGGGCACCCTGTGCAAAGCAGCCCAGGTGCTCAAAGAAGAAGGCGCCCGTTCGGTGCGGGCCATTAGCACCCACGCGGTGCTGTCGGGCAACGCCTACGACAACATCGAAAACTCTGAGTTGGAAGAACTGGTGGTGACCGATACCATTCCTTTGCGGCAAGAGTGTTCTAAGATCAAAGTGCTCAGCGTGGCTGAATTGTTCGCCACCGCCATCAAAAAAATTCACAAACAAGAATCTATCAGCCCCTTGTTTATCTCAAAATCCAGATTTTAGTATTCATCCGGTCGGTTCGGTAATCTGGTGCCAACCGATTTAACAGACTAATTTATTTTATGAAAACAGTAGAGATTATAGGGTATCAAAGAGCAAATCTCGGCAAAAAAGAGGCGAAGCGATTGCGCGCCGAGGGCAACGTGCCGTGCGTAGTATACGGCGGCGACGAGCAGGTTCACTTCTACGCTCCGATGATTATGTTTCGCGACTTGGTCTACACGGCCGACGCACACTTTGCGCACCTCAACATTGAGGGCGAAGAAAAGCAGTGCATCCTGCAAGATATCCAGTTCCATCCGGTGAACGAGATGATTATGCACGCCGACTTTTTGGAGCTGCACGAAGGAAAGAAAATGAAGATGGACATTCCCATCCGACTGGTTGGCACTCCGGTAGGGGTAGGCAAGGGCGGAAAGCTGATGTTCAAACGCCGTTCGTTGCGCATTGAAGCGCTACCTAAAAACATGCCCGAGCACCTGGACCTGGATGTCTCAGGACTGGACTTTGGCAAGTCGGCCAAGGTGGCCGACGTGCAGACGGGTGATTTTAGAGTGTCGGAAGATCCGGCCCTGTCGATTGCCGTAATTGAGGTGCCGCGCGCCCTTCGTGGAGCCAGCGCTGACGATGAAGAGCTGGAGGAAGGAGATGAGGAAGCAACGGAAGAGGGAGCTGAAGGCGCCGAAGGTGCCGAGGGCGATGCTGACGAAGCCAAGGAGTAGATTTTGTGCGCTTATTCTTACGCTAGTCAGAATAGCGTCAGAGACTTCAAAATGTCTTAGATTATTCCACCACATGACCAATCCTGTTCGGAAGCACCCGAACAGGATTTTTTTGCTATGAAGTATTTGATCGTTGGATTAGGTAACCCCGGGCCGGAGTACGAACTCACCCGCCACAACATCGGCTTCCTGACGCTCGACCGGCTGGCTGAACAGCAGAAGTGCGCCTTTCGTACCGACCGCCTGGCCGAAGTGGCTGATTTCAAACACAAGGGCCGCAGCATTCACCTCATCAAGCCCAGCACTTATATGAACCTAAGCGGCAAGGCCGTGAACTACTGGTTGCAGTCGCTGAAGGTGATCCAAGGAGAATCTGTTGGTGGTGGTAGACGATATTGCCTTGCCGTTCGGCACGCTGCGTCTGCGGCCCAAGGGTTCAAGTGCGGGCCACAACGGACTGAAGAATATTGAAGATCTAACCGGAGGACAAAACTACGCGCGCCTGCGGATGGGAGTGGGCAACGATTTCGCCCGGGGCCAGCAAGTTGATTATGTACTGAGTCCGTTTCCGCGCGAGGAGCTCGACGCGCTTCCGGAACTGATGGACCGAGCGGGGGAAATGATCCTTTCGTTTGCCACCCAGGGTGTTGCCCGGACGATGAGTCAGTTTAACAGTTAACTCACCCCACTGCCGCTACCCACTTCCTTATCCGGCTGCACAAAAGCCAATGAGCCGTCCTGGTTTTCGGCCATTAGCACCATGCCCTGCGATTCTACACCCATCATTTTGCGCGGTGCCAGGTTGATGAGCACGCACACCTGCTGGCCGATAATATCTTCGGGAGCATAGTGCTCAGCGATGCCACTCAGCACGGTGCGTTCATCCAGGCCGGTGTCGAGGGTGAGCTTGAGCAGCTTCTTGGACTTTTTCACCGCCTCGGCCGCTTTAATGGTGGCGACCCGGATGTTGAGTTTCACGAAGTCATCGAAGGTGATTTCTTCTTTTTGTGGACTTAGCGGCGTGCTTTCGGGAGCCGGAGTGGGTTCGTTCATGACTAGCTTTTGGGTTTGGGTGTCTACGGTGTCGTCTTCAATTTTCTCGAACAGCAGGTGCGGTTCGGCGATGGCGTGGCCCGCCGCCAGCAGATCGTGGCGCTGGGTATCGTCCCACTGCAAAGGATCGCTGAGATTAAGCATCGTCCGAAGCTCTCGGCTGGTGAAGGGCAAGAAGGGTTCGCAGAGTACCGATAAGTTAGCAGTAATCTGCAAGCTTAGATGCAAGATCGTTTTCACTCGGCCTTCATCCTCCTTAATCACTTTCCAGGGTTGGGTGTCGGCCAGGTACTTGTTGCCCGCCCGCGCCAGGTCCATCATATGAGCCAGCGCATCCCGAAACCGAAACTCCTCAATGGCCATCGCCACGCGCTCCGGAATCTGCCGCATCTGCTCCATTAGCTCCTCATCCACCTTCTGCCACGCCCCCGCTTCGGGCACCACGCCCTGAAAGTACTTGTGCGTGAGCACCAGCGTTCGATTCACAAAGTTGCCAAGGATAGCCACCAACTCGTTGTTGTTTCTGGCCTGAAAGTCCTTCCAGGTAAACTCACTGTCCTTGGTTTCAGGTAAGATAGAATTCAGCGTATACCTTAGGGCGTCCTGTTTGCCGGGAAACTCATCCAGGTACTCGTGCAGCCACACGGCCCAATTACGGCTGGTCGACAGCTTCTTACCTTCCAGGTTCAGAAACTCGTTGGCGGGCACGTGGGTGGGCAAAATATAATCGCCCATTAAGTGCAGAATCACCGGAAAGATGATGCAGTGAAACACAATATTGTCTTTGCCGATGAAGTGGACTAACTGCGTGTCGTCGGCTTTGTTGGCTTGCTTTTTCCAGTATAGTTCCCAGTCGTTTCCGGTGTCGGCGGCCCACTGCTTGGTAGAGGAAATGTAACCAATGGGAGCGTCTAGCCACACGTAGAGCTTCTTCCCTTCCGTATCGGGCAAGGGCACGTCCACGCCCCAGTCCAGGTCGCGCGTCATGGCGCGGGGGTGCAGTCCGGCGGTGAGCCACGAGCGGCACTGGCCGTACACGTTGGTTTTCCACTGTCCTTTTTTGCCTTCCAGCAACCACTCTTCCAGCCAGGGTTGGTACTGATCCAAGGGCAAATACCAGTGCTGGGTGGACCGCAGCACGGGCGCGTTGCCGCTCAGGGTTGACTTCGGCTCGATCAGGTCGGTGGGGCTGAGCGACGAGCCACAGTTTTCGCACTGGTCGCCGTAGGCACCGGGGTGCCCGCACACCGGGCAGGTACCGATGATGTAGCGGTCGGCCAGAAACTGCTCGTATTCTTCGTCAAAGTACTGCTCTGAGGTCTTTTCGATAAGCTCGCCCTGTTCGTACAAACGGGTGAAAAACTCCTGCGACGTCTGGTGGTGAAGGGCTTCGGAGGTACGATGGTACATATCGAACGAAATGCCGAAACGCTCGAAAGTATCCTTGTTGAGTTGATGGTATTTGTTGACAATTTCCTGCGGTGAAATGCCTTCTTTTTTAGCCCGGATGGTGATGGCCGCGCCGTGCTCATCGCTACCGCCCACGAACACCACGTCCCGCTTGCGCAGACGCAGGTAACGCACGTAGATATCGGCGGGTAAGTAAGCTCCCGCAATGTGCCCAATGTGAAGCGGTCCGTTGGCGTAGGGGAGGGCGGCGGTGACAGTATAGCGAGTCGGCATTAGATGAAGAAAAACGGGATGAAAAGGTCAGTTGCGGGTTTGCTAGGACAAAAGTAGGCGTTTTATCCCAAATTGTGGTTTCTACCCGCATAAATTGAGGGGGAAGTTCACGGAATAGACAATCTGCTGGAATGACGAATCCCTAAAACGCTGAGCGTAAGTGAAAGTAGAAGCCGCGCCCGCCGTCGATGCGCCAGGTGTGCTCCACCCGCAGCACAAAATCGTAGAAGGTAACAATGTCCAGACCCAGCCCGTAGCCCATCAGGTATTCGTCCGACAGGCGGTCACTCTGCTCGTAGGGGATGGCGTTGCGCAGGTAGCCGTGGTCTAAATAGGTGTTCAGATAAATAGCGATGGGTAGGGTGCTGAACTGCGGCAGGGGCATCACCGGGCTGATGTCAAACTTTCGGGAGAAAATCCGCTTGCGCAACGTATTCTGCTGCACCAGGTAGCTCTGTCCTTCGATCGCATCGAGCTCGTAACCCCGCAGCCACACCAAGTTGTAGCCCAGTCCGATGAAGTTGGCGTAGGGCTGGCGACGCGGAGTGCTCAGGTAACCCCGCACCGACGAGGCCGCGTAGAAGCCCTTGCCCAAATCAAAATAATGCGCGTAGTGGCCACTCAATCGAGTGATACTCACGTCGTTGAATAAACCCAGTCCGAGCTTTTCGGCCTCCGCCTCCCAATAGTGGCCCTTGAGCGGAAACCCCACGTAGTCGCGCCGGTCGCTCACCACGCGGTAGCCCAGCGTGAAATAACGTTGCCGGTTCCCTTCGTTCAAAAAGTAGGTAGGATTGAGCGCTAGCACCGTATCGGCCACCTGCCGGTGGGTGTACCGCAGATCCACCGCGTGCGTGGTGTAAAAGGTCGGGCGGTGCCGCCAGCCTACCTGCCCCGTCACCGTACGCGCTCCGAAATCCAGGTTTCGGGTGAACAGCAGTTGGTGGTCTTGCGTCAGGTAGTTCACGTTGGGGCGGTTGAAGTAGCGAAAAGCGAACTCCAGCCCGTTCTTCTGTGCCCGGTCCACGTAGGGAATGAAGTAGCGAGCGGCAAACTGCTGACTAAACCCAAACTGCGCCAGCAACGAAACCCGCTGGTTGAGTCCGCGAAAGTTGTAGCGGGTGAACTGCAGGCCGTAGATCACCCGGCTCCAGTCGCGGTTCTGGTTGGTGAGCCACACGTTGAAGTTGCGGTCGGCCAGCCGAAAGAAGGGCACGGGCACCGTGTACCAACGCTCGGTGACCCGCACCAGCAGGTCGACGTATTGGTCCTGGATGGGCAGCACCTCAATGGCTACTGACAAAAACAACCGGGTGTTGGTAAGCTTGATCTTGTCCCGCTCAATGGCGGCTTGCAACTCGGCGATTGAGAGCGTTGTATCGCCCCGCACGCTCAACTCGCGCAGGATAATCTTGTTTTGCGTAACCCGGTTGCCCAGGATCAGTACCTTGTCGACAGTTACCAGCGAATCGGCCCAGACCGCCAACGGCCCCGGGGCTTGCGCGTGGGCGAAGCCAATGGTAGCGAACCAGCCCAAGAGCAGAAAGCGAAACAAAAGAACAGTGGGGTGGGGGCGCACGCGCAGGAATCCGGGATTTTGATCAGCGGGCAAAGGTAAAAATAATTGGGAACACTATCCTTATCGAAGCGGTTTACGTAAAATATCCTAACTTTGTGTATTCTACACCGCTTAACCACTTGTTTGTATGGCCATCGACTTCAACCACCCCATTGATATCATCGAAGACATTGATCTTCGTGCGTTCGAGAAAAACTACCTACAACCCCAGAAGCCGGTGATCTTGCGCGGGCTGCTCAAGGGCACCAAAGCCTACGAGGAGTGGGACTTCGAGTACTTCAAGCGCGTGGCCGGTCACCTCACCATTGGCGTGTTCGAGAACCGGGAAGAAGACCTGGATAAAACCATGAAGGTGCCGCACCGCAAGATGAAGTTTGCCGACTACCTCGACCTGATCGCCACCACGCCCACCGACCTGCGCATTCACCTGTGGAACATCTTTAAGGACTGCCCGGAGCTGATGAACGACTTTACCTTTCCGGACATCAACACCCAGTTCCTGAAAGGCTTCCCCTATATGTTCTTCGGCGGCCAGGGCTCGGTGGCCCGCATGCACCAGGACATTGACATGTCGAACGTGTTTCTGACGCAGTTTGAGGGCAAGCGCCGGGTGGTGCTGTTCAGCCCGGCTTATTCTAAGCTGCTGTATCGCTATCCCTTCAACGTGCACACCGGCGTGAACGTGGTGCAGCCCGACTACGAACGCCACCCCGGTCTGAAATACGTGAAAGGCTTCGAGTGTTACCTGGAGCGCGGCGATACGCTGTTTATGCCCGGCGAATATTGGCACTACATTGAGTATGCCGAGGGCGGTTTCGGCATGAGCCTGCGCTCGCTCAACCCCCACGTGTCGAAGCGGCTGCGCGGCCTGATGAACATTTCGGTGCGGCAAGCCGCCGACTGGACGATGCGCAAGAGCCTGGGCGACAAGTGGTTCGAGATGAAGCAACAAATCGCTGATCGCCGGGCCAACGGTATGTTAGAGAAGATAGAAAAAGACGTAGACCGGGAGTTGGTTAACTCGTAAGCGGGTGAATAATGCTAACCAACAGTTCAAACAACTTCGTAAAACACACCAACCTTCGCGCACTGGCTAAGGCAATTTACGAAGCCAACCCCGCGCACGCGCCTCTCGATGCCATGGACCTTTCCAACCAGGAAGTACAGAGTTTTCTGCGCAGTCTACATACGCACGAAGTACGCTACTTATTGGTGGGCGGAGTGGCAACCACCTACTACGGACACGTGCGCATGACGATGGACCTGGACCTGTGGGTGGAAGATACGGCCGAGAACAAAGATCAACTCGTTGCCGCGTTGAAAGATGCCGATGTGGCAGGGGCCGAACACTATCGGAACGTGGACATGATTCCCGGCTGGAGTTCGTTATCGATTGGGACGATCGGATTTGAGGTTGACCTGATGGGATACACCAAAGCCTTTCGCAAAGAGGACTTTGCCGATTGCTATCAGCGGGCCAGCGTCGCGCAGGTTCACGGCATTCCCATCACGGTTATCCACATCAGTGATCTGGTGCGGGAGAAAGAGCAACTTGGGCGCTTTAAGGATTTGGACGACGTTGAAAACCTACAAAAGACCGAGGCGTATAAAAAGACACGAAAACCTTCATCATAATGCGACCCTTTCATCTACTTTATTGCTTCTTTATTCTTCTACTGCTCATCAGTTGCCGCAGCAACGACTTTGAGAAAAGCCCGGTCGACGAGCTGGTTCGCGACATGACGGAGACGCCCGTCTACTCCGTCATCTTGTACGACATGGACGAAGAGGGAAGCTTCTTCAAGGATTATAAGCATCAGTACCGCATCATCAAGGAGAGTAAAGAAGGTGCTACGCCCGAAGAAGAGATCACCGATTGGATGCCGGTGAGCGAAGACTTCTTCAACCGCAACATCGACAACATGGGCATGGAGATCGCTGCCAAGTCGGCCGACGGCACGGTGTCGAAGACGGCCGCCCCGCCCGGCTACAGCAACTACGTGGGCAACGAAAAGTACGGACAGTGGCAGCAGGGCAGCAACGGGCAATCGTTCTGGGCGTTTCTACGGACAGTACGCCCTACTGAGCAGCCTGTTCAACATGGGCACCTTTCCGGCGCGTCGTTCGTACTACGACGGCTACCGGGGTGCTCGGCAGGCGGGCCGGCCCTACTACGGACCCACCACCGGCAACGGCCGCCGCACCTTTGGCACCAACAGCCAGTACACCACCACTACCAAGCCCAATACCACCTGGCGCAATAACCCCAGCAGCCGGGCCTTCTCGCAGCAGCACCCAGCGCACCTCGCGGGCCGGTTCGCGCTACGGCAGCGGCAGCAGTTCATCGCGCATGCGCTCGCGCGGCGGCGGCTTTGGGAAGTAGTTTTTGTCAATATATTTCTAACCCTTCAAACTATGAACGAGAACAAAGCAATCATTGACCTATTGGCCGAAAGCTTGGTGAAGCAGGATAAATTAACCGAAAAGGTTGATCTACTCGCCAGCGCTATGATGGACTTTAAGGAAATAGTAGCTAGCCAAGGCCGAAGCATGGAGATTATTGCGAGTATGATGCAGGAAACCCGGGCCGATATCCGCGATATTAACTACTGGCTAAACAAAGAAGGTGGCTTTGAGCGTGAAATAAACGACTTGAAACGTCGGGTGACCAAGTTGGAAAAGGCAGGATGAGGAAGCAAGTTAGAATTTTTTTTTGACTAGGTGACACAAACCGGAAATGTCCTTTGTAATGTGACATGAATAAAGAAATTAATCTGAAACATTTTGAGAAACTTCCTGAGACGATTAGTCCAGAAGAGGTCGAATGTGAGGTTAATAGTTTGATTCGATACCAATACAGCGACTGTAATAAGAAAGATTTAATGAGCGCATGGACCGTTGTAGCTGATAAACAATATCATACTTACCAACTACCTTCGGAAGAATTGATGGAAAAGATTTATCAATGGATTGTTTCAAACTGGGCAGAAGATATCATCTTTTTGTCTGGAACGAGTGCGCTTATTGGAAATTTTGCCATTCTTAAAGGATTGAAACTTTTCAAAGCTAGAATAAAAAATTGCTTAGATGATAAGGTAAGAATAGAGATGATAGAGACAGTTCAGGAACTGGAAAATAGTATAACTGATCCATATCATGACCTGAAGAAATTAAACCGTTGATCCGCGTATTTAATCGCTTCGATTTAAGATGTGCTACCCTGAAAATGTGCGTGAATAGTTCCGTCTATCAGCCTGTTCAGAGTGTTACACAAAGGACCAATGACAACTGACTAACTACTATGATCTACCTCGACACCGCGCTTTCCTCACTGGTCTATCTGGCCGCCTGCTTCATCTTGTTCTACCTCGGCAAGTTGCTCTACAGCGTGTTTCACCGGCAGGTAAACGCCAAGCACGAGCTGGTCGAAAAAGATAACTTCGCCTTTGCTGTGGCGCACGTAGGCTACTTCATCGGGCTGGTACTGGCCATCACCGGCGCCCTGATCGGCGAGTCCGAAGGACTTGTTCCCGACCTAATCAATATCGGCATCTACGGTGGATTGGCCATTTTGCTGCTTAACCTGTCTATCATCGTTAACGACAAGCTGCTGTTCCCCCGCTTCAGCGTGTACCGCGAGATCACCGAAGACCGCAACGTGGGCACCGGCGCCATCGAGGGGGCCAACTCCATCGCCACCGGACTTATCATCTTGGGAGCCGTGTCGGGTGAGGGGGGCGGCGTGCTCACCGCCCTGGTATTCTGGCTGGTGGGGCAACTGCTGTTGCTGCTTACTGCTTTTGTGTACCGCGCGCTGGTGCCCTACGACATGCACGACCAAATTGAGCGCGACAACGTGGCCGTAGGGACTGGGCTTCGCCGGGGCGCTGATCTCTATTGCTAACCTGATCCGCTACGGGCTGATGGCCGACTTCTACTCCTGGACCCAATCGCTCACCGACGTGGGTGTTGATGTAGCCATTGGGCTGCTCTTCCTGCCCATCGTGCGCCTGGCTCACCGATAAAATTCTGCTGCCCGGCAGTAAGCTTACCGACGAACTGGTGAACCAGGAGACGCCCAACGTGGGAGCCGGACTCATCGAGGCCTTCGCCTACGTGGGCGGGTCGGTGCTCATTACCCTATGTCTGTAACGTCTTCCCCCACCTTACCCAAACCGCTGCAGTCGCGGATTCTCAAAATCTCGCTGTTCGCTACCGGACTGGCGGGCATCGTGGCCGAGTACGTGCTCTCCACGCTGGCGACCTACTTTCTGGGCGACTCGGTGTTTCAGTGGACGATGATCGTGTCGATCATGCTGTTCTCGATGGGCCTGGGCAGTCGGCTGAGCCTGCTGTTCGAAAAGAACCTGTTGCAGACCTTTATCTTCATCGAGTTTGCGCTGTCGATCTTCAGTGCCTTTTCGGCGCTACTGGCGTACGTGGCGTCGGGCTACACGGTGTACACTGGCCTCATTATCTACTCCCTGAGCATCATCATCGGCATCCTGATCGGGCTGGAGATTCCGCTGGTGGTGCGCGTGAACGACGAGTTCCAGTCGCTGCGCATCAACGTGGCCTCGGTGATGGAAAAAGACTACTTTGGTAGCCTACTGGGTGGGCTGTTCTTTGCCTTCGTGGGCCTGCCCTACCTGGGACTCACCTACACCCCCTTTCTGCTGGGGTTTCATTAACTTTTCGGTGGCGGTGGTGCTGGTGGGTCTGCTGTGGCGACAGATGCCTCCGCCGCAGCGCCGCAGGGTAGGGGGGTTGGCCGCTACGGTGGCGGTGGTACTGGTGGCGGGAGTGGTTACGGCGAAGCCGATCATCCGGTTTGGCGAGCAGGTGCGCTACAAAGACAAGGTGATCTACGAAACGCAGAGCCGCTACCAGAAGATCGTGCTCACGCAGTGGAAGAACGACTACTGGCTGTTTATCAACGGCAACCAGCAGCTAAGCACCGTCGACGAGGTGATGTACCACGAACCCCTGGTGCACCCGGCGATGCAACTGTCCCCCCAACCGCAGTCGGTGCTGCTGCTAGGCGGGGGCGACGGCTGCGCGGTGCGCGAAATCCTGAAGTACCCCTCGGTAGAAGCCATTACGGTGGTGGACCTGGACCCCGCCATGACCGAGCTGGGCCGAACCCACCCGGTGCTTACTAACCTGAATCAGGGTTCGCTCAACGACGAGCGTGTGCGAATCGTGAACCAGGATGCCTTCACCTTTGCCGAGCAAACTACCGACTACTACGACGTGATCATTGCTGACCTGCCCGACCCCAAGTCGGCCGACCTGAGCCGCTTGTATACCCGCGAGTTCTACCAGCTGTGCCGTCGGCAACTGCGTCCGCAGAGGGTACTCATCACCCAAGCGGGCAGCCCGTACTTTGCCACGCAGGCCTTCGAGTGCATCGACCTCACCCTGCAACAAGCCGGTTTCCAGACCCAACCGATGCACAACCAGATAGTGACAATGGGCGAGTGGGGCTGGGTGCTCGGCGTAAAAACCGACCAAGCCTTGCCCCTCAAGGAACGCTTGCAGGGGCTTGACTTTGCGAACGTAGCAACGCAGTGGCTCAACCAAGAAGCCATGCTCCTGATGACCTCGTTCGGCAAAGACTACTTCGCCGAAGATGCTGACTCGGTGCGCACCAACACCCTGGGCGACCCGGTGCTGTACCGTTACTACCTGAAGGGTAACTGGGATTTGTACTGATCCAGACAACGTTTCATTTTAGATTTGGGAGTAGTTGGATAAGTGTTAGAGGCCGTGAATCAAGATTGTTAAACAAATCTCGTCCGCCTAAGTGAAATGTATTTTGGAGAAAGGCTTTCCAATCCGGATAATGCTACCCGTTTTTTTGAAAAAAACCGTTAATAAATCTAGTGCAAACAGAAATAAAGAACATGTAGTTTGCCGTAACGTACAAACGTAATAAGCCGCTGTGCGGAGTGGTGTATTACCTGACTTCAAACCTTATGAACCTCCAACCCGGCGATGCCGCCCCCAACTTCACCGCCTTCAATCAGAATGGCGAATCCGTGAGCCTTTCCGACTTCCGAGGCAAGAAAGTGGTCATCTACTTCTACCCCAAAGATGATACTCCCGGCTGCACGGCCCAGGCCTGCAACCTGCGCGACAACTATACTGAGCTACAGCAGGCCGGTTACGAGGTGATCGGCGTCAGCGGCGACGGGGTGCAGTCGCACGACAAGTTTGCCAGCAAGTACGAACTGCCCTTCACGCTGCTGGCCGACGAAGACAAGTCCATCAACGAAGCCTACGGGGTGTGGAAGGAGAAGTCGATGTACGGACGCACCTATATGGGTACCGCCCGCACCACCTTCGTGATCGACGAAGAAGGCATCATTACCGACGTCATCGATAAAGTGAAGACCAAAGATCACACCGCCCAAATCCTGAACTTATAATATGCGAAGCCTACTCATCCTCCTCAGTCTCAGCATTGTCTTTGCAGTGCCCGCCCGTGCCCAGTCCGAAGCGGCTCCCGCCGCCGATTCTATTCGGCTCGACCACATTGCCGTCTACGTGTATAACCTGGCAGCCAGTACTGACTTCTACGACCAGATACTGAGGTTCAAGAAGCTGGAAGAACCATTCCACGACGGACGGCACACCTGGTATTCGTTAGGGGCGGGCAGCCAATTGCACCTCATCCAAGGCGCTAAGCAGCAGGTAGAGCGCGACAAGAACGATCACCTGTGCTTCAGCGTGCCCTCGGTAGTGCGCTTCGTGACTCGCCTGGAAGAGAACGACGTGCCCTACTTCGACTGGCCCGGCGCGCCGCAGTCGATCACCACCCGCGTGGACGGCGTGAAGCAACTCTACTTCCAGGACCCCGACGGCCACTGGATCGAGGTGAACGACGCGGGGTTTCAGCCGCGCGATTAATCGCGCGGGTATGTGATTATTGCGCCACCGCCGTTACCGTATAACCAGCTCCTTCCAGTAGGTTCAGCAAGCCGTCTTTTCCGCCCAGGTGAGCGGCTCCCACGGCAAAGAAGGTGGTTTGATTCATCATCGTCTCCATCTTGGGTACCCAATGTTAAGTACGTGTACCAACCCAAGATAAACCAACTGTGGCAGCTACTGTCTGACCTGTTGCGTGAAGCCTGAGTCTTCGATAATTGTTACGGTACTTTGCCATTCTGAAAAACAATTACTTATCAGTGTGATTTTTTGCTCACTTCTGCGAATAATACGGTAAACCAAACGAGGTGAAGTCAGCAGCCAAAGAGAAATTTGTTCAGATTCTAAAGGATCACAAAGGGATTATCCTCAAAGTGACGTATGCCTACTGTAGCGATCTTGAAAATAGAAAGGACCTTGAACAAGAAATTGCTATTCAGATTTGGAGGTCGCTGAAACGTTACGATGGAAGAGCCAAATTATCCACCTGGATTTACAGAGTAGCACTAAACGTAGCCATCTCTTACCAGCGAAAAGATTTGAAGGCCAGAGAACTTCACACGCCCCTGGATGATGTTATTTTCCGCGCAATTCCATCTCAAATTTCTGAAGAACCAGACAGTAGAATAACACTGCTGTACCAGTTTATTAACCAGCTAGACGAGTTTAGTAAAGCCATAATGTTGCTCTACTTAGATGAAAACAGTTACGAATCAATTGCTGAAGTTTTGGGAATTACCAGAACCAATGTCGCAACAAAGATAAGTAGAATCAAAAAGAAACTTAGAACTGATTTTTTCACAGTAAACCACTAACGTCATGGAAGATGAATTGAAGAAACTTTGGAAGGAAGAGAATAAAAGATTGGAAAGTAAAATTGAAGTTAACGAAAAATTAATTAGGGAAATGAATATGGATAAGCATATCAAAGGTTATGATAAATTACTAAGCCTATCAATACTAGGCAGAAACCTCGCTTTGGTTTACTGCTTTATTTCAGTAGCGCTCGCTATTAGCGTAGTAAACGAGCCTTGGTACGCTATTCCGGCCGTCGCTGGTGGGCTGGCGATGCTGGCATCCTTCGTGTCTCATTTGTCTCTTAAAAAGCCTGACTACGAAGTGCTTTCGCTAATTGATCTGCAAAAGGTGATTTCAAAATTTAGAATGCACACCGCCTCGCGCGCAAAATACGACGGACTAGTCGTAGCATTCTGGTTTCTAACCGCATTTCCCCCGTACCTAAACATTTTTTTCGGAATGCGTGTCTACTCAGATGCTAGGGGTTTGGTAAATTTCTGCGTATTGTTTCTTATAGCTATTGCTATCGGTTTCGTGATGAGTGGGAGCATGTACCAAAAGTATGATCAGCAACTAAAGCAGTCCGAAGCGTATCTGGCTAATATCACTGATTTTGAGAACTCTTAGTAGTTATGCGCAAGCAGAATCCCGTAGGTTCCTATCCTGAAATTGCCTAGTTTCGTTTAAAAGACTTAGAAAAAATTATGCGAACTCTTGAGCTTGATGACCTTTCTAAAGAGGAAGCCCTTGCGGTTGTCAAGGTGCTCGATACTATCGTCGGACCGGATGATAACGTTCAGATAAAGCAGAATGGTAATCTACTCTATAACGTGGCCAAGAACAGGCAGACAGCCTTGCCTTCACCGGATAATGAGCAGTACGTTCCGCAATCTAATGAAAAGCCCTCCGACATACTAGAGCAAATTTTTGCCGAAGGTCCTTTGTTAGACGAGCACTATCAAAAAATGAGTTTCGAGGAATTTCGTCGCGAAGCCTGGGGCGGAAGGGGCGTACGCTGATGACTAAACGTATGAGCAGCAATTCGTCAAAAGCTTTTTACAAACCTAAGTTAAAGCACAGCCGAAAACAGTAAGAGCACGCATTTCCCCTCCGCAGCGTTATTCCAGCATGAATTACCGCAAGTCCACCCGACACCCCGCCGCTTCCCTTATTTCATCATTCATCATTCTTTGTTCGATATTCATCATTCCTTTTTCTGCCCAGGCCCAGGTGCAAATCCAGCGACCGCCCGATCAAACGCGCTTGCTATTCTTGCTCGACGCCTCGGGCAGTATGTTCGCCGAGTGGGAGGGGCGCCTGCGCATGGACGTGGCCAAGCAGATGCTCACCGAACTGGTCGACTCGCTGCGCGTTGATCCCAAACTAGAACTGGGCCTGCGGGTGTACGGGCACCAGTACCATCGCCGCTTCCAAAACTGCCAGGACACTAAACTGGAGGTGGGCTTCGCTGCCCGCAACCACGACCGCATCATCGGCAAGCTTCGCACCCTGCAACCCTCGGGCGTCACGCCCATCGCCTACTCGCTCGAGCAGGCCGCCAGCGACTTCCCCCTCGACCCGGCCTACCGCAACGTGGTGATCATCCTCACCGACGGCATTGAGTCGTGCGACGGTGACCCCTGCGGCGTGTCGCAGGCACTGCAGTCGCGCAACATCTTTCTGAAGCCCTTCGTCATTGGGCTGGGCATGGACCAGAACTTCGCCGAGGAGTTTGCCTGCGTGGGGCAGTACTACGACGCCCAGGACGTGAACGAGTTCCGGCAGGTGCTCAACAAAATCCTGCGGCAGTCGCTCGAAACCACCACCGTGAGCGTGGAGTTGCTGGACGAGCAACGGCAACCCACCGAGACCGACGTGAACGTGACCTTCGTGAACAACGTAACCCAAGCGCCGCTTTATAACTTCGTGCACTACCGCGACCGGCAGGGTCAGCCCGACTCGGTCATTGTGGACGCGGTGCTGTCGTACGACGTGGTGGTGAACACCATTCCGCCCGTGGCGCGGCGCAACGTGCGGTTTGAGGGCGGGCAGCACAACGTGCTCAGCATCCAGGCCCCGCAGGGCACCTTACAGATCAAGCAGCCGGGTCACTCCGAATACGCCCGGGGCGTGCGGGCGCTGGTGCGCCGGGCAGGGCAATCGGCCATCATCAACGTGCACGAACTGCCCGCTCCTGAGAACTACCTGGTGGGTACCTACGACCTGGAAGTGCTTACTTTTCCCAAGACGCTGCTCACCGATGTGCGGGTGAACCCCCGCGAAACCACCGAATTGACGCTGCCCGGTCCGGGAGTGCTCAACGTGGACTTCGTGAAGAACGGCATCGGCAGCTTGTATCAAATCGACTCAAGCGGAGCGCAGCGGTGGGTGCACGACTTTGTGCCCGGCGAAACGCGGGTGGCGCGGGCCATTCAGCCGGGCGCCTACCAACTGGTATTTCGCGCGCAGGATGCCTTCGGTAGTAAGTTCACCGAGGTGAAGAACTTCACCGTGACCACTGGGGCCACCGTGAAGCTGAAGTTTTCGGGGGCTTAAGAGTAGTTGAGTCTTTTCTTTCGCTGGTTGTAGCGTACGCTATGACTCGTACCAGCGATGCTCACTTCAATACTAGTGTTTTGCCGCCTATCTCCGAAGTATTCTTACGCCAACCTCAGGGCAATCGCGTTTGAAGTCTGAAGACGTTATTCTGGAAATTTGTGCAGCGTAGCGAAACGAATTATCTGGAATCTCCTCCTTCGTATCAGGAGATTTCGGATATTTTCCATCGCTACACGCTGAAAAATTCCGAAATGACGGTGTAAAAAGTTAACGCGATTGCCCTGACGCCACCTGTGGACGCGGTTTCCGGAAATTTGTGCAGCGTAGCGAAACGAATTATCTGGAATCTCCTCCTTCGTATCAGGAGATTTCGGATATTTTCCATCGCTACACGCTGAAAAATTCCGAAATGACGGTGTAAAAAGTTAAACGCGATTGCCCTGACGCCAACCTGGGTTCCTATTGCCTGTCTCCGACATTTAGTCGTCACGAACCAGTTTTTCGTGGCCCGTCTCCAACGTTTGGCCGTCACGAACCAGTTTTCGCGGTTGGGCTTCAGATATTTTTGCCGTAGTAGTAGTTGATGGGTGCCGTTGGAAGACTATTGCGGGTGCTATTTGGCGGATGTGCGTTCGAGAAGGTGTATTGGCGCATACAGTCAGTAAAGGAGAAGCCAAAATCGCTGGCGGGCCGGTAGGAAGAAAGCCTAAGGCTGGCTATATTGACTTCGGAAGTGCTTGTGGATGGATTGAATTCTATTGAAGACCTAGAGTATACCTGCCATTTGGTAGTGGATTACTTTCACTACGGCGTGTAACCCGCTACAATACGCTAATATGACAAGCTACTTCTCATTGAATTTGAAAAAGAAACTATCTCAGCTAAATTTAAGCTGCATATGGACATACTGAACACCTCAAGAACGGTATAGAAAGCAAACTCTGGGCAGTAAAACCTTGTCGTTTTTATAAGATGAATTCTGGTAAATCCTTGAGTTCGTGTCACACGAACCTCGGCAATAATTTCAGAATAAGGTTCATTTTGTCCAACGATGATTTTCGTGAAGACGATTGAGTTCACAACATAAAATTTTGATAGTTTCAGTAGAAGGATTGAAGAGCTAGAAGTGGCTTTCGATTAGAATGATTACCTCGAATCTGCTATTGGCCGGAAGGTAGATTTGGTCACGGAAAGATCGTTAGGAAGCAATGTGACGGCAAGCTTACTACAGCTGGAAAGTACAGATGAAAGATAGAGGCATTGACCTGGGGAGAGTATATCAAAGGTATGTTCGGTATTGGGCCACAAGAGAACTCATTACAAGAAATTAAGAGGACACCGGATACGACTGCTGAGAAATTAAAAGATTTTGATGGATGCTATAGTGTAAAGTCAGTAAAAGGAGATTGGATTGAGCTCTTTACATCAGACTATTGCCAGGATTTCTTTGATCAAAGTGAGCAAAAAGTAGAGACAGGGTGGGTTAAATGGCGTGAGGGTGACGAGCTTCTAGTTGAGCTTTATCCCTTTGCATGAAGAGTAAGACACGAACGCCCAACACCCCATTCCGTTCTTAGGCTACGCGCCCCGAGTTGAGCGAAGCGGTATGAGCCTAACGAATACTGTTCTGATCTTAGGTTACGCGCCCCGGGTCAAGCGCAGCGGTTCTAAGACCCAATCAGCGTCGCGGTATGCGTCGTAGGAGCGCTACACTTACGAATAAAAGAATTTGGTAGAATACGAGCGTAGTCGGATGATACTACCAGTATATTTTGATAAGTTTGAGTTATGGATGGAAAACTTCATCACATTGATATAGAGATAGATGAACTGACCAATAGCATTGAGAATGTATTTTCAGGTGACAGGTTTGATACTGAACTAACATTGATCTCTAAAGACGATCTGCAATCAGTAAAAAAAGGAAACGGGTGGCAATTTGACTGGAAATACGAATTAGAACAGCCTAACAGAGAAGTTTACAAACTGACAATAAAAGGCAATTTGGAAGTCATTCAGGGATTGGTTAGCTTTTCAAACGAGGAAGATCATCTTTACATGCACTTGATTGAGAGTTCACCATTTAACAAAGGGAAGCATAAGATTTATACCGGAGTGCCAGGTAATATGGTTGCATTTTTATGCAAGACTTCCTGGGACCAAGGATATCAAGGGTTTGTTTCGTTTACATCCAAAACAAAGTTGATTGAACATTACGAGAGAACTTTGGGAGCTGTTCACGTAGGTGGGCACAAGATGGTTATCTTCCCGAAAGAAGCATTACAACTGATTAAAAAATACTTTAAAGTTTAAGAATTATGGGACTAGTAAGAGAGCCGGAAGGGGTAGACTTTGTCGTTGACTCTAGACCGTTGAAAGAATGGGAGAAAGAGCAGATAAGTGAAGTGATCAGGCATTACAAGGAGACCGGTGAGGTTAAGAAGATTCCTGTATCTGCAAAGAAAGACCGCAGAAGTAAAAAGGCAAAGCAGAATACCGTGTAGAAAACTGCCGCTATACCCTGCTCTGGTCTTAGGCTCGCGCCCCGGACTGCGCGTCCCGGGTTCAGCGAAGCGTCCCGAGCGTCGGCCGTTAAGACCCAATCAGCGTCGCCGCATGCGTCGTAGGAGCGCTGCGCTCATCCTACAACTAGAGTCATTAAAAGGATTGTACTAGAATGAAATCAATCTCCGGCGCGCTGCTGTAAGTCGTCCGAGGCGGTGCCGCGGCGGCGGGCTTTCTTCACCTTCTGGTTGCCAAAGCGGTACGATAGGTTGAGCTGAAACACCCGCGTCTCCCACTTGTTCACCACATCAACACTAATGTCGCCCTGCCGGATGGTGACCGGGTTCTGCCGCCAGTTGAAAATATCGTTGAGACTGGCCTGCGCCCGCAGTCGGCCGAACTCTTTCACCAGCCCCAGGTCGATCTGGTACTGGTGACCCACCTCAAACATGCCCCAGATCAAGGGCGACTGGTAGAAGCCCGTCACCTCCAGCTTGAACTCCTTGGGCAGCGAGAGCGTGTTCTGCGCCCGCAGCACGTAGCTAAACTGGCTGTTGTCGATCACCCCGCCCTCTGAGTAGGGCGACAGCACGTCGTTGTAAAAGGCCGTCAGGTTCAGGTTAGCCATCCACCACTGGGCCACCGGCAGCGAGGTAGACAGGTTGGCGCTGTAGTTCTTGATCTGGTTGAGGTTCACCGTGGTCTGGAAGGTAGTCTGGTCGGCGTTCTCCTGCTCCAGCACGTCGGTGATCGCGTCGGTGGTGTGGTTATAGTTGAGGGTGAGGAACACCGCGTTCTTGAGTCCGTAGGTGAAGGCAAAAGCGTCGGTGTACTGCGGATTGAGAAACGGATTGCCCCGCTGGAAGGTGAAGCGGTCCAGGAAGAATTCGAAGGGATTGAGATTACCGTAGTCGGGCCGATCAATGCGGCGGCTGTAGGACAACGAGAAGCTGTGCTGCTCGGGAATGGTGTAGGAAGCGCTCGCGCTGGGAAACAGGTTAAAGTAGTCGCGCTGCACCAGGCTGTCGAGCGTAAGTGATTCCCCCTGCGAGTAGGTGTGCTCGCCGCGTACTCCGAGTTGGGCATTCCAGCGATCCCCCCACTTTTTGTTCAGGTTCACGTAGCCCGCCGTAATGTTCTCGTCGTACATAAAGCGGTTGCTGCGCAGCGTATCGGTGATCCGCTCTCCGTCAGAGATGCTGCCAAAGTCCAGGTCGTTGTCGGTGGTCACCCGGCTCAGCTTGCTACCCACCTCCAGTTGCAACTCCTTGCCGAGCGAGCGGGAGTAGTCGGCCTGCGCGGCAAAGATGCTGATGTTGGTGAGGGCGTCGGTGCGCACCAGCAACGGGTTGGGCACCGCAGTGTCGGTATTGCTGAAGTAGAAGTTATTGTTGCCCTGCAAATTGCTGCTCGTCCGATCCGCGTAGTCCAGATCGAGGCTTAGCGTGCCCGCTTTCTTCCAGTTCTGCTCGAAGTTGAGGTTGTAGGTCAGGTTCTGCCAGCGGCTGTTGGTGGTGTTGTTCGCATCCAGGCCGTCGAAGGGGTTGTCGTACACTCCACCCAGCACGGTGCGGTTGTTCTCTTCCTGCTCAAAGCGCCCGTCGTTGCCGCTCACCAGCACGCCCAGGGTGGTTTGCTTGGTCAGGAACCAGTCGGCCCCCGCCCTAAAGTTGTGCCCCTGCGGCAGGTTAAGGCGGTTGGTTGCCTGGTCAAAAGTCGTGACACCTCCCAGGTCCTCATTAGGAATGCGGCGGAAGAGCGTGGTGGAGCCCACGTTCTTGTTGTAGAAGTAGCTGTAGTCGCCGAACAGGTTCACCTTGTTCTGCCGGTAGTTGAGCTGCACGCTGGGCGAGATGCGCGAGTAGCGGCCCCGCCCCAGGTTCACGCCCACCGTGCCGTTGAGTCCAACGGCGGCCTCGGCGGTGCGCACGATGTTGATGATGCCCGCGTTGCCCTCGGCGTCGTACTTGGCCGGAGGGTTGTCCATGATCTCGAGCTTCTCAATGTTTTGGGCGGGCATGCTCTCCAGCATCCGCATCAGGTCGGCGTTCGACATATAGGTCGGTTTGCCGTCGAGGTAGATGAGCACGTTCGACTTGCCCTTCACGCTGATGTTGCCGTTCTGGTCAACCACCACGCCGGGCGACTTCTCGAGCACCTGCTTGGCCGTGCCGTTCTGCAAGATCGGACTCGACTCCACGTTCATTACCAGGGCGTTGGAGGTGACCTCGATCATGGGTTTGGTGGAGCGCACCACCACCTCGCCCAGTTCGGTGGTGGCTTCGGCCAGTTGCACCGGCAGGGCGTTGCCGCGGGGCTGATTCGGGACCAAAGGGGTCGGAGAAGTAGGAAGTGTAGCCCACCATCTGGATAGAGAGCAGGTAGCGGTCGTTGGTGGTCACTTCCAACGCGTAGGCCCCGGTGGTGTCGGCCACGGTGCCCTTTACCAGGGCCGAGTCGGTAGCCGATAATAGCAACACGTTGGCGAAGGGTAGGGGCTGGCTCTGCTCATCCTGCACCGTGCCGCTGACTTGGTACTGGGCCAGGGCGTTGCCCGCGTTGAGCAGCAAGCAGAGTGTGAAGATGCGTTTTAGTAGGGTAAAGAAATAGGTTGTCATCGTTGTAGTGGTAAGTTTCCTCCGGGTTGTTCAACAAGGATGCCAGAGCGGAAAGAGGCTTTCTGGTGGATTCAGACGGGTTGGGTGCTGCGCCAACTGTCCACTAGCGGACAGGCACCGTTCGGTTTCGGACACTTTAAGACAATGTCATTCAGAAGGAACCCTGTTGCAAGAACGACAACCATCAGCAGATAATACCTTTCTACAAAATTATGTATCTTAGCCTTCCACCCAACCTAACCCTCTCATGAAACTTATTCTGTTTACCCTGGCGCTGCTCACCTTACATCTATCCTCCTGCGCCGCTGAGCCTACTCCCGCCGCCGACACCACCTTCACCGTGCACCGCGGCACCAACATCGCGCACTGGCTGTCGCAGAGCAAGCAGCGGGGCGAAGAACGTCGCGCCTTCTTCCAGGAAGAAGACGTGGCCTACCTGGCCGACCTGGGCTTCGACCACCTGCGCATTCCGGCAGACGAGGAGCAGCTTTTTGCTGAGGATGGTCAGATAGAACGGGAAGCGATGGATTTGCTGCACGACGCCATCGGCTGGTGCCTGGCCCACGACCTGCGGGTGGTGGTAGATTTGCACATCCTGCGCTCGCACCACTTCAACAACGAAGAGAAGCCGCTGTGGACGGAACCCGCCGCCCAGGAGCGCTTCTTCGAGCTGTGGCGCAGCCTGTCCGACGAACTACAGCAGTACCCGACCGGGCAGGTGGCCTACGAACTGATGAACGAACCGGTGGCCGATGACCCCGACGACTGGAACCGACTGGTGGAGCGGGCCGTCTCCGTGATCCGCGCGCAGGAACCCACCCGCACCATTGTGATCGGCTCCAACCGCTGGCAATCGGCCGACACCTTTGACGAGCTGGAGATTCCCGCCAACGACCGGCACATTCTGCTGAGCTTCCACTTCTACGAGCCCTTCTTGCTCACCCACCACCAAGCTAGTTGGACCGACATTGGTGATTATACCGGACCGGTGCACTACCCCGGCCAGATTGTGAAACCGGAGGAGTTGGCAGCGTTTCCGGACAGCATTGTGCAAATGATTAAGCCACGTATCAAAGAATACACGCCGCAGAAGCTGGAGCAGATGATGGAAAAGCCGCTGCGGGTTGCTAAAGCGCACAACCTGCCCCTCTACTGCGGGGAGTGGGGCGCGATGGCGACGGTGCCCGAAGCCGACCGCCTGCGCTGGTACCAGGACATGGTGCAGCTGTTTGAAAAGCACGACATCGCCTACGCCAACTGGAACTACCGCAGCGGCAACTTCGGACTGGTGAACGGGGAGGGTGAGGAGCAGCGGGCGCTCATCGATGTGGTTACCAGCGGCATGAGCAGCAGCAGCGACGGGGGCCGGAAGCAGGGAGAGTAAGAGGTGCTGGCAATTTTGACTACGGTCAACATCACTCCCTGACTATGGTCAAGATTGTATTTTGACTATAGTCAACATCGCTCCTTGACTACGGTCAATATTGCGTTTTGACTACGCTCAGCATTGCTCCCGCACTAGGTAGGCCGACACCTTCCCCAGTAGTAGGGAGAGTGACGCTCCCCTGGGGTGGAAGGTCTCCCCATAGTACGAGGGGAGGAGGCGTTCACCCTGGTCAATTGATAAACCATTCAACCCTGACTTTCGTTCTGCCTCAGTAACTTCCCCGTTGGCTTGCTTATGGAAATGGAATATAACCCTTACATCGTGGTGATTGCCGTTTCGGTGATCATCATCGTGTCGTACCTTTTTAACCTAATATCGCGCAAGACCAACATCCCGAGCGTGCTGCTGCTGATCATCCTGGGCATCGGACTCAAGCAACTGTCGGTTTCGTTTGGCATAGAAACGGGTGATTTGCTCTTCTCGGTGCTGGAGATTCTGGGCATCGTGGGGCTCACCATGATCGTGCTGGAGGCGGCCCTGGATCTGAAACTATCCAAAGAAAAGTGGCCCCTGATCTGGAAGTCGTTCGTGGTGGCGCTGCTAGCGTTGGTGGTTACCTCTCTGGCCTCGGCCTACATCATTCAGTACTACTTTATCGAGAGCTTCTTCACCGCCCTGGTCTACGCCGTGCCCCTATCGGTGATCAGCAGTGCCATCGTGATTCCGAGCGTGGGCGCGCTCGACGAAGCCAAGAAAGAGTTCATGGTGTACGAAGCTACCTTCTCGGACATTCTGGGGATCATGTTCTTCTACTTCCTGCTGGGCAACGCCGACACCGAAACCACTCCGGCCATCGTCTGGAACGTGGTGAGCAACATTGCGCTCACGCTCATCCTGTCGGTGGTGGTGAGCTACGCGCTGGTGCTGCTGTTTCAAAAGCTTGATACCCACGTGAAGCTGTTCTTGCTCATCGCCGTACTTTTGTTGCTGTATTCACTGGGCAAACTATTCCACTTATCCTCGCTGGTGATTATCCTGGTGTTCGGGTTGATTCTGAACAACCACCGCGTGTTTTTCTTCAAGCCGCTGAGTAAACTGGTCGACAGCCGGGCCGTGAGCAGTATTCTGAACAACTTCCACCTGGTGACGCTGGAGACGGCCTTCGTGATGCGCACCTTTTTCTTCGTGGTGTTTGGCATGACCATCGTGCTGTCGACCATCTACGACGTGGACACGGCCATCGTGAGCGGAATTCTTTTGGTAGCGCTCTACGCTATCCGCTGGTTGATGCTGCTGATTTTCGTGCGGCGCGATATCCTTCCTCAGCTCTTTATCGCGCCCCGCGGGCTCATCACGGTGCTGTTGTTCTTCAGCATTCCCGACGAACTGATTAGTCCCAACTTCAACTCCGGCGTGCTGTTGTTTATGATTATCATCAGCAGCGTGGTGATGACGCTGTCGCTGGTGCTGGGCGGCACGCAGATCAGGCCCTACGAAGAGTTTGCCAACAACTACTGGGACGAGGTGGATAAGGAAATCGATCGGATTGAGACCAAAGAGAAAGCCGCCATCGAAGAAAAGTCCGACAAGCCGAGTGAGGTGTTGTGATTGGGTGTTAGTGGGTAAATGTTGGCTTTTTGGCAACTAGGATTCACGGGTGGATCAAATCTACGACGGGGCTTAGTTGATTGTTTGGTCTCTACTATAGGGTGGCCAGTGCCGTCAGTGCTGCCCGATCTAGCTTCTTTGGGTGAACTAAAAAGTATCGCAGCAATACACTGCCATCGCCCACCTCACTGCTTACTCTATCCCGCACCAGATGCTCTGGGTTAGCCACTCCTTCTGAAATCACAACTTAGAGACGAAATAGGTGGAATCGTCCTATATTTTCCATTAGGATAGCCATGTTTGGAATATATTTTTTGAATTAAATCCTCAATATTGCCGACGCACAATCAACTAAAATTTCTACCCAAGAACCACTCCTTATGATACACGTTCTTCTATTCCGCCGCGCGCTGCGAGTGATCATTTTACTCTTGGCATCGGTAGCGACAGCCTCAACCCAAGCGGCTACCTATTATGTGTCTACTACGGGACAGGATGCCGCCGGACGCGATGGCCTTTCGCCGAGCACGGCCTGGAAGAGTATCGCCTACGCGTTTCAGCAAGTTCCCGCGGGCAGTCATACCTTTCAGTTAGGAGGCGGCACCTTCGTGCTCTCTCAAACTGCTCCTCTCAAAGATGGCTGGACGCTCAATGGGCAAGGCCACACCGGCAGCAACACCACCACCATCATCAACGCCAGCACCTTCAGTGCTGATGGTGAGATCTGCCTTGGACTGGCAAACGAAAAGCAGGACTACCCGCTGGAAAACTATTTGTTGGGAGGCGATGGCCTGGACGATGTGACCATCAGTAACCTGATCCTGACTTCTCGGCCAGACCAGCCACTAGACGGGGCCATCATGATGAAGTACGCCAAAAATCTGGAACTTTTCAACTTGCTGGTGCAGGAGTTTCCCTGGAATGGTATCTACCTGCGGCAAGGACAGCAGGTGAGGATTCACCACAGCTTTTTTGAGGATGCCAGCTATGAGCGCCGGTGCAACACCTGGGGTGGGGCCTTGCGAACGCGCTACATGAAAGACTTTGAGCTGGACCACTGCGAGTTCAAGACCACCAAGGGTGGGGGCTACGGTTACAAAGCCAGCGGGCACGAGAACGCCAGAATTCACGACAACATTTTTCACAACAATGTCTCTAAGGGACCCAACGACAACCGTCCCTTTGATCTGGAATCGGCCCATGAGTTCGAGTGGGGGCTGGAGATCTATAACAACACCTTCAACAGCATGGTGTCGGTGCCGCGGGCCGGGGGGCAGTCCCATCCTTCTGATCGGGGAGCCTACACCTACACGGTGCGCATCCACGACAACGTCTTCTACGGTTCGGGCGGAGTGGAGGGTCCGAGAAACTACTTGGAAATAGACCACAACTATTTCGCTAATAAGTGGGGTAATAATGGTCGAGTCTACGAAATACACGGTGGAGCGAATGCCGGGCCAACCACGATCCATCACAACGTAGCGGAGTGCTCAATGGGCTTTATGTTTAAGAAAAACGAGTTAAACGAGAACATCAGCATCCTCAACAACACGGTTTACTTGGTGAATTCAGATCGTAACAACTTCCCGACTACCTTTCTGGAAGTGAGCGGAGCGGTGAAGAACTGGCGGGTGAAAAATAACGTGGTCTACACGCTGGATGCTCCTAACAGTGGCGTCAAGTTTAGCCGAAACGATCTGCCCTCCTCGGGCCTGACGATGAGCAACAACCTGGCTTGGAATATTCCCAGCACCCCGGCCGGGGTTCAGAAGACGGACCCCGGCCTGGCGCTCAGCGGCTCGAAGCCAAAAGCTTATTACTCCCCAAAAGATGGAAACAGCGCCGTGGTAGACCAGGGCGCCGACGTAGGGTTTGCGTTCCAGGGCAGCGCCCCCGATCTTGGCGCTTACGAATGGAACTTCGCCACCCCTCCGCCTACAACCCCGCCCCCGGTTTCCGGTGATCCAACGGTGAGATTCAAAAATTTACATTCTGGGGCTTACCTGCGGCACAAAAATAGTGTGCTGTATATGGAAACCAGTATCAAACAGGACTGGACCACCGTGCGGTGGATCCTAGAAGATGCCGGAGATGGTTACGTACGCTTCAAGAACGTGCACTCCGGAGCCTACCTGAGACATAAAGATTCTCGGCTTTACATGGAACCTAATATAGTATCGGACTGGACCACCGTGCGGTGGTCCTTGGAAGATGCCGGGAATGGGTACGTACGCTTTAAGAACCGCAACTCGGGTGCCTACCTTAGATACAAAGATGGTGTGCTCTACATGGAGCCTAACATCAAACAGAGTTGGTCTACCGTGCGGTGGAAACCAGAAGAGATTGACAACGCGAATGGCCGACAGGCCAGTCAGGAGCTAGCCAAGAAGACACTTGCCCCGGAGAAGGTTACCCTAGCGCTATACCCTAACCCCGCCACTGACCAACTACAGGTCGCCTTGCCAAGCGGACAAGAGGCGGCGCAGTTGCGCATCTATGATTTGCTGGGCCGGTTGTGGCTAGATAAGGTGTTGCCCGAAAGTGAGTCGGTCGACGTGAGTCGCTTACCGGTGGGGGTTTACACCGTGCGCTTGCAGCAGGGGGCGCAGTGGCAAACCCAGAAACTGCTCATTGAATAGTATCCCCCTTGGCGCGACTGGTGAGAGCGGGGCAAGTACTCCAGGCTGCTCTTAACAGTTACTCAGCCGGTGGTGGTTGAGTAGTCTTTATTCACTCAATCTTCCGGCCACGCCGGTAAAGTAATCTGCAGATCAGCGATGCGGAGGCTGCTACCCGGTTTCTCTACCACTGCTTTGGGATGCTCCTTGCCCGCTGCCTGTAGGGTGATCACCGCCACAACGGAATCTTGGCAGTAGTAATCGATGTAGCGGCTGTGGGTATAACCTTCGTTTCGGTACCAAATTCCTTGATTATGTCGGACGGTTTCACCGCCGTACGGTAGTTTATTGCTTTCTAACCGGATCGGAGCGGCACTGTGCACGAACTGAACCTTCATACTAGCGCCATTCGGGGCAAAAAGGGTATACCCATCGGGGTTGGTTGCCAAGCGGTTAAACGCCGGGGAGTTGAGGCGCCAGCGACGCCCGTTCGAGGAGTGATCGACCACCACCACTACCGCTTCGGCCGAGCTTGAACGGTCGAATGAGGTATAAACTACGCGTCGGTGGTTCTGGGTACCCACGCTACTACCGCTACCAACGGCATATCCTCCCCGGCCTCCTTCAAAAAATTTGTGGTGGTGCAATGTCCCCAGTTCCCGACTGTCTATCTGAGCAGTTTCTTTAGTTGAGGGAAACAGGTTGGTCTGCCCGGCGGTGCCACTGGTCCGGCCGCCGCCAATCACCCAGGGAACACCCGTGCCGATAAGGCGGAAGGTGTTTGTGTCGGGACCGGCGTGCCCGTTGATCCGGGTAGCCTTGGCGCTATACGTTACCACTACGTCATTTTCGTCCTGAAAGCGATCGCGGGTGATCACGATGCCCTGTTCAGGGTCGTGGTAGGTGAGCCACCCAATAGTTGCCGGATTCTGCTTTTCGAGCGTGTCCGGATAGTACAGTAAGCTGTAAAACAAGTGCCCATCGTCGTTGGCCGCATAATCTTCCGCCTGGATGAGGTAGTCGTGCATCCACTTGAGGGCCGCGTGCTGCTCCGGGGGATACAGGCGAAACGCCATGCCCAGTAAGCCATCCGTAGTGAACATCAGGTCGTCGTCAGACAGATCGGCCTGGATGCCACGCACCCCCGCCCGATGTTCAATCCCCACGGTAGAAGTCATCAGAGCCTGTAAAGTATTCACTGCTTCGGGGACGAAATCAGCTAAGTTAAAGTTGTTCACGTTCTGTTTCAAGGCCAGTAGGGCGGGGCCAATAAATGTCCAACCGTATACGTGATATGACATGCTCTCCCCGTTCCAGCCGTTGGCAAAAATCACCTCCTCCAAGTGATTCTGCAATCGTTTGGTGGCATCCCAGCGCAAGGGGAGAGCTGGCGACCGGTGGGCACTGGATTTTTCGTGATCCCATACGTAGGAAGCCACAACAACGCTACCGTATCGCACACCCATCCAGTTGCTCTCAATGGCGTAGTTGGCCTCGTGCCCCATGTTGGCATTGACGGAGAACATCACGTCGAAGAGTTGGCTGTTGACGCGGCTTCGCTGTGACTCAGTCCATCCTGAATAACAGAAATCATAAGCAAGTGCCATCTTCAGCAGCAACTTTGCCCTGGTTAGGCCCCGAGAAAGAGGAGCATTGAAATAAACACTATCGTCGAGAATACGCTCGGCCGATCTGCCAGGCGCCCTCCGCCCAGGTTTGATCCCCGGTGAGTAGGTACAGATAGGCTTGATTTCCTAAAAGATCGCTGTCTGCGTAAGGTTCATACGGACGATTGGTTTGCTCTTCCTGCTGCCGTTTTGCCACCCGCAGCAGGTTTTCGTACATAGCTCGATAGGTTTTCTTCTTTATCTTCTCTCGCAAAACCGGTAGCTCATCCGCACTGATGATTCCTCGAGGATGTAACGCTTTGGTTTGAGAATAGGCTACGCCCGAAAAGAGGATGAGCACTGACAATATCCAACAAGGTACACTAGGATGCATTCTGTTGTTCTTTGTTCCTGATTAAAACTAAGTATACGTAGCAACTGGTCAAAAATCCTTCAAACACTGCCGGATTAGGGTAGTTATCTTTTCAAAACCGCCCCAAAAGCGGAAGTATTCACTCAAACTTTTTAAACGCAATGGAACGACACGAGAAAAACCAAAAGACCTTTTCCGATCTTTGGGAAAAGCACCAGCACAACGCCGTCACTGACGACGAAGGCACTTACGTGAACTTGGAGAACTTCAGTATTGGCGACCACGGTCTGTCGATGGAAGACATGCGAACGCCGGGCAATCAAAGTTTATCCGGAACGAACAATCAACGAGAAGAAGGATACTTCATGTCGGGCAGCGGCAGCAAATTCCGTTTGTTCAGACGGTAGAGGTTCGGGGTTAGAAGGTTCTAGGTTCAGGAATTTTTTAACCTAGAACTTAGAACCTTTTGAACTCCGAACATTAATAAAGTACGCGGAAGCGGATGGTGTTTTCAATGCTTTTCAGGTCGCCGATCACCGTGTCGTCGTAGGCTTTGTCGATGTTGATGATCACGTAGCCAATCACCTCCGTTGTTTTCAAATACTGCCCCACCACGTTGATATGATGCTTGGCCAGCACGTTGCTAATCTGCGCCAGCACGCCCGGCTTGTTGTGGTGGATGTGCATCAGCCGGTGGGCGTTTTTTAGCAACGGCAGTTGCACGTTTGGGAAATTCACGCTGTTGAAGGTGCTGCCGGTGTTCACGTACTCAATGATCTTGCCCGGCACAAAATCCGCAATATTCTCCTGCGCCTCCTGCGTGCTCCCTCCGATGTGCGGAGTGATGATCACGTTAGGCAAGCCCCGCAGCTCCGACTGAAACTCCTCGTCGTTGCTCTTCGGCTCGGCCGGAAACACGTCGACCGACGCGCCCCGCACCTTGCCGCTTTCAATGTTCTTCTTCAGGGCCGAAATGTTTACCACCATCCCCCGGCCCAGGTTCAGCAGGATCACCCCGTCGTTCATCTGCGCAAACTCCCGTTCACCAATCAGGTTCTCGTTCTCCTCGCGCCCGTCCACGTGCAGCGTGATCACTTCCGCCTGCCCCAGCAGTTCTTCCATCGAATCGCACTTGATCGCATTGCCGAGCGCCAGCTTTTCTACCACATCGTAGTAGTACACGTGCATGCCCATCGCCTCGGCCAGCACCGACAGCTGGGAGCCAATGTTGCCGTAGCCGATGATGCCCAGCTTCTTGCCCCGCACCTCGTTGCTGTTGGCGGCCGACTTGCTCCACTCGCCCCGGTGCATGGCGGCCGACTTATCGGTGATGCCGCGCATCAGCATAATGATTTCACCGATGGCCAGCTCCACCACCGAACGGGTGTTGCTGTAGGGCGCGTTGAACACCGCCACTCCCTTGCGGGCGCAGGCTTCCAGATCAATCTGGTTGGTGCCGATGCAAAATGCTCCCAGCGCGATCAGGCGGTTGGCATTTTCCAGCACCTTAGCCGTCACGTGCGTTTTGGAGCGGATGCCCAGAATAGATACGTCCTGGATACGCTCCGCAAGTTCGGCTTCATCCATTGCCGCCGGATGGGTTTCCACCTGGTACCCCTCTTCCTTCAGCTTTCGCTCGGCGTCGGGGTGGATGTTTTCCAAGAGTAGGACTTTGATTCGGTTTTTGGGGTACGAAATAGCGGTGTTCATTTTGTTCAGGTAAAGGAATTCGTCAAGAGATGGAGTGATATGATCGGCCTTGGCCAGCACCGAGTCGCGCGCCACGTTTTCGGTGTACGCGTAGAACTTGTTAGCCAACCCGGCCGCCTTAATTTTGTAGTCGTTGTAGCCGTCGCCGATCACGTACACGTCGCCGCGCAGGTTGAGCAGCCGCATCACCTGGGCCTTGCCATTGTCGGTAGAGAGTACGTTGTCGTGGTCGAAACCGGTGATGTTGCCCTCGTCGTCGAACGTAAAAGAGTTGGCAAACACGTGGTCTTCCGAGATGCCGTAGTTTTCCACAATAGGCACGATGAACTCGCGGAAGCCGTTCGAGACCACGTAGATGCGCTCGGCATAAGTGGTGAAGAACGCCCGGTTGTGCTGAAACGAACGGGAAACGCTGTTGCGCAAGCGGTCGATCAGAACGGGCAAGTGGTCGCGGTGGGCGGGCAGCAGGGCCAGCCGACTTTGCAGCGACTCGCGAAACGAGATGTTCCCGTCCATGCAGGTGTTGGTGATGCGCTGCACTTCCCCCAGAATCTCATCCCGGTTGGGTCGGTCGGCCAGGGCAATTTCGCAGAGCACGTCCAGCGCCTCCACCTGGGTGAAGGTGCTATCGAAGTTGAATATGAAGTACGGTTGTTCTGATTTCATGCTAGGCCCCCCGCTGGCTACGGGTGCGGATTGGGCAAGTTGGTCGGCGACAAATGTAAGGATAGTTCTAGAAACTAGATTTGTAAGTGGATGTTTTTTGTGGGACCGACCTAGCAGCGACAACGCTTTGGGGCTTCGCCAGCGAGTGGAATCATCTATTTCGAATAAATTTATCGCCAACCGGTTACGTTCCGTCGAGCAGTTTGGACAAACGGGTATCTAAGCAACCAGACCAATTTCATTTAAGAAACAGTAGATAGAAGGTAGAATCACGTCTCATATTCGGATAACCGGTGTCAGCATGATGCCGGTTATTTTGTTTTTACGTATGCTTCTGGTACGATAATCGTTCGGAGGTAGATGGTCCTTCGGCGCGCGAAGGCGGCATCTATTATTCCCGGCTGCTTATGATGAAGTATCTTTCTTTTGGAGTGTTATTTTTATTATTTGCCTGCGGCGAAGACGATTCGGTATGCAACAGCGGATTTACGCTGAGCCACACCGTTACGACCGCACGCTGTGGACAGCCCAATGGGGCAATCGAGTTTACGCCCAGCGGTGCCACGGGAGCGGTAACGTATCGCCTCAACGACGGAACCGGACAGCCCGCCGCTACCTTTTCAGAGCTAGCCCCGGGCACCTACGAAGTCAGTGCGCAGGACGAAGCAGGCTGCACCACTTCCGGATCAGTGACTGTCCCCGACGCACCATCCACCTTGCAAATAAATCTCGTTCCTACCGCTTCAACCTGTGGGCAAGCCACCGGAAGCATCACGGTGGAGGCTATCGGGGGAGCCGCTCCCTACCGCTACCGCCTCGACAGCGCGGACTTTTCTACAACCGCTGATTTTAGTCAACTTGCGCATGGCCAGTATGCTATGGCTGTGCAGGATGCCGACGGCTGCACCACGGTAGCTGATGTTCAAGTATTGTCCGGCGTGAGCTTCTCGGCAACCATCAAAGAGATGATTACCACCAACTGCGCGATCACCGGGTGCCACGTGGCGCCCCGCATTCCGAACTTTACAGTTGAAGAAGATATCTTTTCTTACGCGGCAAAAATCAAGGAGCGCACGAATGAAAAAAGTATGCCCCCGCCCGGTTCGGGACGAGAACTTACTGACGCGCAGATCGCCCAAATTGCCTGCTGGGCCGACGACGGCGCGCCGGATAATTAGGTTTACATATTAAGGTGCTTCTCAATCCTAGCAAGTCTTCCCTCGTGATTGCCTATTAGTTCAGCTAAACTGTCCACATCAGCAACCACATCCTCAAATAACCCTTTCAACTCTCCGAACTGATCATGTATGAAGGATAGTTTAGCATCTACCAACTTGACACTCCGTCTTAATTTTATAATCTCATCTCGCATTGCCAGTAGGTTTTGCTGTTGGTAGAAAATGAACACGAATTCCAGCAGGGAGTTGCTCCCCGTGCCAATCGTAAGATAACAGATGAGCGAAGCAAGGGCATCAAGGGAAAATACCCCGCGCCATATAAGCTGCCGCAATCTTCTCGATGGAAGTAACAAACGAAGCAGTACGCAGGTTACCGGTATTCTTCGTTTTGTAGATCTCCCAAATAGTGTGGTAAGCGGTCACCATTGTCTCCTCCAATCCTGAGTTCACAATGTCGATCTCTCCGGCCCCGCGCGAAAGCTCCTGCCGCTGCTGGGCTGATATGGGTTTGCCGCTCACGTCTTCCATCGCCCGGATCATGCCCAGGTTGGTCACCTCCTCGTGGCGCTTATCCATGCGGCCGAAGGCTACGTGCGACAGGTTTTTTAACCACTCGAAATACGATACGGTCACTCCTCCGGCGTTGAGGTAGAAGTCGGGCAGGATGCGCACTCCCTTGGCCATCAAAACGTTAGCGGCTTCGCTGGTTACCGGACCGTTGGCCGCTTCGCCCACGATCTTGGCTTTGATACGGGGTGCATTTTCGGCCGTAATCTGGTTTTCCAGCGCGGCGGGCACCAGAATGTCGCAGTCATACTCCAGGGTGGCGATGGTGTTCTTGATGCTTTCGGCACCGGGAAACTCCAGCAGTGAGCCGTGCTCGCGGTACCACTGAAAGGCTTCTTCCACGTCGATGCCGTCTTTCCGGTAGATGCCGCCGTTATATTCGGCGATGCCGACGATCACGGCGCCGCCCTCTTGCAGGTACTTGGCCGAGTGGTAGCCCACGTTGCCCAGCCCCTGCACGATCACGCGCTTGCCTTCCAGGCCGGGGGTGAGACCGAGCGCCTTCATGTCTTCGGTGACGTTCACCGCTTCGCGGATGCCGAAAAACACGCCCCGCCCGGTGGCTTCGGTGCGGCCCCGGATGCCGTGCAGCGAGATGGGTTTGCCCGTTACGCAGGCGAAGGCGTTGATCTCGCCCGGGTTGAACGAGGCGTAGGTATCGGCGATCCAGGCCATCTCGCGGGCCCCGGTGCCGTAGTCAGGGGCGGGCACGTCGGTAGAGGGGCCGATAAAGTTTTTCTTGATCAGTTCCGAAGCGTAGCGGCGGGTGATCTTCTCCAGTTCGGCCACGCTGTAGTTACTCACCCCAATGCGGATGCCGCCCTTGGCTCCGCCGAATGGAACGTCGACCAGTGCGCACTTGTACGACATCAGCGCGGCCAGGGCCTTCACTTCGTCTTCGTTCACCTCCAGGCTGTAGCGAATGCCGCCCTTCACCGGCATACGGTGATGCGAGTGCTGCACCCGGTAGCTGGTGATGGTCTGGTACTTCCCGTTGTTGAGCTGGATGGGAAAGTTGACCTGATACACGCTGTTGCACTCCTTGATCTGCTCGAGCAGCCCATCGGGTAAGTCGATAAAGTGAGAGGCTTGGTCAACGAACTGGTTGACGTTGTCGAAGAAACTATAATTGCTCATGGGGTTACTGGGTTGTTAAATAGTGAAATGTAGTATGGGTGATGTGATGACGGAAGCAAGGTAATAATTTCGTAGAACTATGTGCCAAGTCGCTTCATCATTCACTCACTTCACCACTCACTCATTTTTAAGGTAGATAAAAGTCAAACACAATATCGCGCATGCACTTGAAATGCCCCTGCGGACACTTGGCGTAGCCGATTTTGGAGCAGGGGCGGCACCGCAGGCGGTTGTTTTCCAGCACCGTGAAGCGGGTGCGGTAGGGGTACATGCCGAAGCGGGGAATGGTGTTGCCCCAAATACAGTAGATCCGCTTTTTAAAAGCGGCGGCGATATGCATCAGCCCGGTGTCGTGGGTGAACACGTAATCGGCCTGCCGCACCAACGAAGCCGATTGGTTGAGGTTAAACTTGCCGCAGGCGTTGTAGATGACCGCCTTTTTGTTAAGCTCGAGTAACGTGGACTCACTTTCGGCAGATTCATCCCCACGGGCGAAGAAGCGCTCCACCTGTTCGCCGATTTCGTGATCGTTCTTATCGCCGAGCAAAACGATAGGTTTGTTGATGCGGTCGCAGAGTTCGATCATACGGTCCACAGGCAGCTTTTTGGTGTGGTGCTGCGCCCCGATGGCGTAGGCCACGTAGCCCGCCCGGTGGGTTTCGGGCAGCCAATTGCGTTCCACTTCGTCCTTTTCGGGAATGAAATAATCAAGTCCCAGGCTGTCGGACTTCACTCCCAGCGGCTTCAGGGTGGCCAGGTACCGATCCACGATGTGCACGTTAGGCAGCCGATCGATCTTGAAATTCACCATCATCCACTTGGCCACGTTGAGCTTGTTGAAGCGATAACTCTTCACTCCCAGTTGGGCGATGATGAGCGTGGTGCGCAGGTTATGGTGCAGATCGATAATCGCATCGTAGCGCTCTAGCCGCAAGCGCCGAACGAGCTCGCTGAGGCTGCTGTTGAGCGTATGCACCCGGTCGATGTAGGGATTTTCGGTGAGCAAGGTGGCGTACTGCGGTTTGGTGCAGTAGTGCACTTCGGCATCCAACTGCACCTTGAGGGCGCGGGGCACCGGGGTGGTGAGCACGATGTCGCCGATGGAGGAAAACCGAAGTATAAGAATCTTTTTGCGGATCATGCGGCAAAAGTACCAAGAATTATCCGACAACTTTTTCGTCCTTAGCAATCTTTGAAAGACATTTGATGTTCTTTAATCAAGAATTTGTGTACATTTCTCTCACCCGGTCCGTCACTTCCGGAGTTCAGAATACGCTATCAACAACCCACGCACCGTATGTCCATTCAATCTATTCGTCTAATATTTACGCTTACCCTACTGAGTAGTTGGGCCTCTGCCCAGATTGTGCAACCCGAACGCATTGAAATCGAAGTTGGCGACAATAGCAACGATTTCGTAGTGGTTTCGGCCGACGAACAGGGTTTGGTGCTGTTCCGCGACACCGACGAACGGGCGGATCGAGGCAAAAAACTCTGGGAATTTATCTACTACGATACCTCCCTCAAGGAGCAGTGGAAGCGCACCTACGCGCTCGACTACTCACTGGCACTGCAGGGCTACGACTACGACCGGGGTCAGCTGTGCGTATTGTTCCAGAAGGGTCCCTACTACGATAAGCCGTTGGAGATGATGAACCTGGCGGTGGCCACCGGCGACACCTCGTTTCACGCCATCCGCCGCATTGTGCCGGTCAACCTGGAGTTCTTCGAGATTGTGGGGCAGACGGTGGTGCTGGGCGGCAACGTGAACTACCGCCCCGTGGTGGTGCACTACGATATGTTTAACCGCAAGGTGCGCGTGCTGCCCGATATCTACCGCGAAGACGGGGAGATCATTGATATTATTCCCAACCCCAAAGACAACACCTTCGACGTGCTGATTGCCGAGACCACTCCCCAGAAGGTGAAAACCGTTACCATTAAGGCCTACGACCAGTACAGCAACCTGCTGCAGAGCACTCCGCTCAAACCCAAAGACCGTAGCAACCTGCTCGATGCTCAGGTGACGGGCTTCGACGGCGAAAAGCAGTTTCTGGCGGGTACCTACGGACCCAAGCGCTCGCGCTATTCGCGGGGCATCTTCGTAGCCTCGCTACGACCCGATGGCACCCAGGAAATGCGCTACTACCACTACGCCGACCTGGAAAACTTCTTCGGCTACATGCGCGATCGCCGCGAAGAGCGGGTCAAGCGACGTATTGCCAAGAAAAAGCGGGCGGGCAAAAAGATTCGGCTCAACTACCGCATGGTGGTGCACGAACTCATCTCGGACGATGACAAATATATCATGCTGGGCGAGGCCTACTACCCGAAGTACAACAGCTACTACTATAATGGTTACAGCGGTTACGTGCCTTCGTCGCGCTACAGCGATATGTACTTCGACGGCTATCGCTATACCCACGCCGTGGCGGTGTGCTTCGACCGCAAAGGAGAGTTACTGTGGGACCATGCCTTCAAGCTTGACAACGCCAAAAGTATGGAGTTGAAGCAACTGGTGCACGTGAGCACCAAAGACGATAAGGTGGTGCTGATGTATTCGTACGAAGGAGAGATCAAGTCGAAGGTGATTAGTGACAATGGCACGGTGGAAGATGACGTGACTTCGCCCATTAAGCTGGCCCACGAAACCGACGAGATCAAAAAGCGCGATCACGGTATTGTGGGACTCACCAAATGGTACGGCGACTACTTCTACGTGCACGGGGTGCAGGATATTAAAGACATGGCCCACGCGGGCTCGGGAACCAGCCGAAAGGTGTTCTTCATCAACAAGGTGGCGTATAATTAGTCCGTAGTTAGTCGATAGTCCATAGTCGACGGTCGATAGGCAAAAACGACTATGGTCTGTCGACTATCGACTATCGACTATCAACTTTTTCCCGTAATTTGCGCCGCCACCGATGGAAGATAACAAACTCATTGTCCCCGCCCCGCTGTTCAAAGTCATCGTCAGCCGACTGTGTCACCAACTGATCGAGTACCACCGCTCGTTCGAAGATACCTTACTTATCGGCCTACAGCCACGGGGGATCTATTTAGCCAACCGCATCCAGGCCGAACTCGCCCAGATTCTATCCACCGACATTCGCCTGGGCTACCTGGACACCACTTTCCACCGTGATGATTTTCGCCGCCGGGATACTCCGCTAACCGCTAGCCGCACCCACATCCCCTTTGTGTTGGAAGACCAGAACGTGGTGCTCATCGACGACGTGCTTTATACCGGTCGCACGGTGCGGGCCGCCCTTGACGCCATGACCACCTTTGGCCGCCCCCGCAAGGTGGAGCTGCTGGCGCTGGTGAACCGGCGCTACTCCCGCCATATTCCCATCGAGGCTGACTACGTAGGGCGCACCGTGAACACCCTGGATTCGCAGCGCGTGGTGGTGACCTGGCAGGAAAAAGAGAACGAAGACGGAATCTGGCTCACTACGAAATCCGAATGATACAAGCGCTCCGCACCCCGCACCTTCTGGGTATTAAAGACCTGAACCGCGAAGAAATAGAGCTCATCTTTTCTACCACCGACAGCTTCAAGGAGGTCATTAACCGGCCGATCAAGAAGGTGCCCTCGCTGCGCGACATCACGGTAGCCAACGTGTTCTTTGAGAACTCTACCCGCACCCGCTTGTCGTTCGAGCTGGCCGAGAAGCGCCTGTCGGCCGATGTGGTTAATTTCTCCTCGTCCAACAGCTCAGTAAAGAAGGGGGAGACGCTGCTCGACACGGTGAACAACATTCTGGCCATGAAGGTGGACATGGTGGTGATGCGGCACGCCAGCGTGGGAGCTCCGCATTTTCTGGCGCGCAATATCAAAGCCAACGTGATCAACGCGGGCGACGGCACCCACGAGCACCCCACCCAAGCGCTGCTCGATAGCTACTCGATCCGTGAAAAGCTGGGCGGGGTGGAAGGAAAGAAAGTAGTGATCATCGGCGATATCTTGCACTCCCGGGTGGCGTTGTCGAACATCTTTGCCCTACAGAAGCTGGGGGCCGAGGTGATGGTATGCGGACCGGCCACCCTGCTGCCCAAGCACATCACCGAACTGGGAGTGCGCGTTACGCTCGATCTGCGTGAGGCGCTGGAGTGGTGCGACGTGGCCAACGTGCTGCGCATCCAACTGGAGCGGCAGCAGGTCAAATACTTTCCCTCGCTGCGCGAGTACTCCCTCTACTACGGTGTCAACCGGAAGTTGCTGGACAGCCTGAGCAAGCCCATCACCATCATGCACCCCGGCCCCATCAACCGCGGCGTGGAACTCAGCAGCGACGTGGCCGACTCCGAACACGCCATCATTCTGGAACAGGTAGAAAACGGCGTGGCTGTCCGCATGGCCGTGCTGTATCTGCTGGCCAACCGGTGAGTTGAATGACCTTCTGGCCGTGTAGAAAGTCGTCTAGAACTGCTTCTGCCCGCTGAATTCCATCGCCTCACCCTTGCCGAAGCCGAAGCTGATGCCCACCGTGATGAAGCGGCCCCGCAGTCGGTAGTCGTATAAATTGAAGGCGGGCTGCACGGTTTCCGTCTCGAAAATCCGGGAGGCAAACACGTCGCGCACGCTTAGGTTCAGGATCGTTCGGCCCTTCATCACTTTTTTACGCACGCCTAAGTCCGCAAAAAAGTAGCCCGACTGCTCGCGCTGAAACGACTGAAAGCTCGACTGGTAATTACCGGTCACCTCCACGTCAAAGGCGGCCGGTAGCTTAAACTTGTTGTTGAGTCGCGCCGACCACTGATCAGCGCTGAAGTCAAACGAAGTCATCCTGAAAAGCTCCCTCGCGCTGGAAGTACTGATAATTGGCGTCGCCACTGAGCGTCCACCACTCGGCAGGGTTGTACTTGGCATTCAGTTCCAGGCCCGTGGCCCGGTTGGTGCCGATGTTCTCCGGGCGGGTCAGGCTCACGTTGTCTTCAAAAGTGGTCACGTTTTCGGTCACCTCGGTGGTGTAGCGGTGGTAGACGGCCGTGCTGAGCGATACGGGTCCGGCGTCGAGGATGCCCGTCACTTCGTAAGAGTCGGTATATTCGGGCCGCAGCAGCGGGTTGCCGGTGCGGATGCTGAAGTTGTTGCGGATGTTGAAGAACGGATTCAGATTCCACAGCCCCGGCCGGGAGATGCGCCGCGAGTAACCGGCTTGCAGCGATAAGTTATCCAGCACTTTGTACGAGGTGTGCGCACTGGGAAACAGGTCGGTAAACCGCCGCCGATTCAACAAATTATCGTCCACCAGCAGGGTACTTAGGTCGGTATTCTCCACCCGAAGACCTATCTTTACTCCAAATTTATCGCCCTCGTAGGCTCCCGTGCTGTACACTCCCAGCACCTTCTGGTTAAACTCAAACACGTCGGTCAGGTTAGGGGCTTCCACCCAACGATTATCCGCCCAATTGCTCACCGCAAAGTCATTGGCCACGTCGGTGATCACGTACTGCGCCCCGCTTTCCAGCGTCAGCGCGTCGCTGAACGGATGGGTGTAGTCTAGCTTGAAGGTGTACTCTCCTTCCAGGAAGTCGGTACGGGTCTGCTGCCGGTCATCAAACAAAGTTTCGCCGGCGAGGGCGGTGTTGGCGAACTCCGACGACTGGTCTTTGCCGAAGAAACTGCCCAGCGCGCTGAACAGCAGGCTGCGGTCTTCGTTGTCGGCGAAGTTTTTCTGGTACTGCAATTCGTACTGCCACTTGGGGTTGGTGGCCTCGGTTACCTCATCGCGGTTCCACTGCGCCGCGAGCGCGTCGTTGGCATCAAGCAACCGAAAATCGGTGTCCGAAAACTCAGTTTCCAGTTCGTAGGCAAAGTGGCCGGTGAGCGACAGCACGTTGTAGTCGTTGATGTGGTAATCGGTGCCCAGGATGACGTTAAAGAAGGTTTCGTTCTTGTCGCCCGATCCGCTGCTATAAACAGTAGTGTCGTTCAGCAAATTCCGGTTGATGGTTTTGTACTGTTCCGGAAAGGTGCGGTGCCCCACGCCGAGTTGGCTAAACAGGTTAAACTTCTCAGTACGGTTATTAATGCTTAGCCCCAGGCTGTGGTTGTTGGGCACGCCGGTGTTCAGGGTGACCGAACCGTTCAGCCCGCGCTTCTCTTCTTTTTTGAGCACAATGTTAATGATCCCGGCGGTGCCCTCGGCCTCGTACTTGGCCGACGGGTTGGTGATCACCTCGATGCGCTCGATCATGTCGGCGGTGAGGGTGCCCAGGGCGTTGCCGTCGTTGCTGGCCAGCACCGAGGGTTTGCCGTTGATAAGAATCTGCACGCCTACCACGCCGCGCAGCCGCACCTGCCCCTCGATGGTCACGTTCACCGACGGCACGTTGTTGAGCACTTCCAGGGCGCTGGCCCCGGTGCTGCTCAGATCCTGCCCCACGTTAAACACCCGCTTGTCGAGCTTGAACTCGGTTTGCGACTTCTCGCCCCGCACCAGCACCTCGTCGAGCGTTTCGGTGTCTTCGGCCAGGGCCACGGTGCCGACGTATGCCTTGCCGTTGCGGCGGTTTAGCTCGGTGATTCTGGTTGTTACAAAACCAATGAATCCTACTTCCAGGTAGACATTCGTTTCTGTTGCCTCCAGCACGAACGTGCCATCCGCACCGGTAGTGGTTCCCGTGAGTAACTGCTCAGTGTCGGTATCCAGCAGTTTGACGGTGGCGTACTCAAGCGGTTGCTGACTATGACCTTCCACCACCTGACCGCTAATCACCGTAGGCTGTTTTTGGGCGATGAGGGCGTGAAAACCACCGATGAAGAACAGTAGAAGAAGCGTAGCGTTGGTTTTCATTATCAAACGAATCGAGTGAGTGGATAGGGGCAAATAAGCAACTCTTTTTCCAGATGAAGTAATAACATTGGTGAACAACCAAAGTTTTCCGGTGAACGAAAGGGGCCGGTAGCGAGAGTCCAAGTAGTGCTTTGCCTTTATGATAGAGCAGCATTGCCTTTCGTTCCGACATTTAGCTTACTCTGAACCACGGGCGTATTGCCACTTATTACTACCTTGCTCGCCAACTATTTCCACCAACGATGACTGGTTTATCCTTCTTCAAATACCAAGGCACCGGCAACGACTTCGTCATTATCGACAATCGCCAATCGGTTTTCGACGCTAGCAACACCGCGTTGATCACCCGCTTGTGCGACCGCAAATTCGGCATCGGCTCCGACGGCCTGATTCTGCTCAAAGCGCATGCTGAGTACGACTTCGAGATGATTTACTTCAACGCCGACGCCACCCGCGCCGGTTGTGGCAACGGAGCCCGCTGTGCAGTCCACCTGGCCAACCACCTCGGCATCATCGAAAACGAAGCCTACTTTGTGATGGAAGCACAAGCCTATCAGGCCCAGGTTAAAGATGATCGCGTTCGCATTCGGATGGGCGACGTGACGGCGGTGCAATCCTTTCCCGAAGGCTACCTGCTCCACACCGGAACCCGTCACTTTGTCAGGCTCATCGAAAACCTCTCGGATTATGACGTGGTGGGTGAGGGAAAACGACTGCGCTACGATCCGCGCTTCCAGCCCGAAGGGGTCAACGTCAACTTTGTGGAGGTGAAAAACGATGAGGTTCATATGCGGATTTACGAAAAGGGCGTAGAAAACGAAACCCTTTCGTCCGGCACCGGTGCCACGGCCGTCGCCCTGGCCTTGGCTCACGCCCAGCAGCGTCCCAGCCCGGTGGCGGTGCACACCCGGGGTGGATTTTTGGAGATATCCTTTATGCCGATGGACTCTGGCTCGTTTACGCAGGTCTATATGGCAGGACCGGCCCAAATGGTGTTTCAAGGCACTGTTTTTGTCTGAGGCTTGTTTGTTGAATACTAGATGCTGGATTAACTTCTCAATGACAAGAAAGCTAGATGCTGGTTACTAGAAGCTAGATATCTAGCATCTGGCCCGGCGTGGACCGCCTGCTTAGAAGATCATCTAGTATCTGGCCCGTCCCGAAAGTCATCCAATAGCTGGCCCCATAGAAAGTCCACCAGCATCTAGCATCCAATTACCAGAAATTGTAAGTTTGCCCTATCAGCCACTCATCAGAAAACATCCATGATCAACATCATCAACAAAGGATTAGCCAAGGTATTCGGCTCTAAATCCGCCAAAGATATTAAACTGGTAATGCCCTACGTCGCCCAGATCCACGCGGAGTTTGAGCAGCTACAAACCATCAGCGACGACGAGCTGCGGGCCAAGACCGAAGAGATCAAAGCCACCATCGACGCCGACCTTAAGGACATCGACGATCAGATTGCCGCCCTGCACCAGGAAGTGGACGATGACTCCAAAATGGACCTGGAAGAGAAGGAAGCCAAGTTCAACCGGATCGACCAGTTGGAAGAAGACCGCAACGAAGCGCTCGAGAAGGTGCTTATGGAGGTGCTGCCACTGGGCTTCGCCGTGGTGAAAGAAACCGCCCGCCGCTTCAAAGACAATGGCGAATTAAAGGTGACCGCCACCATGTTCGATAAGCAACTGGCCGCCGAGCATTCGCACGTCACCATCGAGGGTGAGCAGGCCACTTGGCACAACCGCTGGATCGCCGGAGGCAGCGAAATCACCTGGGATATGGTGCACTACGACGTGCAACTGGTTGGTGGTATCGTGCTGCACCAGGGCAAGATTGCCGAGATGGCCACCGGCGAAGGAAAGACCCTGGTTGCCACGCTGCCCGCCTACCTCAACGCCCTGGCCCGCCGCGGCGTGCACATCGTCACCGTAAACGACTACCTGGCCAAGCGCGACTCAGAGTGGATGGCCCCGCTCTTTCAGTTTCACCAAATGACCATCGACTGCGTCGACAAGCATGAACCCAATTCGGAGTCGCGTCGGCAGGCCTACGCCTGCGACATCACCTACGGCACCAACAACGAATTCGGCTTCGACTACCTGCGCGACAACATGGCGCGCGAGCCGCAGGACCTGGTGCAGCGCAAGCATCATTACGCCATGGTGGATGAGGTGGATTCGGTACTGGTAGATGAGGCCCGAACGCCGCTCATCATTTCCGGCCCGGTGCCCAAGGGCGACGAACACGAGTTCTACGAGCTGAAGCCCCGCATTGCCCGCCTCTACGAAGCGCAGCGTAAGTTGGTGAGTGAGTACTTACAGGATGCCAAGCGCAAAATTAAGGAAGGCAACACCAAAGAGGGTGGCTTGTCACTTTTCCGCGCTTTCCGGGGTCTGCCCAAGTATAAGCCCGTGATCCGCTACCTGAGCGAAACCGGCGTGCGGCAGATCATGCAGAAAACCGAGAACTACTACCTGCAAGACAACCAGCGCGCCATGCCCGAAGCCGACGAGCCGCTGTTGTTCACCATCGAGGAGAAAACCAACAACATCAACCTCACCGAGAAAGGCATCGATCTGATCACCAAAGAGGGCGAAGATCCGCAGTTCTTTATCATGCCCGACATTGGCACCGAGATCAACGCGCTGGAGAAATCGGAGGAGCTAACCGATGAGGAGAAAGTAGAGAAGAAAGATACTCTGATCAAAGAATACTCAGCTAAGTCGCAGCGGATTCATACGGTGAACCAACTGCTGAAGGCCTACGCCATGTTCAAGATCGACCAGGAATACATCCTCGCCGACAACAAGGTGAAGATCGTCGATGAACAAACGGGCCGCGTGATGGAGGGGCGTCGCTACTCCGACGGACTGCACCAGGCCATCGAGGCCAAGGAAAACGTGAAGGTGGAGGAAGCTACGCAGACTTACGCCACCATCACGCTGCAAAACTACTTCCGCATGTACCACAAGCTGGCCGGGATGACCGGTACGGCCGAAACCGAAGCGGGTGAGTTCTGGGAGATCTACAAACTCAACGTGGTGGTGATTCCTACCAACCGCCCCATCGTGCGCGACGACCGGCAGGACAAGGTTTACAAAACCGTGCGCGAAAAGTTTAACGCGGTGGTCGACGAGATCAATGAGATGACCTCGCAGGGCCGACCAGTGCTGGTGGGTACCACCTCGGTAGAAATATCAGAATTACTCAGCCGTATGCTCAAGATGCGCGGCATCAATCACCAGGTGCTCAACGCCAAGCAGCACCAGCGCGAGGCCGACGTGGTGGCCGCCGCCGGTAAATCGGGCACCGTTACCATCGCTACGAACATGGCCGGTCGGGGTACCGACATCAAACTTGCCCCCGAATCCAAGGCCGCGGGCGGACTCGCCATTGTGGGCACCGAACGGCACGACTCGCGGCGCGTCGACCGGCAGTTGCGCGGCCGTTCCGGACGACAGGGCGACCCCGGTTCTTCGCAGTTCTTCGTCTCGCTCGAGGACAACCTGATGCGCATGTTCGGCTCCGACCGTATCGCGCGCCTTATGGACCGCATGGGACTGGAAGAGGGCGAGGTGATTCAGCACTCAATGGTGACCAGCTCCATCGAGCGGGCGCAGAAGAAGGTGGAAGAAAACAACTTCGCCATTCGGAAGCGCTTGCTGGAATACGACAACGTGATGAACCAGCAGCGGGAGGTGATTTACAAGCGCCGCCGCCACGCCCTGTTCGGCGAACGCTTGCAGCTCAACATCATGAACATGCTCTACGATACCTGCGAAGACATCGTGCTGAGCACCAAGGGCGCGGGCAACTTCGAGAGCTATAAGCTAACCGTGCTGGGCGTGCTGGGAGCCGACCATCCTATTGAGCAGGCCGACTTCGAGCGGGCCGACGAGATGGTGCTGGCCAATGACTTGTACGAGTTTGCCTACCAGCACTACCAGGAAAAGAACGAACGGGTGGCCAAGCACGCTTATCCGGCCATCAAGAACTTACACGAAGCCAAGGGGGCTACCATCCAGAACGTGCTGGTGCCCTTCACCGACGGTAAGATGCAAATCGGCGTGGCGGCCAATCTGGAAAAAAGTGTGACCTCCGAAGGAGCCGAACTACTGCGCTCGATGGAAAAAGGCATCACGCTCGCCATTATCGATCAGAACTGGAAGGAGCACCTGCGCGAAATGGATGACCTGAAGCAGTCGGTGCAGAACGCCGCCTACGAGCAGAAAGACCCGATTTTGATTTATAAGTTTGAATCGTTTGAGCTGTTCAAGCGCTTCCTGGCGAAGGTGAACGAAGAAACTGCTTCTTTCCTGACCAAGGCCGATCTGCCCGTGCAGCAGGAAATGCAATCGGCGCAGAACGTGCGGCACCGCCAGCGCGAGAAGTTGCAGGAAACCAAGGAGGACCTGAGCGCATCGGGCCGGGGACCTGGCAGCGCGGCCACCAACCGCAACCGTCCGCCCGAACCGGTGAAACCGGCCACCGCCGTGAAAATCGCCGGGCGCAACGACCGGGTCAACGTGCAGTATCCCGACGGGCGCGTAAAGAAAAACGTGAAATTCAAAACCGTAGAAGACGACGTCATCAACAACCGTTGCGTCATCGTGGACGCGTAGGGACGCGATGCGTCCCCACCGTGCAGCGCGCCGCCACTGCGCATCACCACCAACGAAAACCACGCATGACCATCCGAACCGGTATCGTTTTATTATCCATGCTGTTCACCGGATACGCCACCATCGGCCAAACCCCCGAAGCAGAAGATGATATCGTCGATATTCAGGTCAACAGCATGGAAGAACTAGCGGCTCGAGGTCAGGCCGAAGATTTGAATAACGAGGGCTACGTCCTGCTGGAAGCGGAGCAATACGCGGCTGCCGAGCCGTATTTCCAACGGGCCCTGGCCGTAGATTCCACCAACGTAGCCTACTACGAGAACCTGGCCCGCGCGCTCGGCGGACAGCAGCGCACCGCGGCAGTGGCGGCGGTATACGCCCGCGCCCAACGGCAGTTCCCTGAGGATGCTGACTTTCATTACTACCGGGGCGACGCGCTGCAAAAACTGAAGCGTTACGAGGAGGCCCGGCAGGAGTATGACCGAGCCATTGCAGTGAGTCAACAACACCCGGGTACGCAGCTACAGCATTTGTACCACTTCAACCGGGGCAACACCTACCTGAAACAACGCAACTACGCCGCCGCCCGGCACGATTATGACGAAGCGTTACGCATCAACGAGTATCACTACGCCTCGTACGCCAACCGGGGGTTCGCGCGTTACAATCTGAAAGACCAAGCCGGAGCCTGTGCCGACTGGCAACGGGCCAAAGAAGCCGGGTACTCCGCTGCTCAGAACTATCTATCCAAGTATTGTCAATAACTAGCTTTTCCGATGCATGAAAAAAGCACTATACTGGACCGGGGGAATTGTAATTGTACTAGCCGGAGTATTCGCCGTAGGTCCACGTCCGGTGGTCGGTGATCTATCGGGCGAACTGCCGACGGTCAATACTAACCTGATCGATCTAGAGCAAGACATCAACCGGCGCGAGGCAGCCAATGTGCTTATCAAGCCCGACAACCAAGCCCGCATTGTGTGGGCCGACAGCACGCAGAAGAAGAAGACTTCCGTAAGCTTCGTCTACCTGCACGGTTTCGGGGCCAGCCAGGCCGAGGGAGCCCCGGTGCACACCATGCTGGCCGAACGTTACGGAGCTAATCTCTACCTGGCCCGCCTCAAGGAGCAGGGCATCGAGTCAGACAGCGCGTTCAAGAGCCTGACCGCCGCCAACCTGCTGGCCTCGGCCCGGGAAGCGGTGGCCATTGGCTACGCGCTGGGCGAACGCGTGATTATCGTGAGCACTTCTACCGGAAGTACGCTGGCGCTCAAGATCGCCAGCGAACACCCGGAACTGGCCGGTTTGATCATGTACTCACCGCTAATCGCTCCCCGCGACGAGCAGTTGTATCTGCTCAACCAGCCGTGGGGCGTGCAGGCGATGGAAACCTCGTTGGGAGCCGACCACCTGATCAACGAGCGCACCGGTCGCACCAAGCAGTACTGGTCGCGCTACTACCACATTAATGGGTACGTGACGCTGGCCGTACTGATCGAGGAAACCATGACCGAGGAAACCTTCCGGAAGGTGCGCTGTCCGGTATTTCTCGGATATTACTACAAGAAGGAGGAAGCGCAGGACCAGGTGGTGTCGGTGGCCGCCATGCAGCCGATGTTTGAGCAACTGGGCACTCCGCAAGAACAGAAGCAGAAGGTAGCGTTCCCCGAGGCAGGCAACCACGTGATTGGCTCCTACATTCGATCGAGTGACTGGCGGGGAGTGTATCAAGCCACCGACCGATTTATGCAAGAAATAATAAACCTGAAACCTGCTAAAGAAGTGGAAGTCCCAGCCTACGCGGCCGTTAAACCCGAACCTGATGCCTAGCGAAGCGGCTGAATAGTTGGTATGGGATCTTGGGGAGGTCTTTGTAGCAACAGTTGCTCTACCAGCGTGCGCTGGTGCAGCAAACCTGCAAACTGTCCGTCCGCGCTCACAACCGGCAAAACCACTTCTCTGCTGTCTACCAAAGTACGTAACGCATCAAGCACCGACTCGTCGGAGCGAATGACCGGCTTGTGACGCAAACAGTCAACCACCAGGCGGTGCGACCGAATTACCACGTCGGACGGGGTGAGAATACCCAGAAATGTATCGTCTTCGTTCCATACCACAATGGCTCCTTCCTTCACCAGACGGGCCCGAATTGCCTCCACCCCCGCGTAGGCGTAGACGCTGGTATAGTCCTGATCTAGGAAAGAATGAAGCGCTGGGTCAGCCATCTTTTTCAATTGTTTCGTAGCTGACTGTTATCTCAAGGTCAACCTTAATAATCTCTTTCGCGGACACGAAGGGAAATACTTTCTCCCGTAAAATATCCAGGATGTTCTCCTTAGAAATCTTTTTCAAAAGCCTTTTGTTCACAAAAATCGCTTCGATAGCGTCGTCGGGCACCTCGATCATCTCAAAAATTTCGGGTACCAAGTGCTCAAACGTCTTGGCAACGCCCATTTTTCCCTGCTCCGATTTGCTGCCCAATACCAGAATTTCATCGAAAGGAGGTAGTTTAATTTCCTGAAAGCGCAGTGAGATTTGATAATGCGGGCTAGAACTTTTCATGGCGGTAGGTTTTTTTGCGAAAGGTAGTGATAATACCAAATACGAAACGTGTCTGATCGAGAAATTACCTCTGGAAAGCGCTAAGTAGCTCCCTCAGAAGGCCGCCAACAGTGGAGTTCGGAATCTATTGGATGAATGGACAATTTTTTACAGCTTTTAAATATTAAGTTACGTTCTGGTTTAAGTGCAGCCTTAAATTTGCCGGTTGCTGCAATCCGTTCAGGCTAGACACCAATAGCCTCTCCTCTAATCCTCTCCAATCTTCTTCTGGTAATTCTCTAACCCATGCACCACCGTATCGGCAAGGTCTTTCACGCGCTCTGAGCCGTCATCCCAGGCGTTTTCAGCATCGTAGAGCACATCATGAGCCGCTTCGTTGATGCGGTGGCGAATTTGCTTACCGCTATTCGGGGCCAGCAGCAGTCCGCTAAGGGCCCCGGTGGTGGCTCCCGCTAGAAAAGCGAGCGCGGTTTTATCAAAAGTATCCATAGGATAGGGTGTTGGTTAAAAAATACGGGTGTAATCTACTGAAAAATTAGAAAATGTGTTCCGACGTTCTCAGGCCTTTCTTTTATCCGCATATTTGCCGGGTGATTATCGTAATTCTACGTAGCTTAAAAACGCTTGGTGTCCGGAAGGTAATCTGCTGGTTAGCTTTTAGTAGTTCGTTGGCCGGATGCCACCACGAATCGTATCTCTATCTAGGTCAAACCCCACCCACCGACCAACCGAAAGTATTCGCGCCCGGTGTCGTTTCGCTTTCGGACAGAAACGAAGAAGTCATTACTTTTTCCCCGAACGGTCAGGAGATCTATTGCTCCGTTGAATTTTACCCGGAACCGAAACCCTCGTTCACGCTGATGATGAGATACGAAGACGAGGCCTGGAGTGCGCCTGATACCGCCAGCTTCTCTACCGGAAGAAGAACCAGCGAGCCGCACATCGCTCTGAATGGAAGCAGAATCTACTACTTTGCGAACGGAGTGGAAAATCAGAAAGGAGTGCTTGATTTGTGCTATTCAGAGCGGCAAGGCGACGGGTGGAGTGAACCGGTAAGCTTGCCTGCTCCGCCCAATGCTCCTTCGCCCGACTATGCCTTGCACCCTTGTGTTACTGCCGATACTTCCGTTTACTTTCAGCAATGGTGCGGGCGAAATCTGCCGAAGCCAGTACCGCCACGGGATGTATCGAGTTGGTAAAAAAACTACCCGATCCGATCAACTACCGCAACCAACCAGATACCAAATGCTGGGGCGATGCCTACGTGTCGCCCGACGAAGAATTTATGATTTTCCGGTCGAACCGACCCGGTGGTTTCGGAGGAAGCGATCTTTACATTACCTTTAGGACTGATCAGAATGCCTGGTCAAATCCGGTAAACCTAGGAAGCCAAATAAACTCACCATCCGACGAACTCGGCGGCGACGTTACCCCGGATGGTAACTACCTAACTTTCGGAAGAGACGGAGACATTTACTGGGTTTCCACCGGTTTTATCGACCGGAAAAGAAAAGAAGTTTTCAACTAAAATTCACTAAACACCGCTACTTTGTCCACGCAGAAAATCCGGCTTCATCCGCCCACTGATCACATTGAGGCTGAGGTTCAACTCGCCGCCTCCAAGAGCGAGAGCAACCGCGCGCTAGTTATCCAGGCCTTGTCCGACGAAGAAATCACGCTCCACAACCTCTCCGAAGCGCGCGACACCCAAACCATGCAGCGGCTGCTGCAATCGGCCGAACCGGAGTGGGACGTGCTCGAACGCCGGAACCACCATGCGCTTTCTGATTGCCTACTCGGCCGTGGCCCGCATGGGCAAGCTCCTCAAGGGTACCGCCCGCATGCACCAGCGTCCGGTGAAACTACTGGTTGATGCGCTCCGCGGCCTCGGAGCCGACATCGCTTACCTAGAGAACGAAGGCTACCCGCCGGTGCTGGTGCGGGGCTTCACCAACGGACAAACCGCCCGCCGGGTGTCCATCCGCGGCGACGTGAGCAGCCAGTACATTTCGGCCCTGCTGATGATCGCTCCCACCCTAACCGATGGCCTGGAGCTGTCGCTCACCGGCAAGATCGGCAGTCGGCCCTACATTGAAATGACTTTGGGCCTGATGGGACATTTTGGGATCAAGCACCACTGGAACGAAGACAACCTGATTCGTATTGATCCGCAGCCCTACCGCGCGGGCACCTATACCATCGAATCAGACTGGTCGGGAGCCAGCTACTGGTACAGTTTGGTAGCTTTAGCCGACAACGCCCGGGTGAAATTGCTCGGTTTGCGTCAGCCGTCGTGGCAGGGCGACAGCGCCATCGTGGGCATCATGGACCAATTGGGAGTGGCCACCGCATTTGAAGAAGACGGAGTGAGGCTTACAAAAAAGGCATCGGCCGAAACACTGACCCAGGATTTTAGCGACTGCCCCGATTTGGCGCAAACGGTGGCGGTGGTATGCGCAGCAAAGCAGATTCCGGCGACGCTGACACGGTCTAGAGAGCCTGCGAATTAAAGAAACGGATCGAGTAGCGGCTCTGCAGAATGAACTAGCCAAAATCGGAGCAACCTTGGAGGAAGAAAACGGGCGCGGGAAAATTATGCCGTCAAATGATGGTTATTCAGGAAAAGAACTGGAGTTTAACACCTACGAAGACCACCGCATGGCCATGGCGTTTGCGCCCCTAGCCACGAAAGCTACGGTGACGATTGAAGAACCGGAGGTGGTAAACAAATCGTATCCCCAGTTTTGGAAAGACCTGGCGACGGCCGGAATTGCTACCGAGCTTCTTGGGTAACTACCGGAGCCGGATTTGGAGTAATTTGCTGCGAATAGTAGGGCTTGGCGGGTGCGGAACTAGAGTAAGCCGGACAGGTTTTGTAGGAGCAACTGCCCATGATGAGCGTCGCCGAAAGGAGGAAAGCACCGGAGTACAAAATCTTTTTCATAACTAATTTGCGTTGTGTAGTGCGGACAAGGTACTAAGTAGCCACTAGTAAGTCAACGGTATAAGGTCAGTTTGTTGTTTAAAAGTTCTGTTTTTCGACCAGATATTTCCAGTAGCGCCGGGGCACGTGCTGCAGATGCAGTTTCATGTTGCGCCGTTCGGGAATGTCAACACTGCTAAAATAGGTCTGCCACAGCGCCTGGTAGTCCGTTTCGGCCGATGCCAGCATAGCTTCTTGAAGCTGATTCGGTGCGGTATCCAGCGTGATAAAACGAGTAGCATGATCTTCGTGATACAGTCCGTAGCGCCGCCGCGTGTCATAAATCAGCCACCGAAAAGCGGGATAGCGATCCTGAAAGTGAGGGGCCAGCAACGGAAGCACGTTGAAGTCGGGCGTTACTAGTGCCGCATACAATCCGTCTTGGGTTTCTTGAAAGCGCACGAAAGCGTGCATGCGGTGCACCTCGCGGTGAATTTGCCGCTCGATACGGTGCAGGCGCAACACCACCGGCTCCCGAAAATTTTCCAGCACACTTTCGGTGCTGTCCATCGCCAGCCGAACGAAGCGGTACAGCAGCAGCTCAATATCCGGCTGCTCGGACAAAAAGCAGTGGTATAGAATGCGAACCACGTCGGGATTGGTGCGTTTAGCCACTCCGCGCAATACCCGCTTGGCGTGGTCCGGTTGCGTAGCCACGTGCGCAAGATTGCCAAACAGTTCGGGTTGCGCCACGCTTTCTTCACAAATATTGTCGGCGGGCTGCCCCAGGCGGTAGGTTTCAAAGATCACCGACAGCAGACCCTCGTACGACCCGTCGTAGGTATAGGTCACGCCCCGAACAAGTTCAGTTGCGCTTGCTGCTGCCGGGGCTTCCGCTCGCTCAGGATGCGCTGCTTTAAGTTCACCGGATCAAAATTCAGCCAGCGAAAATCAGCGTCTGCGGCGGTGAGGAAGTAGCGCGCGCGTTTCCACACCACCCCAATCTTCTGCAGGTGCTCGGGCCGCAGCTTGCCAAACCGGCGGGCGGCCACCATCTTCTTGGCTGACTTTACGCCGATGCCCGGAATCCGCAGAATAAGCTCGTAGGGAGCGGTGTTTACGTCCACCGGAAACAGCTCAGGATGCCGCAGGGCGTAGCCCAGTTTGGGGTCTACCTCGGGGTCTAGGTCCGGATTTTGTTCGTCGACCAATTCGTGCACGGAAAAACCGTAGCTACGCATCAGCCAGTCGGCTTGGTACAAGCGGTTCTCGCGAATCAGGGGTGGGGCGGTGAGCGCTGGTAACCGACTATCGTCGCTGATGGGCACGTAGCCCGAATAATAAACGCGGCGCAGTTGCTGCTGCTGGTACAGGCTGTCGGCCAATGTCAGAATACGGTGATCGTTTTCGGGAGTGGCTCCCACCACCAGTTGGGTGCTCTGTCCGGCGGGCGCAAAGGTCGGTGCCGAGCGAATCAGTTTCTTCTCTTCCTGGTACCCACTAATCGACTTCGTCAGAAAGTTCATCGGCTGGTAGGCCGAGGCGTAGTCTTTTTCGGGAGCCACCTTCTTGAGGCTTTCTTCCGACGGAATCTCCAGGTTCACGCTGAGGCGGTCGGCGTACAAACCGGCCTCATGGATCAGCTCGTCGCTGGCTCCGGGAATGGCCTTGAGGTGAATGTAGCCGTTAAATTTGTGCTCGGTGCGCAGCTTTTTGGCGATGCGCACCAGCCGTTCCATCGTGTAATCGGCGCTTTTAAAGATGCCCGAACTCAGAAACAGGCCCTCGATGTAGTTGCGCTTGTAAAAGTTGATGGTGAGATCCACCACTTCCTGCACGGTGAAGGCGGCCCGCTTCACGTCGTTGGAGCGGCGGCTCACGCAGTAGGCGCAGTTGAAGATGCAGTGGTTAGTGAGCAGAATTTTGAGAAGCGAAACGCAACGGCCGTCCTGGGTATAGGTGTGGCAGATGCCCATACCCTTAGAATTTCCGAGTCCGTCTTTGGTGTTCTTGCGGTTGCTGCCGCTGGAGGAGCAACTCACGTCGTACTTAGCCGCGTCGGCCAGCACCGAGAGCTTTTCTTGGATTCGTTCTTGCATACTTTCTTAACACCAATCGGGACAAGATAGTTTGCTATGCAAGTAGCTGATCGTGAGAGAGATAGCTAGTTAATTGCGCTCATGGTTTTTAGGTTTTCTACCAAGGCCGGATCTTCAATTTCTAGCAGTGGAACCGCGGTCTCGTGCTCACTGATTCGGTAGTAGGCTCCGTCGAATTCCAGAAAGAGTTTTTTGTCGTCTCCGGTGTTCAGCGCAATGATTTTATAGGGCGTTCGGTTGAAGTTACCGTGTAGGTAAAGCTTATTATCAGAAAACTGGTAGTGGAACGAGTAGCGGCTATTCGGCAGCGCCTCGATGGCTACGTTTTCTTCTTGGTGCGCGTTTTCTTGCAACGTAGTTTTTTCCGGAGCCTCAAAGTCGTGGTAGTTGATGGCCGCGTTATCTTCGGCGAACTGACTCACCACCTGGGGGCGAACCACCGTGGGCGGCACCTGCGGGATTGCGGCAGAAGACGTACGGGGTGTTTTACTCTCTGAGGAAGGGACGGGGACCGTAACCGGTGCCGGAGCGATTCGTTGCGGAATCTGCGGCGGCGCATACGCCTTGGGATAGACGAGCGGGGCGGTTACTTTCTGAGGGGCAACGGCTAGCGTCGGCTCCTCGGAAGCTAAATAGTAGTAAGCGCAACCCGCTAGCAACAGGGCACTTACTGCGGCGGCGGCCAGCCACCGTTGCCCGAGGAAGTAGGGAGTCGGATGAATAACCACTTGGTCCAACCGGCTTTTCAGCGCAACCCGACGCACGTCGCCCAGGGCGTGATAGATATCCTTCTGCCAGGTTACCTCGTGCGCCAGCAGCGGGTCCTGCTGCATCTTTTCCTCTAGCGCGCGCCGCTCGTCCTCCGAAAGTTTTCCCTTCAGGTAGCGGTCTATTTTGTACGTAAGGTCTTGGTTCATACGGTTCAATCTAAAAAATCACTGGCCGAATACGTGGACTTCACCAGATTATCCAGCCGCTTTTTGCACTTATACTTCTTGGTTTTTGCCGTTTCGGTGGTGGCAAAGCCCAGCTTGTCGGCGATGTCCTGCATCGACAGGTCATCAAAGTAGTAATAGGTCAGAATCTTCCGGCAGGTGTCGCCCAGCTGGTTGATACAGGCGTGAATAATGGCTTTTCGTTCTTCTGCCTCGTCGTTCAGGTATTCCGGCTGATCGTGTTCTTCGTACGAAAGCCGACTCTTGCGATCTAGCTCCTTGCGCCACAGGTTCAGACATACGCTATACAAATAGGTGCTGATCTTAGAGGTTAAGGTTAGCTGGTGGCTCGTGACCTTCTGCCAGAACACAATCAGGGCATCTTGATAAATATCCTTTGCTTCTTGCTCGGTGCCGTTGTTTTTCAGGATTACGTTGGTCATCATCCGGTAGTGCTTGCGGTACAAGTACTCCAGCGCTTTTTCGTCGCCCCGACTGATTTTTTCTATAACAACGCTGTCTTTCATGGCACTATGCCTACGCTATGTATACTGTTAGACGCCAAAAAGTAACCGGCTACGTAAGATATTCCTGGTAAACCAATAATCCTATTCGCGTTTGGCACTGTTTATCAAGCAAGGTAAGAAACTCCCTATTTGCAACGCAATCAAGCGGTTTCCCGGCAGATGTAATATAAGAAAAGAAACAGAAAACTGCCTTACGGGGCTGCGCATTCGTGCAGCGCGTCGGCCACCCGGGAGGTAGGAATGAGCCCTTCGGCGTGCCCCCACTCGTTGTAGATGTAGGTAGCGATCTGGGCAATCTCGATGTCGCGCAGCGCTTTGTTGGCGGGCATGATCTGATTGTACGACGTATCGTTGACCACAATAGGACCCTGCAAACCGTTCTTGATCAGGCACAGCGTGCGGTCTACGTCGGCCAGCAGATAGTCTGACTGCGCCAGCGGCGGAATGAGGCGGCGCAGTCCGGTGCCGTCTTCCTGGTGGCAATTGCTGCAGTGAGCGCGGTAGAGCACCTGCCCCTGCACCACGTACTGCTCGTAGCGCACCCGTTCGGCCTGACTCAAGTTTTGGGTGGCCTTATTCTCGTAGCGGCTCTGGCAGCTTCCGAACGAAATCGTGAGCAACCACGCTAAAATAGCGCTACGAAGAGCATACTGACGAAAAAACGTTGTGAGCACGACCAAACAAAGTTGCTAAACGGTAACTACGAAACAGGGGCTGTTGCTAGTAAGCCAAACCAATCCGAAATTGTTCCGACAAATGAATAGGAGGGGCAGCAGAGAAGACAACCGGCAATTGAGCGCTTAGCAAATAGCCGACAAAACCGAAGGTTATTCGCTCTAAATTGGAGCGAATGGGTTAAGGGATGTCTGAAATCGCGGAAATGTCGTATATTGTTCTTTCGTATCATTTATCTTACATCTGCTCTTATATCTATGAAACAGCTTTTCTTACTCGCACTCCTTCTTCCTTTTGCACTACTTTTCACCGCCTGCGGCGATGATGACGAAACCAGCGGCCCGCCCATCGGCGACAAAACCGTGACCGAATTGGTGGCAGAAACCGAAGGACTCACGGTGCTTAACACCATATTGAACAGTGAGGGTTTTTCCGGACTGAAAACGCAGTTGGGTAGTGGGGAATATACCCTGCTTGCTCCGAACGACGCTGCTTTTCAAAGTTTGCTAAGCACCATTGGTGTCTCTGAGCTCGGTCTTCTGGATCAAGGAGTACTCTCTAGTATTCTCTCTTATCACATTGTGCCCAACCAAACGCTCCAGATTGGACGACTAGACAGCAGTGCGGTCACTTTGTCCCAACAAACCCTCAGGTTCACCACCACCGATAGTGTACGCATCAATGCGGCAGTAGCGGTGCAACCGAAAACCAGCATCGTTTCTCCGGAAGCGCTCTACGCCTCTAACGGGGTGGTTCATATCATTGACGAGGTGTTGCTTCCCCCGGCAATTCAACAAATGGCCGGAGATTTTGGTACCGTAGCGGGTTTGATGAACATATTGCCCGGAGTGGGCCTGATGAACAGCGTATTGGAGGCGGGGCAACTGAAGAGTATTCTGGCCGACGAAGTTCGTAGCTGGACGGTAATTTCGCCTGTTCAGAATTTTCTGATCGGTAATAATTTGGACGGAGGTGTTCAATTCTTTGGGGCTAATCATATTATCGAGGGGATCATTGACGTAGCCAACCCGCCCCGCAAGGTGAATAATATTGTCGGCGTTCCTCTGTATCTTTCGGTAGCCGGACAGAACGCCCTTTTCGTTAACGGGCAGGCGGTGGTGAACGCGGGAGCAAGAGTTGACAATGGGCAGGTGCTGTTTTTCAATGAAGCTGGTAATGTGGTTAAACCGCCGCAAAGCGTAGGCGGAGCACTGGGAACCATTGCCGAAGCAACCGGGCAAAGCTTTAGTATCTTCCAGGCCGCCTTGTCGCAAACTGGTCTGGAGTTAACCGGTGAAAAGACAATTTTTGCTCCTACCGATTCAGCATTTATCCGGGCGGGGCTCACCGCTTCGATAGATAGCGCGGCGCGTATCGATAACGCTTTGCTGACCAGCATTCTCAATAATCACGTTGTAGAAGGAGTGGCTTTCTCCACCGATCTACAAGCAGGCGAGATTGTTACCCTGGGAGGTACGATCAGATTGGCTATCTCGCAAACTAGCGCTAGCCTCAGCGACGCCAACGAAGAAAGCTCCGATGCAAGCTTTGTTTTCCTGGATGAATACGTGTTTTTCGGAGACCTCGCCGGGGTTGAAGAATTAACAGAGGTAGGAGTAATCCACGCGATCGATGAACTGCTGCTTCCTGAATAGGGCAACCGACCGCCCCATTGCTGAACTTATATTGCCACAGCTACTCAATTATAGTAGTGAGCCGTGGCAATACGCCTTCTACTTTAGCGTATTAGGAAAAACTGACAACCACGAACGCACCGCGCATGGAATCTATTGAGTTTGAAGTAGTGGTGGATAACACCGGAAAAATTAGCGTTCCGGCCAATCTTAAAGATACCCTATCCGGAAAGAAAGTGCGGGTGGTTTTATCGTACAAAGCAGAAGGGGAGTCGCCTTCGTCGGATAAGGTGCATTATAACAAGGGATACGATCAGAAGGATACGCTGTACGATGCTTACTGATGCTAAAGATTTGAAAGCTAAATTGAGGGTGCCTGGATGTCTATGAAGCAACCGCGGTTCATCAATCCATTTACTGACTTCGGCTTCAAGAAACTGTTCGGCACGGAGTTCAATAAGGATTTGCTCATCGATTTCCTGAATCAAGTGCTGGGAAAACGGGAGCAGATCAAAGATCTGGTTTATCTTAACACCGAAAATCAGGGGCAAACCGAGCAGGAGCGAAAGAGTATTTTCGACCTTTACTGTGAAAATGAGCGGGGCGAGAAGTTTATTATCGAAGTACAGAATGTGTACCAGAAGTATTTCAAAGACCGCAGTTTGTACTACGCTACGGTGCCTATTCGGGAACAAGCCGTTAAGGGCGGAAATTGGAATTACCAACTGAAAGCAGTATACGCAGTAAGTTTGCTGAACTTTAGTTTTCCTGATCAACTTGAGCAACAGCGCTACTTGCGGGAAGTAAAGCTAGTGGATACCGCAACGCATGAAGTGTTCTACGATAAATTGACGTTCATCTACCTAGAGGTTGATCGGTTTACTAAGAATATAGAAGAGCTGGAAACTCAATTTGAAAAGTGGTTATATCTGCTCAAGAACTTACACACATTAGAACACATTCCTAATAAGTTTCGGGATCGCATCTTTGCTAAATTGTTCAATCAGGCTGAAATAGCCAAACTAACTAAAAAGGAAATGAACGCCTACGAAGAAAGTCAAAAAGTATACTGGGATAATCATGCAGTAATGGAAAGCGCGATTGAAACCGGTAAAGAGATTGGCAAAGAGATCGGCAAAGAGATCGGTAAAGAGATTGGCGAAGAGATCGGCAAAGAAATGGGTAAGGAAGAGGAACGGTTGAAAATTGCCCGCGCTATGAAGAAAAAGAACCTATCCGCCGACATCATTGCCGAAACCACCGGATTATCCAAAGAACAAATAGACGCTCTGTAAACCAGAGCTATCCTTTATTATACCACAAGTAACTTGACTAGAACTTTACTCTTATCGCTCTGCCTGCTGGGGTGGAGCAGTACCTTCGCCCAAGACCGTCTCGTGCGCGGCAAAATTACCTCGGCCACCGATAACAACGAACTGCCCGGCGTGAACGTGACCATCAAAGGAACCAGCCAGGGTACCATCACCGACATCGACGGCAATTACCAGCTTTCTATCCCCACGGGGCGCGATACCCTAATCTTCTCGTTCATTGGTTATCAGCCCCTGGAGGCCACCGTTGGCAACCAGAGCACGTTCAACGTTGAGCTGCGCGAAGACGTGCAGGAACTGGGCGAGGTGGTGGTGACCGGCTTTCAGGAAGTGGAGCGAAAACTCTTCACCGGCGCCGCCGCAATGGTAGAAATGGAAAACATCCGCCAGCCCGGCATGGTCGACGCCAGCCGCATGCTCGAGGGACAAGTGGCCGGAGTGAGCGTCGACAATATTTCGGGTACCTTCGGCACCGCGCCTCGCATCCGCATCCGGGGCAACACTTCCATCAACGGCGACAATCAACCGCTGTACGTGGTGGATGGAGTAATCCTGGAAGACCTCACCCAGGTGGATGCCGACGACATCGTGACGGGCGATCCCAACACCGTGCTTTCTTCCTCCATCGCGGGGCTCAATCCCGACGACATTGCCACCTTCCAGGTGCTGCGCGATGCCTCGGCCACCGCCCTGTATGGCACCCGGGCCAAAAACGGAGTGATCGTGATCACCACCAAGCGGGGCAAAAGTGGTCAGTTGCGCGTTAACTACGCTGGAAATTTCAGCACCAGTCTTCGACCCACTTACAACAACTTTGATATTTTGGACTCGCGCAATGAGTTATCAATTTACCGCGAACTGTACGAAAAAGGCCTGATAGATGTTACCACCGCCGTGCGAGCCGAGAACTACGGAGTGTTGGGCAAGATGTTCAACCAACTGAACGAAAAGCAAATTAACTGGGGGCCCAATGGCACCCTGAACGAAGAGTTCTTGAACCCCTACGAAAACGCTAATACCGACTGGTTCGACGTGCTGTACCGCGACTTCTCGTTGCAGCAACAACACTCGGTGAGTCTGACGGCGGGCAACGAAAACTACAACAGCTACTACTCGCTGAGCTACCTGAACGATAACGGACAAACCCTGGCTGACGGGGTGAGCCGCTACGCGGGCAACGTGCGCAACACCTTCTTTTTCTCCGACCGCTTCACCCTCGACACCAAGATAACCGCCAGCTACCGCCGCCAGCGCCTGCCGGGCACCACCGACCGCGATTTTGATCCCATCAGCGGTGAGTACAAGCGCGATTTCGACATCAATCCCTTCAGCTACGCCCTCAACACCAGCCGCTCAATTCGGGCCTACAATCCCGACGGCAGTCTGGAATTTTTTCGCCGCAACTATGCTCCCTTCAACATCCTGGAGGAGCTTGACCTGAACTATATTGACATTCGGGTAGCCGACATTTCGGCCCAGGCAATCATCACGGCCGACCTTACCGATAACCTCACGCTGCGCAGCACCGTGCAGGGCCGCTACGCCGCCACCAACCAGGAACACGTGATCCACGAACGTTCCAACCAGGCCGAAGCCTACCGGGCCGCCCAAACGCAGTTCATCCGCCAGGATAATCCCCTGCTGTTCGATGATCCCGACGATCCGGGTTCTTTACCTAAGATCGTGCTGCCCGAGGGTGGATTTAACTACCTGGACGAGAGCACCCTCGAGTACTTTTATATCAGAAACGACCTGAACTGGTCTAAGAAGTTTGGAAAGAACCACGACGTGAACGTGCTGCTGGGGCAGGAGATCAAGTTTTCGGACCGCACCCAGCGGGCGGCTAGCGGCATTGGCGTGGTGTACGAAAGCGGAGGAATCGTCAACACCGATCCCAACATCGTTGACTTTCTGAACAGCCAGGGCATCGAGCTCTACGAACTGTCGGAAGACCGGGAGCGCTTTGCCGGGCTCTTCCTGAACGCGGGCTACGCCTTTCAGGAAAAATACATCGTGAACGGCACAGTGCGCTACGACGGTTCCAACCGCCTGGGCGAAAGCCGCGCGGCCCGCTACCTGCCCACCTGGAACGTGAGCGGCGCCTGGAACGTGACCAATGAATCGTTCTTCAACGTGCCGTTGATCAACTCCCTGAAACTACGCGCCACCTACGGGCTGTCGGCCAACCTGGGGCCCAACGTGAGCGCGTTGCTCAACCTGCGCCCCGACATCACCCTGCGGCCCACCGATACCGAATCGTTTTTATTTATTAGCGATTTGGCCAACCAAAACCTTACCTGGGAAAAACTCATTGAGTTCAACGTAGGGACGGACTTTAGTATCCTCAAAGACCGCATTTCCGGAACGGTAGATTACTACCAGCGTAATTCATTCGATCTGATCGGGCGCTTGCAGACCAGTGGCGTGGGCGGCTCGGGACGCTCGGAGTCGACCGACGACGAAGGCGGTTACAAGCAGGGCAACTACGCCGACATGGCCTCCGAAGGCTTTGAGGTGTCGCTGAGTACGCTTAACGTCTACACGCCCAACTTTAGCTGGACCACCAGCGCCAACATTGGCTACACCTACGCTGAAATTACCCGCCTGGACTTCGACCCGATTCTGGCCGATGCGCTGAAACCCGAGGGTGTGGCGGTGCTGGGCGGCCCCCGCCGGTCGATCTTCTCGGCGCAGTTCGCTGGGCTCAACGAAGTGGGTATTCCTACTTTCTTCGATGCCACCGGCGAGCGAACCTTCGCCTACGACCTTCAGGAGCGGGACCAGTTGCGTGAAATCCTAAAGTACGAAGGCCCCGGTGAACCCCAGGGTGGGGGAGGGTTTACCAATACCTTCACCTACAAAAATTTCACGCTCAACGTGCTGTTAACCTATAAGTTTGGCTACAAAATCCGGCTGGATGATGCTTTTCGGGCTTCCTACACCGATTTTAACTCTTTCTCCCAGGAATTTATCAACCGCTGGGTGGTACCCGGCGACGAAGAAATCACCGACATTCCGGTGGTGCTGGACGTGCGCTTCACAGGTAATAACCCCGGCACCGACCGCTTTGAAGGAGCCAACCCCTACAATTTGTACAATCGCAGCACCGTGCGCATCGCCGACGGCGACCACGTGCGGCTCAAGAATATCCAGGTAAACTATACTTTACCTAACCGCTGGGTCGAGCGCATTGGGGCCAGAAGCGCCCGCGTATCGGTGGCTGGGCAGAACTTGCTGCTGCTCTATTCGGACGAGCGGCTCAACGGCCAAGACCCGGAGTTTTTCTCTTCGGGAGGAGTGGCCCTGCCGCAGCCTCAGCAACTTACCGTTTCACTCAATGTTGGGTTTTAGAAAAATATGAGACACGAAATGAGAAAGATGAAGAGTAGCCTAGAGTTGACGGTCGACAGTCCACAGTCGATGGTCAACAGTTGAAGACGAGCTGTCGACTGTCGACCGTGGACTATTTATCTCATTCTGTTTTGTCTACTTTCATTCTCCTCCTGCGATCGCTACCTGGAAGAGACGCCCGACAACCGGGTAGACCTCAACAACCTTGAAAAAGCCGCGCAACTGCTCACCAATGCCTATCCGGAAGCTTCGTACTACTTCACCGAGTGGATGGGCGACCAGGTGGCCTACACGCAGGGCACGCGCAAGCGACAGAACGAACTGCGAATCTACAGCTGGGAAGAGGTGGGCGCCGACCCGACCGACCAAGACACCCCTGAGTTTTACTGGAACGCTACCTACAACGCCATTGCCCACGCCAACGAGGTGCTGGCCGTGGTGGATCAGCTTCCGGGCGAAGAAGCCCGGCGGCGGGCGGTGAAGGGAGAAGCCCTGCTGGCCCGGGCCTACGGTCACTTTATGCTGGTGAACTTGTTTGCCAGGCACTACGACGCCACCACCGCTGGTAGCGACCTGGGAGTGCCCTACGTGACCGAGCCCGAAACCGAGTTTATCAAAACCTATCGCCGCGCTTCGGTAGAGCGGGTCTACGAACTGGTGGAGCAGGATATGCTGGCCGGACTGGAGCTAGTAAACGCTTCTTTCTACGCCAATTCCGGAAAGTATCACTTTACCCGGGAGTCGGCGCTGGCTTTTGCCTCGCGCTTTTACCTGTGGCGCGGCCGCGGCCGAGAGGACATTGAAGCCTGCATCCGCTACAGCAGCGAACTGCTGGGAGGTGATCCGAGTAACTATATCAAGGACATTCCGGATCTGCTGCGTCGGCGCATCAACACTGAGGACTACATCCGATTGTACACTTCGCCCAACGATCCGAGCAATCTGCTGTTGCTCCGACAAGAAACGCTGATCAATAGCAACGTTGGTTTCTACCCTGAAGGCGGTCAGTATCGAGAATTATTCGATACTAATCCCTTCGGAGCGACCGACTTACGGGCCGACCCAGCGTTCCGAATTGGCGAGGATGGTGTTCTGGTGGCCAAATTTGAGCGGCTTTTTCAGCGCACCAGTCTCACCTCAGACGTGGGCTTTCCCTATACGATTTCTATGGGTTTCCGCGGCGAAGAGGTGCTGCTGAATCGGGCCGAATGCTATACGTTGCTCAACCAACTCGATCTGGCGGTGGCCGATCTACAGACCCTTGTCTAGCAAGCGTTATGATGAACCAGTGGAGCTGACGCTGGAAACCATACGTAGCTACATTGGATCAGTAGATGCGCTAAACGATGTGCTGATTTACATTCTGGAGCTGGAACGGCCCAAAGAATTTATTCACGAAGGTTTGCGTTGGTTCGATATCAAGCGGTATAATTTACCGGTGGAGCACGCGTTTCCCGATGGCACCACCATCACCTTGGAACGAGAAGACAACCGAAAAGTATTGCAGATTCCCGAAGCTGCCCAGGATATTGGGAAGCTTCGCCCTAATCCTCGATAAATGAAAACCCTACGTAGCTTCTATTTCATTCCCCTGCTGTTGCTGCTCGCCTGTAGCGGAGACGATGAGGTGAACGCCCCCGTCCGGCAGGTTGAGCTGTCCACCGATCCGCTCGACGTATTCATTCGCGAAAACTTCACCGAGCCCTACGGCGTGGCGGTGCGCTATCGTTACACGGACCGTTACGTGGACCCGAACAACCGGGTGACGCCCCCCCGCCGCGACCTGGTGGTGCCTACCCTGAATTTTCTGACCAAGTACTGGATTGAACCCTATAAAGAAATTCCGAACGGTGAGACCTACTTCACTAATACCGTACCCGCCGAGGTGGTGTTGATTGGTTCGTTTATTTACCGCAGCAACGATGGCACCGTGGTGCTAGGAACCGCCGATGCGGGAGCCCGTATCACGCTCACGGACATCAATTCGGTAGACGAAACCAACCAGGACTGGGTGTTTCGGCAGTTGGGCACCATTTACCACGAATACGCGCACATCATGCACCAGCGCTTCGACCTGCCTCCCGGGTACCAGGAAATTTCACCGCAGGGTTACACTTCGCCCGGATCGTGGTTCACCCTGAATGATGACCAAGCACTACGTCGGGGATTTGTGTCGCCCTACGGCACCAGCGACGTGAACGAAGATTTTGCGGAGTTGGTCGCTTTTATGCTCTACGAGCCCGATTTCTACGGCCAGTATATTGATGACGAAGCGTGCACGGACGACAATTGCCTGGAGCGCAACGAAGGACGCGCCCTAATCCGGTCGAAGTTCAACGCCATTTTAGAACACTACGAACGCAACGTTGGGGTTGACCTGCTGCAACTGCGCGCCCGCATTCAAGAACGACTATAGATGAGAACGTATCGCTTTTTTTTGATAAGCTTGCTTCTGAGTGTGGCCATTGGCGCCTGTAGAAACAACGATGAAGAACTGATCTTTGATAAAACCGCCGACGAACGGGTGGCTGAAGCAACGGCGAATCTGCGCCAAAAACTTGCTGCCCCGGCCAACGGCTGGATCATGCGCTACCAACCCGTGCCCGAGTCAGGGACCTATAACGTGCTGCTTAACTTTGATGCTGATGGCGGAGTGAGAATCCGTACGGATTTTGGGGTGAACGACAATGAGTTTTACGATCAGGTGAACACCTACCGGGTGGATAATTCGCTCGGACTGGAATTGATTTTTGAAAGCTATTCGTTCTTCAGCTACCTGTTTGAGCAGAACGGGGCCACTTTTGAGGCTGAGTACGAATTTGTTTACGTGAATGAAACTCCGAACGGCGAGCTGGTCTTCGGCAGCAAAACTGATCTTACCTCGCTCACTATTGCGGTGCTAGAACCCGCGCCGGATAATCCTGAAAACTTGCTAGGACAAGAAATTAACGGCAATTTGGAGACACTTTCGGCTACGCTCGGGATGGTATCTCCGGTATACCGGCTCAACTATGCTAACCGCGACCTATCACTTTACCTTTCGTTAAACACCAACTTGCGCACCATAAGCTTCACCTACGTTTCCTCGCTTTCGGGAGAAGACGGTCGGCCGGTAACGTTCGTGACGGGCTATACCGCACAGGGTAATTCGCTGCTTCTGGACGAGCCACTAACCCTTATCTTTCAGGGCGGCGAAGTTGTTGTTCCGTCTATTGAACTGAATCAGCTCACCCCGGCAACCCTGACCGCTTGCGGAGGAAATATCGCCATCAACCAGTACACCGGAAGCGTAGAAGCGGCTCCCGTTTCGCTCCTGCCGACCCTCTTTGACCCCAACGGGGCGGGCTTCAACGATTCTGCTTCGTTTTTCTTTGCCGGACCCCAGGATATTTTTAACGACGGCGTTCCGGTAGGTACTCGCTTGAGAGAAGATGTTGACGGAGCGGTGGCTCTTCAACTGTACTATTTTGATCGGGAAGAAGACCCTTTCATCGCGCTGGGCTTTGTGTTGTTGGGGGGCAATGACCAGGTCACTTTTGCGCTTAAAGATTTCACGCCTACCCTTTCTGATAACCAAATAGCGCTCGAGTTCGCTCCCGATTATACGCTCTACGGCGATACCACGGCCACGGTGAATGCCCCTGCAATGGATGTTTATCTGAATAACCTGACTAGCGGAGGAAACACTTATATTCTGAAAAGTGCGACCGGAGTTTACGAGTTTGTCAACCCCTGTAGCAAGTGGAGCGTGGTTTTCAGGGCAGGAAATTAATGGCGTGGTTTTAGCAGGAAATTAATGGCTACTCACTCAGCACTTCCATCTCCACTCGAATGTTCTGTTTGGCCAGGGGCGATTCGGCGTCGTGCAGCATTTTGTCGCCACCCCAGCCCTCAGTTTCAATGCGGCTCTCGTCAATGCCCTGCTTGACAAGATACTCCCGAATGGTCTCGGCCCGCATTTTGGATAGTTTGTTTGCTCCCACGTTCTTCCTGAGGTATTCGTCGCTGCGCCGCAGATTGAAGAAGTTGCCGTGCTCCGGTACGTACAGATACGCCACCCCCCGCGAATCGCCGTTGGTGTGTCCGTGCAATTTCACCCGCACCTCCGGATTGTCTTCCAGATAGCGCTGCATCTCCTCCAACTCGTAGCGCGACTGCTCGCGCATCACCGAAGCGTTGCCGTAGAAGTAGGTGTTATACATCACCTGAATGTCGCCTCTCCTCAATTTTTCCAACGGCATGGTCACGCGAATAACGCTATCCTCGCTCACCGATACGTACGAAGCCGTGCTATCGTTCACCGGCTCGGTCAGTGATAAGTCAAAGGTGGTTTTGCGATACCCCATGGAGTGGGGGATAAGCTGCACCCGGTCCGACAATAAACGATCGTACTCCAGCACTTCGGGCCGGTTGGCCTGGCAGTCGGTGATCTCCTGGGCGCGCACCCCGTCCACTACCTTCACCACCGCAGTTACCGGTTTATTGCGCTTACCGAGCGTTTCGAAGTACACTGCGTAGCCCGGCCCTCTTTCTACGACGGGTACCTCGCGTACCTCGGGCAAAGTTTCTTCCGTCTCGAGCCTCGAGACAGTAGTGGGTACCTCTGTATCTAAAGATACCCCCTCGCTACCTGATGTTATCGGCTCAGTTTTGTAGGTACTAAACACCCAAGCGTCGGCGAACTCGGTGCTGCTTCGCAATTGCAGACACTGAGTCACTACCTGCTCGGCCGAATCGGCAGCGAAGGTATACACGTAGTAGTAGCCCCGCGGCGGGTGGTAAGCAAACTGCGCGGCCAAGCCCTGCGATTGCGCGTACTGCGAGAAATCATCCGCATTGTTCTGATCAGCAAAAACCCCAATTACCAGATAAATCCCCGGCGAGAGATACTCCGGCTCATCGCTCGTCAGCATCACATCAGGCGACGCGCTCAGAGGATAAGCAGCAGTCTGACCAGACCAACCGAAGAAAAGCCACACAACACAAAAAAAGCACGTTTTCATGAGAAGAAGTTTATTGGCGTAACCTACTGCAATTCATGCGCTTATCCCCGTATATTGCCTTGCTGAATGATGTCTTATCTATCATGAGTGAGAAAACCCGAGTATTAACACTTTAGCTTGTATACTATTTTAGTACAAGATTAAATTATTCTAATAACCCTGTCCTGCCTCACAACCTTTATCTACGCATGAAAAAACTAGCTCTTGCCCTCAGTCGGAATACTTTCCTTGGTTTATGCTTGTCAAACGACTTCCTCTGATCAGAATGAACCAACGGTAGCCATTGACTCTACCCAGATAGAAAAACACATCGAACGACTGGCTTCGGATGAGTTTCTGGGGCGGAAGCCCTTTACCGAGGGTGAGGAAAAAACCGTGGCGTATTTGCAAAACGAGCTTACCAATATGGGACTGGAGCCCGGCAACGGCGAAAGCTATTTTCAGGAGGTACCCTTGGTAGAAATTGACGCTATTCCGGACTCGACGATGGTCGTGCGACATGACAACGAACAAAGCACGCTTCGCTACCGAAAAGACTACGTGGCCCTCACCCGCCGCATCACCGACCAGATTGATATTGAACAATCGGAGCTGGTGTTCTGTGGATTTGGCATCGTGGCCCCCGAGTACGGCTGGAACGACTACGAAGGCGTAGACATGGCGGGCAAAACCGCGGTGGTGCTGGTGAACGACCCGGGCTTTGGCAGCAGCGACAGCAGTTTGTTCAAGGGCAACACCATGACCTACTACGGCCGGTGGACCTACAAATACGAAGAGGCGGCTCGAACAGGGAGCGGAAGGGGTGCTCATCGTGCACAACACTGCCCCGGCGGGCTACCCCTGGGGAGTGGTGCAAAGTAGCTGGGCGGGCAAAGCGCTGTATTTACAGTCGGAAGACAACAACCAATCGCGCTGCGCGCTGGAGGGCTGGATTTCGCAGGAAGCGGCTCGTGAGTTGTTTGCCTTGGCCGACGTAAAAAACTACTTGGGACAGGCCCGAGAACAGGGTTTCCGTCCTATACCGATGAACACCACCATTGATCTGTCGCTGCAAGTGAGCACCGAGCGGGCCACCTCTCGCAACGTGATCGCCCAGCGTCGGGGCAGCGAGCGTCCCGACGAGTACGTGATCTACTCCGCCCACTGGGACCATCTGGGCGTGGGAGAACCCATCGAGGGCGATTCTATCTACAACGGAGCGCTGGACAACGCCACCGGCACCGCGGTGCTGCTCGAGATCGCCCGCGCGTTTAGTCAATTGGAAGATTCCCCAGCCCGCTCGGTGGCCTTCCTGTTCGTCACCGCCGAAGAACAAGGATTGCTGGGGTCAGAATATTACGCCCAGAATCCGGTCTATCCACTTAAAAATACGGTGGCCAACATTAACCTCGACGGCATTTGGTTCCGGGGTGCGATGAATGACCTTACCGTAGTGGGCTACGGACAGTCGGAACTAGACGACTACGCGCAGGAGGTGGCTGAGGCCCAGGGGCGCTACATCAAACCCGACCCTAATGCCGAAAAGGGCTACTTTTTCCGTTCCGACCACTTCAGTTTTGCCAAAGTGGGGGTTCCGGCCCTCTACGCCAGTGGCGAATATGAGCAGGCCGCGCGGGGAGCGGAGTGGACCAAAGAACAGAGCGACGCGTGGATTCGGGAGAACTACCACCAGCCCTCGGACGAGTACGTTCCGGGAGCCTGGCAGTTCGGGGGAATGGTGCAGGATGCGGAACTGCTGTTCTCGATTGGCTACCGTCTTAGTAATGAAACTACTTTTCCCGCCTGGAAAGACGGTTCTGAGTTTAAGGCTACCCGTGAAGCCTACCGACCGTAGCGTAATGCCTCTTCGCGCCACTTTGTAAGTTTTCCGGACTTTTCCGCGAGAAAATTACCGTTGAACTACCATAATGTTTGATTTTAAGCATTTAGGACGATTCTCACTATAATTTATTATTAATATTCTTGTAATAAATATTGCTATTAACATTTTAAGTAGTATATTTGTGTAAGTATTAACCAATAAAGCACAACTAGTATGAAAAAGTTACTTGGAATGCATCGCACCAGTGAGCAGTATACCGAATACGGTGATATCAACCCCAAAGGAGTAAGCCATACGGTTTCGTACGCCACCTCTTTTGATGAAACCTGGAACCACATTCGGATAGAACTGAAGAAATTATCCGTGCCGGTTTCTATGGTGCAGTAGATATCAGATTATTTTTTAGAGGGGGGGGGGTAGGAAGCTGGGTTATTGGCCCATTTTTTCGGAGCTACTCGGCGGCAGCGCGTCGTAAACGATCGTTGATCGCCCTTCCTATTCCCTTATCGGGTACTGTCTCGGCCAGAATATGCGTAACGGGCAATTTTTCCAGATACCGTAGGGCCGCGAACACCCGCTGGGCTGCCTCCGCTAGATCGCCGCTCGGGGAAAGCGCCACTTGGTGTTGCGCAGCCACCGGCGGATACGTATCCCGAAAAGTGAGCAAGCCCACCCGCTTGGCGGAGTAGTGTTTCATTAAGTCGGCTAGGTCGCCAATCACCACCGGCTGCCGGGGCGCGTAGTGACTGGCCAGCATACCCGGTGCCGGAGTCGCCGCTCCGGTTGCGTGAAAGACTACCGGTGTCGCTGAGCCAACGCACTGCTGAAGCGCTTCCTGCGTCACCCCGCCCCAGCGGTACACCACCACCCGACCGTTCTCAAAACCTACGATGGTAGACTCCAAGCCCACCGCACAGGGGCCACCGTCGAGAATGTAGGGAATCATGTTGCCCAACTGTTCGGCTACGTGGGCAGCGGTGGTCGGACTCACGTAGCCCGAGGGGTTCGCACTGGGCGCCGCCAGGGGAAAGTCCAGTACCGAAAGCAGTTGCTGCGCCAGCGGATGCCGAGGAACGCGCACCGCCACCCGTGCTGAACCGGCCGTTATTACATCGGGCACGCGCTCCGTTTTTTCCAGCAACAGCGTGAGTGGACCGGGCCAGAACTTCTGAGTCAACTGATGCGCCACCGGGGGCACGTCTTCTAAATAGGGTAGTAGCCGCTCTAGCGCACTGCTGTGGATAATCAGCGGGTTGAACGAAGGTCGGTTCTTCACCGTGTAGATCTGGGCCACCGCCCGGGCGCTAAGGGCATTGCCGGCCAACCCGTATACCGTTTCGGTCGGAATAGCTACTACTTCCTCCTGCTCCAGCAGTCTTGCTGCAATCTCAATATCCGACCCTATTTCAGCCATAGATTACTCATTTGACGCGCCATGTCATTTTTAAGCAAAGTATTCAGAGCAAATGCGATGACTTGTCATTCTTACCGTCTGAAAACCAGTAGTTTAGTAGATGGCCGGAAAAGCTAGCCCCATTTGTAAAACAAGGGAAGCGTACTTTTGTCCGTGATAATTTCCTTAAATGCAGAAAAACGTTCTGGGCCATCTGCTCCGGTACATAGCCCCAATTACCGAAAATTGATGCTTATCCAAAGGACTGGTATATTACTGTTTTACTTTACTATACCACTGCGAAGTACATGATGAATCGCCAAATAAAGTTAGAGCATTTTGTCAATCTAGTAGCAATTGCTGCTGCGGATGGCTACCTCGACGCTCGGGAGCGGGAATTTTTAGCGGAACGGGCTGAGGAGAACGGCATGAGGGCCGAAGAATTTAACAACATCATTGAGGATGCCGATAAATTACAGTTTGTGGTGCCCCTGAACCAGGTGGAGTGCGAAGAGCAGCTAAACGACGCTGTGTTTATGTCGATGGTAGACGGCGACATCAGCGATAAAGAGTATCACCTGTGCCTCAACTTGGCTAACCGCCTGGGCATTGACCAACGAGAAGTAGAAACCATGGTCGCCAACATCAAACGAATTTGGGCTAAATAGCTGATTGGGGGTTATCAGCGATAGGTGGTCGGGTTAATCCGACCACCTTTTTTTGTTTACATGTGTTTGATCACGCTGTCGCCAAACTCTGAGCATTTCATCAGGGTGGCCCCGTCCATCAGTCGGTCAAAATCATAAGTAACTTCTTTATCAGCAATAGAACCCTCAATGCCGTCGCGCACCAGCGTGGCCGCTTCGGTCCAGCCCAGGTAGTCCAGCATCATCGCGCCGGAAAGCATCACCGAACCCGGATTTACCTTGTCTTGTCCGGCGTACTTGGGCGCAGTGCCGTGGGTGGCTTCGAAGATGGCGTTGCCCGTGGTGTAGTTGATGTTGGCTCCGGGAGCGATGCCGATGCCACCTACCATCGCCGCTAGCGCATCCGACACGTAGTCACCGTTGAGGTTCAGCGTGGCGATCACCGAATACTCAGCCGGACGCAGCAGTATCTGCTGCAGAAAAGCGTCGGCGATCACGTCTTTAATAATCACCTGGTGTCCGTCTTTCTCAGCTATTTGCCAAGGACCGCCCTCGTAATCTTTGGCGCCGTAGGCTTCTTGAGCCACCTGATAGCCCCAATCACGAAACGCTCCTTCGGTGAATTTCATAATGTTGCCCTTGTGCACCAGCGTGACCGAGGGTAATTTTTGCGTGAACGCGTAGTCGATGGCCGCCCGCACCAGCCGCTCGGTTCCTTCCTGAGAAACCGGTTTGATGCCGTAGCCCGTGGTGTCGGGGAAGCGCACCTTTTGGTAGCGGTCGGGAAATTTGTCCTTTAGAAAATCGCTAAACTGCTGGGCATCCTCGCTTCCCTGCTGAAACTCGATGCCTGCGTAAATGTCTTCGGTGTTCTCGCGGAAGATCACCATATCCACCTTGCCGGGATCCTTCACCGGTGAGGGCGTGCCGTTGAACCAGCGTACCGGGCGCACGCAAGCGTACAAGTCCAGCTCCTGCCGCAGGGCCACGTTGAGCGAGCGAATGCCGCCGCCCACCGGGGTGGTGAGAGGTCCCTTGATACCCACCAGGTACTCGCGGAAGGCGTCGAGCGTGGCGGTAGGCAACCACTCCCCGTTTTGATTGTAGGCTTTTTCTCCGGCGTAAACTTCCTTCCACTGAATCTTTTTGCTTCCTTGGTAGGCTTTTTCAACGGCGGCGTCGAGCACTTTCTGGGCCGCAGGCCAGATGTCGACCCCAATGCCGTCGCCTTCAATAAACGGAAGGGTAGGTTGATCGGGAACCTGGAGGGTGCCATTCTGAATAGTTACTTTTTGTTCACTCATGGGTTTAAGGTTGTTAAATCGCGATAAATAGGGTTAATCAGGGCAAAATAAGCAATTTTGCGCATCATTTGCTAGGATAAAACCGATTGTGGTGGGTAACCTGCGTTAATATCGGACGAAGTAGACCTGAGCCGCCCCAAAGTATTGTTGGATGTTCTGAAACAAATTCGGGGGGTGTTTGCGTTGGAAAGGCTGTATCCAATCCTATGACAACCCTATGTTATCCGATAAACCAGTAGTAATCGAGTCTGATTTGCCCATCGAGTCGCACCGCCTCAAGTTGCGCACGCTTCAGCTGAGCGATTTTCCCGACGTGGAAGAAATTATGCAACTGGTTTACGCCGACGCGGGCGGGGCCTGGACGCAGCGGGAGTTTCAGAACCAACTAACTGCCTTTCCCGAAGGACAAATCTGCATTGACGTGGACGGCAAAGCGGTAGGCGTGGCCCTGAGTTTGATCGTTGACTACGCCCGCTTCGGCGACCGCCACACCTACGACCAGATTACCGGCAACGGAAAATTCAATACGCACGACTACGACGGCGACGTGCTCTACGGCACCGACCTGTTTGTGCACCCTGACTACCGCGACATGCGTCTGGGCCGCCGCCTCTACGACGCCCGCAAGGAACTGTGCGAAAACCTAAACCTGCGATCTATCATCGTGGGTGGCCGCATCCCGGGCTACCGCAAGCAAAAAGATGCCATGCCGCCGCGCAAGTACATCGATGAGGTGCGTAACAAAGAACTCTACGACCCGGTGTTGAGCTTTCAGTTGGCTAACGACTTTCACGTGCGCCGCTTGCTGCCCCGCTACTCGCCCGAAGACAAAGGATCGATGCACTACGCCACCTTGCTGGAGTGGGTGAACGTGAACTTCGACGAGTCGCAGAAGTTGATTGGCGTGCGCAAAACGGTGGTGCGCATCGGCACGGTGCAGTGGCAGATGCGGCGGGTGCAGTCGCTGGAGGATATGCTACAGCAGGTAGAATTCTTTGTGGACACGGTATCGAGCTACAACGCTGACTTTGTGCTGTTTCCTGAATTCTTTAATGCCCCGCTCATGGCCTTGTTCAACAACACCGGTGCGGCTGATGCGGTGCGCTCGCTGGCTGAGTATACCGATCAGATACGCGAGAAGATGCAGGAGATGGCGATCTCTTACAACATCAACATTCTGGCGGGCTCGATGCCGGTGTATGAAAACCATAAGCTCTACAACGTGAGCTACCTGCTGCACCGCGACGGCAACATCGACACCCAGTACAAACTGCACATCACTCCCGACGAGCAAAGCTACTGGGGATTGCAGGGCGGTAACAAGATTCAGGTGTTTGATACGGATGCGGGCCGCATTGGCATTCTGATCTGCTACGATGTAGAATTTCCGGAGCTGAGCCGCATTCTAGCCGAACAGAAGATGGACATCCTGTTCGTGCCCTACTGGACCGACACGAAGAATGCGTACCTGCGGGTGCGGCGGTGTGCCCAGGCGCGGGCCATCGAGAACGAGTGCTACGTGGTGCTGTCGGGTAGCGTGGGCAACCTGCCGAGGGTAGAGAACATGGACATCCAGTACTCGCAGGCGGCGGTGTTCTCGCCTTCCGATTTCTCGTTTCCGCACGATGCGGTGGTGGCCGAGGCAACGCCCAATACCGAAACCACGCTGATCAGCGACCTGGATCTCGACCTGCTCAAGAAACTGCGAACCCAGGGCAGCGTGCGCAATTTGGCCCAGCGGCGGAAGGATATGTACGATGTTGTGTTGAAAAAGCAGGCTCCTGACCCAAAGTAATTTTGAACTCGGGCGGCTGGAGCCTGCTTGCCTGAAGTGACTGGTAGCTCAGCGATTCGGTGGCACGTTAGTAGAGCGTTTGTAGCGCCCGTCGGTCGTAGAACGAGAACTCGCCACTGGGGTCCGAGGTGATGGCCCCGCAGGAGTTCATCAGCGATTCGCGGTCAAACTGCACCGTTCCGGGGATACCTACGGCGCCTAACCCGCTGGGGGGCTCCTCCTCATTGCCTCCCTCGGCCACAGCTCAACGAACGATCATACCAGTCGGAGTGCCGCAAACCTAGGCAGTGCCCAATTTCGTGCGTCACCGTTTGTTCGGCAAAGTCGTCGTCGCCACTGAAAGCGCTCGCGTCAATCAGAATGTCGTTCCAGGGCAAACCATTGCCCGTAGGGAAAACCAGCTGATCCCAGAAAATTTTGCCCGGATGTCAAACGGACAGTAATCTCTGCCGATTGGTTAGATGCTACGCGTTCCATCCGGAAGGTGAGTCCTAGTTGGTTGTAGTTGTTAATCGCCCGGTCGATAGCCCGGAGGAAGCGTGTTTGATTGCTGGTGGCCCGAATCCGAATGGTTTGAAGGTTGCGACTCACCAGGTTGAAGGTGCGGTACTGATCAGTGCGTCCGTTTTTGGGATCAGCCAAATCGTTCTGAAAAGCTAACAAATTAGCCAGTGCTTCGGGAGTTACCATGATGTCTCCCTCCAGCAGATAGTTTTTCCCGATCATGGCAATATCACTCACGTCGAACTGAAGACTCGTAAACTGGTCTTTGATTGCGTCGGATACGGCACCGTATACGGGCTCGGGGCGGGTGAAAGTGGGCTCGATGGCCTCTTCTTGCTGCTGGTCTTCGCAGGCGGGCAAAAGAACCAGTCCGGCGAAAAGAAGTACCAGAGCACGGAACGAGTGGCTAGAAAGCTTTTTCATAAAAATGGGTTTTGGTGAAAAGATGTTTGAAACCCTTAATTACAAAAATTTGGTACGTTGCCAACGCCATCTGGAATACTATTTCAATTTTTGTACTTATCTAAAATAGAAATTATTAACCGAAAAAATGGTGAAAAAGCGCTTGATACGGTTATTTGACTATTTGTAAATTAATTGAAGAATAAAAATATATACTTATTGTGCTAAATTTAAAAACATATTTTAACGCATGTAATAGTAGTGAACCGTTAGTTGAGATCATCAATTACAAACCATTCACAAACGCCAGCGTATTCACTCCGTCGGCATAGTCCCCCAACTCGGGCTGCTGGGCTTGGCCGAAAGGGATGCTACCCGTCCACCAACCGTCTTCTGATACTATACACTGAATCTTTTCTTCGTGCATCGTTAGCTTTTGCTTCAGTTCGGCCTGATCAGCGTACGTCTCGTAAAACACCATTGAGATGGGCGAAACCAGCGCCTCGTTTTCCTTGAGTAGAGCAAAGCCGGTTTCCAGAAACGGGTCGCCATTCACCAAATGGATTGACTTATTGTAATCGTAATTGTTGTGGTACTTGTGGTGCAACAGCACGTCCTGATAAGGCTCCCAAGCCTCAATGAGGGGCACAAAATCGTAGCCCGTCGGCACCCAAAGCTTCGACACGTTGCGGCAGCCAAGCCCGAAGTACTGAAAAACATCCTGCCCCAGGCGGTGCAGCCCCTCCTTGCTTTCGTTACCCCGTAACACGCCCACTCCCGTGCGATTTTTGCGAATGATGTGCGGATACTTGGCAAAGTAATACTCAAAGTAGCGTGCCGTGTTGTCGCTGCCCGTAGCAATGATGGCGTCGGCGTCCTTGAGTCTATCTACCCACTGAATGTGCTCCGCAAACCGTGGTTCAATCTCGATAAGTAACTGAGCCAGGTAGCGCAGCAGGTAGGCGTCTTGCGAACTGAGCTTGCCCCACAGCGTATGACCACTGATGAGCACCGTCAGAAAATCGTGAAAGCCCACCAGCGGAATATTGCCCGCCATTACCACGCCCACTTTCTTCACCGAAGCCGGAACGTCGGGTAGGTGATGGGTCCACTTCCGAAGTTTGTTGGGGTTGAGATAGCGCTGCACCCCGGCCAGGGCCTGGTCTACGCTCTGCTCGGTGAACCAGGAGTTTTCGGCCCGGGCGCGGCGCTGCACCTCCGCGCGCTCGCTGTCGCGTAAGTTTTGCAGAATCACACCAACCGCCGCAAACGCGTTGATCCGGTCTTCTCGTTGAATCATTTCTTAGTAGTCGTTTGTTCTATGGTTGCAAATAAAACCAAAGTATACTTATTTCGTAAGAGAAAACCGGAACTGTTACCAACGAAATTGAAGCGAATATCATGGCAATTATTATCACCGACGAGTGCATCAACTGCGGAGCCTGCGAACCGGAGTGTCCGAATACCGCCATTTATGAGGGAGGAGTGGAATGGTCGTGGGCTGACGGCACCGACCTGAAGGAAGTGGCGCTGGAAGACGGCGCGGTTGTGGATGCCACCCAGCCCCAGGAGCCGGTGTCGGACGAATTTTATTATATCGTGACGGGCAAGTGCACTGAGTGCACCGGCTTTCACGAAGAGCCGCAGTGTGCGGCTGTCTGTCCGGTAGATTGCTGCGTGGATGATCCTGACGCCCGCGAAACCGAAGAAGAACTGATGGCCAAGAAAGAACTCATGCACGCATAGCGTCCGGTCGCGACCGGATGCTACTGCATGCCGGTTCTTTTGATGAGGTAGCTGCGCAACACTTGATGGAATCCCTGGTTGATATCCGCCTCCACCAGATCAATTTTCGCCTGCCCGCACTTGATCTTGAGTTGGTGATAGTACTCGATCATCTGCTGGCGGTAGGCTTCCCGCACCTGCGCGGGTTGTAGTTTTATCCGGCTACCGCTCTCCACGTCCACAAATTCGTAGGGCCGTTCGTCGAAATCAAAGTTCAGCTCGGTGGGGTGATCGGTCACGTGAAAGAGCAGCACCTCGTGCCGGTTGTGCTTCAGGTGTTGCAATGCCGAGAATACCGCCTCCGTTTCCTCCTGATTCTCAAACATATCGCTGAAGATAACCACCAAAGAGCGTTTGTGGATCTTTTCGGCAATCTGGTGCAGCACGCTTGCCACGGAAGTCTTGCGCGGCGCTGTTTGTTCCTGTAGCAAACCCTCCAAAAGAAGCATCAACTTGTGCGTGTGCGAGGAGGTGGACTTCACCGGAGTTTGCTGGTCAATATCTTCTGAGAAAATGCTTAGACCCACCGCATCGCGTTGCTTTTGCAGCAGAAAAGCCAGTGCGGCGGCGGCCATCACGCTGAACGTGATCTTGCCCCGGTCGGCCACTGGGTAATGCATCGAACGAAGAATTGTCGATGACTAATTGGCAGCGCAGATTCGTTTCCTCTTCGTAGCGTTTGGTGTAGAGCCGGTCGGTTTTGGCGTATACCTTCCAGTCGATGTGCCGGGTGCTCTCGCCGTTGTTATAGAGTCGGTGCTCGGCAAACTCCACCGAAAAACCGTGGTAGGGCGACTTGTGCAAGCCGGTGATAAAGCCTTCTACCAATTGCTTGGCGAGCAACTCTATATTGCCAAATTCTCGGACCTGAGACAGCGGAATCATAGACGACAAGGGAGGTTAAAACAGAAAAGATGCGATAAAAGCGCCGAATTAACTGCAAGAAGAAAGGCTCGGCTAGGGGGCTAACTAACTACGCCTACTTCGTATTGTTCTGGTAGGGTTTTTTATTTGTACGAAATTTTGCATTTATACTAAATAAAGGACAATTTAGCGATATTATTACGCAATCAGAATAAAAGTATTTACCATCCAACCTAACCAACAGTGCTGTGGAAGACAACCAAGAAAGAGAACGAGCCGAAATTTATTCCCAACGCGTGAGAGCGGGTAAGCGAACCTACTTCTTTGACGTGAAGGCAACCCGATCCAACGATTATTATCTAACAATTACCGAGAGCCGACGAAGGTACAAGGACGATGGTTACTTCTACGAGAAGCACAAAATATTTTTATATAAAGAAGATTTCAACAAGTTTATGACGGGCCTGGAAGAAACGGTAGGCCACGTAAAGGAAGAGTTGATGCCGGACTATGATTTTAATCAGTACGAGCACGATGAAGAAACCCACGCGCACCCCCACACTGCCGCCGCTGCCGAACCCGTTGCCGCTGCCGAACCCGTTGCCACTGGCGCCGATGGCACCGCCGGTGACGAAGAACTTAAGTGGGATTAACTTCCTTCAAACCTCATCTGAAAGCCTGACGATCTTCGTTCGGGCTTTCTTTTTGCGCTCTACGCATGTTTAACAAGCGCGTTCTATCCATTCTTTCCTTCGTCTCGCTGACGCTGGTTTTCGTGCTGCTGGCTTGGATATTCTCCAATATCTTTAGCTACTTTGTTATCTCCCTGGTGCTATCGGCAATTTTGTCACCACTCACCGACTACATTTACCGCTTTCAACTGTACGGACTGCACACGCCCCGTTTCTTGGCGGTGATTTTGTCATTCGTGGTCACCGGGGTGGTTATCACGCTGTTCGTAATTTTGTTCATCCCGCTGATCAAGAACCAGGTCACCTTGATCACCACCATCGATTATGAAGAACTCTACGGTCGGGCGAGCCTTCCGTTGCAGCGCATGGAAGGCTTTCTGATCAACAACCGCATTGTGGACCAGACTGGGTTTCTAGTGGATAACCTGCGAAGAAGTTTGCTGACCCTGTTGGAAAAAGTAAACTTCGAAGACGTAATCAACCTGCTCATCTCTATCACGGGCAACGTGTTTGTGGGAGTGATCGCCGTATCGTTCATCACCTTTGTGCTACTCTTTGAGAAGGGCATTGTGCGCCGACAGGTGATCAAACTGATTCCTAACCAGTACTTTGAAGTGTTTATTGCGGCCATTTATAAGATCGAAACCCTGCTTTCTAATTACCTGATCGGACTGCTGTTCCAAGTATTCTCGATCTTCTGCGTCGCAGCGCTTGGTTTGAGCCTGATGGGCATTGAGTACGCGCTCACCATTGCGGTATTTGCGGCAGTGGCTAATCTGATTCCCTACGCCGGTCCGCTGTTGGGCTCAGCTTTTGGCATTGTGGTGGGATTATCATCGGCCGCACTCACCGCGAGCGACAATGAAACAGCCCTTTTGATCGTTAAGATTATCTCGGTGTTTGCGGTAGTACAACTGGTCGACAACCTTTTTTTGCAACCGTTGATTTTTTCAAAAAGTATAAAAGCGCATCCGCTTGAAATATTTGTCGCTATCTTTGCCGGAGCCACCGTGGCCGGAGTGCTGGGCATGATCGCCGCCATTCCGGTGTATACGATCCTTCGGGTGGTCACCACCGAGCTTTACGCCGGTTACAAACAATATCACGTCTTCAAAGTCAATTAAATGAGTTTACAGTGCGGTATCGTTGGCTTGCCCAACGTTGGCAAATCAACCCTATTCAATTCGCTATCCAGCGCCAAAGCCGAAGCGGCTAACTTCCCCTTCTGCACCATTGAGCCTAACGTGGGCGTGATCTCCGTGCCCGACGAGCGGTTACAGATTCTTGAGGGACTGGTGCGTCCGCAGAAGGTTATTCCCACCACCATCGAGTTTGTTGATATCGCTGGTTTGGTGAAAGGAGCCAGCCAGGGCGAAGGACTGGGCAACAAATTTTTGGCCAATATTCGGGAGGTAGATGCCATCATCCACGTGGTGCGCTGCTTCGCCGACGACAACGTGGTGCACGTGGCCGGTTCGGTAGACCCGGTGTTTGATAAAGAAGTGATCGATACCGAACTACAGCTAAAAGACCTGGAATCGGTCGATAAAAAAATCATCCGGCTCGAGAAAACGGCCAAATCGGGCGACGCTACCTCCCGCAAGCAGTTGGCCACGCTGCAGCAGTATAAGCAGCTTCTGGAGTCCGGACAAAACGCCCGTTCGCTATCTCTGCCTCCTGAAGACCGTGAAGCCGTAGCCGATCTGTTTCTGCTCACCGCCAAACCGGTGATTTACGTGGCCAACGTAGACGAAGCCTCGATCCACACGGGCAACGCCTACGTGGAGGCGCTGCAGGAAGCGGTGCGAGCCGAATCGGCCGAGGTGGTGGTGATTAGTGCGGCCATTGAGTCGCAAATTGCCGAACTCGACCCGGACGAGCGTAGTTTGTTTTTAGAAGAATACGGTTTGAAGGAGTCGGGACTGAACCGATTGATCCGGGCATCGTATTGATTGCTTAACTTGATTACCTACTTTACGGCGGGCGAGAAGGAAGTACGGGCCTGGACCATTGTGGACGGCTGGAAGGCTCCGCAGGCGGCCGGGGTAATTCACAGCGACTTTGAGAAGGGGTTCATCAAGGCGGAGGTGATCAAGCTAACCAATTATCAGCAGTACGGATCGGAACATGCCTGCAAAGAAGCGGGTAAAATGGGCATCGAAGGAAAAGAATATTTGGTGAAAGATGGTGATATCATGCACTTTCGCTTTAACGTTTAAGGTTTTTGGTAGTTAAACCAATAGTTCTACAACTCATGAGCCGGTCGCGCCACATTTTTTTGAGTATTTATACTCAAAAGTATGGTTATTTATAAACAATTCTTTAGGTTCGTGATTATGATTAGTTAATTACTGAATACCACCGTTAGCATCGGCTGGCTTATTTTTTCTTTAATATATTCGCATTGAGGGTTCGTGTCGTTTTCATTCTAAAGAACAAGGGTTCTTACGTTCCGTTTCACCACCAGTTTCTGCTTGCTCAGCTGATCAAGGGCATTATGGTGAAGGGTGGCGAACAGGAATTTATCACCTCAAGCGTGTATAATTTCTCCGGCCTGAAAGGACAAACCAAGATCAGCCGCACCGGTCTGCATTTCTACTCCAGCCGGGTCACGCTGGTCTTCTCTGCCTCCAGCAAAGAACTGATCGACTACTTTCTGAAGCACTTGTTTTCCTTCCCCCAGATAGAAATCGGCACGTTGACCCTGGTGCCCGAAGGGGTGGAGTTAGAGGAAAAACCCGAGATGCAGGATACGATGAAGTACGTGTGTATCTCTCCGCTGGTGCTGGTGAAACCCTCGTTCAACGATGACCGGGGGAAGCGGTTTATTGCCCCCCAAACCGATACGTTCTCTGATCTGCTGTACGAATCAACCATGCTGCGGATGGAGCAGTCGGGGCAGTACACCGCCGCTGAGGTGGAGCAGTTCTATAAGTTCCAGTTGGTACCCGACAAAGACTATTTGCTTCGCATTGCCGAGAAGCAAAAGAAGTTTGCCCGGATTTATCCGCTCTACGATCAGGACGTGAAGTACGAAGTGCGGGGCTACACCTTTCCGTTCGTTCTCTACGCCGCCCAAAAAGTGCAGGAGTTTATTTTCACCAACGGCTTGGGAGCCTTTACCTACAAGGGCTTCGGTATGCTCGACATCGCCGGTGCCGACCCCGGCAAAAGCACCCACAAGTACGAATTCGAACAGGAAGAAGCTTAGATTCACTTTTGAATTCGCGCGTGTCTACGTATCTTGAAAAAATCATCTTCACTTTTACAGTCACTTTGACCTTAGGTTGTGAGAGTAGGGCACCTGAGATTAAATACTACCCGAGTGATCGTGAATTTTCAGAAGTTAACTCAGAATTTATTGGGTTAGATACCACCAAATTAAATTTTTGCCAGATAACCAATAAAATTAGAAACTACGACCTCACTCCTACAGATTTGGTTTTAGAGCTTGAAGACAGACAAGTTAAGAAGCGAATCTTACCTTATGTGTACGGTGTTGGATGCATAAGAGAAAACAACCTGCTCAAAATTGGATCGGACTCGATATTCGTTGACGACGGTTATCCAATTAGCGAACTAAAGCGAATCTTGAAGAGGCATTATTCTAATTGGGGTGAAGTGCCTTACTATTCCGAGTCGCCAGAAAAAGCTCTTATTGAACTTACCATTGATGAGAGCAGTAACGGAAAGAAAATTAAGGATGTTTTAACCGAATTGACTCGCTCTTTTGATCAAATAAGAACAGAGACAAGCGATACGATAGAACTAAGAGTATTCTTTAACTGCTATTGAGCTATGCTTGAAAGTCTAGTCCATCAAATACTTTCACCGCTTACCGCTGCTGCCGGTTCTGCCCATTGGCCAGCAGTGAAGTATAACCAATCAGCAGATCAGCCCGGGCACCAATCGGGCGGGTGTACACGAAGATTTCGTAACGGTTTTCCGTCTGAAAATGGTTGCCGTCGTAGGCGTAGGGATTGTCGGGTCCATCCACGTAGTACAGGTAATTGTAGAATCCCTGCTTGAGCAGCATTGTGGTGCGGTAGCCTCCCAAAGAAGCGTCGTAAATCATCTTACCTTCTTGGTTGAGCACGTTGTTGTTGAAGACGCCAATTACATAAACGTCAGCTTGCGCGGGATTGTCGGCTTCCAAATAGAAGTGCGTGAGCAGGTAGTCGGCGGTTAGCTCACCACCCTGCTGTTCTAGGTTGCCAATCACGTAGGCACCGTTTAGGTCGTCGTATTGGCTGAAAGCCTGCCCCGACCGGTCCTGATCGGGCAGCAGTAGCACCTCGGTGGGCACCTTCTCGCGCAGAATCTTGCCGACGTTTTGCCCCAGCGCGTTCACCGTGCGCAGATCGAAGAAGCGAAACTCGCTGGCGGCGTAGAAGTTGTTAGACATATCAAAGGGGCGGTACTCAAGCTGCCGATCTCCGGCCCGCACAAAGGTAGGTTTCAGTCCTTCTAGCGCATTAAACCACTGGTAGTTCTGCCGCACCACCACGTACACGTCCTGCTGGGGGTTGGGAATGTCAATACCGCCGTAGTCCACCACAAACTCGATCTGCTGGCTGGTGGCACGGCGGGCCACATCGGCCGACGGCAGCACCTCCGCACCCACCCCCACGGTGCGACCGTACACCATAAACCGCTTGGTGAACAGCACATCGTTTTCATTAGTGCCCTGATATACTTGTAACACGTAGTTGCCCGACTGCGTCACGCGCGGCAGTTGCCACTGGTACTGCCCAAACGGAATTTTGGTGTTGAACGAAAGCTGCTCGTTGTTAATCTGGAACTCGTTGAACTGCCCCAGAAAATCCATGTCGTAGAGCCGCGACTTGCGCCAGTCGGCGTTGCAGTGAATAATCTTGACCGAATAGTCGCCGTAAGTAGCGTTGGGGTCCAGTTCCAGCACGTCGAAGACCAACGTCACCGGTTCGCGCTGATCGATGGCGAAGGTGGAGGAGAACAGCGGCCCTTCGGAAGTGAGCAGGCGGATAGTCCGCACGTTCGGATTAAAGGTTTCGTCGTGGTAAACTTCATCCTTCGAGGCTTCCGCGGATAGAGCGACGCCGCAACCGAGGGCTACCGCCAGACCACACAACAAGCTGACTTTTATTCTCCACACAGTCGCTTCCGTCCTCATGATTCTTTCGCCAGGGCCGTCTCCAGTTCCTCGGCCCGCTGCGCCAGCGTTTCCCACTGTTGCGTTTTCTGGCCCAGTTTCTTTTCAACATCGGCGAATCGCTGGGTCGTCTCCTGCTGCCGATCGCTGTCGGAGTAAACGTCGGGTTGGGCGAGTGCTTGTTCTACCTTTTTCTTTTCTTTCTCCAGCGTGGTGATTTCGGATTCCACTTCGTGCACCTCACGCTGCAAACGCGTTAGTTCCTGCTGCTGGGCTTGGTTGGCTTCGCTTGCTTCTGACACCGTTTTCTTGGGAGCTTCCGATGCTTTTGGCGATGGGGAAGGAGCGCTAACCGTGCGCTGCGACTGCCAGTAGACGTACTCGTCGTAGGTACCCGGATATTCCTTTACCTCTTTATTCTCAATGAACCACACCTTGTTGGCCACCTGTGAAATAAAGTGCCGGTCGTGCGACACGATCACGAAGGTGCCCTGGTACTGCTGCAGTGCCTGAATCAGAATGTTAACCGACTGAATGTCCAGGTGGTTGGTCGGTTCATCCAGGATCAGGAAGTTGGCTTCGCCGATCAGGGTTTTAGCCAGTGCTACGCGCGATTTCTCGCCTCCCGACAGCACCTTGATCTTTTTAAAGACATCGTCGTCCATAAACAGGAAGCAGCCCAGCACGCCGCGCAGCTCCTGCTCAGTTTTTTCGCTACCGGCCTGCTTGAGTTCTTCCAGAATTTCGTTATCCACGTGCAGGGCCTCCAACTGGTGCTGGGCGTAGAATCCCATTTCCACGTTGTAGCCCAGTTGCCGTTCGCCCTCGAAAGATTCGGTGCCCGCGATGATGCGCAGCAGGGTGGACTTGCCTTTACCGTTGGCCCCGATAAACGCAATTTTGTCGCCCCGCTCGATGCTGCATTCGGCCCCCTCAAATATTTCAATGTCGCCGTAGGCCTTCGACATATCCTTGATCTCGCTGACCCACCGGCCGGACTGTCGCTTAAACTTGAACTTGAAGTTCACCGTCGCGTTCTCATCCACCACGTCGTTGATCCGATCCATGCGATCCAGCGCTTTCACGCGCGACTGCACCTGCTTGGCCTTGGTGGCTTTGGCCCGGAAGCGCTCCACGAAGCGTTCGGTTTGCTTGATCTTCTGCTGCTGGTTCTCAAAGGCGTTGCGCTGAATCTCGCGCCGCAGTTCGCGCTCTTCCAGGTAGAACGAATAGTTGCCCGCGTAGGGCGTGAGCTGTCCGTGGGCCACCTCCACAATCATCTCCACGGTGTTGTCGAGAAACTGCCGGTCGTGCGACACCACGATAAACGCGCCTTCGTAGGAGCGTAGGTAGTTTTCAATCCACTGGATGGAGGGCAGATCGAGGTGGTTGGTCGGCTCATCGAGCATCAGCAGAGACGGTTTTTCCAGCAGCAGTTTGGCCAGCATCACGCGCATGCGCCAGCCACCCGAGAACTCGCGCAGCGGCCGCTTCAGGTCGGCGGTGCTGAAGCCGATGCCCTCCAGAATCTCTTCGGCCCGAGCCTGCAGGGCGTAGCCTTCCAGAATCTCGAATTTCTCCTGCAAGCGGGTGAGCTTGTCCACCAGCTTGTCGTCGTAGTCGGTTTCCATCTGCCGCAGCACCCGCTCAATCTTGTGCTCAATAGCCAATGCCTCCTCGAAGGCCTGCATGGCCACGTTCAGAATGCTGTCGTCCGACTGAAACGAAAGCAGGTCCTGGTTTAGAAAACCAATAGTGCAATCGTTCGACATGCTAATATCACCGCCGTCGGTTTGGTAGTCGCCCACGATGAGTTTAAGCAAGGTTGATTTGCCGGTACCGTTGAGGCCCACCAGCCCGATCTTGTCCTTGGGTTTCACGTGCAGGTTGGCCCCTTCGTAGAGGGGGCGGCTACCGATGTAGTAGGATAGGTTATTGATGGCTAGCATAAAATGTTAAATCGTCGGATATTCAGAGGGGACAACGCCGGAAATAGGTGTTTCGTCCCGGATTGTCAGGCAAATTTACTAAATCTAATGGAAACAGTACATCGATACCAAAATCAGCGTTCTTGCAACGCGTCGGTAAGCTAAGGCGTGTAGTTTTGGAGCTATCGCTTACGCTCAAACCACATCGTTATGACCCAGACTTACCTTACGTTTCAACTGGCCCAAATGGCCTTGGAAAACCAGTATGACCGCCCCGCCCTTTGCCGGGACGTGGCATCGTTAGATGACAACGAAGCTAACTGGAAAGAAGACCTGCAACTCGTTGAGCAAGTATCCGCCCTGATGTTGCTGGATGAAACTTTTACCGAAGAAGGTTCGCTGGATCCGGTGCAGCGGGAGTACGAAATTCAGGAAATCAAATCGTTATACACTTTTCATCTGCTGATTGCCCGCCTGGTGTTTCGCAACAACGCGGAGATGTACGAGACGCTCAACCTGCTGGGCAAACGCGAAGAATGTCTGGAAGAGTGGATCGCCCAGGCCAGTAGTTTCTACGCCGATCTGGGGCACCTGAGTTTGGCGATGGCCCACTACGGCATCACGCTGACCGAGCTGCGGCAGGCTAAGGCGATGGTGGAGGCGGTGATAGATCGCTACGTACGCTAAGGGAATAGCCGATTGTCCCAAAAAAAAGGTGGCCCGTTTCCCGACCACCTTTTATGCTAATATCAAACTATTTAGGATCAAGCCAGATCAAAGCGATCGGCGTTCATCACCTTGGTCCAGGCGGCCACAAAGTCCCGCACAAACTTCTCTTGTGAATCTTCGCAGGCGTAGACCTCGGCCAGGGCGCGAAGCTCGGAGTTGGAGCCGAAAATCAGGTCCACTCGAGTACCCGTTCCTTTGCTTTCGCCGGTCTTCCGATCTTGTCCGGCAAACTCCTTGTCGCTTTCCGAAGTGGCTTGCCACTTAACCCCCAAATCAAGTAGGTGGACGAAGAAGTTGTTATTCAACGTTTCGGGGTGGTCGGTGAAGACACCGTGCTTCGACTGATCGTAGTTGGTGTTCAGGGCACGCATGCCTCCCACCAGCACCGTCATCTCCGGCGGGGTTAGCGACATGAGTTGCGCCCGGTCGACGAGCATCTCCTCAGCGGAGGCCGATATGTGATCCTGGTTGCGGAAGTAGTTACGAAACCCGTCGGCGTTGGGCTCCATCGGGGCGAAGGCTTCGGTATCAGTCTGATCTTGCGACGCATCGGTACGTCCGGGAGTGAAGGGCACGGTGATGTCGTGTCCGGCATCCTTCGCCGCTTTTTCAATACCGGCGCAGCCGCCCAGCACAATCAGGTCGGCTAGCGAAACTTGCTTGTTGCCCGTCTGCGCGTTGTTAAACTCCTGCCGGATGCCTTCCAGTTTCTCTAGTACCTGCGATAGTTGCGCCGGGTTGTTGACTTCCCAATCTTTCTGCGGAGCCAAACGAAGGCGGGCTCCGTTGGCCCCCCCGCGCTTGTCGGAGTTACGGAACGTGGAGGCGGATGCCCACGCCGTAGACACCAGTTGCGACACTGACAGTCCGGAGTTAAGCAACTTCTCTTTCAGCGTAGCAACGTCCTGGTCGTTGATCAGTTCGTGCGTGACGGCGGGCACCGGGTCTTGCCAGAGTAGATCTTCTTCCGGCACCTCGGGACCCAGGTAGCGCGCTTTCGGACCCATATCGCGGTGGGTCAGTTTGAACCAGGCGTGGGAGAAAGCGTTGGCGAACTCTTCGCGGATTTTCGTAGAAGCGGCGCGAAATTTTCTCGTACGCCGGGTCCACCTTCAGGGCGATATCCGTAGTGAGCATAAAGGGCGCGTGCTTCTTGGCCGGATCAAAGGCGTCGGGAATCAGCCCGGCCCCGGCGTCGCCCTTGGGTTTCCACTGATACGCTCCGGCGGGGCTTTTCGTCACTTCCCAGTCGTAGGCGAATAAGTTTTCGAAGTAATAGTTGCTCCACTCGGTCGGAGACTGGGTCCAGGCTCCTTCAATGCCGCTGGTGATGGTGTCACCAGCATTGCCGGTTCCATAGGTGTTCTTCCAACCCATTCCCATCTCCTCGATGCTGGCCCCGGCGGGTTCGGCCCCGACAAACTCCATCGGGTCGGCCGCGCCGTGGGTTTTGCCAAAGGTGTGTCCGCCCGCAATCAGCGCCACGGTTTCTTCGTCGTTCATGGCCATGCGGCCGAAGGTCTCGCGAATGTCGCGCGCGGCTCCCGCGGGATCGGGGTTGCCGTGGGGGCCTTCCGGGTTCACGTAGATCAGGCCCATGTGCGAAGCGCCCAGCGGATTCTCTAGTTCACCTCCCTCGTAACGCTCCTTGTTCCCCAGCCATTCGCCCTCGGCACCCCAGTAGATATCCTCCTCGGGTTCCCAAATGTCCTCTCGTCCGCCACCGAAACCGAAGGTCTCGAAGCCCATCGACTCCAGGGCGCAGTTGCCGGTGAGCACCATCAGGTCGGCCCAGGAAATTTTCTTGCCGTACTTCTGCTTGATCGGCCAAAGCAGCAGCCGGGCCTTGTCGAGGTTGGCATTGTCGGGCCAGCTGTTCAGGGGCGCAAAGCGCTGGGAGCCGGAGCTGGCTCCGCCCCGTCCGTCGCCGATGCGGTAGGTGCCCGCGCTGTGCCAGGCCATGCGGATGAAGAACGGCCCGTAGTGTCCGTAGTCGGCGGGCCACCATTCCTGCGAGTCGGTCATCAGGTCGACGATGTCTTGCTTCACGGCGGCCAGGTCCAGTTTTTTGAACTCTTCAGCGTAGTTAAAGTCTTTGCCCATTGGGTCCGACAGAGAAGAATGCTGGCGGAGAATGTTAAGATTTAGTTGGTTGGGCCACCAGTCGCGGTTTGAGGTGCCGCTACCGGCCGTATACTTGGTGTCGCCGCCCATAAACGGGCAGCGGTTCGATTCGTTTACCTCCCAGACTTTGTGGTTGGCGTCTTCGGGAGTGTTGCGATGTTCGTTGTTTTCCATGATAAAACGATTTTGAGGGTTTAACCCCCCAAAGTTACAACAATCATCGCTGACAAGTACGATAAACGCTATTGATAAAATCTATTTGTCTATAAGCACAGCTTATGCACTCAGTCAACTGACCAGCAGGGAATCGACTGGACAGAAGACCGGGGCGGCCAGCTACCCGCCTACGAATTTAAGTGAAGCCCCCCACAAAAAAGCCAAAGAGCCCGTCGCCTGGAGGAAGGGTTACGAGAACACCGTATTTGGACTGATTCACCGCGACAATTACCTGCCCTGGATTCGTGAGTACCGATTGGCTCTTAGTGTCAGGTCGTCACCGTCATTCCTAGGACCTCGAGCAGTTGGGGCTCGTTGCGCAAATGTGGGCTGAACGGGTCAGTCAGGGTGTGACGCTTTGCCACCAGAGCTTTACAGAAAGAAATCATTCGGATAGAAAAATGATTCTCCTTTTTGTAGCGGGTGACTTTCCAATGACGGTGTAACTCGCTATGTTTATAACAATATGACAAATGATTGTAAGCATTTACAAACGCTTTTGGCAACATAGTGCTATTTTAAGTTAGCATATGTACAAGAATCCTCAAGACACCTTGTTTAAACAGTAACCATATCGCTATATTGCATATAAACACAATTGCGTTTATACAATTGTTGGCGTGCATTGAAAAGAATAAAATGGCTAAAGTTAAACACGATATTTGGGAAGATTCCGATGGATTAATCATGTTGTGCTTCTCGGGTAAATTAGGAGCGGAATCAAGGAAGCTATTAGAACCAAATTCAAAGATAATTCACTCGTTTGATGCTGATTCGCATTTTGATGCGATGACAAAATATTATGCTTTTATGGATTGGGGAGACTATGAATCTGATTTTGAAGAAGATAAGCAACCATATGATTTGAATAACTTTGAAATCAGATCCAAAGTAAGCAATGAGATTGATAAGATACTTTGGGAAGATTGGGATCCAATAGGAATAAACGACATGGCACCTAGAGATGAGTATAGAAGCTATGTTCCACAGATTTTGAATTTGACAATGAGTGAAAAATCAGGAAGCGAGATTGCTGATAGACTCTATTACATAGAAACCGAGGTGATTGGTGTATCTGGGAATAAAGAACAATGTGGAAAAATAGCTGAAAAGATTAAACAACGACACGCCAACATAAAGCAGCCGCTAGGCCTCTGAAATTAAGCGGGAAAGCCAGTTGCCTTAAGCAGCAAAATTGATAATTTGAAAGACAAATGCCAACAATCCAGCCCAGCAGCTCGCTTCGGTCGTTAAGGCTCACTTGAAAAGACGATTAGATAACTGATATTTAAGATAAAACGCAATAAGACATGACAACGGCTATACTATTGAGTGAATCCGATGCTGACATGACGCAACTCATCGCATTGGCTAATGAGTTGGGAATTAAAATCAAAATGTTGAAAGGGGAAGAGGCCGAAGATTTGGCGATGGCATACGCTATTAAGAATGGAAAGACGGG
>CAWHXE010000016.1:0-306258 GCA_963833215.1 uncultured Cytophagales bacterium | reverse complement strand
CTGCGCTTCCTTCAAGCGCGCTTCATCGTAGCCGTAGGTGGCCAGGGCTTCCTTGATGCGGGGTTGGTTCACGTTGCGCAGGATAATGCCCGCTAAGTCAATTTCTTTGGCTAAATTCTTCATACGTACTGGTGGTTTGCGGAGGCTAAAGTACTTCGGTTGACATTGAGGAGCCAACCCTTTTGCGGCCAAACCCTACCCGCGTAATTTTTTGGGCAAACGAAGCTGTGTCTTTGCGCCTTTCAGGACCGCTCCACCCGGAGCGGTATCAAAAATCACCTTTACTCCACCGCTCCCGCCCGGAGCGGTGCCCAAAACATCGATTGACCCACCGCTCCCGCGCGTAACGGTGCCGGAAAGTTAGTCAGGGGGATAGTTTTGAGAAGGAGCGGTGAGTAGAGGCGGGTTGGATGGGTCAGTCAGGGCGTGACGCTTTGCCACCAGAGCTTTACAGAAAGAAGTCATTCGGATAGAAAAATGATTCTCCTTTTTGTAGCGGGTGACTTTCCAATGACGGTGTAACTCGCTATGTTTATAACAATCTGACAAATGTTTGTAAGCATTTACAAACGCTTTTGGTAACATAGTGCTATTTCAAGTTAGCATATGTATAAGAATTCTCAAGACACCTTGTTTGAACAGCAACCATATTGCTATATTGCATATAAACACAATTGCGTTTATACAATTGTTGGCGGTAATGCAAAAAAATATAATGGCACCAGACGACATTCTAGACAGTATTTTGATCTATCTCGACAATGACGAGCTACACCCTGAATCACACACTGACATTAAAGAAAACCTATCATTTGACACATCAGACAAACATTTACAATTAGTACTTGACAAGCTCTGCCTTGACGGTTATATCGGTATGCAACACGGCAAGACAGACGGAAAGCCAAATGACCTTGAATATTATCATATTACTTTTCATGGATGCTTATTTTTGTCGCGAGACGGATACCGCCAGGAGACAATTATCCGAAAGAGGAGAAACAACTGGACAAGAGTCAAGACAATCATTGCGACCATTAATGCCATGATTATATTAGTCATAGCTGCTGCTGGAGTTTATGTTGCTTGGGACGCAAAACGGATGTCTCGTCAGCTTGAAGAAAAGGACAAGCAAATCCAACAACTCGAACAACGTCTTGACGACTTGGAAAAAGAGAAATTAAAAAGCACTGCCGCTAACAATGGCTAAGAAAACATGCGATTGACACGTTAAAATGAAGAATTATACATTCAACAAAAGACAGGCCACGGGTGACAGATTTGCGTTAAGAAAGGCGCACGTCTCTTAGCCGCCCCCCGTTAAGGCTCATTTGAGAAGACGATTAGATAACTGATATTTAAGATGCGAATCGCCAGTTGGGAAGTATTGAAAAGAGGCAGAAAGCTTCTATCTTCGATATGTGAACAAAGAAGAAAGATTAGTAGCCCTCTACCTCTATGTATGTAGACGCTATGATACGGAATTAGGTTTGCATTGCCAACGCTTTAGCAACCATCATAACCCAGTTTTCACTGATCAGGAGGTGATCACCATATTTTTATTCGCTATGCTAGAGGATGAAAAGTTTACCACTAAGCAAATGCACAGTCATATCAAAAAATACTGGCTATCGTGGTTCCCCCGTTTACCGGGCTATCAGCAGTTCAACAAACGTCTGAACCGCTTGGTTTCGGTATTTCCGGTACTTTTGTCAAGCGTACTGTCCGAAGTCGAACTGGACGGGGTGGATTTGGGGACTAGTTTGGGGGACTCTATGCCTATTGTGTTGGCCCAAAGGTCTCGTAGTTACTCAGCTAAAGTCGCCCCTGAACTCTGCAATCAGGGTTACTGTGCTTCCAAAAAGCTTACTTACTACGGCGTAAAGCTACATACGCTAGGCTTTCGGCGTGAAAAGGCATTGCCCTTGCCGGAGTATTTACAACTGACCCCGGCTTCGCAGCACGATTTGAGCGCTATGCGGCAGATATTTTCTCAACTCAGCAATCGTCAGCTTTTCTTGGACAAAGCGTACTGCGATAAACAACTGGCCGAAGAACTTATTGAGCAAGCGCGAGTAACTTTGTATACCCCCAGAAAAAAAAAGAAGGGGGAACAGGACATTGGCGCGGATGGACGGCTTATTTCTACCGCAGTAAGCCGAGTTAGACAACCCATTGAGTCCTTTTTCAACTGGATTGATCAGAAAACCGGCATTCAATCCGGTGCCAAGATACGTTCCAGACAAGGGCTATTAGTGCACGTCTTCGGCAGGCTGACTGCCGCTATGATCTTGCTTTGTCTGCCTATTTTCAACTAGCGATTCGCATTAAGATAAAACGCAATAAGACATGACAACGGCTATACTATTGAGTGAATCTGATGCTGACATGACGCAACTCATCGCATTGGCTAATGAGTTGGGAATTAAAATCAAAATGTTGAAAGGGGAAGAGGCCGAAGATTTGGCGATGGCATACGCTATTAAGAATGGAAAGACGGGATAGGTCTAGCGATTGAAGAGACTACAGTAGATTTCATCAGATTTCTGCCGAGGAAAGATGTCTACAAGTACTTCCCGTAACGGTAAGGATGAAAAAAACGAGCCCTAACATCATGCAGCCGCGGGGCGGCCCCCGCCAGCCGGAGAAAGTTGAGCATGAGCACTTGTCGCCCCAAGTCAGCCTGTTAATGCTAGGAAGATCAGAACAACCAAACCCGGCCTGATGGCTGCATTAACGGGATGCAAATAGATGTTTATTGTTGATGAAGAAAGTATTGATATACTTCATTGTTGCCATTTTAGTATCTTGTGGACAGAGTGATGAAAGTGACTGGCTCAAAAGCAACGCTTCTGAAATACGTTCAATTAATCCAACTGATGCTGATTATTCCGATTTGGAGCCCTTAAAGAAAGCAATTGGAAATTCAAGGGTGGTTTTATTAGGTGAGCAGGAACACGGTGATGGCTCAACATATTTGGCTAAGTCAAGAATGGTTAAGTTTCTCCATGAGGAGATGGGCTTTAATATACTGGCGTTTGAAGCAGATTTCTTTGGTGTTAACAAAGCGTGGAGTGATTACGTGAATGGAAATAAAGAATATCAGAATGTCCTCAACCAAATGTATGTCTTCTGGTCACAGAGTCAAATGTGCGAGAATTTATTTCAAACGATAGAAGAATCACAAGACACCAGCAACCCAATCATTTTGGCCGGTTTTGACAATCAGCAGCTTACTAGAGTTTCAAAAGAAGAGTTAATTCCCGCATTGGATTCTATTGTCCGATTTCACAATGTTTCTGTCAGTATTACTAATATGAATTTCTTCAACAATACGTTGCAGGAGGCAATGGATAAATTTCACGATCAAGAACTTACGGCCGATGATCAGGATAGGTTTTTAAGAATACTTGAAACAGTATCAAAGGAAATTTATAACAAGCAGATTGATTCCTTTTGGATTCAAGAACTTGATAACATTAGAGGTTTCGTACTGCATTGCTGGCACTGGTGGATTGATCGTGAAAATGATATGGTTGACAACAACTATAGGGATATCCAAATGGCAAAAAACTGCTTATGGTTATTGAATGAAAAACACGAAGCCGAGAAGTTGATCATTTGGGCGGCTAATGGACACATTGTAAAAACTGATACTTTGTACGAAGTTGAGACTGAGGGGTGGAAGCCAGAAATTCGCCAATACCCCATGGGTGAAATCCTTTTCGATAGTTTAGGTGAAGAACTGTACTCGATTGGTTTCACTTCATATTCAGGAATGTCTACCTCGCTTAAATATGATTCAGAGGCTCAGGACTTCACCTTTCAATCTTATCCGTTTGAACCAGCAGACAGCACTAGCTTTGAATTTGAACTAAAGCAAATCGGTCATCAGTATGCTTTTCTCAGTCTCAAAGAAGAATCTGATCCTTGGCTGCACGAGGACAGGAGAATGAGAGTGTGGCGGCCTGATTACATCAGAGGTAAACTTTCTGATCTGTATGATGGCATCTTTTATATCGAGGAAATGAATCCGAATGCCAAAATAGAATGATACACATTAGTGGCTTAAGCAGCCCTGTGAGGCACCAGCCACGAGTAGAAATGATACGATTTGTGACGCGCTGCAAACGCGCTCAGCATGGAACGCTCCAGAGAGTACCTCAAAAACAAGTAGCTATGGAACACATACACGAACCACAAGAGGTAGATTTTTACGTTGACCCACGTCCTTTGACTGCGGAAGAGAGAGGCAGAATCAGTGAGTACATAAAGAAAGATAAGAAAAGAGGAACAAACCGGGCCACGGCGGCACCCCACAGAAGCTAGTGAGTCTTCGCCCGGCGAATCGTCGTCCGAAAAAGAGCGGGCGAAAGCTGTCACGATGAAGCACAAAAAGGTTTTGAGTCTTCCAAAATCGGACGCTCACACCAACAACAACATCACCGTTAGCACGATACCTCCCAGCGTGAAGTACAGCCCTTTCTTAAACACCGAGGTGGCGGGTCTAAACATCCAGAAGGCCGACACCACGAAGAACAGCAGCGCACCCCCGAAGAAGATGTTGAGCCAAAACAGCGGATGGTCGGTATTGGCCTTGTGCAGCTTGGTCATCTTGTCCAGCACCAGGGGCAAGCTTTTGGTCAGGTACACTGCCTCGCCGCTTGCTTGATCGTAGCTGCCCTCCCTAAAGTAGATAACCTCGCCCTCCTGCCGGATCACCTTCAACTCTTTGATCTTTAACTGTTTGCCCACCTCCTCCGGCGAGAGGTTTGGTTCCAGCACTTTTTCTACCTGCTTGTCGCGTTTCAGGAAATCCGTATTGCGGAAAATCAGCACCACCCCGCTGATGGCGTACACCGCCATGATGCCCACCAGGAAGAAGCCCAGGTAGCGGTGAATAATGCGCATCGTCATGCCGGTGGTTCTTTGAGTACTCATACTTTCAATCAGTTTCGTTTTCCGGGTTGATAGGTTTCCTGCGCCCTAGCCTCCACCGCCGCGCGGTAGTAGGGCACGTCTTTAAATTGCACGTCGGCGTAGGGCTCCACCTGGTCGTCGAAGTGGGGCGATTCGGGGTCGCTACTTTGTCCGCCCACCAGAATGCTCTTCGCCCGCACGCTGTCGCCAAACTCCACCGCCGCCACGAAGCTGTTGCCGCTGGTGCCGTAGATTTTCTTGGTGTAGCCATCGTTCCGCGCCGCGAAAGAGGCCAACGCTCCCCACTGTCCGGGAGCAAAGCCAATGGGCGTGCTGGGCTGATCGTCGTCAAAGGTCCAGGTCAATGGCTCCGCTTAGGCGCTGGTAGCGGTTCACTTCGCCCCAGGGCATTTCCCAGTTGCCGAAATCGTCTTTCTAACTTGTTCACCGCCTCGGCAAACATCTCTAACCGCTCGGCCGGGGGCGATTCGGTGCCGTAGTACTGGATACGCTCCATCGGGGTGAGTCCCGACGGCGACTCACCTTCTTGCTGGTAGCTGGGTGCCGTAGTAATGCGCCAGCGTCATAGCCACCGATTCCTCCGAGGTGGTGAAATCCCACGCCCGCAGCACCTCAATGGGGGCACTGAGGGCTTTGTTGCTGCCCGAAGCATCGTAGGCAGCAATCAGTCCCGGAATCAGCGCCGCAAAGGCGGGCAGGTACGGATCGTAGGCCAGTTTTATCAGGCTATCCAGGGTGTAGCCTTTGCGGTCGCGCAGCAAGCCGATGGCGTGCACGCCCCGGAAGTTTTCCCGATCAATCGACATGTAGTTGGGATAGTCGCTGCGCTTCGGACTGAACTCTCAGCGCGGCGGTGTAGGGCGTAGAGTTGCAGTTCTGAATCCAGCCGTTCGCCGGATTGTGCACCACGATGCTCTCGTCCACGGTGTGCAGTCCCTGCCAGTCGGTCTGGGGGTTGCTTCCGTCCACTGACTGCGTATAGTTAAAAGTGGTATCGCGGCGGGGAATGAAGTTGCCGTGGAAGTAGGCGATGTTGCCCTCCGCATCGGCGTACACGGTGTTGTTGGAGGAGTTGGTGCGGATGTCCATCATGCTGCGAAAGTCATCGTAACCGCGCTGCTTGGTGCGGGTGTAGGACTGCTCCAGGGCTTTCACCGGTTCCCACATCAGGGCGGTGGCCACCCACTGACCGTCTTCCTGGTGGGTGATGGGGCCGTGGTGGGTACGGTAGGCCGTAAAGGTGCGCTCTTTCCGGTTATCTCCGTTTTTATAGTTCAGCGTCACTTCGTAGGTCTCTACCGGTCGCCACTCGTCACCGTACTGATACACCAAGCTATCGCCCTGCTGCGCGATGGTTTCGCGAAACTCGTTCGATCACGTCGGTGTAGGTGGAGGTGTGCATCCAGCCGGTGGTTTCGTTGAAGCCCTGGTAGACAAAAAATTGCCCCCAGGTAACGGCCCCGTAGGCGTTTAGCCCTTCCTCGCTCACCGCGTGCACCTCGCCCCGGAAAAAGAAAGAAGTATGCGGATTAATCAGCAGCATTGCGTGGCCCGACTGCGTGAGTTCGCCCGCAATGGCAATGCCGTTCGATCCCTGCGGTTCCTCCACCGCCGGTTCCGCTTCGCGTTCCGGCATCGTCGGAGTGTTTTCGTAGAAGGCTTGCAACTGCCGGGTAGACACGCGCTCAATGTCGCCGCCGATGGAGCCTTCGCTGAAGTACATCGGCATCCACGGCTCGAAGCGGGTGAGCAAACGCGGACGCACCGCGGGGTGGGTGTGCAGGTAGTAGTTGATGCCGTCGGCCCAGGCGTTGCAGAGCTTCTTGAGCCAGTCCGGACTGCTTTCGTAGTGCGCCACGGCCTCTTCCTGCGTCATAAACAGCTTGGCCCGCAAGTCGCTATACAAAGCCGTTTCCCCTTCTACTTCGGCCAGTCGGCCTATAGCCCACAGGTAGTTCTGTTCCACCCGGTTGAAATCGTCCTCGCACTGGGCGTAGAGCAGTCCGAACACCGCGTCGGCGTCGGTTTTTCCGTATACGTGGGGCACGCCAAAATCATCCCGATAAATGGTGATCTGTTCGGCTTGCGTTTGCCAGCGTTCGGTTTCGGCCGAGGGAGCTGGATTTGTTCGGCACGCGCCCAGGATGATTAGCAAAAACAAGGTGATACCGCGAAAATAGTAGGTCATCGGAATAGGCATAGGTCAGCAGGATCGAACAGACGGGCAATTATGGTTGATTTTTTGGCAAATCCCTAATTCTCCCTTTCAATATAGCGGAGGGTAAATCCCGTTTTTTTTCTTAGGTTTGGTCGTCTAAGCTAACCAGACCGTTTTCTCTTCCTCTCCCCTATGGCGCTCGCAACCATTGACTGGGCAATTATCTTCGGATTCTTCGCCATTTCACTTCTCATTGGCCTCTACGCGGCCCGTACGGCCGGCAAAAGCGCCGCTAACTTTTTTCTGTCGGGCCGCAATATGCCCTGGTGGTTGCTGGGAGTGTCGATGGTGGCCACCACCTTCTCGAGCGACACGCCCAATTTGGTGACCGACATTGTGCGGCAAAACGGGGTGGCGGGCAACTGGGCGTGGTGGGCCTTTTTGCTCACGGGCATGCTCACCGTGTTTGTGTACGCCAAGCTGTGGCGGCGCTCCAACGTGCTCACCGACATTGAGTTCTACGAGTTGCGCTACAGCGGTCGCTGGGCGGCTTTTCTGCGCGGATTCCGGGCGCTATACCTCGGCGTTTTTTTTAACGTGATGGTGATGGCTTCGGTGTCGCTGGCGGCTATTAAAATCGGGGCGGTGATGCTACAGTGGTCGGCGTTTCAAACCCTGGCCGTATCGCTGGCCATCACGGCCGTCTACAGCACCGTCGGCGGACTCAAGGGCATTCTGCTCACCGACTTCTTCCAGTTCTTTATTTCGATGATCGGGGCGGTGGGCGCGGCGATGATCATCGTGAACCTGCCCGAGGTGGGCGGACTCACCGAGTTGATCACCCACGAGCGGGTGGTGGACAAACTAGCCCTGCTGCCCGACTTCTCGGACAGTGACGCGGTGATCACCCTGCTGGTGCTGCCGCTGGCGGTGCAGTGGTGGAGCGTGTGGTACCCGGGGGCGGAGCCCGGCGGTGGGGGCTACCTGGCCCAGCGCATGCTGGCGGCCAAGGACGAACGCGGAGCCATCGCTGCTACGCTGTTCTTTAACGCCACCCACTACGCCCTGCGGCCCTGGCCCTGGATTCTGGTGGCCCTGGCCTCACTGATTGTCTTTCCTACGGTGGAATCTATGCGCACCGCCTTCCCCGATATTGCCGTGCAGTACGTGCAGAACGATTTTGCCTATCCGGCCATGCTCAGCTTTTTGCCCACCGGCTTTCTGGGTCTGGTGGTGGCTTCGCTGATCGCGGCCTTTATGTTGACGATCTCTACGCAGGTGAACTGGGGGTCGTCGTATATTGTAAACGATTTCTACCAGCGGTTCATGAATCCGCAGGCCACCGAACGGCAGCTGGTGCGGGCCGGGCAGATCAGCACGGTCGGTCTGATGGTGGCTACCCTGATCTTTGCCCTCCTGCTAAGCAATGCGTTGCAAGCGTTTAATATCCTATTGCAAGTGGGGGCGGGTACCGGGCTGATCTTTATCCTGCGCTGGTTCTGGTGGCGCATCAACGCCTACAGCGAAATTGCCGCCATGCTAATTTCCTTCTTAGTGGCCTTGTACCTTGAAATTTTTCACCCGATGCTGGGGCTGGAGCCGCTGGGAACCGGCGCGAAGCTGCTCTGGGGCGTGGGTATCACCACGGTGGGCTGGCTAACGGTTACCTTTCTCACTCCCCCCACCGACCGGGCCACGCTGCGGCAATTCTACCGGCTGGTGCATCCGGGCGGGCCGGGCTGGAAGCCGATCGTGGAAGAAGCGCAGCAAGCGGGTGAGCCGCTGGAAGAACCCAACGCTGCGTGGGATGTTCCCTGGGGAATTTTGTGCATGTTTTTGGGAGTGACCGCGGTATACAGTACGCTATTTGCTACCGGACAGTGGATTTACGGTCGGTATACTTTGGCGATAGTGCTGACTGCCGTGGCCGCAAGTGCCGCTTTTTTGTTATTTAAAGCCTGGACGCGCATCAGTACGCAGTCCGAAAACGAAGTATCTCAATGAAAAAACCTACATTATTGGTGATGGCGGCCGGACTAGGTAGCCGCTACGGAAGTTTGAAGCAGATGGACCCCTTCGGGCCGTCGGGCGAAACGATTATTGACTATTCGGTCTACGATGCCCGGCGGGCCGGGTTCGGTAAGGTGGTGTTCGTGGTGCGCGAAGCCATTCTGGAAGACTTCAAGCAGACCATTCTGTCCCGCTTCACCGACCGCATCGAGGTAGACTACGTGTTGCAGGAGGTTGATCAGGTGCCCGATGGAGTGGCGGTGCCAGCCGAGCGCGTGAAACCCTGGGGCACGGGCCACGCCGTGCTGGTGGCGGCCGCCAAGGTGCACGAACCCTTCGCGGTGATCAACGCCGACGACTACTACGGTGCAAAGTCGTTTCAACTCATGGGCGATTACCTCACCGATCTGGCGGTCGATGCGCACGAGTACTGTCTGCTGGGCTACCGACTGGAGAATACGCTCTCCGAACACGGTCACGTGTCGCGCGGGGTGTGCCAGATTGATGCCGAGGGGTATCTACAGCAGGTCACCGAGCGCACCCGCATCTACCGCACCGACGGTGGAAACATCGTGTACGAAGAGAATGGCCAAACTGTGCCGCTCACCGCAGAAGAAACGGTATCGATGAATCTGATGGGCTTTGCTCCATCGGCCTTTGCCTACTTTGAAGCGTACTTCAAAGATTTTATCCGGGAGCGGGGTCAGGAGTTGAAATCAGAGTTTTACCTGCCCTTCGTAATGAACGAGGTGATCCAGCGGCAGATCGCCAAAGTGAAAGTCATCACCACGCCCGACCGCTGGTTTGGAGTCACCTATCAGGCCGACAAAGCCGTAGCGCAGCAGCGGTTCAAAGAATTGGTGCAGCAGGGAGTGTATCCGGAACGGCTGTGGGGCGAAAGTTAAGCAATACGGGCAGTGCAGCGGATAATGATATAGCCAAAAGCATCCTTGCGCACTTTCAACTCGAGGGGCCGTTTAATATTCAACCCTTCGGTTCGGGACACGTTCACGACACGTTTCAAGTGCATGATGCGCAGAGCACTGCTTTTTTATTACAGCGCATCAACCACGCAGTATTTACCGACGTGGAGGGAATGATGCGTAATATTTATCGTGTCACGCAGCACCTGACTGTTGCGCTGTCTGATCACCCATCGCTCACGACGTTCCAACTGGTTCTCACCCGTCAGGGAGGGTTTTGTTATCAGGATGCTGCCGGAAATTACTGGCGCGTGTTCACCTTTATCGAGGGCGGAGTGGCCTACGACATCACGCCTTCGGCCGCACCCGCCCGCGAGGCCGGACGCGCCTTCGGTCAGTTTCAGGCGCTACTGCTGGACCTGCCTGGCGATCCGCTCATTGAGACCATCCCGAGGTTTCACCATCTGGCCAACCGCCTCACCTACTTCGAGCAGGCTCTCGTGGCCAATCGTGCGCAACGTGCTTCTCTGGTTTCGGCCGAAGTGGCTTTTGTCCGGCAACGCGCTCCCGAAATGCTTCGCTTGCACGCACTGATTGATTCGGGACAGATTCCTTTACGAATCACCCACAACGATACCAAACTCAACAACGTGCTGCTCGATCCGGTGACCCATCGGGCGCGCGCCGTGGTGGATCTGGACACGGTGATGCCCGGTTCGGTGCTGCACGACTTCGGTGATGCCATCCGCACGGTGGCCAGCACCGCCGCCGAAGACGAAGCCGAGCTGAGCCAGGTGCGGTTTCATCTGCCGTATTACGAGGCCTTTGCCGAAGGCTATCTGGCCGAAGCAAGGGCTTTCTTAACGGCCGAAGAAATCAAGTATTTGCCGTTATCAGCCCGCTACATGACTTTTATCATGGGAGTGCGTATGCTGACTGATTATCTGGATGGGGATACCTATTATAAAATCGGGTACCCTAACCACAACTTAGACCGGGCGCGTAATCAGTTTTGGTTGATTGAGCAGATGGAAGAGCAGCACGACTCGATGATACAGGTAGTGCAAAAATTGGCTCAGCCAAACTGATTTTTTCTAAAACTGTGGTGAAACCGATTGGATGATTACTCGAGGGAAGGCGGCTTGAATTCTTTTAAGCCCGCAATCCTCAGCAGTAATTCACCCATCGTCGGCTGATTTTTCTGGTAGTAAGTAAGGATACTCTCCCGAGCGGGACCATCCGTAATGTGGGCGGCCCATGCTTCCACCAGATCTGGCGGGACGGGGCGCTCCGGCTGTAGTGCGTGAAAGGGATAGGCCTGCGCGTACTGCGTGCCACGCAAGCTCTTGTAGGTTTGTGCGCCTCGCATTTCCAGCGAGTCCATTGCGTATACATCATGCATAAAACCGTGTACACCTAGCCATTGTGCGGCTTTAAAGTACTTCGAATCAGCCGCTACGTCTGAAATATAGGTAGTTTTCGCTCCGTGTTGGTGCAGTAGCTTTTGCACCACCCGTACGGGTACTTCGGGCACCGACGTGCCGGTTTGAATGGTGACGTGCGCGGCAATCCCCGCCGCCTGCCCCAGGGCCGTCCAGGTGGGCTCCAGCCGAAGGCCGCTGAAGCCCACGTGACTGGCCGACACCGCCACCGGAACCAACAGGTTATCAAAACCCTGGGCGACGATCACTCCCAGAGGGATTTGGAAGGGCGCCGGAATGAAGTTGAAATCACCGTCGGCCACCGTCGGGGTGCAGCGTGGCGGGCCCCACCCCGTGGCAGTTAAGAGCGTAGTCGCCGATAGCGATAGCATCTTCCTTGGGCTGTACGATGAGCGTGTTACCAATGGTGTTGATATCGTTCTGGGTGAACACGTAGTGCCCCCGGATGCGGCGCGCCTCACGGATGTAGAGCCGCGAGGGAAAGTGATCAGAATCAACAAACTCATCCTTCGCCAGGCCCCACTGCCGGGCTTCCATGCGGAACGGCTCGGGCACCGCAGCGTCGTTTTGCACGAAATAGAGCATCCCCAGTAGGTGGTTCCGATGGCGCTCCACAATGGCCTGCCGGGTTATGGCATTCCCTTCCGGATAGGCGTAGTTTTCGCCCAGCAAAGCCATGCGTACCGGCGCATTTTTGATGTCGTTTACATCGGCCTTGCGGTTGGGCAGCAGTTGGGTGCGAAACAAGCCGTCATTGCCCTTTTCGACGAACACCTGCGACACCTTACCCTGCTGGAGCACTTCGGCAATGCCCACGTAATCTTCCCGGCGGTAGTTGGGCGGCTGAGGCACCAGCACCCGGTTCGTCGGATTGTCGGTCATGATGGGCCGGAAGTTGTAGCCCTGAATTTTCTGGTCGGCGGTGCCGTTGCTGCCGGGCAGAATGACGCCGTAGCGGTAGAAGATTTTACCGGCCAGAAATTCTCCGTACGCTTCGCGCGACTCGCGGCCCACCCAATAGTCGGCCCCGGCCCGGGCGGCCAGGTCTCCTTCGTAGGTGGCGTCGACAAAGATTTTTCCTTGCACTGAGATTGTGTCTCCCGTTTGCGTATCGGACAACGTTACCGACCGGATGGTTTTGGCACTGTCGCTTCCGGTGCGGGAGGTTGCCTCAACTGGCCGAACGTTCGTCCGAACGGTGATGCCTTTGTACTCACTGAGCATCTCACGAAAGATTTGGAGCGTTACGTGTGGTTCGGCATGGATGCCTCCGTGCGAAGCCCGGTGTTGCTCAGAGCCCGAACCGTACTCGTCGGTGTAGTACGCTTCCACTCGTTGGGTATAATCCAGAAAAGTGCCGCCCAGCACTTCGTAGGAGATGAAGTCGGTGAACGAAAGCCCGGAGGTCATCAGTCCCCCGACCTGGGCGTATTCCTCAGCGAGCAAAACCGTATGGTCGTAGCGGGCGGCGTTGATGGCGGCGGCAATGCCCGCGGGAGTGGCTCCCACCACCACCACGTCGTAGTCGTTACGAGCGCTTTCTTGGGCAGCGCACTTCGGTTGAGGTAAGCCAATTAGCCCGAAGAGAAGTAGGCAAGCTTTTATCGTACGATTGTTCACCGGCAACGAATCAAAGAGTATAATAGATTTCAGCGGTATAAAACGTGAACTGCGGGTAACCCATCACAAATTTCCCCGGTTCATCTCCTGTGCGGCACGATCCACCGCCCGCGCGGTGAGGGCCATGAAGGTGAGCGAGGGGTTCTGGTTACCCACTGAGGTCATGCAGGCTCCGTCGGTCACGAACACGTTCTTGCACTGGTGCAACTGGTTCCAGCGGTTGAGCAGTGAGGTTTTCGGATCGTGGCCCATGCGCACTCCGCCCATCTCGTGGATGTCCAGACCGGGCGACTGCTTACTGTCGATGGTCTTGATATCGCGGCAGCCCGACTTCTCCAGCATCTCGGCTCCCTGCACCAGAAAGTCCTGTAGCAGTTGTTCGTCGTTGTCGGTGTAGCCTACCGAGGTCACCAACTGCGGAATGCCCCAGGCGTCCTGCGCGGTGTCGCTTAATCGGACGTGGTTGTCGTGCTGGGGCACGGTTTCGCCCTGCATCATCATGAACACCTGCCAGGGGCCCGGCGCACGCAGTTGCTCTTTCCACTCCGCTCCGTGGCCTTCTTCCGCCAGTCCGCGTCGCCAGTCCTGTCGCGCCGCGCTAAACGCCACCATGTAGCCCCGTAGAAAGTCCGTATCCTGCCGAAACACGTTTCGGAACGAAGGAATGAAAGCACTGGTGGGACGACGGCCGTAGTAGTAGCCATCCTCGTAGCCCTCGAAGGTGGCCAGCATGCTGCCCCGGTAGTTGTGGAAAGCCACGTAGCGTCCCAACAGCCCGTGGTCGTTGCCCAGTCCGTCCGGAAAGCGCGACGAGGTGGAGTTTAGCAGAATCAGGTTGGTGTTGAGGGCGGCGGCGTTCACGAAGATGATGCGGGCGTAGTACTCGGTCATTTTTTTGGTGTGGGCATCCACCACCCGCACGCCCCGGGCTTTGCCCAGTTGCTCATCGTAAATTATAGAATGCACCACCGAATCGGGTTGCAGGGTGAGGTGACCGGTTTTGGCCGCCCAGGGCAGGGTAGACGAATTGGAGCTAAAGTAGGCTCCGTAGGGACAGCCGCGGTAGCACAGGTGCCGCGCCTGGCACTGGGCCCGCCCCTGCTGTCGGTGAATGTCCTGCGGCTCGGTGAGGTGGGCGCAGCGCCCGATAATCACCGGCCGGTCGTCGTAGTGCTCGCGCAGCTTCGTCTGAATGTGCTTCTCCACGCAGTTGAGATCGAACGGAGGTAGCACCTCGCTGTCGGGCAGGTTTTTGATGCCGTCGCGGTTGCCACTAATGCCAACGAACTTTTCAACGTGGGAGTACCACGGGGCCAAATCTTGGTACCGGATGGGCCAGTCCACCGCGAAGCCGTCGCGGGCGGGAGCTTCAAACTCGTAGTTACTCCACCGCTGCGTTTGCCGCGCCCAGATCAGCGACTTTCCCCCGGTTTGGTAGCCGCGAATCCAATCGAAGGGCTTTTCCTGCACGTAGGGGTGCTCTTCGTCCTTGACGAAGAAATGCTCGGTGGCCGGTTCGAAGGCGTAGCAGCGGTCGGCGATGGGATTGGCCTGCTTTTCCATCGGTGGAAACTGGCCGCGGTGGGAAAAGTCCCAGGGATTTTTAGTGGCCGTGGGGTACTCGCCGTGTTTCACCGAGCGGCCCCGTTCCAGCACCAGGGTGCTGAGTCCGCGGTCGCAGAATTCTTTGGCGGCCCAGCCCCCGCTGATGCCCGAGCCGATGACGATGGCATCGTAGGTATTGTTCTTCTTGGCAGTGCCGGTGATGTTCATGTTGTTCTAGTAATATTTTATGAGTTGCTTGATCGCAGGCTCGGTGGCGCGCGCGCGTCCGTAGCCAAATAAGAAACCAATCTACGGAAATATCTGTACTTTATGGTCACCCATACCAACTATGAACGTAGCCATCATCGGAGGCGGAGCCGCCGGATTCTTCGCCGCCCTGTCGTGTAAGCACCACCATCCCGCCGCACGGGTCACGATCTACGAAAAGACCAGCAAACTGCTCGCCAAAGTGAAGGTGTCGGGCGGGGGCCGCTGCAACGTAATGCACGATTGTTTTACCGTCTCACAGTTGGTCAAGCACTACCCTCGGGGAGGCAAAGCTTTAAAAAAACCGTTCGCCCAGTTTGGCCCGTCCGAAACGCGGGCTTGGTTCGAGCAGCGGGGCGTTCCGCTGCGTACCGAGGCCGACGGACGCATGTTTCCAAAGACAAATACCTCCCAAACGATCATCGACTGCTTTTTGCAGGAGGCCCAGCAGCTGGGAGTCATCATCCGAACCCAGTCGCCGGTGCACGCGCTGCAACCGAATGATGACAAGTTTCAACTCGCCGTCGGCCAAGAAGAAATTACGGCTGATCGGGTGATCGTCGCCACTGGCGGTAGCCCGAAGCGAAGCGGGCTGGACTGGCTCGCCGATCTGGGCCACGCCATTGCCCCGCCGGTTCCCTCGCTGTTCACCTTCAATATGCCCGACACTCCGCTAACGGCGCTGCCGGGCCTGAGCGTGGAGCGCGCCTTGGTGCGCGTGCCGGGCACGAAACTGAGCCACGACGGCCCGCTGCTGATCACCCACTGGGGCACCAGCGGACCCGCCGTACTTAAGCTATCCGCCTGGGGAGCGCGTACGCTGAGTGAGCGGGCCTATCAGTTTCCGGTGCAGATCAACTGGCTGGGTAACCCCAACGAAGAGGCGGTGCGTACCAACCTGTTTGAGCAACTTCCAACGCTGGGAGGGAGAAAGCTGGCCAACAAAAACCCCTACCGCTTGCCACAGCGGCTGTGGAATCACTTTCTGGCGAAGTCCGACATTGATCCGGATACACCCTGGGCCGAACTCAGTAAGAAGCGCCGCAATGCGCTACTCACTATCCTGCTCAACGATTCGTATGCCGTATCGGGAAAGACCACCTTCAAAGAAGAGTTTGTCACCTGCGGGGGCGTGCGTCTGTCCGACGTGGATATGAACACCCTGGAGAGTCGGGTGTGCCCGGGCCTGTACTTTGCCGGAGAGGTGCTGGACATCGACGGAGTTACCGGAGGATTCAATTTCCAGGCGGCTTGGTCAACCGGTTTTGTGGCTGGGAAAGTTGGGTGGCAACCTGACAAGGATTTGGCTGATTCCCTAGCGGGCGAAACCGCTTCGCTTATCGCAAAAAACTAGCCGCAAGTTTTTCTACCGCGTGTACCACCACGCCCAGGCGATCAACGCTCCCTGCAACGGCAGACGCAGCAGCAGCGCCCACGATGGAATGCCCGGAGTGCCCTGTTGGTACATGTACAGATTAGCCGGAAACACCGCCACCAGCAGGGCGATGATCCCCCAGGCGGCCCAGGGACGAGTTACCGGAAAGAGCAGCGCCACTCCCAACACCACTTCGGCGGCTCCCGCTGCGTAGTTGAGTAACTCTGGTGCCGGTAAGTAGGGCGGAATGATCCGTACGTACATACGGGGACGCAGAAATGATTCACTCCCGCCGCCACGTAGAGGGCCGCCATGAGATAGAGTAGCAGAGTTTTAGCATAACGCAAAGTACAGTGTTTTGCGGATCTGCATCTGACTCTTGAGCTTAATTATCTTGTCCTTTTTGGGTCAAAAACCTTAAAGAATTATCGCCTACGTTTGGCTCAGGTAATCTATCTTGAAAAATAAACAATCGATTAATAAATATGTTATTGTACATTGGGTACGAAGTAGATTGCGCTAGTATTCAAGAAAAATTATGCTAGCTATTTTACAAATTTGAATCTGACGAATAAGCTTTCTGCTCGCCCTGCTTCTGCGTTGGTCATTACTACGGAACCAATTTTTGGGCAAAAAGTTGAATACGCCCGGAAAGCCAAGAAGATGAATGAATTTGCGGAGCAGTGGTTTGAGGGAGAAGTCACCTTACAAGAATGGCAGAACAATTCTTTGCGAACTTTCCTACAATCCGCTCTTCCTGAAGGACTTGTTAAGATTAGTGGACGGTGACAGAATACTTACCGAAACCGTGTATAGTCTGGAAAGCTTTCCTTCTATGATTTTAAGGCAACTCCGATCACACCTACTATTCTCTTCAGACCGGGAGTCGGCAACGTATGTTTATGGAGTTGCTTCACGAAAACTTCTGCATTATTCAATTCTGGGAAGGAGAGAAAGATTGGCCAAGAAGCAGTATCATACTATCTATCTTCCTACTTCTCCTACTAGTCCTAGCGAAGCTGTAACTAATTTTAAAGGAGCAGTTCCTAAAGTAGGAGATTCTCAATACTCTTCTTTAGTCACTACTATTCCCAATCAAAACAGTTTATCCGGTGGATTCGCAATGAAGGGTGCTTACCGCCGAACCAGATTAGAGAAGAACTACCAGTATTACATCTTTGATATGGAAACCGGAAAATTGTACGAAGTTAGATCCCAAGAAAGTGATTGATCTAACCAATGACAAAAAGAAGGAAATCAAACAGTTTATCCGCGCTAACAAACTCAAACTTCGATGCCACCGCTGACTACATTGCGGTGCTTGATGAGTACCACCAATTGACGAAGTAGCTCAAGCCCATAAATTTGTTTTTTGCCTTCTCTACGCCTTTACCCCACTAAACAACAATATCCGATTGCCTTAAACAAAACCGGTAGTATATTGGTCAATTCAATAACTTTTTACTACACCTATGGCTATCCTCGGCAACATCATCAAAGCGGCTATCGAGCTCAAGGACAAACTAACTCCCGAAACCGCCGCCATCCCCGCCCAAGAACAAGTGCTCACCAACCTGCTAAAGACCGCCGCGAATACGGCATTCGGACGGCAGTACGGGTTCTCGAAAATCTTATCGGATTCGCAACCCCGACGAGCGTTTGCCCGCGCCGTGCCCATGCACGATTATCAAAAAATCCACGATGAATGGTGGCACCGGCTGGTGGAGGGCGAAACGAACGTGACCTGGCCCGGTCAACCGCACTATTTCGCCCTTAGTTCGGGTACCACCGGCAGCAGCAGCAAGCGTATCCCCGTCACCGACGAGATGCTGGCCGCCATCCGCAACACCGGCCTGCAGCAGGTCACCAGCTTGGCCAACTTCGACCTACCGGCCGAGTTTTTCGAGAAAGAGATTATGATGCTCGGCAGCAGCACCGACCTACAGCAGCGGGGCAATTTTCTGGAGGGAGAGATCAGTGGCATCAGTGCCAGCAACATTCCCTTTTGGTTCAAAGGCTTCTACAAACCCGGCGACGATATTGCACGGATCGACGACTGGGACGAACGCGTGCAGAAGATCGCTGAGCGGGCCGAAGAGTGGGATATCGGAGCTCTATCGGGTATCCCTTCGTGGATTGAGCTGATGCTCAAAAAAGTGATCAAACACCACGGACTCAACAACATTCACGATATTTGGCCCAACCTAAGTGTGTATACTCCCGGCGGCGTGGCCTTTGAGCCGTATCGCAAGAGCTTTGAGAAACTGCTGGCCCATCCGCTCATCTACCTGGATACTTACCTGGCTTCCGAGGGGTTTCTGGCCTTTCAGAGTCGCCCCAATACCACGGCGATGAAATTGGTGGTTGACAACGGTATCTACTTCGAGTTTGTGCCCTTTGAAGAAGGAAACATGACCGACGAGGGCAACGTGCGGCCCGATGCGCCGGTGCTCACCCTGGCCGAGGTGGAAAAAGACCGTGACTACGTACTACTGATCTCTACCGTGGCGGGGGCGTGGCGCTACATGATTGGGGACACCATCAAGTTTACCGACCTGGCGCGTCGCGAAATTATCATCACCGGGCGCACCAAGCACTTCCTGAACGTGGTAGGGTCACAGTTATCAGTTCACAAGATGAACGAAGCGATGCGCGTACTGGAAGATCGCTTCCAGGTGGCCATTCAGGAGTTCACCGTGGCGGCCGTCCGTCGGGAAGAAGACCAGGAGTACATTCATCAGTGGTACCTGGGTTCCGACGACCCGATGGACGTCAACGAGGTAGCGCTGGCGCTGGATGAATATCTAATGGAAGCCAACAAAAACTACCGGGTCGCCCGCGGCAAAGCCCTCAAAGAGGTGCGGGTAGAAGTGGTGTCCGCCGACGTGTTCTATCAGTGGAGCGAAGCCAGCAAGAAGAAGGGCGGACAAGTGAAAACCCCGCGGGTGATGGAGGAAGAAAAATTTCGTGAGTGGGAGGCTTTCGCTAAGCAGGCACCCGCCAAGTCTTAGGGCACTGGAACCGGAGTGGGTGCCGCTTCGGACAGCAGTCGCGTAAACTCTTCGGGCGACATGTATAGCCGCTTCAGGCGTTTTTTGTACAGAACGGGGATGTGTTCATGGTTCAGCACGAAGTTCTTGGTGCTCATAATACGATCTCCCAAGCCGTGCTCCAGGGCAAACAAATCGGCCCGGCGCTCGGCACCCTTTAGAAATTTAACTGACAACCAGTATTTGGCTCCAAATCCCACCATAGCTAGTCCCGAACGGTCTTTGTAGTCCATGATGTGACCCAGTTCGTGGCCAATCCATCCTACCAACACCTCAAACGGTAGGGTGGTAATATCCAGTTGATCGTCGTTGAGTTTCAGATACCGGCTGATTTTCACCTTGTACACTCGTTTCTTTTTTCCTCTAAGTAAGCTCAGCACCTTAGGCTGCGCTTGCATCACCGACTTGCGAATGTTCTCGTGGTAGATGAACTCGATACGGGTGTTGGCCAACTCCGGATAAAATGATAAAGCTGTCAAAATCACCTCTTCAAGCTCCGGGGGGATCGTCTTGTGCATTCCGTAAGCTGCCAACGCATTGCACTTCAGTTCTTTTTTAGGAGGGTCGCCTGATGCACCAAGCAGGGGGCCAGTGGTGAAAAGACATAAAAAAGATACGAGGAGGATTAAGGAGAAATGAATCATTAAGCAGCTTTACGGTATACAATTAATAGATAAATCCTATAATCAGCTTCTCCTGCAACGGAGCGAACAAGCTAATTAGTTCATCCGGTTGGTAACATACGCTGACAAATCAGTAATCGGATGTTTCTTCAAGAAGCAAAATTTCTGGGAGATATGTGTAACAGATGCGGAGAGAATATTACACAGGTGATGAAAACGCACTGAGGAAAGTCAGTTCATTCAACCGCTTTCAGCACCAAAACCAGATCCGTGTCCCGCGGTGAAGTAGTCTCCAGCACTCCGTCTTTCAGGGTTAGCTTTGCTTCCTCGTACTTCGCCGTGGCGGGGTCGAACCACCGCCCGCGGTACTGAATACGCTGGGAATTATACAACTGTACCACTGATTTTTGTGGGACGTAGGCCAGCACCAACGAAGCACTATCGTCTTGCACCACCGATACAAACTGCCGGTACTCCTCATTCCCCGGCTGGTTGGCCAGCTTGCCGGGGGCGGGTTTGAGCGCCCACCAGTCAAACTGCTGGATAAATTCCGACAGGTAGCCAATCTGCAAGCTTCCGGGCAAGTCAATGCTTTCGCGCCAGGTTGATGGTGAACTATCTCCCAGCGAACCGTGGTTCAGGATGCGCTCACCGGGGCGAATCCAGGGCCAGATGCCGTTGGCTCCGTAGGTGATCCCCGCCAAGGGCGTGGCAAACAGGCTCCAGTACGAAGCGTTACGTACGTCGCGTGCCTCAATCTTCCCGTCGCTACGGTACGCAGGAATTTCTTCGTAATTAGGCTCCATATTGATGAGCGGACGCGGCGGCAGTTGGTCCCACCGCGTAGCCATCGGCCCTTTGTTAATCCAGTTAACGGTTCCTTCCTGGTTACTGTGGCTTGATTGATAGGTGATGATATCCAACCACTCCTGATCGGCGTAGGCATCTCCGATCCACGACCGACCCCCAGGGTGCAGCGTCACTAAACCTGGATGATAGTCATTGAATACCTGCTGTCCGATATACTTCCAACGCTGTTCGTATGGTTCGAGGTAATTGCCATCGCCGCCCAATAGCCAGATCACGTGGTGTGCGCCATAACGGGCCACCATGTAGCGGGACAGAAGCACAGCCTCGTCATCGGGTAGCGTATAGCCGGGGTTCAACTCCCGGCCCCCGCTCTTCTGTAGGGCCCACAGCACCACCGGAGCCGCTACCAAACCGTACTCGTTGATTTGGTCCATCTTGCCGTCCATGTGCTGGAAGAACGACGGATTGACTTGGATGCGCCCGCTGCCTTCGTAAGCCACTTCGCCCCGGGAGTTTTGGTCAGCTCCGCGCCATTGGGTGAGCACCAGTTGGATCGCGTTGTAGTGGTGGTCTTGGCGATGTTGAAGGTAGGTGATCCATTCCTCGTCGGTCGACTTCAGGCCACCGTTCCAGGCGGTGCAGGCCGTGAAGAAGAAGGGGGTGCCGTCGCGGTGCATCAGGTGATAGGCTCCCGGACTGCGCGTGATGGCTCCTTGTTGGTAGATCGCATATTGCCGGACGGAGGGTTGGCACTCAAAGGTACCGGTTTGCTGGTGGAGGCCGACATTGGTAGTGTCTGAGCAAAAGGTGGTGTAGCTCCAGGTACCCACCTCGTCGGGCATGACGCGCATGCGCCAGTCGGTGCCACCGTCCCAGAAGCCATTAACGCGCAGCTGGCGTCCGGAGGGGGCAATCAGAATAGCGCCAAAGCTGTCTACGTCATAGAGCGGATTGTCGTAGGATGCGTCACTGGTTAGGTTGATCTGGTAGCGTTCCCACTGGGAAGCGACCTGGGCTGGAGCAAGTGTTGTCAGAGCCACAGTTAACGAAGCGAGAATAGCAGAACGAAGCATAGTAGGGGAAGGTTGAGTATCTGCTCCCAAAATAGTGAATTTTGCTCAATTGCCTAAACGCAAAAAAGTCCCGACGGAACGCCGGGACTTTGAAGTGCTGAATGAAATTATAGCGTGTTCGTTAGGCTAGCTTAACGTCAACGGCATTTAATCCTTTTCTTCCTTCTTTGAGTTCGAAGGTAACTTCGTCGCCTTCTCTGATTTCGTCGATCAAACCAGACACGTGTACGAAGTACTCTTGACCTGATGCATCGTCCTTAATAAATCCGAATCCTTTGGAGTCATTAAAGAATTTTACTGTTCCTGTGTTCATGATAATAATTAAAATAAATAAATATGTTTGGCAAAGATACACATTTTTAGGTGTGATCTACATACTGAACAAAGTTATCGCATTAATGTTCGCTTGCCGTGATAATTTGCTTTAATCCGGCCTTTATTCTGCTGCCACCATTTCGGCCCGCTCCTCGGTTTCCTGATACGCTTCCACTGGCGGGCAACTGCACATGAGGTTGCGATCTCCGTAGGCATTGTCGATGCGACCCACCGATGGCCAGAACTTGTTGGCACGCAGGTGCGTCAGCGGATACGCCGCTTGCTGACGACTATAAGGAAAGTCCCAAGCATCAGCCGTGATCACCGCGGCGGTATGCGGAGCGTTCTTTAGTACGTTGTTCTCAGCATCAACTTTTCCTTGTTCTACGGCGCGTATTTCGTCACGGATGCCAATCAGCGCATCGCAAAAACGATCAAGTTCGTCCTGGGTTTCGCTTTCGGTAGGCTCAATCATCATGGTGCCCGCCACCGGAAACGATACGGTAGGGCGCGTGAAAGCCGTAGTCCATCAGCCGCTTGGCAATATCGGTTACCTCAATGCCAACTTTCTTAAAATCGCGGCAGTCGATGATCATCTCGTGGGCGCTGCGCCCGTGCTTGCCCGTATAGAGCACCGCGTAGTGGTCTTTCAGCCGCTCCTTGATGTAGTTCGCCTTCAGGATAGCCAGGCGGGTGGCCTGGGCCAAACCTTCACCGCCCATCATCGCGATGTAGGCGTAGGAAATGGGTAAGATGCTGGCGCTACCGAAGGGTGCGGCCGAGATGGCGTGGATGGCCTGCTCGCCGCCTACCCGAACCACGGGGTTGCCCGGCAGAAAGGGAACCAAATGCTCCACGACCCCAATAGGTCCCATGCCCGGACCGCCCCCGCCGTGCGGAATGCAGAAGGTTTTGTGCAGGTTGAGGTGACACACGTCGGCACCAATGCGGGCCGGACTGGTGAGCCCCACCTGGGCGTTCATGTTGGCGCCGTCCATGTAGACCTGCCCACCATGCTGATGCACAACAGCGCAAATCTCCTGAATGTCTTCCTCGAATACCCCATGGGTTGAGGGATAAGTAACCATCAGAGCGGCCAGGTGATCAGCATGCTGCTCGGCCTTGGCTTGCAAATCGGCCAGATCGATATTGCCCCGCTCGTCGCAGTTCACCAACACCACCCGGTCGCCCGCCATCACCGCACTGGCGAAGTTGGTGCCGTGGGCTGAGGTAGGAATTAAGGCCACGTTCCGGTGCGCTTCGCTCCGACTTTCGTGATAAGCCCGAATCACCATCAGACCCGCAAACTCGCCCTGGGCGCCGGAGTTGGGCTGCAGCGATACGTCGGCAAAACCGGTGATTTCGCTCAACCAGCGCTTCAGATCGGTGAACAACTGCTGATAGCCCTGCGTCTGGTTGGTCGGTGCAAAGGGGTGCATTTTGCCAAACTCGGGCCAGGTAACCGGGATCATCTCAGTGGTGGCGTTGAGTTTCATGGTGCACGAGCCCAACGGAATCATGGAGTGCACCAGCGATAAATCTTTGTTCTCTAACCGCTTAATGTAGCGCAGCATCTCGTGCTCGGCGTGGTAGGAGTTGAACACCGGATGATCCAAATAGGACGTGCTACGGACCAAAGGTTCGGGCCAATCAATAGATAGCACGTCACCGGTCACTTCGGGAGCCGACGTGTTTGCTGCTTGAGCAAAAATATCAAGCAACTGCGCTACATCGGCCAGCGTGGTGGTTTCATCCAAAGACATCCCAATCAATCCTTCGCCGTAGTAGTTGAAATTGAATCCCCGTTGCTCGGCAATCTCGCGCAGCCCTTCAAGTCCATCGCGCTGAATAGCAACCGTATCAAAGTAGTGGGTGTGCACCGGTTGGTGTCCCATCTTGGCCAAGCCCTTAGCAAGTAGTTTGGTGAGTCCGTGGATGCGCTCGGCAATGCGGCGCAGTCCGTGCGGACCGTGGTACACGGCGTACATGCCCGCCATGACGGCCAGCAGCACCTGGGCGGTGCAAATGTTGGAGGTGGCCCGGTCGCGTTTGATGTGCTGCTCGCGGGTTTGCAGGGCCATGCGGTAGGCCGGGTTGCCCTGCGCGTCGGTAGACACCCCGATGATGCGGCCGGGCAGTTGTCGCTTAAACGCTTCGCGGGTGGCGAAGTAGCCCGCGTGGGGTCCGCCGAAGCCCATCGGTACGCCAAAGCGTTGCGTGGTTCCCACGACACAATCCGCTCCCATCTCGCCGGGAGGAGTCAGCAGTGTCAGGCTGAGCAGATCAGCGGCAACCGCCACCAGTACTTCTGCTTCGTGGGCCTGCTCGATTAGCGCCTGATGGTCGCGCACCGCCCCCTGGGCGTCCGGATACTGAAGCAGCATGCCGAACACCTCACTGTCGGCAGGATCGAAATCGTCGGGAGAAGCAATTCGTAGGTCAATTCCCAGCGGAGTTGCCCGGTTCTTGAGCACGTCCAGGGTTTGGGGAAAAGCGTGTTCGTCTACCAGAAAAACCGAAGCTTGCTTTTTGCTTCCTTTGCGCAGGGCGTAGAACATCGTCATGGCCTCGGCCGCGGCGGTGCCCTCGTCGAGCAGCGAAGCGTTCGCTAGTTCCATGCCCGTCAGATCGCTGACCATCGTCTGAAAGTTGATCAGCGCTTCCAGTCGACCCTGCGCAATCTCGGCCTGGTAGGGAGTGTAGGCCGTGTACCAGCCGGGGTTTTCCAGGATGTTGCGCTGAATCACTCCCGGCACCACGCAGTCGTAGTAGCCCAGGCCGATGCACGAACGCAGCACCTGGTTTTTAGCCGCCAGTTGACGAAAATCCTGCAAGAATTCGGATTCACTGCGCGCAGTCGGCAGGTTCAGCGGTTCAGACAGGCGGATCTTCTTGGGAATAGTTTCAGCAATTAATGCGTTCGAGCGACTCGACTCCGATGCGCTCCAGCATGGCGGCAGTAGCGGCTTCGTCGGTGCTGTTGTGCCGATCTTCAAAAGTGAAGTAGGGATTTAGAGAAAGAGTTTGAGACATACGGTTGGTAGGCCAAAGTGTAGGACGTAGTAAAGTTGGTGAACAACAAACATACGGCGCATCGTTCGCAAAGTATTGGGCTGTTGTGAAAAAAGTTTGGGGTGGGATGCTGGCGGCCGCCGTACGGATAACTGTCGCTCACTGCTAATATCCGACATACTGCGACGACAGTAGCCTTAAATACGATAGCGTCGGTGACTAAATAAGCTTACTCGAAGCTATAAACGTGTTGCCGCCCCCGCCGCAGGGTGAAAAGCGTGATTTCGCCTCGACTAAAAAATCGCACCGGCAAGCCCGACACGCCGCAACCGGCGCTGGTGTAGCCTATCATCTGCTGCTCCTGCCAAAGCCCTTGGGCCAGATGGCGCCCTTTTTTGAGGTTGCGCAAAACGGGAGTGCCGCCGGGCAGGCATACTTGTCCGCCGTGCGTATGTCCGCACAAATACAGTTGGTAACCCTCGGCGGCAGCTTCCTCATACAGTTCGGGCGAGTGGATCAACGCCACCTTGAATCCCTCAGGAGAACGACGAAGGGCGGCAATCGCTTCCGGATGGTGGTAATAGTGCGGGTCGTCGGTTCCGGTTAGCGTGATCTGCTGCGCTCCCCGGTTGAGGGTAACACTTTCGTTCAGCAGCATCCGCACTCCCATACTTTCTAAAAGGTGAACCGCCGGGTGGGTGTCGTGGTTGCCCAGCACGGCGTAGGTGCCATCGGAGGCCCGAACGCTGCGCATAATTCGCTGAAGCGGCTGTTGCACCCGGCGCGAATAGTCGCCGAAAGCTAAGAAGCGGTAGTCGCCGGTGAACACGCAACTATCGCAGGGCAACGAGGTCAGGTGTTCGCTGATCACGTCTTCTAGCCCCGGCAGGCTATCGATGTGGAAATCGGTGAGGTGCAGCAGACGGTAGCCATCGAAGGCGGGGGGAAGGTCGGCAAACGTTAGTTCGTGCTTCACAATCTGCACATCCCGGGCGTTGGCTGCGCCTCGTTGGTACAGGCCAACCAGGCGCAATCCCTGCCTGATGGTGGGCAGCAAGTAATCAATCGGACTCATCTTGCCGGTACGAACGGCCCGGGCACTGAGCCGACCGAAACGCAGGGCTTCTTGGTTGATCCGGGTCTTGAGCCACCGACGGCGGTGTTCGGTGGTTTGGTCAGTCAGAAGGTGATTCATTCAATAATAGTAGGTTCCGGCGCGAAAAAGTAACCTCGGGGACAAGGTATCACGCGGTGGCTTGCAAAAAATTGGCCAGATATAAAGGGGGAAGAGAAAGCTTCACCGAAGGTGAAGTCAGGGCAAGTTGAGGATAAAAAGTGCTGAAGGCGGGAGTCGAACCCGCACAGCTAAAAGCCACACGCCCCTGAAACGTGCGCGTCTACCAGTTCCGCCACTTCAGCATTAAAGATGCAAATATACGGATGAATTCCGGGTTTCACCTAACGCTACTCAGAAAAACTATTCTGACAAAACGGTTCGGGCACCCACCAGGCGAGAGGCGTAGTATGCATCCTCTAACTGGTCTATCCGCACTCCGCGGCTGCTGGTGGCGTGCACAAACGGAGTGTTACCCGACACGGTATCGAGCAAGATGCCCACGTGGTTGATGCGGTCTCCGTAAATACTGAAAAAAACCAGATCGCCCCGCTGGGCATCGTCCAGTGAGATAGGAGTGCCACTGGTGAACTGAGCGCGCGAAGAGCCCGGCAAAGTGACGCCCACCTGCTGGTACACGTAGCGGGCGTAGCCCGAGCAGTTGAAACCCGCCGGAGTTTTTCCTCCGTATACGTAAGGCGTGCCGCGGAGGCGCAGCGCTTGTTCGATGAGCTGGTCTACCGGGTCAGAAGTGTCAGCAACGGTAAGTTCAGATTTTGGAGGATGAGGCGCTTTGGCCAGGCTACTAGTTAGGAGGATGCCCAAGATAAATACTATTGCCCATACGTTGAACCGCCCCCACCCGGTGAGGGTGCTGAGCAAGGAAAAAAGTTGCCGCAGGGTACTGATCATAGAAGCTTATGGTTGGAGAAACAACTGCTGCAAACACTTCCAGAAGCGAACTTTTTGTACTGGGTCGTGGGCCAGTGTAGCCAGAGAATCAGCTTGCAAAAACCGTTGCGCTTCGTTGCTTTTAACCATATAAGCCTCAAAAAAGTTGCCTTGGCTCCAGGGTTGCGGCACCTCGCCGAACACAAGGGTGGTCGGGTAAGGTCTGATCTGGCAAATATTGATCTAACGCGTTGCCCGCCTGCAAACCAGTCTGAGCAGAATGCCAGTTCACCAGGGCAATGGCGTCGGACGATAAGTTCGATCGCCTGCAACACTTTGTCTAAGAACGTTTGATCGGCGGGGGATAAAAAGGGGTATTCAGGCTCGTGCATCAATACCAGAACCCCTTTTTTTCCGAGTCCCGCAATGGGCAAGGGAGGCACGGTTGATTCTACCGCCAGTTTCTCAGGCTCAGGAACAACGTAGACTGGTTCGCGCAGAAAGAAGGGTAAGAAGCGTTTATCGTCACGCATGCCTATTTAATGTCAAAGATTGATCGTAGCTCCTTTGCTTCTTCGGGTTGTAGTCGCCCGGCCAGCACCAGCCGCAGTTGGCGTCGGCGCAGCGCACCGGCAAACAGCTCCTGTTCTTCGGGGGTTTCGGGCGTGGCTTCTGGCACCGACCGTTTGCTTCCGTCGGCATCCACGGCCACCATCGTGAAAAAAGCGCGGTGGCTCTCCACCACAATTCCCTGCGGAATGTCTTCGGCCTGCACCTCAATGTGCACCTCCATCGAGGTGTTGAAGGCCCGCGTCACCTGGGCGCGCAGCGTGACCACGTTGCCAATTTTGATCGGCTGCGAGAACGATACGTTATCCACCGAGGCGGTGACCACCATACTGTTGGCGTGTTTCTGGGCAGCGATGGCGGCTACGATATCCATCCAGAATAAGAGTCGCCCGCCCATCAGCCCATTCAGGCCGTTGGTATCGTTGGGAAACACCATTTCGGTCATGGTGGTTAGGGATGCGCTGGTGGGTTTTTGGGTCATTTTTAAGTCGTTGAGACGCGAAGCATCGCGTCTTTACGGATTGAGACGCGAAGTGTCGCGATAGACAAAGACGCGAGCATCGCGTCTTTACCATACTTTGGTGCCGTGTTCTAGCCACTTCGACCAGTTTCGGTTGTAGGTGTGCACGCTGTCGGTGGGTTGTCCTCTTTGGTTCACCACCGCGTGTCCGGCGTTCTTCCAGGCGAAGATTCCTCCGTAGAGGTTTTGTACGTGCTCATAGCCTGCCCGTTGCAATGCTTCGCCCACCCGCTCGCTGCGGTAGCCCACCGCGCAATAGACCACCACTTCGGCGTCTTTGGCCACGTCGGATACTTCTGCGACTTCAAAAGTGTCGTAGTTGACGAAGCGGGCGTTGGGCAGGTGACTCACGGCGTATTCTTCCGGGGTGCGCGTATCGAGCAACACCACCGAGCGATGCTGCTGCAAACTGTCTAGCGCCGCGGATTGGATAAGCGGCACGGTGTTTTGATACATAGACTCCAGCTTCTGGTCGAACGAGCGCTGCCCGCAGGCCGATAGGCTACTACTTCCTAAGACAAAAAGCAATAGTTTCCACTTCATGGGTCTGATAATCGGTTACTACTTTATAGGAGAACTTTGATCGCTACTACGCTACTCCTCCGAAGAAGGTGTAATAAGGGGTTTCGTTGGCCAGTCGCTGCACCAGTAGCGCAGCTTCGCGGGCGTGGTAGTCGCCCCACATGCTGGATTCTCCGTTGGGGATCTTGCTGTCCTCGGGCACGTAATCCCAGCCGTTGGGGCGGTGGTAGATCGAGTGAAGGATCAGCCCTTGGTGGTTGGAGTCGGTGCTTAGGTAGGGCTCGTCCAACAGGGTATCAAGCACCGTCAGACCCGCCTGAAAATACCTCTTCCCCGCTTCGTCCTTACCCTGCCCCTGCAGGTAGTGCCCCAGGCGCAACAGCCCTTGCGCCCCGATGGCCGCGGCCGAGCTGTCGACCGGTTCGTGGTCGTTATAGGGGTCAGCCGGACGCTCCAGGTAGTCGCCGAGTTGGTGCAGGTGCGGCGCGCCGGTGTCCCAGTAGGGAATGCCGTCGGTGGGAGAATGCTCAATGTAAAAGTCGCAGGTGGCGCGGGCGGCCTGGAGCATAAAGCGCGTCACCTCCTCACGGCTGCCGAAGTCTTCCAGTTCTTCGTCGGACAGGGTATCGACAAACTCCAGCTCTTCGGCGAAGCCGCACATGGCCCAGGCCAGTCCGCGCGTCCAGGTAGAAAAGCCGGTGTAGCCCTGCTGGGAGTTGGGGCAGCGGTAGTTGCCGTCTTTGGTGTTGAAGATGGCCTCGTGGGCGGTGCGTCCGCGCAAATCGTACACGTCGCGCCCCTCGCCGTAGTATACCGAGTAGTCGGCCGTGGCTCGCAGGTGGTGCAAGGCCCGGTGCAGTAGGTTAATCTTGCGGTCGTTTTCCGTTGATAGGGCGTGCCCCAGTTGGTGGGCCACCATCAGCGAACGAACCGACCGCACCGTGTCTACGAACAACGAGTGCGGTCCGTTGAACGAATGAATAAATCCGGCAGTGGCCCCACCGCTCGACTTGATGGGTGTCCAGCGGCTGGCCTGCACGGCGCCGGATACTTTTAGCGCCAGTTCGTAGAAATTTTGTTCGGCTTGGTTTTGCTCAATGCGTCCTTCGCGCATCAGGCGATGCAGGTTGCCGTAGGTGCTCAGGTTGTTGAAGCCGTGGTCGTGCACCCCAATGTGACTCACGTGGGTGGCCATGTCTTTTACCGTGTGTTGGCGACCCATCTCCAGAAAAGCAGCGTCGTTGGTGGCATCGTACTGCAAGATAGCCGAGCCGTACTGAAAGCCCTGCGTCCACTCCGTCCAGCCCCGGGTGGTATACCGGCCCTTCACGGTGAACACCGGAGAGCCCTTGGCGGCGTCGTAGTGCTGCTCGATGTGCTGGATCTTCTCGGCCGACAGTTCCCACAGGCGGGTAATCTTGCGCAGCAGGCTGGCGGGGGTGAGTTTAGAATTTACTTGAAGCATGAAAGGAATTGAGAGTTACTGATTGAATGAGCAATGGATGGCAAGGTAAGGGATTGGAACGAATTATGGTGCGCCGGGCGGAGCTATCCGGCGAAGAAAGTTACCAAAGAGCCAAGAGGCGATTGATTGCCTGCTGGGGAAGCAGGGCCAGGGCGTAGAAGAGCGCACCGATAGAAGAGGGGCGTGCCGGGAAACAGAACTAGCTAGTTGAGCGTTTCGTACTTCTCAGCGATGTAGGCAATAGACTCCTTAAGTTCATCAATCTCTTCGGTGCAAAGGCACTTGTAGGGTTCATCCATTTCGGCTATCTCAAGCAACCCGGCAATACGGTTGATACTGCCTAGGAAGCGTTGGTGGTGGAGATCATATACTAAACCGTCGTGCAGTGCCTTGTAATCGTTGGGTTTGTCGAGGTAGTTTTTTTGGATGTATTGAAGGCAGAAATAGAGAGCGGTAAAAATAATGGTAGATGCTGAGATATCAATCCAGAGAGGTGTTCCTTCGCCGAACTCTAGACTCTGATAGATTAGCAAAGTTGCGTAGAATATTACTGAAAGCGCAATAGATCTTAATACTCTGTCCTTCTCTGGAACTGAAAAAAACCAAGCTATTCCCAATGCTAGAACTACAATATGAATACAAACAGTCCAGACATACGACTGAAATGTGCCATAATAGGGATGAGGCATATTTTCAGGAAAAAGTCGCCAAAGGTTATTAAGCACTGGAATAGTGAGCACAACGACGCCGCTTACGATTTTTCGCCAATCACCAAAGAAAAATTGTAAACTTTTCCGTGTGTAGGCAATCTTGGGTTTGTTAATAACTTCCATAACCTGGTTTTGCTTCGGTTTGGTTTTATTTATATCCGTAAATACTCAACACTAACTCGTCAAAACTAACTAAAATTTGCAAGAAAGATAACAGGATTGAGAGATAGTTATTATTGATGTGACAATTGTTCAAATAGTTTGATTATGTACGCTATTTTTACAGCATGTTCAATCCACAAACACTTACACAATGAAAATTTTCCTTCAAAAAATCGCCCGCCTTTCTCTTGCTCTTCTTATCCCTACTATGTTTTTAATGAGTTGTCAAGAGGATATAGCTGAACCTAGTGTCGCTCATCCCCCGAATACGAAGGTGCCTCTAGGGTCAAAGAACTAGATGTTATTTGTTCGGTAAATACGCACTGATAGTTCTGTCAACAGGATCTAAAATGGTATTTGCAAGAATCATCCTTTCGCCCAATATAACGTTCCTCTATCATTTTTCATAAAGAAACACAACTTCTTACGTCCGCAGGGTCTGTAGCCCTGCGGGCTAGGAATTAACCTACTTCGTTCGCGCGTAATATTTCTTGAAAAGAACCCTTGCGCGCGGACAGTTTAGGTAGGTAGAGGCGGCGCTGTATTGATTGTAAAACACGCATCGCAGGGGGAAGTTAGCCCTTGTCCTACCCATTCAAGCCCCGCAGTTGCTCCTCAATGGCGGCGATCTTGGCTTCGGCGTCAGCTTGCTTCTTACGCTCAAGGGCCACGACCGCTTCGGGAGCGTTTTGCACGAAACGCTCGTTGCCTAGTTTTTTCTTCACCGTCTTCAGGAAACCCAGGTGATAGTCGCGCTCCTTCTCGAGTCGCTCGCGCTCGGCCACCGGATCGATCGCGTCTTCCAGGGGTACGTAGAACTCGTCGGGGCGACCCTGGATAGCGTTCACCCGAAAGCTGGCCGCCCCCTCTACTGGCTCATCAGTATAGGTGACGTCGGTCACGTTGGCCAGTTTGCGGATGATTGAGTCGAACTGTCGGTACACCTGGGCAGCGTCGGTTTTGATGAACAGCGGTAAGCCCTCCTTGGGAGACAACTGCCTGCTGTTACGCAAGTTACGCAGGTTGGTGACCACGTCGATCACCATCGCTCCGCCGCCCAGCAGCGTAGCGTCGGCCTGCTGCTGACTGAGCGTGGTGATGGGCTGGGGCCAGGGAGCAACGATCACGCAATCGCCGTCGGCGCGGTTGCGCAACTGGTGCCACACCTCTTCGGTGATAAAGGGCACGAAAGGATGCAGCACCCGCGTCATCTTCTCGAAAAACTCCAGCGTGGCGTTGTAGGTCACCCGGTCGATGGGCGCTTCGTACGCTGGTTTCACCATCTCCAGGTACCACGAGCAAAAGTCGTCGCGCATCAGTTTATACACCGCGGTTAGCGCGTCGGACATGCGGAACTTGGCGAAGTGATCCTTGAGTTCGATAAGCGTCTGGTTGAAACGGGCCGCGAACCAGGCGATGGCCGCGGTATTGCCTTCTTCGATGAGCGTGTCATCCACCTCCCAATTCTTCACCAGGCGCAGGGCGTTCCAAATTTTGTTGGAGAAGTTGCGCCCCTGTTCGCATAGTTTGATATCGAACAGCAGGTCGTTGCCCGCCGGAGAGCTAAACAGCATGCCGGTGCGAATGCCGTCGGCCCCGTACTGTTTGATGAGCTCCAGCGGGTCGGGAGAGTTGCCCAGCGATTTCAACATCTTGCGGCGCTGGCTGTCGCGCACAATGCCGGTGAAGTACACATTGCGGAAGGGCGGTTGCTCGCGGTATTCGTAGCCAAAGATAATCATGCGGGCCACCCAGAAGAAGATGATCTCGGGGGCGGTCACCAGGTCGTTGGTCGGATAATAGTAATTGATCTCAGGGTTGTCGGGGTGGCGGATGCCGTCGAACACGCTGATGGGCCACAGTCCCGACGAGAACCAGGTGTTCGAGCACGTCCGCATCCTGCCGCAGATCGGTGGCGGTGAGGTTGGGGTTGCCGGTTTTCTCCTGCGCCAGCCGCAGGGCTTCTTCCGCAGTTTCGGCCACCACCACTTCTCCATCCGTCAGGTAGTAGGCCGGAATGCGTTGGCCCCACCACAGTTGGCGCGAAATGTTCCAGTCGCGCACGTTCTCCATCCAGGCGCGGTACATATTCTTGAACTTGGGCGGATGAAATTGGATGGTATTGTTGAGCACGTTCTCCAGCGCGGGCTTCACCAACTCTTCCATGCGCACAAACCACTGCACCGACAACTTGGGCTCAATCACCGCGTTGGTGCGTTCCGAAAAACCCACGTTGTTCATGTATTCTTCGGCTTTCTCCAGCGCTCCTAACTCATCCAGTTGCTTGGCAATCTTCTTGCGGACCACAAAGCGGTCTTCACCTACGAAGAACTGGGCCGCTTCGCGCAGGGTGCCGTCGTCAGCAATTACGTCGATGGTGTCGAGCTGGTGCTTCTGGCCCAGTTCGTAGTCGTTCACGTCGTGGGCGGGCGTCACTTTCAGGCAGCCGGTGCCGAAGTCCATCGTCACGTACTCGTCCTCGATCACCGGCACGGCCCGGTTCACCAGGGGCACCACCACGCGCTTGCCGCGCAGCCGGTGGTAGCGTTCGTCGTGCGGATTCACGCATACCGCGGTATCGCCCAGAATGGTTTCGGGACGGGTGGTGGCGATGGTCACGAAGTCGTCGCTATCTTCCACGGCGTAGCGCACGTAGTAGAGTTTAGAGGCCACTTCCTGGTAATTGACCTCGTCGTCCGACAAGCCGGTTTGCGCCTGCGGGTCCCAGTTGATCATGCGGTGCCCGCGGTAGATGTAGCCCTTGTTATACAGGTCGACGAACACCTTGATCACCGACTCGCTCATCGGTTCGTCCATCGTGAAGCGGGTGCGCTCCCAGTCGCAGGAGGCGCCGAGCTTCTTGAGTTGTTCCAGGATGATGCCGCCGTACTTCTCTTTCCACTCCCAGGCGTAGGTAAGAAATTCGTCGCGACTCAGCGAGCGCTTGTCGATGCCCCGTTCCTTGAGCATGCCCACCACCTTGGCTTCGGTAGCAATCGAGGCGTGGTCGGTGCCGGGTATCCAGCAGGCTGCTTTGCCCTCCATGCGCGCCTTGCGGGTGAGAATGTCCTGGATGGTATTGTTGAGCATGTGCCCCATGTGCAGCACGCCGGTCACGTTGGGCGGGGGAATCACCACCGTGTAGGGTTCTTTATCCGGACTGGGTTCTGAGTGGAAGAAGTTATGATCGAGCCACTGCTGGTACCATTTATCTTCAACGGCTTGCGGATCGTACTGGGCAGAAAGGGACATGGATTGGCTGTTAGATGCTGGATGACTTGGGTTGGCGGTTAGATACTGGATACTAGATTCTTCTTACGATGGGCTGGTTACTGGTTTTTGAGATTGAATAGCCAAGTCTAAGGCAATCAGTTTCATAAAGCAACCCCAGCGGCAACTAAAAGTTATGCCACGGCTTTTGCTAAACAAATTGGGTTGCTCGCAGCTTACTATTTCATGAAACTGCTCTACGTATTTCCCCATCCCGATGACGAGTCGTTCGGTCCGGCGGCGGCCATGCACGCCCAGTTGCGGGCCGGTCACGACGTGTATTTGCTTACCCTCACCCGCGGCGGAGCCACCAAGCAGCGCCACAAGCTGGGCCTGAGCGTGGAGCAGATGGGTGCGGTGCGCCACGAAGAGATGCGGGCGGTGGAAAAAACGCTGGGCATCACCGGCATGACGGTGCTCGACCTGCCCGACAGCGGCATGAAACATATGGACCCGCGCGATATTGAGCGCGTGGTGACCGAACACGTGCAGGCGGTTCGTCCCGACGTGCTGGTGTCGTATCCGGTGCACGGCATCAGCGGCTTCCACGACCACCTGGTGATGCACGCGGTGATCAAAAACGTGTACCTGAACCTGAAAGACCGGGGCGTGGATTATTTGCACCGACTGGCCTTCTTCACGGTGCGCTACCAGGGCGACGGTACTTTCAAAAAGGGGCACGACTTTATCATCAAGCAGTCGCTCGACGAGGAGATTGACTGTTCGGTGCCGATTAATGAAGAAGACACTGCCGCGATGAAGCGGGCGCTGGCCTGTTATGAAACCTACCAGGAAGTGATTGAAGACACGGGTGTGGCCGATATGTTTAGCGAAGCGGTGCACTTTGAAATTTACGGCGAAGCCTTCGACCCACCATTGACAGATTTGACAGTGTCTTTGGGTTTAAATATCTAGATGCGTAAGTCAAGCCAGCCAATTGTCTCAAGCGAGCCGGGGGAAGTGCTTTTGCGGACGATTTGGCACTCCGCACTACCTTGCGTATTTCAGTACATCTCAGCAAGTTGTGGTTGATGCAAAGAACCCGTGAGACGTAACCTGAATACAAGAAAAACCGAAAGCAATGAAAAGCGTTGAAATTCTAATACTGATTTTAGTAACTACTATAGTTGGTTGTACTTCGGATAAATCAAAGCCAAGAACCGAAAGTCAAGAAGTTATTGGCAACAAAGAGGCAACGGATACGCTGACAAAACACCTAAAACCTTTCAAAGAAGATTTGCCGACCATTGGGCTTTTGATGTATAACGGTGTTTTACAAAGCGAAGTCATCGCAACATCTGACGTTTTCGCAAAGCCGACAGAAGACGGAGAACAACTTTTCAACGTTGTGTCAATAGCCGAAACTGAGAATCCAATAACAACCGAGGAAGGAATGCACTTCGTCCCTGATTATACGTTTGAGAATTGCCCGAAATTAACCGCGCTGTTCGTGCCGAGCGCTTACGATATGTACGCTCAAGTGCACAACGAAAAGATTGTGAACTTTATAAGAGAGAAGAACGAGGAAACCAAATTTACCGTAAGCAATTGTGCCGGAGCGCAATTGATCGGAGAGTCAGGAATTGCAGACGGACATAAAATCGTCACGTGGATTGGTGGTGGCGAACAATTACAAGAGGACTATCCAAACTTGAAGGTACAGGACGATAGCTTGGTAACGTTTGTGGAGGACGGGAAATACAGTTCCTCAAACGGGAATTTGGCAAGCTACATTTCGGCACTGAATTTACTGGAAGAAATGACTAATCCCGAACACAGGAAATTTGTCGAAAGCTATCTATATCTCGACCGACTTCAAAGCTGGAAAGAATAAGTACTGGCTCAGCCAAGGCCCGCTTCAAAGTTTCGTACCGCTGTGCCTCCGGCGGATGCATCATTAGGTAGTCTCTGAACAGGCGACGCTGCCAAAACTTACCGTCAATTTCCACCACGTGAACGTGATGGGTACGCTTCTCTCCGTACGGTGGCATTCCCTTAACGAAGAACAACTTTTCAGGAAATGAATAAGAAACACCGAATGATGAAGTAACTGGCGCGACATTGTTAATACGGGGCACTCAGCGGAGCGGAGCGCCGTTTAGGTTAATCGTTGAAGCCGGGGCGGATGAAGTGGGGAGCGTCGGGAAAGTGCCGGAGGGTAACTTGTCGGATGCGTTCCAGGCTGGCCAGTTGCTGCAAAACGTCGTCCTGATAGTCATCCAGGTGCTGGTAGAGTACCATCCAGGCTGCCATCGAGCGTTCCGTGCCGATCAGGGCTACCTTGGCCGAACCGTTGGCCTCGTCGATGTCCTCTTCTTCTAGCCAGGGCGAACGCAGGCCGTGCTGGGCGCGTCGCAACTTCACTTCAATCTGGTAGAGGTACCACTGAACCACCTCCAGGGCTCCGCCGATGGCTTCCGCCCGCTCTGCCGATGCCATCAACCCCAGCTCCAGTTCGTAGGTAAATTCATCGCGTACGGCAGGCATTTTGTTCTTGAGCCAGTCTCCGGCCTGCTGGCCGTACGAATGCGCCGCCTGAATGAACTCCGGTTCGTCTGCTTCGCTCTCTAAGTCTAGGGCAAGTTCGTCGGGCAGTTCCTCCAGGTCAATGTTCATATCCGCGGCCACCGCTTGCAACAGTTGCATCGTCTCATCCAGCTTGGCCCCCAATCGCTCCCAGAACACCTTGTTTTTAGGATTGCCGCTTTCGGGATACCGGGCATTTTCTTCCTGCTCGTCGGCGTATACCCGACACCGGTGGGTCAGGGGACACCGTTCGCACCAGCGGTCGCAGTAGTTGTAGATACCCGGAATAAACTGCTCCTCGTTCATGGCTGTCGAAAGTTAAGTTGAAACACCACTCCCACTTGCAGCGGCACGAACACCAGCGTTTCGTCGATGATTTCTTCCACAAACGGAATGTCTTCCTCGATGAAGATGGTTTGCAGGCGGGTATCGGCCCGCAGACTCCAGCGGGGGGCCACCGACACCTCTACGCCCACCACCGGTGCCACGCCCCAGTAGCGGCGCGACACTTCCAGGCCGAAGCCCTTGGCGGTGATCAGATTAGTGCTCCCCTCGGCCCCTAGGTAGGGCGTAATGCGCCGTAGTGGCCACGAGAAGCGTAGTCCCCCGTTCCAGGAAGCGGCCGTCAGGTTGAGCGACAAGCAGTTCGGGCAGGTTAAGTAGCGAAACAATAAGGGAATTAATGTTAAAGTCTTCCCGGTCAGACTGAAGCTCGAAGCGGTAGCGGTCGTAGGCCACCACCACGCCGAAGTGCTTGCTGAGTTGGTAGCCCACTTCCAGGCCGTAGCCCATCCGGGGGTTACCGTACTCCTCGGTGTCGCCCACCGGCAGGGCGGTGTTGAACTGGGGGGTGATGGAAAGTTGGGCTTGGCAGCGGCATGCCAGAAGCAGAATTGTTCCAGTAATCATCAGCATCAATCCAAGAACTAATGCGCTAATGTTGGTGTAGAAGGCGTTCGCCTCAGGCATTGTTATCTAACCTTTAACAACTGGGCAGTCTGCCGAAATGTTACTTCCTCAGGCAGATCGGTAATCTCGCAGTGAGGCCAGAGTAGTGATCGGTCAGAAAAGTTCCGGACGAGCAAAACGTTACAATCAAGTTTCTGCTATCTTAGCCCCGGTGGAAATCCTCGACACCGTTACCCTTCACTTCGACCAGCAAAGCCTGTGGTTGATGAACGACTTGCCTGAGTTAGGGGGATTCCCGCCTGCGCGGGAATGACGGTTAGGGATTGAGCATCCATTCCAACAAAAACAACCGAAAGCCGGTTAATCACACGAATTAATCTTTCATTAAACCAAATGCTTTGTCGTTTAAGCAACACTTCTGTGCCGTACCCTGGCTCGATAAGTTAGTTGATCTGCTGGTGGTCATCCTGGGCATCAGTATTGCTTTTGGGATTAACAATTGGGCGGATGGGCGGAAAAATGAGCGCAAGAAGCATCGGTATTTGGTTAGTTTAAAGTCTGATTTGCAGAAAGATTCGGCGGATTTGAACAGTAACCTTGAACGTCTGGAAGATCACGGGGCTATTCTTGATTCCTTACTATACTTCACTTATCATCAAAATGCAGAAGACGCAGAGTCCGTTGCCAAAACCCTCCTTTTGGTAGGAAACTTCGGAGTGTTCGCCCCCGAAGATTATACCTATCGAGCATTACAACAGACCGGGGATATGGGGTTATTGAACAATGACAGTCTGCAAATCACTCTCTCAAGACTGTATGATGTTTACGAAGAGATTGAGCGTTAGGGATTAGAATTACCCAACACCCAACACCCAACACCCAACACCTAATCACCCGTACACCTCCAACAGTTCTTGCAATTCGGCCAGGGTGTTAGCTTCTTCCATCTTCTTGTCTTGCCGCCACCGCAAGATACGCGGAAACCGCAGGGCCACGCCCGACTTGTGGCGCTTCGACCGCTGAATGCCCTCGAAGCCGATCTCAAACACCAGTTTCGGCGTCACCGCGCGCACCGGACCGAACTTCTCCTGCGTGTTGCGCTTCACAAAGTTGTCCACCTGCCGAATCTCCGCGTCGGTAAGGCCCGAGTAAGCCTTGGTGAAGGGCACCAGTTGCCGTTGCCCGTCGCGCTCGTCCCATACCGCAAAGGTGTAGTCGGTGAACAGGCCCGCCCGCCGACCCGAGCCGCGCATGGCGTTGATGAGCACTCCGTCGATGGTGAGCGGGTCTACCTTCCACTTCCACCAGTTGCCGCGCTTGCGTCCTACCTGATACGCGGAAGCGCGTCGTTTCAGCATAAAGCCCTCGGCGTAGTACTCGCGCGAGCGCTCGCGCAGTTCGGTTAACTCCGCCCAGTCAGCAGCTTCCACAACGGTAGACAGCTTGAAGATAGGAATGTCGGTGTGCTGGGCCTGCAGTTGCTCCAGCAGCGCACGGCGTTCACTTAGCGGTTTTTCTCGGATGTCGGCCCCCTGCCACTCCAGCAGATCGTAGGCCATCAGAATCACCGGCGCGCTTTTCAGAATACTTTTGGTCACGTTCTTGCGTCCGATGCGGGTTTGCAGCGCCGCAAAGGGGAGCGGCTGGTTAAGGCGTAGGGCAGAATCTCACCGTCGATCACCGTGCCGTCGGGCAGCGCCGTCTCGAAGGGAGCAAACTCGGGAAACTTGTCGGTGATGAGTTCTTCGCCGCGCGACCAGACGTAGAGCTTCCCGCCGCGCACGATCACCTGCGAACGGATACCGTCCCACTTCCACTCGGCCTGCCAATCTGCCACCGGACCAAAGGACGCGATCTGTTCAGCGTCGGTGGGGTGCGCCAGAAAGAAGGGGTAGGGGCGCGACAGATAATCGCCCTGGTCTTCCTTTAAAATAAGATCGTCAAAGGTCGTCGTGCTCGGTTTCCAGTCGCCCATCAGGCGGTGGGCCACCACGGTTTTGTCCAGATCGTACACCTCGGCAACGGCGCGGGTCACCAGGTTCTGCGACACCCCGATGCGGAAACTGCTGGTCATCAGCTTGGTGAACACAAAGGTTTCGGGCTGCGTCATCTGCTGCCAAGCGGCCACCGTGCGTTCTTTCTTCTCATCATCATCGAGCGGACCGAGCGCCTGCAGGTAGTCAATCCAGTAGGCCAGCGACTGATCCTGCGTGGTGGTGGGCGGGGGAAGGATGAGCGAAATAGTTTCGGCCAGGTCGCCCACCGAGTGGTATGATTCTTCGAGCAGCCAGTCGGGAATTTCGGCCAGTTCGGCGGCCCACTGCCGCAGCAGCGACGACTTCACGGGGCGGCGCGGGCGCTTGTGGGTGAAGAACGCGAGCGTCCACAACTGGTCCTGGTCGGGCGCTTCCGAAAAATAAGATTTGATAAGCGCTACCTTATCGTTAGTTTTATTGGTTTGATCCAACTGGACAAAGAGTTCGGCAAACTGTTTCACAAGGGCGGCGGTTTCCTGTTCCAACCTCCGGGCGGGTTCCAATGTTTCTGTCGCCTCACATCCAAGTTTATGAAAACTTCTGTTGTTCCTCATCCTGTGCTAATCATCACTAATATGCTTTCTCCCGGTGATGCAGTCGCCCAATCGGCCCCGCCCAATGTGATCGTGTTTATCGCCGACGATGCCGGGTGGCGCGACTTCGGATGCTACGGAAACTCGGCCATCCGCACGCCCACCATCGACCGGCTGGCCCGCGAAGGCATGCGCTTCGACCAGGTGTTTCTCACCAGTCCGCAGTGCAGTCCCACGCGCACCAGTCTGCTGGCCGGACAGTACGCCCACACCCTGCGCACCGAGGATTTACACTCTCCCCTGGCCGAAGGACAAACCATTTTGCCCACGCACCTGAAAAAAGCCGGGTACTATACCGGGCTAATCGGCAAATCGCACATCGGTCCCGCCGCCGAAGCGCAGTTCGACTTTTTGGAGCCAATAAAGCAAAGCGAACCCCAACCCGATGATTTCAAAACGCTGCTGGATAACGCGCAAGATCAGCCTTTCTTTGTGTGGTACGCCTTCTCCGATCCGCACCGCGGCTACCAGCCCAATACCATTGATGAACCGCACGACCCAGCTAACGTAGTGGTGCCTCCCTATCTGATCGACAACCAGGAAACCCGGCAGGATTTGGCGCTGTACTACGATGAAATCGGGCGGCTAGACCGCAACGTGGGGCGGGTGCTGCAACTGCTGGAAGAAGCCGGAAAGTCATCCAATACGGTAATCTTTTTTCTGTCAGACAACGGCAAGCCCTTCAGTCGGGCCAAGGGAACGCTGTACGACGAGGGCATTCGCACCCCGCTGATCGTGCGCTGGCCCGAGCGGATCGCGGCGCGGTCTACCTACGGCGGATTGCTCAGCGCGGTGCACCTTGCCCCCACCATCATGGACTTGGCGGACGTAGCCGCCGATCCGGCAATGGTGGGACGAAGCTTACTGCCGATCCTGACGCAGCGGGCGGCAGAAGCCGATCGGTTCGTGTTTAGCGAACGCAACTGGCACGACTGCGATGAGCATATGCGCAGCGTCCGTAGCGATAGTTTCAAGCTGATCAAGAATGCCTACATCGAGTGGCCCCACGGCACGGCGGCTGACTTAGCGGGTAGCCCGTCGCACCAGGCGCTGTTGCGGGGAAAAGCGCAGGGAACGCTTACCGACGCCCAACAACTGATCTTCCGGGTGCCCCGTCCCGAAATAGAGTTCTATAACGTGCGGGAAGATCCCTACGAACTCAACAACCTGGCCTACGACGTGCGCTATCGTCCGCAGATTCAGGCGCACTACGCGGCCCTGTGGCAGTGGCAGCAGCAAACCGACGACTTCCCGCCTCACCGGCGCCGTCGCTACGACAACACCGACCGTGTTACCGGAACCATGTACCACGGCGGCGTGCCCGAGGCGTTCGGAAACGATGAATAGCTTAGAATAGTGCTATTTGTATAAAAATTATTATACAGAAAAGGACGGCTTATTTACTTATTTCTAATCGTTGTACCCTTATTGATGGTTTGGTGTTTTTAGGTCGGTAGAAAAACGGAATATTTGCAGCTAGGCTAAAACACCCCTCTGGCGTGATGATAGAGGTAAATCATTTTGATGAAGTTAGCGAATACCGTACTTATTGGAATGCTACTGATCGGAGCGCTGTCGGCTTGTCACCGGGGCATGATCTGCCCGGCCTTCCAGAGCAGCTTTATCCAGGACGATAGCGTGCGGATGGTGATGTTTTCACCCTTTCAGACCGATTCGCTGCCCAAGGTTGTTCCAGTGAATAAAAACAGCTTCGGTATCATCGAGCGGTTGACCTACGCCCAGAAGATTAACTCATTCAAAACCATTGAGATGGTGCTGGTATTTCCGCCCATGCCACCCGCTACCGATTCTACCGCCCTGCTGGCCCCGCCCGTCCCCGGCGATTCGCTGGAGTACCAGATGACCAACCAGAAATAAATATTAGTACAGGTGTATCGCGACACGCCTGTACTAAATTTATATCACAATATTCACAATTTTCTGCGGCACCACAATCACCCGCTTCGGCGGTTTGCCCTCAATCCACTTCTGAACTTCCTCAGCGGCCAGCACTTCTTTTTCAATGGCCTCTTTAGGCATATCCAGGGCAAAGCTCATTTTGGTGCGTAGCTTGCCGTTGATCGAGACAGGATACTCAAAGACGCTTTCTACGAGCAAGCTCTCGTCGTAGGCCGGAAACTCGGTTTGCGTCACGCTGCTGTCGTGGCCCAGTTGGTGCCACAGTTCTTCGGCCAAGTGCGGGCGCGTAGGGTGACAGGATCACCACCAAGTCGGTGAGCACCGCCCGGTGGTAACAGTTGAGCGCGGTGAGTTCGTTTACGCAGATCATAAAGCTGCTCACCGCCGTGTTGAACGAGTAGCCCTCGATATCGTCCTGCGTCTTCTTGATCGTGCGGTGTAGCACCTTCAGCATATCGTTGGTGGGCACCTCATCGGTCACGTTGAAGTTGCCCTGATCGTCGTGAAACAGCCGCCACAGCTTGCGCAAGAACTTCGACACTCCGTCGATGCCGTTGGTGTTCCAGGGTTTGGATTGCTCCAGCGGACCCAAAAACATCTCGTACAACCGCAGGGTGTCGGCCCCGTACTTTTCTATGATGTCGTCGGGGTTTACCACGTTGTACAAGCGCTTCAACATTTTCTCTACTTCTATTCCGCAGCGAAAGCGACCCTCGTCATTCGTGATGAACGTAGCCTCGGCCAGGTCGGGGCGCCATTGTTTGAAGGCCTCCGTGTCCAGCATGTCATCATCTACCAAGCTAACGTCTACGTGCAACGGGGCGGTATCGTACGCATCTTTCTGTTCGTAGGTCACGAATTGATTGGTGCCGTTAATGCGGTAGGCCAGCGCCGAGCGTCCCTGAATCATGCCCTGGTTGATCAGCTTCTTGAACGGCTCGTCAGCCGAAACGTAGCCCCGGTCGTACAAGAACTTGGTCCAGAAGCGGGAGTAAAGCAGGTGGCCGGTGGCGTGCTCAGTGCCGCCGATGTACAAGTCCACGCTTTCCCAGTACGCCTGCGCTTCCTGACTTACCAGCTCCCGCGCGTTGTGCGGGTCCATGTAGCGAAACTGGTACCAGCTCGACCCGGCCCAGCCGGGCATGGTGGTCAGTTCGTAGGGATATTTTCCGCGGTACTGCCAGTCGGTGGCGCGGCCCAGCGGTGGTTCGCCATCTTCGGTGGGTAGATATTCGTCCACTTCGGGAAGTTCCAGCGGCAGGTCTTTTTCGTCGATCAGGTAGGGAATGTCGTCTTTGAAGTAGACCGGCACCGGTTCGCCCCAGTAGCGCTGCCGACTGAACACCGCGTCGCGCAGGCGGTAGTTCACCTTGGCTTGGCCCACCCCGTCGGCCACCGCCCGGGCGGTGGCCACGCCAATGGCCTCGTGCGAATCCAGTCCGTCCAGAAACCCGGAATTGATGAGCGTACCGTGCTTTTTGTCCGTCGGATTATCCAACTTATCAGCTCCTTCGATCACCTGAACAATGGGCAGGTTGAAGTGCTGCGCGAAGCGATAGTCGCGGTCGTCGGACGAGGGTACGCCCATCACCACGCCGGTGCCGTAGCCCGCTAGCACGTAGTCGGCCACCCAGATCGGTACTTCGTTGCCCGACAGCGGACAGGTCGTGTAGGAGCCGGTGAACACTCCCGACACCGTTTTCACGTCGGCCTGCCGGTCGCGCTCCGAGCGGTTCTTGGCGGTGGCCACGTAGCCCTGCACCTCCGCGCGCTGCGCATCGGTGGTGAGTTGCTCCACCAGTTCGTGTTCCGGGGCCAGCGTGAGGTAGGTCACGCCGAAAATGGTATCGGGGCGGGTGGTGAAAGCCGTTAGGGTGATATTCTGGTCTTTCACGGGGAAGGCCAGTTCGCAGCCGGTCGATTTGCCGATCCAGTTGCGCTGCATTTCCTTCAAAGAATCGGTCCAGTCGATGCGATCCAGCCCTTCCAGCAGTCGGTCGGCGTAGGCGGTGATGCGCATCATCCACTGCTTCATCCGCTTGCGCTCCACCGGGAAGCCGCCGCGCTCCGAGAAGCCATCCTTCACCTCGTCGTTGGCCAGCACCGAGCCCAGCCCGGGGCACCAGTTCACCTCGGCGTAGGCCAGGTAGGTGAGCCGGTAGTGGAGCAAGGTACGTTGCTGTTCGGCCTCGCTCATATCCTTCCAGGTTTCAGCGGTGAAAGAAGGAGTGTCATCATCACAGTGCGCCCGCACGTTTTCGTTGCCCTGCTGCTCGAACGCTTGCACCAATTCGGCAATAGGTTCGGCCCGGTTGGTGGCGGTGTTGTACCAGCTGTCGAACAACTGCATGAAGATCCACTGCGTCCAGCGGTAGAAATCGGGCTGAGCAGTCTGCACCTCGCGGTCCCAATCGAAGGAGAAGCCAATTTTTCCCAGTTGCTCCTTGTAGCGCTCGATGTTGGTCGCCGTGGTCACCGCCGGATGCTGTCCGGTTTGGATGGCGTACTGTTCGGCGGGCAGTCCGAAGGCGTCGAAGCCCATTGGGTGCAGCACGTTGAAGCCCTTGAGGCGTTGGTAGCGCGCCACGATGTCGGAGGCGATGTAGCCCAGCGGATGGCCCACGTGCAAGCCCGCGCCCGAGGGGTAAGGAAACATATCCAGCACGTAATACTTGGGACGCGCCGGGTCGATCTGCACCCGATAGGTTTGCTGCTCGCGCCAGTGCTGCTGCCACCGTTGTTCTATTTGTTGAAAGTTGTAGTCGGCCATAAGATACTTTGTTAGGGAGCAAAATTAGAATAAATATGGCGGATTTCGTACCCCGGAGAAACGGGGCGAGTATCATTAATCTAAAAAATGGTAATTTAGCCGCAATTAGCCTGCCCTCCCTATGTCCATTGTTCACTACTCTCACACCGACCGAATTGCCGTAGCGCTCGACTGTATTATCTTTGGTTTTGAGCAGGGAGAATTGCAGTTGCTGCTGATTCGCCGAGGCCTAGAACCCGAACAAGGAAACTGGTCGCTGATGGGCGATTTCTTGAAAAAAGACGAAAGTCTGGATGCCGCCGCCCAGCGCATTCTGCACCAGTTCACCGGTTTGCGCAACGTGTATCTGGAGCAACTGCAGACCTTCGGCGAGGTGGACCGGGACCCGGTGGAGCGCACCATCTCGGTGGCTTATTCTTCGCTGATCAACATTCAGCAACACAGCGAAGAACTCATCGAGAAGTTTGACGCCCGCTGGTTCCCCGCCCGCGAAATTCCCGAACTGATTTTTGACCATAACCGCATGGTGCAGGCGGCGCGCGACCAGCTCCGGTTCCGGGCGTCGCACCGGCCCATTGGCTTCGAGCTGCTGCCCGACAAGTTCACTATGCCCGAGTTGCAACGCCTCTACGAAGCTATCTACGACACCACGCTGGACAAGCGCAACTTCCAGCGACGTATCCTGTCGATGGACATTCTGGAGCGCCTCGACGAAAAGCAGCGGGGAACCTCCAAGAAAGGAGCTTTCTACTATCGTTTCAACCAAGAAAAGTATCAGGAAACCGTGCGGGAAGGGCTGCGTCTGGTCTTTAAACCGAAGGCTTTTTAGTTTTTAGTCCACGGTCAAGTAGTCGACAGTCTACCGTCGACTATGGACCATTGATTAGCCAATTGTCAACTACTTCCCCTTCGCCCACGAATCGCGCAGGGTTACGGTTTGGTTGACAACTAGCTGGTCTTCGGTGGTATCGGGGTCGATGCAGTAGTAGCCTTTGCGCATAAACTGAAAGCGGTCGCCGGATTGGGCTTCCTTCAGACTCGGTTCCACGTAGGCGGTTTCGATAATCTGAAGCGAATCCGGATTCAGAAACTTCTTGAAGTCCTGCCCTTCGTGTCCGGTGGGGTCGGGCTCCGAAAACAATCGGTCGTAGAGCCGCACCTCGGCAGCCACCGCGTGCTCAGCCGACACCCAGTGAATGGTGCCCTTCACCTTTTTGCCACTGATGTCTTCGCCACTCTTGGTATCAGGATCGTAGGTGGCGTGAATCTCGGTGATTTGTCCCCGTTCGTCCTTCACAAAGCCGGTGCACTCAATAATGTAGGCTCCCTTCAACCGTACTTCGCGTCCGGGGCCCAGTCGGAAGAACTTTTTGGGCGGGTCTTCCATAAAGTCGTCTCGCTCAATGTACAATTCGCGCGAGAAGGGCACCTGACGCTCGCCGCCTTCCGGGTCTTCGGGGTTGTTCTCGATGGCTAAACTTTCGCTGGTGTTGGCGGGGTAATTCGTAACGATCAACTTCACCGGGTCCAGCACGCCCATCACCCGGGGAGCGGTTTTGTTCAAGTCTTCGCGGATGCAGAACTCCAGCAGGCTCAGATCGATCACGTTGTCGCGCTTGGCCACGCCCACCCGCTCGGCAAAGTTGCGCAGGCTGGCGGCAGTGTAGCCCCGGCGACGCAGTCCGCTAATGGTCGGCAGCCGCGGGTCGTCCCAACCGCTCACGTGACCCGCTTCCACCAGTTCCAGCAGTTTGCGCTTGCTAGTCACGGTGTAGTTCAGGTTGAGACGAGCGAACTCAATCTGCCGGGGTTCGGGATTAAAGCCGCCGATCTGCTCCACGAACCAGTCGTAGAGCGGGCGGTGCACCTCAAACTCTAGTGTGCAGATCGAGTGGGTGATGCCCTCGATGGCGTCGCTTTGTCCGTGGGCCCAGTCGTAGGTAGGGTAAATAGGCCAGCGGTCGCCGGTGCGGTGGTGGGGCTTATGCAGGATGCGGTACATGATGGGATCGCGCAGGTGCATGTTGGGCGAGGCCATATCGATTTTGGCGCGCAGCACCCGTGCGCCTTCGGCAAACTCACCGGCCCGCATGCGGGCAAACAGGTCCAGGTTTTCTTCGACCGAGCGGTTGCGGTACGTACTTTCTTCACCGGGCTGGGTGGGCACGCCCCGCATCCGCCGGATTTCATCGACAGGGGTGTCGTCAACATAGGCTTTGCCATCTTTGATCAACTGCACTGCAAAGTCGTAGAGCTGGTCGAAGTAGTCGGAGGCGTAGTACTCCCGGTCTTCCCAGTCGAAGCCCAGCCAGCGCACGTCGGCCCGGATGGCATCGACGTAGGAAGCGTCTTCGGCCACCGGGTTGGTATCATCGAAGCGCAGATTGGTTTTTCCGCCGTACTCCTGCGCCAGTCCGAAGTTCAGGCAGATGGATTTGGCGTGGCCGATGTGCAGGTAGCCATTGGGTTCGGGCGGAAAGCGGGTGTGCACCACGCCCTGGTTTTTGCCTTGTGCCAGGTCTTCTTCTACGATCTGCTCAATAAAATTCTTTGCTTCGGTGGTCTCCATACGGGGGGCTGCGTTGTGATGAAGCTTCAAAATTAGGCAATGCCCGCTAACTTGCTACGGACGGGCGTTAATCTTCGGGCGACGGCACGGAAATGTACGTTGGAATTTTCTTATCAACGGTTTTGCGTTGTGGTTCGATAACTTTTCACAAAATCCTTGTTACTTACCCCTCGTTGTGCTACTTCGCTCAAAATATACGCAATCGGAGCCCGTGGACATTAATAATTTACGAAAAAACTACCCCGCCCTCGCCGGGCAGACTTACCTCAACACCGCCAGTTGCGGCTTGGTGTCGAAAGCCACCGCGGCGGCGGCGCAGCAGTTCTATCAGGAATTGCTCGAGCAAGGGGGAGCCCCGCGCAACGAGTGGTACGCTCAAGTTCCTCTGCTACGACAAGAAGTAGCTGACTGGCTGGGGGCCGAAGCTGAGGAGGTGGCCCTGCTGCCCAACTTTTCCGTAGCCTGCAACTACGTGGCCCGCGCCCTAACGGGTTGCTCCCGGGTGCTGCTGCTCGATAGCGACTACTCTTCGCTGACTCTACCCTGGCTGCTGCCCGACTACCAGGTGCACTACTTTTCGGCTACTCCCAACGGCACCATCGATCTGAACGAGTTGGAAGAGCAGGTAAAAAAACATCGCATAGAAGTATTAGCAATCAGCCACGTGCAGTACGCCAGCGGATACTGCGTTGACCTTGAGGTCCTGAGCCGATGCTGCCGCGACTGGGGTGTGTTGCTGGTGGTAGATGCCACCCAGTCGCTGGGCGTGATGCCCATCGATCTGCGCGCTGCGCCGGTAGACGTGCTCATCGGCAGCGGCTACAAGTGGATGACCGCCGGATTTGGCAACGCCCTGCTGTTCGTGCGCCGCGCGTTGCATGATCGGCTGCGGGTGCCCGCCGTAGGCAACAACAGTTTTGACGATTCGTCCACGGTGCGTTCGCGCAGCGATCTTCAGTTTTCCGCGCGACTGCTGGAGGTGGGGCACTACGATTTTGCCAGTCTGCGGGCGCTGCAACAAGCGGTGCGCGAACTGCAAGCCATCGGACAGCCAGCCATCCACCAGCGGGTGCAAGCCCTGGTGGCCTATCTGCACGGCCGTCTTCCGACTTCGGTAGAAGTGTTTTCAGACTATGCGCCCGCCCATCGCTCGGGCATCACGGTGTTGCGGGGTGGGGCAGCGCTGGAACGAGCCCTACTCAAGGAGAACATCATCACCTCGGCCCGTCCGCAGGGCTTGCGCATCAGCTTACATTTTTATAATAACAAAGCGGATATTGATCGCCTTTGTCAGGGATTGGTTGATGCTTCACAACCACTATGATAAAGCAGGCACCGCGGCAACCAGCTCGGCCACCTGCCGTCCGGACCGCATAGCGGCGTTGATTGAGCCGTTCAGTTGGTAGTCGCCCGCCGCGAACAAGCCATCGCGCAGCTTGCCGCGCTGCGGTGACAAATTATGCTGCACCCGCTCTTGCGTAGGCAGCGCGTAGCGGATTCGGTAGGTTTTGAGGTGCTGCCAACTGCGCGTATTCTCGCCAAACCAGGGGGCCATCTCCTCCTGAATACGCTCGGTGAGCACCTCGTCCGAATCCTCAACCTCTCCCACAATGGCGGCCGACAGCAAGTACTTGCCGGGAGGAGCATAATCGGGAGCCACCTGGTTGATCACACAAATGTTATTGACCAGCCGCTTCTGCCGGGCGTTCAGGGCAATCAGCGGCTTGGTGAAGGGCGGCGTATCGGTGGTGAGATACACCTGGGTGGTGGACTGATACGATAGTTCTTTCTTGCCTCCCGGAAAGTAGCGACTCACAAAACTGGTCGGCTCGGTGGCTACCACAATGTGGGGAGCCGAGAAGGTTTCGCCGGTGTCGGTGGTCACGGTCTGCTCGCTCACCGAGCGCACTAGCTTGTTGAACAGCACGGCGTCGGCGGGAAGCTGCGCGGCCAGCTGACGCGGGATTTCTTCCATCCCCTGCGCGGGAACGGTTGTATCGCCTTCCGAAAACATCTTGAAGACAAAGTCAAACTCCCGCCGGGAAGTAATCAGTCCTTTTTCCAGAAAGATGCCCGCCAGAAAGGGCTGAAAGAAGTTACGCAGCATCCGCTCACTAAATCCGTACTCTTGAATCGCCGTCAGGGTGCTCACTTCTTTTTGCTCAAAGATAGCGTCGACCGACATGGCTTTAAGCCGGGTTTTTAGCCACAGCATGCGCAGCTTGTCGGCGAGTGATCCTACCGGAGCCGCCAGGGTTTTGAACGCTGCGGTGGGCACCCGTCCGGGGTCTACGATCTCGTGCTTGCCTTTCTGGTTAAGAACCAATGCTCCGGGAGCAAAAGCCTTCAGATCCAGGGCATCGTAGTCGAGCAGGGCCTTGGTTTCGGGATACTCAGTCAGCAGCACCTGAAATCCCCGGTCGAGCAGATAGCCGTCGACCCGGTCGGTTTTCACCCGTCCGCCCACGCGCCCGGTGGCCTCCAGAATCCGCACCGAAAGTCCCCGCTCCCGCAGGTGCAGGGCGGCAGTGAGCCCGGTGAGGCCCGCTCCGATGATCAGTACATCGGCATCATACTCGGGTTTCTGAGGCATTAGGAGGCGGTTGGATGAGATACGAAACTATTAACTGCCAAGCAGCGGGGAAGGTTCAGGGGTTATCCGCTACGGACTGAGGCGTGCTTTAAACAAGCAATTTTGGCCAACCTGATTCTCTTTGCTGCCGCAAGGCAGTAGCGCAGGGGCTACAGACCCACCGGCTGAAGTTGCAGGGTCTTGAGATGATCGTTGCGGCGCACCACCACCTGAATCGGATCCGAGGTCTGGGTGAGTAAGCTGTTGACCTCGTCTCGTGGGCGGCCCGCCGTGTGCACATCGTCCACCATCACAATCTCGTCGTTTTCGGTGAAGCCCGCCCGCGCTGCCGGGGAATCGTTGAATACGTGGCGGATGATAACCCGCTCTTCGGTGCGGTCGGTTTTAAGCACCAGTCCTGAGTAGGCCGAGGCGAATTCTTCCACGAACGAATAATTGGGTTGCCAGTACGATACGTTATTCTGATAGTCGAAGACGATGTTGAACCGCTTGAGCAGCTCGTTGCCGATGTGGCCGATACCGTCGTGGAAGGCCTTCTTGAAGTAGGCCGAACGGTTGAGCCGAATGGGCACGTTGGTGAGCTGACACCAGCCCAGGTCGAAGTTCTTGAGCCGTCCGGCGTCGTTGCGATCAATGATGCCGGTGAAGCCCATCGTATACACCGTGCGGGTGCGCCCAATCTTGCTCGCCAGTTGGTGCTTTTCAACCGTGGGCGAATACAGCGTGATAGAAGAACCCGAACCATTGTCTACCTGAAAACGACCGGTAAGGATGTGCCCGTCGTCGAGCGTGAGCGCACCCTCAATGTAAGGACGGCCTGAGATAATCTCGAACGGGTAGGCATGGTAACCAGCGGGGGGGGTGAACTCCTGCGGATCGTAGAGCGCAATGGTTTGGGTGTCGTAGTTGATCTGCACCACGTAGTGCTTGAGCAAATCTTGCCCGATGATGCCGTCTACGCGCTTGCCCAGGGCGCGCTGAATGTGGTCGAGTGGCAAGTGAACCACCCGCACTTTTTCTACCCGCAATTCGCCCATGCGCAGTTGACTGTTGCGTGAGTAGTAGGCCAGGCTAGGACCCTTACGGCTCCGAATTGGAGTGAAGCCATCGCTGCTGAGTTTAAGCTTTTTGGCCTGACGCTGGTTGATCACCGTGGAGGCGGCACCGGTATTGAAAATAAAGTGCATCGGTTCGGAATCGTTGATGCGCACGTCGATGAAGATATGACTGCCCGACAGGCGGAAGGGGAGAACGGTGAGTGAGGAAGAGGCCCAGACAGATGAAAATGAGGCGAGTAAGGTGAACAGTATAATCCCGAAAAACCGCCGGAACGATTGTACACAATAGGTACGAGCAAAAGAACTGTTCACGGAGGGGATAATCTGCTTAAGGGTGCACCAAAATTTTTACAAGAACGGTACCAAATTACCTAGTCGGCGGGCATTTAGTTCCTTCTTCCGCTTCGCGTTGCCAGTAATGTAAGAACTAGCCGCAAATTTATCCGTAAACGCGCGCGAAAATTTACCGTATCTTTGTAGAACAGCGTCCACCATCCGCTTATTATCTGCACTCTATACGTCTCTTATTAAGATCGCCAATTGCCACTTACAATATCTATGAAGCTACTTCACCCACTCTTCCTTCTGCTACTCGTCTTACCCTGGGGCGCGAGCGCTCAGCCGCAGGACCAGCCTACGGAGATTGACCAAATCTTCCAAAAGTTCTACGAATATACGTCCTTCCAGGGAGTGGTTTTGGTAGCCGACCGGGGCAAGGTGGTGTACCAGCGGGCCTTCGGACAGGCCAACCGCGAGTGGAGCGTGCCCAATACCCTGGACACCCGCTTCAACATCGCCTCGATAAGCAAGCAGTTCACGGCCGCGCTGATCTTGCGCCTGGTCGACGAGGGGCGGCTGGAACTTGATCAACCAATCGCCAACTATCTGCCCGAGTACCGGTCGGACGTGGGGCGGCGGGTGACGCTGCATCATCTGCTCACCCACCAGTCGGGCATTCCCAACTACACCAGCCTGCCCTACGTGTGGTCCGATTCGTTGACCCAGCGCTACACGACCGAAGATCTGATCCGACGGTTCGGTAGCCTCGACCTGGAGTTTGAGCCCGGTGCGCACTACCGCTACAGCAACACCGGCTACCTGCTGCTGGCCGCCATTGCCGAGCGGGTGACGGGCCAGCCCTTTGATGCTTTGCTTTCGCAGCGGGTGCTGGCGCCCCTGGGGTTGCAACACACCGGGGTAGACGACCGCAGTGCGCTGGTAGAGAAGCGGGCGTCCGGCTACGAAAAAACGACCCAGGGCTACCGGCCGGTGGCGGGCATGTACATGAAGAACCTGCAGGGTGCCGGTAATCTGTACTCTACCGTAGAAGACCTGTTTCGCTGGGACCAGGCGTGGTATACGCATGACTTGTTATCTAAAAAAGCGGTGAAGACGCTGGAGAAATCGTATACCGAAGCCAGCGCCACCTGGATTCCGCCCTACGCCAGCACCTACGGCTACGGGGTGGCGCTGGCGGAAATTCCGCTCACCAAGAAAAAGTCGGTGCCGATGGTCTTCCACAGCGGGCACATCAAGGGGTTTAGCAGCTTCTACGCCCGCTTTCCCGCCGACCAGCAGGCGGTGATTATACTCAGCAACACCGGGGAAGTGAACACCGCCCGGATGAACGCAGTGACCGTGGAGGTGCTCAAGGTGCTGCACGGCTTGCCCCATACCCTGCCCGAGCGCGACCTGGCGGATGATCTGTACCAGGTAATCAATCAGGAAGGGATTGCTCGCCGCCGTGACCTACTACCATCAGCTGCGCGATGCCTTTCCCTACGAGTTTACGAACTCCCGAGAGCAACTGGCCGCGCTGGGTCAGCGGTTGCAGCAGGAAGGCAACCTGGCCAGCGCGGTGGTGATCTTTCAACTTAACAGCGACGTGCACCCGCACTGGTCTACCTACTACCAACTGGCCAAAGCCTGCCTGCTGGTGGACGAACCCGAGAATGCCGAACGCTATTACCAGCAGTCGTTATCGCTAAACCCACGAAAAGATGCGCTCCAAAAGGATGCCTATCGTGAGGCCAAAAGTAACCTGAAACGCCTTCGTCAGCAAAGCCGACAGTCGATGAACGAACGCTAATCGAAGCGAGTCTCAAACCTTTGTGGGTACAAAAAGTTAGAGTAACGTACGAATCCTACCTACGTACCGTACCAACTAGTTAGCCCATGAGAACTCCGCCGGAAGCGTATTTGATATTTAGAGAGGAACTGAAGAAAGCTGAGATCGAGAAGCTGCGTCTCCAAACTGAGTACCAGGCAAAAATCCAGAACATGAACCAGGAGTTGGCGTACCTCAAGGAGCAGATTAGCTCGCAGCAGTCGATGATGAAAACCACCATCGACTACGCCACCCGCCTGGAAGAAGAGATGGAAGACCTTCAGCAGCAAATCAACCACGATAAAAAAAATGCCAACAATAGCCACCACTGACCATGAAAGATTCAGAACCCGCCCAGTCGTCTGATTATTCGTTCGTCGAGGTGTTTGACAGTCGCTTTGCCCGGGTGTTTTACCTGGAAGAACCGAAGATTGTGGTGACTGAAATGAAGGCGGAGTACGTGCCCATCGATCATTTTAAAGATACTTTTCGCTACGTAGGTGAATTGGTTCGGGCGGGTCACAATGCTAAGTTTATTTTCGACAAGCGAGCGCTGCGGGCTTTCCACCAACCGTCGATGGAGTGGTATTACGTGGTGTGGAAGCGCGATATGCTGGAGCACGGCCTGCGGGTGCACCGCAAGATACTGCCCAACGAAGCCTGGTTTCAGAAGTCGGTGATGATCGCCAAAGAACAGATCCACCGGCAGTATCCCGACAACGTGATCGACCAACTGGACATTCAGTACTGCGATACCCTGGAAGCCGCAATCACCACCTGAGCTATGGCAACATTTACCCGCAGCAGCATTGATGGCCTGGAACGCTTTTTTCGCACCAACCTGATCAACTCGGTAACCGGCTTCAAGAGCGTGGCCCTCATCGGTACTAAAAGCGAAGCCGGACAGGAAAACCTGGCGATCTTCTCGCAAATCATTCACGTGGGAGCCAATCCACCGCTGGTGGGCATCCTCTTTCGTCCCGACAAGGTAGAACGCCACACCTTGGAAAACATACGATCCACGCAGGCATTCACCATCAACCACATCCGTCCCGAATTCGTGAAGCAGGCTCACCATACTGCCGCCCGCTGGGAGGAATCGGAGTTTGCCGCCTGTGATCTCACCCCTGAGTACAAGGATGAATTTTTGGCTCCCTTCGTCGGCGAAGCGTCGGTGAAGATGGGACTAAAGTTCGCGGAAGAACAGCAACTGATCAACGAGACCGTGCTGGTGGTGGGGGAAATTCAGCAACTGCACGTACCCGACCACTGCCTGGGCGACGATGGCTTTGTGGACCTGGAATGCGCCCAATCCGTTACCTGCTCGGGATTGGATTCTTACCATTCTACCCAGAAAGCTAGTGCGCCTGAGCTACGCTAAGCCCAATCAACCGCTCAAGGAAATTTAATTGGGGGTTGGGGATTGGGCCACCGCGGCGCGGGATTAGGTTTTAGGCGTTCCCAAACCCAACACCTAATACCCAACCTCCAAAACCAACCCCGCAAGTCACCTATGAAAAACCTCATCGAGTTCACCGACCGGGGCTTGTACTGCCCGCCCGCCGACGTGTTTATTGACCCCTGGCAACCCGTGGACCGGGCCATCATCACCCACGCCCACTCCGACCACTCCCGCTGGGGCATGAAGTACTATTTGGCCCACCGGCAGTCCGAGCATATCATGCGCCTGCGTCTGGGGCAAGACATTCACCTGGAAACGCTGGAGTACAACGAAACCGTCGACATCAACGGGGTGGAGGTGAGTCTGCATCCGGCGGGGCACATCTTCGGGTCGGCGCAGGTGAAGCTCACCTACCGGGGCGAAACCTGGGTGGCGTCGGGCGACTACAAACTCGAAGACGACGGCTTTACGGTGCCGTTCGAGCCGGTGCGCTGCCATACTTTTATCACCGAGTCTACCTTCGGGTTGCCGATTTACCGCTGGCAGCCGCAGGCAGAGATTATGCAGGACATCAACGACTGGTGGCGGGGCAACCAGGAGGTGGGCAAGGCCTCGCTGATCGGCGCCTACGCCCTGGGCAAAGCGCAGCGCATCATCGACGGAGTGGACCGCAGCATCGGGCCCATCCTGGTGCACGGGGCGGTGGCCAACGTGAACGAAGCGCTGATCGCCGGAGGAGCCAAGCTGCCCGTTCTGGAACGCGTCTCGGCAAGTACCACCAAAGAGACTATCGCCCAAAGCTTGGTTATTGCGCCCTCGTCGGCCTTTAACAGTCCGTGGGCGAACAAGCTAAAGCCCTACCGTCTGGGCATCGCTTCGGGCTGGATGAACATTCGCGGGGCCAAGCGCCGCCGCGCCGCCGACCGGGGTTTCGTGCTATCGGACCACGCCGACTGGCCCGGACTCAACCAAGCTATCGCTGAAACTGGGGCTGAGCGGGTGTACGTGACCCACGGGTCCACGGCGTCCTTTAGCCGGTGGCTGCGCGAGCAGGGCTACGAATCAGACGAGGTGAAAACCAGCTACGAAGGCGAACTCTCGGAGATCAACGAGTCGGCCGATGATTTGAAATAATGTGGCAACATAGGGCTTCAAACCCTGTACTGCCAACCTAAGCCGTCTCTTCCATCACCTTTTTCTCAGGAGCTAGCATCTTCTCGTGATCATCCAGCACGTCTTCCACGTACAGGGTTTTGATCAACACCATCACAATAGCAAAGATTGGCGTGGCCAGCACCAGGCCGAGCACCCCGGTGTAGACCCCTAGTATCAACTGGGCCACCAAGATGAGCGCCATCGGTAGCGACACCTGGCGTCGCTGAATTACGGGGGTGAGCAGGTTGCTCTCGACGATCTGTACCAAAACGTAAATTCCGGCCGTCCAGAGCATCTTCTGCGGTCCTTGCGTGGCTGCTACGAGGACTCCCAGCACCAGCGCTGCCAGCGGGCCGAAGTTAGGCACGAAAGCCAGCAGCCCAGCCGTGATTCCTAAGATTAAGGCCAGCGGAATGCCCAAAATCCACAAACCCAGCCAAGTAAACACCGCCACGATGAGCATTGACAGCAGCTTGCCCAGCAACCAACTGCGCAGGGTTTGTCCTAGAATCTTCAGTACCTCGTTGGCGCGATCCCGTCGGCTTTTCGGCACTAAGTGAATGATGCCCTCTACGTAGATTTGGGGGCTGGCCAGAATCAACAAACCCATAAATATGATCACGTACAGGGTGCCTAGGGCTCCGACGAACCCAAATACCGCCGAAAAGAACCTTTGAGCGTTGCTGCGTAAGTTCTTCAAAAACTCTTCCTGCTTCACGTAGTCAACGAGTTTCTGTCCGCCGGGTAGTTGCTTCACCTGCTGCTCCACCTCTTGCAGCGAAGAAGGCAACTGTTCGCTCAACTGGGTGGCCTGGCTGCTCACGTAGGGCGCCAATGCCCAGCCGATCCCTCCGGCAACGATCAGGAACCCCACCACCGCCACCAGGCGGCACCAGCCGATGGAGAGAGGCAAATGGTTGGTGAGCCAGCGGGCAATACCATCGAAGAAGACCACTACCAGCACCGCGGCAATGACAATGAGGATCACGCTGATGCTGGTTCCTAAGAATAACAGGATGAGTACCGTGGCGGCCACGATGCCTACCACCGTAAGCACGCGGCGGGTGAAGGTAGAAGAATCCATGAAGGGTAGGTTGGTTAGTAAAAAAGTGAAATCAAGATAACCTAATCAACCATCGGGTAGGGAAGAGTGTTTGAATACCCCGCCATAAGTACTTGTCTATTGTCTTAATCAGGATGATCTGGATAGTTCAGGATAGACAGGATGAATACAGAAAGGCATCAAAATGATCCTGTTTATCCCTTTTATCCTGCTCTTCATTCGCTCCGCAACGTGTCCACCGGGTTGCGCTGCGCCGCCCTTAGTGTCTGCGAACCGATGGTCAGCAATCCGAGAATCAGAAGGGCCAACGAACCCCAGAAGATCGTAGGAACCCCGAAATCAACGCGATTGGGGAAATTCTGTAGCCAGAGGTTGTTCACGAAGTAACTAAGGGGCGCACCGATGGCAACGGAAACGGCCAGCGTGGTGAGAAACCCGCGGGACAGCAGCAGAGCCAGCGCGAACTCCCCGGCCCCGAGCACCTTGCGGATGCCCACCTCCTTGGTCCGACGCTCGGCGGTGTAGGTGGCCATGCCCAACAAGCCCAAACAAGCAATCACAATGGCCAGCGAGGCAATGAAGCCAATAACCGCTACCAAATCGCCTAGCCACAGGTTGACCTTCAGCAGTTGGTCGTCGAAGAACTGGTACTGAAACGGGTGCACCGGGTCAACGCGTCTTCCAAGCCGCAGTTAATTTTGCCAGGGTGCCGGATACGTCACCGGCGGCAACTTTCACGTTGAGGTAGCTGAACTGCTCCGGCTGGTAGCGAAACAGCAGGGGGCCAATCCCGTCTTCCATCACCGGGGTCTGGAATTTGAAATCTTCCAGCACGCCCACCACTTCCACCGGCTCTCCGTACGCCGCTACCTCCAGCGACGCGCCAACAATGCCGGATGCCGTCGCGTAACCCAAGGCCCGCGCCGCCGCCTCGTTGACCACCACCCCACGGCCGGATTTTCCTTCGGCCCGCAGGTTCCTTCCGGCAACCAAACGAAGCCCGAAGTTGCTGATGAAACTTGTGTCCACGCTCATGCGCTCAAAAGCCGGATCGGCCTCGCTGGGTTTGTTCCCCACTCTTCGCACCGGTGTGCTGCCCAGCGACATGGCGGTGGCCGGAATGTAGGCACTGGCCGAAATCGCCGTGACTTCGGGCACCGTACTCAGTTCATCGCGCAAGCGCTGGTAGTTATTGCCCTGAAGCGGTACGTTGATCAGGTTCTCCGCATCAAAGCCGTACTCAAAATCCAGGTAGTGCCGAAACTGCTGATAGACCAACAGCGAGGTGATGATAAAGAACAGCGAAACCACGAACTGACTCGCACTCAACAGCTTCCGTATCCCCAGTTTCCCCGGCTTCTCACCGCTGATGTTCTTCAGCACCTTCGTAGGCGAGTAGCGCGATAGATACAAAGCCGGATACGCTCCGGCCAACAAGCCAATTAGCAAGGCCAACCCCAGAAAGACGAAGTAGACCACCGTATTTCCTTGCAAGTCAAAGTCCAGGTACTGGTTGGCCCACAGCCCCATAAACGCCGACTTGACCACCGTCAGTAACAGGTAGGCCAGCGCCAAGGCAAACAGCACGGTCAGCACCGACTCGCTCAGGAACTGGTAGACTAAGTCGCTGCGCTTGGCCCCTGTCACCTTGCGCACCCCGATTTCTTTAGCGCGGGTCAGGGCCCGAGCGATAGACAGGTTGGTGTAGTTCAGGCTGGCCGATATGAGAATAATCAGCGCTAGGAAGCCCAGAAAATAGTACGCCTCAACCGGCAACCGAAGGCTAAGCGGGTTTCCGACGAATCGGCCCACCGCAATGGCATCTAGCGACTGCGGGACCAACGTCAGTCCCGCCGGATCTTCAATATCCGCGTACTGATGCGCAACCAGATCATCCAACGAAGCTGTCAAATCCAGCGCGTTGCTTCCCGGCTTCAACAGCGCGTAGGTATAGCACTGCGAGTACTGGCGCCAGTCGCCGGTGAAATCCGTTACTTTTTCTTGCTGGTACAAAGCGGGCAGGGAGGCCGCCGAAACCAGCATATCGAACTTGATGTGCGATTTGTACTGAGCCGGATCGATCACCCCGGTAATCGTAAAGCTTCCCCAGTCTACCGAGCGAGTGCCCGGATCGCTCACAAAGTCAAACTTCAGCAAGCGCAAGCCCCGGTCCGTAAACTCCACCCGTTGGCCCACCGCCGCTTCGTTGCCGAACAACGACTCGGCCCATTCGCGGGTAATCACCATCGTATTAGGCTGGTTCAACGCCCGGTGCTTGTCCCCGGCTATCAAATCAAAGCTAAACACCCGGAAGAAAGAAGAATCCGCGAAAAAGCCTCGCATCTCCACCGATTTCTCGCCGTAGATAGCGTTGCCGCCCACTCCCGGAACCAAGTGCGTTGCTTCCTTCACCGCCGCGTAGTCCGGCAGGGCCGCCGCCAGCGGAAAGGCGCTCTTCGCGCTGGGCACCGCCGACCCTTTCTCCTGAGACAATACTCGGTAAATCCGGTCTTTCTTCGTATGGAACTGGTCGTAGCTCCGCTGATCAACCAGCATCAGTATAATCAGCATACCCACCGACATGGCTACGGCCAGTCCGAACACGTTGATGAAGGAGAATACCTTATATTTGACGATATTCCGCAGGCCTACTTTAAGATAGTTCCTGAACATGATATTTGAGTTTAGTTGATTGTCTTAATCGGGAAAGACGGGATGTTTCAGGATGGGCAGGATGAATACAGCAGTGTATCAGCATAATCCTGTCTGCTCCTTTTATCCTGCCCATCCCCTTCATCCTGGCCATCCTGATCCTACTCGCTTCGCAAGCTATCCACCGGGTTGGCTACGGCCGCTTTCACCGACTGCCAGCTCACCGTGAGCCAGGCCACTAGCAGGGTGAACAGTCCGGCTAGCACAAAGATACCCGCGCCAATTTCAACGCGGGAGGCATAAGAACTCAGCCAGGCATCCATCACGAAGTAGGCCAGCGGCACCGCCAGCCCAATGGCAATCAGGATCAGCTTGGTGAAATCGCGCGACAGCAGCACGACGACACTACCCACCGAGGCCCCCAGCACCTTGCGGATGCCGATCTCCTTGGTGCGCTGCTGCGCCGTGAAGGCTGACAGCCCCAGCAAACCCAAGCCACCAATAAACAGCGCCAACCCCGCAAACACTCGAATCAGCTGACTGAACCGCTGATCGGTCTGGTACTGCCGGTTGAAGTAGTCGTCCAAAAAGAAGTACGAGAACGGATTGCCCGGAAACACCTCGTCCCAGGTGGCCTGCACGTGCGCAATGGTCTGGGGTAGGTTCTGCGGACTCACCTTCATGACGTAATACTCGCTGTTGACCCCGGAAGGCAAGATAACAATGGGTTCCACCGTCTCCTTGAGCGACTCTTGGTGGTAGTCATTTACCACGCCAATGATAATCATCTGATCTTCTTGCTGGCCAAATGAGATAGTAACGGTGGCATCAACGGCCTTCTCCGGATCACTGAAGCCTAACAAGCGGGCGGCTGATTCGGTGACGACTATTGCCGTATCATAATCACTGGCACGGTCTTCCGAAAAGCCCCTTCCGACCAACAGTTCCATCTCAAACATATCAAAGAAGTCATCGCCCACCCCATTCACCCGGATGGCCTGCGCCTCGTCTGCCGGGGCACCGTACTTTCGGAAGTTGAACTTAAACTGCCGGGTGTTGCCCGGCACGAAATCCATCCCCGACACCTGCTCAATAGATGGACTTCTGAGCAATTCGGTTTTAAACTGTCGGCCGCTACTCTTGCGCGCTTCCCAGTCTTCTGCCATAATACTGGGCCGCTCCAGCACCAGCATTTGATCCATCTTAAAACCCAAATCCTCACTGAGCATATACTGCATCTGCTGATACACGATGGCCGTGCCCACCACCAGCACAATGGCGGCGGCGAACTGGAACACCACCAGCGCCTGCCGCAACCGGATGCCGTGTTTGCCCGTGCGCAACGTGCCCTTCAGCACCCGGGCGGGCCGAAACGAGGCAAGCATCAAGGCTGGGTACAGTCCCGATAACAACGTCCCCACCAAGAACAACCCGGCCAGTAACCCCCACAGCCAGCCCTGGCTCCAGAAAGCTACTTCGGACAGCCGCAAGCCGGTCAGGTCGTTGAACACCGGCAGCAGTAGGCTAGCCAGCACCCCGGCGATGATAATAGCCAGCCCGTTAATCATCAGTGACTCGATCATAAACTGCTTGAAGAGTTGGTAGCGGAAGGCTCCCAGCGCTTTGCGCACGCCCACTTCCCGCCCCCGCTCCATGGCCCGGGCGGTAGACAAATTGATGTAGTTGATCCAGGCGATAACGAGGATGAAGCCCGCGATGATGAGCAGAAAGTACACCACCTGCGCACTGCCGTTGGCCTCGGCCTCTTCGGCCAGATCGGAGTACAGGTGAATGTCCCCCAGCGGTTGCAGCGACAGCACGTCCCGCCGTTGTTGCTCTGCCAGTCCCGGACTGTACTTGTCCACCACCGCCGGAAACTTCGCGGCTAGGGCGTCGGGGTCGGTGCCCGCCCGCACGCGGAGGTAGGTGTAGAAATCTTTGCGCTCCCAGGTCAGGTCGTAGCGCTCCCGTGCTTCTTCATAGCGGTTGTAGAGCGTCGGGAAAGAGAACAGCACGTTGAACTTCAGGTGCGAGTTTTGCGGCGCGTCGGCAAAGACACCCGTCACCCGGCAGCGCTCGTCGTTGAAGTCATCGTCCTGCAAGCGCAGCACCTTGCCGACCGGGTCTTCGTCGCCAAAAAACCGCTTCGCGTAGGTTTCCGACACCACCGCGGTGAAGGGTTCGGCCAGCACCGTCCGCGGATCACCCTGCACCAGCGGAAAGGAGAACATTGAGAAGAACGAGGAGTCGGCGTACATGAACTTCTCCATCTTGAAGGCCACCGGCCCGTCGGCCGCCTCTTCATAAGTGATCACCACGTTGTTCTTAAAGCCCATGTTATACAGGCGGGTGTTCTCTAGCACTTCGGGCAGTTCGGCCGTGAGGGCCGGACCCACCCCCGGATAGTTCTCGGCGCTGGCCAGCGTTAGCTCGTCGTTCTGGTACTGATCCAGTTGCACCCGGTAGATTTGATCACCCCCGGCGTGGAAGCGGTCGTAGCTCCGCTCAAAGAACACGTACTGCGCGATCAGCAGAAAACCCGCGACTCCCACGGCCAGCCCCAGCACGTTGATAGACGAATAAAACTTGTTCTTGCGCAGGTTGCGCAGCGCTGAGTAAAGATAGTTTCGGAGCATACTGGTGGGGGTTTGGTGGTTGTCTTGATCAGGATGTACTGGATGGTTCAGGATAGGCAGGATAAATACAATGATCTGTGCTAGGGCAACCAGCTGATCCTGTATTATCCTGCCCATCTCACATTATCCTGCCCATCCTGATCGCAAACAGTACGCCAACCCACCAAGACCCGCTTTCCGTCCCCTCAGCCACGATTGCCCCCTTCGTCACTGTCCGACATCGAACACTGGGTGTTCGGCTGCGGACACTACTGCACCCTTGTTGGAGGTCAATATTGAGTAGCTGTCTTCACAGTTATCCTTACTTCACAGCACCGACGCGGTTACCCACCGGCCCACCGATTTAGCGCTTATACGGAGGTGGTTGTCTGGAATCACTTCGACGAAAAGTGTAATTTAGCGCCAATACTGTTTTGACGAAGGAACGCCGAAGCTAGAAACCAGGCTAATTCTAGGAATAGTACTAATTAAAGCGCGTTGGCTCGCGACCAAGAGCGAGCGAATACGCTCGGGCCAGTCCTGGGAAGGGAATGCTTGAGACAGTAAAGGGTAGGAATTCATTAGCATAAAAGCAATCATCCACCACCTCTTTCCGCCAGAAAGCCATCCGCATAGCGATCGCCAACCCCCTAGTCACTCAGAAAATCCCTAAAGCCCAAAACCCAATCCCGCTAGCCGCCCAGCAAATCACCGATCATACCGCTCGTTCATATCCTTCACGCGGCGAGCCAGCGCCGCAGTCGCCACGCTCTTCTTCATGCGCCATGCCCAGTTGCCCGAGGGGGTCGACGGACGGTTCATGATGGATTTGTGGTCGAGGTTCAGCAGGTCCTGCATGGGCACCACCGCTAGCTGACACACCGAAGCAAAGGCCAGGCGCATGAGTTCGTTGGCTACATTGGTGGCCGTGAGCTTGCGCTGCACGTAGGCCGACAGGCGCTTGCGGTCGGCGGCGCGCAGGTCTTTCTCAAACCAGCCGCGGGTGGTGTTGTTGTCGTGGGTGCCGGTGTACACCACCGCGTTGGGCACGTGGTGGTGGGGCACGTAGCCGCTCTTCGGCATGTCGTCGCCGAAGGCAAAGTGCAGCACCTTCATGCCCGGCAGTTCGTAGTCGTGCATCAGGTCGCGCACCGGCTGGTCGATCTCGCCCAGGTCTTCGGCGATGATGGGCAGGTTATCGTACTTCTTCTGAAATAATTTGAACAGCTTGTTGCCCGGCCCCTTCTTCCAGCGCCCGTTCATGGCCGTCTCGTGCCCGGCGGGTACCTCCCAGTAGGCCGAGAACGCCCGGAAGTGATCCAGGCGAATTAGGTCAAACATCTGTAGATTCTGATCCATGCGCTGCACCCACCAGTCGTACTTTTGCTTCTTCAGCGCCTTCCAGTCAAACACCGGCATGCCCCACAGTTGCCCGTGCTCACTGAAATAGTCGGGCGGCACTCCAGCCACAAAGCCGGGCTTCTCACTGGTGCCTAGCTTAAAGATATCGGGATTGGCCCACACGTCGGCGCTGTCGTAGCCCACGTAGAAGGGCACGTCGCCAAAAAGGCGTACGCCGCGGCCTTCGCAGTGGCTCTTCAGGGCGTCCCACTGCTCAAAGAATACGAACTGCAAGAACTTTTCTTTGTCGATAGCGTCGCTCAGCTCTTCCCGCAGGGCACGTAGCGCTTTCTTGTTGCGAGTACGAATGGGCTCGGGCCACATCATCCAGGGTTCGTTCTGGTGGTGTTGCTTAAAGGCCATATAGTCGGCGAAGTCATCGAGCCAGGAGGCGTTGTCAGCGCAGAACTGCTCATAGCGCGCGCGCCGCTTCCCCGCCCGTCCGTCCTGGAAGGTGCGAAACGCCTTGTCCAGCAGCGGCAGCAGAAACCGAATCACCTTGTCGAAGTCCACCTGCTCTTCGCTAAACTTGAAGCGGGTGCTAAGATCGCTTTGTTCCAGCAAGCGGGACTTCACCAGCAGTTCGGGACTGATGAGCAACGGGTTGCCCGCGAAGGCCGACAGCCCACTGTAGGGTGAGTAGCCACTGGCGCCCTCCACGGGGTTCAGGGGCAGCAGTTGCCAGTAGGTGAGGCCCGCTTTCTTCATGAAGTTGGCAAATTGGTAGGCGGCCGGACCCAGGTTGCCAATGCCGTGCGGGGCGGGCAGCGAGGTGATGTGCAGTAGCACGCCACTGCGTCGTTCGTTAATCATGCTAGTTTTTGGTTAGTAAAGCTACGGGAAATTGATCCAAGGCTTCCGCCACCGAACAGTGGTCGGTGAGAGAAACAGTCTGACCGGTAAAAGCGCTGGTCCAGGAAGAACGTTCGGTGGGAAGAATGACCTGCGTGTCGCCCCAGCAGACTTCGCCCAGGGGCAGATGGTTGGTTAGCGGAAGCGAAGCCACTCCCAGCGGCACCAGCACCACGGCTTCTTGGGCTTCCCAGACGCGCCGAAAGGCCAGCAGGTGGTTCTGCTTGGCCCCCTGAACGGCCAGCGGCTCGTAGGTGCCGTGCGAAAACAGGTCGGCCAGTTGGCGGCGCACCCGCAGGCTCTGCGATAAAGTGTACAGTTTGATGGCCGGATCCAGCCCGTTGTCGGTCAACTGCTCAAGCAACGCCGCGCGGCCCTCGGCATCGTCGGCCGACTCGAACCGCTTCAGCGCTTCGCGCCGCGGAGCATAGTCCACCGGGCGACGGTTGTCGGGATCCACCATGCTCAGGTCCCAGTACTCGGTGCCTTGGTACACGTCGGGCACACCCGGAGCGGTGATCTTCAGCAGGGTTTGCCCCAGCGAGTAGGTCACCGTCGTGCGGGCCAGCGGTTCGGCAAAGCGGGCAAACTCGGCGACAAAGTCTTCGTCTTGCAGCAGTTGCTCCACGAAATGATCGATGGCGTGCTCGTAGTCTTCGTTCGGGGCCGACCAGTTGGTGTGCCCTTTCGCCTCACGGGCGGCTTTCACCAAGTAGTCGCGCAGGCGGGTGGGGTAGTCTACCGACTCGGGGCTGGTGTGGAAGGGATAGGTGCCCAGTAGCGTCTGGTAGATAAAATACTCGAAGTTAGCCTCGGGCCAGCCGCCGTCCTGGTCGAGCGAAGTCTTATAGGGCTCGTTGCCGTAGCGCCAGCGGGCGGTCACCTTCATCCATTCGCTGGGCATTTCGCTCAGCACGCTGATGCGTAGGCGGGCATCCTCACCCCGCTTGGTGTCGTGGGTGGCGGTGGCGTTCATCGCCAGGGGCCAGCGTTGCTGCATGCGGCGATGGAAGGTCTTGGCTCCCATGCCCAACTGCTCGGGCGAGTCGCCCACCTCGTTGTGCGAGATAAGCGCGTGGTAGCCGTAAAAGGTAGTATCTTCCACTCCCTTGGCCGCCAGTGGCCCGGAGAACTGCTGGCAGCGCATCACAAATTCCAGCCGCCGCGCATCGAAGGCTTCGTCGCCGCTGGGCTGCCCGTGAAATACCGGGCGCAACGCTGCCAGCGGATCCGCCAGTTCGGGGGCTTCCGCGCGCGCGCGCGCAAAGGTTAGGTCCAGCACGGCCTCATCTTCTGCTTTGAAGGGAAAACGGGTACTATAAATCCGGTACACCGGGAAAGCCACCAGCAGTTGGGCCAGGGCCGCCTGATGCATTTCGGTAGACCCACCCTCGATCACATTGAGCGACTCCAGCAAACGCGTTAGATTATCCAGTTCGCCCTGCATACGCTCGTGCAGGATGAAGTGCTTGTTGCGGTAAACCAGCTCCTGATAATCGGTTTCCTCGGGGTTCCAGGTGGCGTAGTAACTGAGCAGCGATTGGCTTCCCGCCACACTGGTGAAGAGTTGGTTCACGTCGGCCAAGAACGAGTAGCCGCTGCTGCCCTGCACGGGCCACTCTTCGGGAAGCTGCTCGTCGTGCTCCAGAATTTTTTCCACCACCAGATAAGGTTCCTGACCGACCAGCGCTCGCAGGTTTCTCAGGTAGCCGGTGGGATCGAGCAAGCCGTCTACGTGATCTACCCGCAGTCCCTGCATCAACCCCTGGTCTACCCACTGCTTGATCTTTTGGTGGTAGTGGTCGAAAACCTCAGGACGGTGGGCGCTCAGACAGATCAGGTCGTTCACGGTGAAAAAGCGGCGGTAGTTGATCACCCGTTCGGTGGTTTTCCAGTGCACCAGCCGATAACACTGCTCCTCCAGCAGCGCTTTTAGGCGATCCAAATCCTTCGCGTACGAATCAGCAAACTGCGTTATCGCTTCGGCCTGCTTCGGGTGCTGCTGCACTTCGGTATAAACATCAGCCACCGTGGTGCTCCAGGGTTCGCTGCCGGGGGCACCATCGGCCAACGCCTGGGCGCTAGCTTCGGTGCGCTCGGCCCACGTTTTCAGTTGGTTTTGCTGCTCCGCCTCCAGCCCGGAGGATTGCCCAACCGCGCGTAGCAGTCCGGAGTACGAGTTCACGCTGACGGGCAGGTGGTGGTCGTAGTACCTGAGCTGGAAACCGGCTTCGCCCCAGTGCAAACTGAGTTGCCCTTCCTCGAGTACCGACTCCAACGGGGACCCCAGAAACGGAGCCATTATTTTTCCCCGGAAGCGCGGGTCGGGGTGATTCCAGTCTACGTCGAAGTAGGTGGCGTACTCGGAGTGGAGGCCCTTTTCCAGCAAATCGTGCACCCACGGGTTGGTGGGGTCGTAGGCCATGTGGTTGGGCACGATGTCTTGCAACCAGCCCATATCGAGTTCTTTGAGCCGCTGAGCGATGGTCGACAACTGCGCCTCGGTGCCAATTTCCGTATTGAGGTGCAGCGGATCAGACACGTCGTAGCCGTGGGTGCTTCCGCTCCGCGCCTGGAAGATGGGAGAAGCATACACGGTGGAGACCCCCAGCGCCTGAAGGTAATCAATAATTTCGGAGAGCTGCTCCAGGGTGAACGCCGCCGAAAGCTGAAGGCGGTACGTAGCGGTGGGAGTATACATGTGCGTGTGGTGAAAAATAAATGGTTTCTTCAATAGTAAAAAAAGTGGTAGCTCCAGCGGTGCCCTGGGCCTACCGGTCCTGTTGTGACATTACACCTGCGGCACCGAAGCGTAGTCGCTCACCCGAATGTTGAGCACCTCAAACAACTGGGCAAAGGTTGCCAGCCACTGCGTAGCCTGCTTGTCGCCCTGGTCTTGCTTTCGATTCATGCGGGTAAAGTTCTCGCGGTGGATGATGAACGCGATGTTCTGCGCTTTCCACAGGTCGGGCTGCAGGTGCACTCGAAAGCACGCCTGAATAAATCGCACCGACCGTTTCATGTGGGGCAAATCGTCGGGATGTTGCTCCACGTGTTCCATGAGCTGGTTGATGCGTTCGCCCGCCAGGTAGCTCAGACCTACCAAATCAATTTCCACGTCTAGGTTGTCGATGCTTTCCACCATCGCGTTAAGCTCGGCCCGTTCAATGTGGTCGTGCTCCAGCATCCGCCGCAGCTTCGAGTTGATGGTGAACTCACCGGCATCTCTCAGAGGCCGGGGCGCCTGGATGCTCAGCTGCTTCATGGCCTGCAGCACCGAGTAGTTGTTCTCATAAATCTGCCGGAAGGTGCCCTCTACGTTGTTCATGGTTTCTTCGAGCACCTTGTTGAGCAACTCTTTTTGGTCTTCCTTAAACAGGTGCCAGAACGAGTAGTTGTGCATCCCAAAGTGCTTGTCCATCAGCACCACCGCCTCGTGCACCCGGCTTTTCTGAAAAGCCTCCGTGATTTCGTCGCGCATTGTTTCGTACTCGTGGTCCTCCAGTGAAGCGCGCACGCCCCCGAACAGGTGGTGCTCGCCCAGGTGAATCACCGCAAAGGTGACGTCTTCTTTCTCCCAGGTCACCTCCGAGGTCAGGCTGGCCTTGCCCAGTGCCAGTCGGTACTTACCCGCGTAGTGCTTGTCGAAGTGCTGCAAGTCGACCCCAAAGCTATACACCCGATCGTGTTCGGTATACTCTGAAAAGAGCGAAGAAACCGCGAAGTGCGCTCCCACGCGGTTCATGTCCACAATCGAAGGGCGCACCAGTTGCTCGTAGGCCACCGCCGCGTTCCCGTATTCTTCTAAGTTGCTGGGTGCGAGAGCCAGGTGCTCAATAAACTCAGCTTCCAGGTCGTCTCCGGTGATGTCGCGGTGCAGTTGTACGGCCCGGGCGGCGTACAGGATATCCTGGATGGTTTCAATGCCCGTCACCTCATCAAAGAACCAGCCGCAACTGGTGTACATCAGCATGGCGTGGTGCTGAATCTCCAGCAGCTTTAAGAACTTCACCTCGTTGGGATGCGACAGATTCTTGCCCGTTTGCTGGTAAATAAAGTCAGCCACGTTCTCGTGCGAGCGGTCCAGGATCACGCGCACGTAGTCGTTGCGGGTTTTCCAGGGATCCTCCACAAAGGTCGCCATTTCTTCCTCATACACCGCGGCCAGCTGGTCGCGCAGCCAGTCTAAAGCAGCCCGCAGCGGTTTGCGCCACTGCTGGTTCCAGTCGGGGCGTCCGCCGGTGTTGCCGCCGCCGTCTTCCGACCAGCGTTCCAGGTGGGGCGTACTGCTCCAGGCGGTGTTTTCAATCACTTCGGCTTCGTACTTAGGGGGATACTTTTCCAGATACTCACCGTAAATGGTGATGTCCACTCCCGGTTGCTCCTCGATGTGGTGCAGGCAGTAGGCCAGCCCCATTTCGCCGTAGCGGTGGTGGTGGCCGTAGCTCTCGCCGTCGGTGGCGATGTGCATCAGTTGGGGTTCGGGGTTTTTCTCGGGATCGTCGAGTTGGTCGACAAGGCGGTTAGCGAAGACTTCGCCGTCGTTGAGCAGGCCCTCAAAGGCAATGCCCTGCGACACCGGGCCGTCGTAGAAGAACAGCGTAATCTTCTTACCCGAGGGAAGGGTGCACTGGTAGGGCCGACGGGGGTCCACCTGCGCTCCCATGGCGTTGGTCCACTCTTTGGCGCCCTTCTTGCGCACCCGCTTGGCCTGGTAGGGCGACAGGATGGTGAATTTGATGCCGTGGGTGGCCAGCACCTCCAGGGTGTCGGTGTTCACCGCCGTTTCGGGCAACCACATGCCTTCGGGTTTGCGCTCGAAGCGGTACTCAAAATCGCGGATGCCCCACAGCACCTGGGTTTCCTGGTCCCGGGCGTTCGACAGGGGCACGATGGTGTGGTTGTAGGCCTGGGCGATGGCCGAACCGTGGCCGGAGAACAATTTCTGACTCTTACGGTCAGCGTCCAGAATAGAATAGTATACCTCCGGAGCCTGGTTCTTCATCCACTGTAGCAGCGTTGGCCCAAAGTTGAAGCTGATCCTAGAATAGTTGTTGACAATGTCTTCGATGCGCCCTTCTTTGCCCAGTATGCGGGCGGCCGCGTTGCGGGAGTAGCACTCGTAGGTGATGCGGTCGTTCCAGTCGTGGAAGGGGTAGGCCGAATCCTGCACCTCGATGGTATTGAGCCAGGGATTTTCGCGGGGGGGTTGGTAAAAGTGACCGTGAATGCAAACGTATTTGTCGTGAGCCATAGAAAATGATAGATAGAATGTTTGGTTCTAAGTAAAAAGGAAGTGTTTCTCAATTACTACGAAATAAAGTAGCAGGCAGATACCATTTGGTGACTACGTGCCAGTTTAAATTTGGTTGTCGGAGCAAAATTCCGAAAAGTTCGGTTCCCAAATAGTTGACTTCTTTGGTCAATTCGTCACCTGAAACACCTGAAACGAACGGGCGCGCAGCCGCAAAGGGGATGCATCCGGGGCTGATGCCCGACTTTCTTCTTTGCCTTCGGATGCGTCTTCGCCACTCCACTCCTCGTCGGCCGAGTCTAGTCGTTTCTCTACTCGATCATCGGTAAATGAGGATAACGTAACGTCGGTGTCGCCGAAGTTGAACACCACGTACGCCTGCGGCGAAGCATCGGGCTCCCGGGCGCGGCCCATCAGCAGCACCTTGTCCTGGGGCGAAGCAATGGTCACCGAACGACGATCCGTGGTCTGTAGGGCGGGCAGACGCTTCCGCAGTTCAATCAGCGTTTTGTAAAACCGCAGCAGCGTAGCGGCATCTCCTTCCTGATAACTCCACGAGAGTTTAGAATGCTGAAAGGTTTCTTCCGACTGCGGATCAGGCACGGTGTGGCCCTCGCGCTGGAAGTAGGCAAACTCCCGGCTCCGCCCCTCGCGCACGGCCTTCACCAGCGCCGGGTCGGTGTGGCTTACGAAGTACTGAAACGGATTCTGCTCACCGTACTCTTCTCCCATAAACAGCATCGGCACCGACGGCGACAGAATGGCCGCTCCGGCCAGCAGCTTGAGCGTGTCGAACGACTCGGTGGTGGTGAGGCGGTCGCCCACCATGCGGTTGCCCACCTGGTCGTGGTTCTGGGCGAACACCACGAACTGGTCGTAGGGATGCGCTTCGGCGCTGTTGCCGAACATCCGCTGCCGGTGCTTCGAGTATTGCCCGTCGTAAACGTAACTGTCTTGAAACGCCTTGAGGATGTGTTCGAAAGTGCCAAAGTCTTCGTAGTAGCCGTCCTGCTCGCCGGTGATAAAGGCGTGCAGGCTGTGGTGAAACTCATCGATCCACTGACCGGTCAGCCCGAAACCGTTCCGCTCGCGCGGCGAGATGTAGCGCACGTCGTTCAGGTCGCACTCGCCGATGAGCACGTAGGTGCGACCGGTCTGCTGCGTCAGTTCGTCAGTTTGCGCCGACAGGTCGGCCAGAAAGTGACGGGCACTGTTGTCCTTGATGGCGTGCACCGCGTCCAGGCGCAGCCCGTCGATGCGGAAGTCGGCCAGCCACTGCTGCGCGTTCTGCAAGAAGTAGTGGCGCACCCCGTCGCAGTGGGCATCGTCCATGTTGATGGCCATTCCCCAGGGAGTGTGGTGCTTGTCGGTGAGGTAGGGGCCGTAGACGGGCAGGTAGTTGCCCTCGGGCCCCAAGTGGTTGTAGACCACGTCGAGGATCACCGCAATGCCTGCGCGATGGCAGGCGTCCACCAGTTGCATCAGGCCCAGCGCGCCGCCGTAGGAGTGCTGGGCGGCGTAGGGATAGACTCCGTCGTAGCCCCAGTTGCGCTCGCCCGGAAACTGCGCCACCGGCATAATCTCCAGCGCGTTGATGCCCAGTTCGTTAAAGTAATCGAGCTTATCGATGATGGCCGTGAAGGTGCCCGCGGGCGTGAAGGTGCCCACGTGCAGTTCGTAGATAATCATCTCCGACATCGGCAGTCCGCTCCAGTCATCGTCCTGCCAGCGGAAACCGTGCAGGTCGATCACCTCGGAGGGGCCGTGCACTCCGCTGGGCTGCGCCCGTGAAGCCGGGTCGGGACGCGGTTCTTGGTCGTCGATCTGAAAGTAGTATAGGTCACCGGGTTTGGCATCCGCAACGTGCTTCGACCAGTAGCCGAAGGGCTGCGTTTCTAGCTCGACGGTAGTTTCTTCATTGATCAGCACCTTGGCCGATTCGGCCAGCGGGGCCCACAGCGTGAAGGTGACGCCCTGGTGGGCACCGGCGTCGGCCTGATAAACGGCTCCCACCGGCTGGTGGGTATAGGAGGGGGCAATTGATTTCAATGTAATAGTCTTTGTGGTTTGAGGTGATTCGGAAGGATAACCGGGAAGCGTAGGATAAGTTTGAACCGAATTCTCACCCTGGCCCCACTCTAATCGTAGGGTCCCCCGGGCGACGGTCGCTACGACGCATACAGCGACGCTGATTGGGTTTTAGGATGCTGGGTGTCCCGCACCCGGCATCCTAAGACCAGATAGACGATAGTATCTGTTAGTTGCTTTTACTTTCTTTTACTTTCTGATTTGGTCAAAGGCTTTTTTAGTCATAATTACCAAGTTCTCTTTTTTAAGATCAAGTATAGATATGTAATCCTTGTTAATAGCGTAATGTTGTTGTCCAATCTACATAGTCTTTATAAAGTAGTAAAGTGCAGATATCAGTTGATTCAATATGGTTAGATAGAATGTGAGTATGCATTGTTGCAGTCATTTTTTGACCATTCGGTGCTTTGTTCAAGGAAGTTCAATTAACGAGTTGTGGAGTTTAGACTTGTTCGTTAATTCGTTCTTAGAGTTGTATTCAAGTAGATAGTCGTTACCAATGAAAACTGACCCTTGTTTTTGTGATGCAGTTAAAATGTAAACCTTTCTGCTATTCCCAATAATCAAAGGAATTGGATTTCAATGAGGTGTTCTCGTAAAAAGTAAAAAATTTATCTTTGTTAGAACGGATCATATTGAAGGCATCCTGCCTAATTGAAATAAGATCTAATTCTTGCTCAAGCGGTGATTTGTTGTCAATCTCAACATAATTAGGGTTCGGAGTGTTGACTCATACCTAGCTATATTCTGTAGTTATCATCACAGCTAAAAAAGATTGAATAAACTTTTCCGTCTATTCCTTCATAGGATAGATATCCACCTATGCTATCTCTTTTATCTGAAAAGTTCTCCAAAAAATGATCAGTTGAATACCACGCTGCTTTTTCAAGTTGATATAATAGTTTCCCCTCCTTCAATAGAGCTTCTGAATCAGGCTTTTGAGCTATTAATTCGAGTGTTGAAAGAAAAATTAAAATTGCAAATATGATGTATTTCATTTGTCTGGTTCTCGGAGGTATCACAACTAACGATCATGCAAACGCAATTGCATCTAATCGCAATATAGCGACCGCATGTCTGTCTTGCCAGATTCACAGGATTTTTTCTGCTTAGATTATCTGTCAAAGTACTCCCACGACAGTACAGCGATACTAGGCACATAACCAAAAATAGTTGCAAAAATCGAACGTCATTCCAGAGCGAGCATAGCGCCCGGCGCCCAATGAGGCCCGGAATATCCCCAATTTAGCGATAAATTTTTGTCACTAGATTGGGGATATTCCGGATATTTTCTTCCATTTCACCACAGAAAATTCCGGAACGTCGTTTTCTGATTCGTTTTGAATGACTGATTAATCAGGTCTTAGGAACGTTCACGCTACAAAACACTGGTCGGCGGCACTTACTGTCGATCAGCCGTGAAAACATCGGTCGGCGTAAGAAAACGGCGCTGATCGGAGGCGAAAACCAAGGTCGGCTTACTCCTTCCACTGCGTCTCAATGCCTTGTTTGCTAATCCACTGCTGAAAGTCGGCCAGCAGGCTAGCGTTCTCCCGCACCGCGTGGGGCGTAGTCTTCTGGTCCATGGCAAATGTAGCCAGCAGGCCCACCGCCTCGCCGATGCTCCACTCCACCGGGTGCAGGCGGTAGCAGCCGTTGGTGATGTGCGTGGTGCCGATGTTCTTGTTGGCCGGTAGCAGGTTCTCCATCCGCTGCGGCAACAGCGCCCCCAGCGGAATCCGGAAGGGCAGCGAAGCAAAATCAATGTAATTATCGCCCCCGCTGCTGGGGTGCAGATCAATGTGATAATAGCCCACTCCCACGCTGTCGCTGAAGGGGGCGGCGGTAGTAGCCCTTGGTCCGGCAACCAGGGCGCGCTGCTCTTTGCCAACGTGCTCTTCCAGCACCGTGAACCGCGCTTTGATGCGGCGCGACTCCCGCACGTAGGGATACTTCGCTAGCCCATCGTCAGTGCCCAGCACGTCGCCGCGCAGGCGCAGGCCCGGCCAGCCCTGTCCGCCGTCGGCCCGCGGCACCTCGGTTTGCAGCCAGTAGAACAGCGATAGGCTCAGTTGCTTGCTCTGCTCCACGTGGCGCTGCGCCTCTTCGGGCGACACGTCCACCAGGTTACCCAGGAAGTAATCGTTCTGCGGCCAGTTCACTCCCGTCACGTCGCCCGCGTAGGTGCCGGGCGCGAAGTTATCGCGGGAGATCACGCGGCGGTAGTTCCACAGGTTGAGCACCTCGCCGGTGGCTCCGCCGCGCGGATCGAAGCCCAGTGTCTTGGGCTGCAGGGTGGAAGGATGCGTGTAGGTAAGCGACAGCAGCGGACCCGGCCAGGAAGGGGCAAGGTCCGGCATGAACCCTCGCCAGAAGTCGTAGTCGCGGGGTTTGTCGATCAGGTTTTCGGTGACCGGCATCCCGGCGGCCGACGCTTCGGTGTCGGGCACGTAGTCCATCGCCAGGCACATGGTGAAGGCCTGCTGGTTGGTGGGGTCGGCCCGTTCGGGAGCGTGCAGTTCGCCCGTCTGCTTCTGCGACTCGGTGCCGGTCACGTATTCGGTGCCAGTAAGGGGCAGCAGGTCGCCCAGTTCGGTGGCATCCACGAAGTAAGGAGCGCTGAGCTCTACCAAATCACTGGTGCGCACATCGGTGGCGGTGAGGGCCCGCACCCGGTCGCCATCTACATCGGCCGCGGTGATGCGGTGGTGGAGCAACAGCGTGAGTTGTCGGTTGCTTAGGTACGGAGCAAATAGGTTGTGCAGTACGGCCAGGGCCGCCCGGGGTTCGTGGCACAGGCGCGATACCGCCCCGTTGCCCGGGTTGAAGTGGGGCTGCTGCCGCGCCGCCGCAGTCACCGGATAGTGATCAAAGTAGTGCTGCCGGATGGCGGTGCGCAGGTCGCGGTAAGACTGCGGAGCGCCGTGCGTCTCGATCCACTGATGCTCGTCGGGGGGCACGCCCTGCTGGGTCAACTGTCCGCCGATCCAGTCGGTTTCTTCGGTCAGGATCACGCGCCGTCCGTGGCGCAGGGCGGCCAGGGCCGCGGCGCAGCCCCCCATCCCTCCGCCCGCAATCACCACGTCAGCGGCGTAGCCGTCGCTTATTGGGTAAGGACGGCCGAGGGGAGAGGCCAGCGTAGGAAAGCCCAGCGGGGTGAGCGCGGCGGGGACAGAGAGCAGTTCGATAAAGGTACGTCGGTGCATAAACATGGAATTGGGAGACTTTTCAAATATAACAGACTGCCCCCTTAAACCAATAACCAACATTTTCCAACCATTCGCGCGGTGGTAGGGTCTTAGTAACAGACCAAAACCACGAACGAATGTTGACACAACGACTAGTCATTATACTTATGCTGGGAGGGCTATTTGCCTGCGAGGACCGCCTGCAAACTCCCGACCCGGTGGTTGTTGATTACCGCCCGGTGACCGTTACCTGGTCCGGACCTTATGAGGTTGACGGGTGCGGTTTTTCGGTGAGTATTGATAGTGTTTGGTACAAACCTACTAACGAAGGTCGGCTGGATACCTTGTTTTTAGACGCTTTTGCCAATAACCGGGTATCTGACAACGATACCGTGGTAGAGATGCGCTACCGAGACCTGCGAAGACTAATTGATACCTACTGCTGGGGAGTGTATAAAGTTAAAGGGCTAGAAGTGCTGGACGTTCGGGAACTGTGATGGCGAAGGGAAAGATTTGCCGAAGCGCGTCAACAAACCGGGTGATTTATTGTCCGGATGGAACAAACGGTACTGCCTGACCACGAGCGGTTGGGTTCCATTCTTTTCGTTCTACGTACGGAAGGCACCCACCCACCATGGATTGATTACCCCGAAAGAAAGGCTTGGAATGCGTCTCAGGCCACTCATCTGCTCGAAGCAGTAACCCACGACCGGTCATGAGCCATTGTTTCGCTCGAAAAAATGACTCAAACCAAGTCATAACTTATTTATTCGACCAAAACAACGGCCCAAACCCCGGTTTGAAGGATAATTTCGACCAAAAGAGCGCGTCAAACCCGGTCCGGAGCCTCTCTTTCGAGTGAACCTCTCCGCTATGACCAGCTCGGAGCCATTTTTTGGTGGCGATGTGTGGCTCATTTCTCCGATATTTGCCGCTCGTTGGCAAACAAACTTTAGTAGCACCTTGCTTCAATTCTTACTCGGCTAAGAAATGGGGCGTACTGCGTTTTTCATTACGGTGCGCACCGGCCAAGTTTGTGGCACGCCGGGAAGATGCTACGTGAGTAGCCGCGCCCTTTGCCATGAGAAACTCACACTAAACAATCCTATGAAAAAGAACACCATCACCGCCGAGATTGCGGAATCCCGCTTGGCCATCGAGAACGCCATGGAGCACAAGCTGATCCGGAAGCGGCTGGCCGCCTGTTCGTACGACCGCAAGAAGATGCTCGAGGGCAAAGCCCTGAGCGAAGAAACGCATATACTACAGTCGTTGCAGGAAGACAAGTACGGGCAGCAGCATCAGCAGATCGATGCCTTCCGGGAGCAGATGGCCGAGATTGACGAGCGTCACCGCAAGCACCGGCTGTTCGCCCGCTTTGCGCTCGGCGACCGACGCAGCGCCATGAAGCAACTGAAGATGAGCGGTAAGCAGAAAAGTGACATCATGAGTCGGCTGGAGAACCTGAAGATTTTCTACCTGCTGATCGGAATCTACACCGACCAGATGGAAAATTTTAGAGTTGCCCCCGAAGAACTGGAGCAAACCAAAGCGATGGTAGACGCGGCCTACAGTCTGTACCAAGATCGGATCTACGGCAAGAGAGACGCCAAATACGCCACGCGGCAGCGCGACAAGAAACGCCGGGAGCTGCGCTTGTGGATGACACAGTTCAAGAAAGCCGCCCGCTTGGCCCTGCACGACGAGCCTCAGTTGATGGAAGTGCTCGGCCTGCAGGTGCCCAGCCAGCGGGTGTAGTCTCATAGCCAGCACGAGTAGGGTCGCTCGAGGAGGACCCGGTTGCGAACAAGATCCTGTTGAATCAAAGAATACCTCTCCCCCCCCCACCCGTAGGGTTACTCGCTAGAGGACCCTACGTGATGCGAAGACGCATATCCCCGTATCCTACTGATACTTCCGCTGTAGAATCTCGCTCAGGATAATTGCTTTCTTAGCGTTTTCGGGGTTGCGCAGTGAGCGTCCTATCGAGGCGCCCCACGACTTCTTCACCCGGCGAACGTCATCGTGGCGCAGGGGCTTGATGCGCTTGCCGTCGTCCTCCAGCGATACCTTATCGGCCAGCTTCTTCGGAACCGGATCTACCAACTGGGGTGGGGGAGGAGCGCCGATTTCTTCCTTCTTCTCCTGCAAGTAGGGCGGCAACTCGTAGTCGTCTTCATACTCTTCCTCGGGTTCCGTCTGCCCGGTCATCTCGCGCAGGATGTCGCGGAAGGTAAGTTCCTTAGCAGGTCGTGGACGCGGGGGGCGGGCCGTCACGGGGGGATCATCGGCCCGTGGTTGCCGAAAGTCGCGCTGCGTGTCTTGTTCCGGCGCGCGCGTCACGGCTTTCTTCTTGCGGTTCAGAAACTGCGACAGCAGCGAAAAGGCCGCGAACGCCAGAAACACCAGTACCTCAACATACTTTTCCATAAACTAAACCTCAACTAATGAGCACGTGACCAACTGAACCACTTAGTCGACGAATCGTTGATCAAGCGTCCTTGCGTAAAGATAAGCATTAATCGACGCCCTTAGTTCAGCACCGACCGAAATGTTCATTCCGGCAAACTATCCTTCCTTTCTCCTATAATTCGGCTATATTCGCCCCTGAAACGCAAGCGCAGGGAGAAACCAATCATCCATTTATCAAAACTACCTCCTCTCTGCCGGAACCGGAAAAGCCGTATGCAATTAACCACCCTCGAACTAAAAGGATTCAAGAGTTTTGGCGATAAAGTTACCATCCATTTTGACCGCGGCATCACCGGTATCGTCGGGCCCAACGGCTGCGGCAAGTCCAACGTCATCGATGCCATCCGCTGGGTGCTGGGCGAGCAGAAGACCCGCGCCCTGCGCTCCGACAAGATGGAGAACATCATCTTCAACGGCACCAAGAAACGCAAGCCCACCCAACTGGCCGAAGTTTCGCTCACCTTCGACAACACGCGCAACCTGCTGCCCACCGAATACACCCAGGTAACCGTCACCCGCCGCTACTATCGGTCGGGCGACAGCGAGTACCAGCTTAACGGGGTCACCTGTCGGCTCAAGGATATCACCAACCTGTTCATGGACACCGGCATCGCCTCGAACAGCTACGCCATCATTGAACTCAAGATGGTGGACGACCTGCTCAACGACAAGGACAACTCGCGCCGCCACCTGTTTGAGGAAGCGGCGGGCATCAGCAAGTTCCGGGTGCGCAAGAAAGAGACGCTGCGCAAGCTGGAGGGCACCGACGCCGACCTCGACCGCGTGGACGACCTGCTCTTCGAGATCAACAAGAACCTGAAGTCGCTTGAGAAGCAGGCCCGGCAAGCCGAGAAGTACTACCGCACCAAAGAGGTGTACAAAGACGTGAGCGTGCGCCTGGCCAAAACCCGGGTGCAGACCCAGCGAGAAGCGCTCGACCGCATCCAAACGCAGCTAAACCAGGAGAACGACCGCAAAACGAGCCTGACGCGGCAGCTGGCCGAAGGGGAAGCACAACTGGAGCAGGGCAAAACGGAGAGCGTGCAGCGCGAGAAGCGGCTGGCGTCGCGGCAGCGCACGCTCAACGAGCACGTGGAGCGGGTGCGCACCTACGAAAGCCAAAAGCAGGTGAAGAATGAGCGGCTGCGGTTGTTACAAGAGCAAAACCAGCGCCTGACCGAGCAGCGGCAGGATGACCGCCGGGCGGTGGATCAGCTCTTGCACCGGCTGGACGATCTGCAACGGCAGAAAGCGGTGGTGCAGGAGCAACTGGAAACCAGCGGCCAGCGCGTAGCGGAGCTGGAGGAAGAATACCAGACGTACCAAGCGCGGGCGCAAAGCCTGAAGGGAGACGCGGCCGAGGCCAGCCAGACGTTCCGGCAGCAGCAGGACGTGGTGTATAAGCTTCGGCAGGAGCACGAGGTGAAGCAGGTGCAACTGAACACCGCCCGGCAGGCGTCCGAAAAGAGTGCCGCCGATGCCGACGCCCAGCACGCCGACCTGAGTAAGTTCGACACCCAAGCCGCCGCGCTGGCTGAGCAGTTGGAACAACGACAAGCCGAGCTGCGCACCGCTGAGCAGGGGAAGGAAGCGTGGCAGCAGCAGGTAGACCACCTGGCGGAAGCCATTGAAATCACCAAAGAGGCGCTGACGAAGCTCAACCGCGCCCAGGATGCCACCCAGAACGAGTATAACCTCACCCAATCGCTGGTCGACAACCTGGAGGGCTTCCCCGAGGCCATCAAGTTTTTAAAGAAGAACGATCGGTGGACCAAAGAGGCTCCGCTGTTGTCGGATGTGGTCACCTGCCCGGCGGCCTACCGGGTGAGCGTAGAAAACTTCCTGAGTCCGTACATGAACTACTACGTGGTGGACACCGCCGCCGAAGCCTGGGAGGCAATCAATCTGCTCAGCGAGGCCGCCCGGGGCAAAGCCCACTTCTTCGTGCTGGATCAACTGGCCGACTTCACGTCCACTCCCGTGGAAACGCTGGACCACGCGGTGGCCGCGGTGACCGTGGCCGAATGCGATCCGCACTACGCCCGCCTTATCGAGTACTTGCTCGACAACGCCTACCTCACCGATGCGGAGTTTGTGCTGCCGGAGCAGGACGCGCGTACCTTTATCACCCAGGACGGGCGGGTGATTCAGCGACCGCGCAGCTTGTCGGGCGGATCGGTGGGAGCGTTTGAGGGCAAGCGCATCGGACGGGCCAAGAACCTGGAGCAGCTTCAGCAAACCCTGCGGGAACGGAAGACCGACATCGAGGCACACGAAGCGCGCCTGGCCGAGCAGCAGCAGCAACTGCGCACCCTGCGACAGCGCTCACTGACGAATACGATTACCGAACTGCAACGAGAGATTAACCGCCTCAACCAGGAGTACGTCACCTACCGTTCGCGCAAGGAGCAGTTGGCTGAGGTGCTCAGTGGCAATGACCGCAAGCGCGAAGATGCGCTGGAACTGATGCAGGAGCTGGAGGAAGCGTGTATGGCCCTCGCTCCCCGCGTGGCGGAGGAAGAACGGTTGCTGCGGGAGGCTGAGCAGAACTCCCACCAGCTTAACGCGAACCTAGCGTCGGAGAGTGAGCGGTTCAGTGAGAAGTCGGCCACCTACAACCAGGCGAAGATTAGTTTCTTCCAACTGGAAAACCAGCGGGCGAGCATCGATCAGGAGATCGACTATAAGGAAGAAGCGCAGCAGACGATCACGGAGCGCCTGGACACCGGCGAACGGGAACTGCAGGAGGCCGACGAGGCCATTCGTACGCTGCTGGAGAGCAACGAGGTGAGCGAGGACGAGCTGCTGGCGCTCTACGAAGAAAAAGAATCGCTCGAGGCGGGGGTCAATGAGGCCGAACGGGACTACTACCAGGCGCGGGGAGACATTGACACCCGGGAGAAAGCCTTGCGGGAGTTGCAGCGGCAGCGCGAGCAGGGCGACACCCTGATCATGGCCGCCCAAACCGAACTCAGCAACACCAAACTGGCACTAAGCAGTGTGAAGGAGCGGCTGTCGGTAGAGTTTGAGGTAGACCTGGATGATTTGCTCAAGGAAACGCCGGAAGAAGACGAAGAAGCGCCGGATGCCGAGGAGCTGCAAGCCAAGCTGGACAAGGTGCGCGATCAGCTGCAGCGCATGGGCCCGATCAACCCGATGGCGATGGAGGCCTACGACGAGATCAAGGGGCGGCACGACTTCATCGCCCGCGAGAAAGACGATCTGGTAGGCGCCAAAGAATCGCTGCTGCTCACCATCGACGAGATTGACACGGTGGCCCGGGAAACCTTCCTGGACGCTTTTGGGCAGATCAAGGAGAACTTTATTCGGGTGTTCCGTTCGTTGTTCACCGAAGAAGACAAGTGCGAGTTGCGGCTGGTGGAACCGGATAACCCGCTGGAGTCGGCCATTGACATTATCGCGCAGCCCAAGGGGAAGCGTCCGCTCACGATCAACCAGTTGTCGGGCGGCGAGAAGACGCTGACGGCCACCTCGTTGCTGTTTGCCATCTACCTGCTCAAGCCCGCGCCCTTCTGTATCTTCGACGAGGTAGACGCCCCGCTGGATGATGCCAACATCGACAAGTTCAACAACATCATTCGCGAGTTCTCGGGCGAGTCGCAGTTCATCATCGTCACGCACAACAAGCGCACCATGGCCAGCACCGACATCATCTACGGGGTGACGATGGTGGAGCAGGGCGTGTCGCGCGTGGTGCCGGTAGACCTGCGGGAGTTGGAGGTGTGAGGAGTTGGATGCTGGCGGCCGACACGCGGATGACTTGCGGGACTGGTATTCCACGCGTAGCTAGATGCTGAATGCTAGATGAATTGTAGGAGTAGCCTGAGGCTGGCTACTGGATAGTGGAGAGACGCTTTCTTAGTTTTTTGTTGCATTGAATTTTGAGATTTACCTGTAGTGGATTGTAGCGGACGCTATAACCAGGATAGGGCATAACCAACTACATATAGGTGATCTCTATGATATTGCCTTCTACTCTTATATTCAAATCTGATCCTTCTTTAATATTTGAGATATCTATCTTTAGAAATTCTTCGTCTGCTTTCCTAATAGCTATATCCAGATCTTTACCCTGTGTTATCAGCGTGGCACGAAATCTTTTTTCACCGGTTTTTATTTCGTGATTAATATTGGTGCCCCCCAATTCTTTGTTTGACTTTCGCAGATATTCTCGAAGCTTAAATATCTTCTGAATGGAAAAATCTAATGTCTTTCCGAACAAATACCCGTTCACATACTCTTGAACTTGTAAATCATAATATATGATCCCAATTTCGTTGAGAAGGTCTTGTGCTGATTTTAAACTGTAATGATCTACTTCAACGTCTTTTCTGAAGATTTCTTCTATATCCTTCAGTTCGTCATCAGATACGTCGCCAGTAATTGCTAATTGCTTTTTCTCAATCGCCATATGTTTTTCCTCAATGTTACTAAAAGCTTATGATAAGCAATAGAAGTTATTCTGATTTTTTGTATAGACGCGAAACTTACTAGGGTAAAAAACAAGCCGCATTTCCACCTTTTGACCCCCGTAAGGTTTTGGCCAAAAAGCCAGCGCCCCACTTGATACAAAAGTGCCCTGAGAGGCAGGAAATAGCCTTCTTCAACAAGCAGTAGGCAGGACGCGCCACGCGTCGTTGGTCGCTAAGTAATTCATGGTGACTGATTCTGTCAATTTCTTACGCTGAACAAGTTCGCGGTAGGAAATTCTCCCGATTTCTGGCCATGAACTAGTTTTTGGTGAGAAAATAAAACGTTTTCTGATCAATAACCTTAATTGGTATACTGAGCCAGATGCTGGAGGGTAGAGGAGTGTTTTTACGAAAGATCCGCAATCAAATACGGTCTGATGTAACAATCCGCGAATCGCTGCATCTAAGGGGTAAAAAACAAACGACTATGAAAAACCTGTTTTTTACCCTTACATTGTTAGTATGCATCACCGCCCTACGGGCGCAACCGTCCGCGATACACGTTGAGCAGCACGGCACCGGTGATCCACTGATGTTTCTGCCCGGCTTCGCCACCCCCGCTTCGGTGTGGGACAAAACGATCCAAAACATCCGGGGCGAGCGTACCTACTACCAAGTTTCGTACGCCGGTTTTAACGGACTCGCCCCGGTGGATACGCCGTGGTACCAAAACGTGCGAGCGGCTTTGTTTGCCTACGTAGAGAAGCATGACTTGCGCAATCTTACGCTAATCGGGCACAGCATGGGCGGCAACCTGGCCACCGAAGTGGCCGCTGCCATGCCCGAACGAGTGAAACAACTCATTATCGTTGATGCTATTCCCTGCATGCGGGCGCTGATGATGCCGGGCGTTGACGCCAAACACATCCGCTACGACAGTCCGCAAGTGCTGCGGATGCTGCGGATGAGCGAGGACTCGCTGCGGCAGACGGTGGTGATGACCGCCCAGAACATGACCCTGCGGCCCGAGCGAGTGGACACGCTGGTGCGCTGGATGATGCGGGCTGATCGAGAAACCTACGTGTACGGCTACACCGATCTGCTCAAAATGGACCTGCGCCCCCAGTTGGATCGAATCACCGCCGAAACGCTCATTTTGGGAGCGCCCTTTCCCGACGAGCAGGTGGTTCGGGAGAACTACGCCAAGCAGTACGCCAACTTAGCGAACAAAAGCATCCGAATGGCTCCCGACAGCCGACATTTTATCATGCTCGACCAGCCCACATGGTTGCACGAGCAGATTAATTCCGCCCTGACCGATGAGAAGTAACGACCGGGAAAAAGCGTTTGCCGAACTCTATCAAACCTACCGAGACATGGTGTTTCACCTGTGTCTGGGGTTTATGAAGGGCGATACCGACGTGGCGTACGATGTATCGCAGGAGGTGTTCATCAATTGCTGGCAGGCGATGGATAAGTTTCGGGGGCAGGCTTCGCCCAAGACCTGGGTGTATCGGATCACGGTGAACACCTGCTTGCAGCACCTGCGCGGCCAGCGAAAGCATCAGCGTACGCCACTGTCTGACCACGCGCAACTAGCAGCACCACCTCCGGCGGCAGCAAATCCGTACCAAGACCTGTACCAAGCTATCGGGCAATTGGGCAAGGTGGATCGGCTGGTGATTATGCTGGTGCTGGACGAACTGAGCTACCAAGAAATTGCCCAAATCACCGGACTGGCCGCCGGTACCCTGCGGGTGAGGATTCACCGCATCAAAAAATCTCTTAAAAAACTACTCGATCATGAACGAACCCAATGACAAACTTCACCAGCTGTGGCAGGGAGCCAAAAAAGACGCTCGCCCGGCAACCTCCAACCTTGAGGCGCTTATTGCCCGAGCAAAAGCGCAGCAGCAGCACACGCGTAACTTCCACTGGGGCAACATCGCGGTGTTGCTGGGGGTGGTGGTTGGCTTGATCGCTTTCTTTCACTACGTTGCCCCGCTGCAAACCACCCTTAGCCACGGGGGGATCGGATTGATGATCGGCGGACTGCTGCTTCGGATCCTCATTGAAGGGTACAGCCTGATTCGGTCTTCGCGCGTAGACCTGAGTGCCGATGCGCAGCAGGCAACCCACGAGGCGCTGGCTTTTCTTCGGTTTCGGAAGACGGTCCACGGATGGGTTACCATTGCCATTGTGCTACTGTACAGCCTTGGCTTTTACCTATTGACCCCCGAGTTCAGCCAGTACTTTTCGCTGCCCTGGATGATCCTGATCGGCGGGTCTTACCTGGTGGGAGCAGTAATTCTTATCGGGCTGATTCGCCGGGGCATTCGGAAAGAAGTAACTGCCCTGGAGGAACTGGCGGCTATTGGGCGGGAACTGGGGGCTTCCTAATGCGAGTAGGACGGTTTGTGGTTCTTACCTCTAGTCTGGTCTTAGACTACGCGCTTTGGGTTAAGCGAAGTGCTCGGCATCCGGCGGTCTTAAGCCCCAATCAGCGGCGCTGTATGCAGGGTAGACGAATTGGCCAGAGGACGACGTTGCGTGAATTCTAATAAAAGTAATATCTTGTGCGTAGTACAGAATTACACGATAGATGGTATTTGAAGTTGTAAGTAGAGACTTGCTAACGGGGGAGCAAGGCCAACGGACTATAACTTCAAAATAGATTACTGAGACCCTTAAATTTCCAAATATGGACGAAACAAAAGAAGAAAAGCGATTTATTTCTATGCTTTCCGATTATGGCTTTAAGGTCGCGTTCGGAAATGAGAATCACCCAAAATTTCTTAGAAAAGCTTTGCAAGCACTGATTGCTTCGGATATTCCTATCCGCGAGGTTCGATTCACTAAAAATGAAGTTACAGCAATAACTAAAGATTCGAGAGGTGGCCTGTTTGATGTTACTTGTGAAGACGAATTAGGTCGGGTTTTTATCGTAGAGATGCAGTTATTCAATTTCAGCAATATGATACACCGTGCAAAATTCTACGCGTTTCATCGGTTTAATATCATGGTGCGGAAAGGTAAGTACCGCTTTAACGACCTAAAGAAAATATATACTATTTCACTGTTAGCGGGTAAGACCTACAGAACAGAACTTTATCATCAGATCGGGACAATCAAAAATCAGCACGGTGAACTAATGGACGACCAAATTACCCACGTGGTGGTTGAACTAGACAAGTTTCAAAAAACGTTAGATCAAATAGAAACAGATTTAGATAAACTGCTTTATACAATGAAACTTACTGATACTGTCACCGAAGATGCTGAGCTCCCCAAATTTACTAATGAAGATTGGTTGGAAGAAACGCTAAAAGAGCTTGATAAAGCCAATATGACACCCGATCAGCGTGCCGAACTAGAAATGGTTATTGCTGGTAATGTGAGTGAGCGCGTTGCATTGGAAGAAGAATGGAAGGAAAAAGAGCGTAAAATCAAAGCCGATGCGGTGAGGAATGCAATTGAACTTAGGTCTTTTGTCAGATGAACAGATTGCCCTGATTAACGGTATAAGCGTGGAAACAGTGAGACAAATTAAGAAGGATAGACTGTAGAAACTGCATATTTCCTCTTTTAGTTTTAAATGTAGCGCATAATGATTTTCAAGAATCATTTTATGACTCAGTCTGATCTTAGGCCATGCACCCCGAAGCGTAGCGCCCGGCAGATTAGTTGAACAAAATAGCCGCGTAACTTACTAGGGTAAAAGACGAGCCGTAACCCCACTTTTGAGCCCCCGTAAGGTTTGGCCCGAAAAGCCAGCGTCCCGCATGAAGCAAGTGTGCCCTGAACGGCAGGAAACAGCCTTCCTCAGCCAACAGTAGGTCAGGGCGCGCCCTGCGTTGGTGGTCGCTAAGTAGTTCATGATGTCTGATTCTCCCGATTTCTTACGCTGAACAAGTTCATGGTGCCGAATTCTCCCGATTTCTCGCCGTGAAGTTGTTCAGTGACGTCTCCGATTTCTTACGCTGACAAGTTCGTGGTGAGAAATCGCTCTCATTTCTGGTCATGAACTAGTTTCTGGTGAGAAAATCGAGCCGTTTCCTGGTCAATAACTTTAAATGGATACGCTACCGGAGTTGTTTTGCCTGATTTCCGGACGTTAGCGCGGTTAATTGCCGGAAACTACGGCTAATAACCGGTATTCAGCTCGCCGGACAGGCGCACTCCCTGGGCGTAAAACTGCATGTCTTCGATGGCCTGCTGCGGAATGCCCAAAACCGTGTTGTCGATCAGCAAAGAAAAGCTCATCAGCAGCTGGTCATCCTGATACAGTCCTTGCACCTGCGCGGGAGTCTTATAGCGCACCCCTCCCAGCTGTACCTCGCTGTCCACCAAAACCGGATCACTCGTGAACATCTGGCTCAAGTCCGTTGCCCCCAGGGGGAAGAAGATGCGGATGATAATCGGATTAGACCGGTCGATGCGCACCAGGCGCGCCAAGAATTCGCGCTCTTCCGGGGTGATCGTGTCCAGCACGGTGCGATCGGTAAGGTTGGGCTCAATAGTAGGGATGGCCAGAATAAACTGCTGCAGGCGCCGGTCGATGCGGGCCAGCATATTGGGAAAAGTATAGGTGTAGGGACGCTGCACAGTATTGACTTCCAAATGCAACGTGTTGTCACCCACGTATGACCTGCCCTGCGGTAAGCGCTCAGTATACTGAAGCGACTGCGACCACCCGAACCGGACAGAAAGTAAGATCAGCACCAGTGATATAAAAAATTTCCCCTTCATTTGCCAAAAAACGATTGTGATGCTTAAAAGTTAACGAAGCTTAAATAAAGATGCCCGTGGTTTTTGTCTTCACGAGCTTTTAGAGGTCGATGGGGCACTAACATTTTCCATCTCAACCGCTTCCCACTTTTCACTACCGACGGTCACTACCGTCGGACTTCTATCGGTTCGACGAAAACCTGCCTTTTCGTAGCACTTGATCGCTCCGAGGTTCCACGAGTAAACGTTCAAGATGAGCTGTTTCTTTTTGAGCTTGTTGAATCCGTAGTCAGCTAACTGGTTCACCAATTCGGTTCCGATGCCCTTACCGCGCATTGATTCTTCTCCGATTAAAATCCGCGCCAGCTTGGCAACCCTTTCTCCTTCATCGCTGATTTCTGCCATTCCAATCGCCTGCTGGCTGCTGTTCTCAATTTTGAACACCGTCCGATCCGGGTTGGATAAGTAATTCTCAACCTGGGTTCTATCAACTGGAAACGAGAAAATTGGTCCGGCAAACTGAATTAGTTCTGATTCGTTAGCGATCCATTTCCGCAGATATTTCCAATTGTCAACTTCAAAGAGCTTTAGTCTGATCATGAGAAAGTAAACAAGAACACATTAAATAGCGTACTGGCTCTTTATGGATGTCGTGATGCATGCGAATCAAAGGTAAAGCTAACGAAATGCCTAACAGAATCTCAAACACCATTTCACCAGCATAGAGCACGGATAAAAACTGTACAATTACTTGTACGACAATTGCTTATTCAATAGTTTTGGTTATGGAGATTACTACGTACTCAAATTTTCGCCAGAACCTCAAAGTATTTATGGATGCGGTGTTCACTTCCCGGTCGCCCTTGTACGTCACCCGCGCCAACGGAGAGGATGTGGTGGTGATCTCTAAAGCGGATTACGAGGGGCTGCAGGAAACGCTTTATTTACTCAGCAGTCCTAAGAATGCAGAACGACTGGCCAGAGGGATCGCCGAGTTTGAGCAGGACAAAGGGGTGGCTCGTGATCTTATTGAGGAATGAGTCTGATTTTTTTGTCCACTGGTTGGGAAGACTACCTATATTGGCAGAAAACTGATAAAAAAATGCTTAAGCGTATCAATGAGCTGATCAAGCAGTGTAAAAGAACTCCCTTTGAGGGTATTGGAAAGCCGGAGCCACTCGTGGGAAACTTATCAGGGTGGTGGTCTCGAAGAATAGACCATGAGCATCGCTTGGTGTACCGTTGCGATGACGACGGTTTGTACATTCTTCAGTGCAGAAAGCATTATTAATATGATCATCGTTACCGGCGGGGCCGGATTCATCGGCAGCAACATTGTTCGGGCGCTCAACGAGCGGGGCCGGGAAGACATTCTGGTTGTGGACAACCTGGATAAGTCCGAAAAGCACCGCAACCTCAACGCGCTGTTTATCACCGACTTCATCGACAAGCGGGCGTTTCTGGAGCAATTGCCCCGCCTGCGTGACGTAGAGGCCATCTTCCACCAGGGAGCGTGCTCGTCGACCACCGAAACCGACGGGCGCTACATGATGGAGAACAACTACGCCTTCTCCAAGCATCTGCTGCACCACTGTCTAGAGCATAAGATCAATTTTCTGTACGCCTCCAGCGCGTCGGTCTACGGAAACGGCGAGGGCGAAGCGGGCACTTCCGCGTTTAGTGAGCAGCGCGCCAACGAAAATCCGCTCAACGTATACGCCTTCTCGAAGTTCATGTTCGACAACTACGTGCGTCGACTCACCAAACCTGCCTCGCAGGTGCTGGGCTTGCGCTACTTCAACACCTACGGCTACCAGGAGAATCACAAGGGCAGCATGGCCTCGGTGGTGTATCACTTCTACCGGCAGTTGCAAGAAGGCAATACTATGAAGCTCTTCGAGGGTAGTGAAGACTTTCGCCGGGACTTTATTTTTATTAAAGATGTGGTGGATGTGAATATGTACTTCTACGACAACGGAAAAAGCGGCATCTACAACTGCGGTACGGGCCAGGCCCGCAGCTTCACCGACATTGCGCGTATCATCCAGCGGCTGGAGCCCGAAGCCCGAATAGAAACCGTTCCCTTTCCCGACCACCTGCGCGGCAAGTACCAAGCCTACACCCAGGCCGACTCGCACCAACTGCGCGAAGTAGGCTACCGCACCCCGTTCACCAGTTTGGAAGAAGGAGTAACCACCTACTACCGGATGCTGAAAGAGCAGGGGGGATTGTTTAGGTAATGAATTCTTGTTCATTGTCCTTGGTCATTTGTCCCTTGTCCTTGACTTTCGCAGATTTGACCAGTGACCAGTGACCAGTGACCAGTGACCAGTGACCAGTGACCAGTGACCAGTTGTCCATGACCAGAGACCAGTATCTAGTCCCCCAGAAAATCCTTACACATCCTCCTGCTTCAGCGTGGCTAGCATGCTCACCAGATCGCGGATTTGCTTCTTGGTGAGGTAGTTGGTCATGCTGGGCATACTGGAGGGGGCGTTGGTACGCGTAGCAATTTCGTCCTTGCGTAGTGTCACCGGGTCCTGGTTGCCCACCTGCACGGTGAGTTGTTGATCGTCCTCCGCTTGCAACACCCCGCTGATCTTCCGGCCGTCGTTCATCGCCAGAATCACCGTTCCGTAGCCGGGGGCCAGGCGGGCGCTGGGAAGGATCAGCGACTCTAGAATTTGCTTCCGACTGAGCCGGGAGCCCACCCCGTTGAGGCGGGGACCGGCGTTGCCGCCGTAATCGTCGTAGGCGTGGCACTTCATGCACTGGGCGGTGGAGTTGCGGAAGGCGATAGCCCGCCCGCGCTCGGGGTCGCCCCCTTCCAGACAATCTTCGTACGAGGCCAGCAACGCATCGCCGGTCAGGTCCGAGGCGTTGGCCCGCACCTGCGCCAGCCGGGCCTTCAGCGCGTCGGACTGCGTGCTGTCTACCGCGTCGGCCAGCTCCAGCTGAATGCCTACCGGAAGCTTACCGTCTTCCAGGCGCTGAATCAGGTTCTCTAGTATCGGCTCGGCGTGTTCCGGCGGTAGGGTGCCTAAGGTGAGCAGTGCTGCTTGTTGCTCTTCGGTGGTGCGGGTGTTGATTACTTCGCTGAGCAGCGCGGTCATCTGCTCAGGAGGAAGGTCAGTATCCGCTAGCCGGTCGAGGGCCACGGCGCGTACCTGCTTTTCGGAGTCTGATAGCGCCTGGGTGACGGCCGGGGCGGTGGATTCGTTATCGAGTTGCACCAGCGCCTCCAGGGCGGCAATGCGCACGCTGGCTTCCGGATCTTGCTTGAGGCGCGCCAGCAGGGTAGGGGAGGCCTCGTCGGCTCCCAGTCGGCCCAGCGCGCGAGCCGCACTGATTCGTAGCGTGGGAGCCTCATTCTGGGCAAGTTGCGTGAGCATCGGAGCAGCCTGCTGGATGGCCGGTTCGGGAATGCGCTTGATGGTGCCGCGGTCGCGCCCGGTCACCCGATCCAGCACCGAGGGTTCGGTCCAGGTGCCCAGGGCATCCAGCGCTTCGGCCCGCATCGGCAGCGGATGGTCTTCTTCCTGGGCGTAGTCGATAAGGTTCTGTAGCGCTTGTTCGGTACCTACGCGCAGGTTGGCACTGATGGCGCGTCGGATCAGGGGTTCGTTCTGAAAGGAAGTGGTCGTGAGCAGGTCGCCCAGGGCGGGCAGGGCTTTTTCGATGGAATAATCATCGTTGATGGCGCGGGCCGCTTCGGTGACTACGCCTTCGTCCTCATCGTTGAGGAAATCCACGATGCCCGGATCCTGCAGGCGGCGCAGCGCGACTACCGCCGCGATGCGCACCGCGCGGGAGGGATGCTGGGCCAGCGCGACCACCGACCGCGATTGGCCGATACGGGCCAGCGCCAAGCTTCCGGCGTGGCGGAGGTACACGTCTTCGTCGTTGTTGGCTTCCAGCATGGCAACAATGGGCTGAACGGCCGGGTCGTAAGCGATGCGGCCCAGCGCTTCGGCGGCGAAAAAGCGGGCACGGGGGTACGGGTCTTTCAGCAGCGGTATCAATTCGGGGGCGGCGTCATTGTAGCGCATATCGCCCAACCAGCGGGCGGCCTGGGCCCGGATTTCGGGGTCGTTATCGGTGAGCAACGGAAGCAGGGGTTCGGCGTAGTGCGCCGCCTGCCGGGCCAACTGGCTCAGGCCCCAGATGCTATGGATGCGCGCCAGTTGAAAGGCCTGCTGGGCGATCACCTGCTCAAAAACCTTGGCCCCATCTTTTCCGCGATCCACCAGGGCAAACTGGGCCTTCTGCCGCACCCGCTGGTCGTTGTGCGCCAGCAGTTCGCCGAGTTCTTGATCGCTGCGCTCACTAAAATCTTCGGCTAACAGCATTTTGGTCTGCTGTCGCTCTTCCTCATTAATTCCGTCAGAAACATCAAGTTTCCAGATGCGGCCGTCGTTCTTTGGTTCCCAGCCCTCGATCCAATCGCCTACGTAAAGGGCACCGTCGGGACCAAAGTCGAGGCCAGTGGCGGCGATACCGCTCAGCACCTCTTCGTGTTCGCCCAGCTCGAAACCGGCGCCCTTGGGCAGCAGCTTAAACGAATGAATGCCCGAGCGGGCCGGGTTGCCCACGAAGCTTGCCACAAAGAAGCGGTCTTTCCAGGCGGGACTCAGCGCGGTGCCGGGGTTGTGGACAAAGCCGGTGGGTCCGTTCACGAAGTTCTGGATGGTAGGAAGGATGTAGGCCGCTTGGCCGTCCCAACGGGGCACGTACATCTTTTCATCCATCCACACCTTATACGCGTTGTTCTTCGGGTCTTTGTACTTGCCGAACTGCCAGTTAATTCGCCACCCGGTGTCGGAGCCATCCACCAGGTAGACCAGCCGCTCGCTTTCGCCGGGGTGGTCGCCGTCGTTGTCCTGTCCGATTAGGTTGCCGTAGTCGTCGAAGGTGAACTCGTGGGTATTGCGCAGGCCCATTGCGAACACTTCAAAGTCGCTCCCGTCGGGGTTGGAGCGCACCAGCACGCCGCGGTTCGGGTACTTCCATTCCTTTCCATCGGGACCGGTGCCGTTAAAGCCGATATCGCCGATGCCCCAGTAGATGCGCCCGTCGGGACCCATTTCCAGCCCCGACATGCCGTGTCCGCCGAAGCCCACGTGCACCCCGTAGCCACTGGATATAGACGTGATTTTGTCGGCCAACCCGTCGCCGTTTTCATCCTGGGTGCGCCACAGGTCGGGGGCCACGCCTACGAACAGGTCCTCGCCCGCCACCAGCACCGCTCCGGCTACGTCGGTTACTTCTTCGTCAAAATCTTCAATCACCAGTTGGGTTTGGTCAGCCACTCCGTCGCCGTTGGTATCTTCTACGCGGTAGATGCGTTCTTTCTCGACGGCCAGATCCTTCCAGTCGTGCGAGCCGTCTTCGTTGAGATCGGCCAGCCAGGTGTTTTGGTCGCTGCGTTCCGGGGACAGGGTGGAGCGCAAAAACGCGCGCCGGTCGTCGACCGACTGTAACTGAATGGAAGGAATTTCCCAGTCCTGATGGCCTCGAATGTCAAACTCCGAGTGCTTGGGTCGGTTGGCCCGGGTGTAATAGACGCGTCCCTGGTTGTCGATGTCTAGTGCGATAGGATCAGCCACCAGCGAGTCGACGCCCCACAGGCGCAGGGTGAGTCCATCGGCGAGCTTTGGGGTAACCGTGGCGGCGATAGAATCGGCGAGCCGGGCGGTTTGTTCGGGAGCCATTTTTTGGATGCGAAGGTCGGTTTCGGATTCGTTGCAGCCTGCGGTAAGAAGGATGGTACCACCGATGAGGAGTGAGCAGAGCGAGTTAGTGCGCATAGAAAGTTAGGCGAGAAGATGGACGGATGAAAGTACGACAACTCCGAAGAAATCCCAGAAAAGCGCCGGGATTTCCGAGCCATCGCCGATGGTTAAAGAAGCGAAAAGTAACGCGAATAGTTCAGCTCAGCACTGCGCCCTACGCTGCTGAAGTCGCGGCCGTTTCGCGTAGCGCTTTCAACTGCCGAACGAGTTCAATCTCCTCGTCGCTGAGATTCTTGGGGGTGGTGAGGCTCACGGTGGCAAACAGGTTGCCGAACTGCGCGGCGTTGCTATAGTGGGGCATGCCCATCTCCTTGAGGCGAAGCACTTTTCCGTTGTCGGTGCCCGCGGGGATGCTAATGGACACGGGGCCCTTGAGGGTACTGATGGTTACCTTACCTCCCAGGATAGCGGTATACACGTCTACCGGCACGTCGGTGTAAAGGTCGTTGCCCTTGCGGGTGAAGGTGGGGTGCTGTTCCACGTTGATCTTCAAAAACAAGTCGCCCGCCGGACCGCCCTGCATGCTTTCCCCTCCCTTGCCGCCAATTCTGAGCGTTTGCCCGTCTTCGATGCCGGGCTTGATCTTGATGCGCAGCCGCTTGCCCGACACGTTCACCACCGGGGTGACGCCCTCGTAGGCCTGCTGCAACGGGATGGTGATACTGGCCTGATGGTCTTGTCCCTTGACGGCGTAGCCGCGCTGCGAGGTGTACGGGCCCCGCGAGCCACCGCCCCCCTGGCCGCCAAAAAAGCTCTCGAAGAAATCGGAAAATCCGCCGCCGCCGAACAGGTCGGAGTATTCTTCGCTGAACTCCTGCTGGGTGCGTCCGCCCCCGAAGGGAGAGCCGTAGCCGCCCCGGCCGTTGGTGCCCTGCTGCTCGTACATCTTCCAGTTGGCGCCCAGTTCGTCGTATTTCTTGCGCTTCTCGGGGTCCTTGAGCACTTCGTAGGCTTCGGTTACCTCCTTGAATTTCTCTTCGGCGGCTTTGTTACCCTCGGTTTTGTCGGGATGGTACTTCACCGCCAGCTTGCGGTAGGCTTTCTTGATTTCGCTCGCCGTGGCGGTCTTGGCAACTCCTAATGTCTTGTAGTAATCTTTGTATTCCATCCGTAGATTAGATTAAACGCAGCAAAGTCTCTTCACTTAGGGCCGGAGACTTCGGCTGAATAAAAGGTACACCGTGAATAACGATGAGAACATCCTTTTGGGTGTTGGAGAAACAAAAAAAGGCGGGAAATCCCGCCTTTCGTAGTTTAGGCAATCTCAATAAGGCGGGCCGGTTTGGGCTTCACCTCTTCCCGCTTGGGGAGCGTCAGATGCAAAATCCCGGCCTCATAGCGGGCCGCAATCTTGTCGCCGTCTACCGCGTTCTCGGGCAGTCGGAAGCTGCGCCGAAACGCCTGCGAACGGAACTCACGCTTCACGTAGCCTGATTCGTTGTTTTCTTCGTTCTCGGTTTCTTTTTCAGCCGCAATGGTCAGCGTATTCTTATCGATTTCAACTTTGAAATCTGCTTTCTCAAAACCGGGAGCGGCCACTTCTACGGCAAAGCCGTTGTCGTCTTCTCTCACGTTCACGGCGGGCAGGTGGTTGTTGACCTCGGCACCCCCGAAGAAGTGATCCATATCACGGGTAAAGAAGTCGTCGAAGAATCGAGGTCGGTTATTATATCGTACTAGTGTCATGATGAATAAAGTTTAAGTGAATACAAAATTTGATTACAGCAGGATATCAACAAAGGCGGTACCACTCCGTGAATTCGCATGAATAAGATAAAAACAGTGACAAAAAGTCGTATTTCCTAGATTTTTGCAAGAAATTAGCGACATAATGTCATAATTTGTACGTTAACGCTAATCAGAGGGGGCGAAATTTTCGGCTTATGCTGAGCCGGAGGTTTGCCTGATGCGAAACGCAGTGACGAGTATTACTGATGTTTGATGGGCAATACGCGCTGCTGATTTACAATAGCAAACACCTGGTCGCTAGTGCCCGGTTGCACGGTAGCGCATCCGGTAAACTGCCCGAAGGCGGGCAGAATCCCTAACTGTTCGGTGAAGTAGAAGCAAGGAAGTTTCACGCGTTGGCCCATGCCTGCGCTGACGCGCACCCCCGGATGCACGTGTCCGGCCAAGTTGTACGGTTCACCTTCGGAACGGGGAGCGGCGAGAAACCGCAATCCACCCCGCCGTTGCACCGGTTCGGTAAGCGGTTCGTGGGTGAGCAGAAAGGGGGCTACGGTCCACGCTTCGGGATAGACCGTTAGATTGGGATGCTGATACGCTGCCTCGGGCAAGACGTCGTGATTACCCTTCACCAGCACCACCGGCAGGGCCGCGTGTTGGTGCAACCACGCTTCAAAGGCCAGCCACTCGTTGTTGAGGTCGCTGTGGAACAAATCGCCCAGAATCACCAGCGCTTCGGGTTGCCAGTGGGCCACCAAAGCGGTAAGCACCGCCAGGTCTTTGTCGTGAATGGCTCCGGAGATGGGGGCGCCGTGCTTTCGAAAGTGCCCCGCCTTACCCAGATGGGCATCCGAGAGTAGCAGATAGCGCTTCTCTTGCCAGAAAATAGCCCGTTCGGGCAGCAGCGTTAGGGTTTGTTCGCGCAAGCGGTAGTTAACCGTAGCATTGGCTTTTTTTTCAGTATTTTTCGTGAGATTCTGAGACACGCTATCGGGGATTTGTTGTATTATTGAGGTGGTAAAATTTTTAGCAAGTAACGCCGCGCTTTTTTTAGCTCTGAGTATACGAAATCAAATACCAAAACAATTACCAAATCGGTATGATGACGCACGTTCTTTATAATACGGGTCCGATCAAAGTGATGATCGGAGCAGTTCTTTTTTTCATAACGCTTTCCAACGGCTGGGCCCAGGATGCCAACGCCATTGTGGGCGAATGGTACACCGAAGAAAACCGGGCCAGGGTAGAAATCTACTCCTGCGAAGATAGCTACTGTGGTAAGATTGTTTGGCTAAAGGAACCAAAGAATCCGGACGGTACCAACAAGCGGGACGCTAATAATCCGAACGAGGATTTGCGTTCGCGCACCATCGTTGGCACCAATATCCTCACCGGTCTTCAGTACGAAGGGGAAGATGAGTGGGAAGAGGGCGAAATCTACGATCCCGAATCGGGCAAAACGTATTCGTGTCGCCTGGAACTGGAAGACCCGAATACCCTGGAAGTGCGGGGATTCATCGGATTGTCGTTGTTGGGCCGCTCGCAAACCTGGACGCGGGCCAAATAAAACTACCGAGTCTTACTCAATCGTATTCCCTCGTCCGCCAGCACGATTTTCTTATCTTTGTACAATCCGCCAATTGCGCGTTTGAATGCTTTTTTGCTTAGTCCGAACACCCGCTGAATGTCCTGGGAATCGCTTTTGTCGTGGTAAGGAAGGTGGCCATCGGCTTCGGACAGTTTTTGCAATACCGTTTCCCGCGCCGCATCGATACCGGCCACCCCGATGGGCTGCAGACTGATATCTAATTTTCCGTCGTCGCGCACCTTCTTCACGTAACCGGTGCGCGCATCGCCAATGGATAGCGCATCGAACACCTCGTTTCGGTAGATAAGTCCTTCGTAGCGTTGGTCCACCAGCACCTTGTAGCCTAAGTCGGTTTCCTGAAACACCAGCGCCGTCACGGCTTGTTTCTCGGCTAGGCCAAAAACGTCGCGCTGAAAAAAGGGCTGCAGTTTAGCCACGGCGATTACCCGCTGGGTGCGCGGATCGAGGCACACCCGCACCACCACCCGCCGTCCGGCCCGCGGTGGATTCAACTGTTCTTTAAAGGGAAGTAACAGATCTTTCTCTAGCCCCCAGTTGAGAAAAGCGCCAATCGGAGTCACGTCTTTGACCGTGAGCGCCGCAAATTCGCCTACCTGCGCGGGAGGAAAATCGGTGACGGCCACCAGCCGGTCTTCCGAATCGGTGTAGACGAACACCTCAACGGCTTGTCCGATTTCCATGTGCTCAGTCACGTAACGGTTGGGCAGCAGAATATCGCCCTGACTAGAGTTTAGGTAGAGTCCGAAGTCCGAGGAGCGGGCCACGGTGAGGGTGTTGGTATTTCCGATCTTTAGCATGACTAGCAAACTTATCGGGGCGCAATGTGTTTAAGATGAGGAACCGGATGCTGTTGTGGCGCTGGTTAGAACTTATTGATCAGAAGCCAATTTATACTGAAGCGATGGATACGACGGCAGAACAATGGACTACCCGAGGGTACGAGCAGCTAGCGCAGGAAAACTACCAGGAGGCACTTGCGCACTTTGAGCGGGCGCTGTCTGTGAACGATACCCATCCGGAAAGCCTGTACGGAAGGGCCCGGGCGCGTTTCAAGCTGGAACAGTTTGTTGCGGCAATTGAAGACTTCGATCGCTTGATTAATCTGATCCCGAAGAACGCCACCTACTTCAGTGAGCGGGGCGTGGCCCGGCACCTGGCGGGTGATAACCACGGAGCGCTGGAAGATTTTGACGAAGGGGTGATGCTAGAGCCGGACAATCCGTACCGTTATTCCAGCCGTGCCTACGTGAAGGATCGCATGCAAGACTACCAGGGAGCCATCGATGACTATACCCGCGCCATCGAGATCGACCCCGAAGACGCCATTTCGTATAACAACCGCGGGATGGTGGAAGAAAAGCTCGGCTACCAGCAGCGGGCGAAACGTAGCTTTGCGCAAGCGGATGCCTTGCAGCCCGGCTCCACCAAGGTCACCTTGCCTCCGCCACCGACCAAGCTTCCGGATATTCCGTTGACGAAGCCTTCTTCTGCCGACTATGTGCGGACGATGCGTTCAGTGTTTACCTCAAAAGAACGATTTCGCGATTTCGTGGCGTTCTTGCGCGGAAAAAATATGTCAAACCAGTAATCCCCCTCAAATCGTATGTTTGGACTGTTCAAGAAGAAGTCAGAAGTAGAAAAGTTGCAGGATAAGTACAAAAAGTTGCTGGCCGAGGCGCACAGTCTGTCGCAGCGCGACCGGCGGGCCGGTGATGAAAAAACGGCCGAGGCCGAAGCGGTGGCGCAGCAAATAGAAGCGCTGCAGAAGCTAAATACGAAATGAAGATAACCAAAGTTAGCTTTCCGGTCAAATCTGTATTAAATACCTCAGATTTTGATTACTCGGACAGTTATCAGGGAAATTATTCAGACAAAAAAGACGAAATCAGCGCAGCAGATATAGGAAAGACATTTTTCACTTCTGCACCTAGATGGACAGCCGTGTTATTTCAATTACGCAATAAAGTGGTATCTATTTTTGGATTAAAGTACCCAACAGAACAAACAACAGACGAGAATTGAGCAGGACCTTTGAATGTAAACCAGGCGAAACATTGGGATTGTTTAAAGTCTTAGACAGAAATCAAGATGAAGTGATCCTAAGTGAAGACGACAAGCATTTGAACTTTAGAATATTGCTACTGAAAGAAAATAGTGATGAAACAACTGACTTGAAGAAGTTGACAATTTCAACAACGGTTAAATTCAATAACTGGATCGGAAAGCTTTATTTTGTGCCAGTAAAACCACTTCACCAGATTATCGTGCCAATCATGTTGCGAAGAATAACAAAGCAAATTGAGATAAAGAAATAAGATATGAATCTTAAAGAACGCGGTAAGAACATATTTTCCTTACTAAAGGCCACCTACTAAGAGTGGAACGAAGACGAGCCGTTTCGCCAGAGTGCGGTCATTGCCTACTACTCTATTTTCTCGCTACCCGCCTTGCTAATCATTATTGTGAACATCGTAGGACTTGTGCTGGGTGAAGAAGCGGTACAGGGAAATATCTCTACCCAAATCAGTGATTTGGTAGGCGCCGAAGCCGCTCAACAGGTGGAAGAAATGATTGCCAACGTGAGCCAGCAGGGTAACAACGTAATCGGCATTATCATTGGTATAGGAACGCTGCTCTTCGGAGCCACCGGGGTATTCTACCAGTTGCAGCAGTCGCTCAACAAGTGTGGGAGGTGGAGCTGAAACCCAACACGGGCTACGCAAAGTTGGCTATTGACCGCGCTACCTCGCTGGGAGTGATCCTGGCCATCGGTTTTCTGCTGTTGGTGTCGTTGACTCTTACCGCAGGCTCACCGCACTGGGGGGATGGATCGAGCGTCAATTACCTGACTTTCATGCTCTATTATTTCAGATTATTAACCTATTTGTTTCTTTGGAGTGATTACCCTTTTTTCGCTTTAATTTACAAAGTGTTACCCGACGTAAAGATATCCTGGCACGCGGTATGGATTGGCGCAGCAGTAACCGCTTTGCTGTTTACCATTGGCAAATCAGCTATTGGGTTCTACTTTGGTACGTCTAATCCGGCATCGGCTTTCGGAGCCGCCGGATCAATTATTCTGATCTTGCTGTGGGTCAACTATTCGGCGCTTATCTTTTTGTTCGGAGCGGAGTTTACGCAGGTATACGCCCGGCGCTACGGCGAGCGCATCGAGCCCAACAGCTACGCCCGCCGCACCGCCGAGTTCCGAATTAAAGAACAAGAGCAGCGGGAACAATTGCAAAAGGAAGAGGAAGAAGCGCAAGCGTCGACTACCGGTGAGTAGTGGACTTTTATTATCCCAGAAGGTTAGCCCGCTACGGTTGGCGCATTGTTTAGCGCTTTTCCCTATGCCTTGCTGATTGCCGCTATAATCGCTTACATTCTAATTACCCTGCTCATTGGAGTGGTCGCCTCGCGGTGGGTAAAAGACTCTCGTGATTTTGTGCTGGCGGGTCGTCGCTTGCCGCTGTTTTTGGCCTCCACCGCCCTATTTGCCACCTGGTTTGGTTCGGAAACCGTGCTGGGCGCCTCTTCTGAGTTTGTGAAACACGGCCTGATCGGCGTGGTGGAAGACCCCTTCGGGGCGGCCCTGTGCTTGTTGCTGGTCGGCTTGCTGGTGGCGCGTCCGCTCTACCGGTTGCAAATCCTGACGTTTTGCGATTACTACCGCGACCGCTTCGGCACCCGCACCGAACTGCTGTCGAGTTTGTGCATGGTTCCTTCGTACTTCGGCTGGATTGCGGCGCAGTTGGTAGCCATCGGCATCATCTTCCGGGTGGTGGCCGGGGTGCCCACGGTGTGGGGAATTGTGGGGGGCACCGTCGTGGTGGTAGCCTACACCTACGTGGGCGGGCTGTGGGCGGTATCGATCACGGACTTTTTGCAGACCGTTATCATTCTGGCAGGACTAATCTGGCTGGCGGTTGATCTAACCACGGCGGCCGGAGGATTGCAGACGGTTCTGGATCGGCCTGCCCCGGGCTTCTTTCGGTTTTGGCCCGAGACGAACCTGACGAGTATATCGCACTACGTGGCCGCCTGGATCACTATCGGGCTGGGCTCCATTCCGCAGCAGGATGTGTTTCAGCGGGTAATGGCCGCCCGCAGCGAACGCGTGGCGGTGCGGGCATCCTACATCGCGGCGGGCATGTACGTGACAGTCGGCATGATTCCGTTGCTGATCGGTTTGTGTGCCTTGCAACTGTATCCTGAGCTAACGGGAGCGGTCACTGATGTGCAACTCACCCTGCCCACGGTGGTGATGCACCACGCAGGACCGGGCTTACAAATTCTGTTTTTCGGAGCGCTGTTGTCGGCGATCATGAGTACCACCAGCGGTGCCGTGCTGGCCCCCGCCACCATCCTGGCCGAAAATCTGATTCGTCCGCGCTTGCGCGACCAGAGTGACCGCCGCTTACTGCAAATTCTGCGCGGCTCGGTGGTGGGAGTGGGAGCCGCATCGGCCTTGATGGCGATCTGGCAGACCAACATTTACGACTTGGTGGCTCAATCGTCGTCGCTTAGTTTGGTGTCGTTGTTTGTGCCGCTGATGGCGGGTTTGTACTGGAAACGAGCCACCGAACGGGGAGCAGTAGCGGCTATTGTATTGGGGATGACCGTGTGGTTGATAGCGGAGTACGTAGAGAATGATTTTCCGTCTATTCTGTACGGCCTGGCAGCCAGCATCTTAGGAATGGTAATCGGTAGCCTGTGGAAAAGTTCGGAGAAAAGTGCGTGAGTAAGGTCAGAGCGGGTTTGGGGAAGGAAAAAGTAGATAGTGCAGATATCTTAGCCCCTTGTGGTTAATAGTACCCCATACCAACGCACTTCACCGCATGAATAGGTGTCTACGGATCATTTTTTTGGTGTTCTTGGTCTTCACTGGTGGGTCAGCATCTGCCCAACAAGCCACCGTGGCCTTCTATAACGTTGAGAATCTTTTCAACACCCAGGACGATTCGCTCAAGCAGGACGAAGAATTTCTTCCCTACGGAGTGCGGGGATGGACGCCGACCCGCTTGAAAACCAAGTACCACAACATCTACAAAGTGATTGCCGGGTTAGGAGACATCGGACAGCCTCCGGCCCTGATCGGTTTGGCCGAGGTAGAAAATCGCGTGGTGCTCGAGGGATTGCTGCGCCACACGCCCCTGCACCGGCGGCGCTACCAGATCGTGCACGAAGAGTCGCCCGACCAGCGGGGCATCGACGTGGCGCTGCTCTACGACCCCGCGCAGTTTCAGTACTTATCGCACGAAGCGGTGCCGGTAGATTTAGGTTCTTTAAGTGACCGTCCTACCCGCGATATCCTGTACGTGCGGGGAGTGCTCTTCGGCTCCGACACCGTGCACTGCTTTATCAACCACTGGCCCTCGCGCTACGGAGGCGTGAGCAGCAGCGCTCCCCGCCGACAACGCGCCGCCGAGGTACTGCAAACTCGAATTCGCGCATTACAACAAGAATGCCCCGACGCGCTGATCATTATCACCGGCGACTTTAACGATGGGCCCACGGAGGCGAGTATGCGTACGCTAACCGAATCAACCGATGCGGGCTCTCCTTTAACCAATATCAGTCAGTACGCATGCGCGGGTACGCATAAGTACCAAGGCGAATGGAGCACCTTCGACCAGTTTATCGTCACCGCCAATCTGCTGAACGGCAACCGTCTGCGGGTGAAAGACGGGCAGGCCCAGTGTTACCGTCCCGATTGGCTGGTCGAAGAAGACGTGAAGCAGTTAGGCTTTCGCCCGAAGCGCACCTACGTGGGTTACCAGTACCAGGGTGGCTTCAGCGATCACTGGCCGGTATACCTGCAACTGCTGCCGCGAAAGGTGGAAGTAGCGGAAAAATAACCTACTTTCGCCCTCCTATGAACTCAATCAGCAGTAGTATTATCGTGCCCGCCCGGCTGGTGTTTCTCATGTGGGCGGTATACTACGTCGATCGCTTATTTCCGGGTGAGTTTGCCGTGTATGGTCTGCTACCCCGCACCGCACGGGGACTCGTTGGCATCGTGACGGCCCCCTTACTGCACGGCAGTGTGGCCCACCTGGTTTCCAACACCATGCCGCTGCTGATCCTGGGTACGGTGTTATACATGTTTTACGACCGGATCGCGGGCCGGGTATTCTTGCAGTGCTACTTTCTGACCGGTTTGCTGGTGTGGTTGTTTGGCCGTCCGTTTTACCACATCGGCGCCAGTGGGCTGATCTACGGACTGGCCTCGTTTCTGATGTTCTTCGGACTGTTTCGCCGCGATTTTCGGTCGCTGCTCATCTCTATTATCATCGTGATATTTTACGGAAGTATTTTCTACGGCGTGCTGCCCACCCAAACCGGCGTGTCTTGGGAGTCGCACCTGTTGGGAGGAATAGTTGGCTTCTTAAACGCCATCAACTCCAGTGGTTACAAACGAATTAGCAATTTTTAGTGCAGCAGGCACTCCCGCGCGTATCTTTGTGTAGTAATGAATGCTGCTTATGAATCTTACCGAATGGATTGATGCCCACTGGCATATCACGCGCGCTACCCAACTCAACCTGCTGTATTCGCTGATCGCCATTGTGGTGCTGGGCGTGCTGCGCTACTTTAGCCTGAAGCTTATTTTCAAGCGCGTAAAAGACGTGCGCGACAAGTACTACTGGAAGAACGGCATCAAAAACGCCTACACGGTGCTGATGATTGTCATTATCTCGGCCATCTGGATCAATACGGTAGATTCGCTGGCGACCTACCTGGGTTTAGCCACGGCCGGGCTGGCCATTGCCCTACAGTCGCCCATTGTCAATTTGGCGGGGTGGTTGTTCATTCTGGTGCGCCGTCCCTTTGACGTAGGCGACCGCATTCAGGTGGGCGCGCACGCTGGTGATGTAATTGACATTCGTTTCTACCAGTTCACCATCAACGAAATTGGCAACTGGGTGGATGCTGACCAGAGCACCGGCCGCGTGATTCATATTCCTAACGGAGTGGTGTTTCGCGAACCCCAGGCCAACTACACCCAGGGCTTCACCCACATCTGGCACGAGATCGGGGTGATGGTGACTTTTGAAAGCGACTGGGAAAAAGCCAAAGACATTCTGAATGCCATTCTAAAAGAACATACCGAGCACCTAACCAAAGCGGCGGCGCTGCGCCTCACCGAAGCCTCGAAAAAGTTCATGATCTTCTATTCTAACCTCACGCCGATTGTTTACACCTCGGTGAAGGACAGCGGAGTGATGCTCACCATGCGTTACTTGTGCAACCCCAAGAAGCGGCGCGGCACGGCGCACAATATCTGGGAGGACGTGCTTCGGAAATTCGCCCAGCACGACGATATTGATCTGGCGTATCCCACCCAGCGCATTTACTATAATTTGAAGGAAGGAAAAGACGGCGCCCGGAAGCAAGAGTCGGCTACGCCCGGAAACTCGATAGCTTCTGAGTAGGCCAAGTCGTTATTTTGCTTTCTGCTCTTGCTTAGCGCCTTCTTTTAGCTCAGCGATAATTCGCTGGTACTCACTTTCTTTTCGGCCCATCTCCTCCTGCGTCGCCGCTAGTTCTTCCAGATTCTGGCGCATCTCTTCTTCGGCAGCCCGCATTGATTCGGTCTGCTCTTGCGTCTCGGCCAACAGGCGCTGGGTCTTCTGGTTAATTCGGGCGGTGGCGAACACCGCGGCTACGTTTTCACTGAGGGTAGCCACAAAAGTACGCTCATTGTCGGTAAGCTCCCGCAGCGCGGCAATCTCCAGTACCCCTACGATAGCCTCATTGGCTTTCAGTGGTACGATCAATAGGCAGCGCGGGGTAGCTCGTCCCAAACCCGACGTAATCTCGAACGAAATCTGGAAGGAACTTCCCGCAAATAAGTCGTTTCACCTTCCAGCCAAGCCTGTCCCGTGAGGCCCTCGCCAGGCGCGATGGTTCCCCCTAAGTACTTCTTTCTCCCCCAGGCGTAGGTGGCTACTCGCTCCAGGCAGGCCTCTTCACCATCTTCGTTGAGTAGGTACAAGGCTCCTTGATTGATCTCTAAAAACTTAATCAGCGATGACAGCAGGTGCTGGGCCAGGTTTGTCAGACTTTCGCGATCTTCTCGTAGAATCTTATCGAAGTGAGATCAACCCATCGGCCAACCATTTCCGGTCGGCTTCTTCTTGGGCCACCGTCCGTAGCTGGTCGCGCATCCGCAGCAGTGCTTCGGTGAGGGAGTCGTCCTCGCTCGCCTTCTGAAAGTCTGACCCAAAGTTGCCCTCCCCAATGGCCCGGGCGAAGTCAGCGATACCCGCCAGGTTCTGGGTTAGTTTGGCTACGTGCTGCGCTGCGGTACCCAGCTCATCCTGCGCCGCGTAGGTTGTTCCGACCGAAAGATTGCCCCGGGCTAGCTGCTGTGTGGTTTGTCGGATCATTTGGGCCGGACGAATAACGTACCTTTTAACAATGTACACCGCCAGGGCGGTGAGCGCAAAGTTGAGAAGAAGCAGCCCTAGCAGGACAACCTCTATGAAAGCTTGCTTGCGCTGGTTGTACTGCACAAATGCCTTTACCAAGGCGTTGTTTTTGGCGAGCAGGGGCGATGCATTTTCTTCGATAAACGCCAGCGATATAGGAATCTGCGGGTTGCGTACCCGAGTGGTTTGGGGCGTCGGGACTGCCACTCCCGCCGAGTTCAATGCGCATTACAATCTGGGTGGTGTCTACGTAAAGCGGGGCTTGGGCAATAACCTCAGCGTGTTGCTTGTATTGGGTCCATAAATCCTCGGCATTCTGCAAGGTAAGCATAATGTGCGGCGGGGTGGGGGGGAGCACCTGGTTGTTGGCGATGCCGGGGGCCACTCCTCCTACCTTTAAAGCACGCAACGAAGTGTCGTGCAGCACAATGGCCTTCTGTAAGTCTTCCCGCACCGATTCTTGCCCCTGCGCAATGCGCTCGGTAAGAAAGCCAATCCGCTGAGAGAGCATCCGGTTTCGGCCGGCCGCATCCACCACCGGAGCGTCTTTTTCCTGCTGATTTTTGCAGTAGGTAATACTTAGGTAGTTGATGACTGCCAGCAGGGCGAAACAGCCGAACACTAATCCGAGTTTCGCTTTGATGCTCCAATCTTGGTAGTTTCTAATTCGCTTCATTAGTTGGAGGGCGACGTGGTTTGTAAGTAAGTGAGGGGTGTCCCGCCCGTACGAATGGCGCCAGTAACGTCTTGACACGAAGGTGAGTTTCGCCCTACCACCTGGACTTCTCTCACAGCGCTTCGTTTAGAAAGCGTAAGCAACGCCGAGAAACAATCTTAAAAAAGTAGTATCCACCGAAAAAGTCACACCAGCGTCCGGAGAGTAGATTAACGGAAAATGAGTAGACAGACGCTGACGAGCTCGGCCAGCAAGCAGCGCGCTATCATTGCCCCGCCACTACTAAAAGGCGTTACTACATCGCCAGCAACTCTTTGGCGTTTTCGTAGGCAATGGTGGATGGTTTGTTGCCGCCAATCATCTTAGCAATCTCTTCTACCCGTTCGTTTTCACTCAGCTGCCGGATGCGGCTCACCGATTTGGTGGAGCTATTGTCCTTATACACAAAGTAGTGCACGTCGCCCTTGGCCGCCACCTGCGGCAGGTGACTGATGGCCAGCACCTGGTGGTTCTTAGCCATCTCTTTCATCATATTCACCATCTTGATGGCAATTTCGCCCGACACGCCGGTATCAATCTCGTCGAAGATGATGGTGGGCAGCGAAGTTTTGCCGGCCAGCACGTACTTGATGCAGAACATCAAGCGCGAGAACTCACCGCCGGAGGCCACCCGCTTCAGCTCCTGGGGGGCAATTCCTTTGTTAGCGCTAAACAAGATTTCAATCTCGTCGGCTCCTGACTCGGCCGGGGCAATCGGCCGACGCTCTACCCGCAGGGCGGCGTCGGGGATGCCCAGGTTGCGCAGCAGACGGACAATCTGGTCCGAGAATTTACTCACCACTTTTTCTCGGGAGGCCGTGAGTCGCTCCGCCTCGGTCATCATCTCCTGCTGGGCCGTGTCGCGCACGGCTTTCAGGCGATTTAGCTCGCCGTCCAGATTGTCTACCTCCTGCACCTTGCTTTCAAGCGACTGCTGAATGACCAGTAGTTCGGCCGTAGACGCCACCTGATGCTTCTGTTGCAAGCGGTACATATTGTTGAGGCGGTCGCGGGTGGCCTCCACCTTGTCGCGGTCAAAATCAACCAACTGGGCCTCGTCTTCCACCTCGCCCTGAATGTCGCGCAACTCAATCAGGCAACTGTTCAAGCGCTGGTAAAAGCCTTCGTATTTGGTTGAATACCGGGCTATTTTGAGCAGCGCCTGGTTGGCCTGATTCAGCAGCGTATCCACTCCCATCTCTTCGCCGCTGAGCAGCGACTGCACCAAACCGAGTTGCTCCTGAATGTTGCCGGCATTTTCCATCACCTGCAACTGCTCTTCCAAACGTTCGTGTTCGCCTTCGATAAGTTGGGCCTTCTCGAGCTCTTCGAGCAAGAAGCGGTTGAAGTCGTCTTCGCGCCGTAGGCGATCGGCTTCGGTGCGTAGTCGCTCGTATTCGCTGGCCGCCCGGCGGTACTGCTGGAAGCTCTGTCGGTAAAGTTTTCTCTCTTTTTCGTTGCCCGCAAAAGCGTCGATGATTTCCAGTTGATAAGAATTATCGCCCAGCAGCAGGCTGTCGTGCTGACTGTGAATATCCACCAGCAGGTTGCCCACGCCGCGCATCGTCTCCAGGCGAACGGGAGTGTCGTTGATAAACGCCCGCGACTTGCCATTGGGAGAAACTTCACGGCGGAGGATGCAGATGGGATCGTAGTCAAGGTCTTCTTCGGCGAAGAGCGGTTCCAGGCTGAACTTGTTGATGGTGAAAGCCCCTTCGATCACGCACTTCTGCTCTTCGTTGTACAGCGCTTTTTTGTCGGCCCGGTTGCCCAGCAGCAAACCAATGGCCCCCAGCATGATAGACTTGCCCGCCCCGGTTTCGCCGGTGATAATACTGAGCGCCTCGGAAGGCCGCATCTCGAGCGCTTCTAGCAGTGCGTAATTCTTTATGGTGAGACTCTTAAGCATACGCTAGGGTCGATGGGTGGAAAGACTAAACGCAATTTGGGGGGGAGATGTTCATAACGGACGCAAAACATCATAGGGTAAAGATAGCTGAATACTTTTTACAAGTACATACCTTGATTAATTCTTTTTCGAAGACGCCTTTTTGTTGCGTTAAAAGGGGCGGCTTAATCGGTTAGTGTGACTGCATCAGGATTTTGCAGCCGCTCATCTGGTCGGACTGGGGCAAAGTGGGGGAATTGTGCCCTTCAGACAAAGGAAAGTGGGGCTGATATTCCCCAGTGGATTGTCGGAGTAGTCTCTACGGGGCTTGGCACGCGTTGGCAAAGCTTTTGCAACTTATCAAGCAAATACAGTCTGGCTTCGCGCCATTTTTCGGACTGATACCAACTTTTTAGCTTAACCCAATAGCAATTACTACACAATTAGAAGGCAGTGCCACAACCGGTGCTGCCTTCTTGTGTTTAAGGCAACCGTTTTAGCGACGAAGTTTAGTCAAGGAACATTAAGTGCATTTTTAAGTTACTTAATCACAACTAATTTTTTAAATCCTATCCTTAAAATTTTTTTACTATGGAAACTAACGCACGAAATTCCGGACGCGATCGCGTCGATTACACCACCAACAATGCGTATACCCGAGCGGGAGCGGCCTTGCTCAGCAAAATATCCTGGAGTGCTATCCTGGCCGGGGTACTAGTCTCGCTGGTCGTCATGCTCGTCCTCAATCTGCTGGGCATCGGTATCGGATTGGCATCAATCAACCCCGTGACCGAGGCTTCGCCTTTTTCAGGAGTGGGCACCGGAGCCGTTATCTGGTACATTTTGAGTAATCTGATTGCAATTTTCGCGGGTGCTTACACCGCCGCGCGTCTATCAGGTATTCCCATTCCGGTGATTAGCACCTTTCACGGCATTTTGTCCTGGTGTTTATACACGCTTATTTCATTCTGGTTGCTCACCACGGCGGTAGGTACTATTGTGAGTGGAGTAGGATCGGCTATCTCTCAGACTTTATCGTCAGTGGGCTCAGTTGTGGGTGGTGGACAGAACAGCAATGGTCAATCGCAGCAGTCGGGTCAGTCTAGCTCATTAAGCCTGGATAAAATTACCAGCGAGGTAAAGCAAATTTTGCGACAGACCGACGATCCGGCCCTGCAGCCTAATGCCCTTGAAAACAGCGCAGAGAACGCTACCCAGCTTGCCCGACAGGCCCTCAGAAGTGGCAACGCCATGTCTGATCAGGAAATTAGCGGTATGTTGCAGCAGTTGCTGTACAAAGGCGGAAACTTGGTAGAGAACGTTGACCAAAAGGATGTTGCCAGTGTAATTGCCTCTCGCACCGGTATGTCGCAGGAAGAAGCGAACAACGCGGCCGAGACGGTGGTGCGCAATTTCAACGAAGCGAAGCAAGAAGCCCAGCAGATAGCCGCACAGGCGCAACAACAAGCGAACGAGACCGCGGCTAAAGCTGCCGATGTGGCCTCAAGCGCCGCTATCTGGAGCTTTGTGGCGCTAGTATTAGGAGCCATCGTGGCTGCTGCCGGAGGACGAGCCGGTCGCCCCAAGGATGACTTTGTAGATGTGAAACAGGAGCGGGAAACCGTAGTACGATAGTTTTGAAGTCTCTAATCAGGCAATCAGTTACCCAAGGATGGGACGTTTCTCCCCACCCTTTTTTTCTAGAACCGCAATTGCGAGCAATAGTAGCTTTGGCACGGTTCTGTTACCAATGTTATCAAATTAATTAGACTTTTTTACTTTAAACACATCATAACCATGAAAATTTTATCAAGCATTATAGCAGCAGCTTTTGTATTGTCAGCCGCTGGTTGCGGCAACGTAGGCGACGGTAACGAAAGTGCCGATTCTGACGTACGCACCGAAACCAAAGTGGTGGACGTGGACACTGTAGGAGCTGAAACCACCTACGAGGTACGAGAGCGAACCATTGAGCAGGTAGATACAGTAGGAGCAACCACCGAGTACGACGTTGAAAAACAAGTAGTACGACGTACCGTTGATGTTGACACCCTGACCAAAGACGTTGACGGACAGGCCCGCGTTGATATGGAAGAAGGCGACTACAAAACGGTTGATACCGATGTAGATACGGAAACTGTTACTGAAGAAGTTGACGTAGACACGAACAACTAGCAAACAATCTTGTGCATTACAAGTTAAAAGGGCACCTATCGTAGGATACCCTTTTTTTTAACCTTCAACTTTTTTCCGTATGAAATTTATCAAACCCATTCTATCATTAGCCTTGGTGTTATCGCTCGCTAGCACCAGCGCGTTCGCTCAGGATTCGCTATTTCTCACCGATGTGGTAGCAACTCCGCAATTTTTTGTCAGTCTGCTGGCCGGGAGTGCTATTGGCCATTGGTTTTCAGGTGCTTGCTCACTGCCCTGTCGGTTGCTATCGGTATTAGTGCCATCGGCAACGTGCAGCACCACGCAAATCATCCTTCGCATGACCACGAACAAGGACAAAGATAACTCAAGTGAATCGGATACTCCTATGGGAGTAAAGATTAGTTCAGGTCTAGGACTTTTCACCCTGAGTCACTTCTAGCATTGCCTTGTTCTTTGCCGCTATGCTGGCCGTTAAGCTTAGCTTGATTGGCAATGCGGCTATCGGAGTTACTCTCGGACTGGTTATCTGGGCAGCATTTTTTACCGCACTGGCGTATCTGGAGATCACTTCGGTGAGCACACTGGTGGGAAGCTTAATCAATACCGTTACTTCGGGAGTGAAATCATCAGCTTCGGCCGTTAGCAGCATGTTCCAGGGATCGCCCTACAGCAAAATTGAGGACATCGCCGATCATACCATCAACAAGGTTAGAAACGAGTTGCACGATTCTTTGGACCTGAACCAAATCAACGAGAAAATAGACGAATACGTGAAGCGCGTGGAAGAGTCAGGACCTGACTACGAGAAGGTGAAGAACGATATGATCAAAATTCTCAAGGATATCCGAATTGAAGAGAAGACGGAGAACAAGATGGGCGGCGAGATTGACACCGAAATGTTTATCAAGTTTGCCTCAGAACAGTCTAACGTCAGCAAGAAAGACGCTAAGAAGCTAGGCAAAGCTTTCCAAGATGCGCAGAAGGCAGTGGAAGAAGGGGACACCAATGAGGACAAGGCCAAAAAGGTGGCTTCTAAACTCAGTGGCAAAAGCGAACAGGAAATTTCAGGATACGTTCAGCAGATAGAGGAATATCTGCGTAGCACCGATAAGGAAGAAGTAGACCCGGATGCTATCCGCGATGACATCGAGAAGATCATCGAAAACCCGAAGAACGCGCAGGAGATCCTTTCCAACCGCGCGGGCAAAATCGACCGATCCACTTGGGTTGCTTTGTTAGAAAAAGACCAGCGTATGAACCACGATCGTGCCGAAAAAGTGGTGAGCTACGTGGAGCAAGCCATTGATTTTGTCGCTAAAAAGACGGACGACGCAAAGCAGTCGGCTCAAGGAGCACAGGCTTCGGTCGCTGAGCAGAAAGATCAGGCCCAGGGGCAAGCCGACGGAAAAGCCAAGCAACTTTCTCCCCAAGCAGAGGGCAAACTGAAGGGTTACTTTGACAGCCTGGATCGTCCTGAACTTCAGTACGACAGCCTCAAGCGAGATGTTGAAAAGATCATGAACGACCCTCAAGCAGCTCCCGGAGTCATCAAAAATCGCTTGTCACGCTTTGACCGCGAAACACTGATGGCCTTGCTAACTTCAAATGATCGTCTGTCGCGCCGTGATATTGAGAACCTGAGCGGTAAGTTTGACGAAAGCAAAAACAACGTTTTAAGCAAGGTAGATGAGATAGAGCGAGAAACATCCATTGCTCTCGAACGGGCTAAGCAAGAGGCTTTGCATCAGGCGGAGAATACCCGCAAGACTGCTGCTTCGGCCGCTTGGTGGTTGTTCGCTACGGCGGTGGTGTCAGGAGTTGCTGCGGCCCTGGGTGGATGGGTTGCCATTATCTGATATTATTTTTTAAATAAAACAATGGGGACACGAGCTACTTGTGTCCCCGTTGTCATTTATGATTGAACACGTATTTCTTCTCATACTGGGTATTCTGATTGTCGGCACGGCAATCACTGATTTTGCTATCACTGCTTTCGTTCCTACTGGTGAGGGTAGAATCACTGCGCTGGTAGGCCGCGGTTGCTTCAAAACCCTTATGTTCTTGTCGGGCAAAGAGGGTAATCACCGCTTGCTTAACTACATCGGTCTGTTGTGCATTCTCATAACCATCAGCACCTGGACACTTCTACTCTGGACGGGGTTCTCTCTCATCTACATTTCAGATCCCAATTCGGTACTGGTGGGATCAAGCAAGGCTCCTACCGATACCTTTGAAAAGATCTACCACGTGGGTTATACGCTTTCTACTCTAGGTATTGGCGATTATGTACCCGGTAACAACTTCTGGCGGATATTTACCTCGTTCGTTTCCTTCATTGGCCTGGTCACCGTCACCATGTCGATCACTTACCTGGTGCCCGTAATTTCTAATGCGATCCAAAAACGATCGCTGAGCCTGCAGATCAGCAGCCTGGGCGAAACCCCCGAACAAATCATTATCAATAGCTACAACGGGGAAGACTTTAGCGACCTGAACAATATTCTCAGTGACTTGTCGGCCGGTATCTTTCTGTACACCCAGAATCACGTGGCGTATCCCATTCTGCATCACATGCACAGCAACAACCCGAGCGAAAATATCGTCCTCAAACTGGTTGCCCTAGACGAGGCGCTCACCATCTTTCTGTATCATGTTCCCAAGCACCAACGGCCCAACGTGCTGGAGGTGCAGTCGGTACGTCGGGCGATCACCGCTTATGCGAAGACGATCACCTACATGGATCCCGCCGAGGAGTCGCCACCGCTACCTCGTTTTAGCATGATAGAAGAGTTCACCGGATTACAGTTGGAACGAACCCAGGGAGCTGCTTGTGATGAACTTTACGGGGCATTGGCCAAGCGCAGGAAACTACTCTACGCCGATCTTCAAATGGACGGCTGGCAGTGGGCCGATATGCACGGTGAGAAGTACATCACCGATTTGGATGTTAACTACAACAACGAATTACTAAAAGTATGAGCTGGTTCTTTGATTCGGCGCACTCGCTGCTGTGGGTAGTCATTTCGTGCGCGGTATTCTACTTGTTTATCATCATCATCACCCGAATCGTTGGGTTACGTAGCTTTACCACTTTTTCCAGCTTCGATTTTTTGATTACCCTATCAATGGGAGCATTATTGGCCAGCACGGTGGTGAGCCGGGAGATAGCACTACTGGAAGGTTTCGTAGCGATATTCACCCTGTTTGTTTTGCAAATTGGCGTATCACTTACCCGGGCCCGCTGGGGATGGGTCAAGAAGGTAATTGACAACCAGCCAACCCTGCTTATGGAAAACGGCCAGGTGTTGCACGACAACCTGTGGGCCGTTCGCATTACCGAAGATGAGTTGCGGGCCAAACTTCGGGGCAGCAACGTGTATAACTACTCCCAGGTGAAGGCGGTGGTACTAGAATCATCGGGCGATGTGTCAATTCTACGTCAGCCCGATCAGGGTTTGCTTCCGGAACTGACCACCCTTAAGGGGGTGGTGAGGCGGGTGTGATGTAAGTCTACCTACTTTTTTTAGTTATTTTTAACTAGATAGACCGGCATCTTAGGCAGCAAAATTGATAGAAATGGTTTTGTAATCTGAAAACCATATGCTTATGCCTAGTGACAGCCGCAAACAATTCATTGCGCAACGAGCGCAACAGTTGCCCAAAGCAGACTTGTTTCTTCATTTCATCGCCGCACTGCGCCACGAGTGCTACTTGTACGCCAGTATCTTGCGCGACGAAATTCACCGACGCACCTTCACGTTCCAAGAAATGAAGTCGCTGCGAAGCAGTTCGTTTTATCCGATGCTCAACGGGGTGCTGGAGGGATAGCTAGCTGCTTTTGCGCCTTTATTCTTCAGGATTAGCAATAGAACCCGTAAGGGCAACCAAGTGCAGACGCATATTTTCCGTATGAATGCGTGACTCTTCGGCTTTGCGACGAAAGTTATCAGCCATGCGGGGCCTCCCCTTTATTTCTTCGCCTGCCACCAGGTTTTCCAGCATATTAGTTCGTTCCTGCATAAACTGTAGCACCGACCACAGTGAACCCTCCACGCTAGCGTCTTCGGTGGTGGGGGCCTGATGATTTAAGTTATTTTCCTGCCGGTTGGAGGCTTGCTTCACCGGGGCGGTAGCAATCTCTACCTGCTTTCGCAAATTGAGCGGAGGCTCTCCCGAAGTAACCGGGACTTTCTTCAGCAAAATCTTAATAAGCGCGCCCATTTCGCCAACCTCCGAAATATAATCTGCCGCCCCGTTGTTGATAGCATTGGTAGGCATATCGGGATACGGGGCTTCGTTAGGGTCCTGCACGATGGTGGTTCCGCCGCACTCCTGAATAGCCTTCAGACCCCGGGTGCCGTCCGATAACAATCCGGTGAACAAAATGCCAATGGTGCGGTGCTGATGGGCAACGGCCGCCGAACGGAACAAAGTGTTAATCGAGGGGCGTGAACCGTTTTCCATAGGTCCGTAGGACGTTTTCACTACTTTCTCACCGACAATCAGGTGCTGATCCGAAGGTGCCACGTAAACGTGACCGGGCCGAATTGCCTCTCCGTCTTCAGCCTTTTTCACGGTAAGTGAAGTACACTCCGACAAGATACGGTCTAATTGCCCAGTGTGGCCGGAAGCAATGTGCTGCACAATGAACACGGCAATCGGCCAATCGGCAGAGAGCTGGGGAATGAGCCGGGTGAAGTATTCAATGCCTCCCATGGAAGCACCGATGACGATGATTCTTAAATTTTTCATAGAAGAATTGGTGTAGTCTTAGTGTGCTAGTAGAACCGGCAGCACGAAAGATTGTTCCTACTACGCTTCGTTCGGTTGTTGCTCCACCGTCTGCCGACGCTGGTCTATCTGTTCGGTGATCTGGTCAAACAAACGAACGCACTGCTCGTGAGCCCGCTCGATCGCCACTGCCGGGCTGTCATTGGCCAACAATTCGGCGCAGTGTTCTAACTGCTGGCGTAGCTGATTGAGCCCCAGCAAAGCAATCGTGGTGCGAAGCTTATGCAGCAGATCTTCCAGCCGCGCCGCGTCGCGTTGGTCAATTACCTCGCGGAGCGTAGCCTTGTGCTCTTGGAAGGCGTTGATCACCATTCGGTAAAGGGTGGTTCTCTGCTCAGGCGTTCTAAGTTGCTGTTCGGCCGTATCAAAACTAACCAGCAACTCCGCCTCCTCCTCAGCTCCGTTGCTAGAATTTGTCTCCGAAGATTGGCCGTACTGGAAGATTTTAGCGATAAGATCATCAGGATCGAAGGGTTTGGTGACCACATCGGTGAAGCGCGTCACTTCGGTCGATCTCACGGTGTCGGAGGTGTCGGCGGTGAGGGCAATGATGGGCAATTTCTGCTGCGCATCCCCCATCGCTCGAATCAGGCGGGTGGCTTCGTAGCCGTCCATCACGGGCATACGCACGTCCATGAGTATCAAATCGTAGTCGTTCTCCGACACCCGGTTCACCGCATCCTCCCCGTTGATAGCCTCATCAGCCGTAATGCCCAGGCGGTCCTGCAAGTATTGCTGCAGGATCATCCGGTTGACGGCCACGTCTTCAACGATCAACAACCGAAGGTTAGACGAACGCTTTTCGGAAGCGGCCGGGGACCCGGCCGGGGGCTCCGACTTAACGGAGCCACTCTCGGCGCGCCGCATCGTCAGCGAAAAGTAGAAACGGGATCCCCGTCCCGGTTCGCTTTCCACCTGGATGGTACTGCCCATCAGGTCGAGTAGCATTTTGGTGATGCTCAGGCCCAGCCCGGTGCCTCCGAAGTGGCGTTGGGTGGAGTTATCGGCCTGGGTAAATTTGTCAAATATTCGTTCTACCTTATCGGGGGCAATGCCGATGCCGGTGTCTTGCACCGAGAACAAGAGCGTTCGCTCCTCTTCGTGCGTTTTTTCCAGCGATATCGAAAGACGCACCTGTCCTTCTCTGGTAAATTTAAGGGCATTGCTGAGCAGGTTGTTGAGCACCTGCCCGAGCTTCACGGGGTCGCCTACCACCAGGGTCGGCACGTTGGGTTCTTGCTCAACAATGAACTCATTGTGACCTTCTTGGGCGTGCAGTCGGTGCGCCTGCCGCAAACTGGTGAGCAGTGAAGCTAAGCTAAAAGAAATTTGCTCGACTTCCACCTTGCCTGCTTCTATTTTGCTCACGTCCAGAATATCATTCACCAGCGCCATCAGGCTTTCGGAAGAGAAGCGCAGCGCGCGCAGGTTGTTGAGTTGTTCGGGGCGGGGGGCATGGTCGAGCAGTAGCCCCGATAAGCCAATGATGGCGTTCAAGGGAGTGCGAATTTCGTGGCTCATGGTGGCCAGAAAGTCCTCTTTGGCCCGCGCGGCCCGTTCAGCCAGCTCCTTAGCCTCACTGAGTTCCTGCTGCGTTTGCTTGAGGGTCGTCACGTCGGTGATGGTGCCGTACCACACGGTGTCGCCGTTGTCTTGCCGTTCGGTTTTGGCCGATATGTATATCCACTTGATGGTGCCTGATCGGACACCCACCACCCGCCCTTCGAACAAGAAAGTGCCGCTTCCTTGTTGCAGAGCTTCGTCGTTGAGGCGCATGAACTCGGGTAGGTCTTCGGGGTGGATGACCTCAAAAGCCTTTTGAGCATTCTCCGTCAGTTCGTTGGGGCGAATTTCGCAAATGTCCTGGATGGCCCGGCTCACAAAGCGGAAGTAAGGATCACCTTCGGCGGGAGTGACCGACTCGAAGATCACGTCGGCCACGTTGTCGGTTATATGGCTAATTTGCTGCTCTTTGTTCTGAAGGCGTTCGTCGGCCCGCATCCGCTCTATTTCGGCCCCGGCCCGCAGTGAGAATATCCGCAGTACGTGGTCGGTGTTGGGCACCTGGCGCAGAGGCTTGGTATCGATCATCACCAGAATAGCCAGGGCTTCGCCGCTCAGGGGCGAACGCACCGGAATGCCCAGATAGCTCTTGGCGTTCCACCGTTGCAGCTTGGGGTCGTCAGGAAACCGCTCCTTTACCCGCTCAATGTAGTGCGCCTGGTTGTCGCTGGTCACCGCCCGGCAGGGCACGTTCTGCAACTGATACGAAAAATTGCGACAGAGTCGGCCATTAATGCGCAAGGCTTTGGTATGTACCGTATTGGCTTCGGTGTCAATCAAACCGACGTAGGCATACTTCACCTGGAACAACTCGGTTACCTGTTCGGTTAAATTCTTAAAGAAGTGGTCGCCCGTCAGATTGGCGCTGCGCGCGATGATCTGCTCCATTTGCTGCTCGGAAACAACCCGCTGCGTGATTTCTTTGCTAAGCATTGCCCCCCCCCAAATAGTGCCGTCTGACTTGCGGATGGGCACCATACTGATATCGTGATACCGATGGTCGCTATTCTCATCGGTGAGCGACGACTGGTACCGCTCTAGTTTAACCGTTTCTCCGTTCAGGGCTTTGGCAAACAGTTGAAGCGTGTTTTTTTGCACGGTAGGGTGTTCTATGAGCAATTCAGAGAGATTATCTCCTGTCTGGATGGTTTGGTGGAATAGTTTTTTGAAATCAGCTTTCTGGGCTGGGTTGGTCACAATCACGCGATACGCAGTGTCTACCGCCAGAATGCTCTGGTTGAATCCGTCAAAAATGCTGCGGATGATTGCTTGTTTCTCCTCTATTAGTTGTTGCGCTTTCACGCGCTCGGTGATATCAACGGCTACTCCCTTGACCCCCACCACGGTTTGCTCGTGATAGATTGGTTCTATCATCACATCGTAGCTCAACTGCTTCACGGTAACCACCCGGCGGACGCGCTCACCGCTGCTTAGCACCCTAATTTTTGCCGCAATAAGTTCCTGGTACTCATCGCCCAGCAACTCGTAATCAGATTTGCCCAAGACATTGTTTACGGCAAAATCCGGATGGTTATTATACTGCCAGGTGTAGCGCAGTTCGGTATCTTGATAAAAAAGAACAATGGACGCGTTGGTTAGGGCCAACCGGAAGCGGTCGCGGTTAATCTCCAACTCCTCGTTTATTTGAGTGAGCTCGGTCTCTTTTTGGGCTAAAACTTTGTTGGCTACCGCTAGCTCTGCGTTGGTGGTGTGCAGTTCTTCGTTAGCCGACTGCATCTCTTCGTTGCTGGTTTCAAGCTCTTCGTTGGCTGATTTAAGCTCTTCATTGGCCGACTGCAACTCTTCGTTCATGGCATGCAACTCTTCGTTGCTGCTCTCTAATTGTTCGGTGAAACTCTGTAGGTGTTCTTTGGCAATGGCCAATTCGTGTTCCAGCTCCAGCACGCGCCGGGCCAATTGCTCTTCGTCGCCGTCTGACTCCGATGCTTCGCTCCGGAAGGGATAGCGGGATGATGCGTCGACTGGTTCGAAGATGACCAGGTAATACTCGTTGTCCTTTGTTTGGGGCACAAACGGTTTCACTGTAATGCGAACCAGGTGCTCTTGCCGGTTGAACGAAAAGCGAATAAGGTTGCTCCGTTGGGGTTGGGCGCTTTGCCGCGCTTTGGCAAAGGTGGCCCGTAGTTCCAGGTGCAGCTCTTGCCGGACAATATTCAGGGAGTTTGCATTGAGCAGACCTTCGCGCAGGTCAACGTAGGTCTGGAGTTTGCCCCGGATATACATAACATCCAGCACTCCATTCACCACCAGCAGCGGATGCTCATGGGTTTTTGCCAACGCCTGATCGGTGAGTTGCTGCAGGGTCAGGGCGGGCTGCACCGTTTTTTCGGGCAAAGGCTGAGAAAAAATGCGTTGGCTATAGTTGGTATAGTGCGTGCGGGACCCGGCAACCCCTTCGAGTTTCTGAAAAATTTTGTGCGGGACATTTGCTTTTGAGAACAGATCAGACTGTAAAATATTTTCTGATTTGCCCAGCAGCAGATACCCTTGTGGGTTGAGTGCGTAATGAAACAGGGGGATTACGTGTCGCTGTAGTTCGGTGCCGAGATAGATGAGCAGGTTGCGGCACACAATCATATCCAGTCGCACGAAGGGCGAATCGTGGCTGATGTCGTGCTCAGAGAATAACACCCACCGCCGCAGGCTCTTTTTCACTTCGTATCCTCCCTTTTTTTGGCTGAAGTAGTTAGCGAGGCGCTCAGGACTCAAGTGTTCTACCGCAGCATTCGGATAGAAAGCTTGTCGGCCCGTGGCCAGTGCCTCTTTGTGAATGTCGGTGGCGAAAATCTGAACGGGATAATCTTTGGCTCGTTCCCCCAGCACCTCGGCAATAAGCATAGCGACCGAATAGGCTTCTTCGCCGGTGGCACACCCCACCGACCACACCCGCAGGGGAGCTTTGGGTTGCTTTCTGATTATAATTTCCTCCAGACATTCTTTAAGTTTTTCGAACGCTACCGGATCGCGGAAAAATTCGGTGACTCCGATCAGCATGGTCTTGAAAAGCAGAGGAATTTCTTCGTCCGGGTTTGCCTGAACGTACTGGTAGTAAGCGTCCGTAGTGCGCAACGAAAGTGCTTCCAACCGCTTGTTGATCCGGCGCTCGATGGTAGATGGTTTGTACTTCGAGAAATCGGTACCCGTTTTTTCAGTCACCAGGCGAAACATCTGCTGAAGACCGGTTTCTTGGGATGCACTTTCGCCCGACAAGACTTGATTGACATACTCCTTCAGATGATGTCCTATGTCATCAACGGAAACTATCTCGCTGGCGCAGCCCGTCCGGATGGCCGATTTGGGCATACTGGGGTACTGGGCCTCGGCGGGTAGTTGCACGATCACGTAGCCTGTGTGGGACTGGATGGCCGATACTCCTTGAGCGCCGTCTTGTCCGGTTCCCGAAAGAATGATCGCAATAGCGTTGGCCTGTTGGTCTTCGGCCAGCGAGGTCAAAAACCGATCTACCGAGGGCACGGCGTGCACCGTCCGCTGTTCTTGATTTAACCGAATTGCCCCCTGGCTGACGGTGATTTCGTAGCCAGGCGGGGTCACGTAGACGTGCTTACCCTGAACGGATTGCTGGTCTTCGGCGGCCACCACCGGCCAGCGCGAATGGCGGCTGAGCAGCTCCACCATCTTGCTCTCGTGGGTGGGACTCGCATGTTGGGCAATGATCATCGCCAGGTGCTCATCATCGGGTAACGCAGCCACCAGTCTGAGCAGGGCATCGAGCCCCCCGGCAGAGGCGCCCACTCCGGCAATAAACAGCGGGTGAGGGCGGTCAGAAAGATTCGGCGAAAGCATAGAAGGCAGTAGGGTCCGAACCAAACAGCGTCGGTTGGTTCAGACGTCGTTTGATTGACCAATATAGGGAAAGGGATTCAAGTGAGCAACCTTACTTCGGATAATCCGACTTTCTACCCAGGTATCCTTCTCAACAAAACCTTTGCCCTTGGCCCTTCAGCACCCCAAGATACGAGCCCGGCTAACTTGGATAAAGGTACTCTGACGTCCAACTCATCACCTCGTTCCATTCCACCTCATTGTCTTTCCCCTTGAGCAAGATCGACAGCGCCAGGCGCGCGATGCGCTCGGGGGTCAGTTGCTTCTGGGCCGTGAGCGACTGCTGCCGCTTGGGTTGGTAGGTCTGGATGGCGTTGATTAGATCTACGCTGGTTTGGTGGTCCGCCGTTTTCAGGTCGCCCACGTGCACCAGTTCGGTATCGCTGGGCGCTTCGCAGACCACCACCAGGTGCCCGGTTCCGGATGCGCTGAGCAACGGAAGGTCGGCCACCAGGCTGGCCCACACGTCCCGGAGGTAAGCAGTGGCGGCCATGTCCAGCGCTTGTTCGTCGGAAATACCGGGATGGTAGAACAGTACGTCGAGCCGACCGAAGCGCTCGAGGGTTTCCCGAACCCCCCGGCGCACTCCCGACGGAAGTCCGAAGTCGGCTTGCACCTCCTGCCAGCGGGTAGTGTCACGAAACTCCGGTTCTTGTTCGGGGAACGATGGATAATCGCCGACGGTCATCACCGAAGCGCCGTGCTGCAAGAACAGGTGCGCCACGCGGTGCGTAACGGTTTCGGAGGCACTGGCGATCAGGGCCACTTTATCTTTCAACAACTGAATCATAGCGTGTTATTGGCTAGAAAGGGAAGGTGCTAGTGGTTGAGGGCGTCGGAGGTGTCGGATTGACCAACTGCCTGGAAGTGGCGCGCCGCTTTGATGGTTTTTTCATTGCCCGTCTGGGGGTCGTCGTAGGTGCGTTCGTGCACTTCGATAGACAATTGCTTATCTTTTAGCTCGTCGGTATCCGGCTCCTTGGCCTCAATCCCCACTGCGTGAAACAACTCCGCCATGATGGGCTGTCCGGGCTCACTTAGGTAGAAGCGATTGTTCACAAAGCCGTCTTCGTTTTCGAAGCGACAGTTAAAAAACGGAACGTCTTGGTACTCGCTGGTGCCTGATTCTACTTCGGTGATGGTGACAGTATGCCGACCGTTCTCCAGGAACGGCTTTTCGTTGATTTCAACTTTCATGAAAAATAGGTTTGAATGGAAAAAAAGGTTGCTTGGGTCTCAAGGCCAAACCATTGAGACGAGTACGGATACAACCGTAGCGAGGTACCTAAATGTTCCGAAAGGGAGAAAAAGGGCCGGAAAAGTTAAGTACTCAGAAATTTGTGACTTAGGGTGGGTAATAATCGGTGCGGGAGGGTGGGGAAGCGCGGTAAAAGTTTCTGTTGGGCAGGGCTTTCCAGGTAACGACGGTAAGAAGCCTGACTGATCTCAAACTGTTCGTAGTTGCCCTGGTGGGCGGGGTAATGGGGTAATGCAGAGCATCCAGTCCCAGGGGCTGAGGAGAAACGATAGTTGCTACAGAAATGGCAAAGGTGATGGTAGGCACGTTGCCCGCCGAGGGTAAGGCGTTGAGGTGCGCTTCTAGCCTAAATAAGGCCAGCAGTGGACCTTCGCGCAGCGCGCCTTTGGCAATGAGCGTTTCGTCCGATCAGTATGGGTTTGTTTCTCCTGGGCGATGACTTGGTAGGGCGTATTTTTTCCTTTCAATTCTGCAAAATAGCCTGATAGGCGTCGGTTTGCGAGGGGTCAATTTCTACCAGCGCGTTGTAAGCGTCGCGCCGCACCGGGGTGTCTCCTTCGGTGAACACGCTGATCAACTCGTCTTTCTTGGCGTCCAGGAAGCTGATCACGGCAATGGACTGCGGAAAAAGTTTACTCACCTTCTGGATTTCCTGCACCGCAGCCAGAATGTTTTTGCGGCCTTCTTCGTCTTTTTCGGCAAACAAATCCAGACCCTCCCGATGGTAGGCATAGTTAGACCGCCGCACGGGTTCCATCTGGGGATTAATCATGTTGTTCATCAGGGCGTAGCGATTGCGCCCCGCGTTGCCGCTAAACTGGTCCCAGCCCGCTCCGCCACTGGCCGCCGTGGCGGTTTGCACCACCTGCTGGGCCCGCTCAAAGTACGGACTGCCACCCAGTTCGCTAAACGAATCGTAGTCGTAGCCCAGTACCATGTAGGCATAGTAGGCCAGCAAACTGGTCACCTCGTTGAGGTAGTTGTTGGGGTTAAAATTCATCGGTTGCGATTCTACGTACTCAAACGACCAGTCGCGGTCGGCGAAGTTGAGCATCACCGTTTCGTAGCCGCTACCGTAGACGGGGCGCGACGACTGGATCTGCACGGTGGCCTCGTAGCGTCCGGCCGCGGGCACCTGGGTGATGCTGATGGCAAAATTACAGTTGATGCGCTCCTTGGGGCCGTAGGTGTCGTCGGTCCACTTCTTATTGTTGAGGAAGTTTTGGAATTCAGTTTCCATTTCCTCGAAAGATTCGTTCGGTCGACTGGGCATTCTGGGCGTTGACCCGTACCGTAGCGTTGAGTTCCTGGGCAACCAGCGTTCCGGTCAGTCTAAAGATCAGCGTCCCTATCAGTAAGTACTTAAGCATAGTAAGTAGAGATAATGGTGTCGAAAATATCGGCGGCAACGGCGCGCTTGTCTTTCAGAGGAAACGCCAGGACCTCCGGCGTATTTTGCGTTAGGATTTTAATCTGGTTGGTGTCGTGCCCAAAGCCCGCCCCAGCATCATTCAGCGAGTTGAGTACGATCATGTCGAGATGCTTCTTTTGAAGTTTAGCCGCGGCGTGCTTCAGTTCGTTTTCGGTTTCCAGCGCGAAGCCCACCGTCCGCTGCCCGGCTTGCTTTTGCGCACTGAGCGACTGGGCAATGTCCACCGTTTTGGTCAGCGCCAGCGCCAGGGTGTCCGACGATTTCTTGATCTTCTGCGATGCTGTCTGCTGCGGAGTATAATCCGCCACGGCGGCCGCAAAGATCGCCAGGTTGGCGGTTGGAAATACGGACTGGGCGACTTCGAGCATCTCCTGCGCGGTTTGCACTCGGACTAAGTGGATATTCGGATGGTTGGTTTCTAACGCGGTGGGGCCACTGATCAGATGCACCTCGGCGCCCCGCCGGGCGGCTTCTTCGGCCAGGGCGTAGCCCATTTTTCCGCTCGAGGCGTTGCTCAGAAAGCGCACCGGATCGATAGGTTCGTGGGTAGGACCCGCGGTAATCAGAACCCGCTTTCCCGCGAGCGAGTCGGCGGTATGAAACAGTTGCTCCACCACCCGCACTAAGTCGTCGGGTTCCATCATCCGGCCCGCTCCCGACAGGCCGCTGGCTAGTTCGCCCTCGGGGGCATCCAGGACGTGATTGCCGTAGGTGCGCAACGCTTGCCGGTTGCGCCGGGTGGTGGGGTGCTGGTACATATCCAGGTCCATCGCGGGCGCAATTAATACCGGACAACGAGCTGATAAGTAAACGGCGGTGAGCAGATCGTCGCTTAGGCCGGTCGCTAGTTTGGCCAAGCGTGTGGGCGGTGGCGGGGGCAATGAGCAAAGCATCGGCCCACAGGCCCAGATCAACGTGGTTGTTCCACGTGCCCCGAGCGGTGTCGGCGACCAGGTTGGTGAGCACCGGACGTTTGGAGAGCGTCGCTAGTGTAAGTGGCGTGATAAACTGCTGGGCGCCTTCGGTCATTAGCACCTGCACCTCGGCCCCGGCCTTGATGAGTCCGCGCACCAGCCAGGCCGCTTTGTAGGCCGCGATGCTGCCGGTGACGCCTACCAGCACTTTTTTGCCCCGCAGTGCCAAGCGCTTAGTCTTCGGTGTCTTCTACCTTCCGAAACATCAGTTCGTCGTTCAGAAATTCTTCTACGGCCAGGTTGGTGGGCTTGGGCATGCGCTCGTAGAAGCGGGAAATCTCAATCTGCTCCCGGTTCTCGAACACTTCCTCCAGGTTGTCGACCGTGGAAGCGAACTCGGCCAACTTGCCGTTGAGTTCTTCCTTGAGCGACACGGCGATCTGACGGGCCCGTTTCAACATCACCACCACCGATTCGTAAATGTTACCGGTGGGTTCGTTGAGGTCATCCAGGTGGCGGGTGACGATGGAGGCGGATACGTTGGGTTTCTTGGTCATAATTGGGTGGATGCTTTGCTGTCGCTGGGTTCTTTGCGAATTTTAGATAAACAGTTTTCGTAAATTGATTCAGCTTCCCGAACAAATTTGCTTTCGGGGTAGCGGTCTACGAACGATTGATAGTACTCAATGGTGGTGTAGTAGCGTTCTTTTTGCTTGGCGGTGATGCTCTGTTCGGCCAGCTCAAACTGCGCGGCCAGTTTCTGGTAGCCGATCTCTTCGTTGTAATCAGAGTCGGGGAAGTCGCGCTGAAAGTTGTTAAACGCGATGATGGCCGCTTTGTACTGCGAAAGTTTGTAATACAGTAGGGCATTGTCGTAGGCCTTTTTCTCCAGTTTGCTGCGGGTTTCGGCCAGCACCACTTCGGCCCGTTCTTTATACTCACTGTACGGGTAGCGGTTAATAAACCGCTGGATAGCCTGAATGGCTTCGCCGGTGCTGGTTTGGTCAAGACTGGGATTAGGAGCCTCTAGGTACAAGGAATAAGCGTGCATAAACATGGCTTCCTGGGCCTGTTCGCTGCGGGAGTAAGTTTCGTAGAACTGCTTGAAGTAGTGGGCGCTCAAGATATACTTCCGCTGGTAGTAGTGGGCGTAGGCGTAGTAGAACTGCGCTTCCTCGGCGGTTTTGGTGCCCTTAATGATGGGCATCACGTCTTCCAGCAGCAGGGTAGCGCGGTAGTAATCCTTTTCCTGGTAATACTTTAGCGCGGCCTGGTATTTTTCTTTCCAGTCAGTGCTTTTCATGATCTTCCGAAAGTCACTACAGGAAGTCACCAGCAGCCAACTGCCTAGGATAATATATAAGATTGATTTTTTCAATAGCTTAAATTAAACAGCAAAGGTAGTTCCTTTCCGTAGAAATACCAATCGGTGCTTGGCACCCACTACCACAACAACAGCAGAACGCCCCGAAATATTCGATGGAAGCCCGAAAAATGTAAGAAACCGGATGACCGCTTTTGTTGATTCCCCGGCTTTCTCCATATTGGTCGCCGAAAACCGCTTATGGAACAGGACGAAGCCGCGATATTACGACGACTGATGCAGTTTTTAGTAGCTTCAGCCAGGATTCGGTGGTGACCGGGTTATATTTAATGCAGGGGCAACCTCACGGCAGACGCTGACCCCTGTAGTAGGTCATGTCTCCCCAATAGACCAATTTAATCTCGTATGTGCAGTACCCTGACGTGATCGGGTTAACAAGAGGCGCCTTATCCATCAGAATACATTCTGACTGGATCGTGTCAACTCCTAGGCGGAGAAGTAACGGACCCACAAGATCAGAAGGAATAAGCAGATAAGTAGAAGTATCTCCCGAATCTAAGAAACCGAAAGAAGCATTCCCTGGGTTATCGGCATAAAATACCTGTGTATAAGGTACGTCGCTACCATTGACTATTCGGATAAATAAAGGTTCCTTTTCATCGATAGACCTATCTTCTTCGCAGGCGCTCAGCAGCAACAGACCTCCCAGAAATCCAAGCAGAATACGTTTCATAAACTTTTTGTACCAAGACCCGCGTTGAAGGAAAAAGGTTGTAATCACTATGAAAATCGGACTGCTTTCGGATACCCACGGCTACCTCGACGACCAGGTGTTTGGCTACCTGGCCGACTGCGATGAGATCTGGCACGCGGGCGATATCGGCAGTCTGGTGGTGAGCGAACAATTGTCGGCCTTCCGGCCCTTTCAGGCGGTGTACGGCAACATCGACGGGGCCGACATTCGCTCGCGCTATCCGGAAGATTTGTGGCTCGAACGGGGTGGGCTGCTGGTGTGGATGACGCACATCGGAGGCTACCCGCCGCGCTATAATCCGCGGGTGCGGCAGATGCTGGGCGAACGGCAACCGGATATTTTCATCTGCGGTCACTCCCATATCCTAAAGGTGATCAAGGACCCGAAGCGACAGCCGATGCTGTGCCTGAATCCGGGGGCGGCGGGCCGTCACGGCTTTCACCAGGTGCGCACCCTGCTGCGGTTCACGTTAGAAAAGGGAAAAGTGAGCGGACTGGAAGCGGTGGAGTTGGGGGGGAGAACCAACGTAAACTAAAGAAGCGTCCCGGTAAATCCGTCATTCCGAACAAGTCGTAGCGAAGGCTTGAGCTGGAATCCCCTCAATGCGAAGCAAAAGGCGATTACAATTTAGCGTTCTCTTCTCTGCAACCAGGGGATTCCCGGTCTACGCTAACGCTTCGCCGGGAATGACGTTGGGGGGCAGTCTCGATTCGCTTCTACGCTGTCTTAACGCTTTCCGCGTCTTTGCAGGGGTGCTTATTTCTTGTCGGCTTCGGAAGGAGTTTCGTCGGGCGCTCCGGCTTCGGGTGAGACCACGTCGGGAGCCACTTGAGGAGAGTCGTCTTCTTCCTTTTCTAGCTTCTCTTCCACCATTTCGGCGTCTTCCACTGAGCCTTTGGCGGGTTCGCGCACCTCGGCGGTGGTGTCAGGAGTGGCTTTCTTGTCGGATACGCTATCGCTCTTGGGAGCAGCTTTGGGGGCCGCCTCTGGCTTCTGCTCGGTTTTCGGCTTGTCGGCAGATGCGCTGGCGGAAGTCTCTTTCTTCGGCTTACTGGACTTGCCATTCTTAGCAAACTCAGCTTTGATGGCCTCTACGTCCACCTTCTTGATGGGAGGCAGGCGGGTGAATTCTTTGATTGCTTCCTGACGCTGCTTGGCGCGGGCTTTGTTGCGGAGTCCTTTGCGCTTTAATCGGGTAACGGCCATGACGGGATATCTTCTGAGTTTAAAAACGAGGGGCAAAGATAAGAATTATCGACAAAGAAGCGAATGGTCTGTACCGATTTGTTTTCTACTTTAAATCCACCACCATCCGACTCACGCTAGACCCTGCTACAATGCCGAAACCATTCTTCACGTTGCTGTACACCTGCACCGGCTCGGCAAACGGGTTGCCTTCGTTCTCATACTGCAAATTTACCGAACGTAAGTAACGGTACCGCCCTTCATCGATGGTACGCAGGATGATATACAACTGGGTATAGGCCGAATCCCAACTATAGAGCACGTTAGGATTCAACCGCAATGAATAGGTTCTTCCGTTGAAATAGTCATCATTGAAAGAGAGTATCCTGCCAAAAGAATCTTCACTGTCGGTGAATTCGTCAACAACTCCCGAAGTAGCCGGATTATTAATTCTGAGGTAGATGGGCGAGACAGCCCGAACCGTATCGGTAACCACGTAGTTGCCCAGCGTATCACGCTCACCCCGGAACGAATTTACGTAACGGTAAGCCGATATTTCGTAGTAGTTGCGCTCGCTACCCGGATCATCAAGGATAACTCGCACCTCATCCAGGGCAAAAGAAGTCTGAGGATTGCTGCTGAATCCTCGGTTTTCTAGAGTGATCGTATCGGCTTCCACCGCCTGAATGGCGACCGGCGCAGGTATAGTGGTTGTGCCTTCTACCGACTCAAAACCATCTTTGCTCACGCGCAACGTGTAGGTTTTCCCGATTGAGGGAGTGAAGGATGAAAAGTAAATGCCGCCCCTGTCGCTTTCTTCCAGCGTAGCGATCAACTGGCCATCCTCCGATAGAGTAACCAAAGCACCACCGACCGGCGGTATAAAAGTATTGGTCAGAATCGATTGACTCTCCGTAAGCTCTACCACTACGACGCTATCAGCTTGCAAAAAGGCATTGAGCACCAGGCGCGGAGGCTCTTCAGGAATATCTACATCCACCACCATTTCGCAGCTTATCAGCAAACTGGTCAGTGTGATCATTGATAGAAGTCGCCTCAAAGAATTACTAACGGGCGTTACAAAACCAAGCATAGACGGTACTGCACGGTTACTGAAACTACTCCAAATCTACCACCACCTGGCTCGCACTGGACCCCGCCATAATGCCGAAGCCATTTTCTACATTGGTGTATACCTGCACCGGTTCGGCAAAGGGGTTGCCGTCGTTTTCGTACTGCAAATCTACCGAACGCGTGTAGCGGTACTGCCCTTCGCTAACGGTACTGAGTATGACGTACAACCGTCCTTCGCTACCTTCGAAACTAGATACATAAACTTCCGGTATAAACCGTAGCGTGTACGACTTACCGTTGAAAAGGTCATCGTTAAACGACAAGGTGGATCCATAAAAACCTGATTCTCCTAATAATGGGTCACTCGCCGTATTGGCAACAACCGGATCCTCGCTGCGCAAATATTGCTGTCTTAAGAAGCGCACAGTGTCATCACCTGAGTAGTTTCCCTCGTCATCGAAACGCGGCTGTAACAGAAGCTCATTACGGTATACCGAAACTTCGTAGTAGTTGCGCTCTCCCCCCGGGTCATCAAGAGTGAGGCGTACCTCTTTTATATTTACCCTTCGATCTGTAACCAAACTATCCTCAGAAAATACGTACGTATTTAGAAACACGGTAGTGTCTAACTCAACCGAGCGGATGGCTACCGGAGGAGCGATGAACGCGGAAGCCTCAACCGACTCAAAACCATCTTTGCTCACGCGCAGTGTATAGGTTTTGCCCACCGAAGGGGTGAAGGTAGAAAAGTAGATGCCTGATGTTTCACTTTCTTCTAGGGTGGCTACCAGTTGCGTTTCTTCTAGCAGCGTAACCACCGCGCCACTCACCGATTTCAGTTCGGTGTTGGTCAGGATCGACTGGCTCTGGTTCAACTCCACCACCACGATACTATCGGCTTGCAGAAAAGTGTTGACCACCAAACGAGACGGCTGATCAGGAATTTCCACATCAACTACCGTTTCGCAAGCACCGAACGCAAAAGCGTAGATTAAAAGGAATAAAGCAGGAAATCGTTTCATGGCTGGTTAAAAATTAAAGCGGTAGCTGATAGATGGAATGATGGGAAATAAACTGACCTGTCGGAAGCGATTGGGTTCTCCTGGGGCGGAGCCTGTATCTAAATACAGGTAGAACGGATTGCGCCGACTGTAGGCGTTGTATACACCCAGCACCCACGAGCGCTCGCCCCAGCGGGTCTTCTTGTTGAAGGCAATGCTGGCATCTAACCGGTGAAAGGCACGCATGCGGAAGCTGTTACGCTCGCCGTAGTTGTAGAGCGTGCCCCCGCCAAAGCCAAAGTTACTAAAGCGCAACTGCGTGCCCGCGTAGCGGTCGGTGGGCAGCGTAATGGCGTTGCCGCTTCCGAATACCCACGAGAACGAAACATCTACCCGCTCCTTCCACTGGTGCATCACGGCCAGCCCAAGGTCGTGCCGTCGGTCGTAGCGATACGGATAACGTTTGCCGAAATTAAGGTCATCAAACTGCCGCATACTCCATGACAGCGTGTATCCTAGCCAGCCGGTGGTGCGCCCCTCCTTCTTTTGCACCAACAGTTCGGCACCGTACGATTCTCCGTCGCCCACGGTCACCTTATCTTGCCAATCGCTGTTCACATCAATAAAGCTGGAACCTTCGCGGTACTCGATCAGGTTGTTCATTGCTTTATAGTAGCCTTCCAGACTCACCTCGTAGCCCTTACCTAATTCTCGAGCGGCCCCCAGGGCAAACTGCTGCGCGTCTTGCGGACGAATGCGGGCCGTGGCGGGCACCCATAAGTCGGTAGGCAAGCCAATGCCCGCGTTAGTAAGCAAATGAATAAACTGCGTCATGCGCGAGTACGATGCTTTGAGCGATAGTTGCGGCGAAACCAAGTAACGGGCCGCCAAGCGTGGCTGTAGTGAGGTATACAACTCCTGGTCCACGTAAAAACCCGACAAGTGAATACCTACGTTGAGCTTTAAACGACGCGACAGCTCAATATCATCCTCCCCGTAGAGCGCAAATTCGGTGGCGTAGGTATCAGTCGAACCTAATTCAGTCGAACCTAATAGTGAATCTAACTGAGCAGCGTTGAACCCTCCTTCAAACTGAAAGTTGAGGGCTCCCGGCTTAAACCTATGACGAATAACGTTGGCCCCAAAACGCACATAGTGCTGCGGTGAGGGAATAAAGTCCATATCCAGCTTAGCGCCAAAGTCCTCAATGCCCGAAAAGTACCGGACCGATTCCTGCCGTCTCACCACATTTTGATTATTATCCAGGATTTCGTAACGATAGTCGTCGAAGATATTAAAGCGGTAGCGGCTGTAGGTCATTGTCAGATTACTGAACAGCTTTGGGGTTAAGGTATGGTTCCACCGCAGCGCTGAAGTGACGTTGCCCCAGTTGAGCCCCGTTTCGTTCTCGTCTTCCAGAGAAATTCCGTTCTGCTCATTATCGTAGTTGAACCGGGAGTAAAAGCGGTCGCTGCCCAGATACGCGCTCAGGTACAGCCGGTCGCGGTTCGAGAAACGATGGTTCACCTTGGCATTCAGGTCGTAAAAGTAGTAACCCACCGTCTCGTCGCCGCCGGTCTGGGCTTTGATGAGTGGGCGCGCCAGCAAATCAATCCAGGTGCGGCGGGCCGATACGATAAACGAGGTTTTGTCCTTGATGATCGGCCCTTCCAGCGTAAGCTTTCCGGCGACGAATGCCCAGCGAGCCTTCGCCGTGAAACTCCTTCATGTTGCCCTCCTTCATGCTGATGTCGATCACCGACGAGAGCCGTCCGCCGTAGCGCGCCGGGAAGCCTCCCTTAATCAGGTTCACGCTGTTGATGGCGTCGGCGTTGAACACCGAGAAGAAGCCGAACAGGTGCGAGGCATTGTAGACCGGCACGCCGTCCAGCAGTATGAGGTTCTGGTCGGGGCCGCCGCCGCGCACGTAGATGCCGCTGGTGCCCTCGTTGCCCGACTGCACTCCCGGCAGCAGTTGCAGCGTCTTGAGTACGTCTACCTCACCCAAAAATGCGGGCATCGATTTAATCTGCTCAATGGGCACCGACACCGCACTCATCTGCGTCACCTCCTGAATCTTGTCGGCCTCGGCCGCGGTGATGATCACCTCATCGAGCAATGCGTTGTCTTGCAACCCTACGTTGATGACCGTGTCCTGCCGCAGGGCCATGCGTACCACCTGGGGGCCGTAGCCCACGTACGAGTAGATGATCGTGACGCTGTCGCTGGCCGACAGCGTGAGGCTGTAGAAGCCGTAGGTGTTGCTGCTGGTGCCGCTCAGTGAGCTTTTCTCGAAGGCATTGGCCCCGATCAGACTTTCTCCGCTGGCGGCGTCTTTGATGTAGCCGCTGATTGTGTATTTTTGCGCCTGAGCAACAAGCGAGTAGGGGAGGGCGCCCAGACACAGGAGCCATAGCAGGTGTTTCATAAAAGGATGCGTAGTTAGTTGAGGTATGTATTGTAGACAAGCGCGGAGGTCACTTCCCTAAGAAAGTCTCCGCTTTATTTCCAACAAAAGTAATTGACACCTGCTTGGGAAGTCACGATTCCAAAAACCGTGCTACGGATGAAAAAAACCGGTAAACACCGAATTTATCCGATGTCCGCTGGGTTGAGAAGGTCTCCTTATTGCGTGGGAAGTGCTTCCGCCGGGCTGAGGAAGCCTCCTTTGGTCGCGGGATGTAAGGCCGACGTACTAAGGAGGCATACTTTAGTCGTGGGAAGTAAGGCCGATGTACTAAGGATGCCTACTTTGGTCGCGGGAAGGATGGTTGCTTATTTAGGAAGATCACCGCTGACTAATTTGTCACGATAAAGCACTGTGTTTCAAGCAAGTCGCAAAGTTATAGCATTAATTATGAGATGGATACTGTGCGCTTTGGGGGTTGGGATAACAATGAGTGCTTATGCCCAGAATCCCAGCGAAATTGCCCTACAACTTCCCCGTCAGCCCGGCTGGAACGAGGTGCGCGAGGGCGAAACCCTGGAGTTTTCGTTATCGGCCACCGGCGGGTTGGGCGATGAACATTCGTTTCAACTGACCGCCGACAGCCTTTCCGGAATGCAACTCGACCCCGCGGGCGACTTTAGCTGGCAACCGAACTACGACGTGGTGGGTCCGGACGAACCGCAGAAAACCGTTACGGTGCGCTTTGCGGTGCGCAGCTCCACCGGGCAAACCGCCACGCAATCCGCTGATCTGAGTCGTCTATAACCAAGCCCGGATTTCCGCTCCCCCCAACCTGCCGCCCTTCTTCGTGAAGCAGCAGACCGACAACCGGTACCAACTGGCCCTGCCCCCCGACTTTGCCGTGCCTGCCGGTCCGCATACCCTGCCGGAGGGCATGCGCGCGTCACCCGGCGGCGAACTCACCTGGAACCCGACCGACGAACAATTCGAAGCCCTACAGGAAGCCCCCCTGCCGATCAGGGTGGCTATGCAGGACCAAACCTACGGCGACGTGTTGATCGCCTCGGTGGATGTGCTGCCGGCCGCCCCGGCCAAGGAAGAAGCGCCCCGCGCCTCGGACCCCGACAACGCCGTGCGCCTGCAGTTTCCGCGCCGTAGCGGCTGGAACGTGGTGCGCGAGGACGAAGCGCTGAACATCAAACTGTCGGCCACCGGCGGACTGGATCAGCGCTACTCCTACCGGGTGCTCAACGGTGAGGCGGTGGGCCTGAGCTACGACACCCTGGGCAACGTGTACTGGAAACCGTCGTACGACGTGGTGGATCGCCTGGAAGAAAGCAAGAAGATTCCGTTGATCTTCGAGGTGCGCAACCAGAAGCGGACAGCGCGACCGGCAGCAGCTGAGCCTGCGGGTGGACCACACCAACCGCCCGCCCGAGATCAGCGACCTGAAAAAATTCTACGTGCAGTACGGCACCGACAACACCTACCAACTGGGCAGCGAGGACGCGATCACTGATCCCGACGACGACCCGATCGTGTTCAAGCCGCTGATCAACCAGATGCCGCAGGGCATGAGCCTCTCGGCCCAGGGCGAACTGTCGTGGAAACCCTCGCTTATGCAGTATTCCCGCCTCCGGCGCGAGCCGATTGAGCTGGAGTTTGTGGTGGAAGACCAACCCTACGAGGCCCAGCAAACCGGCAAACTGCGCATCGAAGCCACCCAGCAGGATCTGCCGCCCAATATCTCGGTGGTGCCCAACCAGGACCACTTTTACATCCGCGAAGACGAATCGCTCAACCTGAAGTTCTACTTGTCCGACCCCAACGGTGACGAAGACATCGTGGGCTTCGACTTCGTGTCGGATCAGCGCATTCCGCGCAGTGCGCTGCTGCGCAACGAGCCCACGCAGTGGGAGTTTGTCTGGCAACCCGGCTACGATTTCTTCGTGGAGCCCGGCGACACCGGCACCTACCAGATTACGTTTTTCGTGATGGACCGCGCCAACCAGCGGCAGGAGCGAAGGATCACGGTGACGGTGCAGGACGCCGAAAACCTGGTGGAGAAAGACCAACTGCTGTACCGGCAGTACCGCACCGGCCTGATGCGCATCTGGGACCTGATGACGCAGTTGAAAGAGAAAGAAAAGGAACTGAGCCGGAGCTACCGGAAGGCGCGGCGCGGCAAAAAGCACCGCGTGCTCACCACCGCCTCCATCGGGGCCGTCACCGGCTTGTCGCCCGTGGTGCTGAGCGACGATGTGACGGGTCAGCGGTACGTGTCGGGCGTGGGCGGAACGGCCTCTATGACGCTGGGCAGTTTAGAAGCGGGCAAGGTGATCGGCAAAGACCCCAGCAGCATCTACGAAAAGCTAAGCTACATCAACCAGAAACTGAACGAACTACAGACCCAGGGCAACGTGTTCGCGGGCAAGTACGCTTTGTCGGCCAGCCGCCGGAGTACCGAGTTTAGCGAAGACCTAAAAAAACTAATTCTGTTGCTGAAGATTGAAAAGGTAACCGAACTGGAGCTGGACGCCAGTTGGAAGAACCCGAAAAAAGCCAGCGACAAAAACATTCAGGACACCTTTCGGGATTTTAATCCGGACCCCGACCAATCGACCCAAATCAATGAGTAACCAAAAGCGGATTGCCGCCCAACCATCGTTGCCCAAGGGCACCCGCGACTTCGGTCCCGAGGTGATGAGCAAGCGTACCTATTTATTAGACACGATCAAGGAAGTGTTTCAGAGGTTCGGCTTCCAGCCCCTGGAGACGCCCACCATGGAAAACCTATCGGTGCTCACCGGCAAATACGGCGACGAGGGCGATCAGTTGTTGTATAAGGTGTTGAATAGTGGCGACTTCTTTAGTCTCCGTGGAAAGCACGGTGGTGCGGGAAGTGGCTAAAATTAACAATGCGCTAACTGCATCGCTTCTCTATTTTTATGATCGTATTAACGAGAAAGCGGAAGAACATTGTATTGCTTGGTTAAATCAGAAGAGGAATAGCTACCGCTGTAAGCAAGGAAGAATGTGATGACGATTTTACAGAGCGCATTGCAAAGAGCCTTCGTGCGACCTTTCTCAATCATTCCATCATTTCGCAAATCGTACTGATAGTGAGTAGAGATGATGAACTGTGGGAGAGAGATCAAGGGAGCCTTAATAGACTTCTTTAAAACTGAGTTGGGCAGGAACATGTTGTACATAGTATAGCTCTCTTTATGGAAGAAGGAAACAACCCTTCTGATAAGACAAAAGATACAAAATTTCACAAGGAAGAATACAAAAGAGATTACATAGTAAAGACTATGCTTCCTGAGTTCACTGCGTTTCTTCGTGACAGAAAGCAGTTTAAGTAGTCTTTCCTCGAAGAAACTTGACGAAATCACATTGCCAGCAAAGGCCTGCGCTACGACCTCACCGTGCCCTTCGCCCGCTACGTGGTGATGAACCAGCACGACATTACCTTTCCCTTCCGGCGCTACCAGGTGCAGCCGGTGTGGCGGGCCGACCGTCCGCAGAAGGGCCGCTACCGCGAGTTCTACCAGTGCGACGCCGACGTGGTGGGCACCGACTCTCTGCTCTGCGAAGCCGAAATCATCCTGATGCTGGAGGAAGTCTTCGCGCAACTCAAACTCACCGACCTGCCTACCGGACAGGCAGGCTACACCATCAAGATCAACGACCGACGGTTGCTGAGCGGTCTGGTGGAGGTGCTGGGCGTACCCGACAAGGAAACCGACTTGCTGGTGGCCATCGACAAGCTAGACAAGATCGGCGAGGAGAAAGTGCTGGACGAACTGCGCGACCGAGGTTTTAGCGATCAAGCCATCGAGCAATTGAAACCGGTGTTCCGCTTGTCCGGCACCAACGACGAACAATTAACTACCGTGGCTGAGTTGCTCAAAGATTCGTCTGTGGGGCAAGCGGGCGTTGCTGCGCTGCGTGAGGTGATGGACACCGCCCGCGCACTGGGTTCGTCGCTCGAGCACCTATCGTTTGACCTTACGCTGGCGCGGGGCTTGTCCTATTATACCGGGGCCATCTTCGAGGTGAAGGCCAATCAGGGTTCGCTTAGCAGCAGCATCAGCGGGGGCGGGCGCTACGACAACCTCACCGGCAACTTCGGCCTGCCTGGCGTGTCGGGCGTAGGCATCTCCTTCGGCGTTGACCGTATCTACGACGTGCTGGATGAGCTAGGGTTGTTTCCCGAAGCCAGTCAGGCGAGCACCCAGGTGCTGTTTGTCAACTTTGATCGTAGCCTGGAGGCACAAGTGCTGCCGTTGCTGTCGCAGGTGCGGCGGGCGGGCGTGGCGGCCGAAATGTATCCCGAACCGGTGAAGATGAAGAAGCAGTTTGCCTACGCCGACAAAAAGGGCATTCCCTACGCCGTGGTGGTGGGCACCAACGAACTGGCCAGCGAGCAGTATGGTCTGAAAAACCTGCGCACGGGTGAGCAGGAAGCGCTGTCGTTGGACATGATTATCGAGCGGGTAAAGCAATAATGAGGCGCTCTGATGGTTTATTTTATAAATCCTTTGATCTAGCCTTGCCAGTTTTTCCGTCTGCCCACCTTCTGCTTTTCTCTTGTCTGCTACTCATGGCAGTAGGCGGAAACGTCCGTGCCCAGGGATATCCGAGCGAGCAGGGCCGCTTCACCGTCAGCCAGATTCGGGGTTGCGCTCCGCTCACCGTGGAGATTACCAGCGAAGACATTCCGCCCGGCAATACCAACCCTTCAATTTTTGCCTTTAACTATGGGGGAAACATCAATGGAACCATCAACTTCAACCGTGACCAAGACTATCGCGATACGACCTACGCCATTCCGGGTACCTATAAGATTCTCTGGATTCTGGGCAGTCCCATCGACTCAATAACCATAGAGGTGCTCGAACCGCGGCCGCCGCAGTTTCGGGTCTATACCTGCATTAACAACAGTATTCTGATTGAGCGCACCGGCAGCTACTACGACCGACTGCAAATTGACTTGGGCGACGGGATCACTATTGAAACTTCTGCCAGCGAGACGGTGTACCCTATGCGGCCCCCGGCACCTATCCCATCACCGTCCGCGGCCTGTTCAACAACGCCGATTCGCAGTTTTGCGCCGTGAGCGATACGACCATCACCACCATCAGTACCCTAACCACGGCCCGCCTCGAGGCCGTAACGGTAGCCAGTGCGAACACCGTCCGGGTCGACTACCAACTGCCTAATCCCGAGGTGTCGTACCGCCTGGAGGTGGCCGAAGCGGGCACCGACGACTTCACGCTGGCGCGCTATAATCTGAACGATCCGGAAGGGCTTCAGATAAGTAACCCGGCCCTGCGTTTTGCCGATCAGTCCTACTGCTTCCGCATCGTGGCCGTGAACCGCTGCGACGAAGCGCTGAATCTGACCTCAAATACGATCTGTAGCATCGCGCTACAAGGAGAAGCCCAAGACCAGCAGAATCAACTCACCTGGCTAAACCCCGACTTCTCAGAGTATCAGGTGCTGCGCGATGGCGAAGCGCTCACCACTACTTCTGACCGCGAATGGGTGGATACGGATGTGGTGTGTCAACAAAACTATCAGTACCAGGTGCGAGCTCAAAACGCCAATGGCATCAGCACGTCGGCCCCCCTCACCATCAACGCTATTAGCGAGGTGGTTTCTCTGGCCCCCGACTCGGTAGTGCTGCAACCGGTAGGAACCCAACTTCAACTCACGTGGCGATTGCCTCCGGGAATAAACAGCTACTACGTGTACCGATTCCAGAATGGACAAGATACCGTACTATACGATTCGGTGCGGGTGGAGGGCCTAACTCAATCGGCTTACCAGGACCCGAACGTGGCGGTGGGCGAAACTTATTGCTACCAATTGGCCTACGTAGACGATTGCGGTAACGAATCGGCGCGCAGCGAAGCGGTGTGCGGTAGCATCCCTACCCGGGGCGGGGTGCACTTTCCCAACGCCTTCACGCCCAACGGCGACGGTCGCAACGACGTGTTCGTCTACACCGCCCGCCTGATCGAGCGGGTTGAATTGCGCATCTACAACCGCTGGGGCGAACTGCTCTTCCAAACCACCACGCTGGAAGAAGGCTGGGACGGAAGCTACCGGGGAGCGGCGGCACCGCAGGGCACCTATCTGTTTCGCGCCGACGTGACGGATCAACTCGGTAATCAATTTATCGAGCAAGGACGTTTTGTTTTGCTAAATCCTTAGTGAGCATTCGATATTCTGTCTGCTGAGGCCCGGCACCTGGTTCGGTGTTCAATAGTCAAATGGCTTAACATTTCCGCTCAAACCAAAGTTAGTATTGGTAGGACCCGACTAACGGGTTAAGTTTACAGTCTCGAAACCCACTTAAATAACACGGCTATGTTTGATATGAGCAAAATGATGGAGAAGGTGAAAGAGGTGCAGGAGAAAATGAAGGTCGCCCAGGAAAACTTGGCCAACGTTACCGCCACCGGTGAGTCAGGAGCGGGCATGGTGAAGGCCGTGGTGAACGGCAAGAAGCAGGTGGTCGATCTGGAAATTGACCCCGACCTGCTGAAGCCCGAGGACAAAGAGATGGCACAAGACCTAATCATTGCCGCCGTGAACAAGGCCCTGGTTGCGGTGGATGCCCAGGTGAAAGAAGAAATGAAAAAATCAACCAGCGGCGTGTTGCCTGATATTCCCGGATTCGACTTAGGCAGCTTCACGGGATGAGTTCAGCGGCCGTTATTATCCTTAACTACAACGGAGTTCATTTTCTTAGAAAAATTCTTGCCCTCGGTAGTTGCGCACAGCTCGGGGCACCGCCTGATCGTGGCCGATAACGCCTCGACCGATGACTCGCTGGCCTTCTTAGCGGCTGTGTATCCCCAGATAGAAATAATCCCCTTTGATCAAAACCACGGTTTCGCCCAGGGTTACAACCTGGCGCTGCGCGATATTGATAACCCCTACAGCGTTTTGCTCAACTCCGATGTGGAAGTCACCGCCGGATGGATCGAGCCGGTACTGGAGGTGATGGAGTGCAATCCGCGCGTGGTGGCGGCCCAGCCCAAGGTACGCTCCTACCATCAGCCCGACCACTTTGAGCACGCCGGGGCGGCCGGAGGATACATCGACCGTTTGGGGTATCCCTTTTGTCGCGGAAGAATAGCGGAGCAGGTGGAACGAGACACCGGACAGTATGATGACAGCGTACCGGTGTTCTGGGCCTCGGGTGCTTGCTTTTTTGTCCGTACCGAAGTTTTTCGTCAGTTAGGAGGATTTGATCCGCTGTTTCACGCCCACATGGAGGAGATCGATTTGTGCTGGCGCATGCAGGCGGCCAATCACAAAATCTATTTCCAGCCTCAGAGCGTGGTGTATCACGTGGGAGGAGGCACCATGCCCGCCACCAATCCGCGCAAAACCTACCTTAACTTCAGAAATAGCACCGGAATGTTGTACAAGAACACTCCCCGCCGCCAGCTCTGGCGCCGGGTGCTGCTAAAATTAGGTCTTGACGCAGTGGCCGCGTTGCGGTTTCTGTTTCAGGGAAAACTGCCAGACGCCCGGGCAGTGCTGCGGGCGATGCTTGATTTTGTGCGTCGGCGCGAGACTGGAAGGACAGCCGGGATCGGGTTTCGCAAAAACTGGGAGAAAGCCCGGTGATGATGCCCCGCCTGCTGGTGGTGGCGCGTTACTTAAAAGGAAAAAAATCGTTTTCCGAACTGAATTTCGGTCCGAAAAGCTAGTAATACCACAGCGGATTTCTACTTTTCCGCAGGTGTTGTCTGAAATTCATCCAAAAAGCAATGCCCAAGTAGACCAAAATGGGTGAGCCGAAGGTGAGAAAAGACGCGTAAATAAAATAAAGTCGAATGGTGGCTGTGGGGATTTCCATTGTTTTACCAATCTTGGTACACACCCCAAAGGCTTGTTTCTCGAAAAAATATTGTATTTTCTTCATGCTTTGCCAAATTTATTAAAACAATGGACAATATGCTGCGGTTCAGTGAGGGATGAATTTAACAATTATTTCCACATAATTGTAATATTGATTTTAAGATTATAATTTCGCGACACCAACTAAACTTATAAACTCAAATTATGAATCAAGTCAGAAAAATACTGTTTACCGCGATCATTCTGGGAACATTTGCCTTCTCCGGGTGTAACTCGCTGAAGAAGATGGTGAAGCTCGCCAAAGACCAGCAGCTAACCGTTGAGCCGTCTCCGCTGGAGCTTCAGGGAGACAGCGTAAGCTTCAATATGAGTGCCAAGCTACCCGTGAAGATGCTCAAGAAGGGCAAAGTTTACACCGTTAACACCTTTTATCAGTACGGTGACGAACGCACCGATGTGGGAAGCATTGAGTTCCGTGCCGAAGATTTTCCCAACGGTGCCGAGCAACAGCCTACCGAAAGCCGCAACATGGCCTTTGCCTACACCGGCGAGGAGATGGACAACGGCACCCTGATGGTGCAAGGCGTAGCCTCTGATCCCAATAAGGACAAGAGCGCTGAAACTCCCGAAATGGAAGTGGCCAAGGGGTTGATTACCACCCAAAACATGGTGGCTTCTCCTACTTTCGTTGTTTACTCAAACCACGGTTACAACAACCAGGAAGAGTTGCTTCCCAACAACGTAAACTTCTTCTTCCCGCAGGGTAGTTCGGTGTTGCGCACCTCTGAGGTGCGTAGTGACCGGGGAAACCGCTTCCAGAACTTTATCGCTGAGAAGAACGTCACCCGCTCGGTTACCATCACCGGAACGCACTCGCCTGAGGGTTCGGAGCGCGTGAACGAGAATCTGTCCGGAGATCGCGCCAAGCGCATTGAAGAGTACTATCAGCAGCAAATGGATCGTTACGACTACAAAGGAGCCGCCGATTCTATTAATTTCATTCTGAAGCCAGTGGTAGAGAACTGGGGTCCCTTCCGTGATTCGCTGCAAGACTACACGGGTATTTCGGAAAGCGAAAAGCAGGCCTACTTCGATGTTATCGATGGCTCAGGCAGCTTTGAGGAAAAAGAGGATCAGTTGCACCAACTGCCTACTTACCGTCAGGTGTTCCGCGACGTTTATCCTAACCTGCGGTTGGCCGAAACTGAAGTGCTCACCGTTAAGGACAAAAAGCCCGACGGATTGATCGCCACCCTGGCAAAGTTGCTTTCCAATGATCAGGTGTCTACCGATACGCTGACCAATGAAGAGTTGCTGTACGGCGGTACCCTAACGCCTAGCCTCGATGAGCGTGAGAAGATTTACATGGCCGCCACCAAGAAGGAAGACAGCTACGCGTCGCACAACAACCTTGGTGCCGTTTACCTGGCCCAGGCCATTGAAGCCGGTGAAAGCGGACAATCTGATTTGCTAGAAAAAGCCATAGCCCAGTTTGAGCTAGCGGCACAGCGTGAAAACAATGCCGAAGCTCACGCCAACTTAGCCACGGTTTACATGATGCAGGGCAACAAGGAAAAAGCCGAGGAAGAAATTTCCGAAGCTACCGGTATGCAGCCTTCTATGCCCGAAGCTTCCGCTGGAATCAGCGGTATTGAGGGAGCAATTGCGATTGCCCGCGGAAAATACGACCAGGCGGTATCGTCACTTTCTAATGCCAACGAGTCAGCCACTAACCTGTTCAACCTTGGGTTGGCGCAGGTGCTGACGGGCAACTACGAAAGCGCCATCACCAGCTTTGAAGAAGCTTTGGGGCAAGATTCAGAATATAGCAAAGCCAACTACGGGGTAGCTATTGCTAACGCTTATCTGAAGAATGAACAGGGTATCTTCGATGCGCTCAAGAAAGCGGTAGCCGGTAACGGCGACCTGCGCGAAACTGCCCTCAACGATCTGGTGTTCTCTGATTACCAGGAAGTGCAAGGGTTCAGAGACGCCCTGCAATAAGCGCAAGCAAATTACTTTCTAAAGCCTTCCCAAACCGGAAGGCTTTTTTTATGTTATCCTTTTGTTTAGCGGTAGGCACTGCCTATTTTTGAAGTCCACTACATTACCCAATTCATGAGAGAAATTCAGTTTAGAGAAGCGTTAGGCGAGGCGCTGTCCGAAGAGATGCGCCGCGATGAGAAAGTGTTTCTGATGGGCGAAGAAGTCGCCGAATATAACGGTGCCTATAAAGTGAGCCAGGGCATGCTCGATGAATTTGGGGCCAAGCGCGTGATCGACACTCCCATTTCAGAGTTAGGGTTTACTGGCATTGGCATCGGGGCCGCCATGAATGGTTTGCGACCCATCATTGAGTTTATGACCTTCAACTTTTCGCTGGTGGCCATCGACCAAATCATTAACGGGGCCGCCAAAATGATGTCCATGTCCGGCGGGCAGTTTCCGGTGCCCATCGTGTTCCGGGGGCCCACCGGCAACGCGGGCCAGCTAAGCTCGCAGCACTCCCAGAACTTTGATAGTTGGTACGCTAACACGCCCGGCCTCAAGGTGGTGGTTCCCAGCAACCCCAAAGATGCCAAAGGTCTGCTCAAAACCTCGGTGCGCGACGATGATCCGGTTATCTTTATGGAATCGGAGTTGATGTACGGTGACAAGGGCGAGGTGCCCGAGGACGACGACTTTCTGATCCCCATCGGCAAGGCGGACGTGGTGCGCGAGGGCAGCGATATTACCATTGTCTCCTTCGGAAAGATGATGAAGGTGGCGAACGAGGCCGCTCAGGAACTAGCCAAGGACGATATTGCCGCCGAGGTAATCGACCTGCGTACCATTCGTCCCATCGACTATGAGGCAGTGGTTAATTCGGTGAAAAAAACGAACCGTCTGGTGGTGGTGGAAGAAGCCTGGCCGCTGGGAGCTATTTCCAGTGAAATCACTTACCACATCCAGCGCCACGCCTTTGATTATCTGGATGCTCCGATCCGCCGCATCAACAACTGGGATGTGCCGCTTCCCTACGCTCCCACGCTGATCGAACCCGTGCTGCCCAACGTAAAGAAAACGCTGGAGGCTTGTAAGGACGTGCTGTACGTGTAGACAGTAAAGACGTGACGCATCGCGTCTTTACGAATTGCTTCTATAGTCTATGATTATCCAAAGGGGTTCATGCCCGCCATGCTGCGCTTGCCGCTCACCTTATTCATCATCTTCATCATCTTGCGCATGTCCTCGAACTGCTTGAGCAAGCTGTTCACTTCCTGCACCGTGGTGCCGCTGCCCTTGGCGATGCGCTTCTTACGGCTGCCGTTCAGGATGCCGGGGCTGGCCCGCTCTTCCAGGGTCATCGACCGGATAATGGCCTCGATGGGCTTAAACGAATCGTCGTCGATGTCAATGTCGCGCAGGGCTTTGCCCATTCCCGGAAGCATCGCTACCAAGTCTTTGATGTTGCCCATCTTCTTAATCTGCTGAAGCTGCGACAGAAAGTCGTTAAAGTCGAACTGGTTCTTCCGAATCTTGCGGTTCAAACGCTCCGCTTCTTCCTCGTCGAACACCTCCTGGGCCTTCTCCACCAGGGTGGTTACGTCGCCCATGTCCAGAATCCGGCGGGCCATCCGGTCGGGATAGAAGGCGTCAATGGCGTCCATCTTCTCGCCGTTGCTCACAAACTTGATGGGCTTGTTCACCACGGTCTTGATCGACAAGGCGGCACCGCCCCGGGTGTCACCGTCGAGTTTGGTGAGCACTACCCCGTCAAAGTTAAGCCGCTCGTCGAAGGCTTTGGCCGTGTTCACCGCGTCCTGACCCGTCATGGCATCCACCACAAATAGGGTCTCCGAGGGATCTAGGGCCTCTTTGAGGGCAGCAATCTCGTTCATCATGGCCTCGTCGATGGCCAATCGCCCCGCCGTATCCACGATTACGATCTTTTTGTTGTTCTGCTTGGCGTGCTGCACCGCCCGGCGGGCAATGGCGACGGCGTCTTTGTTCTCCGGTTCGGCGTAAACCTCCACGCCCACCTGTTCGCCCAGCACCTTGAGCTGATCGATGGCGGCTGGTCGATAAATATCGCAGGCGGCGAGTAGCACGTTGCGGTTCTGCTTTTTGAGGTAGTTGGCAAACTTGCCCGAAAAAGTGGTTTTTCCTGATCCCTGTAACCCGGCAATCAGCACCACCGCCGGGTCACCCGTGAGGTTGGGGCCCACCCGTTCGCCGCCCATCAGTTTGGCCAGTTCTTCTTCCACAATTTTGGTGAGCAACTGACCGGGCGACACGGCGATGAGTACTTTCTCACCCATCGCCTTTTCACGAATAGTGTCGGTGACGTCTTTGGCCACTTTAAAATTAACGTCGGCATCAATGAGCGCGCGACGAATTTCCTTCACGGTGGTGGCCACGTTCACTTCCGTGATGGCTCCCTGTCCCTTAAGCGTTTTAAAGGCCTGATCGAGCCGGGTACTTAATGAATCAAACATATCAATACTAAAATTTACAGATACTACATTCGAAAAGTATTCCTTCAGACGAGTATAAGTCGGCAAAATAGTAGGAATATCTTACGGGTAAAGGTAATAAATTTATCGGGAGGATAGGAAGTGCGGAGCAGATCACAACCCGGAAATGAGGAAGTGAATTAGGACTCACCTCACCAAATTTTAGCCAGATGTATGTTTCTTAGAATTTTGCCTCCTCAATTGTTATAATTATTAATATATTTAGTATGAAAATAAACGTAAAAATTTGTAATTGATATGGACTTACGAGAACTGCTGTTAGGAAGTAAAAAGAAACGCGCCAAAGCGCACCTGGGTAACTTGATGAAAATTGCCGAGTCAGACGGGAGCTTTGACCCGATTGAAGTGAACTATTTACTCTCGCTTGCCGGAAGGTTCAACATAACGGAGGCGGAACTTAAACGCATTCAGGATCATCCGGATGGCGTGCGGTACAATCCTCCTACCAACGACCGCGAGCGCTTCGATCAGTTGCATCAGTTAGTGAGCATGATGCTCATTGATGGTGAGATTCACGATCAGGAAATGTCGGTGTGTAAGGCCTACGCCGAGCAATTGGAGCTTCGCTCGGAGTTTGTGGATGACTTTGTTCGGGTAATCGGCGAATCAGTAGAACAGGAAGTGCCCAGCGACATTATCATCGCCAAACTTCTTACGGTGGCCCAAGAGCGGGAAGCCGCGCGGGTACGAGAAGCTGCTATATAATAAATGTTTACAGGCTCAACAGTGTTTACGATTGGAGATGTGGCGTGTGATCCAACGATTGCTACACCCTTTTTCAAACATGCTGACTTTTTATGAAAAAGCCGTATTATACAATGAGAAAGCAAAATCATTTGCCGAAATTCGCAATGGTCCTGAGGATTATAACAGTTTAGAACAAACAGTTTATAACGTTTCCAATATAGTGTTGGGAGTTCTGACTGTGATTATATCCATTTTAGTCGTTAAGCAGCTAGGCATATAAGAATCTCAAGGAAGCGGACCGGAGAACGGTCCGCTTTTTTTACGTCAGCGAACCAAACCCGCGGGTTTTTGTTAATTTATTCATACGTTTGCTTGAATCTACGAAGAACCCGCTACCATTTTGAAATTTAGTGACTTTCACCTGCACTCCGAGCTGATCAGCGGCTTGGAAGCCATGGGTTTTGAAGAACCCACTCCCATCCAAGAACAAGCCATTCCCCCCGTGATGCAGGGCAAGGACCTCATCGGTTGCGCCCAAACCGGCACCGGGAAAACCGCGGCTTACCTGTTGCCGATGCTTCACCACCTCATCGAGGGAGGCGCCCACGGCATTCAGACGGTTATTATTGCCCCTACGCGCGAACTAGCGGTGCAAATTGATCAGCAGCTGGAAGGTTTTCTGTACTTTACCTCCCTGAGTTCCATCACCATCTACGGTGGAAAAGACGGTGCCGCCTTCGACGTGCAGAAGAACGCCCTCAAGCGGGGCACCGACATCATCATTGCCACTCCCGGCAAGCTGATTTCGCACCTCAACCTGGGGTACGTGGATACCAGTGGACTCAAGTACCTGATTCTCGATGAGGCTGATCGCATGCTGGACATGGGATTCTACGAAGACATTATTCGTATTGCGTCGTTCTTGCCCGAAAAACGCCACACGCTGATGTTTTCGGCTACCATGCCTCCCAAAATTCGGCAACTGAGCAAAACGCTGCTGCAAGAACCGGAAGAGATCAACATTGCCCTTTCTACTCCCGCCGAAAATATCCTTCAGGTGGTTTTTCATGTTCACGGAAACCAAAAACTGCCGCTCATTGAGCATTTGCTCAAGGCTAAGCGGGTGAACAGCCTGATCGTTTTCTGCTCGCGCAAAACTACGGTAAAGGAAGTGGGTAAAATTCTGAACAAGCTCGATTATAACGTAGCGGCGATCCATTCTGATCTGGAACAGGACGAGCGTGAGGAAGTGCTGCGGCAGTTTAAGAGCAAGCAACTGCAGATTCTGGTAGCCACCGACATTTTGTCGCGCGGCATCGACGTGGAAGGCATTGAACTGGTGGTCAACTACGACTTGCCGAACGACCCGGAGGATTACGTACACCGGATTGGACGCACCGCCCGGGCCGACGCTTCGGGAGCCGCCTTCACTTTTGTGGAGCCCCAGGACCAGTACTCATACTCCCGCATCGTTGATCTGATCGGCGACGAGAACATCACTACGGCTAAACTGCCGGACTACCTGGGCGAAGCGCCCACCTATGATCCGGGGAAGAAGCACAGCAGCGGAGGACGCTCTAAGGGCGGCGGTGGAAAGAAGAAGTTCGCCAAGAAGCGCTCGCGTTAGAGCGCAGCTTTTGCCCAATTAAAACCGGTAGCGATGGAAGCGCTCATCTCTTTTTTTGAGAATATATCTTCGCCGTATCGGGCATCGTTGCTCATGGACGGCATTGATACGCACATGAAGGCTGAGGAAAACGATCGACTAAGAAATCTGCTGGCCATTCCCTTTCAGAAGCATCGGAAGCCGATTACCGACCATCGGGAAAAGGCGTAAGCTTGGTTGCTCGTTCGTGGCTCAGTAAGCTACCGCACTATGGTGACGCTGCCCGTCTGCTGCCCCGCTTCGTCGCCGCAGTCGATGAGGTAGAAGTACACTCCCGCCGGAATAAACTGACCGTTGTTAGAACCGTCCCAGGGATTGTCATTGGTGTAATTTTCCCGCTTAAAAACCTGAACTCCCTGCCGGTTGAAAAGCGTCATTCGGCAATCGGGATAAAGCTCCATTTTTTCAATGCGCCAGGTATCGTTTTGCCCGTCCGCGTTGGGACTAAAGATTTTATCCGGTACCACATCCAGTGAGCGGTCCACGTAGACAATGTACTCCGCGGTAACTGAGCAGCCTTCGTTGTTGGTCACTTCGCAGGTGTAGGTGGTGGTCACCAGGGGGCGGGCGATGGGATTGGCGATGGTGGTGTCGCTCAAACCTTGAGCGGGTTGCCACAGGTAAGTATCGCCTCCCGAAACCTGCAACTGCAGGGTATCTCCCAGATCTACGCGTTCGGTACTGGCCTCAATGATGGGTTCGGGGTTGGGCACATCCCGAACTTCAATTTCCTTAGTGAGCGTACAGCCGTCGTTGGTGGTCACCGTGAGGGCGTAAACCCCCGCCTGCGAAGCGGTGATGCGGGGAGTGGTTTCGCCGTTGTTCCAGGTATAGGTGGCAAACCCCTCGCTGCCCACCAGCGTGACCGTTTCACCGGGACACAGATTGGCTTTTCCCTCGGGAGCCAGCGTAAATACCGGGGAGGGGAACACCGTGATGGCTTGCTGCCGAAGGCTGCTCACTTGGTTGTCGGCCGAAATCACCTCAACCGCTACTGTAAAGCTGCCCGCCTCGGGGTAACCGTAGTTCACCGAATTGCCTTCCAGCGTACCGCCGTCGCCGAAGTTCCAGCGGTAGCGGATGGCTACTCCATTTAGCGAATCGGGCAAGACACGGTAGTTCTCTTCCTGGTTCTGACACACGGTGGCCGGAATCTCGGGCTGGCCGTCCGCTACGACGAAGGGGGGACTCTCGCGCACGCACGACAATTCGTTGGTGATTGTGGCTACGTACGTACCGGCTTCGCTCACGGTCAGCGCATTGGTATTGGCTCCTCCTATGATTTGTTCGTTTTTGAACCAGACGTAGGTATGACTTTCGGCAACTGGAATGGACAAAGTGACGCTCGTTTGCTCATTGAGCAGTACCGGTGGCTGGTTGGCGCTGATCTGAATGGCCGGAGGCTCGCTGACCTTAATGGTAGCGGTAGCATCGTCGCTAATGCAGCCGCCCTGCTCGGCACTGGCTTGCACATAAACCGTATAGGCTCCGGCCTGGGCGGCGGTGATATTTTCTATGGTGAGCACATTGGTACTGGCATCGGGGATCACTACCCCCTGGGGATCAGCCCAGACGAATTCGGCATTGATGTTTTCGGCCTCAATGGTCACCGTTTCGCCAAAGCAGTAGGGCGTCGCCGGATTGGGGTTGATAATCACCGGCCGGTCGGGCACAAAGCCATCGGGACGCACCACCTTCACGACGTTGGATACCCGGCGGGGGCACGCTCACGCCGTTGTGGAGTGAAGAGACCCACACCCGATAGTGTTTTTCTAGCGATGTGGTATAGGTATCCGTCGATCTACTGCATCGACAACCGGCAAAAAAGTGATTCCATCATCAGAAACTTCCCACTCGTGACAATGTCAATTCCTTTGGTGGCTTTAAGTTGAAATGGCAACACATCGCACACGCTTAGTCCATTTACCGGATCGAGCACGGGCTGAATGCAGTTGCGGTTAAGTCGGATGACTATTTTATCCGTGTCAATGTCAGTGTAAGCCAAATCCGGCTTTCCGTCACCGTTAAAGTCCGCTCCCCGGGCGGTACGCGTCCGCTCGGTGAGAATCTTCTCCGACTTATCAAACCGCAGGGTACCCGGAGCGCTGTTGTTGAGAATCACCGATACTAGTTTCGGAAAACTGTTTTCGTTGGCGATAACCACGTCCGGCAGTCCGTTGCCGTCCATATCCGCCAAATCGAGTCCGAAGTACAGTAACTTCGGCCCTCCCGGTTGAACTTGGCTTCCCGGGTGAAGGACACTCCCACGGTATCGGTCACATTGCGAAATACTCCTACGTGATCCTCACTGCTTACCACCACATCGGTTTTTCCGTCACCATCCATATCCCCTAGCTTGAGATTTCTAATTTCACTCAGTTTCCAACGCAAGCGGAGCAGAAAAGGTAATCGTGCCTGATGTACTGGTATTGGTAAAGGCGAGTATGGTCTGTCCGCCATTACTAGCCACCAAGTCAGGCAGGCCGTCACCGTCCAAATCATCTACGTCCACTCCCGCTACGCCCACCGGGTTAATACTGTGATCGGCGAAGGGAAGGAGCGGCTGGGCTTGAAAACTGATGTCGCTTAGCGAACTGGTGTTTTGAAAGATAGACACCCCGCCGTTGCCATTCAGGTCGGCTACCACCATCTCCGGCTTTCCGTCGCCATCCAGGTCGCGGATGTCCATTCGTCCCCCCTGGGTTCCTTTGATTGCGTAAAAGATGGCGTCGCTTTCGGACTCAAATGCAATGTCTTGTCCGGCGATGCCGATGTTTTGGTAGACAACAATCCGGTTTTTGTTGCTGCTTTGGTTTGAGAAGGTAAAGACCAAATCGGGCATTCCGTCGCCGTTTAGGTCGCCACAACGTACCCAACGGGTTTTTCCCGCCTTGATGCTCGCCGGGTCAGGACGCGTGAAGCTAACCGCATCAACAGTGGTCGTATTGTTTTGAAGGATAGCTGCTTTTTGAGTGGCGGTATGGGTGGTGATAATATCATTACGTCCGTCTCGGTTGAAATCGCACACGCAAAAATTATAGAGTTCGTCGCCTTCGGTATCAAAAGTCTCCGGGGCTTCCAACTGCGTTTTATCAAACTCAAAACCGTCGTAGCTAAGCGTGAAGACCTCGGGAGAGAAAGCCATCAAGCCGGTGGTAATATTGATGACCGAGATACTGCTGCTGGTGGCTCCGGCCGGAACGGTGGCCTGAATCTTGGTATCCTCAACCGTGACAGATTCCGAAGCCGCGGCACCGAAGAACACCGCGATCTGACTGGCCGAGTTGCCGAAGCCCGATCCTCTGATGGTGATTACCTCATTGACGGTGCCGTGCGACTGGCTGATATCGCGGATGTAGGGAGTTTGCGCCCGGACGGTGCTGATCGTTGATAGCCACAACAAACATCCGAAAAGGATTTTTTGGGCGGAATAGCAGGGGGACTTCGCGGGTTGGTGCGGCATGGAGACGGTTCGTTGATAAACGAAGAAAGGTAACGTCTCCGGGTAGCTTTAAGAAAGGAGGTTCGGTGGTTTAAGCACAGGTGTAAGGTCTGTAGCGGATAGGAATAGGAACGAAAAAACAATTGAACAAAGAAAAGTGAACGCTGAAGAAAAATCTTTACTTCATCATTCAAAATTCCCTGTTCAATATTCGCTATTGTAGCGCACGGGTAGCTTTCCTCGAAAAGCGCTTACATCATTTTGCCTACCTTATCAATTAGGTCGGCGGTGCGGGCTGAGTAACCGGCTTCGTTGTCGTACCACGAGAGCACCTTCACCATATTTCCATTTACGTTGGTCGACAGCCCATCGAAGATAGACGAGTGCGGGTCGCCGATGATGTCGGAAGAAACAATGGGGTCTTCGGTATACGCCAGCACGCCCTTCATCGGCCCTTCGGCGGCTTCTTTCATGGCTTTGTTAATCTCTTCGGCGCTCACTTCTCGTCCCAGGATGCAGGTAAGGTCCGTCATGGAGCCGGTGATCGTCGGTACGCGCACGGCGTTTCCGTCCAGACGTCCTTTGAGGTCAGGAAGCACCAGGCCGACGGCTTTGGCCGCTCCGGTGGTGGTAGGCACGATATTCACCGCGGCGGCGCGGGCCCGGCGCAGGTCGCTGTGGGGGGCATCTTGCAGGCGCTGGTCGGCGGTGTAGGCGTGAATGGTGGTGATAAATCCCTTCTGGATGCCGCCGAAGCTATCGTGCAGCACCTTGGCTACCGGGGCCAGACAGTTGGTGGTACACGAGGCGTTGGAAAGAATTTTCTCATCGCCGGTCAGCGTATCGTCGTTTACGCCCAGCACGACCGTTTTGATACCGCCTTTGGCCGGAGCGGAGATAATCACTTTTTTGGCTCCCGCGGTGAGGTGCTTACCCGCCCCGGCTTCGTCGCGGAAGATGCCGGTAGACTCCAGCACGATGTTGACGCCCATGTCGCCCCAGGGAAGTTTCTCGGGATCGCGTTCGGACAGCGCGGCGATTTTGGTGCCGTTCACAATAATAGATTCACCTTCCACGGAAACGTCGCCCGGAAAGCGACCGTGGGCCGAATCGTAGCGCAGCAGGTGGGCCAGCGTGTCGTTGTCGGTGAGGTCGTTGATGGCTACTACTTCAATATCTTCGTTTTTGAGCAGGTTTCGGAAGGTGAGTCGGCCAATTCTTCCAAAGCCGTTGATGGCAACTTTCATAGGAATGCTTAGTTAGGGTGGATACTACTGTTAGGTTAATAAACTAATTCGCGGGAAGTTGGGTTGTGATTATTCTCGCTTTGTCGGGGGCGAAAGTAAAAAATTATGCAGAGAATTGAGCAGATGCTACGAAATTGCTGCTTTTTTTTGGCAAAGTAGCGGGTGACTTTTATATTTGCACTCTGAAAAAAGCCGGTCGGCAGCCCAGCGTTGCTTGCTTAGGTTTTCTAAATCGGTCAGCGTTGGCTGATCAGCGTGATGCGGTCCGTTCGTCTAGGGGTTAGGACGCCAGGTTTTCATCCTGGTAACAGGGGTTCGATTCCCCTACGGACTACTATTTATTTGTTTCTTTTTCACTGTTTGCACCTTCCTGCCCTTCGGGGCAGGAACTTGGTCCGTTCGTCTAGGGGTTAGGACGCCAGGTTTTCATCCTGGTAACAGGGGTTCGATTCCCCTACGGACTACTTTTTCCTCTCTCTCCTTCTCTTTTATTGGCTAGCTGTAGATAGCAAGTCATATTCCTTCCGACCTTTTTCAGTCAAATAAGGCATTATCAGGCTGAACGCTACTTGGGTAAAGTGTGCCAAGTGGTTGGTTGCGTCTTCGGGGTACAAAATCTCAGCGTGCGCTAGCCAAAAGTCCGATACGATATTGAAATGAGCGGCTAAATTAGTGTATTGTTGCTTATTAATATCGTTTCTGAGCGTACCGGATGACTTCAAATCTTTGATTACCTGCTCAAACTGTTGCTGGCGCAGTTGGTAGAGTGCTTGGTAATGGGTTCGAATGCTAGCGTACTGACGCATAATTTCCGTAAAATCCAGCAATATAAAGCGATAAGCAACGAACTGATCGAAAGTGTAGAGCAGTGCCCGATTCATGCTCGATAATGTTGCCGGATTACGTTGGTGCTGTTCGAAAGCTTGATCTAATTGCTCCACCAAACCAAGGTACAAGGCGTACAAAATATCCTCCTTAGTACGAAAATGGTAACGCAGGTTGCCGTCGCTAATTCCCATACGGGTAGCAATTGTTTTAGCAGACACTTGATTTACTCCCTGTTCATTCAAAAGTTCCAGCGCTGTTTCCAGTATCTTCCGACGCGTATTCACATTTTTAGCTCTTAAGGGCTAGGTTTGTTGATTAACAGCCGTTAAATTAGCCCAACAGCGCTAAATCTACTAACTCTTATGAGAATTGCTATTTTGGGCGGCGGAATCGGAGGACTATGCACCGCCGTTGGATTGCAACGAGCGGGGCACGAAGTTCGGGTGTACGAAAGTGCTTTAGAACTCAAGGCAGTCGGAGCCGGATTGGTGCTTTCGGTAAACGCAATGCTAGCGTTGCGCCAGCTGGGCTTGGGCGAAGTAGTACGATCAATAGGGTATGCTTTTGATAGCGTGGCTATTCTGGACCAGCAGGGGAAGGTAATCAATGAAACCGATATGCGCGGAGTGACCCAAACCTACGGAGGGGGTAATTTCTCCGTCCACCGGTCCGACCTGCAAGCGGTATTACTCAATCAACTCACCGACGAACAGTTGCGTTTAGGAAAGAAATGTGTAGACTTTACTCCAGGCAGACAGATCACCCTACGGTTTGAAGACGATAGTCAAGCCGCGGCCGATGCTCTCATAGCGTACGATGGCATCCACTCAGTGGTGCGGAAAAAATTGCTGCCGCAGGTCGTGCTACGATACGCCGGTTATACCTGTTGGCGGGCGGTAGTTCCTTACCGGTTTCACCAGTATCCTAAGCGTTTTTCCGAAACTTGGGGAGCAAAGGGGCGATTCGGTATTGTGCCTTTGAAAAGCGACCGCGTCTACTGGTTTGCTACCATGAATGCCCCTCAGAATGATGCTGAAACGCGAAATTTTAGGGTAGCTGATCTACAGAAAAACTTTCAGCACTATCATGAGCCAGTAGCAGATATTTTAGCACACACTACGGATGAGCATCTGCTCTGGAACGATATTTTGGACTTCAAACCTATCGAGCATTACGCTTTTGGTAACGTAGTCCTGGCGGGGGATGCGGCTCACGCGATGACCCCCAATCTGGGGCAGGGGGCGGGTATGGCCATTGAGGATGCGGCGGTGCTTACTTTTTGTTTGTCTGATAGTGCCACTGCCGAGGAAGCATTTCGACGCTTTGAACTAATTCGTCAAAAGCGGGTATCGTCTATCGTGAACGGAGCATTCCAACTAGGTAGAATAGCTCAATCAAGCAGTCCGTTGTTGAGTAAACTGCGCAATAACTTATTTCGGATAATGCCTTCTTGGGTAGGAGAGCGGCAAATGAAAGAATTATACAGCGTGCCATTGCAAGATTAGGTCACCACACTCGCCATCAGCAAGTCAACCAATAATTGTTTAGAAAGCGGCTTGCTAATCACTTTGGTTACTGAACCGTACTGAAGCGCTTCCTGATGATCGCTGTCGCGCACCGAACTGGTCAGAATCATGATGGTGGTGTCGCGATCCGAGTTGCCGTAGGCGGCTTCGTACGAGCGAATGAAATCAATGCCTCCCTGATTAGGCATAATCAAATCCAGCAAAATGTACTTCGGAAAGGGTTGGTCCTGCTCGGCCTTTTGCGCCAGGAACGACAGGGCCGTCGCGACACTACTGTACGTAACAAAGTAAGGCGCGTATTCCGTTTTCTCTACGAGCAAGCGGTAAATCTCCAGGGTATCGCCGTCGTCGTCTATCATCAAAACCATCTCAGAACGTTTAAGGCACTGTTCTGTGCAATGAACAGCATTGGTGTCTGTTGGATTAACTATTTATGTGGCAAATGTGTTAGCCCGTTAGCCGCCATTTTAAGGAACGGCTTTCAGAATACATTAAATTCAACCAACCATGGCCGTTACCCAAGCATTTAATCTGAAGAAGTGGATTGACGAACACCGCAATGTGCTCAAACCCCCGGTAGGCAACGCCCAAGTATACCATGATACCACCGATTTCATTGTGATGGTGGTGGGAGGACCCAACGCCCGAAAAGATTTTCACTACAACGAAACCGAAGAGTTTTTCTACCAACTGGAGGGCAACATCACGCTGAAAATTCGGGAAGACGGCGAGACCAAAGATGTAGTGATCAGCGAGGGAGACATTTTCTTGTGTCCGGCGAAAACTCCGCACAGTCCCCGCCGCCCGGCTAACACCATCGGTTTGGTGATTGAGAAGAAACGCAGCGAAGCGCACACCGACGGCCTGCTGTGGTTCTGCGAAAACTGTAATCACAAGCTCTACGAAGAATACTTTCCGCTAGAAGATATTGTAGTGCAGCTAAAAAATGCTATCAACAAGTTTCATAGCTCAGAAGAACTGCGCACCTGCGACAACTGCGGTACCGTGATGGACGTGCCCCAGTAGATTAAGCTACTGCTTATTGAGCGACCAGTCGTAATCGTAGTGGCTCACCTGATAACTAGCGGGGATTTTCTGATCGCGGTACTGGTTCACGTAGGCAGTCAGCGATGCGCCATTGCGCACGAAATCGTTCGTTGTACCAGTCAAATATTTTAGAAAGCTCCACTTTTTTCTGGTCTCTCTTTAGGCGAACGAAGCTGTCGCTGTTGAGGGCCTGACGGGTTTTTTCGTCCAGTTGTTCGTCTAGCTTATCCGCCTGGTAGGCAAAATCGGCTAGGGGAGGGCAACTCACCGCGGCGCATACCAGCACAAAGTGAAGGCGTGGGTCTTGGTAGGGCTCCAGCAGCTTTTTCTTTTCTAGCTCATTAAGCGTGAACCGCTCGCCCGCCACCGTATGCTTTTTCTGATCAAAAAATCCCTTCACATCCATCGGCGACTTCACGGGGTAGTGTTCGGTAATCTGATGGATGGTGATCAGGTTGTAGGCATTGATATAAAAGGCTTTCTTCTCGGCATCCGAAGTGCCCTTCAGCGACATTTTTCCGATTTGCTGGTATAATTCATCAATCTGACTGTGGTTTTGGGCAATGCCCGCGTAGTCTACTTTTCCGTCGGACACGTGGTCGCTTAGGAAGGCATCGGCTTGCTCGGTGAAGGTGGTTGCATTGATGGTGCTCAGAAAGCTCAGGATCAGGGTAAGTATCATGGCTAAATGGGTTAAATCTTAGTTGACTTTAGTAGACTAATTATACGTACGAAGCGAATTAAGGGGTTGGTTGTCGGATAGGAGACAATGTATAGAAATGCCGACCCTGTCGCGTACCAACCACGCTCTAAAAGTCGGCTACTAGACATTTGCTTTGGTCACTATCTCGGATACTTGCAGGGCTTACCGAAAAATAATTTTCGGTATAACGCTAAATTTCTACTTCGTATGAGACCTTGCACGATCAATGCCAAACTGATTGCCTCACTTATTTTTGTTGGCGCTTTAGCTACCTCCTTTGCCTACGCCCAGCCCATAACCGATGGTTTCATGAAGGGAAAGGGGAACGGCAGCCTAGTGGTGTCCTACTCCTGGGAGCGCTACGATGAGTTTTATGCCGGATCTACCCTAAGAGAAGGCATCGACACCGGACTAAGAACCTGGGGTGGAGAAATTACTACCCAGAGTGTAAGTCTGTACGGAACGATAGGGCTTACCGACAACGTAGATATCATCGTAAACGTGCCTTATATCACCGTTCAGGGGGCGGGAGTGGATACGGTAAGCCAGGAAGACAGCGGTTTGCAAGACGCTTCCTTATTTGTCAAGTGGCGCCCACTGTTAATAGAGACCGGCGGCGGTAATCTTTCGTTCTTGGGAGCCCTAGGATTCGCTACGCCGCTAAGTGACTACGAGGAAGACTTACCCCTGTCCATTGGCAATCAATCTACCCGAACTGATCTACGGTTGATCACTCACTTTCAGAGCAACGCGGGTTTGTTCGGTGAATTACAAGCCGGTTACTCGCTACGCACGAACGATGTTCCTAATGCTACCTTGCTTTCGGCTAAAATAGGCTACGCGGCGAGCGCGGTTTACGTTCGATCTGTGGTCGGAGACTCAAATTTCTGATAGCGATGCCATTGACATTGGAGGAGGCCCTTTCAATGAAACGCGCGTCAACTACACGCAGATTGGTGCATCCCTGTTTGTGCCCGTGGCTTCGGGCTTCGGAGTGTCTGCCGGAGTGGGGCGGTACGTCAGCGGCCGCAACGTTGGATTAGGTACCCGCTTCTCGGGGGGCGTGGTCTACAGTTTCTGAAAGCGTCCACAGTTAGCTGGTCCATAGTCGATAGTCCACAGTTCACAGTAAGCTGTCGACTGTGGACTATCGACTGGCTGTTGACTGTTGACTATTGCAATATTGATGACATTTTTTACCTTGCTTACGGTGTATTATTGCAGGGGCTAATCCCCATTCAAATGAATCACGTTTGTATTATTGGTAATGGCATCGCTGGAGTGACGGCCGCCCGGCACATTCGTAAATTGAGGTCGGCCCGTGACTGTGAGATCACTATTATCTCAACCGAAACCGACCACTTTTTCTCGCGCACGGCGCTGATGTATATTTACATGGGACACATGACCTACGAACATACCAAGCCCTACGAAGACGGTTTCTGGCCCAAGAACGATATCAACCTGCTGCGCGACTACGTGACGCGCGTAGACACCGAGCAGCAAAAATTGCATCTGCAAGCGGGCGGCGACTTGTCGTATGACGTGCTATTGCTAGCCACTGGCTCTTCAGGAAACCGAGCCGGTTGGCCGGGCGAAAATCTGAAAGGGAGTGCAGGGGATGATCACCTACCAGGACATTGAGGCGATGGAAGTAAACACCCAAGACGTGCAGCGGGCGGTGATCGTGGGAGGGGGACTGATTGGGAGTAGAAATGGCCGAGTGTCTGCACTCTCGTCATATTCCGGTCACGCTGATCATTCGTGAAAAAGAATACTGGCAGAACGTGCTTCCGCTGGAAGAAGCCGCGATGGTGAGTCGCCACATCCGGGGCTACGGGATCACCCTCCGCAGCGAGTCGGGGCTGAAAGAAATCAAGGGCGATGCGCAGGGGCGCGTTAGCTCTATCATTACCGTTGAGGAAGAAGAAATTGCTTGTCAGTTCGTTGGTATCACTATCGGGGTGCACCCTAACATTGGCTTCTTGGAAGACTCAGGTATTGAAACTGACCGAGGCATTTTAGTCAATGAGTTCTTAGAGACCAGCGTACCGAGCGTTTACGCCGTGGGTGACTGTGCCCAGCACCGGGAGGCTCCGCCTGACCGCCGTACCCTGGAGCAGATCTGGTACAGCGGCCGCATGCAGGGCGAAACCGTGGCGAAGACGATCTGCGGCGAACGCATGCACTACATTCCGGGAGTGTTCTTTAATTCCGCCAAATTCTTTGACATTGAGTACCAGGTCTACGGACAAGTCAACGCTCATCCGCAGGAAGAGCGAGGAACACTTTCTACTGGGAACATCCCGACGGCGAGAAAGCAGTGCGCATTGTCTTCGACCCAGAGTCGGGCGTGGTGCAGGGATTCAACCTGATGGGCATTCGGTTCAAGCACGCGGTGTGCGAACGGTGGATCAAGCAGCAAGCGGACATCAGCTACGTGATGGAACACCTGCGGGAAGCGAACTTTGATCCGGAGTTTTATAGAACATTATGAAGAGGAGATACGAGCGAGTCTTTAACGCAGCGTATCCGGAGCGGGCGGTGCGGGTGAAGCGACGGGGGCGGGTAGCGGCGCTGTTGGGGTTGGTAGCTGTTTTCGCACACCGATTTCACAGATTACACGGATGAAATACACAGTACTATGAAGAAAATTATTCAGATTGTTGGATTGGGGTTGTTTGTGGTGGGATTTGGGTTGTGGGTAGGCACGTTCTTCCTGTCGGATTTTCAACTCACGGATGAGATTCTGTACGAGAATTTTGGTACGGAGGGAGACGAGCCCGCCAATGCCGCTGCGCAGGAGTACGATAGTGAGAGTGATTCGGAGTCTGCCTCAGCAAACACGAGTTCCTACCGCTTGATTCTGGCGGAGGCTGATGAGATGTTAGGCAAAACGTATCGATATAATTTGCCCTTTATCAACGATCTGGACGACGTTATTGATCGCACCAACCAGCGGGTGAAAGAAGTGTACGGCATCACGGGGGAAGAAGTGAGCCGGATTGCTGAATAAGATTGCCTCCGAAAACAATTTGACCTACTCGGCCGATGTAGCCACTACAGTGTTCGCTTCGGACGGGGTGGGCGAAACCAAGGCCCAGAGCTTGCGTGACTACACGGGCTGGTTAGAGGGAAAAACCTTCGATAGTCAGGAAAAGCTGGCTGAGCAACTCAACGGAACGGTAGAGAGCATCAACAACGGGGTGATTGAGCAGAAGGGTATCGGACGCTATCAGGCCAAGGGATTGAAAACCACCATCGTTAAAGCTTCAACGGTTGGGCTTATTCGGGATAATACGGTGGCGGTGCTGTTGTTTGTTTATCTGGCGAGCATCATTGGGGCTTTGATGTATTTACTGCCCCGGGTAGAAGAGCACGCGGGCATTAAAAACAATCGTATCTTTCATAGTGCGCTTAAGCACCGGGGGTGGTTGGGCATCCTGGTGGGTTCGTTTCTGATCGTTTTCTACGTACTGTCTGTACTTTTATCCCTACTACCTCACCAACTGGATTTTGATGGTGGACCCGGTGAGCGAGCAGCTCAGTGGCAATCCGGCCGGAGAGTTCTTCTTGTACGGCTTCCTGTACACGCTCTGTATTGCCGTGATGGGTACGCGGATGATCATCAACTACCGGCACAATAACTACCAGATTATTCGCACGCTTTCGGTGATGTTTTTCCAAACCGCCTTTGCCTTTCTGATTCCCGAAATCCTAATCCGGCTTAACAACCCGTACTACGATTTCAAGAACATTTGGCCGCTGGACTACGACTTCTTCTTCCCCAGCAGTCTGAACCAGTTGCTGGAGAACGGCGGATTAGGTATTTTCATGATCGTTTGGGGCATTCTGCTGATCATTATCGCTGTGCCGGTGCTGGTCTACTTCTTCGGCAAGCGCTGGTACTGCTCGTGGGTGTGTGGTTGTGGTGGCCTGGCCGAAACCCTGGGTGATCCCTACCGCCAACTGTCCGACAAATCGCTTCGCGCCTGGAAGGTAGAGCGCTACCTGGTGCACAGCGTGCTGGTGTTCGCGGTACTGATGACCATTGGGATGATCTACACCTTTTTTACCGGCAGCGGCAGTCTGCTGGGCGTGCCTACCTACAGTGTGGCCTCGGCCTACGGCTTCTTCATCGGTGCGGGCTTTGCCGGGGTGATTGGCACGGGTTTCTATCCGCTGATGGGCAACCGGGTATGGTGCCGGTTTGGCTGTCCGCTGGCAGCCTATCTGGGCATTGTGCAGCGCTTTAAGTCGCGCTTCCGCATCACCACCAACGGCGGACAGTGCATTTCGTGCGGCAACTGCTCTACCTACTGCGAGATGGGCATCGACGTGCGTTGGTACGCCCAACGCGGACAGAACATCGTGCGGGCTTCCTGCGTGGGCTGCGGCATCTGCTCGGCGGTGTGCCCCCGCGGCGTGCTCAAACTGGAGAACGGCAAAGAAGAAGGTCGATTTGGTATGCCTATTATTATTGGCAATGAAAGCGTTCGGGTAGCCGATGCCCAAGAAAAAGAACTAGCGTAATGAACACCATGCTCAAACACATTCGGATGCCGGTGATCGTGAAAGCACTGTGCGGTGCTACCATTGGCTTTCTGGTGGGTCTTTACGTGGTCAACAACTACTTCGGAGGCACCATCAACTACGTGGTGTATTTAGGCGCCGCGCTGGGGGCAGGAGTGGGAGTGTGGTTGCTGCGTCGGTAGGGTAACGGGTGCGATGGTATAAACAGCCGCCAACAACTCTTCCTTTTATTGTTGAAGTCGCCTTCCCCTCTCAGAAATCGCTGCTTCCTACTCCCAAAAATTTTGTTTAATCCCCCCGCCTACCGAACTCTGCTAGTCCTCGCTGCTCCATATCTTAAAATCACAGATGGTAGTTTACTTTAAAGTGGTATTTGTGCAATTTTTTTGCTCATAAAGCAACTTTATTGTGTATACTCAGTTTAAGTATATTATATTTGCTTGCTAACTTAGTAGCATGCCTACCAAAGATGAAGTCAGCGAATTTCTCAGATTCTTTAAGGAGAAAATGAAGATATGGGACGTTCTATTCCGCGATGATCGCGGGAAGAACACGCAGACGCTGGCTGATCTTGAACTTAGGCCAATTGATCGTAACAAAGTCTTAGAAAAATTAGCAGTTGAGGACTATTCGCAGGGGCCTCTTGAAGAAACAATGTACGGTGGTACCGCTATGTGGGTCTTTGGAAAGGAAGTTAAGAAAAGCGAGATATACATCAAGATAACACTAGGATTGGCTGGCGGAAGTGTGCTATGCATTTCGTTTCATATCGCTGAGCACCCGATGCGTTATCCTTTTAAAAATTCATGATATGAAAAGTCCGATTACCGGTCAGGAGATGACCCTACAACGAGAAGAGAGGGAGATGACTTTCCGTAAGGAGTCTTTTCCAATACAGTATCATTATTACCGATGCGAAACGAGCGGAGAGCAGTTTACTTCTACTCAGTTAGACGAGCTGAATACGCAGCAACTGTATAATCAGTACCGAGACCGGCACAATTTGCCTTTTCCGGAAGACGTTCAGCGTATCCGGGAAACGTACGGGTTGTCGGCCACAAAAATGTCCGACGTACTGGGATTTGGGGCAAACAGCTACCGTAATTACGAGCAGGGAGAAGTGCCTAACCAGTCGAACGGTAAGTTGATTCAACTAGCGAATGATCCCCGACAGTTTCGATCGTTAGTAAAAATCACGGACGCTTTATCCGAAGAAGCTAAAACCAAGCTGTTACGAAAAATTGACCACTTGATAGAGGAGAAAGAGAGTCGCTTATCAAGCTTTGACGTAGAAAGCTACCTGCTAAGCACGGGTTTGCCCGACGAATACTCCGGTTACCGCACTCCCAGTCTGGCCCGGCTCACCGAGATGGTAGTCTTCTTTACGGAGCAATTGCAGCCCTGGAAGACCCAGATGAACAAGCTATTGTTCTATGCTGACTTTTTGCTGTTTCAGCGCACTTGCATCTCGATGAGCGGCACCCGCTATCGGGCCATCACCATGGGGCCGGTGCCTAACAATTACAACAGCATTTTTGAGTTTATGGCAAATAACAATACCGTAGACATTCAGACTACCAATTTTCCGAACGGCGGCATTGGCGAGCAGTTCAAACCGTAGACGGGGCGAAAATTTAACGCGAAGCTGTTTGAAGAGAAGGAGGTTCAAACCCTCACGGAGGTAGCAGAACGGTTCAGAAAAGTGAGCACTGCCGAGATTATTGAGATTAGTCACCGCGAGCGAGCGTGGATTGAGAATGAGGGCGAAAGACGAATGATTAGTTATCGGTGGGCTTTTGATTTGGCGAGCGAGGAAAAGTAGAAATTTGCGGAGTTAAGTGTATATGTCAGTTGCCATGAGTAATAAACAGTTTATCAGCAAAAACCACTACCTACCAGAAGTTTACCTCCGAAGCTTTACGGATTCAGAATCAAAGGTTCATACGTATCGCACGCTGGTTCCACATAAGGGCGTTCCAGAATGGCGTAGTTACAACCCAAGCGGAATAGGCTACTACAGAGATATATATACATATAGCACTGCTCAGGGTTTACTGATGAATTTGAGAGATGGTTTGAGCGGGAGTTTAAACGCCAGCGAGTGAGCCTATCCAGAAGGTGAAAGCCGGGGCACAATTATCTTCCGCAAGATTGGGACTGTTTGATACGATTTGTGGCGGCCTTAGCGTTAATGAACACCAGTTCGTATGTTGGAGAAGATCTGAGTTTATGGAATGAAACTCTTTCAGAGCAAATCCAAAAAGTGTTGAAGAAGCACTTTCGTGATAATGTTCTTTCACCGGAAGAAAAAGCTGCCATCAAACCAGTGGAGAAGAACCCCCTTTTCCCTATGCAAGTTAGAAAAGGAAATAAAGAAGGACGTACTATGGAGAACTTAAAACAGAAGTACTTAAAGGGAGAAGCCTTTTGCTTGGGACAACCAAAAGTATACTTACTAATTCAGATGCTTTGAGAACTTTATTAGGACATAGGTGGACTATATTATGCCCTGCGAAGGGTTTGACTTGGTTTGCTAGCGACTGTCCTGTCATACGATTAAATTATTATCGAGAGGGTCAATATGACTTTAAAGGGGGATGGGGAAACAAGGGAAGTCAAATACTGCTGCCGCTTCAGTCCTAATCACCTCCTGTACACAAAGGTTAGTGAGCGGCACCCACCATGTAGAGGTACCTAGACTTCGCTACAATTTACCGAACAAGTACGGCGAATCATGGCAGAAAACGCTTATCGATATGTTCTTGCTGATAAAACACATCCTATCGTTAGCAAGTTTCGGCCTTGAGTTTTTAGCAAAGAGCGATTTCAGAAAGAGGAAGCGCACTGGAAAAACTGGCACGAACAGAATAGCGAAGCAGAGCGGGAGTATGTATAGCACTTTTCAGCTAAGCGTTGAGTGACAGTTTCTCACCCATAAATCTCATTCAGCACCCCCGCCAGTCGAACTCCGGCCAGTAGTAACTGCCGCTCTACCACCGGGAAGTTACGGTAGGCGTACTGATACCCAATCTGCCCGTCTTCCGGGATATCATACACCGTGTCGCGCAACTGCATGGCCTCGGTGAGCCAGTCGCGGGGCGGAGTAGGCTGCCACCGTTGAACGAAATTCTTATCGGCGCGGCGGTTCAGGTAGCTGCGCCAGCTCCGTGTAGCTCAACTGCTTGCTGTTGATCATATCGCTGTCCCACACCCGGTGCAGGTTTCGAGGGGTCGCCCATCCACTGCACCCGCACGTCGTTGCCGCCCCGGTCGGTGCCGGTGCCCATGTGCAGGGGCTGGTGCAGGTCGCCCACCAGATGCACCAGCATCATCAGATACTTGCGTTCTTGCTGGTCGGAGAGCGTATCGCTCTTCAGGCTGCCGATGAGGCGTTGAGTGACGGCGTAGGCATCGCCGGTGGGTTCTTGAATCGCCGGATCGTAGGTCTGTCCGGGAGGCACCGTCACCCAGTGCCAGGTGTTGGTGTAGTCGTAGGTAGTGTCAGAACGGATTTCGTCCATCCAGGTGCTTATCATGGCCAGCGAGGTGGGACCCAGCAGCGCGTTGATATTCTTGGCGGCCCGGCGGCTGAGGTGCCATTCGGCCAGTTGCCCCACCACCCGGTGCCCGGTTTGGCCCCAACCAAGGGCGGCCGATAAGGTAATTACAGAGAGGAGCAGCGTAGCGGGCAGACGAATCATTTATTCTCGGTTTGTTTGGAAAGCAACCTGCTTAAATCAAATTAGTTGCGCATTTTCAAAGCAAAGCGTATGCATTTTCAAAATTTCACTCATGTTATTTCAAAAAGTAGGTTATGTAATTTCAAAATCGCTATATTAATGATAACAAAACAATAGCATGGCTCTCATCAAACGTCAATTGACGACCGTTCTTCAGTCACTCTTGCCAAAGCATCCTATTTTGGCACTAACCGGCCCTCGGCAGTCCGGTAAGACAACCTTGTTACGAGATATTATTCCTGAATATTAATACGTAACGAATACGGAATTTCTCAGCCCACCGCGAAGTCCTGGTTGTCTATTCTCGAGAGCAGTTACATTGTCTTTCTGCTATCACCCTACTATAAGAATTTCAGCAAACGAGTGGTCAAGACTCCTAAACTGTACTTCTACGACACCGGACTGGTTGCTTATCTGTTGGGGTTCCGACAGGTCGGCGACCTTACCGATCAAAGCTTGCTGGGTAGTCTGTTTGAGAATCTGGTGGTAGCCAATGTAATGAAGAAAAATCATCACCAGTACTTACTGCGCGACTACTGGTTTTGGCGAGATTCTAGCGGGCATGAGGTAGATCTGTTAACCACAACGGGCGGCGGACTGGATATCTTTGAGATAAAATCAACCCAAACAATTCTCCCCAAGCTGTTCCGTGGAATGGATCGATTCTCAGAAATTACCCAGGGAAAGGTGAAGACTCGAACCTTAGTTTACGGGGGAGACGAAAATCAAGATCGTACGCACTATCGGATAAGACCATGGGACGGGATATGAACGCACTATTCAGTGCTGCAATATCCAACTTCCTAGTGAGTAGTTACGTTGTAATTACAAACAATGTTCTATGCAACTGTCTATTGTAAAAATCGGAAACTCTAAGGGCGTGAGATTACCCAAACTGCTTTTGGAAAAGTATCGCCTCGAAGGCAAAGTAGAATTAGAATTACAGGACGACGGTATCTTGCTAAAGCCTATCTCGCCTTCCAAACCCCGAGAAGGCTGGGAAGAATCTTTTAAACAGATGCACGAACGCGGAGATGATGCGTTGCTGATAGATGATGTGTTTGATGATGAAAACTGGGAGGAATGAGAGTTGAGCAGTACCGGGTCGTCATTGTCAACCTAGATCCTACGGTAGGTAGTGAAATCAAGAAGACGCGTCCTTGTGTGATAGTGTCACCCGATGAGATAAACCGCCAACTAAGAACGGTAACGGTAGTACCAGTTACCTCATCATCAAAGGCTTACCCTACCCGAGTCCCCGTCAAACTACAGCGTAAAAAGAGCTGGATCGCAATTGACCAGATTCGGACGATTGACCGAGCAAGGATCACAAAGGTAGCCAGCAAGTTATCCGATGATGAGATCGCCCAAGTAAAAAATATTATCAGAGAAACTTTTGTTGATTAGTACTCCGTGATCATAAACTCCGTCCGCCGGTTTTCCTGGTGCTGCTCCTCCGAGCAGGGCATGTCGTTCCCGCAATCGTTTGTTAATTTGCTTTCGCCGTAGCCTTTGGCCACCATCCGGTCGGGACGAATGCCCTGGGCGATGAGGTACGACACCACCACCTGGGCGCGCTGACTGGAGAGGTACTGGTTATAGGCATCGCTGCCGCGCACGTCGGTGTGCGAACTGAGTTCTATCTTCATGCTGGGGTAGCCCCGCAGTGCCGCCAGCAAGTGTTCCAGTTCCGGAATGGCATCGGTACGAATGTCCCACTTGTCGAAATCGTAGAAGATCCGATCCAGCCGTACCACCTTGCCCACTTCAATAGAATCCAGTAGTAGGTCGTAGGTCAAAATGCCCGTCGTATCCTGCGTGCTGAATACCTGGTTGGCCCCGATAAAAGCGGCCCGCTCGGCCCGCAGACGGTACGACTGGTTGGGGCTGACGGCGAAGCGATACTGCGCGGCACGGTCGGTGACGTACTGCTTGGTTGCTTTGGTCTCAACGTTTTCTAGTGTCACGGTGGTGCCGGGCAGCGGTTGCTGGGTCGCACGGTTCAGGGTGGTGCCGCGCACCATCACGGCCGGAGCTGCTTCCCGAAGTGACGGGTCGCGTACTCCGTTGGTGAAATTAGCTTTCGGACCGTCCACTCCGGAAACGCCCGCCCCACCTTGACCCCCTTCTGCCAATGCTGGTTGATCCAGGTACAGTACCACCGAATCGGGGCGGGCGACTCCGCGTTGGGTTGAGAAGCGTACGGTATCCGGGGAGTAGCCATCGCGCGTCGCGGTGGCCCGGTAGCGGTGCTCCCAGTCCAGAGCGAACGTAAACGTACCGTCGGCCTGGGTTTGTACGTTGGCGAGCGTGTCGACCCGGAGCACGTTGCAGTATTACCCGGGCCATCGCCAGGGGCGTACTGTCCTGCGCCGAGCGCACCACTCCGGGAATGCTGAGTGAAGCACTGGGCCGGTAGCGGAAATGATAGACGTTGTCGTTGCCTAGCCCCGCATCGCGGTTGGTCGAGAAGAAACCATCCGCCTCGTCTTTTCCGGTAATCAATCCGAAGTCGTCGTAGCTCGAGTTGATCGGGTACCCCACGTTGTGCGCCAGAGCATTTTCATCGTTCAGATCGATGCGGTAGATGTCTAGTCCGCCCAGGCCCCCGCGCCCGTCGGAGGCGAAGTAAAGCACCCCACTCGGGTGGATAAAGGGAAACATTTCGCTGCCCACGGTATTCACCCGTTCGCCCAGGTTGACCGGCCGTCCCCAGGTGTTGCGCTGCCACTTACACATATAAATATCCGTGCCCCCCTTCCCTCCGCGGCGGTCCGAAACGTAGTACAAGCGACTACCGTCGGCCGATACCGTGGGGTGGCCACTGGAGTACTCGTCGGAGTTGTGAGGAAACGGACGCACGTCGGTCCAGTCCAGGGTGGTCGTGTCGTCGCGCACCGCCGTATAAAGCTTGAGCTTCATTTCAAAGTTCTTGCTTCGCCCCTTGTGGCGACCGTGGTAGTTGTTGCGGGTAAAGATCATGCGGCGTCCGCCCGCGTAAAAAGTGGCGGGCCCTTCGTGAAACCGAGTGTTGACCGCCCCGGCCAAGCGCTGCGGCGCACCGAGCCGGTTGAGTGAGTCTACCGGAGCGTAGTAGAGATCCAGGTAGGCCTGATCGTACCAGTCGTACTGCTTGCCCGACGAACTCCCTTCTCGTGCCGAAGCGTAAACAATGCCTTGGCCCAGAAAAGCCGGTCCGAAATCGGAGTGCGGAGAGTTAACGGCGGCGGGCGTCAGGGAGTAGAAGGCGGAGTCTTGGTAGAAGCTGGCGAGTTGGTCGAACGCGCTTTGCTTGGTGTTGGCGAGCTGCCGGTGGGGGCTGGATTCGCCGTAGGCGGCGTACCACTGCCCGGCCTGCTCGTACTGCTGCTCACTGGCCAGCGCCTGCGCGTAGTGCAGTTTATCATCGGCGGTGAATAGGGGCAAACTGTCTTCCAACTGCCGGTACCAGTAAGCAGTTTGAGCAGCATCATTTAGCCGGTGGTAACAGCGAGCGAGTTGTCGAATCAGCGTGCTGTTGTCAGGGGTAGTCTCTAGCGCCCGTGCGTAACCCTCGGCCGCGGCCGTAAAAGCAAAGTACTCAAATGAGCGATCCGCCTTGCGTACAATTTTCTGTTGCTTCTTGCTCATCGACGTCTGCGCGTACGCCCCACCGGTTAGCAGAAACAAACCCACTAAGCACAACCATACAAAACGTGTCATACTAATTCTAATCACTCATTTTTTCATTCAATCCTTCTTTCACTCAAGCCTTCAAAAATACCTCGGAGTAATAATTTTAGACTTGTGCAACGACACCCGGTAGTTGAGCATTAACTCGTGCGAGCCGCTGTTCACCTGCTTTAGCGGACTCACCGTCATGTCGTAGGCGTAGCCAATGCGTATTTTCGGACTGGCCTGTAGTTCCACCAGCCAACTCAGGGCGTCGAACGAACGGTAGGACATGCCCACCCAAAGGGTTTCTTTGATGAGCAGATTGGCGTTTAGGTCGATGGATGCCGGAGCGCCCTGCACGGCTTTCACCAGCACGTTGGGCTTCAGTTTGAGATCGCGATTGAGGTCAAACACGTAGCCCGCCGAGGCAAACCAGTGGCGAAACTGACGCGCCCGGCTCTGCTCATTTCCCGGATACAAATTGTTGAGCAACTGAGGAGCCGACACCCCGGCGTAAAACCGTTTGGTGGAGTAGTACACCCCGGTGCCGAAGTTGGGCAGAAACCCCTGCGCATTGTCCACCGAGAAGTGCTGATCTCCGTCGGCTTCGGTTTTCACGCGGCTGAAACCCGTCCGGTACGAATCAAACCCCATTTGCAAGCCGGCTGACAGGGTGCCATGTTTCAGTTTGATGCGGTAGGCGTAAACCGCGTACACCCCGGTCTGGTCGCTGACCCCAATGCGGTCGTGGGTCAGCAGCAGGCCCAGGGCTACTCGTTTGTTTCGGAGCGGGGCGTGGGCCGAAAAGGTTTGGGTGCTGGGCGCACCATCCAGGCCGATCCACTGCTCGCGGGCCAGCGCCGTGAGGTCCAGCGACTCCTGACTACCCGCGTAGGCAGGATTAATCGCCAAGCCGTTGAACATATACTGGGTGAACATCATCCGCTGCTGCGCCTGCGCCGGAGAAAACCACAAACAGAGCAGCAAACAGACTAGGGCCGCCGTGCTCTTCCGGTTGGTGGCAATGGACACCAGCGTGGCAAACCGAATCTCGGCGTTCAGCCGGGCCACCGTTTGGGTGAGCTTAGCGCGATGAGTGGTCTGGTTCTGAGGGCGGGAGGAAAGCGTTTTTTTCATCATTAGCGATTCACGATTACGTAGCCGGAGCGGGGCGGTTGGTTGTTGCCCAAATCAATTAAATAGAAGTAGGTGCCATCGGGCACGTCGCCCGACACCAAGCCCACGGTGGAGTGGCTGCTCCAGGCACGATCCTGATTGTCGTAACCCACGATCTCAAAGACCGCACTGCCCCAGCGATTGAAGATGCGCACCGTGTTATTGGGGTAGTTCTCAATACCACGAATGCGCCACACGTCGTTGGTGCCGTCGCCGTCGGGCGAGAAGCCCTCGTAGACCAGCAGCGGGGCGGCCACCAAAATGGTGACGGTCGCCTGGGCGCACTGGGCGGGTGTATTGGTGTTGCACACTTCGAAAGGTGAAAGCATCGGTTCCGGCGAAGTCCTCGGTGGTCTCGTACGTATAGGAACCATCTTCCCGCAGGGTGAGCGTGCCGTGCTGCGGGGCGATAACGGGCACCGGTGAAAAGACGAATTCTCCCCCGGTTGGATTGATCACCTGCGGCACCAACGATCCGTCGTAGGTAACCACGTCTACCAGCCGGATGGTATCGTTGACCGCCGAGATGCGATTATCTTCCGCAATGGTGATGATGACTGGGGCCGAACGTTCGGCGTAGGCCATCCCGTCGTGACCGTTCCAGCGAAACTGCGCGGTGCCATCGAAGCCGAAGTTGGGTTGAAAGCTCAGTTGGTTCAACGTGCCCACGGCAATTTCATCACCGACTGAAACCGGTTCGTCGTTGAGCAACAACACCCCGTCTGCGGGCAGGCTTTCTATTCTAATTTTGGTCAGCGTATCATTTTCCGGGTCACTGAACTGAGCGATGAAGTCGTCGGCGGTGAAGTAGATCGTTTCGTTTTCTTCCCCCGCCACCAGTACGGTATCCACCGCCGGAGGATCGCTGATCGGAATCACGATGATGCTGGCAACGTAGGGTTCACTGACCGCCGCCCGTTCGTCTTTGGCGCGAAAAAGAAACGAGGTGTAGGGACTGCCGTTGGCGTTGAGCGCGGGGGCGAAGATCAACTTGCCGCTGTCCAGCGCCGTGGCTCGAATTTCATCGTCCAATCGCACCGTATCGTCCTCAAGCAACAGCCAGCCGTCAGCGGGCAAGCTGGTGATCACGATAAACGCCAGGGTGTCGCCTTCAGCATCGAAGTAGCCGTCACCAAAATCAGCTAGCGTAAAAACATAGTTCACGTCTTCATCGGTGGTCACCGTGAAATCATCGGCTTCGGGAGCGTTGTTGATCAGAAAAGTGACGGTGCTGGTCGCGGTCTCGTTATCCTGGTCAGTCACTTCGTATCTCCAGGTACCGGGCGCGGTGGTGCCGTCGTAGTTATCGGGAGTGTCGTACTGTAGACCAACGAATTGCACCGAGTCTAAGCGGTCGCCCACTTTCACCAGAGTGCCATCACCATACGTCAACGTGCCTAAGCCGGGCAAACTTTTGACGGTGATCGTTAGAGCGGATAACGCGTTATCAACATCATACGGCAGCGTAGCCAAGATGATGTTGTCCAGACTGTATTCGGCTACGGTGATCGTATCATTATGAACATTCGGCGGATCGTTCAGCGGAATGATCGTCACCCGGGTTATTGCGGTGCTTTCGCTATCTCCTCCATCGCCGTCGTCAAACTTAATGGAAATATTTCGCTGGGTGAGGTTAGGATGCTGAGAGGCGTTGCGATAGCCCACCTGCTGGATGGCATCTTCGTAGTCGTCCAGGCTTCCGGCACCGCTCAGCGTCATCACTCCGCTCAGGCTATCAAACGAAGCGCTAATGCTGCCCGGCAAGCTTCCTCCGATTATCTCTAGTGTTTCCTGCAGCGTATCGGGCCGATTGGTGATCGTGATTGTGACGGTCGCAGCGTTGTGAAAGTCGATATCCGCTAATTCAATGTTGCTGTCCGCAATGGCCACGGGCGGATCTCTTTCCGTAAAGGTGGTCGCAAAATCAGTTCCGGGATCAGGACCGTTCAGGTCAATGTCGGTCGGGTCATTCACCGGAGTGATTTGCACTTTGGTCACGGGCAGGTTGCTCGGATAGCCGTTGGGATCTTTCACCTGAATAGCCACGTCGCGGTCGCCGCTCACCACGTCTACTGATTCGTTCATGTAAACAATCTCCCGAATCACTTTTTCGTACTGCTCTAGCGTGGCAGTTCCCTTCAACTCAATGGCTCCGGAGAGGGTGTTGTAATTTTCCGGAACGATGTTATACTTCGCAGCTGAATCGAGCCCGGCCGGAGACAGTCGAATGTATTCGTCCGTACCATTGGGTCTTTGCCTTAACGTGATAGTAGCAAAGGTAAGCTGATTGCCGTCCCGGTCGGTCAGAACGAGGGGGGTAGCTATCTCAACCGGAGGGTCACCTTCCGTGAACTGCACGGCGTGGTCTTCCCCCTCAGACGGGCCGTTGATGTCAGCGTTAGGCACCGCGCGCACCGCAATGGTGAATATCTGCGTTTCGGTGGTGGTTGCATCGCTTGCCGTAACTTCCACATTAAAAGATCCGGTATGGAGGCCATTGGGTTCTCCCGAAAAGTTTAGGGTTGCAGGATCAAAAGCTAGCCAATCAGTAGGTAAACTAGCACCTCCCACCACATTGGCGCTATAATTTACTCCCGGTCCGCTCACCGTGGCGAAGTCACTGGCAGAAAAAGTGTAAGTGAAACGAAGACCGACAATAGCGACCGTATCTTCCAGCGCGCAGGTACGAAAGGGCGCGGCGGTTGCTCGGATGCCGGTCTCGTTAGCTTTTGCTTCTGATCTTGCCCACGCACCTAGGAGTAGGCTTAGTCCGGCAAACCAGATAACGTAGCAGCATTTATTCATAGTTGTATCAGATCGCCACAACAAGCAGTATGGCTATACGCATGATGCCAAATATAGAGGGGGCGTACAGAGATAAAGAACCGCTTTTATATTGGGTCCCGTCCGTGTAAGGTTTGAACGTATTTTGCCTGCCAATCAGAAATTGATTACGTGAGAAAAGGAGTCAATGGCAAGCGAACTAAAGGCCAAGCTGGGTTTGTAGCAGAGATTGGCGGAAACTCGAAAAATAAGGTACGGGGTGCAATTGCACAATAAGAAGACTGATCAGGGTGACATTTTGTACTTTTCGGACAAAACGACGATCCACGCTAAACAATAACTTGTAGTGAATTGGCGATTCTTCAACAGTTTAGACTAAAACTAACCCGGGAATTTTTCGCTACCGCGTAAGCAAACGCACGTTTTAGAAAGAAGCAAGTGCCTTTTTGACCGACAGAACCGAACCGGAAGTACAGTTTTTCCCAATATGGGATAGCTTTCCGATGGTATAGTTACGAGCTTCTTGCCAAAAGAAGGCACTATATATTCTCTAGTTCAAACGAACCAACCTCCTCAAACATCGCGCTGGGCACCTCCTCCAGCACCTGAATATCACTGATGTCTCGCTCACCCCGGTCGCCGCCGAGTTTGAGGCTGCCGTAGGTTTGGTAGTCGTTCCACGGGAGCACGAAGCGCGGCGTGTCCATGGCGGCTTCGGGGTAGTAGGCCCACTGTTTCACCAGGTGATCTTCGGGGTCAACGTAAACCTCGTACTTATTTTGCGGGGTAACGCCCACTCCGTCGAAGCGCAGCTCGAGCACCTCGGCGGGGCCTCCGCCCATCAGCGTGTCCTCACCGTGGTAGGCAAGCGTGACGCCGGAATCTTTGAGCTTGAAGGGCATAAACAGCCAGTAGCTGTCGTTGATCCAGATTTCTTTGCCCCGCTGCACATACTTGGCCAGCGAATCGGGTTGGGTGATGTCCTGGCCCTTCAGCCGCACTTTGCCGGTATTGTCCTGAACGTTGATCGCGTAGATTGCTGAATCGCGGGGCACCTCGATGCGCACGTCGCCGGTTTCTTTGTCCCACAACAGGGTGCGGAAGCCCAGGAAGTTCCACTGAAAGTAGCGCGTGGTGTCCCAGGCGGTGCGTCCGCCCATCGCCTGCATCACCTGATCGGCCAGTTGCATAGCGCGTTCGTCGGAAGCCGCCGCGTTGAAGCCCGTCGCGGGTGGGTTTTCAACCGTTTCGGTGGTTGTTTCGGTAGATTCGGTGCTCGGGGAGGGTTGGCACGAAGCAGCAAACAGGGCGCCAACCAGCAGGAAATAACAAATTTTCATAGCGAAGTCTTTCGCCAAAAGTAGCAAAAAACCGCGTTGAAACAAGTTACGACGGTTCGGAAAGCTGTTCTTTCTGCGTTACGACGCGCCTGGAAAGCGTATTGATGTAGCGAAGCGAGTCTTCGGCGGAAGCCTGAACGGCAGCAGTAAGTTGTTGCAGACGGGCCTCACCGGCATTTTCTGCCGCAAGCGCCGTTCTCAACGTTTCTAAGCATTGCTCCAGTTCCTTGTTCTCCACCATCCGAATAGTGGGCAGCATCTTGTGTAGTATGCGGCCCAATGCGTACCCATCGTCAGTCTCAACCGCCGTTGCCACTTGTTGCGGCAGCATCTCGAAGCCCGTCCGTACGCTATTCAGAAGCTTCGTAGTGAAGGTTGAGTCATCGTCATACTTGTCAATGATGTGCTGTAGCGTTACTACATGGTCGTCCTGCGGGGCGGTCGGTACCTGCAGATGCAGATTGGTGCTGATCTTTCGGTAGAGCATATCGGGGCTGAAGGGCTTTGACAAGTAGTCGTCCATTCCGGCCTGCTTCACCCGGTCTTTGGCATCGGAGACAACATCGGCGGTTAGGGCAATGATGGGCAACCGTTGGTACTTGCCCCCCAACCTACGAATTGCCTGGGTAGCCTGATAGCCATCCATTTGGGGCATCTGCAAGTCCATCAACACAATGTCGTAGTCTTGCTTCTGCACCTTGTCCACGGCAATCGCACCGTTCTCAGCCACGGTGACCTGCACTCCCATCTTACTCAAGAAACTGATAGCCACCATGCGGTTAGAGGAATTATCTTCTACCAATAGCAAGCGCACATCGTTGAGCTGATACGTTTCGGTGGCAGGGATCGGTTGAGCGTTCTGCCGTTCGGTGATGCCATAGGAGAGAGCAAAGGAAAATTTGCTGCCTACTCCTCTTCTACTCGTCACCTTCTATAGTCCCATCCTGAAGCTCCACCAAGCGCTTGCAGATGGTTAAGCCCAGCCCGGTGCCGCCAAACTTACGCGTGGTATCGGAGGTGGCCTGGGTAAAACTATTAAAGATCGTCGGGATTTTGTTTTCACTTATCCCGATGCCGGTATCGCGCACTTCGAACGCTACTTCCAGACGGCCATTGCCTTGTTTGACCAGTTTCACGTGAATAGAAACCAGGCCGTTTTCCGTAAATTTTAGGGCGTTGCTCACTAGATTGTTGAGTACCTGGGTGAGCCGTACCTGGTCGCCCACCACGCGTTCGGGTACCGTTTCGTCAATTTCAAACTTCAGACCGATGCCTTTCTCTTCGGCGTGAAACAAGAACGCTTGCACCACTCCCTGCACCACTTCCTGAATGCTGAAGTTTATCTTCTCAAGCTTCACCTTGCCGGCTTCTATCTTAGAGAAGTCTAAGATATCATTAATGATCACCAGCAGGTTGTTGGCTGAAAACTGCAAGCTTTTGAGGTATTCTAACTGCTCGGGCTTCGGGTCTTCGTCCATCAGCAGGCGTGCCATGCCAATAACTACGTTGAGCGGGGTTCGGATTTCGTGGCTCATGGTCGAAAGGAAATCCTGTTTGGCCACCGCCGCTTTTTCTGCTTTATCCTTAGCACGTTGCAATCTGTTATTCACGCGCACTTGACTGCTCATGTCGAAGCAGACAAAAGCAAAACCAATATCTTCGTTGTCGTCTCCTCGAAGCACAGTGCTGCTGAGGTGAACCGGCAAGCGATTGCCTTCTTTATGAATAATTTCTAGCTCTCCTTCCCAGTATTTCTCTTTTATTAACCGCGCAATTCGGTTTTTATGCTGACTCCACTGGTCCGGATGAAATAACACTTCGCGCAGCGGTCGGCCGAGCACCTCTTCTCGCTTCCACCCAAATAGCTTCTCGGCGCGTTGATTCCAATACACAATTTTTCCATTCCGATCTTTAGCAAGAATGGCGCTCTCCAGTTGATCGAGTAGCGATGCCTGAAAAGATACCTGCTCCTGCGCTTTTATCCGCTCCGCTACCTCATCTTGCAACTGTTCGGTCGTGTTCCTCCAGTCGGTGGTACGGGTTTGCACCATCGCCTCCAAATGGTCGCGATGAAATTGCAGTTCTTCTTCGGCTTTAAACCGTTCACCAATCTCATTCTGTAACTTGAGATTGATTTCGTGCAACGATTCTACGGAAGGAAGCTTCAGCAGCCGAGACACCAGGGCCCACACCGCCACCACCGTTAGCAATGAGATAAGGGAGGTGAGGGCACTCAGCAAGTTCGCCACCCAACCGGCAAGCTGCCAGAGGGCGTACGCTTCGCCCGCGTACAGGATTGCATTGAGCACTAACGCAACCACGAGTAGAATCAGTAAGGTCTTGATTCTTACTAAGCCCTGGCGCGGATGCGTGTTGAATATGTTTCGTAGTGTTATCATATTAGGGGTCTTCACTGATAGTACGCCCTATTCGTCAATGTTATTTCTTAAAAGTAACTTACATAAGATGTGCCATATAAGTCATTTATGCTGCTTACTTGCTGATTTTCTGCAATTTATGCTTTTCGCCGTCTTCCCTAAATCGGGGGCCGTGGCGGTATTCATCTTAATCCTTTAGCGTAAGCCAAACCTGGTAATTACCTAGGTATAACGTGCTTTTGCATAATTTCTTGTTAAATTTTAACGCAAGTGCTCCTTGTCGTTTGCTCAGATAGTTTTAAGCTACGATTTTTATTGACAGAACCGGGTCTCATCCATCAGTGTTATACCCTAAAGCTACCGATTACTCATCCGTTCAGTTCGCTTAAAACGATCGGAAATGGTACATAAGAAGGAAAAAGGGGAAAGTAGTAGAAAAAGACGTCCTCGAAGCAAAAAAGCCCCCGGGGGGGGCTTTCACTAAGTTGTGAACTAACGGTTACCTTACTTGGTGTCACTATCGTTCACCTCTTCGTACTCTACATCGGCTACGTCACCATCGGCTGAACTGCCGTCGGCATTGCCCTGCGCACCAGGATCACCCGCTGCGGGTCCGCCCGCTGCCGGATTGCCTGTCGCATCAGCACCCGCGGCCTGGTACATTTCCTGAGAGGCATTTTGCCAAGCCGTGTTCAGTTTTTCCATAGCAGCGTCGATCGCTGACAGTTCCTGCGACTGATGCGCAGTCTTTAGTTCGGCCAAAGCTTCCTCAATCGGCTTTTTGTTGCCTTCCGAAAGCTTGTCGCCGTACTCTTTCAACTGCTTCTCGGTCTGGAAGATCAGCGAATCGGCGGCGTTGATCTTCTCTACGCGCTCCTTCTCCACCTTATCCGATTCGGCGTTCGCCTCGGCTTCCTGACGCATCTTTTCGATTTCCTCATCGGTGAGTCCGGATGAAGCCTCAATACGGATATTCTGCTCCTTGCCGGTTCCTTTGTCCTTGGCCGACACGTTCATAATCCCGTTGGCGTCAATGTCGAAGGTGACTTCAACCTGGGGCACGCCGCGGGGTGCCGGGGGAATACCGTCTAAGTGGAAGCGACCAATCGTGCGGTTGTCCTTGGCCATTTGTCGCTCACCCTGTAGTACGTGGATTTCAACCGAAGGCTGATTGTCCGATGCCGTGGAGAACGTCTCTGATTTCTTGGTAGGAATCGTGGTATTTGACTCGATCAGGCGGGTAAATACTCCACCCATTGTCTCGATACCCAGCGACAGCGGGGTTACGTCCAGCAGCAGCACGTCTTTCACGTCACCACTGAACACACCGCCCTGAATGGCCGCTCCAACAGCTACCACCTCATCGGGGTTCACTCCCTTAGAAGGCTTCTTGCCGAAGAACTTCTCAACCTCTTCCTGAATTTTAGGAATACGGGTTGATCCTCCAACTAAAATCACCTCATCAATGTCCGAAGCAGACACTCCGGCGTCTTTAATGGCCTTGCGGCAGGGCTCCAGGGTTCTTTTCACCAGGTCGTCCACCAACTGCTCAAACTTAGCGCGCGATAGTGATCGTACTAAGTGCTTCGGAATGCCATCCACCGGCATGATGTAGGGCAGATTGATCTCGGTTTGGGTAGAAGACGACAGCTCAATTTTGGCTTTCTCAGCGGCTTCTTTTAAGCGCTGAAGGGCCATCGGATCTTTACGCAGGTCGATGCCTTCGTCTTTCTTGAACTCATCCGCTAACCAGTCAATGATTTTAGCGTCAAAGTCATCTCCTCCCAGGTGCACGTCACCGTTGGTAGACTTCACCTCAAACACGCCGTCGCCCAGCTCCAGGATAGAGATATCAAAAGTGCCTCCTCCCAGGTCATACACCGCGATGGTGATATCCTGGTTTTTCTTGTCCATGCCGTAGGCCAGGGCTGCGGCGGTAGGCTCGTTGATGATTCGCTTCACCTCCAAACCGGCGATCTGTCCGGCTTCTTTGGTCGCTTGTCGCTCAGCATCGTTGAAGTAGGCCGGTACGGTAATTACCGCCTCGTCTACGGTGGTTCCCAGGTAGTCTTCCGCCGTAGACTTCATCTTCTGAAGAATCATCGCCGAAAGCTCCTGCGGAGTATACATGCGATCACCGATCTTCACGCGAACGGTGTCGTTGTTTCCTTTTTCGATTTGGTAGGAAATGTTCTTCAGCTCCGAAGAAACCTCCGAGTACTTCTTGCCCATAAACCGCTTCACCGAACTGATGGTGTTCTGCGGGTTGGTGATTGCCTGCCGCTTGGCCGGGCTTCCCACTTTGCGTTCGCCGTTACCGTTGTCTAAGAAGGCAACGATAGACGGAGTAGTTCTGCCTCCCTCACTGTTGGGAATGACGACGGGTTCGTTACCCTCCATCACCGCCACGCACGAGTTTGTAGTTCCTAAATCTATGCCTATAATTTTTCCCATGATATTGATTGTTCAGGTTTGCGTTACGAAATATTTTGTACCTTTTGGTTATCAAGGGGTATGCCAACGCCCTCAATGATGACAGATTGGCAGAACCGATTGCGTTCAAACGAAGACTTAGACCATTGAGAACGATGAAATACGCTGTTACTCTTTCATTAATATTGATAGGCAACGTAGCACTAGCTCAAGAGGTGGCCTTTTACGATAGTATTTATCTTAAGTCTTCACCGGTCAACGAGCAGTCGTTCTATTACGGTGAACCTATCTTTATGCACTTCAATATCACCAATCAAAAAAACGCTTTTAGCTTATACTATATACCTCAATTCTATACCAATACGCAAGTAAACCTTCGTAATCGCGAAACTGGCCAGTTATTTCTAGAAGAGGGCTGGCAGCAAGTATCTGATCGGCGAAGTGACTGGCAAAGTAATCCCCCCTCAGAGCAGTATGCATTCCGAGCTAAAGAAACAGACATATTTCAAATCAACGTCAATGACGAGTTTGGATCAGCGAAGCTGGCTAGTCCGCAGTATTTTAATGCATTGGCCGATAGATTAAGAGTTTTGCCTATTGGCAAATACGAATTGATCTTCAAATACTTTTTATTTCCATCTTCGCAGGTACTTACTTCTCGGGTGAACTTTGAAGTGGTGACAGTACCTACGAATCAGCAGGAAGCCTTTCAACAGTTTGTAAAAACGACTACTTATGCTTGTAATGCACACTACTACGGTGAAGAAAATTACACCCAAAGTCATCCAGATAGTTATGAAAACTTTTTACGGCAGTATGATAAATCACCTTATGGTCAGTATGCTTTTATTGATATGGTAACCCAGATATATTTATATAGAGGCGTATCGGCAGATTTGCGAAATGAGAAATTTAACACCTACTACAAGTTCTTTCCCCAAATAAACAATAGCAATCTTAAAATTTACTACGTCGCTTACTTACCTATGATTGTTGAACATGTCTCAGGATGGAATACTAAAGAAAAACTGGATCAGTTTCTTAAAGACCAATTGATAGACGAACATCCCGATATTTCGGAAGCGCTGATAGCGGCAGCCGAATTTTATCCAAGAGCAAAAGTAGAGGGCCTCACGAACTACGCGAAAGTATCAACTCCTCGCTGAGCGTAAAAATACAAGAGATATTACATAATGAGTGAGCAAAAAGTCTATGGTGGGCAATGGTATAAAGTTTGGTTTTGCGAGTAGTAGCCGCTTCATTTATGAATCCCAGCGTTACCCAATAAATTCCGGTTTTGTTCGTACTTTGCGTAGACACATTGTCTCCCCACGTATGCGCTTCTGGCTTTTCTCATTTGTTCTACTCATCTCCTTCGAAGCGATGAGTCAATCGCTGCCTGCCGCCGAACCCATCCGGCTATCCGGAGTGATTGTGAACGAGGCCGATGAGGCCCTTCCGTTCGTTACGGTTACTAACCTGCGCACGCAGCAAGGAGTAGTGAGCGACGAAGCAGGCTTCTTCTACCTCACCTTCTTTGCCCAGGACACGCTGCAACTATCGGCGGTGAACTACGAAGCCTATCAACTCTACTTCGGCGACACGGCCCAGGCGACCAACTATGACCTAACCGTCCGCCTGAGCGAAAAGACGTACCAACTGGAAAACGTGACCGTATTTGCATTTCGAGACGAAGCCGCTTTTAAGCGGGCCATATTGGCACTCGATGACCTGCCCGAACCGGAAAAGGTGGTGATTCCGGGCACTTACCAGGGACCCCGCCGGGAAAAGAAGGCTTCGATTGGCAGCCCGATCTCGTTCATCTTGGACCGCTTCAGCAAACGCGCCAAATACGAACGGCAGGTGCAGCAGGCCCAGCAGGAAGCTACCTACCAGAAAGCCCTGTCCAAGAAGTTCAACCGCGCGATGATTGAGGAGATCACCGGGCTGAACGAGGAGCGCCTGGACGAGTTTATTCTCTTTTGCCGATTAGAGGATCGGTTCATCGAAGAGTTGAACGAGTACGACATTATCGTGGCCATCAACAATTGCTACCGCGATTTTCAGCAGCAGAACTGACGGCGGCTATAGGGTTTCTCGCACCCGCCGGGCTCCTTCCACCATATTAACTAGCTTTTTCTTAGCGGCCCAGCGGGCGGTTTGACTGAGTCCGCAGTCAGGGGCCACCGACAGTTTGTCGGCCGATATGTGCTCCAGGCATAGTTTGATGCGGTGAACGATGTCCTCCACCGTCTCGATGTAGTAGCTCTTCACGTCCACGATACCCACCGCCACCTCCATCCGCTGCGCAAATTTGGCGATCAGTTCAATCTCAGCAAACTCCCGGCTGGCCATCTCTACGTGCACCTCGTCTACCTTGAAATCCAGAAAGTCGGGCAGCATGGGCGCGATGCGGCGGTAGCCCACCGCGTGCCCCTTGAAGTTGCCGAAGCACAGGTGCGTCGACAGGCGGCAGCGCCCCACCACCGGCTCCACCGTGCGGTTGAAGATATCCACAAAGCGTTTCGTGTCTTCCTTATAGGCGTAGCAACTCATCGAGGGCTCGTTGACCGTAATTTCAGTGCATCCGGCGGCCACCAGACCTTCCAGTTCGCGCTGCACCATGGGTAGCAGCGCCTCGGTGATGGCGTAGCGGTCGGGATACTGCGCGTTGGGCAGCAATCGGCCACTCAGGGTGAAGGGACCGGGAAGGCTGGCCTTGAGCACCGGCCCGGCGGGAGCCACTCGTTTCAGTCGCTCAAACTCTTCTACGGCTCCCAGTCCGCGCGGGGCGCGCAGTTCTTCGGTGATAGAGTGCTTGCCGCGTTGGTCGTGGGCGGGCGGACCCCACTTTCGAGGCACCAGCGCGTTCGGCGTGATACCCTCAATGAAGCCGTAGAACGACAGGTTGAAGTCCAGTCGGGTTTGTTCGCCATCGGTGATCACGTTGAGTCCGGCGCTCACCTGATCGTGCACGGCGGCCACCACCGCGTCGTTGATCATCTCGGCCACATCGGCCGGGCCAAACTGCGTTAAGTTTTCGGAGGCGAACAGCAGCCAACCAGGAAAAGGGTAGCTGCCAATAACGGTGGTACGGATGGGGTGGTCAAGCATAGCGTCGGATTAGGTTATGCAAAACAATAAACGAATTGAGACGCAAACAACCAAACTCACGGCCACGGGGCAACTATAAGATTACCACTGAATTAAGTAGGTGCATGAATCCGCGCCCTCGGTTCTGCTCTCCTCAGTTTCATCACGGACAACTTTATCCTTTGACCCCTTTGGCTTGAATCTTCTGACAACTTGCACAATAATCCCTTCGTCAAATTTACTAGGATACGGATTCTTGCAAACCATAACAGCTTGTTTTTTCTCTCCGTCAAACTCGGTAAGCGCGTAGTGCCCGATTCCTTCGGTCATGCGTCCGTTCTCCGAATTAAACATGATTTTGCCGTCAACTCTGTGATTTAAATGATACGCCACGTCGATAGATCGTAGCCCTTCTTCCAGCCCGTTGATCGGGGGAAACTGCGCGTTGTCAATGATTGCTTTTCCTATCAAGAACAAATTCATATCACCCAGCTCATCCGCAATCTCTTTAAAGGCATCGAGCCACGCTTGTTGAGAGAACCACTCCTGCGCGTCCAGATCAATGCCGTTTTTCTTCAGAATGGCCAACCGGGTGTCCTAGAATAGCCGTCCGGCTGTCTTTTCCCCTCTCCATGGAGTTGATCACGGACAAAACCGTTGGTTTGTTCACTTCAACATCTTCGTTGAATGCGGTAAATTGAGCCATTTTGCGAGGGGATAAGGTTTGAAAATTTGATTTTGTTCTCCTGTCCTGCAAGCAACTGTTGTACCTTAATTCATTCAAAACGCATTACAATTCGTTAGTAACTTACATTGAATTTTTTGTTCCGACTTCCTGATACAACTTCGCCAGCCGATGAGCGTGCTCGTCGTAGGCGCCCTTCGAACAGCTCCACGGCGCGTTCGGCTCCCACCACCGCGCCCGAACTAAGCACCTTGGGCGGGTGCCCGGCGGCAGTGAGTCGTTCGGCCACCGTGGCCTTGATGCTGTTCACAAGCATCGCCCCGCCCACCGTAGAGCCGGGCGATACCGGCGTGTCTAAACCGGGTACGGTCACCATTGCATCACCCACCGGGGCACCAGTGTCTAGCACCAGGTCGGCGAAGTCGGTGAGCTTTTTGCCGTCGGCCCGCTTGCTGCTGCTGGCGGCCGAGTGCGCTTTGGTGACCAGGGCCACCACTTTGACGCCGTGTTGCTGAAACAGTTCGCCCATCTCAATCGGCACCACATTGCACCCACTTGACGAGATCACCAGGGCGCAGTCTTGTTTGCTCAAGTCGAAGTTGCGCAGGATGCGTTCGGCTAGTCCGGGCACGTTTTCCAGAAACATGGCCTGCCGCTGCCCGTTGGCGCCCACCACCAGATTGTGGAACGACAACGAAAGCTCCACGATGGGGTTGAACCCGGCAAAGGAGCCGTAGCGGGGCCACATCTCTTCTACCATAATCCGGCTGTGTCCCGAACCGAACAGGTGCACCATGCGCCCGGCCAGAATGGTGTCGGCAAACCACCCGGCCGCCTGTTCAATAGCCTCGGTTTGCGCTTCAACGGTTTGCAGAATGGTGTGGCACTTCTCTAGATATTGTTGAATAACGGACATTGTTAACTGGGTTAGTGGTGATAAATGATAGAAAAGGATTTTGGCTTATTCGCCGCCTTCCAACGCAAACAAAGCGGCTCCGACGGCCCCGGCATAATCGTCGAACTGCGCCTGACGAATGGGCGTGCGCTGGTCACCGGGCCGCCATTCGTACACGTCCATGAACGCGGCAAGGGGTTTATACAGTGCGTCGCCCGCCTGGGTGATGCCGCCGCCCAGCACGATCACGTCGGGCGAGATCAGGTTCACCAGCGAGGCCAGCGTGCACGCCAGATTCTGAACTGAGGTGAGCCACAGGAAACTAGCAAAGGGATCGCCCCGCTCGTAATCCACCACCAGATCGTGGGTGGTTTGGTAACGTCCCATCGAGCGACGGGGGAGGCTGGCGTTGCCAATGGCCTCCTCAATGCTACCCGGCATGCGGGTAATATCCGGGAAACCACCACTGTCGGCCACGGTGTGCCCGATGTGCCCGGCCCACTGGAAGCTACCCCCAAACGGCTTTCCGTTGATGAGCAGTCCGCCACCCACGCCGGTGCCCAGGGTGAGTAGCACCGCGTTTTGGGTGTTCTTCGCCGCCCCCAGCCGACTCTCGGCCAGCAGCGCCGCCATCGCGTCGTTGAGCACTGGCACCCGGCGTGTCACCTTAAGAAATCTGCCCAAACTAATTCTTCTAGCCCTTGCAAACGTCCGGGCATGTACTTGATCATGGTGTAACCAGCATCCGGGATGCCCGGCGCGGCGAGTCCGATTGCCAAGTCTTGCTCGGGATATCGCTGCCGGGCCGCGTCGATCATCGTCCGCATGGCCTGTTGCCAAAGCGTCTTGTTCGACTGGTTTTCGGCCAGTGGCAGATCATTAGTATCGGTGTGGTAGTGATCAACGATTTCCCCTTCGTAGAGCAGCGCTCCCTTAATGTGGGTTCCTCCTAAATCAATGCCCAGGGCTGGTTGGTTCATGGTGGATGCTGGTTATTTGTCCTTCGTAATTTTGGCCAATGACCAGTGACTAATTCACAACTGTCCCTCACTTAACGTCCAGCCACCGTCTACGGCGATTACTTGCCCGGTGATGAAGCTCGCGGCGTCCGAAAGCAGGCAGCTGGCCATGCCGTCTAAGTCCTGCGGATGGCCGATACGTCCGCCGTCCAGGGGTTGTTTGGTTTTGATAAAGTTCATAATAACATCATCCTGAGCCGCGCGCTGCGCCATGGGGGTTTCCACCAGGGCGGGCGCAATCACGTTGACGCGAATGTTGTCGGGGGCGTAGTGGGCGGCGATGGCCTTCGTGAACCCCACGATGGCCGACTTGGTGGCTGCATAGGCGTGGGTGGCGAAGTAGTGCGGTGAGGGCGAGTAGCCCAGCACCGAACCCATGTTCAGAATGGCACCGCCCTGCTTTTCTTTCAGGAAGTGGCGCACCGCTGCCTGGTTCGACAGCATCAGGCTGGTGAGGTTGAGCTCGAAGGTGCGGTTCCAGCCCTCCAGCGTAAGTTCGTGCAGCGGACCGTCGCCGAAGCGCCGTCCGCTGCCGCCCGCCACGTGGTACAGTCCGTGGCAATTACCCCAGCGCTCGGCGCACTGCCGGATGGCTTCCGGGGCGGTGGCTTCTTCGGTAGCGTCGCCGGTGAGGGCCAGCCCGTGCTCGCCAAGTTGCCGCTGGGCCTCCTGCACAGTGGCTTCGGTGCGGCCCACCACCACCACCCGCGCCCCCTGGCGCACGAAGGCCAGCGCGGCCGACAGGCCCAACCCGGTGGTGCCGCCGATGATCACGATGTTTTTGTGTTGTAGCATAGGGTTGAGGTTATTAGGCGCAAAGTAGCAATTATATTGAAATGCCGTTTCCCAAACTACCGTTTCAGTTGCCTTCAAGGAGCCATCCCCCTGCTGATTTCTCTAATAAGTAATTCCCCAGCACCAGACAGTCCATCTTCGTCGCGGTGAAGCAACGGTAGGCGTCTTCGGGAGTGCACACGATGGGCTCGTCGCGCACGTTGAAGCTGGTGTTGATGAGCAGTCCGTAGCCCGTTACTTCCTTAAAGGTAGTCAGCAGCTTCCAGAATAATGGGTTGGTATCGCGATTCACCGTCTGCACGCGGGCGGAGTAGTCCACGTGCGTCACGGCGGGGATGTCGGAGCGGGCGTGCCGCAGGCGATCGAGCAGCGGGGCATCGGGCGAGTGTTCCGGGGCGGGAAGTCGCCGTCCAGACCGCACCGGGTGCACCTGCAGCATGTAGGGCGAGGGCGCGCGGAGGTCAAAGTAGTCGGAAGCGTCTTCCTCCCGCACGCTGGGCGCGAACGGGCGGAAGCTCTCGCGAAACTTGATCGAGCGGTTGATCTTCTGCTGCATCCGCGGATGCCGGGCATCGCCCAGGATGCTGCGGTTCCCCAGCGCCCGCGGACCAAACTCCATCCGCCCCTGAAACCACCCAACAACCCGGCCCTGCTCCAACTGCTCCACCACCCGAGCGATCAGTGCATCTTCTTCGTAGCGCGTAGCCGGTGCGCCGTACTTCCGCAGCACCATTTGGATCTGTTTGTCCGAGTACGAAGGACCCAAGTAGCTACCCCGCATAGCATCTGGTCGTATAACCTTCCGCAGCTGCTCCTGCCCGATGTGCCAGGCGGCGTAGGCCGCGCCCACTGCTCCGCCCGCATCCCCGGCCGCAGGCTGAATCCAGACGTTCTCGAAGGGCCCTTGCGCCACCAGCTTGCCGTTGGCCACTCCATTGAGCGCCACGCCCCCGGCCATCACCAGGTTTGCGCTGCCGGTGAGTTCGTGCGCCGTGTTCGCCAGCCGCAGCACCGTACGCTCGGTGACGTGCTGAATGGCCCACGCCAGGTTCGCGTGCGATTGGATAAGCGGCGCTTCCGGCACCCGACGCTCCAGTCCAAATAACCGCTCCCACCGCTGATCGTCGGTCATCCGTAGGTGGGTAAGAAAGCGGAAGTAGCGCATATTCAGCGTGATAGAACCGTCGTCGTGCAGCTCGACCAGTTCCCGTAAAATAGCGCCTGTCCACCGCCGGGTCTGCTCCGCCGCCGGATCGCCGTAGGCGGCCAGCCCCATCAGCTTGTACTCGCCCCCGTTTACGCGGAAGCCCAGGTAGTAAGTGAAGGCCGAGTAGAGTAAGCCCACCGAGTGCGGAAAGTGCAGCTCGCGTAAGAGCTGAATCCGATGACCCTGCCCGTGGCTGATGGTGGAGGTGGCCCATTCGCCCACTCCATCCACGGTGAGGATCGCCGCTTCCTCGTAGGGCGAGGGGTAAAACGCGCTGGCGGCGTGCGACAGGTGATGCTCGGGAAAGAGCAGCGGGGGACGACCTTCTCCCAAGCGCCCCAGGTGCTGACGAAGCAGTCGTTTGAACAATAGCTTATCCTTAATCCAGCCCGGCATGGCGGTCAGGAAATTGCCCAGGCCACGGGGCGCCACCGCGTGGTACGATTCCAGCAGCCGCTCAAACTTGATGAAAGGCTTCTCGTAGAACACCACCGCACTCAGCTCCGCGTAGCGCACCCCCGCTTCGGCCAGCACGTAACGAATGGCGTGCTGCGGAAACGAAGCATCGTGCTTGATGCGGGTGAAGCGCTCCTCCTGGGCCGCGGCCACCAACCGACCGTCCACCAGCAGCGCCGCGGCACTGTCGTGGTAAAAGGCCGAGATACCAAGAATGAAAGAAGACATGGAAGAAGAATGATTGAATGACTGAGGGATAGAATGTGCATTCAATCATTCTGCCCTTACGCTTCTTGAGGAAGTTGAGAAATCGCTATTCTTGAATAGCCGCTAGTACAAACAGTACGACCACAGAGGCAGCAAAAACTATTAGGTATACTTTTCCTAATTTGTTGGACCGATGATAAAACGCTGCATACTCATTGCTTTGATCAGCGCTAGTTAACTGCTCTGGTGTTGGAATACTAGCAATATTGACAAAGCTAAAAACACTAAAGCTGTACACATCGACGTAATGGTCTCGCTCTTTGGCCGATATCAACCTATCATGATGGTTCTTCTCAATAAAGTATAAAAGCTTTGATCGCCTCTTCTTTACGTAAAACACAAAGAAGAAGATTTGAGAAAATAGCACTAGTGGAATAAGTTCTACTATCATGGTTTTTGACTGATTCCTACACTCATTTAGTCATTGTTAAAACAACGAATAAATGAATGGAGCCAGCGCCGATCCGCCCACCAGGAAGCTGAGCACACTGAGCAGCACCAGCATCACGATGAGCGGCAACAGCCAAAACTTCTTTCGGTGCCTAAGAAAATCCCACAGATCACGCAGAAACTCCATTGTCAGTAAGGTTTGTCCAGGTCGGTTGCCGACCAGGTGTGCGCTCGGTTCTTTAGGGTGGTGGCTTGACCCTGCCCGGAGGTGCGTAGCCCCAATGGATCATGGCCGCGCCACCGCCGCCAGATTCCCACCGGCACCACCAGTAGCCCGAACAGCAAGGTAAGAATGATTCGCGAAGAAACCGCGCTGAGTAATTCGGCCAGCCCAAACCAGACCACCGCCGCCGGTTTCCACACCACCGGAAAGGCCATCGTGACCAGCAGCACCCCAACGGCCACCTTATACCACCCCATCCACTCGGTGAATAGCCCTAGCAGCAGGGCTAGCAGGGTGAGCGCCATGCCGGTATCCACCGTCTGCCGGTGCGTGATCTTTTGCAAATTTAGTTTCACGGCAGCTATTCTTTAGACGATAATTGATCAATCTTCGCCCGCAACTCCCGCGCGGCGGAGTTGCTGGGGTCGGCGGCCAGGGCGCGATTTACGTAGGGGCGGGCCGCATCGGCATTGGCGAAGCGCAGGTAGGCCGCCGCAATCTGAAGCGCCACCTCGCTACGGCTGGTGTCCTGGGCGTAGACCTGCTTCGCCCGCACCACGTTCTGCGCAAACGAGCGCAGTTCGGCGAACTTACCGTGCGCCTGCACGGTGTAGTCCAGGTAGGGCAGGGCCGCTTCGGGCTGATCTTGCTTGAGCAAGGCCACAAACAGCGCTTGGGCCAGCTCCAGGGTGGGAGATAAATCAAACGCTCGCTGCAAGTACCGCAATCCCTTGGCTTCGGCCCCCGCTTCCCGGGCCAGTGCCCCGGCCCGTTGATACGCCCGTGCGTCCTGCGGGTGCTCCAGCACCAGCGCCTCGGCCACCCGCATCGCTTCCGTTGGCTGCTCGGTTTGTACGTAGTGCTGCAGCAACTGCCGCATGGCCTCCTCCCAGGTGATCTGCTGCACCACCAGGCGACCCGCCAGTGCTTCCTCTACGGTTTTCTCTCGCCCTTCGGCGGGCGGCATGGGTTCATTGAAGGGCCACCCTTCTTTTAGGATCATTGTTTCGTAGGCGCCGCGTAGCGAGTCCACCGCCGTGATGGGCATCTGCCGCCGCAGCTCCTCAAATGACATTGAGTTCTGCTCGGGCACCGTCACCAGCCCTTCGCGCCGAAGCGCTTGGTAGAAAGCGTCCGATAGCAAAGCGTAGCCGTATAAGTTGGGATGCACGTGCTCGAGCAAGGTCTCTTTTCCGAAGATACCGTGCGGCGAGTGGACCACCCAGGCAGCCTGCGCATCCACTAGGTAGACCAAAGGGTAGCGGTCGGTCAATCGCTGCACAATCGCACTCATGGCTTGGGGGGCGCGAAAGCGGAGCTGATCCCGCTCCTTGGCATGCACGAAGTGGTTTTTGGCTTCGGAGTACTTCGCCTGTGCGTAGGTCTGCTGCCCCTGCCGATACCGGGCGGCGGCCGATGCCTTTCCCTTGGCACTATCACTCACGAAGGGCGGCAGGTCCTTCTCATTGCTCACCAGGTTGCTCAGCAACACCGGGATGTGATGCTCGTTCAGTACCTCTAACAGGTCATTGAGGTTCCTTTTGTACTGATTGACCCCCTGTTCGTAGAGGGACGAACCCAGCGGAATACGTTGCTCGGCGGCCAGCCGTTGCATCAGGTTGGTGCGCAGGTCGGGCGCTCCGGCCAGGCTGCGGCGCAGGCTGTTCACCGCGTTGCCCAGGAGTTGCATCAGCCGGAAGTCGCGTAGCCAGATCATCGCCCGCACCAGGGTGGGGTTGCTCCCCAGATTACTGGTGGAGCCGACGCCCAGCGTGCCGTAGTACTCGTTGTGCCCGGCGTACACCAGCACCGCGTCCGGTTGGTAGTCGACCAGCTGCCGGGCGAAGTCGAGCAGGGTGTAGGTGGTGACGGCGGTGAGCGATAGGTTGATGATCTCAAAGTTGACCTCCGGTACCGATTGCATCAACCGGTACTGTAGCCAGCGGTGAAACGAGCCGTTGTGCAGGTAAGGATAACCCAGTCCGGTGGAAGCACCTAGCACGAAGATGCGGAAGGTGCTGCTGTCTTTATCGGCCAGAAACAACTCCTGGTTGCCCAACGTGGCATTCTCGGGGGTGGCGAAGTACTTCTCCGACACGTCAGGATTCATCATCCGGTAGCCGGGGTGATCGGGAGCGTCGATGAACAAGGCGTAATCCTGCCCGTAGCCCACCATGCGCAGCAACCCCTCCGTCAGAAGCAGTAACGCGAAGGGCAGCAGCCCGGCGATCACTCGGAAGGCGATCCGCCGCGTGGCTGAGCGGCGCGGGGAAGTAGGCGGAGAAGGCTGGTTCATCGGGGGCGGGACACAAAGCTACTTTGCAATTCTTCTTCGGTATCAGGCTTCACCGGGGCCGTTAGGAACAACTCATCCCACTGAAGCCAAACACGCTGGTCTTTTACGATGGCTTGTGGATCCGACCACTGCGTCAGATCGGCTTCGGTCCACAAGCGGGTGGTCCAACTCAGGTCCGCCTGGGGCATCTGCTTGAGGTCAAACGCTTTCTCCTCCCCGGCGTAGAGCACCACGTCCAACCAGCACCGCTCATCATCCTGGCCGGTCTCAGTAGCTAGAACCTCCTGTCCGTCAAACAACGTCTGCAACAGCTTGATGTCCAGTTGCACCGCGCCGTCGCGCAGGGTGATGGCCCGCCCGTCCACCGTCAGGCTATCCAGCAATTCGGCTCCACCCAGCTCGAAGCGCAGGCGCAGGTCGCGCGCTCGGAAGATGCCGTCGGGCAGGCGGTCGATGGAAATGTGGTAATCGCCGCCGTCGGTGGCGAAGTTGAGGGTGGTGAGCACCGCGTTGCTGCTTTGCACTGAGAAGATGTTGCCCGCCGCAAACTCCACCCCGTCGTGCAGCAGCTTGGGTTGCAGGTAGCGCGGCTGCGCGGGGGTGCCCCAGTAAGCGACCAGCGGCCGTCGTTGTTGCCAGGTGGTGGAGCGGTTCACCGAACTGATGCAGTACTGCGGGTGCAGGTAGGTGTAGCCCACCACCGGGTTGTCGCCCACGCTAAAGGTGCTCTTCTCTACCCGCGCCTGCGGTAACTGCCGAAAGTTGGGCACCAGCGAGGCGGGTATCTGGTGCTGCAACTTGTAGTAATCCACCGGCAGTTGCGCTTGCTGATAATCAATCTGATCCTGCGAAGCGCCGTAGAGGAAATCGTAGAAACTTTTGCGCAGCAGGGTGGAGTAACTGCGGCTGTGCGGACCGGCCAGTTGTCCGCTTGGCGGGTGGAAGTGGGCGGCCAGCACTTGCCAGCCCGTCAGATAGCAGAAGTCGATCATCTGCCGCGCCTTCTTATCCAGGATGTACTGCTGCATCCGGCAGAGCTCGTTCAGGGCCACCCGCGTGTAGGTAGGACTGTTGTACTCGGCAAAGCCCTGCAGTTCGGCGGTGTAGTCGTAGAAGCGGCGCAGGCGCATGGCCGCGTACTCTTTCAGGTCGGGCAGATCGAACAGGTGGGCGCTCAGGTGGGTCACCAGCGTGCCCATGATGGCGATGTTAGTATAGCCGGGCTTCACGTCGCGCTTCTCGATGGACCGGCTGGCGTGGATAATGGCTTCTTCCATCGACTGCCGCAGGGCCGGGGGCAGCACCGCGTGGTGTTTCATGTAAGTCTCCAGTAGCGGCACCGCGATGAAGTCGGCCCAGTTCCAGTCGGGCTTGTTCATCTGGGGCAGCGTTTCTTCCAGGTGGTACGACCAGATGCCGTAGGTGTCGTGCTCCGGCTGCTGATCCTGCTGAGCGATGATTGTCTTGAAGATATCAAAGGCCCGCTGCTGGTACTCCGGCAGGCCACTGTCCATCAGGTCGGATGCGTAGTAGACTGATTCCCGAAAAGGATGAGCGGTGGTGTTGATCAGGTTGGTGTGGTAGTGGTTGGCCGTGGGCGGAATGTACTTCTTGAGCAGATGCACCGCCGTGTCGTAGTCTGCCTCGCGCTGCTGCAGTTCGTAGATTAACGCCTCCTGCTGCGCCTGGTTGGGCAGGTAGCGGCGGGCGTTGGTGAGTAAGCGTTCTTTGTCTTGATTGGTGGAGGTGCTGTCTTGGTTAGTGGGGACACTAACCCAGGGGGCGATGGGAGCGTTGTTTTGGTTGGTGAAGACACCAACCAGGGAGGGTGTGTTCCGGTTGGTGGAGACACCAACCAGGGAGGTAAGGGGGGGCAGAAGCAAACTGCCGATAAGAAGAGTGCACAAGGCGTAGTGGGACATGCGAAGGATTTGCCAAAAGGTACTACGCCTTCGCCAGAAATACCACTGTTCAGACGGAATACTAGCACTCGGTCAGCTACTGAGTCGCCTGTGCCACTGTAGTGTTCTCCAGCCACAGTACGCCCGAGTGATCTTTCCACGCGTTTGGCGCGGCACCAAACGGCGGGCCGATGGTATAGCTGCCCAGCGCAATATCAGTATCTCCGTCCCCGTCCAGATCGTTGGCATCCATCGTGATCCACCGCCCGGCGGTATGGATGGGGCGGGTGGTGGCGGTGAAGTTAAGGTCACCCTGGTTTTCTAGGTACACAAACCCCCGCTCGGGCTGCTGCGCGTAGTCCGCGAAGAAGGCAATCGCGGCAATGTCCAGGTCGCCGTCTTGGTCGTAATCACGCGCCATCGCCCGGTAGGCGCCGTGCATCGGGAAGAAGTAGGCTTGCTCAAAGGTCCAGTCGCCCTGGTTCAGAAACAGGTACACCCCGTGGTAGGGCTTCAGGATCATCGAGTGGTCAGCATTGTCGCCACTGGTGTACAGGATGTCCAGGTGCCCGTCGCCGTTGAAGTCGTGCAGCTCGAAGGAGGTAGAGCCGTACGCTGCCGGAAACCGCAGCAGCACCCGTTCTCGGAACTCGCCGTTGCCCTGGTTCTCGAACCGCACCAACTTCTCGTCGGCCTGGGCGAAAAGGGCGACAATATCATTGTATCCGCTCCCGCTCAGGTCGCGCACTTCGGCCATGAGCGCTCCCGCTTCGTCCTTAAGCACCACCTCCTGGTAGGCACCATCGACTCCTAGTTTCCAGTACGACAAGCGGCCCGTGCGGTAGCCAAAGTTGCAGGTCAGCAACTCCTCCCTAGCGTCGCCCACCAGATTGACGGACAGCGTTTGGGTAGGTCGCGCCAGTGCCGACAGCCAAGGGGTGGCGCTGGCACCAACCAGCGATACGTAGCCTTCGGAGCTTTCTTTAGGCTGCACCGAAAACCCCAGGTGGGTAGCCATCAGGCTTCTTGACGGCCCCACCCAGGTGAGGGCGCTGACGGTGGGTTGTTGGGGAATTGCATTCGGTTCTCCGCCGTGCGGGTCCAGGTCGAACAGCGTTTGCACTCCGGCGTCGGCGGCGTAGAGGCGGTGGGTCAGGGTGTCGATCCGCACGCAGGTGATGGCGGGCGGGGCCGCGCGACTGATTGCCACTTCGTGTTCGGCGAAGCGGTCGGTGAGCGGCAGCGCGGCAGGCGTTGGTAGTTCTAGTTGCGCTGGGGCGGCGGCCTCGTAGTAGGCTTTGATCTTCTCCCAATCAGCCATCGACAGTTGCGGTTGGGTGGGGTAGCCGCCTTCCAGCAGCAGCGTCTGGAGATTCTGTCGGGCCGTCGGGCTGGGCGCGTCCAGCAGGCCTAAGTGCAGGCCCATCACCGGCAGCACGTCCTCCCGCCAGGTGGCCTGGTCTAGCAAAGCCGGTTCGGAGAACTGATGACAGCTACCGCAGTGCACGCGGGCCAGGGCTTCGCCCGGGTGCTCATTGCTTAGCTCTGGCGGGGAGGTACAGGCGGCAAGCAACGTCAACCAAAGGCAACCAATGGCCAGTAACGAATGAACGGAGGCGTACTGCTTCACGCTTCGTCTCTTAACACCTCAATTTGCTCAGCGGTCAGGCCGGTTGCCTGTACTACGGTCTGGTTGTCTAGGTTTAGAGCGATCAGCTTTTTAGCGGTTTCTATTCTCTCTCGCTCCCGACCTTGTTCAATGCCTTGCTCAATGCCTTGGGCTCGACCTTGCTCAATGCCCTCTTTCCTACCTTTCTTCCGCGCTCTCTTTTCGGTTTTATCGATTAGATCCTGTATATCAATCCTTTTGGTATACTGCTCACTGGCAATGTCGTGCAATCGCTTTAGGTACCATTTGTAGTTTGCCCGCTCTTCGTCGGTCATTCGCAACTCATCTAACTTTTCACGAGCCTCCTTGAGTCCGGGAGCAGTGAAGTCCTCCCGCACCTCGCTGTTCTTAAGGAAGTAAATCCATTCATCCAGCTTGTCGCTCACCTGGTTATCGAACTTCTCAGCCTTGATAATCCAGTATTCAGGAAAAATTTCGTGCACTACCTGTTTGTCGTACAGTGCTTTCTGCTTATTAGCCAACGTGAGTACGTCGTGTTTGTGAATGCCGTGAAATTCGTTGGTGCCGTGATACACGTAGTCTTCCCCCTGCCCCAGATCAAAGTAGGCAATGGTGACCGAGATTACCTTCTTAACGTTTGAGTACGGCTCACCCTTCTGGATGTATTCTGAAATGACCTTAGCGGTGCCGTAAATCATTCGGTGAAAGTAATCAAACTGCTTACTGTTCTGTACCTCGATGATGATCAGCTCGCCTTTCTGGTTTTTAACCAGTATATCCACCCGGTTGTGCCGGTCGCCTTCGGTCTCTTGGTTGCTTTCGCTTTCCAGGATGCGCTCGATCACGATAGGCTCGTTCGAGCAACACGGTAAGGAAGCCTTCCAGGATGCCGAAGTTGGCTTTATCACGTAGTAGTTTTTTGATCGCCCAGTTGAACCGAATAAGTTGCTTTGCCATGCGCTTGGATTTTTTGTAAAGATACGCATAAGCACGCCCCGGTTCAATGCCTCTGCCGGAATGCTGCGCTATGCGACGGTTTCCCCCGGCTCCGAATCGCTACCTGCGGGCAAGTAAAACTAAGTGCGGCGGAGGTGATGCTCCGGGAGCATCGGGTCCACCGTGCTTACTTTTGCCCTTCGACACGACCGCTGAGGGTCATTCAACCCTTTGTTGATGCCAATGATGTAAGAAATGACCCCCGCCGCGTCGGTCGATGTAATGTAACATCCGAATTTCACCGCCACCCACCGCGTGGCGAAGGTGATGCTCCGGGAGCATCGGGTCCACCCCGCCTCTTTTTAACACTTTGCCGCCAACAGTACCGATGTAAGATGTTATTTTCATTTGGCGGGCACCGTAAAAATGCGCTTCCTTTCTTTGCCCCTGAACAAACTTTTAAAAGATATGAAAACGGATTCCTTTGATACACTGCTAAAAGCTTCTAGCCTGTCAGTGAACAACACCCTGGCAAACAAAGAGGCGCAGCAGGCGCTGGCCAAGTATGGGTTCACCCCCCAGCATGCTAAGGCTGGCAAGGGGTTGCTCACCAACTGCACAAAGCAGGACCGCGCCCAGAAACAGTACTACGAAACCCAGTGGGCCCTGAACCACCGGGTTAAAAAAGAACTGAAGACCACCCGGGCGCAGTTCGTGGAGCACGTGAACGTGGCCCGCTTCGTGTTTCGTAAGGACGCCGTCATGCTGCATCAGCTCGGGGTGCAGCGCCTGGAGCGGACTGAGGCGGGCTGGTTGAAGCAGGCCAACGCTTTTTACGAGCGGATCACGCCGCACGCGGCCCAGTTAGCACCCCAAGGGTTAACGCCTGAAGAACTGGCCCAGACGCAAGCCTCGCTGCAAGCCATCGTTGAGCTGCGCGAAGAACTGGCCCGCACCAAGGGAGACGCCGAAGATGCTACCCAGCGCAAGCTGCAAGCCCAGCGGGAGCTGCAAGCGTGGCTGTCGGAGTTCCGTAAGGTGGCCCGGTTGGCCTTCAAGAAGTCGCCCCAGAAGCTGGAGGCTTTTGGCATTCGGGTGCGGTAGCAAAAAAATAGTCCCCTGACCGGTGGGGCTGTTGGCCGCCTTGGTCAGGGGACTATTTTTGGTGATAAAGGGGGGCTAAACTAGCGCACGCTTATAACGCGCGCAGTGTGGGAACGCGTTATAAACGCGCCCCAGCGTCGGTGTAATAGATCAGCCGCCGTCGCCGCCGTAGCCGGTGCTTTGCTGCATGTTGGGGTTGGCATCCAGCTCGTCCTGCGGAATGGGGAAGTAGTAGTCGCGGTCGTTGAAGATCACCGGACCCGAGCGCACGGTGGGGTACTTGGCCACCTCTTCGGCGGCAATGCCCCAGCGGATCAGGTCGTACCAGCGGTGCCCTTCGGCGAACAATTCTAAGAATCGTTCTTCGCGGATGGCGTCGCGCAGGGCGGTGCCCGCCAAACCGGTCAGGTCGGCCTCGGCCGAGGGCGTATCGGGGTCGACTCCGTAGGCACGCCGACGCACCTGTTTACGTACTCTAGTGCTACTGCGTCGTTGCCCAGGGCGTTCTGCGTCTCGGCGTACATCAGGTAGGCACCGGCCAGACGATATACAATCACGTTCGCCCCGAAGTTGCGGTTGGTAGAGTAGACCGAGTAGTCGATCGGCACATACTTCTTGAAGCTCCAGCCCAGGGCACCTTCGTCGCCCACCATGCGCTCCAGTATCTTCCACTCGCCGTCACCGAATACCACCGAGTCCACGCCGGGCTCCAGCATGTTCACGCGCAGGCGCGGGTCGTCGCCGAAGCGCAGCACGTTCACGTCGTGCGGATACACGTTGCTCCAGCCGGTGCCCTTGGGAGCAATCTGTAGGGCCAGATTGGTGCCTAGTCCACCCTGCCACATGTTCTCTTGCAAGTCGGTAGAGAAATTGATCTCCAGCAGCGATTCGGAGCTGAACTCGTTCTCGCCGTTGAACAAATCTTGGTAGTCGGCAAAGGGTACCAGCGAAAACTCGCCGTTGTTCACGATCTGCTCCAGGTAGCCGTTGGCGGTGGCGTAGTCGTTGAAGTTCATGTAGACCTCGGCCAGGGTCATTTTGGCCGCGTAGGCATCCACGCGGGCAATGTTCTCACCCTCCCAACTATCAGGTAGGGCGGCCTCGGCGGCTTGCAGGTCAGCGATGATTTGCTGATACACCTCGCCCACGGTGGCCCGGCTCACGAACATATCGTCGCGGGTGGGCGCCACTTCCAGAATCAGGGGAACCCCCGTTGCACTGGCATCCACGGAGGGCAGTTTTTCGCCCCACAGCCGAATTAGGTGGAAGTAGTCGAAAGCGCGCCAGTAGCGGGCTTCGCCCCGCATCACCTCAATGCGGGCCAGGTTTTCGGGAGTGAGCGTGGCCTGGTTTTCTTCTACAAACGCGTCTACGTTGGGCAGGAAGTCGTTGGTCCGGGCCACGCCGCGGTAAAAGCCGCGCCAGAAGTTGTTGATCAGGTCGTTGCCGGGCGTCACCTCGTTGCGGTACATCTGGTTCCAGCCGTCGGTACCCAGCCAGTCTTGGTTGGCCGTTTTGGGCAATCCGTACGATACCTTGGGCAGAAAGTCGGCCCCGTAGGTTTCTTCGGATTTCTGGGCGGCGTACACGCTGGTGAGCACCAGTTCCAGGTCGCTCATGCTCTGGAAGAAATTCTTGAGCATCAATCTCGTTCGGATTGGCCACGTCCAGGAAGTCGTCCTGGCACCGGCTGAACAGTAGCAGTGCGGCCAGGAGGCAACCGGTGGTTTTGAGTATATTTTTCATAGGTATAGGGATTAACAATTAAAAACCAATTTGTAGTCCGGCCGACATCAATCGGGTCTGCGGGTACTGCCCGAGTCCGTTGATGCCCTGCCGGGTGTTGTTACCGTTTCCGGCGCTCAGCTCAGGATCTATTCCTTCGTACTTGGTGAAGGTAAGCAAGTTCTGTCCGTTAACAAAGATGCGCGCGTTGGTCAGGCCAATGCGGCTGATCAGCGATTCGGGCAAACTGTAGCCTACCTGAATGTTGCGCAGCTTCAGGTACGAGCCGTCTTCTACCATGTAGGAAGAGGGGCGGCGGAAGTTGCCGTTGGGGTCAGAAGCGATCAGACGCGGGTGCTGGGTCGGATTCTCGGCGGTCCAACTTTCGAACACGCGTTCGCTGGAGTTGTAGTCGCTGAACACGGTGCGGTAGTAAGCCTTGGTAGCGTTGAAGAGATCTACGCCCTGCACACCCTGGAAGAACAGCGTGAGGTCGAAGTTCTTGTAGGCCACGTTGGCATTGAAGCCGTAGATCATCTTTGGCCAGGGATTGCCCAGGTAGGTACGGTCGTCGGCATCGATGGTGCCATCGCCGTTGATGTCCCGGTAGCGCAGGTCGCCGGGCGCGGTTTCTTCGGTCTGGTAAAATTCACCATCCGGCAACCTACTATTGAGCGCGTCAATCTCCTCGGGGGTTTGGAAGATGCCATCGGCCACCAGTCCGAAGAAGTAGCCAATAGGCTGGTCTTCCTCAGTGAGCGCAATACTGCCGGCGTAGCCCGGACCACCGCCGCCGTTGGCAATGCGCAGTCCCTCTTCGAGTTGCTGCACCTCGTTGCTGTTCCAGGCTGAGTTGGCGGTGATGTCGAAGCTCCAGTCACCAATGCTTTCGCGGTAGTTCAGAGCCAGTTCAAACCCTCGGTTCTCCACCGACCCAACGTTTACCTCGGTACCTTCCGGAGTGCTCCGCTCGCGCGATACTCCGAAGGAAAGCGGTAACTGCACACCGATCAGCATGTCGTTGGTGGTTTTAATGTAGTAGTCGGCGGTCAGGTTGAAGCGACCGTCTAGCAAGCTAGCGTCTAAGCCGATATCGGTTTGCACCACTTCCTCCCACTTCACTTGTTCGTTGGGGAAGCGGCGCAGGTAATATCCTCGCTGCTTGGTGCCTCCGGCCTGTCCGGTAGCATCGAAGGCGTAGGTAGACCGGGTATTGGTGTAGGTACGGGCGAAGATATAGTCACCGATTCGGTCTGATCCTAAGATACCGTAGCTGGCGCGTAGTTTCAAGTCTGACAGAAAGAAGCGCCCTGCATGAAGTCCTCCTCAATAATCCTCCATCCCACCGACACCGAGGGGAACACTCCGTACTGGTTCTCAGTACCAAAGCGCGAAGAGCCATCGCGGCGCACGTTGGCGGTGAACAGGTAACGGTTGGCGAAGGTGTAGTTGATTCGTCCGAAGACCGACTCCAAGCGATACTGATCAGCGATGGTTCTTCGCTCGGTGATGTTGACCGCTCCGGCCGCCAGGGCAAAACTGCGGGCGTAGTTGACGGGAAAGTCCTGAGCATCGGCGGCGAAGTCCAGCTCATCCTGCTGGAAACGCTCGTAACCACCCAATACGGTGAAGTCATGCTTCCCAATGCTCTTAGTATAGGTAAGCACCAGGTTAGTGTTGAGCGACTCGTCGTCGGTGCTGCGGTGCTCCAGCGAGTTGAGTGAGTTGGACAAGGCACCGTAGCTAAAGGCTTCGGAGAACTGCTCGCGGCGCCGGGCGCGGATGTTTACCCCTACACTACCACGCAGGGTGAGTCCTTCCAGTGGCTCAATCTCCGCGTATACGTTGCCATTGAGGCGGTTCGTGGTTTCCGAGATGTGGTTCTGCAGCTGAGCGGCCAATGGGTTCGGTCCCTGAAAGTAAGAAGGGGCGGTTCCCCAGCCACCAAAGGGATTGGTAGCGTCGTACACTGGCATAATGGGGATAGCCCGAAAGATGGTGGCTAAATCTCCGCCGCTGTTCGTAGGGTTTTCACGGGTGCGCGACACCAGCAGCGACTCACCGATACGAATGTACTTGCCAATCTTGAAGTCGGCATTGGCGCGCAGCGAGTAGCGCTCAAACGAGTTGTCCACCATAATTCCTTCCTCTTTATCGTAACCACCCGACACGAAGTAGTTGGCGTTTTCGTTGCCACCGGCCACTGACAGGTTGTAGGTCTGCTCCAGGCCGCGGCCCGAGAAGATCTCATCTACCCAGTTGGTGTTGGGCAAACTTCCGGGATTGTCCCAGGCCTCTTCGGGACTACCACCCGCATTAAGGCGACCGATTGAACTGGCCCGCACGAAGCCTTCGGTATCCAGCATATCGGGCAGTTGCATGGGGCTGCGTTGCCCGATAGAGGTGTTGAAGTTGACCCGCACCTTGCCTTCGGTGCCGCGCTTGGTGGTGACCAGGATCACGCCGTGGGCGGCGCGGGCTCCGTAGATAGCCGAGGCGGAAGCGTCCTTGAGAATCTCAATGGACTCCACGTCGTTCATGTTGAAGAAGTTGCCCGGATTCTGCGGCACCCCGTCGATCACCCACAGGGGCTGGGTGTTGCCGATGGAACCGGCACCGCGAATAACTACGCTGGAACCGGCACCGGGGGCACCTTCTTCGCGGGTGACCTGCACTCCGGCGGCGCGTCCTTGCAGGGCCGTCTCCAGGCGTCGCTCCGATATACGGGTAATGTCTTCGGGTTGCACCGAAGAAATAGCGCCGGTCAGGTCTGACTTCTTCTGGGTGCCGTAGCCCACCACCACCACTTCGGAAAGTGATTTGATGTCAGGAACCAAGGTGAGGTCAATCACACTTTGGCTTCCGATGGTGACTTCCTCAGAGAGGTAGCCCACGGAAGAGAAGACCAGCGTTTGGGCGTTGTCGGCCACCGTGAGGCTGTAATTGCCGTCAATATCGGTGACGGTGCCCACGGTAGAATTTTTCACCACCACGTTCACGCCCGGCAGGGCTTCGTCTTCTTCGTCGGTCACCGTTCCGGAGATGGTGCGGTCAAGGGTCGCTACCGTTTGCATAGGGCGCATTCCTAGTCGGGCGATGAGGTCCACCTGCGCCTCTCGCATACTGGTGCGCTCCGTGGCCGGAGTCTTAGCCACTTTGGTAGGCTGGGGCACGCGGTAGATGCCGTAGATCTGTTCGCTCACCTTCTCGTGGCGCAGGCCCAGCGGCTTCAGCAATTGGATGAGGGTTTTCTCCAGATCTATTTCAGCGGCAGCCGGTTCTTTCACTTCCTGGTCTTTGACCAGTTGGCTGGCGTAGTTGAAGCGCACGTTGTGCTGCTTCTCTAGTTGATCGAGCACGGTGGTTAGTGCTACGGCTTGTTTCTGTTTGGGTTCATCGTTGTGAACACCACTGTGAGCAGGGGAAGACAAGGCCAAGGTCTGCGCTGATCCGGTCTGGATAGATCCGGTGACCGTCCCCCCGCAGAGCGTCAACAGCAACAGCAGCCGACGAAAGGGAAGTAGATTCCAATACATAAGTTAGGGATTTAAGTGTAGTGAAGTTTGAAATGAGCCAGTGTCTCCTTTCGGAAACTAATGACAGAGAGACTAAGGGGTTAGGATGTATCCATCGGCAGTGTGGTTAAGGGTGAGGTCGAACGACTTTTGTATAGTTTCTAGTAGAATAGTGAGGTCATCGGTAGGGGCTGATCCAGTAAACCGAAGAGTGGCAGTAGAAGGGTCGGCGAACCGGAGTGATACGTTGTAGCTATCGGCCAGTTCTTGTTGAATAGCGCCCAGCGTTTGATCGTCGAAGTACAGTTCGTGGTCTTTCCAGGAGGTGTAGATAATAGTTTCGGGCACGTGGGTGATTTCAAACGTATCGGCTTGACGGAGGCGCACCCGGTCGCCGGGCTTCATGGCCAAGGCTTGCGCGTGGTCGGCTTGCTTGCGTAGCAGGACGCGGCCGGAGCTAAGCACCACGTCGGTGGTGCCGCGACGATCTTTTACGTTAAAGGTGGTGCCCAGTACTTCCACGTCGAGGTTGCTGGTGTGCACGATAAACTTTACGGCCTGGGCATCGGCATTCTGTTGAGGGGTTACGTGGAAGTAGGCTTCGCCCGTGAGCCATGCTTCGCGCGGCTCGTCAGCAAACTGCGTGGCCACCCGAAGCGTTGAATTGGCGTTGAGGTCTACTACCGATCCGTCGGGCAGGGTTATCTGCTTCACTTCACCGTAGGCGGTTTGGTGGGTATCATAAGCGGGGAACAGTAGCGGCTTCACCAGCCACCCAACGAGCAACAGAATGCTCACGGCGGCGGCCATCATTAACCAGGGGCGGTGCACTCGGGTAGAGGAAATGGCCAGAGCGGGGAGAGTGGCAGTAACTTCTGCGTAGATGCGGGCAGAGGAAGTATTGTCGAGGGCGTGTGGGGTCCGCAACTGCTGCCATAGCTGCCTTAGTAGGGGCTCATAGTCAGCGGCTTCATCGGCTAGCAAATAGTTGTACAGCTGCCGAAGCTCTGCCTGAGAACAGCTTCCGGTGAGGTACTTCCGCAGGAGGTCTTGTTTGTTCATGGGTTAGGTTACCGCTCGTAGTTATTACTGGATTTAAAGAGGGTAAATTACCGTGCTAACAAACAGGGGGAATATTTATTATATCGCCGAACTTACGCTACTTGTATTGGTATCTTATGAAAAGAAGGGGTAATTTATTATGAATATAACAAAGAGAATGGTTGCCTACTAAAGGCTTAGCAGCCACAATACCAGGAAACTGATGTGGTGTTGCAAGTGTATTCGCAGCGTTTTGGTAGCTTTGACTAACTGCGATTTCACGGTGTGGATTGATAGCTGGAGCGCTTCGGCAATTTGTTCGTGGGTCATGTCCTCGTCATAACTCATGCGAAAGATGATCTGCCGTTTCTCGGGCAGCATTTCGATGGCTTGTTGGGCTAGCTCATCGTATTCATCGGCCGTGGGGCCATCTTGGTAAGAGAAGGTAGTTAAAACCGAACGCAGATCCTCTTTGAGGCGAGCGGTACGCGCTGCTTCTTTCAGATAGTCAAAGGCGCAATTGCGCGCTACGCGATAGACGTACGGATCGAGCGGACGGTGGGGGTCGATGTTATGGCGAAATTCCCACAGGCGAATAAACGACTGTTGGACTACTTCTTCGGCATCCGGGGTAGATTTTGTAAATTTGAGGCAGTAGGTAAATAGCTTGTCTTTATAAGCATCGTATACTTTGCGAAACGCCACCGCGTCACCCGCAACAAAGCACCGGACGGTACGCTTTTTTACGGTAACTTGCGGTTTCATAAGTATACGATTTTCAAAAACAGTCTCATTATCAACCATAAACTTAAGTATTTGTTAGCCGCCAAGCAAGGGGCGGCAGTGGTAATTGGTCTGCTGCTGTGCATGGCAGTATCGGCAAGCGCCAACTGCCCTCCGCCCCGCGACTCGACCACGCACCCGAACCGGCGGTGGCTCTACGCCGGGGTAGGCTACGGAGTGGCCCAAGCCGGACTCTACGCGGCTTGGTACCACAATCAACCTCGGCAGCGGTTTCAGTTTTTCAACGACGGGGCGCAGTGGAAACAGGTAGACAAAGTCGGGCACTTCTACTCAGCCTTTCAACTAAGCCGGGCCGGTACCGCGCTGGTTGAACACTATAGGAACGCGGTGGTCTGCCGAGGAGGTGGGCGGAGTGGTCGGATTTCTGTCGCTTTTGCCGGTGGAGGTGTTTGATGGGTTTTCGCAGGCCTACGGTTTTTCGTGGCACGATCTGGCCGCCAACGCGGCGGGATCGGTTTGGTGGACGGGGCAACACGCCTTGTGGGGCGAGGTGCGCTTAGAACCTAAGTTTTCTTTTCATCGCACGGCCCTGGCTGCCGAACGGCCTAACACCCTGGGCAGCAACCTGCCCGAAGAAGTGCTCAAGGACTACAACGGACAAACCTACTGGCTGTCGGTGGATCTACACGCATTTTTGAAGCGAAGATATCCCCGGTTTCCGAAGTGGCTCAACGTGGCGGTGGGCTACGGAGCCAATCAGATGCTGCACGCGCGCACGTCGGCCAACCAAGCCGCCGGTTACTCAGCCTACCGGGAATGGTACTTGGCGCTGGACCTTGACCTGCACTACTACCGCAAGCCGCCGGTTAGTTTTGGCAATCGGCTGTGGAACGGGCTGCTGTACGCGGTAACATTGGTGCACCTGCCCGCTCCCACGTTGGGCTATCGTTCAGGAAAAGGAATTACATTTTATCCTGCTTATTTCTGAGGATGGGGGAGGTGAAAGAATGGGCGAAGGTTTGAATGATTGAAAGAGGTAAGGGAGTAGATAGGTCGCTGGGTAGAGGGAGGGGTAAATTGCTCAATTGTTCGATTGTTACTTAGAGGAGCGGCCAACCATCGAACAATGAAACAATTGAGCAATCAATTCCTGGCACACAAAGCGTAACCCTACAACCACCAATTCGTCTATCCAGTATGAACATCGGAGATAAAGTACGTTTGTTGCGAGGAAGCGAGGAAGGAGTGATCACCCAGTTTCTGGAGGGGAACCTCATTGAGGTAGAAATTGAAGACGGGTTTGGGATTCCGGTGATGCGTAGCGAGGTGGTGGTGGTCGCCCAGGAAGAAGATAAGTACTTTCAGCGGTCCGATTCGCCCCGGGAGGCAGCAAAACCAGTGGTAAAACGCGATCCCGCTCCGCCGATTGCTTCGGGAGTTTACCTGGCCTACGTGCAGATTAACGATCAGCAATTGTCGCTTCATCTAATTAATACCACCGACTTTGAAATGCCCTACGTGCTGGGCGAGGAAAGCAACGGCAACTTCCGAGGCGTGTCTTCAGGAGTGCTCGGTGCGCAAAAATCAGCTAAGATCATGAACCAGTTGGTGGCCGACTTCGACCGGTGGCCCGTCCTGATTTTCCAGGGACTGTACTTCCGCCCGGGAAACTATCTTCTTCGAGAGCCGCTCATGCGCCGCATTAAGCACAAAGCGGCTGCCTTTTTCAAGAGCAAGGCTACGGCACCTTTGCTCAATCAACCCTCTTTCTTGTTCTCGATCGACGAAGCCGCCAGCTCGGTAGGAGGTAAACCCCTGAATCCCGAAGCACTTAAGGAGAGCCTTTTATCACCGAAAGAGGAAGCCCGGACTAAAAATCAGATCAAACTCACCCGTCCGCCCGCCCAGGTAGATTTACACATCGAGGAACTCACCGATGCGCACGACACCATGAACAACGGTGATATGCTGAGCTTGCAACTACAGACCTTTGAGGAAAAGCTAGACCAGGCGCTGGCCACCGGAATGGACGAGATCACCTTCGTGCACGGAGTGGGCAGCGGCACCCTGCGTCGTGAAATTCAGAAGCGGCTTTCGGCCATGAAAAGCATTCTGTACTTCCAGGACGCGCAGCGCGAAAAGTTCGGCTACGGCGCCACACTAGTACGCCTCAAGTAGCGTTGTTGGGACACTGCGTCTTTGAAACCCGCTTATGACCCGTTATTTGAGTACCGGAATCCTTTTGCTGTCGGCTGCCCTTGCCTTCGGACAAGACACAACCTTGGTAACCACCTACTACGACTCAGCCCAACTGGTGGTGAAGGAGAAGTATTACGTGCTGACCAACGACAGCACGGTGGCCCACGGACCCTACCAGAAGTATTATGCCGAAGGCCCGTTGGCCACTGAGGTGCGCTTCCGGCAGGGGCAGCCGACGGGCTGGATGGAAGAATATTATCCCGAAGGCCCCGTGCAGCGAAAGACACCCTACCGGCAAGGCGTCAAGGAAGGGCAGGTGGTGGTGCTCACCCGGTCGGGCGATACGCTGCAAACCGCAACCTTCCGCAACGATACCCTACAGGGTCCGCTAACGGTCTACTACGAGGACGGTACCCCCAAAAACAAAACCCAGTTTGTGAACGGTACGCCCGATGGACTCATTGAGTCGTATTATCCCAGTGGAAAACTGAGCGAGCAGATGACCTACCAACGGGGGCAGCCCGAGGGGCCAGTACGTAAGTTTTACGAAGACGGTGCCCTAAAAACCGAACTCATTTATCGACAGGGAATCATTGAGGGCCTCGTCACCGAGTATTATCCCAGAGGGCAAGTAGCTGATAAAACAAACTTTGCCCGGGGCGAACGCGACGGATCCTCGCAGTCTTTTAGCGAAGCGGGCCAATTGCTGCGCGGTGAGCAGTATAAAAATGGGTTTCTAGAAGGAAACAGTCGATATTATTACCCCAACGGCACACTCAAGGAAGAGCGGCATCATCAGCGCGGGCAGCCGGTAGGCGAACACCGTAGCTACTTTGCGAACGGAGAGCCGGAGGCAGTGACTGCTTACTCGGACGAGGGAAGAAGTTTGAAAAAGTATTATGACAACGGCACGCTGCGCGAAGAAAAGCAGTGGGCTGACAAAAAGCCGTTCGGAGTTTGGAGAACCTATTATTCTAACGGACAACTGACGCAAGAACAGCCCCACGTGGCCGGGCAATTGCAAGGCACCGTAACGAGCTACTACGAAGATGGAACGGTGAAGAAAACCGAGGAATACCGAAAGGGAAAGAAAACCAAGACTGAAAAAAATTACTACCCATCCGGGGCGCTACAAAGCGAAACGGATTATTACTTCGGTGTGAAACAGGGAAAGTATACCGCGTATTACGAAGACGGATCAGTGAAAGAAGAAGGTGTCTACAACGGAGGTAAAAAAACGGGCGATTGGAAGCAGTATGATGCGGAGGGAAACGCAATCCCGTAGACGCCGGTCGCGACCGGCGTCTACGGGATTGCGGCCAGCCATTGTTTGGCAAATTCTTCTTGGGCAAAGTACCCCGCCACGATCCCGTTCTTCTTAAGCGAACTGGCTGACTTTTTCAGGGCTATCTCATCAAAGATATTTTCAGAAAGCACGATGGCGGTGAAGCGTTCGGTACCAATCTCCTGGTTCGAGCGGGGCACCCATTCGTCGTTGGTCCAGCGCAGGTCTTCGGTGCTGATTCCCTTCAGGTCGCGCTGGTTGATGAGCCAGTGCCGGATGTTGTGCGTCTTGGCCAGTTGCAGCGATGTTTCCCAGGCGGCACGGTAGTCTTCCCCCTGGGCGAAGCCGTGCCAGGTGTGCACCAGAACGGGCAGGGTGTCGTCTAGTTCAATCTTCACGTACCGGTTTTCGTACTTTATCATATTGTTAATGGAATTGGCGTCAGAGAAATGGATCAGAAAACCGAATTTGCCGGAAATCCTCTACTTTTACTCCGGCGTTTCGCCTGAAACCTTAGCCCGTAAGTAAAGACCGAAAAACGCAGAGCGTTCAGTGTGTCTGTTTAGTAGAAATTAATAATGCGAATCGCTAGTTGAAAATAGGCAGACAAAGCAAGATCATAGCGGCAGTCAGCCTGCCGAAGACGTGCACTAATAGCCCTTGTCTGGAACGTATCTTGGCACCGGATTGAATGCCGGTTTTCTGATCAATCCAGTTGAAAAAGGACTCAATGGGTTGTCTAACTCGGCTTACTGCGGTAGAAATAAGCCGTCCATCCGCGCCAATGTCCTGTTCCCCCTTCTTTTTTTTTCTGGGGGTATACAAAGTTACTCGCGCTTGCTCAATAAGTTCTTCGGCCAGTTGTTTATCGCAGTACGCTTTGTCCAAGAAAAGCTGACGATTGCTGAGTTGAGAAAATATCTGCCGCATAGCGCTCAAATCGTGCTGCGAAGCCGGGGTCAGTTGTAAATACTCCGGCAAGGGCAATGCCTTTTCACGCCGAAAGCCTAGCGTATGTAGCTTTACGCCGTAGTAAGTAAGCTTTTTGGAAGCACAGTAACCCTGATTGCAGAGTTCAGGGGCGACTTTAGCTGAGTAACTACGAGACCTTTGAGCCAACACAATAGGCATAGAGTCCCCCAAACTAGTCCCCAAATCCACCCCGTCCAGTTCGACTTCGGACAGTACGCTTGACAAAAGTACCGGAAATACCGAAACCAAGCGGTTCAGACGTTTGTTGAACTGCTGATAGCCCGGTAAACGGGGGAACCACGATAGCCAGTATTTTTTGATATGACTGTGCATTTGCTTAGTGGTAAACTTTTCATCCTCTAGCATAGCGAATAAAAATATGGTGATCACCTCCTGATCAGTGAAAACTGGGTTATGATGGTTGCTAAAGCGTTGGCAATGCAAACCTAATTCCGTATCATAGCGTCTACATACATAGAGGTAGAGGGCTACTAATCTTTCTTCTTTGTTCACATATTGAAGATAGAAGCTTTCTGCCTCTTTTCAATACTTCCCAACTGGCGATTCGCATTAATACTATTGTCGTATGTTACCTCTTGAATCAGCCCTACAATTGAAGCAGGAACTAGATACGCTACGTCCTTTGCGACCGGAAGACGAGCAGCGTATCATGCAAAAGTTCCGCTTAGACGGAAACTACCATTCCAATCACCTAGAAGGCAACTCCCTGACCTATGGCGAAACCAAAGCTTTACTTTTGTTTAATATCACGGCTCAGGGCAAACCGTTGCAAGATCATCTTGAGATAACTGGCCACAACGAAGCGTTAAAGTGGATTGAAGAAGTGGTGAAGGAAGAGCGGCCGCTCACTGAAAATTTTATTCGGCAGTTGCACCAGCTGATTCTCAAAGAAGATTACCAAGTGAATGCAATTACTCCGGACGGGAAACCAACAAAAAAATGGGTAAGGGTAGGCAGGTATAAGACTGAACCCAACCACGTAATCACAGCGACCGGAGAGACATTTTACTTCGCTACCCCCGAAGAAACACCCGCCAAAATGCACGATTTAATGGAGTGGTTTCGATACAAAGCGAAGCAGGATGGTGTGGCACCTATTTTAATAGCTGCTGAATTCCACTATCGCTTCATCCGTATCCATCCCTTCGACGATGGCAACGGTCGTACCACGCGTATTTTAATGAATTTCATCCTGATGCAGTTTGGTTACCCCCCGGCGATTGTCAAAACCGAAGATAAGCAACGCTACTTCGCTGTGTTGCAACAGGCCGATGCCGGAGTGCTAACCCCATTCGTTGAATTTATCGCCACCAACGTAGTCCGCTCGCTAGAAATCATGATCAAAGGAGCAAAAGGCGAAGACATTGAAGAGTCAGATGATTTGGATAAGGAATTGGCTTTGTTAGAGCATCGTTTAAAAACAAATATAAAAGCGAAGAAGACTGAGAAAGCGAGCCGAAAAAAAACCAGTGAGAGCGCCATATTGAAGTTCTTCCAAAGTTCTATTAGTCCCTTGTTCGAACAATTTTTCTCAGCTTGTTTAAAGTTTAGGCGCTTCTACAAGAGTGGCTACTTTGTTTTTTCATTCTCAGAAGAGGCAACTGCTAGAAATGCAACTGAATATCTAAGCTGTAATGGCAAAAGCGAACAGGATTTTATGATATGTATGGAGCAGTTAAGCAAAAGGCTAACATACTGCTCTAAAAGCCTCTCCTTGCACTATGAATTCAACTCAATTGAGGGTTACAACAGCTTCAAGCATAAGATGGGACTGAATATAGAATTTCTGCCGGATAGGGTGAGTGCTGTAGCCTTGAGTCCTGGCGTTGACATAAACATCGCGTACGGCGAACAACTATCGACGAAGGAAATAGAGCAATTTGTCAATAACGAAGCTAAACATCATAAAAAGATTCTAGCACAAAAAATAAACGAAATGGGTGAAAATAGTGGTGCGTCAAGAACCGAAATATGAGCAGTAAACTACTTTTCACTTAGTTCGACATTCAGAATTTTACCCCTTCCCATGAAAGCCATCCTCATTAGCCAACCCGGCGGAACCGACCAACTGTACTTCGGCGCGTACGAAACTCCGGTTCCGAAACCCCACGAACTGCTGGTGCGGGTGGCCGCCACTGCCGTAAATCGGGCCGACCTGCTGCAACGGCAGGGCAAGTACCCGCCGCCCGCCGGAGCCAGTCCGATTTTGGGGTTAGAGATGAGCGGGGAAGTGGCCGAGATCGGTACCAACGTTACCCGCTTCGCGGTGGGCGACCTGGTGTTCGGACTGCTGCCCGGTGGTGGCTACGCCGAGTACGCGGTGATCCACGAACGGATAGCCCTACCGGTGCCCGACAACCTTACGCTGTCCGAAGCCGCGGCCCTGCCCGAGGTTTTTCTCACGGCCTACCAAGCCCTGCACTGGCTGGGAAAGCTACTGGCGGGCGAGCGAATACTGATCCACGCCGGAGCCAGCGGAGTGGGTACCGCCGCCATTCAACTGGCCCGGGCAATGGGCGCGGGCGAGGTGATCGTCACCGCCTCGGCCGCTAAGCACCAACTTTGTCTGGATTTGGGAGCGAACTACGCCATCGACTACCAAGCCTACGACTTTAAGGAGGAAGTGATGGAGATTACCGACGGAGAAGGGGTGGATTTGGTGCTGGACTTTATCGCTGCGCCGTATTTTGAAAAAAATATTGACGTGCTGCGCACCGATGGGCGGATGGTGCTGCTGGCGCTACTGGGTGGCACGCACGTTGAGCACTTTAACCTGGGCAACCTGCTAAAAAAGCGTTTGCAGATCAGCGCTTCCACCCTGCGTTCGCGCACACTTGACTATCAGATTAATCTCACGGAGGCGTTCGCGGACTTTGCCCTGCCGCTTTTGGCCAACGGAAGTCTACGTCCGGTTATTGACCGAATTTACGATTGGAAAGAGGTGCAGCAGGCGCACCAACGGATGGAAGCTAACCAAAACAGCGGTAAACTGGTGCTGGAAATCACGCAATAGCCTATCAGTACCTGGTGATTGATAATGACCCTTGAGAAAAAAGATTTCAGCAAATTTTTCGTTACGTAGAAACACACCACCACCTGATGCACCATCGTCTACCATACCTATTATTTGCTGCATTGGCAGGACTAAGCGCATGCGCTTCTGTTAAAACCTTGGTTGAGATCCCCGAGGAGGCCGGTATTTCGGGCGCTACCTACGCTTTTGTGCCACTGTCAGGGAGAGAGCTAGATCAGGCCAGCGCCATTCTCTACGATGAAATCATCCAACGTATTGGAGAGAAGCTCCAGCGGCGGGGCTACACCGTGGATACGGAAAATCCGCAGTTGCTGGTCGCCTTCAACATCCTGACCGAAGAACAGCGCAAGGAGGTTACCCAATCAAACAACCCCTACGGAAATTACAACCATATGTGGTCCAATACCTACGGCGGGGGCTGGTGGCCGCCGATGGACCGATCGCGTTACAAGGAAATCCGTATTGAAAAAACCGGTACGCTGGTGATAGATTTTGTGGCTGCGGCCGAGAGAAAGCTGCTCTGGCGCGGCCTGGGCACCGGCCCGGTCAACGACCCCGAAGAGCGGTTTGAAACGACCTACAAAATTGTGGACAAACTTTTCAAGCGGTTTCCGGCAGCTACTGCTCTCCTTCTGATAGCTTGGCTTCTTCCAAAATTTTTAGTTTGTTTAAGAACAAATCAACCGATTATTGATTGAGCGAGAAGGAACCGTCGCAAACTAAAACGTTGTTCACTTTTCGTACGTAACCCTAAAATTTTATTAGCATGGCTAAGCCCCGACTTGAACTCATCCAGGCCCTTCGTCAAACCGCGCACAAGATCGCCAGTTCCAACCACTACCAGTGGGGACATATGGGTAGTTGCAACTGCGGCCACCTGGTGCAGGAAGTAACCCAACTATCCCGCGCCGAAATTCATGAATACGCCATGCGCACCCGCGGGGGCGACTGGAGCGAACAAGCCCTGGACTACTGCCCCACCAGCGGTTACCTGATGGATCAGGTGATTTCCATTATGCTGGACGCGGGACTGGAGGTGCCGGATTTTCAGCACTTGGAACGCCTTTCGGACCGCGCGGTGTTGCGTTGCTTGCCCGAACAAGAACGGTTTCTTCAGCACAACCAACGCGAAGACGTGGCCAAGTACCTGCGCACCTGGGCCAATTTGCTAGAAGAACAACTGCTTAGCCAAGTAGAACTTCCCCAGTTTTCGGTGCGTCTGCCGGAGAAAATGAATGCCTGATTACCCTGATTCTTATAAATGACCGGGGCGCGCACGCAAGGTGATCGCGGGGGTTACCGGTAATTGATAGTTGACCTTACATCTAACTTACATTTGCCTATGATTTTTGCCTAAAGATACTACCTTTGGCCGCTGTGGAAGGATTTTTGACCGACCTCAACTCAATCCATAAAGCGTGCTAACTATATGGTAAGTTTTTTCCTTAGCGAGTCATTTCTGTATCTTCTATTGGCTAGTGTCCTGGCTTTTTTCACCACCCACGGCACCATCCCGGCGGTGATTCGGGTAGCTCGAGAGAAACACCTGCTAGAAGAACCCAACGGACGAAGTTCTCACGCGCAAAAAACTCCTTGCCTGGGCGGGATTGCCATTTTCGCCTCCTTAGCCATTGTCTTCCTGCTCGTAGTCCCCCTGTATCCTGCGGCCGCCGGAAAGTCTCACCTGATTCTTCCCTCGCTCATCATTTTGTTCTTCATCGGCCTCAAGGACGATATTTTGGTGATCGATCCTTACAAAAAACTGGTGGCCCAACTGATCGCTGCTGGTTTGCTGATTGCCTGCGCGAATATCCGCATCGGAAGCCTGTTCGGATTGTTTGGAGTATACGAACTGCCCTACCTGGTTAGCTTTGCGCTGACCGTCTTCATTTTTGTGGTGGTGATCAATGCTTACAATCTTATCGACGGCATTGATGGCCTGGCCGGAAGCCTGGGGGTGGTGGCGGCACTGGCGTTCGGGGTTTATTTTTACGTGATCGGAGTAGGCTGGGCCACCGTGCTCTGTGCCACGCTGATCGGTTCGCTCCTCAGTTTTTTGTGCTTCAATTTTTCGGATAGAAGCAAAGTGTTTATGGGCGATAGCGGTTCCCTGATCGTGGGGTTTGTGCTGGCTATTCTGGCCATTACCTTCATCCAGGTAAACGAAACGGCCAATCCGTACCCGATCGCCAATGCCCCTACCGTAGCCATTATCACGTTGGCTATTCCGTTGTTTGACGCACTGCGCGTATTTAGCCAACGGATTCTGGCGGGCCACGCCCCGTTTCGGGCCGACCGAAACCACGTGCATCATTTCTTGGTAGATAGCGGCCTTAGTCACGGCCAAGCCACCCTGCTGCTTAGCGGGTTGAGCGGGGCAGGAATTGTTATCGGATTTTTACTGGTGACCGAAGCCTCGGTTGGCTTTTCGTTCGCCCAACTCACCGGAGCGTTTTTGATCTACTCGTTGTTGCTACGGCGCAATACGGCCATCCGCCGGTCTACCGTATTTGTTAGAAAACGAACCGCTCAAGTTCAGAACCAGCGCAGCCTTCCCCGCGCTGCCGCTCAGCCGATCAATGTTGAGTTGCCAGTCGAGATAGAGGTAAACTAGCTCCCCTCCTTTAGTGCTTAAAGTGGCGAAAGCCCGTGAACACCATCGCCATGCCGTGCTGATCGCAAACGTTGATCGACGCCTGATCTTTGATAGAACCTCCGGGTTGAATCACCGCCTGAATGCCTACTTCGTGGGCAATTTCTACGCAGTCGGGAAAGGGAAAGAACGCATCGGAGGCCATCACCGCTCCCGACAGATCGAAGCCAAACGATTGGGCCTTGGCAATGGCCTGCCGCAGCGCATCCACCCGCGAGGTTTGCCCTACGCCGCTAGCCAGCAGTTGCCCGTCGCGGGCCAACACGATGGTGTTCGATTTGGTGTGTTTGCAAATTTTGCTGGCGAACAGCAACGCTTCCTGGGTAGCCTGGTCCGGTGCTGTTTCGGTCACCGTCTTTAGATCGGCAAGCGTGTCGGTTTTAGTATCTCGATCTTGCTCAATAACCCCGTTAAGCAATGTTTTGAACTGACGCGGAGCGGCAAGGGGCTGTTTTTGTACCAGCAAAATCCGCTTCTTCTTGGTAGTAAGTAATGCCAGTGCTTCTTCGGTAAAATCCGGGGCAATGAGCACCTCAAAAAACAGCTCGTGCAGCGCCTGCGCCGCCGCCTCGTCTACGGGAGCGTTGGTGATCAGCACCCCACCGAAGGCCGACACCGGGTCGGCGGCCAGGGCTTTTTGGTAAGCCTCGGCTACCGTAGCAGCCGTGGCACAACCGCAGGCATTGGTATGCTTCAGAATGGCAAAGGCCGTTGTGCCGTCAAACTCCTGCATCAGGCTCACGGCCGCGTCCACGTCTACTAAATTGTTATACGAAAGCTCTTTGCCGTTAATCTGTTCCAGCATATCGCTCAGGTTGCCGTAGAATTCGGCACTTTGATGAGGGTTTTCTCCGTAGCGAAGCGGAATTCGTTGCATCTTCGCTCTACTAAAGCCTTCGGATGCGCCCGATGCATCGCTGAAGTACCGGTGAATGGCCTGGTCGTAGCCTGAACTGTTGAGAAACGCCGCCTGGGCAAACTCCCGACGGTCGGCCAAGTCAGAGGAGCCTTGTTTCTGTTGTAGCAGTTCGGTGAGGGCCGGATACTGCTGCCGAGAAGATACGATGATTACGTCGCGGAAGTTCTTGGCCGCCGCGCGGATCAGGGCAATGCCTCCGATGTCTATTTTCTCCACGATATCAGCCTCAGCAGCTCCGGAAGCTACGGTTTCTTCAAACGGATACAAATCAACAATCACCAGGTCAATCGGAGGGATTTCGTATTCGGCCACCTGCGCCTGGTCGTCGGCGTGGTCGCGGCGGTGCAGGATGCCGCCGAACACCTTGGGATGCAAGGTTTTCACGCGTCCGCCCAAAATAGATGGGTAACCCGTTAGGTCTTCTACCGCGGTGACCGATATTCCTTGTTCCTCAATGAATTTTTGAGTGCCTCCGGTGGAGTACAATTGCACTCCGTGCTGGTTTAGCATTTGCACCAGCGGTGATAGTTCGTCTTTGTGATATACCGAAATCAACGCGGATTGAATCTTCTTTTGCATAGGATTAATAGGATAGGAGGAACAAAACTACGGCTTTTTGTTAGCATTGCCAACGGGCGGTGAGCCGGTCAACGGGTTTATGAACAGCTTACCAAACCGTGACGCTCCAGAAAAACCTCTCCGCCATTCCAGCAATATTTTGCTACCTTTGGCCCTCCATCATCATTCGTCCTGTGGAACACAAAGTACAGCAATTTCGATCCATCAAGATTCGTCGCGAAGACGCCCTCAACTACCATACGGCTGACCCGCCCGGCAAGATCGAGGTGGTGCCCACCAAACTACTCACCTCCCAGATCGATTTGGCCCTGGCCTACTCGCCCGGCGTAGCCGAACCCTGCCGCGAGATCGCTGCCCATCCGGAAGACGTGTACAAGTACACCGCCAAGGGCAACCTGGTGGGAGTGATTTCTAACGGGACCGCCGTACTGGGGCTGGGCGACATCGGACCGGAAGCTTCCAAGCCGGTGATGGAGGGCAAAGGCGTGTTGTTTAAGAAGTTCGCGGGCATCGACGTGTTTGATCTGGAAATCAACGCCAGAGACCCGGAAGAAGTGATCCGCATTGTGCAGGCCCTGGAGCCGACCTTCGGGGGCATCAACCTGGAAGACATCAAGGCGCCCGAGTGCTTTGCCATTGAGCAAGAACTCAGGGCAACCATGAACATCCCCGTGATGCACGACGACCAGCACGGCACGGCCATCATCTCGAGCGCCGCCCTGCTGAATGCGCTGGAGATCGTTGGCAAAAAGATTGAGGACATCCGCATCACCGTGAGTGGGGCCGGAGCCTCGGCGGTGGCCTGTACTAAACTCTACCACGAACTGGGCGCTCGCCGCGAAAACATCGTGATGTGCGACATCAAAGGAGTGCTGCGGACGGATCGAGCGAATATGGATGACAACCAAGCCTTCTTCGCCACCGAGCGTAACCTAAGCACCCTGGCCGAAGCGCTCGTCGGTGCCGATGTATTTCTGGGTCTGTCGGCGGCCAATATTGTGACGGCCGATATGCTGCGCACTATGAACAAGCGTCCGATTGTATTTGCGCTGGCCAACCCCGACCCCGAAATCAGCTACGAACTAGCGATGGAAAGTCGCGATGACATCATTATGGCCACGGGGCGCTCCGACCATCCCAACCAGGTGAACAACGTGCTGGGATTTCCCTACATCTTTCGAGGAGCGCTCGACGTGCGGGCGAAGGCCATCAACGAAGAGATGAAGATGGCGGCGGTACGCGCCCTTGCCGCCCTGGCCAAGGAGCCTACTCCCGAGATCGTGAACAAAGCCTATAGCGACGAACGGATCATCTTCGGCGAGCACTACCTGATTCCCAAACCCCTCGACCCGCGCCTGATCACCACCATCTCGCCCGCGGTGGCTAAGGCGGCCATTGCCTCGGGGGTGGCCCGCACCACCATCGCCGACTGGGAGCAGTACGACGTGGAATTGCAGCGCCGCATCGGCATCGAGCAGAAGCTGATGTCGCAGGTGATCGGCAAAGCCAAGAAAGACCCCAAGCGGGTGGTTTTTGCGGAAGCCGACGATCTGAAAATCCTGAAAGCCGCCCAGATCATTCAGGATGAGCAGATTGCCGTTCCGATTCTGTTGGGCAATCAGCAAACTATTGAGGCCCTCATCGAGGAGCACCGACTGGAACTGTCGGCGTGCACCATTATCGACCCTTCTGAGGAGCGTACCAAGCGCTACCGCTACGGCGACCAGCTGTTCGAGCGCCGCAAGCGCAAGGGAATGACGCGGCAGGATGCGCGCCGCGCCATGCGGTCGCGCAACTACTACGGCATCGCGATGGTGGAGCAGGGCGAAGCCGATGCGTTTATCTCGGGACTCACCAGCGACTATCCCAAGACGGTGGTGCCCGCCCTGCAGATCATTGGGGTGCGCAATGAGGTGGAACGGGTGGCGGGCATGTACGTGATATCGAACAAAAAAGGCACCTTCTTCTTCGCCGATGCCACCGTGAACGTGAACCCTTCGGCCGACGAACTGGTCGATATCATCGGACTCACGGCGGCGGCGGTGCGCTCGTTTGGTATCGAGCCGCGGATGGCCGTGCTATCGTACTCCAACTTTGGATCAAGCAAGGGCGAGGTGCCCAATAAGGCGGCTCGCGCCACGGCCCTGGCCCACGCGCGGTGGCCCCACCTGGTGATCGACGGCGACATTCAGGCCAACGTGGCCCTGAACGTGGAGCTACAGCGCGAAAACTATCCCTTCAGCCGCCTGGCTGAGCAGGGAGCCAACACCTTTGTCTTTCCCGACCTGGCCTCGGGCAACATTGCCTACAAACTGCTAATGGAGATCGGCGGGGCCGAAGCCATTGGGCCGATTCTGCTGGGCATGGACAAACCGGTACACGTCCTTCAATTGGGGAGCACTGTCCGGGAGATTGTGAACATGGTCGCCATCGCCGTGGTGGATGCGCAAGCGTACGAAGATTTGAATGTTTGAGAACTAGGTGTGCTTTGCTTTGAGCTCCGTTACGTACGCTTCGCCTACCTCAGCGGCCTGAGCAATAGCGGCTACGCTCAGCGTTGTGTTTCTCAACAGGCTGATGATCATGTCTCTTTTAACTTTTTCTCTTTCTTTAACTTCGCCTTCCGCCTTGCCTTTTAGGTACAAGGTATCTTTGGTTATATCGAATGTGATGGGCATAGTTTGTATCTGTTTCGTTGTTTCTTCGCGTAAGTTACGCAATTGCGCCAGCACTGTTAACTGCCGGATGTAGCGCTGTAGTTTCCTTTTGCCGATGGATGCTTTCACCAACCGCTCTAGGGCGTGTTGACATATAAGCTTAGACGGTGCTTTCTTACTGTTTATGCTCTGTTCTTCGTTGCTTTCGTTGGCCGATGCTCCGGCATCGCCCGCCTCAATCGCCTCAATCAGAACAAAAACATCCTTGAAATCCCTCGTCAATCTATATGTCAACACGCCCTAACACCTGCCGGACAACGGTTGCCGGGTCCTCGTCCTGGAAGTCACTCAGAATAGCCAGCGTGATCTCTTCCGGAATCTCTGAGGCAAGTAACGCCTGATAGGAGTAATCCTGGATATTGACCAACTTGAATTCGTAGTTGGTTTTCTCACCGGGCACCACGTTGGCCAGTTGAGATTTCATCTTGGGCGGGGTGCTTCCCAACCTGAAGGTCACCCGGTATCTCTTCCAACTGCTCGGCATGGATTCCCAGCAACTTGTCAGCGATGGGCAGGATCACCGCTTCAATGTTTTCTTTAAAGATCTTGTCGTACTCGTTAGGCATGCTGATCACTAACTCAAATTAGACCACCTCCTTATACTGCATTTTGTACAACTGCGTATAAAACCCATCCATCGCCAGCAACTCGCTATGCGTACCCTTCTCCTTGATCTCACCGTGGTCGAGCACGATGATCTGGTCGGCACTCTGGATAGTGCTCAGGCGGTGGGCGATCACAATGGCGGTGCGCCCCTTCATCAGTTTGGCAATAGCTCCTTGAATCAACTCCTCGGTTTCGGTGTCCACCGACGAAGTGGCCTCGTCGAGCACGATCACCTTGGGATCGTAGACCATCGCCCGGACAAAGGAGATTAACTGCCGCTGCCCCACCGACAGGGTAGCGCCTCGTTCCATCACGTTGTAGTTGAAGCCCCCGGGCAGTCGTTCGATAAACGGCAGCGCTCCCACCAGGTCGGCAGCCTCTCGCACTTTCTCCGATGAGATATCCGGATTTCCCAGGGTGATGTTCTGCTCGATGGTGTCGGAGAACAGGAACACGTCCTGCAACACCACCCCGATGTGTCGGCGCAGCGTGTCGCGGTCAAACTCCTTCACCTCGTGGCCATCGATGATAATTTCGCCCCGCTTGATGTCGTAGAAGCGGCTGAGCAGGTTGATGATGGAGGATTTTCCGGCCCCGGTGGCTCCCACCAAGGCGAGCGTTTGGCCGGACTGCACCTCGAAATTGATGTCTTTGAGCACGTAGTCGCGCTCGTTGTAGGCAAACCACACATTTTTGAACACAATGTGGCCGCTCACGCGCTCGAGGCTGATAGCTACCGTTGTCGTCGATGTGCTCTTGACTGTCCAGTAACTTGAAGATGCGCGATGAACTCACGATGCCCAACTGTAGCGTATTGAAGCGGTCGGCGATCTGCCGGATGGGCCGGAAGAACATATTGATGTACATAATGAAGGCGATAAGCACTCCGATGGTCACCTCGTCGAAGAGTACGCCGCGGGCTCCGTACCACACCAGCAACCCAATGCCCGTGGCCTGAATCACCTCAGCCACCGGAAAGTAGATGGAGTAGTACATCACCGACTTGAGGTGCGCCTGCCGGTGCTCGTCGTTGATTTCCTGAAAGCGTTCGTACTCGCGCTTTTCGCTGCTAAAAATCTGCACGATGTTCATACCCGTGATGTGCTCCTGCACAAAAGCATTAAGGTTTGAAACCGCGTTGCGCACCTCGTTGAAGGCTACCTTGATTTTTTCTTTGAAAACATAGGTGCTCAAGATGAGCAGCGGCAGCGTGGACAAGCTAACCAGAGTAAGTTTCCAGTCGATGTAGAGCATCACGCTCAGGATGACGATAATTTGCAGGATGTCGCCGATGATGGCCGCAATGCCCTGGCTGAAAATATCCGAAAGTGTCTCAATGTCCGAAATATTGCGGGTGACCAACCGGCCGATGGGAGTGTTATCGAAGAACTTTAGCCGAAGGCTGAGCAGATGCCGGTAAAGCTTGATGCGGATATCACGGATCACGTTCTGGCCCAACAGGCCCGATACGTAGGTGTGGAAGTACTGGGTGATTCCCTGCACCACCAGCAGACCGATCAATATCAATCACGATGGTGACCAGTCCCGGATAATCACCTTTTAGGATGTAATCGTCGATAGCGGTTTGCACCAGCACGGGCAGCGCCGGACCCAGAAAGGCGACGGCTACCGTGAGAAATACCAACCAGTAGAACTGGCTCGAGTAGGGCGTAACAAACCGAAAAATTCGTCGGAGGATATCTAAATCAACAACGTCACCGCTACTCGTCTTTTCTTTGTCCATAGAAATGCTATCAAGCGTACTGCTTCTTTATTAACGCAATCAATGAAAAAGGTTCTGGGTTCTAGGGTTTGATCATAAACTCAGAACCTAGAACTCTAAGAAATCATAAGTCACCTTCGTGAGGTATAATCCGTGGGCGGGTACGGAACGTCCGGCCTGGCGTCGGTCTTGGCTGTCGATGATTGCCCGGAAGGTCGTCAGATCGGTTTTTTCGGTTCCTACGTCCAGCAGGGTGCCCACGATGGCCCGCACCATGCCCCGCAAAAAACGGTCGGCCCCAATGCGGAAGGTGGTGCGCTGCCCTAGTGAGAATTCGTCCTGAACCATCCACTCCGCTTGGTGAATGCAGCACTGGTAGGTGGAGTTTTGCGTGCCCGATTTGCTAAAGCAGGCGTAGTTATGCTCACCGTAGCTTACTAGCTGCTGCGTTGCTTCGTGAATAAGGTCCAGGCGCAGGGGTTTGCGAAAATAGTAACTGCTGTCTTGGGCGAAGGGGTCCTTGAAATCGTGCAGATGATACGCGTAGTAACGGGCTCGGGCACTGAAGCGGGCGTGGGCCGCGGGGGGCACTTCGCGCAGTTGCTGGGCACTCACGCTGAGCGGCAGCACCGCGTTGAGCTGGGGTAGGAAAGTCTCGCTCGAACAGGGAGGTCGGCCAGTCGAAATGAGCCACTTGCTGATGGGCGTGCACTCCGGTGTCGGTGCGTCCGCTGCCGGTCACCACCACGGGTTGGCCCAGCACACGGGCTAGGGCTTCGTGCACCGCCTGTTGCACCGCGTAGGCATTCTGCTGAATTTGCCATCCGTGGAAGGGAGTGCCCCGGTAAGCGAGGGTCAGAAAATAGCGCATAGTGAGGTTGATTGAAATTCAACTCGCCAAGTGGCGATTGCAGTAAGGTAACGGGCTATTGTCTATTCTAACTAGCGGATAGAAGCCGCCTCCTAAATTTTTTCCTGATCATCTACGTGCTATATTTGTTTACCTGCGAATATAAGCCATAAGAGGTGCAAGTAGAAGTCAAAGAAAAGCAAGCGCGAGACAGCGGACCAATCCTACTGAGTAGGATCCTGATCATTGTGGGGGCGGTGGTGCTTTTTCTGTTGGCTATTGACCTGATCAGTTATTCTTTTCTGCACATCCGTCAGCAGTTGGGAACCACCATTCTGTCCGTCGCTGACAATCCCTTCATTGGGTTGTTTATTGGCCTGTTGCTCACCGCGGTGATCCAGAGTAGCTCCACCAGCACCACCATGATCGTGGCCTTGGTTGGGTCGGGCGCGATGAGTCTTTCGGCGGCCGTCCCCATCGTGATGGGCGCCAACGTGGGCACTACCCTAACCAGCACCCTGGTATCGCTAAGCTTCATTGCCAAAAAGCGTGAGTTTCGGAAGGCCATCAGCGCCGCCACCGTGCACGACTTTTATAATGTCATTCTGGTAGCAATTATGTTTCCGCTCGAGTATAACTATCAGCTGCTATCGCGCTTGAGTGCGGGCTTGGTCGTTTGGTTAAACGATCACCTGAAGCTCGATTTGCTAGAGGCCGTACCCTTCGGCCGGGGCCTGTTAGAAGGGGTGGGCCACTGGGTGGCATCGCTTATCGGTAACGATTGGTTGCTGCTGTTACTGTCCTTTGCGTTGCTGTTCACCACCATCAAACTCATTTCTCAGTTTATGTCTCGTTCGCTGATCGGGAGCTCTCGAGAGCGGTTGAAAGAACACATCTTTCAAAATCCCTACAAGGCATTCGCCTGGGGGGGGATTCTGACGGCGGCGGTACAGTCTAGCTCCATCACCACCTCGCTCATTGTTCCGTTGGTGGCCAAGGGCAAGGTGTCGCTGCACAAAGCGTTTCCCTTCGTCATGGGGGCCAACGTGGGCACCACCATCACCGCGCTGGTGGCAACGCTATTCAGCTCTCAGGCGGCGCTCGAGTTAGCGATCGTGCACTTCTTGTTCAACTTGTTCGGAGCCTTGCTATTCTTGCCCTATCAACCGATTCGCCGCTGGCCTGAGTTGCTGGCCGCCACCTTTGGTAAGTTAACGCTGCGGCACCGCATCTACGGATTTCTGTACATCATCTTGTTGTTCTTTGCCATTCCGTTTCTACTGATCTACTGCTATCGGCAGGGGCTTTTGTAACCGCGTTGAGTAATTTTTCCGGAAACATTGCTTTCCTACCACTGGCTCCCTACCTTGCTTTTTTTCTGGCCTAAGCAAAACCAAACCCATGGCAATCAGCGCAGCAAACAAGAAGAAGTGGCACCAACTCGTAGAGCGCCTTCAGCAGCAGACCAACCTCACCGATGAGGAAGTAGTCACCATCAAGGAGTGGGGAGTAGCTTTGTTGGTAACCGGAGTGTCGGTGTGGATTCTCTACCGAATCGTTCGTAAAATTTTCGTTTCCCCTAAAAAGGTCATCGTAGAGAAAGTGGTGCGGAAAGACGAACCGTCCGATAGCAACCGAGCCACCAACGATAATTCTGACAAGCAGAGACGACAAAAAACGAAAGTCAGGGAAGCGATCTTCCTACGGATCTCCCTGGTTTCCGCTCATCCGGCGCTACGCCGGTCCGCTACTACTTGCCCTGGCGCAACGGCAGGTAAACAGCTACCTCCGCGGCAAGAGCATCATCCGATGACCGTCTACCAGCGGCTGCTCAACTGTCGCCAAACCGGCGCGAAAGCCCTGGCGGTGCTCATCGATCCTGACAAAGTGGACGACCTAACCGCCTGTCGGCGCCTGGTTCGGATGGGGGTAGAGAGTCGAGTGGACTTTTTTTTGGTCGGGGGGAGCCTGATTACCCGCGATAACTTCGGGCACGTGGTTCGCGTGATCAAAGAAGAAAGTGAAGTGCCCGTGGTGCTGTTTCCGGGCAGCAACCTGCACATTGAGTCTTCGGCCGATGCTATTCTCTTTCTATCGCTTATCTCGGGCCGCAACCCCGAACTGTTGATTGGGCAACACGTGGTGGCTGCCCCCGTGATAAAACGAAGCGGCATGGAAGTGTTGCCCACTGGCTACATCCTCATCAACTCGGGCGGGGCAACCACCGTTTCGTACATGAGCAACACGGTGCCTATCCCGCAGGATAAACCCTCGGTGGCGGCCTGCACCGCTATGGCGGGCGAGATGCTGGGACTTAAACTAATTTATCTGGAAGCAGGAAGCGGAGCCCAACAACCCATCGAGGGCAAAACCATTCGGCTGGTGCGCAAATCGGTCGATGTGCCGTTGATTGTGGGAGGGGGCATTGATGATCGATACAAAGCCCAGCGGGCGCTAGAGGCGGGCGCCGATATGTTGGTGGTGGGCAACAGTATTGAGGAAAACCCCGCGTTGCTCACTGAATTGGCTGAGCTGATGGAAACCTACCGCGACAAGAAAACCGTCGCGTAAGCCTACCCAAAAATCTCGTTTTTTTTACTGCAACGTTAGCGTGATAATGAACAGGGTAGTGCCCCCGTTGCTGTCTTCGGTGGCAATCCAGGCGGCGTATTGTCCGGCTACCAATTGGGTGGGGTCATCCACCGTCACCACTCCTTCTTTGGTGAGCGAAGTCCCCGCCGGAAGCGTGCCCTTCACCAGTTCGGCGCGCACGATGGCTCCGTCTCGATCTTGCGAAGTGGCCAGCACGTCACCCTTCAGGTAGCGGTCGATGGGCTTAGGCTGACGCACCGAATACATCGCGTCAATATCTTCTTTTCCCGAAGGCTTAAGTTTCACGGTGAGCGAATGGCTTTCGGTGGTGCCCGCTTCATCGGCGGTTTCCACCACGAAGCGGTAGGTTCCTACGCTTAGCTGGCTAGGATCGATCACCACCAGGCATCCGTTGGGGAACAGCGTGGTGCCCGTGGGTGTCTCGCCCTTCTTCAGCGTAGCGTTGGTCACCGGACTCGGAATGTCGCGGGGCACCGCGATGATCTCACCGGTGGTGTACTGGTTGACGGGGCAGGGCGGGAGAACAAAGTAGCTGTCCGGCTTGTCGGCCGCCACTCGTGGGGACAAGGAGGGCGTTACCGATGCGGGGGACAGGAGGGCTAAGGTGCCGTTAGAATCTTGGGCGCGCAGCGAGACACCGCTACCAATAGCGACGCTTGCCAACAAACCAGCGCCAATGCACAACAGGTGTTTTCGGAGTACCATCATAATAAAAGTAACTAATCGTGGTTGAATGAGTCGTACTTATCTATCGCGTAAATATACCGATGCATAACGGGCCAGTTCGGTTTGTTTGAGCAGAAAGCATGTAGGGGCAATTTTAAGCCGGAATTACCCCTTTTTCGGGCCAATTGTGGTTGCTTCATGGTTTAATCGCGTATTTTTACCTTATTCGTTTCTGATTCTGCTCCGCTTTGCTGATTCTATCGCCTTTTATACGGTTCAATAGTCGTTTTAGGGAACAAACAGCACCTGCTCAGGCACTATTTCGCTGGTCGCTTACCAACCCTTGATCAATTGAGTAGTAGATAAGTCCGGCGGTGTTTTTGGCCCCGCATTTTCTCATCAAGCGTATACGGTGACCATCCACCGTGCGGCGGCTAATCCCCAGAATATCGCCAATTTCTTTGTTGGTATGTTCTTGACAAATTAGCCGAAGTATTTCTTCTTCGCGTTCCGTAAGCGGCGCAGAAACACTGCTGCCGTCCGAAGCTTGTGATCCGAGCATACGCTGGTGCATCACGCTGACCACCCGCTGGTCGTAATACTTTCCTTGCTGCAACACCGAATCAACCGCCTTCGCTATCTCTTCGCCGGTAGCATCCTCAAACAAATATCCCTCTACCCCTAATTCCAGCAATCGAAAAATCGTTGTCTTGCGCCGTTCGTGCGAAAGTGCGATCACTCTGATGGAGCCGTATTGTTGCTTAAATGAGGTGAGCAGCGGCAAACCGCCGGGTTCTTGGTCTTCCAGGTCTATGATCACCAAATTGGGACCGTAGTTTTTTGTCTTCTCAATAAAATCTTGAGGATGCTGGCATTCTTCGGTGACCAGTTTGGGAACGCGCTGCGCCAGCATCTGCCGAATGCCCTTTCTGAAAATCTCACGGCTACTGATAATGATGGCGTACATATTTGCTTACACTGCTACGCAAGCAATAGTAACAGGAAAAGCACTAAAAGAAACGAGTAGGTGATTTCACTGGGGTACTATCTAAGGCCGTATCCCGCTTTGCTCAGAAGTAGTAGACAATTCTTCAATAAATAGTACCTAGGGTGAAAAGGGTAAAATAACTCATAGTGGAGCGTAAAATCACTTATACTCACCCGGAAATAACGCTAAAAAGTCAATCTATAGTTGAAAAGCTACCGCGTAATTTTTTAAGTCAAGTAGAAACCCGTATCATTAGTTACTTTATAGGTCTTGCTTCGTACTAAAGCCTAGACGGAACCTCACTACCCAACGGCGTACGACAAAATAGTACGACCAAAATACAACGATCTCACTCAGATTTTTTCTCCTTTTCGGAGCAGTTGCGGTGGCCTTCACCAAAACTACCGATTAGTCTAAGGCCAAGTTAGCTGTCTTATACCCTTGTTACCAAACTACTATCTACCATGAACATTCTTATTGCCGACGGGCACGAACTCTACCGCAAAGGTTTTCGGTGGTTTATTAGCGAACATCATCCTGAAGCACAGGTACGGGAGGCGGCAACCGGCCAGGAAGTGCTCGAGCTGCTTGAGAAGGATGATGCCATCCTGCCCGACCTGTTATTTTTGGAGCTTAACCTGTTGGGGGTGGATGGGTTAGACACCACCATACGTCTGCGCAACCTTTTGCCGGAGCTAAAAATAATTATCAACACCGAATACAGCGACGATTGGCTCGTGGATCAACTGGTGGGGCTGGGAGTGCGCGGTTACCTGCTAAAATGTGATCCAAAAGAACAGTTGGAGCAAGCTATCCAAATCATCCGAAAGGGGGGGAGCTACTTCAGTGGGAATGTTTCGGGAGCCTTGCAACGCGAAATTATCCGAAGCAAACGCTTTCAGCGGAACTTCCACCGCTTCCGCCGCCTCTCGGATCGAGAACTGGAGGTGCTGAAACTAATCTGCCGGGAATATACTAACCGCGAGATTGCCGAAAGACTATCGCTCAGTGTGCGTACGGTAGATAACCACCGCAACAAATTGCTGGAAAAGTGCGAAGTGAAGAACACCGCCGGGCTCGTGATGTATGCCATCCGCAACGGTTTGGTGGATGTGGTGAACGTGAAAGCCTAGTGAGAAACCGGCTTTTCGATGATATATAGCCGGTTGCCAATCTGTACGGCGGGCAGCAGTCCGTCGTTCACCGTATGCCACACCTTGCGGTAACTAAAATCATTTTTTTTGGCAAAATACTTCGCACTCACCAACTGGCTGCTGTCGACTACCTCTAACAATTTACCGTTGGCGGGTAACGTCCTTTTATCCAACTTTCGAACCACGTAGAAGGTGTTCTCAAGATTGATCGAGCGAAGGCTACCTTCGCGCACGGCTTCGATAGCCGTGTAGTAGGTGATATTGGTCTGCTGGGCCAGATGATACAGCGAGATTAACTGAGAACTATAGATGACATCCGGTTGAACGCCCTGCCGGTCTTTGACCCGAGCACGTATTCGGACAATCGTTTTGGCCTTCGAACTGGTAGAATAGGTAGACAAACTGTTGGTAGATTGGTAACTGTAGAACCGTAAATAAGCAAGATTACGGATTAATTTCAACTAATTTTTCACAAAAAAGTAAGCAGCTTCGTAGTGACCTTTTGCCAAAATTGATTCTGCCGCACCGTCTCTTGGATTGTTTCTATCAGTATAAGGCTCACTTTGCGGTTTAACCACGCCGCTTAGTTGCGTATCCCCGGCAACTTCCCTACTATTGTGCCTCCAAAAATTTGACCTACTAATGTCGAGACTATATCTCACTTTTGCTCTTCTGACGCTGGCGGTTGCCGCCCGAGCCCAGACCGATACGCTCCGCACCATTGAACTGGCCAACGTAATCATCGCTGAAAATCGCCTGCAAGTTCCCTTTTCTGAGTCGGCCCGCAGCATCCACATCGTTACCCGGGAAGACATTGACCGCAGTCCGGCGCGAAGTGTCAACGAACTACTCACCTACGTGGCAGGGGTAGACGTGCGGCAGCGCGGCCCCAGTGGGGTGCAGGCCGACGTGAGCGTGCGGGGCGGCACCTTCGAGCAAACGTTGGTGCTCATCAACGGCGTGAAGGTGAGCGATCCGCAAACCGGCCACCACCAGATGAACCTGCCGGTGACCCTGGACGCCATTGAGCGCATCGAGGTGCTGAAAGGACCCGCCGGCTCGGGTCTACGGGCAGAATGCCTTTGCCGGAGCCATCAACATCGTTACCCGCGTGCCCGACGAGCCGGGCGTATCGGCCGGAGCTTACGGCGGCGACTTCCAAACCTTCGGTGGCAATGTGGGACTGGCATTGCCAGGACAACGATACCGGCAGCACCTCTCATTGTCGCACGACCGCTCCGCCGGGTATCGCCCTAATGCTGATTATCAAGTCACCAACGCCTTTTACCAATCGTACCTGAAAGTGGGCGCGGGGCAGTTCAACCTGATGGGCGGACACACGCTGCGGGACTTCGGCGCGGGTGGGTTCTACGTAGAAGAATCCGAAGAATACGAGGAAGTGCGCACCAGTTTGGTAAGCCTCGATTACCGGGGCAAAACCGACCGCTGGACCTACCAGCCGCGCGTGTACTGGCGGCGCAACCACGACGATTACGTATTCCGGCGTAGCGACCCGACTTTCATCAATAATCTGCATACCACGCACGCCGTTGGGGGAGAACTAAACGCCACTTACCGAAACAACGGGGGACTAACCGGCCTGGGCGGCGAGTTGCGGCGGGAAACGATTGAGAGCACCAACCTGGGCAACCGGGAACGCACCATCGCGGGCTTCTTCGTGGAGCATCGGTTCTACTTTTTCGACCGGCTGGACGTGACGCCCGGCGTGTACCTTAATTGGTACTCGGACTACGGGTGGAACTGGTTTCCGGGGATTGACGCCAGTTGGGAGTTTAGCCCGGCTTGGCGGGCCTTCGCCAACGTAGGCCGTTCGTTTCGTATTCCTACCTACACCGATCTCTACTACGCCGGTCCCCGAAATATCGGCAACGACCAGTTACAAGCCGAAGATGCGATTACCTACGAAGCGGGCGTGAAGTACTTCGGCCGGAACGTGTGGGGACAAGCCAGCTACTTCCGCCGCGATGCCTCGCAGTTGATCGACTGGGTCCGGGACGCGGGCGACACGCTGTGGCAGCCGCGCAACTTTTACGACGTGGACGTGCAGGGGCTGGAAGCAGGCATTAATTTTAGCTTTGATGATGCCTGGATCCGCACGCTTTCGCTCAATTACACGTACCTAAACGCGGCCTTGGCGGATACCGAAGGAGTGCAATCGCGCTACGCGCTGGAAAACCTGAACCATCAGCTAATCTTAGGAGCCGATCACCGAATCTGGCACCGGCTACACCATCATCTGCGCGTTCGCTACCTGGACCGCGTCACGCTACCGGACTACGTGTTGGTAGACAGTCGCATTTATTATCGGGACGAGCGATTCACTGTTTACGTGGAAGCGACCAACCTGACCGACACCGAATACACCGAAGCGGGCTACGTGCCAATGCCGGGGCGGTGGCTACGGGCGGGCCTGTCATTTCAGTGGAAGTATTGAAGGGAATATCAGATGACTCTCTGAGTAGTATTCTACACGGGGCAAGAATGCTGAATACGTTCCACGCCGGGTTGAATATTAGAAGTTGGTTGTGCAGATTCCAGCTTACTCAACTTCATAGCTCCGGCGCGACGCTAGCACGGAGAACAACCAGAATACGCTGAATAGCAGTAGCAGGGGGCCGAAGTAGCTCAAAATGCCTAACTCCCAAAACGAACTTCCGGCATTTTGAGCAAGATAGGTGACCAGGATGATCAGGCAGACGTTGATCGCCACCATAAATCCCCCGAACCAAGCAATGAACCGCTCCTTGAACGCCTCGTTCCGGGCGTAGAGACTAGCCGACACCGGCAAGGCCTCCAGCAGGCGGCGCAAGACTAAGGCCGGTAAGTTCACCAGCACAAACAGTAGCAGAGACAGGTAATAGAAGGTCTCGCGGTCAAGACTCATGCTTTCGAACGGACTGAAACGCTCGGGCAGGGCGGCGTATCCGAAGGTGAGCGCCGCAAAAAACAGCAAAAACGTGAGCACCCAGGCTGCGTTCACAAATTTATTGGTGTGCATAGTAGCGTATCAACTATCAACCCGGCGAACTGTTTTTTGCCGATTGATTTCAGTATTTTTGGCAAGGCACCATCCCATCGCAGCTATGGAACTGAATCCCATCATCTTATCCATTCCGATCTACTTCTCTGCTGATCGCCGTAGAACTGACCATCCAGTTCGTGCAGCGTAAATCGCACTACCGGCTCAACGATGCGGTGACCAACATCAGCTGCGGTATCACCCAGCAGATCACCAACCTGTTCTTCAAGGTGGCCACCGTGGCGGTGTACCAGTTTGTATACGAATACGGAGCCCTGTTTCACGTGCCGGTCACCTGGTATACCATCGTGATCCTGTTCGTGCTGGTGGATTTTTGCTACTACTGGGCGCACCGCAAGAGTCATGAAATTAATCTTTTCTGGGGCGGACACGTGGTGCACCACCAGAGCGAAGACTATAACCTGTCGGTGGCCCTGCGGCAGGGCTCGTTCCAGGTGCTATGGACGTTCTTCTTCTACTTGCCCCTGGCCGTCATTGGTTTCGATACGTTAACTTTTGTGACCGTTTCGGCCTTCGTCACGCTCTACCAGTTCTGGATTCACACCGAAAGCATCGGTCGCCTGGGCTGGTTCGAGCACGTGTTCAACACTCCCTCGCACCACCGGGTGCACCACGGGCGTAATCCCAAGTACATCGACAAGAACCACGCGGGGGTGTTTATCGTGTGGGACAAGCTGTTTGGTACGTTTCAGCAGGAAGAGGAACGACCGATTTACGGAGTGACGCAGTCGGTAGACAGCTGGAACCCGGTGTGGGTCAACTTCAAGCACTACGCCTACATGGGCCAGTTGCTGCGGCAGAGTCCGCGCTGGAGCGACCGCGTGCGGATCATCGTGAACAAACCCGGCTGGCAGCCCGAGCACTTGGGTGGCTACCTGGCTCCCCCGGAAGTGGACCGCGACACCTACCGCAAGTACGACACCAAAGGAGGCGGTTCGCTGAATGGGTACGTGCTGGTGCAGTTTGTGCTGACGCTGGCGGGCACCGCCTGGTTTTTGTTCAGCGCCGGGCAACACAGCATTGCGGAGCAGGTGGGTTTGTCGGCGCTGGTGGTGAGCACGCTGGTGAGCTTAGGCTATTTGTTGGAAAATCGCGGCTGGGCGGTTTACGTTGAAGTGCTGCGTTCGGTGGGAGTAGGGATGGCCCTCTACTATTTTATTCCGGACGTCACCCTGTCCTTGACGCTGGGCGGGGTTTATTTGCTGATTTCGGTGGTTTGGTTATTAGTAGTGCGGTCAAAAAGGGGTAGTATTCGCTTATTGACTCCAATGAAATTAGAAGATGGAAAGAATTAGAAAGTACAATCAAGTCCTTCTTGCGGTGTTTGGCACTTTAGTAACCGTTTTTGTCTTGGTTGGCGGTTTGATGTTGCTATTAGAATTTTACCAGGACATTTTCCCGAACACTCAACTCGGTGAAGAAGGAGTGATGGTTGTAGAAGATGAGAGTCCTGATTCGGTATTAAAGAGATTTCAGGAAGTGACTTATTTAGACCCAGTGCACCTAGACTCTGGATTAACTGAATTTGTTATCCCCGTAAGCCAAATAAATTTAGAAGTTTCTGAGAATGTCCGAGGACCTGAGGCACAATTAGGGCTGCTTGATACTTTTGAGTCGTCTGAATTTGTTTATCTGGATTACTACGGATACTTTAATAATTTCCTTTTGTACAACAACAAAATACAAACGTACCGCGTAATTTTTGATTTCAAAGTATCAATCAACCGTTGGACCTACATAAATTTCGCAAACAAACGTCTTCTGATTTTTCAGGGGGCTTCAACTGACTCAAATAGTGATGATTTTCTGAATCAAGAGGACTTTCAGCAACTTTATATCTATCAAATTTCTGATTCGGCTTTGACTAAACTTGAAATACCAAACACAACAGTTATAAAGTTTGATCCAATGCCTGAAACTGACCTGATCAGTATCAGGGTCGGATTAGACAAAAATAAAGACGGTAAATTTGACGAACTTAGGGAACCGTATAAACTGTATAAATACAGTATCAGTTCTCTAAAGTATTCTGAATTCGTCCCAAACAGGTTCAATGAAGCTTTACAGAAGCTGATCGAAAAATGAAGAAACTAGTGATGCTACTTTACAGTTGAAAATACAACATCAGTTAGTACGTGTGATACTTGCTACAAGTGGAGTTATAGCGCGCTAAAAATGCCTATAAGTCCAGGCTAGTAGCTACTGAAAGGTGTTGTATCCCGTAGCTGAGCTACCCTCACAAATTATCAAACTGCTAAACCTTTCAGAAAGCATCCGAACCCCCATGAATCAATCCCTTCTCCTACTTTTTTTCTCGCTTCTTTTAATCAGCTGCCAGTCCGCCGTAGACATCGAAGACTTCGACGAAGCAGCATTTCGGTCCGACCCCAACGGCTGCACGGGCGTGCGGGCCGATATGAAAGAAACATTGTTTGTGGCCGATAAGTATCTGAAAGGACTCACTCAGGAAGAAATCTGGGCCACGCTGGGCAAACCCGACCGGCAGGAACTAGCTACCCGCAGCCAGAAGTACTACGTCTACTACGTAGACCCCGCGCCTGCGTGCATGGGAGATAGTACGAGCTTGCCGCTTACCCTCTTCGTGCGCTTCTCGGCCATGAACCGCGCCTCCGAAGTAAAGTACGAAAACTATTAGTGCCGGGGGCACTAGGCCGGTCGGTAGTTCCTCTTTCCCCGTTGTCTTCCTTGAGGACGCGAATAACGGTGCGGATTCAGGCAACCCGACCAGGGCGTGAACTTGATCTTGATCAGCAGCATACCGTACCAGTCGTTGGTGGCCGAGTTGCCTCCGGCGACGACCCCCGCTTCGTTGAGGCGACGCACCGCGGGGTCCGGGAGCGACCGGTAATAGTCAGTGGCCAGCGGACTCAGCGCTTCCTGCGCCACGGTTTCCTGGCTCACGGCATCGAGTTGATCACTCAGCACGTAGCGCGCCGCCGCGTCCACCACCACCGACAGCATGGGGTTGATTTCGTACTCCAGTCCCAGTCCGAAGGGAATCATGGCCAGCAGACCCGGCACCCGCCGTCCTTCGGGCTGCACGTCGCGCAAATCCCATAAGCCCAGCTGGCTTTCGCCCCGGGGGCGCGAGGTGGTGATGCCCAGTCCGGCGTGGGCGAAGGGCGTGAGCAATCCCCGCCGAAAGTAGTACAGTGCCGAAGAATAAAGCTCCACGTTGCGTGACCGAAAGCTGCGGGCTCGAGTAGGGTCAACGTCTTGCCCCCGCAGTCCGTACACGCTGAGGCCAGACTTCAACTGCCAGCGGTCGGTGAGGGGATACCAACCCTCCACGTTGAGCGCCGCCCGGTGGCTACCGATTTGCCCTTCGTTCACGTCGCCCCCGTACTGGGTGAGTCCCGACCCCACGGCCCAACTCAGGTTTTTCTGCGCCTGCGCCGGAGAAATATTCCAGCCAACAAAAAGCAACCAAGCGCAAACAAAGGGGGGGCGAAAATAATTGGTCATAGCTAAAAGTAGGTGGTAAGTGATCGCGGTTTTTGGCGTATTATTAGAAAAAGGTACCCGCGCGGTGCTTAGGCTTACGGATAAATGTACGGATGAACTTTCAAAGCCTTTAGAAATAGTTTTCTTTTGCGAGAAAGCACTCCCTTTTATGATAAAACGTCGGTTTTTCCCGCTTATTCTGCCCGCCATCGCCATCAGCCTGGCCCACTGTACCTCTCAACCCGCTATGAACGAATCCAGCAATTATCAAGAACAACTTCAGTCCCTGGCTCAACAAGACTCCAATCTGCTGATCAACGACGCAAAAGATAGCCAAAAAATGGTGGTTTACCAGATGTTTACCCGGCTGTTCGGTAATCTCCAAACCAAAAACGCCCCATTTGGTACGCAGGAAGAAAACGGAGTCGGGAAGTTCAGCGATATCAACGAGCAGGCCCTGCAAAGCCTGAGGGAGCTGGGCGCCACGCACGTTTGGTACACCGGGGTGATCGAGCACGCCGTGCTGCATGATTATCAACAATACGACATTCCGCTCGACGATGCCGACGTGGTGAAGGGCCGCGCCGGGTCACCCTACGCCATCAAGGATTATTACGACGTGAACCCCGACCTGGCCGAAGATGTGCCCAACCGCATGCGGGAGTTTGAGGCGCTGGTGGAGCGCACCCACGCCCAAGACCTCAAGGTGCTCATCGATTTTGTGCCCAACCACGTGGCCCGTTTCTACCAGTCAGACGCCAAGCCCGATAGTGTGAGGAACTTCGGAGCGCAGGATAACATCCAGCAGGCATTTGACCCGAACAACAACTTCTACTACATCGTGGGCGAGCCGTTTCGGGTGCCGCCCGGCTACAATTCGTTGGGCGACCAAACTTTCCCCACCAAAAACGGGAAGTTTGACGAGAACCCGGCTAAGGCCACCGGCAATGACCAGTTCGTGGCTGACCCCACCGTGGATGATTGGTTCGAAACCATCAAACTTAACTATGGCGTCGATTACATGAACGGTCGGCAAACGCACTTCGAGCCGATTCCGGATACCTGGCACAAGATGCACGACATTTTGCAATACTGGGCCGGCAAGCAGGTAGACGGCTTCCGCTGCGACATGGCCGAGATGGTGCCCGTGGAGTTCTGGGAGTGGGTAATTCCCAAAGTAAAGCAGCAGCATCCCGACCTGGTGTTCGTGGCCGAAATTTACAATCCCCAAGCCTACCGCACGTACATCGAGCAGGGGAGCTTTGATTACCTCTACGACAAGGTGCAGTTGTATGACACCCTGCGGGCGGTGGTGGAAGGGCGCGGCACCACCGATCACCTGACCGACATCTGGCAGTCACTACGGGGCATCAACCACCACATGCTGCGCTTTCTGGAGAACCACGACGAGCAGCGCATCGCCTCCCGCTTCTTCGCGGGCGATCCGGTGCGGGCCGAACCGGCGATGGTGATCACGGCCCTGTGGCATACCAGTCCGGTGATGGTGTACTTCGGACAGGAAGTGGGCGAACCCGGCGGAGCCAACGAGGGTTTTAGCGGCGACGACGGACGCACCACCATCTTCGACTACTGGGGCGTGCCCGAGCACCAGAAGTGGGTGAACGACCACCGCTACGACGGCGGGCAACTGAGTGAGACGCAGCAAAACCTACGACAATTTTATCAGCAACTGCTCAATCTGGCGCACGAAGACGTGATCGCCCGGGGTAACTTCTACGACCTGCATCCCTATAATCGGGAGCACACCGAAGGTTATTCTAACCAAGTGTACGCTTTTCTGCGGTTCACCGAGCAACAACGCTGGCTGATCGTCACCAACCTGGACGCGCAGCAAACGCAACAGTTTGATCTGAAAATTCCGACTACGGCCCAGCAGGCAATGCAGCTAAACAAGGGCAATACCTACGCGTTGCGTGATACGCTTTCTTCTGATACCAAGCTAACGTGGTCGGTTTCTGATGATGCGGCTATTCCAATTACCCTGGCTCCGCTGCAATCGCTGGTGCTGGCGATTGAGGAAGCAAACTGACGATAGATTTAGAGTGACAGGTAATTTGAAGGTCAATGAATATCGATTTGAAGCTCAAATTTGGTTGAATTTGGTCTGTTTTTGATTTACTTTTGAGCTTCAACGGCTTTATATGGAGATTCAAGACCAAATTATCTCAATCCTATCAAGGAATCCCGGTTTATCGTTGAGTGAGATTCACGAGCGACTGGCTTCGGATAACAGTTATTCTACGACCAAAAGAATGTTGGCCAAGCTGGTAGATAAAAAGCTAATTGATAGATCCGGAAACAAAAGAAGTAGCACGTACAACGTAGGAAAATCGTATCAAATACTTCATTCGATAGATTCGGAAATGTATTTTGAGAAGGATATAGATGACCGGAAAATACAGGAAACTTTTAATTTCGCCCTAATTCAGAAGGAGTTATTCGCCATTGAGCTGTTTACCGATGAGGAGGGGAATAAACTAAACGAGTTGCAAGCCAATTACTCGGGAAACGTCGCGCAGCTGTCAGCAACGGAGTACGACAAAGAAATTGAACGACTAGCCATTGACTTGAGTTGGAAATCCTCTCAGATTGAAGGCAATACCTACACCCTGCTGGAAACCGAACGGCTACTGAAAGAAAAACAAACTGCCGCCGGTAAACACAAGGACGAAGCGGTGATGCTGTTGAATCACAAAGAAGCCATTGATTTCATTGTGGCTCATCCTGACTTTTTGCAAACCCTGTCTATCCGAGCAATAAAGGATATCCACAGTATCTTGACCAAAGAACTGGGAATCAGTTGAAATCTCAGAAACCGAAGGGTAGGGATCACGGGCACCAACTACCGACCGCTAGACAATCAGTTTCAAATCAAAGAAGCGTTTGATAGCATGTGCGAATTGATCAACCGAAAACCCGGCGTTTTCGATAAATCGCTGTTGGCGTTGGTACTCATCTCCTACATCCAGGGTTTTGTGGACGGAAATAAAAGAACCGCCAGGATCATCAGCAACGCGATCCTTATTGCCAATAACTATTGTCCGATCTCCTTTAGAACGGTAGACTCCATTGCGTATAAAAAAGCCATGCTCATCTTCTACGAGCAAAACAACATCACGGCGTTCAAGCGAATATTTATAGAGCAGTTTCGGTTTGCCGTCAATACCTATTTCTAGGGGACGTGGAACAGGTTTGCCGGGTGTCCCGAAAGAACCGGCCATCGAGTTGATCAACCGCGCCCGCAGAGATGCATATTGTCCGACCAAGCGCTGGCAAACTCGTCTATTTTAGTATATTTAGGCAACCCACTGCCTCGCCGATGATCACCTGCCTACTTCGTTTGTTCGTTGCCTTGTTGCTGGCAGACAGCGCTCCGCAACGGCTGCTGCCCGCCGCTGCCCCCGCGCCCGATACCGTCCGAATCACCCTCCGTGCGATCTCCGGCTTGCAGTACGATACGGTGCGCTTCCGGGTGCCCCCCGGTGCTCACGTGGTGATCACCCTTATCAACACCGACGAGATGGCCCACAACCTGGTGTTCACCAAGCCCGGCTACCGCGAGGAGATCGTGAACCTGGCCCTCAACCTGGGCGATCAGGGCAACGCGCGGGGCTACGTGCCCGAATCTGACAAGATCATTGCCGCAATTCCAATCCTAACCCCCGACCAGCGGCAAACCATCGCGTTCGACGTGCCCGACCGCGAAGGCGTGTACCCCTACGTATGCACCTACCCGGGCCACGGCGCGGTGATGTACGGCGCCATGTACGTGACTTCCAGCCAACTGCCGCCCCTGGCGCAGGATGTGAACGTGCCTTCCGTGCGCCGCACCGCCGACGACCGGCCGGAGCGGGCTTCGCTGCCCCCCAAACATCCGTATCCCGACATGCTACCGGCGATGTACCGCACCTTTATGCCCGACTGTGGACCGGCGGGCATTGCCGTAGGACTGCTCGGCAACGTGAGTTACTGCTGGGACGCCGGAGCGTGCCGCCTGCGCTACGCCTGGAAGGGAGGCTTCCTGGACATGACCAAGAACTGGGCGGGCAAGGGCAAGGAGGTGGCCGAACTGGTGGGCACCGTATTCTACCGCGACAGTACTGATTTTCCCTTTCGCCTGGGGCAGCGGGAGCACGTTCCGCGGGCCGAATTTCAGGGGTACACCATGCACAAGCGTTACCCAACCTTCCGCTATACGCTGGACGGGGCGGAAGTGACCGAGCGGATTGTGCCCACCTTGGAGCAGCCGGGCATTAAGCGCATCATGACCTTCACCGGCCTCAAGCAACCGCTCTGGCTGGCCAAGGCGTCGTATCCCAATACGAATGTTTATTGCAATAAAGGGCGCTGGGAAGGCGACTACCTGAAACTTTCGCCCGAAGAAGCCCAGGAATTCACCATAACCATCACCGAGATATGAAGCGTCTGGCTTACGCGATTGCCATTATTTGTCTGGGAGCGTGCACCCTGCTGCCCGAAGAAAGCCGGTTGATCGACGATCCCCGTCTGAATAACTTCTACGCGGTAGAAGACATTCCCCTGCCCGCCGGACTCACCCCGGAGGTGGGCGGCATGGACTTTATGCCCGACGGTCGGCTGATGGTGGCCTTTCACCGGGGCGAGGTGATGATCTACGACCCGGCCACGCAAGCGTGGAGCCTGTTCGCCGAGGGTTTGCACGACCCGTTGGGAGTGCGGGTGCTCAACAACCACGAGGTGCTGGTGATGCAGCGTCCCGAACTCACCAAGCTGATCGATGCCGATCGTGACGGCACGGTAGATACCTACCAGACGGTGAACGACGACTTCGGGATGTCGGGCAACTACCACGAGTTTGCCTTCGGACCGGTGGCCGATGCTGAGGGTAATCTATATTTCTCGCTAAACTGCGCTTCTAGCAACGCGGGCGTGTGGGAAGAGGTGCGGGGCCAGTTCAACCCTTTGGGGCGCGACGGGCGCATGTACTCCTGCGTGCCTTACCGGGGCTACGTGATGAAACTTACTCCCGCCGGTAAACTAATCCCCTTTGCCAACGGCTTCCGCTCGCCCGACGGACTAGGCTTCGACCAGCAGGGCGACCTGTTCGTCACCGATAACCAGGGCGATTGGTTGGGCACCAGCAAGTTGTATCACGTGGAGGAGGGGAATTTTTACGGGCAACCCTCAAGCCTGGTGTGGCGCGACGGCTGGAACGTGGACCCGCTCACCCTGCCGGTGGCCACGCTGGATAGCCTGCGCACCCGAGCCGCCGTTCTGTTTCCACACACCATTATGGCCAATTCACCCACCCAGCCCCTGCTCATTCCCGACAACACCGAATTTGGTCCGTTCGCCGGGCAGTTGCTCGTGGGAGAGATGGACTACCCCCGCATCATGCGCGTGATGCTGGAGAAGGTGCAGGGAGCGTATCAAGGGGCCTGCGTGAACTTCATGGATTCCATGCAGCTTTCCATCGGCAACCACCGGATGGCGTTTGCCCCCGATGGCAGCCTGTGGTTGGGCAAAACCGCCTACGTGTGGGTGGGCGACAAGGGCATCCAGCGCGTGACTTATCAGGGTGGCCGTCCGATGGACGTGTTGCGGATGAATGTGACTCCCCGGGGCTTTGATCTGACATTCACCCGTCCGGTAGACCGCTCGGCCGCCGCCAATCCCGGCAACTACCACGTGCAGCGTTACTATTATGAATACCACCGCGACTACGGCTCGCCGCAGATAGATGTGACCCCGGTGCCGGTGCAGGAAGTTACGGTATCGGACGACGGGATGCAGGTGGCCCTGACGCTACCGGCCCTGCAACCCGGCTACGTCTACGACGTACAAATCACTGGACTGCCCAGCGAGCAGGGCGTGCCCCTGATCAACAACCGCTTGTTTTACACCCTAAATAATCTGCCCGGTGATGCCCTCCAGGCAGTTAGATGATTGCTGGTTGAACGAAGAGAGAAGCGAGGGGTTCACTACCAGCGCAGGGCCTCAAGCCCTACGTTGATAATATCTTGGCGGTATCGTTATGTTACATAAATTCATATTCACCAGCTTGCTGCTAGCCTTCATCGCCTGCGAACCGGCGGAGCCGCCGCGTGAACAACAGACGCGCGAAACTGCCCAGGCCTACTTCGAGGTGTATCAGCAGCGCGAAGACTGGGACAGTCTGCTTACCTTCTACCGCGACGACATCTACTTCAAAGATGCCAACCTCAGCTTCGAGGCCGAAGGAATTGAAGCCTTTAAGGATTTTTACAATTGGCCCGACACCAGTTTCCGCAAGATTGTGCCCGACCAGAAGCACCTGGTGCTGCAAACCATGCTGGTGCAAGACAGCGTGGTGGTGGGACAGGGGCGACTCAGTCCCTTCTTTTGGCACAATGAGTTGCAGGAGTGGCCCGAAGACTTCACCATCTGGCTCTACTTCGACCAAAACATGAAAATCTACCGGCAGATCGACTGGGTGCGCTACCCTACGTGGATGATTCAGTCGTTCGAGCAGTAAATCTCTATCAGTTACCATGATCAATATCGCTATTTTTGCTTCGGGCAGTGGCACCAATGCCGAACGCCTGTTTGAGTGGTTTGCCGAGCACCCGCGGGGCCGGGTGGCCGTGCTGCTCACCAACAATCCGCGCGCCGGAGTGATTGCCCGAGCCGAACGCTTCGGCGTGCCGGTGGTAGTTTTTACGAAGCAGGAGCTGACGGACACCGATGCGATGCTTCATCAATTGCGTGATCATTCCGTCGATTTGATCGTGCTCGCCGGGTTTCTACTTAAGGTTCCGCCGACGCTCATTGCGGCCTATCCCAACCGCCTCGTCAACCTGCATCCGGCCCTGCTGCCCGCCTACGGGGGCAAGGGCATGTACGGTCGGCACGTGCACGAAGCGGTGGTGGCCGCCGGGGAAACCGAAACCGGCATCAGTATCCACTACGTGAACGAGCACTACGACGAAGGCCGCCTCATCCGGCAGGTGCGCTGCGCCGTGCTCCCTGCCGACGGCCCGGAAGACGTGGCCGCCCGGGTGCACCGCCTAGAGCATCAGCATTATCCCGAGGTGGTAGAGGAACTGGTAGACGAACTAGTGTCAGGGGCAATAAGTAATTAATCATTTAGGGTTGTGGGCACGCGCCAAGGCCACCGTGGAACGGCGCGTTCCCACCCATTATTTTGTATCTTGGCTACTCACTAAACTTTTTATCATATGGCCGTCACGCTGGAACGTCACACCATCAACACCGACACCTACCACCGGATTATCGAGACCGGTATTCTCACCGAGGAGGATCGCGTAGAACTTATTCACGGAGAAATTATTAACATTAGCCCAATTGGGAAACTGCACGTAGCGGTCGTAGATCGCATCAGCAATTTGATAAAAGAAATAGTTGGCAAGCGGGCAATCGTGAGAACGCAAAGCCCAATTGTGGTGCCCGACCACAGCGAACCGCAGCCGGATATCACCCTGCTAAAACCGCAGCCCGACTTCTACGCTACCCAGGCGGCGCAACCCGAAGACATTTTGCTGGTCATCGAGGTGGCCCACACCACATGGAATATCGACTATGAGGTAAAGCGTCCGTTGTACGCCACGGCGGGGATCCCGGAGCTGTGGCTGGTCAACATCAACAAGCACGAGATAGAGGTGCACCGCACGCCCGCACCCGGTACCTACAAAAGCATCAACATCCGGCAATCCGGCGACACGGTGGCCCTGCCGGTGCCCGGAGTAGAGACTACGGTGGCGGTGGATGAGTTGCTGGGTCCGGTGCGGAGTGCGTGAAGTTACCTAAATTTACAATTGACATCTTTCTGATTATACCCCCGCAAAATGAAGTATATCTTCCTCGGCACCCTGGGTTGCCTTCTGAGTCTTAGCAGCCTGAGTCAATCTACCCCGCCCAATCCGTCGGCGACCTTTCCGTTGTCGGTCAGCGAAAACCAACGCTATCTGGTCACTGCCCAGGGTTCGCCCTTTCTTTACCAGGCCGACACCCCCTGGTTCTTGTTTTTCAAGTTAACAATGGATGAGGTGAGCGCGTATATGCGGATACGAAAAGCACAAGGCTTCAGCGCGCTACAGGTGATGCTGACCGGAGGAAAGGGATTGGAGAACCTTTACGGAGAGCTTCCCTTCGAGGGTGATTACGATCTGAGTCGACCCAACGAACGTTTTTTCCAGCGAGTAGACAGCGTGGTGATGGAAGCGCAGCGACAGGAATTACTGCTGGCCCTGGTGCCCTTATGGTCAGGTTGCTGCGGCGAAGACTACGCGGGCACCGATAAGCAGGGCAACCTGCTGCCGCTCAACCGCAACGGAGTGGAGAAAGCACGCGCCTACGGGGCGTGGGTAGGCCAGCGCTACGGCGACTACGACCACATCATGTGGGTGCTCGGCGGGGACAACGATCCTTTCAACGCCCTGGAAGAGATTGAGGCGATGGCCGATGGGCTACACCGGCAGGCGAGTAATCAACTTTTTACCTACCACGCGGCCTCGACCCACAGCAGCACCGACGTGTTTCCGGAAGCCGACTGGCTCGACGTGTTGATGGTGTACACCTACTTCCGCGGATTTGGCAAAGCCTGGAACAAGATCCAGCCCGACGTATACGAAGTGTGCTACGATGCGTATCGGAAAACTCCCGCGCGCCCCTTTTTTCTGGGAGAGTCTACCTACGAGGGAGAGCACGATGAGCTTGGTTCGGCCCGGCAGGTGCGCAAGCAGGCGTACTGGGCCCTGTTGTCGGGGGCCACGGGCCACGCCTACGGCTCTCCCAACTGGCACCTGCGCGACGATTGGCGGGAAGTGATGCAGTATTCCGGAGCCCGAAGCCTACAGTATCTGCCGCCGCTCATGATGTCGGTCGGCTGGCCCAATCTGCAGCCCGACTGGTACGGTGCGTTTGTGACCGAAGGCAGCGGCGGGTACGCTACCAACGACTACGCCGTTACGGCCTTCGCTTCTGACTCTTCTCGGTCGGTGACGTATATTCCGTCGGGACGCACCGTTAAGGTAACATTGTCGTTGCTAGGCGGAGAACGCTGCCAGCTTGCGTGGTTCAATCCTCGCACGGGTACCGAGACTCCGTTGGGTGCGTACGCCACCACCGATTCGCCCTCGCTGACTACTCCCGATGACCAAGACTGGATTCTAATCGGCCGAACGCAAAGTCAGGATCATTGACGGTAAGACCCATCAGTTCTTCTTCTATGTCCTTTAAGGACTTACTGGACACCACTTTCTTCTCCTCGTTAACTTCAAACGCCAATACTTCTACCTCTTTGCCTAAGAACGACTTGGGTAGTTCAAGCACGTAGGTACGTTCTTGAGGAATCAAAAATTTTCGTATCATGGGAGTATCATTGTTCGGTGATGAAAGATACAAAAATCGGGAGGATGCTCCTAAACTAATTACATAAAGTAACAACTGTAGATTAGTATTGGAGGAAGACCGAGCGGACGCTCTATTTGGTTGGTGGGGCGCCCGGCTAGGGTCGGAGGACGCTTCGCTACCCTCCGACCAGTGATGAGGATGTCCGGTGGAGTACAGGACATGAAAGGTCGTAACGGCCGTCGCTCGGGATGCCGGGTACCACACGCCTCGCTACCCTGTGACCAGGAGGGCGCAAGCTCTTGTTTTTCTTAGAAAATGAGGAATAAGATAATAGAAACTAAAAGAGTACATGATAATATTAAGAATAACGTAACAAGCCGCGCATAGTTTACTGCTTTGCTATTTTCTCTGTCTGGTTTATCTCTGATAAAAAAAGGTATCAATGTTTCAAAGTTAACTGTACTATAATGCCAATACTCATTATTTTTAGACAAATCACTTCTGCGTTTAAAGTTGTTTTCTGATTCGTATTGACTTAAGTCTTTTCTAACTTCCTTCAAATATTTCCAATGGAATATTTGTTTCAAATACAATGTTATTATTAGCAAAAAAATAGCAGCTAAAACAGGATCAAAATGAAACATGTGAGTTATCTTTTTTCAAACCTTAAATACAAAGAATAAAATTACTCTTGAAGCATTTAGACTGGTCGGAGGGTAGCGATAGCGTCCTCCGACCCCAATCAGCGATCCTATCTAATGTCAACCCACCCCCCTACAAATCAAACAAGCTTGGCAGCCACAAGCTAATGGCGGGCACGTAGGTGATCAGCATGAGCACCACAATCATGGCCAGGAAGAAGGGGATAAGCGGCCGCACCACCGACTGGATCTTTACGTCGGCCACGCTGCAGCCGATGAACAACACCGTGCCCACCGGGGGCGTGCACAACCCTACGCACAGGTTGGCAATTAGGATGATGCCGAAGTGCACCGGGTCCACGCCCAACTGGCTGGTGACCACCGGCAAGAAGATGGGCGTGAAGATCAGCACCGCCGGAGTCATGTCCATAAACACTCCCACGAACAACAGCACCAGGTTGATGAGCAGCAGGATGACAATCGGGTTGTCGGACAGCGATAGCAGCCCGGCGCTCACGCTCTGCGGAATTTCCTGGTAGGCCATGATCCACGACAGGCCGATGGAGGTGGCCACCAGCAGCAGCACAATGGCGGTGGTGAGCGAGGTCTTGATCATAATCTCGGGCAGGTCGCGCCACGAGATTTCGCCGTACAAGAAGGCCAGCACCATACAATACAGCACCGCCACGCCCGAGGCCTCGGTGGCGGTGAACACCCCGGCGATGATGCCGCCCAGCACGATCACCAGCAGCAGCAGACTCGGCAGCGCGTCCAGGAACTTGCGGAAGCCCTCGCCTAGCGTCACTTTGTCACCCAGCGGGTAGTCGTGGCGGTAGGCGTAGGTGCCGGCCACCACAATCAGGGCTAGTCCCATCAGGATGCCCGGCAGGTAACCGGCCACGAACAGGGCGGCAATCGACACGCCCCCGCTGGCCAGCGAGTACACGATCAGAATGTTGCTAGGGGGAATCACCAGCCCGGTGGTGGCCGACGAGATGTTCACCGCCGCGCTGAAGTTCTCGTCGTAGCCTTCGGCCTTCATGCGCGGGTGCATGATACTACCAATGGCCGAGGCCGCCGCTCCCGCCGAGCCCGAAATGGCTCCAAACAGCATGTTGGCCAGCACGTTCACGATGGCGAGTCCGCCGGGCAGCCGCCCCACCAGCACCTTGGCAAACTCCACCAGCCGGGTGGCGATGCCGCCGTTGTTCATCAGTTGCCCCGCCAGAATAAAGAGCGGAATCGCCAGCAGGGTGAAGCTGTCCAGGCTGGTGGCCATGCGCTGCGCGAAGGTGGCCACGGCGGGCAGGTAGTCGATGGACAACAGCATGGTGATGATGCCCGCCAGCCCGATGCTGTAAGCAATGGGCACGCCCAACGTCACCAGGGCCAAGAAGCTGACAACTAAAACGATGATTTCAAAAGACTCCATAAATTGAAGGACTGAAGGGGGCGAATGATTGAATGAAACCGAGGGCTAGTCCATTCCGAGGGTCTTCGGCGGACTAGCGGGAGTGGTCTGATGGCGGCGGAAGGTATTGTCGATGCTGTAGTAGGCAATGAGTACGCCGGTGATCGGCACAATCAGGTAGACGTAGCCCAGCGAGAGTTGCAGCGAAGCGGATAGCTGCCCGAACAGAAAGCCGGTGTACACCAGCCAGCTTCCGCCCACGATGAGCACCGCTACGGCAAATATCACTACCAGCCCGGTGACGATCACCTCCAGCCGCCGCTGGCTCGTCGGAGATACCCGCATGGCCAGCAGGTCGATGGCCAGGTGCTGCTTTTCGCCGGTGGCGTAGGCCGAGCCGAGCAGTCCCAGCCAGATGAGCAGAAAACTGGCGAGTTCGTCGGTGAAACTCAGGGGCGCGTTGAACAGGTAGCGGCTAAACACCTGTAGCAGCACGTCGATCACAATGGCCGACATCAGGACGACGAGCAGAAAACGGACGGCGCGGTCGACCGCGTTGCGTAGGGCCATATTATTCGAGGGCTTGGATGCGCCGGATCAGTTCATCCAGCTGGGGTTGGGCACGGTAGTCCGCGTAGATCCCCTGCACGTCGGCGGCGAAGGGGTCTTTCTCGGGATAGTTGATCTGCACCCCGGCGGCCTTGAGGGCGTTCATGGCTTCCTCTTCCGATTCGCGCCATAGTTCGTGCTGCCGCACCACCGAGGCGTCGGCGGCTTCCTGCACCCAGGCGCGCTCCTGCTCGGTGAGGGCGTCCCACACCGGCTTGCCGATCAACAGCACGTCGGGCACCTGCGTATGCTCGTCGATAGAATAATATTTGCACACTTCGTAGTGGCCCGACAGATACAGACTGGGCGGATTGTTCTCGGCGGCATCCACCACGCCGCTTTGCAGGGCGGTATAGATTTCTCCGAAGGGAATGGGAGTAGGGGTGCCGCCCATGGCCTTCACCATGTTGATAGCGGTGTTGCTTTTCATCACCCGCACCTTCATGCCCGCCAGGTCGGAGGGGTTGGTGATGGGTTTTTCTTTGGCGTAGAAGCTGCGCGACCCAGCGTCGTAGAAGCCCAGTCCCCGCAACCAGAACTTCTCACCCGACAGCAGGATGTCGCGCCCCACTTCCCCATCGAACACCCGAAAGGCGTGTGCCTTGTCGGTAAATAAGTAAGGTAGGCCCAGCACCTTATACTCTTCGGCGAAGCTTTCCATCACCGCGGCCGACACCTTGGTGATGGCCACGCTGCCCAGTTGCAGCAGCTCGACCGTTTCGCGCTCGGCTCCCAGTTGGGCGCTGGGATAAATCTTGACGGTGAGTTGTCCGCCCGACTTCTCTTCCAGCACCTCGCCCAGGTAGACCATCGCTTTGTGCACCGAATGGTCGGGCGACAGGCTATGGGCCAGCCGAAGCACCTTTTGCTCGTCGGTGCTGTGGCACGAGGTGAATAGTAACTGGAGCAATACCGCTGCGCCTACGGATAGGATGAGTTTCTTCATAAAGTTAGGTTGACGCGCTAGTATAGCGAATATTCTGCAAAGTGCCGCGCGCTAGATGCCGCTTATCGTTGCCAGGTTACCGGCTCATCTCGTAACCCTGCATAGTAACGTAGTACTTGGTGAGCATATTCCGATGCTCCCACTCCGGCAGTTCACCGTCGACTAAATACTGTAAGTAGCGCTCCATCACCTGGGCGAAATGCGCTTCGTGACCCAGTCTGAACTTGTCGGGAATAACAATTTCCCAGCCATCGGCGGCGGGACGGGTGGCGAGTCCGGGATACTGCTCATTGAGTTGCTTCAGCGCCGCTTCCAGCGCAATCTCCAGTTCCTCACGGGCGGTACCGACGGCTGGTTCCACGTACAGAGTGGTCTGATAATTCTGTTCGGCGTCCTGCCGAATGACCAGGTTGGCCCGGCTGCCCCGCATGATAGAATAATGGGTATCGGCGGCGCCCTCGGGAGCCTGAAAGTTCCAGATCACCGAGGCCTTGCCGTGTACGCCGCGCACGGTGAAGTTGATCTCGCCGTTTGAATACGCGTTGAGCTTGTTATCCTGCACGTCTTTTTGCAGATAGTCCGGAAACTCGTTCAGGCCGGTTACCTGCTCAAACTGTTCCGGGCTTAGTTCGGTAGCCCAGCGGCGGGCGGCAACCACCTCCACCTCGGTGGTGTCGATGACTTGGTCGGGAAAGCACTCCCACAGGATGAGGTCCACCAGGTGAGTAGACACGTCGACGATGCCCTCGCCCTGCTGGGCCACGTCGAAGAACCAGGCCGGGCGCACCAGCGGATTGCCCGACACGTACTTGAAGAAGTGGTGCACGCTTTCTTTGGAGATGGCCGGTTCGTCAACCGTTCCCGGAAGGAGTTCACCGAACACCGCGGGTTGTTGGGACAGCGCCCGCTGCAGCACGGTGGTGATCTCGTAGCGCTCGGTCATGATATCATACAGCAGCACGTCGTTCTCCTGCGCCACGCGGAAGGCGTCTTCCAGCAACGGATATTCCGACGGCTCGATCACCATCGGTTTGTCGGCCAGCACGTTGAGGCCCGCCTCGAGCGAGGCGTGGATGTACTCGGTCTTTTTGGCATTGTTGCCCGACAGCATCACCACGTTGCCCGGTTTTTCGGCGATCATCCGGTCAAAGAAGTCAGCCCCGGTGTGCACATCCTCGGTCCAATGCGTAGGCTTCTCCGCGCGGGTATTGTACTGCTCGATACGCTGGAGATGCTGTTGCAGATCGTCTCCGGCAGGAGCAAAAACGTGCACCATCGAGTCGATTTGCGGATACATGTTCTTCTGCACCAGCGCGGCGTGGAAGTGACCAGGATCAAGGGTGATGAGTTTCACCTCGCCCTCGGCCCCGGTGAACGTGGTGGTAGACATAGATTCGGTGGAGGTTTGAGAAGTATCGGGACTGCTACAGGCAACGGGCAGCAGGAGAGCCAGCAGCGATGCGCTTAAGTATTGTTGCATAGATTGGTAGCAGCAATATAGGAGAGTTTGGACTGGTTTTGAAAGCAGGAAGTGATTTTTTTGGCTACACCACCTCCGACAACTCCAGCCACCGATCCGTTTTTTGGTCCAGTTCGCTAATGATTTTTTCCAATGTGGCGGCGGTATCAGAAAGCTCCGTATGGTCAGAGGCACCCGCGATAGCTAGCTCGTTCATCCGCTGTTCCAAGCTTATCTTTTTCTCTTCCAGTTGGGCAATATCCTTTTCCAGTTGCTCGTACTCCCGTTTTTCCTTGTACGATGCCTTGGAGGACGAACCGGAAGAGGTCGATGCCACGGGCGCTGCTTTGGGAGCCGATAGCTTCTGCTTGGGGGCGGAAGTCGCCGCGGCGGTTGCCCGGTAGTCGGTATAGTTGCCCGGAAAATCAGTAATCTGCGGACTGTCACTGTCAAACACGAACAGGTGCTCCACCAGGCGGTCCATAAAGTAGCGGTCGTGCGAAACGATTACCAGGCAACCGGCAAACTGCAGCAGAAAGTCCTCCAGGATATTCATGGTGATCAGGTCCAGGTCGTTGGTCGGCTCATCCAGGATCAGGAAATTCGGATTGCGAATGAGCACCTGTAGCAGTTGCAGACGTCGCTTCTCACCGCCGCTCAGGTTTTTCACCCGGTGGTAGTGCATGTCGGGCGGAAACTGGAAGTGCTGCAAAAACTGCCCCGCCGAAATAAACTGTCCGGGAGCCATTTCCACCACCTCGGCGATTTCCTTCACCACGTCGATCACCCGCTGCCGGTCGTCGAAGGTGATTTCCTGCTGGGTGTAGTAGCCAAACACGGTGGTTGATCCGGCTTCTATCTGCCCGTGGTCGGGCTCTTTGTGGCCAGTGAGCATATCCACAAAGGTGGTTTTACCCGAGCCGTTGGGTCCGATGATGCCCACCCGATCCTGCTTGCGAAAGGTGTACGAAAAGTTATCGATGATCGTGCGCCCGTCGTAGGCTTTGGTCAGCCCATCAATTTCTACCACTTTTTTGCCCTGACGCCGCCCCTGGATGCTCAGCTCCATGCTAGACTGCCCGGTCGACTGCTGAGCTTTCTCCTGAATGCCATCGAAAGCTTCTACGCGGTACTTGGCCTTGGTGCCCCGCGCCTTGGGCTGCCGCCGCATCCACTCCAGCTCCTTGCGAAACAGGTTCTGCGCTTTGGTAACCTCGGTTTGTTCCTGGGCCATCCGTTCGGTTTTCTTTTCCAGAAAGTAAGCGTAGTTTCCGGCGTAGCGGTAGACCTGTCCACCCTCAAGCTCCAGAATTTCGTTGGTGACCCGCTCCAGAAAGTAGCGGTCGTGCGTCACCAGCAGCAGGGCCATGTTCTGCGCTGACAAATAGTTTTCAATCCACTCGATGGTGGCCAAATCCAGGTGGTTGGTCGGCTCATCGAGCAGCAGCAGATCGGGCTTCTCGATCAGTGCCTTGGCCAGGGCCACCCGTTTGCGCTGTCCGCCCGACAGCTGCGCGGTGGGTTGGTCAAGGTCGTAGATGCCCAGTTGCCCCAGAATTTGCTCGATCTGACTATCATAATCCCAGGCGTTCTGGCTGTCGATCTGCCCGATAACGTCGGCCAGGCGGTCGGAGGCGGGATCGTGGTTAAGCAGGTGGTGATAGTCCTGCAGCAGGGCCAGGGTGGGGTCGTCGCTGCGGTACACGAACGAAGCCACGGTGTCGTTTTCCTCGAAGATCGGTTGCTGCTCGGCAAAGGCCACGCGCACGCCGCTGGTGATGGCCACTTGCCCGCTGTCGGGCACCTCGCGCCCGCCGATGATTTTCATCAGCGTAGACTTTCCGGAGCCGTTGATGCCCACCAGGGCGATCTTCTGCCCCTGCTCAATGCCGAACGAAATTTTATGAAACAAGTGATTATCCCGTCCCTCGGCGGTGAGGTAGCGTTTGGATAGGGATTCTACGGAGAGATACAGCATAGCGTACTAAAGTGAAAACTTACGGGCCAGCCGACGCACGAATGCCCCGGAAGTTTCGTTGTGAGGAAAGCCGCAAAGTACGCAAATCTGGACGAGCAGTAATAAAAAAAAGTGAACCCAACAGATTCACTTTTTTCACTACTAATACAACAACCTAAAACTACTCAATCAAAATCTTTTGCAAAGGGAAAATAAAGCTTCGCGTTTATATTTGATACGTTGACCGTACAAGGTTGTTCAACAAATTTAAATAAAAATTAAACAAAAATGCAAAATTATTTGTAAACCTCTGTTTGTCAGTTTTTTAAGAGCGTAAGATCGATTTGTGTCAAAGGTAATGAGTTACCAAACGTGCCCTTTTTGTTGAGCCAAAAGAAATAGTAGACCCCTTACTCTTCTATCAGGAAACATAATGCGCTATCTTGACGAGATGAAAAACGTACTCCAAAAATTTTTGCTAATCACCGCACTGGTGGCCATCGGCGGTTGCGCCTCCCAAAAGCCCGGGCGGATTCCCAAAAAAGGCCCCATTCCTTGTCCGGTAAAAGACTGCTAGCGCCATGCCCAACGACATCACGGTGGCCATCGACGGCTACTCCGGAGTAGGAAAGAGCTCCACGGCCAAGGCGGTGGCGCAGCAACTGGGCTACACCTACGTGGACTCGGGGGCCATGTACCGGGCGGTGACGCTGCACTTCTTGCGAAACGATGTGGAGTTGACTGATGCCACGGCGGTAGCCCAAGCGCTCGCTAATCTTCAGATTGGTTTTCAGCCGCACCCCCGGGGAGCGGGCTACGAAACCCTGCTGAATGGCGAAAACGTGGAGCAGGAAATTCGCGGCATGCGGGTATCCAACCACGTGAGTCCGGTGAGTGCCCTGCCCACGGTGCGTCACGCCCTGGTGGAGTTGCAGCAACAGCTCGGCGAGGGGCGGCGGGTAGTCATGGACGGCCGCGACATCGGCACCAAAGTGTTTCCGCAGGCCGAACTCAAGGTGTTTATGACGGCCGACCCGACCGTGCGGGCGCAGCGGCGACAGGCCGAACTGCGGGAAAAAGGGCAGACGGTGGCGGTTTCGGACATTGAGCGCAACCTTCTGCAGCGAGATGAGTTGGATTCGAGTAGAGAAGAATCTCCGCTAGTAAAGGCGAACGATGCGGTCACCCTAGACACTACGCACCTGACCTTCGAGGCCCAGGTGGCGCAGGTAGTAGACTGGGCCCGCTCCATTATAAATTCATCTAATGAGTAATTGTCCGATGAAAGTCACCATTGATAAAAATTCAGGCTACTGCTTCGGCGTTGAGTTCGCCATTCAGATGGCCGAAGACGAAATGCTCAACGGCAACAACCTGTACTGCCTGGGCGATATTGTGCACAACGACATGGAGGTGCAGCGTCTGCACAAAAAAGGCTTGCGCATTATCGACCGCAATGATCTGACTAAGTTGCGCGATTGCAAGGTGCTGATTCGTGCCCACGGCGAGCCGCCCGAAACTTATCAGCTAGCGCTCGCCAACAACATCGAGTTGGTGGATGCCTCGTGTCCGGTGGTGCTCAAACTACAGAACCGCGTCAAGAATGCTTTCGACCACGTGGAAGATATTGAGGGACAAATTGTGATCTACGGGCAGCCGGGGCACGCTGAGGTGATCGGACTCACCGGACAAACCCGGGGCAAAGCGATCATTGTGATGCACGACGAAGACCTGGACAAAATCGATTTCACCCGGCCGGTGACCTTGTTCAGCCAAACCACCAAGAGCACCAAGGGTTTTTACCGCATCAAGGCGATGATCGAGGAGCGGTTGGCTCAGGCTAATAATTCTCTTGACACCGTAGAGTTCCACGCCAACGACAGCATCTGTCGGCAGGTATCGAACCGCGAGCCTCAACTGCAGCGCTTCGCGCAGGAGCAAGACGTGATCATCTTTGTGAGCAGCAAGAAAAGCTCGAACGGAAAGGCGTTGTACAGCGTGTGCCTGGCTGAAAACGAGCGTAGCTACTTCATTGCCAACGAAGAGGAGTTGCAACCCGAGTGGTTTGCTGATGCCGAGCACGTGGGGGTGTGCGGAGCCACCTCCACTCCCATGTGGTTGATGGAGCAGGTGGCCACGGGCATTCGATCCCTAGATGTGCTGGTGTAGTCTTCATCGGTCCGCAATCGCAATTGTCAGGGCTAATTTATCCCGTAATTTCCCCGCGTGCACTTATAGGTTGTTAGGGTATTTTGATTAATTTTGCAGCGTTTTACCGCACTCATAACTCGCATTGATGCCTGAACACATCAAACTCAAGAAAGGGTTTACCATCAACTTAGCCGGAAAGCCAGTCCGGCAACTCGCCGAATCCCCCCTTTCCGACACGTTCGCTCTTAAGCCCATCGATTTTCCGGGCCTCATTCGCCCCAAGGTCACCGTGAAGGAAGGTGACACCGTGAAGGCGGGCTCTCCCATTCTCTTTGACAAGAAGATGAACTCGGTGATGTACTGCGCCCCGGTGAGCGGCGAGGTAGTGGAGATCAAACGCGGTGAGCGCCGCAAACTGCTGGAGATAAAAATCCTGGCCGACAAAACCATCGAGCACGAGCAGTTCAAGGAGCATTCTATCTCTGAGATACCTTCTCTGAAGAAAGAAGACGCCCTGGAAGCGATGCTCAAGAGCGGCGTGTGGCCGCAGATCGTCCAGCGCCCCTACGGCATTGTGGCCAACCCCGACGACACGCCCAAGTCCATATTCGTTTCTACCTTCGATACCAGCCCGCTGGCGCCCGACTACGATTTTTTGCTCAAGGGGCAGGGCAACTACTTCGAGGCGGGTATTGAAGTGCTCAAAAAGCTTACCACCGGCAAGGTGCACTTGGGAGTGAATGCCGAGGCCGAGGTGTCGTCCGTAGCGGGCACCGCCAAAGGCATTGAGTTGCACAAGTTTTCCGGACCGCACCCGGCGGGCAACGTGGGGGTGCACATCCACCATGTGGATCCCATCGGCAAGGGGCAGGTGGTGTGGACGGTCAACCCGTACGGAGTGGTGCAGATCGGGCGGCTTTTTCTGGATGGTGTCTACGACGGCACTAAGCTCGTCGCCCTCACCGGTTCGGAAGTAAAGGAGCCACAGTACTACCGCACCTACCAGGGAGCGTGCATCGACAAGCTGGTGACCAACAACCTTAAGAACGATCACGTGCGCTACATCTCGGGCAACGTGCTCACCGGCAACAAAATTCCGGCCGACGGGTACCTGGGTTTTTACGATAATCAGATCACCGTGATCCCCGAAGGAGATTATTACGAATTTCTGGGCTGGATGAAACCAACTACCAACAAGTTGAGTTTCCATAGAGCAATAGGGCTGCTCTCGTTTCTGAACCCCAAAAAGGAGTACGTACTTGACTCAAACATGCGGGGAGAAGAACGGGCGTTCGTGCAAACCGGTATCTACGAACAGGTGTTGCCGATGGACATTCTGCCGGAGTACCTGATCAAGGCAATCATGGCTGAGGATTACGACGACATGGAGGCGTTGGGTATCTACGAAGTGATTGAAGAAGATATCGCCCTGTGCGAGTTTATCAACATCTCCAAGCACGACTTTCAGCACCTTATTCGCGAAGGAATTAACTTAATCCGAGAACCTTAGGTATGCAATTCTTACGAAACATTTTAGATCAGCAGCGCCCCATGTTCGAGAAGGGCGGCAAGCTCGAGAAGTTCTACTACGCTTTTGAAGCGGGCGAAACCTTTTTGTTTACGCCCCGCGAAACGTCTCCGGCCAAGGGCACGCACATTCACGATGCCATCGACCTGAAGCGCCTGATGATCACCGTGGTGATCGCCCTGGTTCCCTGTTTGTTGTTCGGCATCTACAACGTGGGCCATACCCACTTTCTGGCCGTTGGCGGACTGGACACCGCTACCTGGATCGACAAGGTACTGATCGGTTCCCAGGTGGTGTTGCCCATCGTGCTGGTGTCTTACGCCACCGGCGGATTGGTAGAAGTGATCTTCTCCGCCGTGCGCCGTCACCCCATCAACGAAGGCTTCCTGGTAACGGGCATGCTCATTCCGCTGATTATGCCGCCCACCATTCCGCTCTGGCAAGTAGCCCTGGCCACCATCTTCGCGGTAGTAATTGCCAAAGAAGTGTTTGGCGGCACCGGCATGAACGTGCTCAACGTGGCCATGACCGCCCGGGCATTTCTCTACTTTGCCTACCCCAGCGATATGTCGGGTGATGTGTGGTATTACAAAGGAGGAGAAGAATACGTGAACGGTTTTTCGGGAGCCACTCCCCTGGGTATTGCTGCCGAAACCGTTGCCGTAGAAGGATCGCAACCGGTGGTGGCCGCCCTTGATAGCTTCCAGAACGGACTCTACGAGTTCTGGAACCTGTTTATTGGCCTTATCCCCGGATCGATTGGTTCTACCTCCCTGCTTATGGTGCTGATAGGAGCGTTAATTCTGATTGTGACCAAAGTAGCGAGTTGGAAGATTATATTGAGTGGCTTTGTCGGCGTATACGTGATGGGGCTTATCTTTAATCTAGGCGGCGCGAACGAATACATGAATTTGCCTGCCTACTATCACTTCGCTATTGGTGGAGTGGCCTTTGGTATTGTGTTCATGGCCACCGACCCGGTGTCGGCGGCGCATACCGAGTGGGGCAAATGGATTTACGGCTTCCTGATCGGAGCCATCACGGTGATCATCCGGGTGCTGAATCCGGCCTATCCCGAAGGGATTATGCTGGCGGTACTGTTCATGAACGTATTCGCCCCGCTGATTGATTTTTATGTAGTTCAAGCTAACAAAAAAAGGAGGTTACAACGTGCGACAGTCTAATGCTTACGTAATTGGTTTTTCAGCCGTGCTCACCATCATTCTCGGCGGTTTGTTATCGTTCGCTGCCCTAGGACTCCGTCCCTTGCAGCAGGAACAGGTAGCGCTCGACACCCAGAAGAAAATTTTGGGAGCGGTGATGCAACTTGAAGCCCACCGACGACGTGCCGGGCATCTACGAGTCGCGCATCCAGTCGCTGGTGGTGGACGCCAAAGGCGAAGAGGTAACGGAGATTAAGGGAACGCCGGTGAGTGCCGAGGCGGTAGAAGTAGGGAAGCAGTTCAAGTTGCCTCCCGAAGCGCGCTTGTATCCCATCTACAAACTAATGAAGGAAGGCAGTACCGATGAGGTCGATGCCTACATCCTGCCAGTGTACGGCAATGGTCTGTGGGACAATATCTGGGGATATCTGGCTTTAGAGAATGACCTGGCTACCGTCCGTGGGGTGGTGTTTGACCACGCCGGAGAAACCCCCGGTCTGGGCGCCCGCATCACCAGTGTGGAAGTGCAGGAGCGCTTCCGGGGCAAGAAAATCAAGGACGATCTTGGTGAACTGGTCGCCATCAGTATGGTAAAAGGAGAAACCGGAGAGCCGAGCGTTTACGGTGACAATGAGGTAGATGGGTTATCAGGAGCTACCATCACCGCGGTGGGGGTGAACAATATGTTGCGTAACTATCTCTCTTATTATGAGCCTTACCTGGAAAGGGCTACGGGAAAAAACCTTGAAAAGCCGGATAAAAGCAAAAGCATCACCGACGTATAAACCGAATCAATCATCTAATTAACTAGCGTTACCATGAGCGATACCGCACAAGTAATTGACAAACCTAAAGTAGCTCCCCAAGAACCCTCGGAAGCGCTGCTCTCCAAACGGCGTCGGCGCCTGCTTTCCGACCCCATGAGTGACGACAACCCCATTACTATCCAGGTGCTGGGGATCTGCTCAGCGCTGGCGGTAACCACCCAGTTGGCCCCTACCTCAATCATGGCCATCTCGGTGGTCTTCGTGATCGTATTTGCCAACCTCATCATCTCTTTGATCCGCAATCTGGTACCCGGGCGCGTGCGCATTATCGTACAACTAGCCATCATTGCCACGCTGGTAACGTTGGTAGACCAGGTGCTGAAGGCCTACTTCTTCGACATTTGGAAATCACTGACCGTGTTTGTGGGCTTGATTATCACCAACTGCATCGTGATGGGACGGCTGGAAGCTTTCGCGATGGGCAACAAACCCTACGACTCTATCCTAGATGGCTTGGGAAGTGGGTTTGGCTACGCCTGGATTATCCTGGTAGTGGCTTTCTTCCGTGAACTGCTCGGCTCGGGTGCCCTGTTTGGCTTCAAGGTCTTTGAAGCGGTAGGTATTAACTTCCCGAACAACGGGCTGATGGTGACTGCCGTAGGTGCTTTCGTGATCCTTGGACTGCTGATCTGGGTCCAGCGTTCCGTTAGTGGACACGTAGAACGATAACTTAAGCTTTAAACCTTCGTACTTATGGACATTATTAATATTATCGTTAAGGCCATTTTCATTGAGAACATGGTGCTGGCCTTCTTTCTGGGAATGTGCTCTTTCCTGGCGGTTTCTAAAAAGGTATCTACCGCTACCGGACTGGGTGCGGCGGTGATCTTCGTACTCACCATCACGGTGCCCTTCAACTGGTTGCTGCAGGAGTATGTGCTTAAGGAAGGGGCACTGGCCTGGGCCGGAAAAGACTTTGCGGGCATTGACCTGAGCTTTCTGCGCTTCATTATGTTTATCGCGGTGATTGCGGCAATGGTGCAATTGGTAGAGATGGTTATTGAGAAAGTATCACCTTCCCTCTACGGAACACTAGGTATCTTTCTTCCTCTGATTGCCGTGAACTGCGCCATCCTGGGTTCTTCATTGTTTATGGTGCAGCGCGATTACACCGTCATAGAGGCGACCGCCTTTGGCTTTGGCTCCGGCACCGGCTTCTTTCTGGCGATTGTGGCCCTGGCCGCTATCCGCGAAAAAATGAAGTATTCTAACGTGCCCGACGGTCTCAAAGGGCTGGGCATCACCATGCTGATCACCGGCTTGATGGGGATTGCCTTCTTATCGTTCGTTGGAATTTCTATTTAACCGATTAGGCGATTCGGAATAGCGTAAGGGCTCGGCGACAATGCTGAGCCTTTGCTGTTTAGGGGATTCTTCGTAGTTTTATCCACAAAGAGCTGCGCGCCCAACTGCGCTGGTCGTTGCCACTGCTTTTTAGCCAAATAGGTATTTTGCTGGCGCTGATGGTCGAAATATTTCTGGACGGATAGCCCTACTCGCTGACTCCTCCGTAAGATAGCCCGTTAATCCCGCGGGATTCTCAACAATAGCCCTATCTTCGCCCTCGGTGAAACCGACATGAACAAACTCATTACCTACTTCTTCCGCGGACTGCTCTTTGTGGTGCCGGTGGCCCTCACAATCTACATCATCCTGCTTAGCATCCGCTGGCTGGACAACATTATTGACTTCAAGTTGCCGGGCCTGGGCATGCTCACCATTTTGGCCTCTATCACAATAGTGGGCTATTTAGCTTCTACGCTGCTCGCCGGGCCGCTGTTCAATCTGCTGGAAGAACTATTACGCAAACTACCGTTCGTCAATATCATCTATTCGTCGCTCAAAGACCTGATCTCGGCCTTTGTGGGTGACAAGAAGAAGTTCGACCAGCCAGTATTGGTCACGCTTAACCCGGAGTTTGTCATTCAGAAGCCCGGTTTTATCACCAAGAGCGACTTAAGTCAGTTGGGGTTGGTGGATCAGGTGGCGGTCTACCTGCCCCACTCCTACAACTTCTCGGGCAACCTGTACATTGTGCCCACCCGGTACGTTACTCCGCTTGACGTATCCAGTACCGATATCATGAAGTTCATCGTGTCGGGTGGGGTGTCGGGCTTAGAAGACAAGGAACTGCCGTAGGCGGCAGGGCGTTCTGCTTCCTCATCCTGTAAACAATTCCTTATGAAACGATACGACGTAGTGGTGATTGGTTCGGGTCCCAACGGATTCGCGGCGGGCATCCTGGCCCAACGGGCGGGCCTGTCCACGCTAATTCTGGAGGCCGAAGCCAAGGTGGGTGGCGGGGCCCGCTCCGAAGAGCTCACCCTGCCGGGCTTCGTGCACGATATCGGCTCGGCCATTCACCCGATGGCGGTGGCTTCGCCCTACTTTCGCACGCTACCCCTGTCGGAGTTTGGGCTGGAGTGGGTGCATCCCGACGCTCCGTTGGCGCATCCGCTCGACGGGGGGCGGGCCGTCACGTTAGAACAGTCGGTGGCCGACACCGCCGCTCAGCTCGGAGTTGATTTGGAAGCGTATGTGCGTCTGATGCAGCCGGTGGTGCACCAGTGGGACCGTATCGCCCCAGCCTTCCTCGGGCCGCTGCGTTGGCCCAACGATCCGTTGGCCCTGGCGGAGTTCGGCCTCCGGGCGGTGCAATCAGCCACGGGACTGGCCCAACGCGCCTTTAAGGAAGCACCCGCCCGCGCCTTGTTCGCCGGACTGGCCGCCCACTCTATGCTACCGCTTGAGAATATCGTCTCGGCCGCCGTCGGAATGGTGCTGGGCGGTCTTGGGCACAAAGTAGGTTGGCCCTTTCCCCGGGGAGGTGCTCAACAGATCACCAACGCCCTGCATCAGTACTTCGTCTCGCTGGGCGGGGAGGTGGAGACCGAACAACGCGTGATAGCCCTTACCGACATTCCGCCCTGCCGGGCCGTGTTGTTTGACATCACTCCCCGGCAGTTGCTGGATATCAAGGGCTTGGAGTTCGCGCGCTACTACCGGCGGCAACTGGAGCGCTATCAGTACAACCAGGGCATTTTCAAAGTTGATTGGGCGCTGAGCGATCCGATCCCCTTCGCTAACGCTGCCTGCAGCCGCTCGGCTACGGCGCACCTGGGCGGTACGATGGAAGAGATTGCCGCCTCGGAGCACGACCTGTGGAATCAAAAGCATTCCGATAACCCCTACGTGCTGCTGGTGCAGCAAACCCCCTTTGACCCCAGCCGGGCCCCGGAAGGAAAACACACCGCCTGGGCCTACTGCCACGTGCCCCGTTACTCAACGGTAGACATGACCGAGGTCATCGAGCGGCAGGTAGACCGCTTCGCCCCTGGTTTTCGGGATACTATTCTGGCCAAACATACAATGAACACCCACCAGGTGCAGCAGTACAACGCCAACTATATCGGGGGCGATATCAACGGGGGCGCGCAGACTCCCCTACAGCAGTTTACCCGCCCCACGCTGAGCCTGACGCCCTACCGCACGCCCCTGGAGGGAGTGTACCTATGCTCGTCATCTACCCCGCCGGGCGGGGCGGTGCACGGCATGTGCGGCTACCACGCGGCCCGAATAGCCCTCAAAGATGTGTTTGATATTGAAGTAGACCCGGTTTCCTAGCGAGTTGTTGCTGCCTTAGGGCGTCTTTTCGCCACGCAGTGAGGTAGGCGAGCAGTTCGGCCGCACTGTGCAGGGTGGGGGAGGGGCGTACAAAGGCTTGTTCTTCGCTGAGGGTGGCCAGTTTCTTGGCAAAGGTGTTTCCCATCCACAGTTTGCCGTGGTGCACTTCTCCCAGTTGCTGGGTGATGTGGTTGAGGATGGGGCGGTTGATTGTGCTCATAGAAGTCGGACTAATTATAGAGAGATACTTTCTTTGATACCAACCCATCAACGGTTGGTGACCTCGCCGACCGTCAATGGCTGGTGGAAGCCTCCACGATGAAGTCACTGGAATGCTTTACTTCACCAATTCGTCATATCAATTAGCAGGTATACGGATTGTGGATGAAGGGCAGCAATCGCGGCGAACGGTGCAGTAACACCAGAACGCTAGTAAGCCCATAAAGAAAGGGCCGGGCGACAAGATGGGGTAAGGGCCAGCAGCAGGATAGGCAGCAACAACAACAGGGCAGCGGTGAAAACTGCCTTGCGGAGAGTCGGTGCGTCCCGAATAGGTAATTGCGTTCACGGGTGGTTGATTAACTGACGGATACTTCCTGACCGCTCTCGTTGCTTTGGTAGGCCAGTTCGATGAGGCGAATCACGTTGAGGGCTTCTTCGGCGGGCACGGCCAGCGCTTCTTTTCCCTGCAGAGCCTGGTACAAATTGTCGTAGAAGCGGGTGTAGTCGCCAGCTTCGGAGGCCACCGTTCCCCGCAATTGTAACCCGTTGAAGGCGGTGTTGAGTGTGCCCCAGTCGGTTTCGGGTTCCTGTCCGATGCGCGAGTTGTCGGGCGACACGCCCAGCTTGAGCAGGTCTTCCTGGGGGTCGAGTCCGTATTTGGTGAAAGTGCCCTCGCTGCCCAGCACCTTGTAGCGCGGCCCTTGGTCCCGCACCAGGTAGCTCGACTTGAGCACCACCTGCATGGTTTCGTAGCCCAGGATGAGGTGATAAGCGTCGGGAGCTTTACCGCCCGCGCGTTGCACGCTCAGCTTGGCAAACAGGGTTTTCGGCATACCAAACAGCACCAGCGCCTGATCGATCATGTGCGAACCGAGGTTATACAGGATGCCCGAGCCGGGGCCGTCGTCTTCTTTCCAGGTGTCGGGTTGGATGAAGTTGCGAAAGCGATCGTAGTGCGCTTCGTACTCCACCACCGTGCCCAGCACGTCGGCCGCCAGCACCTTTTGCACCGTGAGGAAGTCACTGTCCCACCGTCGGTTTTGGAACACGGTGAGCACGCGGCCCTTCTCCTCAGCCAGCGCAATGAGTTGTTTGCCTTCCTTGGCGGTGTTAGTAAAGGGCTTCTCCACCACCACGTGCTTTCCGGCTTGCAGGGCGGCTTCGGCCATATCATAGTGGAAAGGATTAGGCGTGTTTACCACAATAACTTCTACCGATTCGTCAGTGAGCAGGTCTTCGTACTTGCGCACCAGATTCACCTCGGGGTAACGTTCTTGTGGGTCGGAACGATTCCGTTCCAGCACGGCGTGCAGGCGAAAGTGGGGGTGGACGGACAACAAGGGGCCGTGAAACACGAGTCCGGACATGCCGAAGGAAGCGAAAGCGACGTTGATCATAATTTAGGTTCTAGGTGGTTCGGGTTCAGGATTCTAGGTTTAAAGTTTGGAGTTTCAGGGCTAAGACTTTCCTTTTGAAACCTAGAACCTAAATAATGGAATAAATTCTTACTTTTGGTAGCAAACCCGAAAAGAATGCATCTTATGAACCGCCGCACCTTTGTGCAACAAGCTTCCGTTGGACTAGCACTGCCCTTTGGCTTATCGGCTTGGCCTTCCGCGAAAAATGCTCCTCGAAAAGCGTGGGTATAAAGCAGGTGAGCACCACCTTTGAGCGGGAGCCGCTGGCCACTCCCTACGGTTTCAAGGGCGGCTACATGACCGATGTGTGGCAAACGGTGGTTCGCCTGCAGAGCACCTCGGGACAGCACACCATCGGCCTGGGCACCCAAAACGTGCTGTGGTCCGACGCGCGCGTGTTCACCAACCATTCCGAGAGCGGCGGCAACGCCCTGATGTACGCCATCACCGAGCGCGCCGCCCAACTCGTGAAAGGGCAGACCTTTGCTTCTCCTATTGAGTTGCAGGAGCAGATTCTCGACGAACTGGTATCGTACGGGAAGCAGGTCACTAACAACCCTCGATTGCGCACCACCTTTGTGCTCAACGCGCTGGTGGCGGTCGATAATGCCGCCTGGTTGCTACACGCGGCGGAGAACGGCATTGATCAGTTCGATGCGATGATTCCGCAACCTTACCGCGCGGCGCTGGGCTATCGGCACCCTAAGGTGGTGAGCATTCCGTCGTTTTCGTTTGCCACACCGGTGGCGCAGATGGAGCAACTGGCGGAGGAAGGCTACTTCTTTATGAAGATCAAACTGGGGCACCCTGGCGCGCAGCGCGATATGATCGAGGCCGACAAAGCCAAGCTCACCGCCATCCACCAGGCCATCGGGCAGGGCACCACTTCCTACACCGCCGACGGCAAGATTCCCTACTACTTTGACATGAACGGCCGCTACGAAAGCAAAGACACCCTGCTGGAGCTACTGGACCACGCGAAAAGCATTGGGGCCTTTGAGCAGATTGTGGTGGTGGAAGAACCCTTCCCCGAGGAGTATGAGGCCGACGTGAGCGACGTGGGCGTGCGGGTGGTGGCCGACGAAAGTGCGCACACCGAGCAGGACGTGCTCACCCGCATCCAGATGGGCTACGGCGGCATTGCGCTCAAACCCATCGCCAAGACCCTGAGCATGACACTGAAGATGGCCAAGGTGGCGCACGAAAATCAGGTACCCTGCCTCTGCGCCGACCTCACGGTGAACCCCATTCTGGTGGACTGGAACAAGAACGTGGCCGCGCGGCTGGCCCCCTGGCCGGGCTTCGAGAAAGTGGGCCTGATGGAAAACAACGGCCACCAGAACTACCGCGACTGGTCGGAGATGCTGACCTACCACCCCTATCCCAAGGCGAGTTGGGTTACCGCCCAGGATGGTGTGTTTGAGCTAAGTCGTGACTTTTACCAGCGCAGCGGGGGCATCTTTGGGCAGTCGAAGCACTACGAGCAGCTGTTTCCTAAACCGCAGGGGTAAATAGCTTTTTTGTTCCCACCCTAAAGCTTTTGGAAGATTTTGGCATCCAAGTTAACGATGCGGAATTTCTCTTTGTCAATGAGTGGAACCAGCGAATCGAAGAACCCGATGATGAGGTATCCACCGGGGTGGAGATGCTCGTGAAACTGTTGCAAAAGGCGCACTTTAGAAGCGTGGTCAAAGTAAATCATCACGTTGCGGCAGAAGATAAAGTCAAACTGGTGGGGCGGCAACTCGGTGATCAGATTGTGGGAAAGAAACTTGACGTGCTGAACCAATCCGGGATTCATGAGGCTCTCGGTATTTCCATTCTGATAATACTGCTGGAACGACCCTTGGGGATTGTACCGCTGATAGTTTTTGGCGTAATCCGCCATCTTCAGTTGATGGTACTTTCCCAACTGGGCAGCTCCTACGGCGGCTTCGCTGATGTCGGTGGCCAGCGCAGTGGCCTTGTCGGCTAAACCGGTTTCGTGCAAAACGATGCCCATTGAGTATACTTCCTCACCGGTGGAACAGCCCGCATGCCAGATGGCTGCCTGCTCTTTTTGACTAACAGTATCTGAAATCAGGGATGGCAGTGCCCGCCACAGAACCGGATCGCGAAACATTGACGTGAGTCCGACGGATATCTCATCAATGAGCAAGTAGATAAACGATCGGTCCCTCAGTAATTTGATCCATAGGTTATGAACCGACTCTAACCTGAGAACCCCAATGCTCCGCGAAATCCGGCGTTTCAATGAGGTGGGTTCGTAGCAGGTAAAGTCAATATCGTAGCGGCGAAGAATCGCATGCGTGAGCGAGTGAAGTTCTTCATCGGAAATGGGAATGGCAGGCATAGCAGCGAAAATTAGGGAAAACGAAAAGAGGGCAACAGCGGCCATTAGCCGGAGCCACTCATTATCGTGAGGTCAATGTATTTCTTCAGATGATCTAAAAAGGCCGATGAAAAATTCCAGAGAAATTGGGGCTGTAAGTCAGGATGGCCCTTCACCAGAAAACGCGCGCTGCTCATAAGACCATAGCCTTCCTGCTTAGATTGCGCGAAGTCTTCGGTCAGGGTGGCTTCCATATCTTTGAGGGGCAGCGTGTGCAAGCGGGGCACTCCGCCAAAGATCAACGTGCGCAGGGCAGTACAAAACTCAGAAATTGCGGCCGCCGAAAGCATGTTATCGACCTCTTTGATAAAGGCTTCGATCATTTCCTCTGAGCGTTGGCTCTCCGAAAGGCCAAGTGACTGTAGTTGCTGGCATTCGCGGTCAGAGAGTAGCAAATAGCTTTTTCCCGAGGCCTGGCCCATAATATCCGTCAGTACCAGCGTCATTGTTTTCCCGTAGTAGAAAATCGGAGGACAATCGGCCGATTCTGCCGTCGTTGCCGTACAGATGTTGTATTGCAACGAGCCAACCGTCACTTCGTGGGTTAGGATTTGCGAAAAAGACTGCGCCGCCTGGGCGTACCCGTTCGTTATAAAGCGCTCCAGAATGGCGCTTTCCTGATCGTTTAAATCGTCTAGTTGGGACATATTAAGCAGTGATTTCGGCTGAACGTTGATGGTTTCCATGGAAAATATAATTAATAATGGCGGGCACGTGGAGAATTAGGCATACGTGTCCGTTACCTAAGATAGTGACTCCACTCACGAATGGAACCCGGTCTACCGGCTTCATCAGCGGTTTTTCAACTACCTCTTTCTGTTGCAGCAACTTATCGACCACCAACCCCAGGGTGCGGTTCGCGTACGAGACGATCACCATGTCGTGCTGGACCTCAGGGTCGGGGTCGGGGGACGAAGACTGAACTGGGTCGGTGGCGTATTCGGTGGTCGGGGTAAAAAGGTCTCTCAAAAATATAACCGAGATTGTTTTGTCCAGATACGAGGTGACCAGTCCGTTTCCCACCCGAGAAACCGCAGACTGGGGCAGCGAAACCACCGCCCGGGTGTACGTAAGAGGAATAGCGTACTCCGTCTCATCTGCTTCGAAGAGCAACGTTCCTTTCACCGCCATTGAGGCCGGAACCGACAGGCGGATACTGGTGCCGCTACCCAGCGTAGTATCCACCGAGATAGTGCCTCCGATTGATTCCAGGGCTTTCTTAACGACGTCCATGCCTACTCCCCGGCCCGCAACGTCGTTTACCTGATCAACGGTTGAAAACCCGGGCTCGAAGATGAGCATGATGATTTCTTCCTCGCTCAACTGGGCTATCTGGGCCGAAGAGATCAATTGGCGCTGCACGGCCCGTTGTTGCACTTTCTGAAGGTCTATGCCGCCGCCATCATCGCTGATCCGGATCACCACCGCATCGTTTTCGTTGCTTGCTTCCAGGGTGATGGTTCCTTCCGGGAGGTTTATTGGCCTTCTCACGCGCCTTGGGCAGTTCAATGCCGTGGGCCACAGCGTTTCTAACCAGGTGAATGAGTGCGTCGCTGATGATTTGCAGCACGCTTCGGTCAATCTCCGTGTCGGTGCCTTTCAGTCGAAGGGCCACTTGTTTGTTCTCGCCCGTGGCCACGTCGCGTACCACCCGGTGAAACTTCTTGAACAAAAAGCCGATTTGCACCAGACGCACGTCCATCACTGAATACTGTAGGTCGGACGAGATGCGGTTGAGGCGGGTGAAGGCGTTGGTGCGGTGCGACGTGACCTCAGCAGCCATCATCCGGTCGCGCTCAATGGTTAGTTCGCCCACCAGGTTAAGCAGGTTGTCCAGCTTCCGGACCGGAACCTGTACCAGATCCGAGAAGGCAATATTCAAGGGCTCGTTGGCCTCCTCGTCATCACAAACTTCTTCGGCAACTGGTTCGGCAAGCACAGTTGGATTGGAGATGTTTTGAGCAGGCTTGGCTTGTTTGCAGAGAATTTCCAGTTTGGTTTTGATGCCCTTGTAAGCCACCGATTTGCCGTCTTTCACCGAGTGGATGAGTGCCCCCAGGGTATCTACGGACTTGAACAAGGCGGTGAAGACCGCAGCATCCAGAGCAATGCGCTGTTCCCTGATCTCCCCAAACAGGGTTTCGACAGCGTGGCCAAGTTCGGCAATCGGGGTGAAGCCCAGGCCCGCCGCATTGCCTTTCAGGGTGTGGGTAATGCGGAAAAGGGCGTGGATGGCCGAAGAATTGGAGGGCTGTTTTTCCAACTCGGTCAGCAACCGATTGAGTTCCTCGTAGTTATCCAACGCTTCAGCTAAGAACAATTCCTGATATTCGTCTTGCTTCTTCATAATTTGCTACGATAAACAGCTCACCAAAAAACCAGGTATCTCGCGCAGCGGCATCACCTGTTGCACCACCCCCGCTTCAATCGCCTGCTTGGGCATCCCAAACACCACACACGAGGGTTCATCTTGGCCAATGGTGTAGCCTTGTTGATCCTGAATGGCACCCAATCCCCGGGTGCCATCTTTACCCATGCCGGTGAGCAGCACGCCAATGGTCTTTTGCCCGTATACCTGGGCCAGTGAAGAGAACAAGCAGTTGACCGAAGGGTGATTAAACTCCTTGAACTGGCGGTTGGTGAACTGAAACACGGGCTGTTGCGTCCGTTCGTCCCGCCGAATTTTGGTGTTGGTGTGTCCGGGCAGAATATACACGGTGCCTCCCCGCAGCACTTCGTTTCGCTCGGCCAGCTTCACCCGAAGGGGACCAACACCGTTTAGGCGATTGGCAAAGGCGGGCAGAAACTGCTCCGGCATGTGCTGCGCGACCACCACTGGGATGGTGAGGTTAGCGGGTAATCCGTTGAGCAGTCCCTCCACCGCCGTGGGGCCACCGGTTGAAGCGCCCACCGCAATAATTTCGTAAGGAAGCTGCGCCGCAAAACTATGGGTGTGGTTGTTCTTCCGAACCTTGAGTCGGCTAAGGGTTTCGGGAGTAGCGTTAACGGCGGCTCTGATCATTGCGTTCAGCGGCGACTGCTGATCGGTAGCTGCGCGCCCCACCACCTCTTTGTTCAAGAAATCGAAGGCCCCCGCCGAAAGCGCTTCAAACACCAGGGGGTTTTCCTTGTCCAGCGCGCTTAGCAAGATCACCGGCACGGGCCGTTGCTCCATAACGGCTTGCACCACCGCCAGCCCGTCCATTTGGGGCATCACCATATCGGTGATAATCACGTCTGGCTTCAGTTGGCGGGCTTTTAGAAGGCCATCCTTCCCGTTTGACGCCGTGCCCAGCAGGGCAATGTCGGGGTCGCTGCGCAACAAATCGCTCAGCATAATCCGCATCAAACCGGAGTCTTCGATCAGTAGTGTACCAATGGGAGGGGTGGGCATCGTCGGGCCTAATTCTAAAGTTTAGCGAGTACTTCGATGAGTTTCTCCGAAGTGAAGGGTTTCACAATGTACTCCTTCGCTCCCAAGCTGATCCCCTCGTTTATCACTGCTTCCTGTCCCACGGCACTGATCATCACTACCTGCGCGGGCAGCTTTTCTTCCTGGTAGACCTTCAGGATATCGGTGCCAATCATGTCTGGGAGGATGTTGTCCAGGGTGATGATGTCGGGGCTGAGTTCAAGGGCCAGATCAATGGCTTCTTCGCCGTTCGCGGCTTCGCCCACTACTTCGTAGCCAGCTTCTACTACGGCGTCCCTGATCAGGGTTCGCATATATAACGAGTCGTCTACAATGAGTAATTTTTTGTTCATGATTTTACTGATTTTTCGTTTTGCATAATTTCGTGCAGGTCGATGAGAATGATAAGCCGTTCGTTCATCCGTACGATCCCCGTGATGTAGTGACTTTTCTGGCTGGTGGTCTGGATTACGTTGGTAGGCTCTTGAATATCACTGGAGTTGACCGCCAAGGTGTTGGGCACCTCTTTGACCAAAATACCAAAGCGTTGCTCTTCGCTTTCGACCACGAGCGTGTACTGGGCGGCCAAGTCTTGCGTTGCGGGTTGAGCGCTCTCGATCTCTAGCTTTTTCTCGAGGTTAACGATGGCCAGAATACTTCCCCGAACGTTGGCCACCCCCTCGATATACGAAGGCGTTTGCGGCATCCGGGTGATTCGGGGCGTGAGCACCACTTCTCTGATCTGATCAATAGATATACCGTACTCCTCAAGGCCTAACTTGAAGACGATCAGCAACTGCGTATCCGTAACGGAGGTGGCTGCGTTGGCCGTTTCGGCTATTGTGTCATCTGTTTCCATAAGATATTTGCTGGCGAATGAATAAGAGGCCGATGGTTAGCCCTGCACCATTTCACTAAGCTTAAATTGGTTGATGGCGCGTTGCAGTTCGTCGGCAATCTCCGAGAGCTTGTTGTTGGCATTTGTAATATCTTTCATGCTGTTGTTTAGCTCGTGCGACGAACTGGCCACCTCTTCGGTGCCCGCGGCGGTTTCTTCGGCCACCACCACAATCTGCTCAATGTTGCGCGAAACTGAGTCAATGGCTGACTTCTGCTCGCGGGTGGCTTCTTGTATTTGTTTGCTGAAGTTGAGCGTGCCGCTGCTGGCTTGCGCAATTTCCTCGAAGATGGTAGAGGCCTCCTGGGTAGCCAAACTGCCATCTTTTACGCTGTTGTCCATCGTTTCGATGGCCTTGCTGGCCGACTGGGTATCCTTCTGCACGTCGCTTATGATTTTTTCAATGTTGATGGCCGAACGGCGCGAGTCTTCGGCGAGCTTCCGGATCTCTTCAGCGACCACGGCAAATCCGCGTCCGGCGTCACCCGCCCGCGCTGCCTCAATGGCCGCATTGAGCGCCAGTAGGTTGGTTTGGGCGGCAATGTCGGTGATCACGTTTAGCGTTCGCCCAATCTCTTCGGCCCGCTGGGTCAGGATATTGATCGATTCGTAGGTAACGGAAGCCGATTTGCTCACTCCCTGCATATTATTCACCAGGGTTTCGATGATCTTCAGACCGTTTTCGCAGCTCTTTTGCCCCGCTTCTGCCGTTTGGTAGATGCTGTTCGCCTTGGTTTCCATGTCGCTGCCCGAAGCTTTCACCATCTCCACTAGTTTAGACGATTCGTCGGTTTTGAGCGCCTGGTCCTGCGCGCCTCGGGCCATTTCTGAGATAGCCGTAGAAACTTCGGCAGTGCTATTTTGGATGCTTTCGCTCTTTTCTAGTACGCTGGCGCAGGAGTCTGTTACCAAACTAGCGTTCTTGCCGATGCTGCTGAGTAGTGCGCTGAGGTTCTCATTGGCTACGTTGAGCGCGTCGCCCATTTGCTGCACGTAGCCGTCGGCGCTCACCTTAAACCGCTGGGTCAAGTCCCCCTTGGCCATGTCGCTGATAATTTGACTGATAGACAACACCGGAAACTTGATATCTGAGACATCTGCGGCAATTTTAATGATTTTTTCTACCCTCCCCCATTCATCTTTCACGGGGGTGTAAGCTGCCTGAAGCCACACCTGCTTACCATCACGGGTTTCGCGTAGGTATTCCCCTTTCTGGATATGTCCCTGGGCTAGGTTCTTCCAGAAATCGGCGTACTCCTGGGTTGCGGTGTGCTTGGAGTCGCAGAAGATGCGGTGGTGCTGTCCCACAACGTCCGACTCGTTAGCGTACCCGACAACGTCTAAAAAATTCTGGTTGGCCGACCGGATGGTTCCGTCGGGTTCGAACTCAATGTAGGCCCATGCGGTGTTCACCGCAGCCTGCGTGCTTTCTCCCTGCTTGCGGGCAATCACCATCGGGGTGATGTCAGTGGCAATTTTGATGATCTTTACCACGTTGCCCTGCGCGTCTTTCACGGGGGTGTAGGCTGCATTGATCCACATTGGATCGCCCTGCCGGGTTTGGCGACGAAACTCACCCGCCATAATGTTTCCGGCCCGCAGCTGAGCCCAGTGACTTTCGTACTCGGCCGATTGGCCGTAGTCAAGGTCACAAAATATGCGGTGGTGTTTTCCGACGATTTCGTCTAGGCTCGAGTAACCCAAACTTGCCAGGAAATTATCGTTGGCGGTAAGGATGGTGCCATCAGCCGCAAACTCAATGGCGGCAAAACCGGTATCTACCACCGCCTGAATGTGTTCGGCCGTGTCTCTGTCCTCCTTTTCTTGCGAGATATCTCGGACAAAAATGGTGTGCTGTTTGGTATTATCAACCTCAACCAAACGCAGAAACACACTTGCCCAGAACTCACTGCCGTCGCGCCGTTTCAGGGTTGTTTCAGCTGCGTGCCCAGCTTCATTTTGAGCGGCGGGGCTTTTTGATTGAACGCTGTGGTGAAAATGTGCTGAAGGAAGGACAATATCTACCGCTTGGTGGAGTACCTCATCCTGGGAGAAGCCGAAAATACGTTCGGCAGCGTGGTTGAAGAACACTACCTGCTGAGATGCGTCAATGGTGATCACCGCATCCACCACCTGCTCCAGCGTCTGAGCGTGCCGATCGTGGGCGATCTGCAATTCTTCCTGAACCGCCAGGGTCTGCTCGTGCGCCTGGGTAACCTCAGATAGCTTCTTTTCCAGCTCGGTTTTTTGCTTCCTAAGTTTAGCCAGTTCCGAGTTGGCTTTGGGGTTGCTGGGCGTGGGTGAAACGACGGTTTTCTTCATAAGAATGTACGTTAGGCGATCAACGCCTTAGAAACACAAATTGATGGTTAAAGCCTGAACAGGCTATCAGTCCAACTTACCCTTTAAGCAAATACTTTTCCTAATAAAGCCCGAGCGCTAAAGTCTGAACCGCAAAACCGGCCGCTATATGTGCTTCTTACACAAACGCTAAAGCGAAAGAGCAAAACTTTGAAATTGAGCAGAATAAAGTACTATAACACTACTACTTTGCCGTAGAACTTTAGTAATGTGACGGTCTAATCACTGGCACCCATTTGGTGTCAAAGCTTAACTTTTACTAGCACTCACAATAGATTATCTTATATTTGGAGGGAAAAATCTGACGTAACTACCTTTGTCTGATGTGCCTTCGCTAGTCCTTAACTTTTCTATCAATAAACCCAAATGTTTACTTATGAGATTTGTTATCGTAATTTCACTCATCTCACTGGCAACTATTGCCTGCCAGACCACCACTACCACCGAAGAAACTACGGCGACGGCTGAAGCACCGGTGGTCACCACCGCCGACACCGCCCCGGCGGATAATACCCTCACGGATCAGGAAAAAGCCGAAGGCTGGGAATTGCTGTTCGATGGCACCTCCACCGACCACTGGCGCGGAGCGCACAAAGAAAACTTTCCCGAGGGCGGATGGACCGTAGAAGACGGCATGCTGATGGTGGAGTCCTCCGACGGAGCCGAGTCGCAAAATGGAGGCGACATTGTGACTAATGACGAGTACTCGAACTTTGTCTTTCAAACGGACTTCAAACTCACCGAAGGGGCCAACAGCGGCATCAAGTACTTTGTGACCGAAGCCTATAATTCAGATAAATCGGCTATTGGATTAGAGTACCAACTGCTGGATGACGAGCGCCACCCCGATGCCAAGCTGGGTAACAACGGCGGCGGCACCCGCACGCTGGCGTCGCTCTACGATCTGAAGGGAGCCCCAACCGACAAACCCGCCAAGCCCATCGGCGAGTGGAACACCGCCCGGCTGGAGGTGAACGGCAAGCAGGTGACGCACTACCTGAACGGCACCAAGGTGCTGGAGTACGAGCGGGGCAGCGACGCCTACCACCAGCTGGTGCAGGGCAGCAAGTACAAGGATTGGGACAACTTTGGGATGGCCGAGCGTGGGCATCTCCTACTCCAAGACCACGGCGATCGGGTGTACTTTAAGAACATCAAGGTGCGAAAGCTATCCGATTCCTAGCAAGAAGTACAGCACGTAATCGTTGGAAAAATTATCGCGAGCGGAAGTGAAAACATCAGACATCCTTAGGAACAACAAGGAACACATTCTTCAGTACTGGATGAAGCAGGTGAAAGAAGATGTTCCGAAAGCTAAGCAGCAAAATGCCACCGCGCTTCGCGACGACCTTCCCGACTTGATCGATGACATTGCGGTGAGCGTAGATACCGACCAGCCGGAACAAAAAACGCACGACAGTTTTGACCACGGGCGGTTGCGAGCGACTTTTGAAAACTATACGCTTTCGGACGTGGTGCGCGAGTACCGCGTGCTCATGCAGGTGCTGCTGGACGTGGTGGATGAGCAGGGGATTAGTGAGTATTTCGGATCGGGATAAGGTCATCTTCTTAATTACCCGCGCGATAGAGGAAGCTGCCGAGGTGTTCTACCAAACCCGGCAGGAAGAAAGCGAGCAGGCTAAGGAGCAAGCCGAGCAACTGGCCGCGCGCCTGGAAGAGGAAGGGCAGCTACGCGACAACTTCATCGGCAGCGTTACCCACGACTTGCGCAACCCAATGGCCAATACGCTATCACTGGTAGATATGCTGCGGACTACGACCGATGCGGCGGTGAAGAGACAAAGCCATGGATGCCATTCAGACGAGCATGGAGCAGGCAGATACGCTCATTCGTAATCTGTTAGACGCTAATCTGGTTAAAGCAGGAGCCACGCTGCCTGTCTCCATCGAGCGCTGCGACATTATGCCCACCGTGCGGGCCGCGGTAGAAGGATTTAGTGAATCGCGCGGCCGGTCTATCCAACTAACCGAAGCGCCTCCTTCGCTAATGCTGTGCTGCGACGCCAAGGCGCTTCGTCGGGCCCTCGACAACCTAATTAGCAACGCAATCAAATACGGCACGGGTGACGTTTCCGTCTCGGTTGAGAAGTCATCACAGTAATCAAACCGTTCGCTTTTCGGTGCACAATTGGGGAAACCCCATCTCGGAAGAGCAGCAGTCCGAGGTGTTTTCTCGTTATTACCGGGTGGCGGGACAGCGCGCGCCTTCGGGATGGGGCATCGGACTGTCGTTGGTGAAGGGCATCGCCGAAGCGCACGAAGGGCAGGTAACGCTGAGCAGTTCACCGGCCGAAGGCACCACTTTTGCCATTTGCATTCCCCGTTGTGCTATTCCAGCGGCTTCATAACCTCGTATTTATCCAGGATCTGCTTAAAATTCTGCTGCACCGAGTGCTTGGCCACAAAGTCGCTCACCGAGGGGTAACTCTTGGCCTTATCAATATCCTGCTTGCGGAGCGAGGAGCTGAGCACCACCAGCTTGGTGTCGGGATGCTCAGGATAAAACTCGTTCTCGTAGAGTTCAATAAACTCGAAACCGTCGTACATAGGCATGTTCAGGTCGCACAGCAGCAGATGCGGATACACGGCCTTAGTACACGATCGCAGGTGCTGAAGGGCATCTTCGGCACTGGTGAACGCCATAAATTCAGTTTGCTGGGTGTTGGATTTGATCCATTCTTCGGCTACAAAATTATTGATATCGTCGTCGTCAATGGACAGAATTCGTAGCGTAGTGACGTTTTTGTTCATACGTATGTAGATAGATGTGAAAAGTTGTCCCTTGGTTGGGAGTGCTCTCTACTTTGATGTAACCACCGTTTTTCTCCACCATGGTCTTCACCAAATGCATGCCAATACCCTGACCGGTGGCCTGCCGGGTGAGTCGCTCGAAGGGCTTAAAAAGTTTCTCGTGGTAGCGCTCCAGGTCAATGCCACTTCCGTTGTCGGCCACCGTGAGCAGCAGGTAGTCTTCCTCGGTTCGGGTGCGCACTTCCACGCGCAGGGGGCGGTCTTCAGAACGATACTTCAGGGCGTTGCTCAGCAGATTGTACAGAATACTTTCTAGATAAGGAGCAATATAATAAAAAGTAGCCGGAGAGAAATCAGTAACCAATTGAGCCGATGCTTCCTGAATTTGCGGATCCAGGCGGTTGATGATGGTATGATACACCTCTTCCACCGTTAGTTTCGAGGCCTCGTCCTGTCCGTACTGCTGGATGTTGAGAATCTTGATCAAGCCGCTCAGCGTACTCTCCAGGCGTTCTACCGAAATGCCAATCCTGCTCACAATTCGGGTGTCTTCGGGCTTAGAATCTTCTAAGAGTTGCACGAGCGACAGCAGGTTAGCCACCGGTGCGCGCAGGTCGTGCGCCGCCATAAACACAAAGTTATCCAGATACTCGTTGGCAATTTTCAGTTGTCGGTTGGTTTCCTGCAACTGGGCGTTGAAGATAGCTTGCTCGGTGATATCCAACACAATGAGAATGAACACTGGCCGGCCGTTGTACTGCATCTGTTGCAGGTTGGCCAGCACGTGGTAGTGGCTCCCATCGCGCCGCTGGTAGGTGGTCTCGAGCTGAATGTTTTCCTCCGGCTGCTCGTCCAGGGTCTGAGTCAAATCCTGAAACTGCTGTCGGCTCACTTCCGGGGCAACGTCTAGCAGGGTAAGGGCCGACATTTCTTCCAGGGTGTAGCCGATGTTCTCCCGGGCCCCCCGGTTCACGTTGATAAAGCGAAGCGTACGGGCATCGCAGATATAAATTTCGTTGTGCGAGTTCTCCAGCAACTGCCCGTACTGCAACGCGGCTTCTTCGGCCATCTTGCGCTGCGTCAGGTCCACACACGTGCCCACCATACGCGGGTTGGGGGCGGTCACCATGCGACCCTGGGCGTAGATGTAGTGCACCGACCGGTCTTTCCACAGCACCCGGAACTCGATGTTGAGCATGCTTTCGCTGGCGGCTGCTTCCTGAAAGGCTTCCCGGACCCGCGCTTGATCATCAGCGTGGATGCGGGCGAAACAGGTGGCAAACTTACCGTCAAACTCATCAGCACTGATATCGAACAAGCCCCGCATGTGCTGGTTCCAGTCGGCCTGGTCGCTGCGGGGCACCCACTCCCAAATGCCCACCTTGAGCGACTCAATGACCATCTCGAGCCTGCGCATAGCTTCCCGGGTCTTGCGCTCGGCACTCAAACGGGCGGCCCGGGCTTTTTTGGAGTCCGAAATATCCACGAAAGTAACCACCACTCCCTGCGTAGCATCATCGTCCACCCGGTAGGGCAGCACCTGGTTGAAGTAGTGCTTTCCGCTTCGGGTAGTCACCTCCCGCCGCACCGGTTTGCCGGTTTCTTGCACCTTGCGAATAACCGACTCCAGGGTATCGCGCTTCAGCTGGGTAGTGAAGCTGGTGAAGGATCGTCCAATGTCTTTCTGCCGGATGTTCACGATCTCTTCGCTGCGCGGGGTAATCATGCGGACGATGAGGTTCTCATCGAGAAAGATGGTGGCAATATCGGTGCTGGTGAGCAGGTTGCTCATGTCGTTGCGCGAGGCGGTGGCCTCCTCAATCTTTTGCTTCAGTTCGGCGTTCACGGTGTGCAACTCCTCGTTCACCGATTGCAACTCTTCGTTCGAGCTCTGCAGTTCTTCGTTGCTGGCCTGTAACTCTTCGTTGCTGGCTTGCAGTTCTTCGTTGCTTGACTCCAACTGCTCGGATAAACTTTGCAACTGCACGGTTTTCTGCTCCACCTCTTCCTCCAGCAGCTCAATTTGCTCATTGATGATGCGATCGTGGTTGAGCAGCAGGGGAGTCTCAGTGGGTTGCTTCACCGGGACAAACTCGATAAGCACCGCTGATTGGGGCTGCTGCTCCACCCGCACTTCTTTGAATCGGAGGTTGAGCACTTGTTTTCGGCTGCCCTGGCCGAAGGAAACGTTTTCGTAATAAACGCTACTTTGCTGCTCCTGGGCTTTGCGCACCCCACTGCGAATGAGTAACCGTTCTTCCGAATCCACCATATCCAACAGGTTGAGCCGTACCTCTTTCTGCGGAAATTTCAGCAGCTGCTCAACGGAACCGTATACGTAGAGCAGGGTGAACTCACGGTCGATGAAGACGGTGGTGGGAGCGTGCTCCCGCACCATCACCGCGGCGTACTCGTCACGGCTGGACTTCTTTTTTCCGGCGGGGGGCTCGGAGCGCACGTGAATGCGACGGTTGGGACGACGACCCGATGAAAGGGATGGGGTAGACGCGTAGCGATCAAATTTCTCGTGCTGCACGTTCTGGAAGATGTTGGAGCGCGGCGCTACTAGCCGGAAGGCTTCCCGCACCCCGCCCAGGTTTTCGTTGGCTCCCAGCACCAGGTAGGCCTGGTAGTTTAGTGCGTAGTGGAAATTCTCCAGAATACGTTGCTGCACCTCGGACTTGATGTAGATGAGAACGTTGCGGCACGAAATCAGATCCATGCGAATGAACGAGGGGTCTGATATCAGGTTATGCACCGAAAAGACAATACGCTCCCGAATGTTCTTCTTGGCCCGGTAGCCCTGCTGGGGAGTTTTCTCGAAGTATTTTTCCAGAAAAAACGGGCTCATTTCGTGGGAGATACTCTCTGAAAACACTCCGGCCCCGGCGCGGGCCAGCGCCTTCTTGTCAATGTCGGAGGCGAAGATTTTGAAGTCGATGGGTTGGTGCTTCTCCTGGTGCTCACTGAGCAGGATAGCGATGGTGTAGGCTTCTTCGCCCGTGGAGCAGGCGGGCACCCAAATGCGCACCGGCCCGCTGCGTTTTTTGCCCGCGAACAATTCCGGAACCACTTCCTTACGAAACACCTCCCAAACCGCCGGATCGCGAAAGAAGCTCGACACCGCAATGGAGAACTCTTCGGCCAGCAACTGAACCTCCGGGTCGTGCTCTTTCAAAAAGCGGTAATAATCCTGCAGGGTGGGGCAGTCCACAATCTTCATCCGCTTGTCGATGCGGCGCAGCAGGGTAGGCGCGCGGTGCTGACGAAAGTCGTTGCCAACCCGGTCATAGACCAAGGATAAAATTGTGTTCAGAATGCGGTCGTCGGCCAGCTGGTCACCGTCGGAAGGTGCCGGTTCGCTGCTGGCCAGGCGGTTAACCTCCCGCACCAGGTCGGTCACGGGAAGGTTAAAGTCAACCGACACGGCGGTTGCCGTGGCCCGGGGCATACCGTTGAACTTGGCCGTGTTGGGGGTTTGCACCATCACCATGCCGCCGTGCTCCTTGATGTGTTTCACGCCCCGGCTGCCGTCGGTGCCTGACCCCGACAGCACAATGCCAATGGCCCGATCCTGGTAAGCCTCGGCCAGAGACTGAAAAAAGGTGTCGATGGGCAGGTTGATGGTGGGCTTCTGCTCTTTGGGCGACGGAGAAAGTCGTCCCTCAGCGGCCACCACGTTGTGCTGGCTGGATATCAGGTAGACGTGGTTGGCCATCAGCGGCATCGCCTTGTTCACCACGGTGATGGGCAAGGAAGTATGGCGGCTGAGCAACTCATTCATCATACTTTCGTGGTCGGATGAAAGGTGCTGGATGACCACGAAAGCAAAATTGGTTTCTGGGTTGAGCTGGCTGAAGAACGTCTGCAACACCTCTAATCCGCCCGCCGAAGCGCCAATGCCAACAATGTGTGAGGGGTGGGTACTATTCATGCTAAACAACTAGTTTACTACTACTTAGAAGTGCTAAAGTAAGCAAATAGCTAGGATTTGAGAAGAGGGTAGATAAACTATATATTGGCTCGCCCAACCCACCGACAGTTTTATGAACATTACCTTTTTAGACCGAAAAACCCTGGGCGACGTGCCCAACCTGGATCAACTTAACCAACTGGGGAGCGTAACCCTGCACGATACCACGCCTCCCGAGCAGGTGGTAGAGCGACTGCGGGGGCAGCAGGTGGCCATCACCAACAAGGTGGTGCTCGACCGGGCCATCCTGGACCAACTGCCCGACCTGCGCCTGATTTGCGTGGCCGCCACCGGCACCAACAACGTGGATACTGACTACGCCCGCAAACGGGGCATTGCGGTAAAGAACGTGCGGGACTATTCTACCCCCAGCGTGGTTCAGGTGACCTGGACGCTGATTCTTACGCTGTTGCAGCGTCCGCCGCACTTTAATGAATTTGTGTACTCGGGGGCCTACTCCCGGCATGATATCTTCACCTACTTTGATCCGCCCTTCGGTGAGGTGGCGGGCAAGCGGTTGGGCATTATTGGCTTAGGCACCATCGGCAAACAAGTGGCACAAGTCGGCACGGCCTTTGGCGCGGAGGTGGCCTACACTTCCTCCCGCCCCGACGCCTCCCGGGAACCTTCCAAACCGGCTGACTACGTCCGGCTGCCCCTGGAGGAGCTGCTGGCCACGTCGGACATTGTGTCGATCCACGCCCCCCTGAACGAGAGTACCAAGAATATGATTGCCTACCCCCAGCTGAAACGTATGCCTAAGCATGCCCTGCTCATCAACACGGGGCGCGGGGGCATTGTGAACGAGGAAGATTTGGCCCGCGTCATTGACGAAGGACTCATCGGCGGGGCCGGGGTAGATGTATTTACGCAGGAACCGCTTCCGGCGGATCATCCCTACCTGGGGGTGAAGAACAAAAACCGTTTGCTGCTCACTCCGCACCTGGGCTGGGCCAGCACCGAAGCCCGCACCCGCTTGCTCGACGGAGTGTGCGAAAACATCCGGGAATTTCAGGCATCGTCGTCGTAGCCACGCCAGCATGGCGTGGCTACGACAGCCAAATGCAGGTATCCGAATACTGATAAGTGGCGGTGGAAGAGCTTACCAACTGCGAACGGGTGCTGACGGGCAAAAAACCCAGTGCCTCGTGCAAAGTGTCGTAGGAAACAACACTGGCCAATTCGTCGAAAATGGCCCGCAAAACCCGAAGCGCTTCGGCTTGGTCGCGCATGATATGATTTCGCTCGTGCTGCCGCACCGCGTCGGCTAGTTCGTCCAGACTATTGATAGGAACCGGGGCGCGGGGCGCAATGTGCCAGTCGTTCAGGAAAATGATTTTTAGCGCCACGGGAAGCATCTCCAGAAACCGAAGCGACTGCTCAAAACTGCTGCGGTTGCGCATCACCCGAAACACCGTACGTAGGTGCGACAGGGCACGCTCATCGTCGTTAAAATAGTTGGCACGCTGGGCTACCTTGCGGATGAACTCGTCAAGTTGCGCCGAATACTTGGGAAGAGGCGGGCTAGGAGTCATGAGGAGGTGGTTTTAGGAAAAAGTAGTAACCTAATATAGGGTCTTTTTTCGCAAAAAACGCTAATAAAAAGTCAATAAAAATTGGTCCATTAAATCCAGAGACTATATTTATGACGATGATTAGTATTTATTATATATATCACAGACACTTCTCTAACGCTGCGGCATTGTAAATACCCGCAAAGAAGATTAGCGCTTTAAACTGCCCGATTATTTCCGGGCCTTCCGCTAAAACTTTACCTGAAGCCCTACCTTAATCGCAAACCGGCGCACCGATGGATGATCCAGGTAGGTGAGCCGGTGGTAGGCCTCCACCCGAATGAGGCGGAAGATATTCTCCACCCCGTAGCCAATCTCCGCAAAGGGGATGTTGTCGCTAAGGTGCCTGAAGGTAGGTGCCAACTCCTGGCCTACCGCTTGCGGCGCACGATTTTCGGCGCGCACGCCGCCGTAGAGCACGTTGGCCGAAGTGATCAATCGCCAGTCTAAGCGTCGCAGCAAAGGAATACGGTTCAGGAAAAAGCCCTCAAATGAATGGGCGTAGCGTAGCGAGGCGTAGTGGTCGCTCACGAACTCGGCGCGGTTCATGGTGTTGAACCCGTGGCGGTAGTAGAAGGGCGACGTATTGCCCAGGTGAACCTCCAGCAGGGGGTAGGGAAGATGAGAAAAAATGTAACCGCCTTCCAGAACGTACTGCGAGGTGCCCAGCAAACCAAGACTCAATTGCTGCCTTGCCGAAAATTTCACTTTTTGGTAAGAAAAATCACTTCCCAGCACGTTATTAAGACCTAACCCGTACTCCGCCCGCAGCACCGGCCAGCGCCTTCCTCCCATACTGATCCGGCGGTTGTCGCGCTGCACAAACTGCTCATCACGGGCAAACTGCAATGCTATCCGCAGTTCGGTAGTCACAAAGTCGCTGGTGTCTCGCCCCTGGTTCTCCAGCGGCAGCGGATAAGAAAAGTCAAACAGGGGCTCCGTGTACTGCCGTTGAATTTCAACCTCAGGAGCTAGTCCCTTGGGCAACTGCCGAAACAGGCGAATGCTGCTGCGCCGGTAACGATACCCAGTAGACAAATCACCCCACAGCGCGGCCGCCTCGAAAAATTTCACTTCCTTTTCACTTTCCGGAAACCATCCCAACTGGCTGAGGTCCTGCGCGTGGTGAACCGTTAGCTGCGTCCAGGGCGCCCGCCGCCAGATGTAGTTAGCTTCTACTCCGAACTTAAACTGCCGGTCAAGCGTGCCGTAGGCCAGGTGGTTGCGGAAGGTCCAGCGCGAACTAAACCGAGGACTGGTTTTGAAGCCCAGGCGGAAACGGTGGCCCTCCACCTCGTTACGAGCGTAAGTGTAGGGAATGGGGCCTAACTCAATCAGACCTAAATCGTAGTGACTGCTGGCGAAGGTGTCAACCAGTTTCGCCGTACGCTTGATAGCGGGCAGTTGGTTGAGCGTATCGATGATGGCAAACGCTCGTTGGTCATCCTCACCCAGTGGATTGTGACGGTGCATCCGCCAGAACGCACTGTCGGCCCGGTAGGCACCTTCATCGATGGTGACGTTGGTGGCGTAGAAGCCCAGCGGCTTCACTTGGTTCACCTGCTCGTCTCGATTAGACACCAGGGAGCGCACCCGGAGGCCCGGATAATCCGAAAACTTTTCTGAATCAATGGTGGTCTGCGTGGTGGTGGGTAGCCAGGCCCCGTCGGCCACGGGGGCCAGGTCTTGCACCACGCGCACGCTCCGGATGTAGTTAAGATTGGCTTCCGGATTAATGCGGGCGTCTATCGCCTTGAGGGCCGCGGTTTCTTTGGTGATCCAGGCGGTGCCTTCAAAAGCGAGGTCCTGGGGGTTCTTTGGAACAAAATCCAGGCGGTAGCAGTAGTCGCCGTCCCGCATCAAGCTATCCGACAGGTAGTAGTTATAGAGCAGCTTTCCGGAAGGGGCCAGAGGCGAAACGAATGCCTTGCCCATAATCTTCATCCAGTTTTCGTAGAAATTAAACTGCTGCAACGAAGAAGCGGTGAGTTGCGATAACCAACTGCTCGACGACAGCCCAATGCCGGATATTTTGGACTTGAGAATATCCTCTCGCTTCACTTCCGGGTGGTTTTGGTAGTACGCCCGCGAAAGCGTTTCGGTCATGATGATAGGGATGTCCGCCCGGTCGGTGGTGTCAGACCGAGCCCGCTGCCGCTTGGCCACCTGATACGCTTTGCGAATTGTTTTGTTATGAATCTTCCCTGAAACTTCACGCAGCGCCACCTCGGTGCGAATGTAGCTTTCGTAGTCATAGGCGCGCAGCGAACGCTTGTCGGTGCGGCTGCTTTGTCGTTGCACCCGCTTCAGCAGCGCAAAAGCCGGGTTTTCGCGGGCAGTGAACACCAGTTCGTTCAAGCTCACCACCTCGGGGGTGAGGGCAACGTTGATCTGTTGACGATTGTCAATGGCGACCGTGCGCGCCACGTACCCCACGAAGCTGATGTGCAGACTGTCCGCCTTGCCCGGCACGTTCAAACGATAGAAACCGTCCAGATCGGTGGTGGTGCCTCGCTCCGTACGGTGAACCACCACATTGGCGAAAGGAATGGCTTCCTGCGTGGTGGCATCGGTTATTTGGCCGCTCACCGCGGACTGAGACCAGCTGTCGGCAAGGGGCAGCCAACCCAGCCAGCAGACCAACATGATACGCGTTAGATAAGTAAGACTGACCGGGCGATGGTGTTGCATGGAAGTGGCTCGCGGTGGGGTTTGATGATGTTACGAAGCAAAAGCAATCTGATAAATAAAACTAACTTCTTAAGATTACAAAAGGGACACAAACCCTAGCGGCCGGGTAGGCAAAACGTTATCGGACGGCGCGTCAGTAGAAGCAACAACTTAGCCAAACCTGCCGGTTGAATCATCGAAGTGTAACAGGATTTTACCTGGGGCAGCACCATCCGCAAAAAGGTGGCACACGAGACGGGGAGGGCAACCGGTTGGCTAGAATCTGCCCCTTAGCTTAAACAAGCCCCGCAATAGGCAGTTGTTCATGAAGAATAACAACCCAACATTCTTATGAAGTCAATTACGAAAGATCAACTACAAGAACTAGCCTCCGTAGGGTGGAATCAACTGCGTGAGCATTTACCTGCCTACCCACCAGCGGGGAAAGGAAGTGAACGAAGGAAAAGACACCATTGCCCTGAAGAATCATTACCAAAAGATAAGAAGTCAGATAGAGAAGAAGGGCTTTTCGGAGCAAGAAGCCAATGCCTACCTGCAACCCATCCGGGCGCTGATCGATGATGCTTCGTTTTGGCGTCATCAGGAACAAGGGCTAGCCGTTTTTTTGGCCGAAAATTACTTCAAAACCATAAAGCTGCCGTATTCCGCCAGTGAGTTCAGTTGGTTATCCACCTCCTTCGATCTGGGCCAACTGGTGCCGCTAACGGCTAAGAATCGGGCTTTCTATATTTTAGGAATCAGCCTGAACAAGGTGCGCGTTCTGGAAGCCGATGAGCACGGGGCAGAAGAGATAGACCTGTCGGCCCGGCTTCCGGAGGGCATGGAAGACGCGTTAAGCTACTATGATTTCGAGAAGAACCTCCAGTATCATTCCGGCGGGAGCCAAACCGGCACCGGGGGCGCCATCTTTCACGGTCAGGGTGGTGACGGTGATAAAGAAGATGTGTACATTGCCGAGTATTTTCGTCGCGTGGATGAAGCCCTGCCCCAGGTCATTGCCCACCGCGACCGTCCGGTGGTGTTGGCCGCCGTAGAAGAGTGGCATCCGGTGTTTCGAAAAGCTAACACCGCCGTAGAGATTTACTCAAAGGGCATCACCGGAAGCCCTGACAACCTATCTCCCCAAGAATTGCACCGGCAGGCCAAGGAAGTGCTTCAGGACTACTTTCACCAAAATCAACAGAAAGATCACGCGCGCTACACCTCCTTGATGGGAAGTACGCAAACCTCGTACGACATTGAAGAAATTGCCCCGGCTGCGCTGGACGGCCGCATCGAAGCCTTGTTTATCGCTCGGGGAGCGCACCGCTGGGGAGTGATCGACCGCAGTAACAACGAAGTAGAACTTACGGACGAGCCAGGCGAGAACGCCCACGACTTGGTCAGCAAGGCCGCAGTAGAAACCGTCCTACACGGCGGACGCGCTCACTTGGTGGACGCTGAAGAGCTTCCTGAAACGGTGGAAGAAGCCGTGCTGGCCGCTATTTTTCGATATTGATGCAAACCCAAGTAGACAAACTCAGTAAGCTGGTCATCGTGGGCGACCGTTTGCTCATCAAACCCAAAAAAGCGTCGGAACGCACCAAAAGTGGTTTACTTTTGCCGCCCGGAGTGCAGGCGAAAGAGCAGATTCAAAGCGGCTACGTCATGAAAACCGGGCCGGGCTACCCCATTCCGGTGCAGAATGACGATGAACCGTGGAAAACACCTGACCAGCGCATCAGTTACGTTCCGTTGCAGGCCCAGGAAGGCGATCTGGCGATATTTCTGCAAAATGGTGCCTACGAAATTATGTACGAAGAAGAAAAATACTTCATCGTGTCACAGGCGGCCATTCTGATGCTGGAACGGGAAGATGATTTGTAGTTGGTTGATCGGACTGCAATACTTCGCGCCGAAGAATCACGTTTTTTGAAGATAAACCTTACTTTAGCCCCTCCCCAAGGGATACTCCGTATGAAACGCATTATCTGCTGCCTGCTTCTTTTTCTGATGGTTACCGCTGCCCACGCTCAGCAACCCGCTTGGGAGGCCGAGGAAGGAGAAATAGATGACACTGAGGTGATCATTGAGAAAGACCGCGAGATTGAGCTGCCCTCGGCCAGTCGTCAGTTCGAGCGCGTGCCTCCTAATAATGTAGTTACTCCGGAAGTGAAGGTGACCTATCAATTCAAGGATTTCACTCCCCGCTTGCCCGCCATTGATCCGAAAATTAAGGTGCTCAAGATAAAAGACCCGCCGCTGGACAAACTCTACGGTAACTACGTGAAGGCGGGGTTTGGCAACTTCTTGTCTCCTTACCTTGACTTCTACGCCAACAGTACGCGCAACGACGCCTACACCTACGGAGTGCACCTGGAACACCTTTCGTCGCGCTTTGGTCCGGTAGATGGTGACAACTCAGGCAATAGCCACTCGCAGATTGGGGTGAACGGTAAGTACTTTGTGGGCGGCAACACCCTGAGTGGTGAAGTCGGCTACGAACGCAACCGCTATCATTTCTACGGATACCAGCCCGGCCTGGAGGTTGATCGTGACGATATCAAGCAAGTTTTCAACGTGATTTCCGCCCAGCTAACCCTCGAGCGCGAACAGGTTGATAAACCCCTCGATTACGCGATTGGTGGTAGTTTCCGCACGCTTAATGATGACTACGCTGCCTCTGAGAACCAGATTGGGTTGCAGGCCCAGCTTCAGTACGCGGTCAACGAACAGTTTAAGTTTGGCCTATCCAGTGATGTGTACCTTATGCAGCGCACCGATCAGGCGCCGCTGGCCGAAGCGAGCCAATTGACCAACCGTAACTTATTCCGAATCAACCCAACGGTGACCTTCAACACCAGCGACGAACCGCAGCGCGGGCTGGTGGTCCAGCTGGGCTTTCGGGCCGTGTACGAAAACGATACCGCGCTAAACGCCGGTCAGTTACACTTGTACCCCGACTTGTCGGCCCACTACAATCTATCCGACGGCTTTAGTTTATACGCCGGTATCGACGGCGACATTGAGCGCACCTCGCTGCTCGATTTCGTTGAAGAAAACCCGTTCTTGGGTCCCGATGTGCCGCTGTTGCACACCAATCGTACCCTAGCCTTTCGGGGCGGACTACAGGGGCGGTTCACCAGCGCGGTGGGCTTCCGGGCCGGATTTTCGGTGGGCAACTACCGGCACCTCTACTTCTACGCCAATAGCGCCCTTGATTCTACCCGGTTCACCGTTCTGTATGATCAGGAAAAAACCCTGCTGTTCAATCCGTTCTTAGAAATCACTATTAACAGTGCCGAACGGTTTCGCACCACCCTGCGGGGCGACTACTTTAGCTACAGCGTGAACCAGGTGAGAGAACCCTGGCACCGGCCCACTGCCCAACTCAGTGTGCTTAGCACGTACAATGCCTACGACAAACTGCTGTTCAGTGCCGAACTAATGGCCCTCGGCGGTATCCAGGGACTAAACTTGGCGAGTGATACCCAAAAAGCCCTTGATCCCATCATCGATCTGAGTTTTCAGGCCGACTATCTATTTTCCAGCAGATTTTCTACTTTTCTGCAATTAAAAAATATATTTGCACAGAATTATGAGCGGTTTCTCAACTATCCATCGCGGGGCTTAATGGTGATGGGCGGAGTTTCTTATAGTTTCTAACGGGCTATTATCACCTTGGATTACAGAAGGTTATCTGCCAACTCGTTTGTTGCCTTATTCGCTACGCACGTACCATTTGCGCGACAATTGCGCTAAGTTTTTGAAAATTCTCTGTTACTTCGCAGGTGGCAAATGCCCTATCCCCAATGCAAGGATAAACTAATACCCTAAATTGATCCGTCATGGAAGAGAACAAAGAGCCGTTATACCACTTGGAAGACACCGAAGACTTTGGATTACATCAGTCTGAGTACGAGCCCATTGAGCGTGAGGAGGGCGATGCGCCTCCCGCCTTTCAAGAACCTACTTATTACAGTGAAGAAGACGAGGAAGCCGAGAGCAACAAAGAAGGCATTATCGTTGCCATCATTATAGGCTTGCTGGTGCTGGTGGGATTGGCGGTTTATTTGTTTGGATTCGGCGGAAAAGAGCAGGTGGCTTCTTGGTTTGGCAACGACGCGCAAGTTGAACAGCCTAAACTCGATACTAACAAAGAACCCGAACCCGAGACACTGGTGGTTGAAGAACCCGAACCAGCGGTGGTGGCTGAAACCATGCCGACGGAGCAGTTAGTGTCTGAACCTGTCTCTGGAAGTGGTTCAACCGGCTCTTATAGTAGTATTGAAACAATTGCGACGCCCACTGGTCGTTCTTACATCATTATTGGTAGCTTTGTGGATGAAGACCTGGCGCGCGACTTGGGCGAACAATTATCCGAGCGAGGGGTAGGCATTCGTATTCTTGCTCCCACTTCGCGGGCTCCGCTTTTGCACCGGGTGGCGGTGGCCGATTATGATACCTTCAACGATGCACTGGCTGAGGTAGAAGCCTACAAAGCAGACTACGGCGAAAGTGCTTGGGTACTGAAATATTAATATGACCATACTACAGATCACCGCTGGCGGTGAGATAGACACCACAACCATTGAGAGCGGAGCCGATTCGCTGCGCGTTATCGACCTACTGATGAAGGGCGGATTCGTGATGATTCCGTTGCTGATTCTGCTGTTTATCACCATCTACATTTTTGTGGAGCGAATCCTTACCCTCCGGAAGGCGTCGCGGGTGCCCGAACAGTTTACCGAAAAAATCAGGCGCTTGGTTTCGGCGGGTGATATTAGCGGTGCCCGTTTGATCTGTTCGCAGACCCATACTCCCATCGCCCGAATGATCGAAAAGGGTATCTCCCGCATTGGCACGCCCCTCAAAACCATCGAGGACGCCATCGAAAACGTGGGTAAGCTCGAATTATACCGACTAGAGAAGAACCTGACGCTGCTGGCCACCATCTCCGGGGCTGCCCCAATGATTGGCTTTCTGGGTACCGTTACCGGGATGATCCAGGCCTTCATTGCCATCGCCCAGGAAGAAGGCAACGTAAGTCCCTAAACTGCTTTCTACCGGTATCTACGAGGCAATGATCACCACCGCCGGAGGATTGGCGGTAGGAATTCTGGCTTATCTAGGATACAACTACCTCATCGCCCAGGTAAACAAACTCGTGCACAAAATGGAGTTCACCTCCATCGATTTCATTGACCTGCTACAAGAACCTCGTTAGCACAGGCGCGATGCATCGCGCCTCCTTTACAATGCTTCGTGTCTCCCCAATAATCTAAAAATCATGGACCTAAGCCCCCGAAACAAAATAGAGACTTCCTTTAATTTCTCTTCTATTGCGGATATCATCTTTCTGCTGCTGATCTTCTTCATGCTGACCTCTTCGTTCGTTACTCCCTCGGGCCTGCCGGTCAATTTGCCGAGTAGCAAAACGTCTACGATCTCCATGCAAAAGGTGAGCGTTACGATCACTCCCGATCTGAAGTATTTCGTGAACGACAAAGCCACCCGGCCCGAAGCACTGGAGGAAACTTTGCGTGGGTTGCTAGTGGGAGAGCAGGGAGCGGTGATTCTGAACGTTGATAAGTCGGTTCCCGTTGAATACCTGGTGCGGGTGGCCGGTATTGCCACTGCATTCAACGCAAAAGTATTGATTGCCACCAAGCCTGAGCAGTAGGTCCGCCACTGTTCAAGCGCAATCTAATCCGATATGGCTACTTCAGAAGAAAAGAAGAACCGGAGAATTGCCCTGGCAGTAGCCACGGGTTTTCAAGCCCTGTTGTTGCTTTTGTTCTTCTTTTTGGTAGCCTGGAGAAGGCCCGATCCCCCCTTGCCCGAGTACGGCATTGAACTAGACTTTGGGTTGGATCAACAAGGCTCGGGACAAACCACGGTTCCTGAACCCACCCCGGTGGTGGAAGAGGTGGTGGAGGAAGAGGCTACTCCGGAGCCCGAAGTAGAAGAAACTCCTGAAACGCCGGTAGCTGAGCCCGAAGTAGAAGAGGTGACCGAAGCCGAAGTGACCGAACCCGAACCGGAAGAACCGATAGAAGAAGTGGTTACCGAAACCCAGGTTGAAGAAAGCCCTGTGGTGGTGGAGGAAGTGAAAGAGAGCGTGAAGGAAGTAGTTGCGAAACCCGAACCCAAACCCGAGCCCGTTCCGGTACCCAAACAAGAAAGTTTGTATCCCGGCAAGGCGGCCAAACCCGCTAACCAGGGCGACGACGTTAAGGAGATCGGGGACAAGGGAAAAGAAACGGGTAAGATTGATGAACGAGCTATCTATGGCGCAAAGGGAAGTGCCGACGGCGCTTCACTGCAGATGGCCGGATGGAACTGGGATAACATTCCCCGCCCCAACGATTCCTCGAACGAAAATGGCCGCATTGTCTTTGAAATCACGATCGACGATCAGGGCGAAATCATCGGAGTGAAAACCATTGAGAAGACGGTGAGCCCCACTGTGGAGCGACAGTACCGGCTGGCTGTGGAGCAACTCACCTTCAGCACCACCAACGATAACGTGCGTCCGGCCCCCACCTCAACCGGCAGGATTACGTTCATTATTCGAGCGAAGTGAGCAGGACAAAAAATAATGTGTAGAATTTTTACTACTTTGTGGTCTACATATCTTGTGCATAAATTAGCGTACAGTATTTGTGCAAGTCAGATAAACAACAAGTAAGTGCCATCTAACCCGATCAAAGTAGTCTTAGCCGATGATCATGCTATTCTTTCCGAAGGCACTGCCGCAGTACTAAAAGACTACGAAGACTTTTTGCTATTGGGCAAAGCCACGGACGGTGAGCGGGCCTTGTCACTCGTTCTGGAGCACCAACCCGACGTACTGGTTTCAGACATTACCATGCCCGGAAAATCGGTGTTCGATATTGTGGACGAAATTGCCAAGCATCAGCTTCACACCAAGGTTCTTATCTTTTCGGTGCACGACACTCCCGATTACGTCTTCAAAGCCCTGAACAGCGGAGTCTCCGGTTACATCACCAAGTACGTTGACCGTGACGAACTTGTGAATGCAATCATCACCGTGGCGCAGGGAAAAGAATACTATAGCCAGCGGATTACCCAGATCATCGTGAAAGGCTTCAAGGAGAAGAAAAACCAGGACGGCGACACCCAAAATCCGATCAATGTTCTGTCGAAGCGAGAACGCGAGGTGCTTGCGCTGATCGTTGAAGGACTTAACTCCAAACAAATTGCTGAACGCTTATTTCTTAGTGAGCGCACGATTTCTAACCACCGGGCTAATATGCTGCAAAAGTGTAAGGTAAATAATACGGTTGAGTTAGTTAAACTGTATCTCGATAATGCCAACAAATGGTAAGCATCCCGGCCATCCCCCCTAAACGCACCCTCCCCTAAACTTTCTGTATTCTTTACAAGCGTAGGTTCTTTGCAAAAATAGACCGGTAAAGGTGCGTATTCGTGCGTAGCATTATCAAAAAAGAATCGCGTGAGAGAAGAGTTACTGTACTTCGTTTGGCTGCTTCAGTACTTTAGCAAACAGGCCATCACCACCGAAGAGGGTCAAGCCCTGACGATCGTTCACCCTGGGGTTCGCAACACTTCTTCGGGTCCTGATTTCGCCAACGCGCGGGTGCAACTGGCGGATATGGAATGGGTAGGCTCGGTAGAGATTCACCTCAACGCTTCGGACTGGGACGCCCACGGACACCAGCGGGACCCTGCCTACAACGGAGTGATTCTGCACGTGGTATGGCACGCCGACCGGGTGGTGTACCGACAAGACGGAACCCCCATGCCCACCTTGGTTCTGGAAAACCGGGTAGCCCCTTCGGTGATTGACAACTACCGACAGTTGGTGTTCCACGCCCCGGACCAACAGGATATCGCGTGCGCCCCGCTTCTCTCTGAAGTGAACGAAATACAAAAACTGACGATGCTGGACAAAACGGCCGCCCTTCGTCTGGAGCGCAAATCGCAAGAAATTATCGACCGTTTGGATAAGAACCAGGGCGATTGGTCAGTAACTGCCTACCAGACGCTATTTCAAAGTTTTGGGTTTCGCGTTAACCAGGCGCCGTTCGAGCAGTTGAGCCGGGCGGTTCCACCATCACTGCTGGCGAAGTACCAACACGATTTCACCTCGGTAGTGGCTTTGCTACTAGGACAGGCTGATCTTTTGGAAAACGAAGGATGGCCCAACCAGTGGCAGGAAACCTACGAGTTTTTGCGGATAAAACACCAGCTCGAGGGCAGTGCCCTAGCTCGAAGCCAGTGGCGGTTTTTCCGCACCCGGCCCGCCAATTTTCCTACGGTGCGGCTCGTACAACTCGCCGCAATACTGGTAGAATATCGCAACGGGTTAGCGCCGCTGTTCGAGCCTGAATTGATTCCGAAGCATTGCGCGCTGATCAAAGAAACCCAACGCAAATTGCCGGAGTCCACGCCCCCCATCGGTCGGGAAAGTGTTCACAAGATTCTAATCAACGCCGTGATTCCTTACCAGTTCGCTTACGGAAGTTTCTATAAGGAGCAGTCGCGCCGAGACCACGCGCTCACGCTGCTACAGGCACTACCGGCCGAAAGCAATCGTTTGGTAAGCAAGTATCGGAGTTACGGCTACCCGCTCACCTCAGCATTAGATACCCAGGCCGTGCTGGAGCTGCATCATAGTTTTTGCAAGCCTAAGCGGTGCTTATCCTGTGCTATTGGGGGAAGTATCGTTAAAACTGATGATTTGTTCGTTACGGCGCTCAGTCGTGCTTGAGTTCGATCGGGATGGTCACGATATCGCAGAAGTGCTCGATATCATCCTTCAGCACCGGATCATGCTGGTCGTAATACCACTCCACGGTTGCGGCGTGGCCCGCTTGCCGGATATGAGCAATGCGTTTCACTACTTCAAACAACGCCTTGGCCGAAGCGGTATTGAAGTATTTCAGACGAATGACCAAGGTGGTCTGGTCCGCCGGATCCTGTTGATAAGCGTCTAGCCACTGAATAACCGGGAAGTAAAAACCCAGGGCGTCTTGCTCGTCTGATACGCCCTCGATGGCTACGGTTCCTTCCGAGGCGTTCGAGCCGCACGGATGGGGTGGTATCAGTGGCCGGGATATGTAGAGGTTCCATTGCGTAGTTATTGGGCGGCTTTCACGAGCTTGTTGGCAAAAATAAAATCGTGCAGTTCCTTCACATCGGTGTGCAGCGCGTCTTGGTTGTTGCCTTCCCAAAGCTTTTTTCCTTTGTACAAAAACAGAATATGCTCGCCAATGCCCATCACCGAGTTCATATCGTGGGTCACCACAATGGTGGTAGTGTTGAACTCCTCGGTAATTTCTTTGATGAGATCATCAATGACAATAGAGGTTTGCGGGTCTAACCCGGAGTTGGGTTCGTCGCAAAAAAGGTAGCGTACGTCGTTGGCAATGGCGCGCGCAATGCCTACCCGCTTCATCATTCCTCCGCTGAGCTCGGAGGGCATTTTTTTGTTAGAATTTTCGAGACCAACGCGTTTCAGACAGAAGTTTACCCGGTCTAGCTTTTCTTCGCTGGGCATGTCGGTGAGGATGTCCAGCGGAAATTTCACGTTGTTCTCCACGTTCAGCGAGTCGAACAGAGCACTCCCCTGAAACAACATTCCGATCTCCCTACGAATCTCGGTTCGGGTATCTTTGTCAGCGTGCGTAAAATCGCGTCCTTGGTAATAAACGGTGCCCTCATCGGGCGGGATTAATCCTACAATAGACTTGAGCAGGACGCTCTTGCCGGTGCCACTAGACCCAATGATCAGGTTGGTGGTGCCCGACTTAAACTCCCCGCTGATATCTATCAAGACTTGCTTGTCGCCGAAGGATTTAGAAATGTGCTCTATTGTGATCATAAAAGCGATGATGTTGAAAGAGATGGGGCTATACCAAAATTTGAGCCACCGCATAGTCGGCTAGCAAAACCGCAATACAGCTATTAGTGACTGCCGTAGTGCTTGCTTGGCCTACTTCCAGAGAGCCGCCGCGGGTAAAGTAGCCCTGGTAGGCAGAAATAGTTGAAATAATGAAGGCAAAAACGACCGCTTTCACCAGCGCCGAAAAAATGCCATACTGGTTGAAATCCAGTCGTAGCCCGGCCACGTAGTCTTCGCCCGTAATTGCACCGGTGAGCGTTCCGGCCATGTAGCCTCCGTAGAGCGACAGAAACCCAGCCACCACCACCAGCAGGGGAAACATTAGCAAGGCAGCTATTAACTTAGGAAGCACCAGATAGGAAGCCGAATTGATTCCCATCACCTCCAGTGCATCAATTTGCTCAGAGATTCGCATGGTACCTAATTCGCTGGCAATGCTTGAACCCACCTTGCCCGCCAGCACAATGCTCGTGATGGTGGGGGCCAACTCTAGCACCGTCATCTCGCGCACGATCATGCTGATCACCGAATCAGGAATGAACGGACTCACCATGTTGGCGGCCGTCTGGATGGTGGTTACGGCGCCAATGAACACCGATACGATGGTGACCAGGGTGAGAGAGTCGGTACCGATTTTCACAGCCTCGTCGATCGTGCGGCGGACGTAGGTGCCAAAGGTTTCCATCTTATTGAAAAAAGAACCAATAAAAAGGAGGTAATTGCCTAGGCTTTTCATAAAGAATACGCTACTTGAAAGTGAGTTAACGGCAAGCGATTGCATTTAGTTTGATTCGCTCGGAGTAGGAATAAGTCGTTGGCCAACCAGGGACAAAATGTGCTCGAGTACGCTGCGATAAATGTAAAGTAAATTAATCGGAAATTATGAAAAAGTTGGCGGTAGTCACCGGAGGAAGTCAGGGAATTGGCAAAGCGCTGTTGCTGCAACTAGCCCGGGAAGGGTTTTCGCTAGCCACTTGCGCCCGAAACGAAGTACTCTTGAAAGAAGTGCAACAAGAAATCAACGAACGGTATCCTGACGTATCTTTTTTCTATCAGCAAGCTGATGTGTCGCGGCGGCACGACGTGCAGCAGTTTGCGGAAGCCGTTACCAGATTAGCCACGCCGGTAGACATACTGATAAACAACGCCGGAGTGTTCATCCCCGGTCAGATTCATACGGAGGACGAAGGGGTGTTCGAGCAAACTATGCACACCAACGTATTCGGCGTCTATCACCTCACGCGCGCCCTGCTGCCCGGAATGATCGAGCGGCGCAGGGGGCACGTCTTCAACGTGTGCTCCACGGCCAGCACCACGGCCTACGTGAACGGTGGCTCCTACTGCGTTTCTAAGTTTGCGTTGCTGGGCATGGGCAAGGTGCTGCGCGAAGAACTGAAACCGCACAATATTCGGGTGACCTCGGTGCTGCCGGGCGCCACGCTAACCGCGAGTTGGGAAGGCACCGAACTGCCGTCCGATCGCTTTATGCCGCCCGAAGACGTGGCGGAGGCCATTCTGGCAGCTTATCGTTTGTCAGCCCGTACGGTGGTGGAAGAGTTGGTGCTACGGCCCCAACTAGGTGATATCACTTAGTCGATGTAGTCGCTGAACAGGTTAAGTGGTTTGGTCTACCATCAGCATCTCTTTCTCCAAGCGGTCGAAAATAACCTGGGCCTGAGCGGCGAACAACTGGGTGGCCCGCTGCAACTCCCGCTTCTCGGGCTGAGGCTTACCGGCCTTTTCCTCAATAACGTGGAGTTCTTTGACCAACTCATCGGCTTTGATCTGCCCAAAGGGAGAGCGCAACTTGTGCGCCAGGTTCGCCAGGCTCGACCAGCGCTGCTGCTGCGTGGCTTGGACGAGATTCTCTACCTCCTGGGGGCAGCGCTCCAGGAACAAGCGGAGAATATCAACCAGTTTTTTAGGATTGTCGCGGGTGATTGCGGTGAGCTCGGCCAGCGAAAATGCCGGGATGACTTGCTTCGCCGGGGATGGCATTATTGTAGCGCCAACCGGAACCATACGTCCGGTGGTGTGCTGCACGATCTTGGCGCACAGCTCAGACTCCTTGAATGGTTTCAGGAGATAATCATCAAACCCCTGCGTGAGGAACTCCTCTAAAATTTCGGGTTGCACCGTAGCCGTAAAGGCAATTACCGGAGTGGAAGGATACGTTTCTTTTAGTTTTATCATCAGCTCGACCCCGTCCATCTCGGGCATATTAATATCGGTGAGCACCATGTCGTAGGCGGTCTGGTGCATTGCTGCCAAAGCGGCCCTCCCGCCGTCCACGATATCTACCTGGGCTTCCCACTTTTCTGACAGAACCTCCAGCAGCAACCGGTTCACCTGGTCGTCATCAACCACCAAGATGGTTTTGTCCGATACATCAGTCATTGCGCAGACCGGAGCGGGTTGGGGCACGAGGGCTCCCTCACTAGCGCTCTTTCGGTAGGTGATGGCGAAGGAAAAGGTGGATCCTTGCCCCACTTTGCTTTCCACGGCGATCCATCCGTCCTGAAGCTCAATCAACTTTTTGCAGATAGAAAGACCGAGGCCAGTGCCCCCGTAGCGAAAGCCCGTGACTTCCTCTTCCTGGTTAAAGGCTCCAAAAATGTGTTCTAGTTTGTTGTTAGCGATGCCCGCCCCGGTATCTTTCACTAAGAACTCAACCGTGATGTGTGTTTCGGTAGTTTCTTTGGCCACCGCCTGGATCGTGACGCCCCCTTGGTCGGTGAACTTAACGGCGTTGCCTACCAGGTTGAACAGTATCTGGCGCAGTCGGTGGGCGTCGCCCTCCATCACTACGTCGAGCGCGGGGTCTATCTCGCGGCTGATCGTAATTTTCTTTTCTTGCGCCTTCACGCGCATCACGTCCACCACGGTTTTCATCACTTTTTTTATCGTGAATGGTTGCTGGTTCAGGGTAAGCTTCCCTGACTCTATCTTTGATAGGTCTAAAATATCGTTCACGATAGACAACAAGTGGTCAGAGCTGCTATCGATGGTGTTCACGTATAAGTACTGGCTGCGATCTAGGGCGGTTTTTTTGAGCTGCTCCAAGAATCCCGTAATAGCATTAAGGGGAGTCCTGATTTCGTGGCTCATGTTAGCCAGAAACTCTTCTTTGACCTGCGCCATCTTTTCGGCCCGTTTCTTCGCTCGCATCAGGTTCATACGGTAGTAGTTGCTTTGGGCCAAGTCTTTGAACACCACAATGAGAAATAACAAACTCCCCAAAATCACAATGCCGCCCACGGTGGTGATCGTAGAAACCGAACTGGTTGCAATGTGACGTGCCCGGGCGGCATTGGCTTCGGCAAGTGATAATTCTTCGCGCCGCACATCTGCGAATGATAGAGCGGATCTGATCCATGATCAACCAGTCTTGCTCAATAATGTCCAGTTCTTGCTTTCCCAGGTATTCTTTCATTTGCGAATCTTCGCTTTCTATATCGCTAATGATGTCCTTCACATCGTCCAGCAGCTCGTCGGCTTGATTGGAATTCAACCGGTTTGGGCTTAGATTTGCCTGCTGCCTTGGTTGGCGCTTGGTAGGTGCCGAACGGGGTATCGGATACCCCTCTTGGTGCGGAATTTTTGGACGTACCCGTGCAACAGGCGGCTGAGGGTCAGAAGGAACGTCTTGTGCCTTTTGGTCAATAATTTCAAGCGCTTTTTTGAGCGGAGTCTTTTTTGCTTCCTTATCTTTCAGCTTTAAAAACGACCGAAGGTTGCTCTGCTTTTCGTTCAAAAGCGCTGATACCGAGTCAATTCGAGCCAACTGGTATGGGTTGCCCTGCATATCTTGCTGAAGTCGTTGTATGCGCGCGTTGATGGTAGAAAACTGCTCCCAGTAGTTGTGAAGATAATGTCGTTCTTTGGTGAGACTATAGGCTCGGGCACTTCCTTCGGCAATAGATATTTCGGTCATCACCTCGTTCAGATGCACTAGCTTGGCTTCGGGTTTGCTCAGGGTATCCATGGCCTGTAGCATCTGGTTGAAGCTATGGTAGGTAAAAGCACTGGCGGCCACAATAGCGCTAATCACCACCAGAATACCCAGGAGGATTTTCGCCTTGATCTGTCGGTTGGGAAACGGATATTTCATAGCGAGGACGGTTTAGTGTAGTCAAGATGCAGGTTACAAGAATATAGGGTTCAAGGTAGCACAAACAGAATGCCTTAACCGGGTAGTTTTCACCATAAAATCACGCGAAACCCAAGATTCGAAAAGGATACTATTGTCAACAAGAAGTGGATTTTGCTAATACGATACTGTTGAATGTACATCACCGCTTTACCTACTAAGGCGACGGGTGAGGCAATTATCCTGATGTTTTATACAATATAAATAAACGTTTAGAGTAAATCAGGAAAACAGCAAAGGCGAAAAAGCGATACTCTGCGACCAAACATTACATACCTTAGATTTATCGCTAATGAACTTGCGTCAAGATTTAGCCGACTTCATGCCGGTATTCAGGGCTGAAGGAATGCGAAAAATAACATCCCAGGGCACCAGCAGAAATCAACAATTCTGCTCGAATTTAGTTGTCAAAGCAATTATCTTGGACCTCCGAATGTTGTCCTGACAAATGACTTTCTCTAATCACGTATGATCTCTTCTCCCTCCCCGATCCTTTCTCATCGATTCTACTGTCCCAGCCTGTCAAGCTACACCCGACGCCGGTCGCGCGAGGTGATGATTGGCGACGTACCCCTCGGAGGAAGCCACCCCATCCGGGTGCAGTCGATGACCACCGTGGACACCATGGACACCGAGGGGTCGGTGCAGCAGGCCATCCGCATGATCGAGGCCGGGTGCGAATACGTGCGTATCACCGCCCCCAGCATCAAGGAAGCGCAGAATTTGGCCAACATCAAACAAGAACTGCGCAAGCGCGGCTATCCCACCCCCCTGGTGGCGGATATTCACTTCACCCCCAACGCCGCCGAACTAGCCGCCCGCATCGTAGAAAAGGTGCGGATCAATCCCGGAAATTACGCTGACAAAAAGAAATTTCAGGCCATCGACTATACCGACGCTTCGTATCAGGAAGAACTGGAGCGAATTTACGAACGCTTTGCCCCCCTGGTGAACATTTGCCGCGAGCACGGCACCGCCATGCGCATCGGCACCAACCACGGCTCGCTCTCGGACCGAATCATGAGTCGCTACGGCGACACCCCCACCGGCATGGTGGAGTCGGCGTTGGAGTTCATTCGGATTTGCGAGGCCCTGGGCTACTATGATTTGGTGATCTCCATGAAGGCCAGCAACACCCAGGTGATGGTACAGGCCTACCGGTTGCTGGTGCGCAAGCTAGATGAAGAAGGTTTGCAGCCTTATCCGTTGCACTTAGGTGTGACCGAGGCCGGATGACGGTGAAGACGGACGAATCAAGTCGGCGGTGGGCATTGGCACGCTGCTCGAAGATGGATTGGGAGATACCGTGCGGGTATCACTTACCGAAGAACCTGAGGCCGAAATGCCGGTGGGTTTTCAGCTGGTAAACCGCTACCGTCACCGAAACGGTCACGCGCCAATCCTTCCGGTAGACGAGGTGCCGAAAGATCCGTATTCGTACCAACGGCGGGAAACCCACGCCGTAGCCAACTTTGGGGGCAGCAATGTGCCTCGGGTGGTGGCCGACGTGCGACCGGTGACCGATTGGAGCTACCGCGATCTGAAGCACGTGGGACACTACTACCTGCCCGAGCCCGACAAGTGGACGATGAACGATCAGGGGTGCGACTATGTCTACTCGGGTCAGCAACCCATTGACTTTATGCTTCCCAACGGACTGAAGGAAATTCAGGATTATTCGGTATGGCAACACTCCGAGGATCAGCATCACAAACTACCCATGTTTTCTTGGAAAGAATACGCAGCTGCTTCCCAAAAGCACACTCACATCAATTTCGTGCGCTTGACTATTGCTGATTGGGGCGACCCCGTCTTCCGGGCCATCGGTGACGACCCCACCGTGGTGATTGTTATGGATACTAACAACCAACACGCGATGGCGGAACAGCGACGCTTCTTTTTTCTGCTGCTGGAGCACCGCATCACCGCCCCGGTGGTTGTTCTTAGAAAGTATGATACAACCGATGAAGCACTACTCACGCTCTACGCGGCCACCGACGTGGGCGGGCTGCTCGTTGACGGGCTAGGCGACGGCGTATTGCTAAGTACCGAACTGAACCCAGCCACAACCAAGGAGAAGGCGCTGGACCAAGTAGCGCAGAACAACCGCCTGGCCTTTGGAATATTACAAGCCGCCCGAACCCGGATGTCGAAAACGGAGTATATCTCTTGTCCTTCGTGCGGACGCACCCTGTTTGACTCTGCAAGAAACCACCGCGCTGATCCGGCAGCGAACTGACCACTTAAAAGGAGTGAAGATCGGAATCATGGGTTGCATCGTGAATGGTCCGGGTGAAATGGCCGATGCTGACTACGGCTACGTGGGTTCCGGAAAGGGGAAGATCACCCTCTATAAAGGGCAAGAGGTGGTGAAGCGCAGCGTGCCTTCTGAGCAGGCGGTGGATGAGCTAATAGAACTCATCAAGGCCGATGAGCTATGGCGCGAGCCCTCTGATCAGTTGGTGGATCAAGTTTAGTGAGGATGAGCAAATAACGAGGCAATACCGAACTCCGGGCGCTGGCGTTTGTTAGGTTTTTAGACTAACATAAAGTGTGATGAATCAGAATAAAAATCTAAATACCCAGGAAGAAAAAAATGGTTCGGTGAAAGAATACTTCGCCTTTGGTGAGGTTTTAGGCTATTTTTTTCGCAAGAAAGATCCGAATCACCGCCCTAATTTTAACCTGCGCATGATGCACGGAATCAATAAGATTTCTATTATCATGTTTCTGCTAGGGATCACCTTCTTTATTCTTAAACGATTTGTCTTTTAACGTTGAACATAGAGTTTTTCCGTGCCTACTGCTTGGCAAAGCCCGGGGTTACCGAGGGATTTCCCTTCGATAGCCAAACCCTGGTGTTCAAGGTGCTGGGAAAGATGTTCGCGCTAACCGATGTAGATAAATTCGTGAGCGTGAACCTGAAGTGTGATCCTGAGGAAGCTATGCTGCTGCGTGAGCGTTACCCCGGAGTGTTGCCGGGGTATCACATGAACAAACAGCACTGGAACACGATACTGATGGACGGCTCGGTTGACGACCCATTAATAATCACGCTGGTTGATCGTTCGTATGATCTGGTCGTGGCCAAACTACCGAAGAAAGATCGACAGGCAATCCTTGCTGAACTATCGACCAAAAAATAGCCGAAGCGAGCTTCTTTGTTGACCTCACTGGCTCTAATATCATGCTCAATCCATCGCGTCCGTTACCCACCTGGCTTGCTCTGGGCGACTCGTATACCATTGGCGAAGGCGTTGATCCCGCGGACCGATGGCCTTCCCAAGTGGCCGCTTACAACAATATGGCTCCGCCTCAGTACGTAGCTAAAACCGGCTGGACGACAGTAGATTTGCTGAATGCTATTGAACAAACCAGCTTCCAGGATCAGTACGACTGGATATCGGTACTCATTGGCGTCAACGACCAGTACGACGGATTGGGTATTGACGCGTATCGTCGAGGGCTAACCAAAATAATGAAATTTGCCACTCAACGAGTGATTCAACCACCGCGCGTTTTGGTGGTGTCCATTCCTGATTATAGTGTTGCTCCCGCGGTCAAAGGCAAAGACGTAGAGCACATTGCGCTCGAAGTAAGTCAATTCAATGGTGTAGCCCAAGAAATTGCCACCGCAGCGGCGGCTACCTTCTGCGACATTACTCAACTCTCGCGCTTGGCGACGAGCGATCTGACTCTGTTGGTAGAGGACCAGCTTCACCCTTCCGGAAAAATGTATAAATTATGGGCAGAGAAGGTTGCTCAAGTGTTATTCAACACGCCCTAGAGATAGAGACAATTGTTGTCAGAAAGCCCCGGGCGCGGTGTTTGCTACAGTTGAACCCTCAGTTCGTCACTCAACGGCGACTGCGTACCATCGCTGTACACTGCTTTGATTCGGTACCGATACGTTTGTGAGCGGGTGACCGATTCGTCGTGAAACTGAAGCTGAGGGGCTGCTACCGAATAATGCCAGCGAAGGGCACCCGCTGCTTCAACGCGGTAGATGTGGTACTCCCGAACGCCATCGTTCCGGTAATCCCACCGAATAAGGATTGTGTTGTTGTTTTCGTTAGGTTCGGCGTAGGTGTGCTCAATCTTTTCTCGATTGGCTCCCAGACTTATCACCCGTAGCGGAGAGGTGGGAAGTGACTCCAGCTTATTTTGGTCTACGGCCAGCATAAGGTACTCGTAGGGCTGCGACGGCGCCACAGTTACGTCGCGAAAATATCGAACTGTATCGTCTACCGTACCCGTCAACTTCCAGGAGGTTTCGTCCGGCATCCGCCGGTAGATCAGATAATGGGCCACGTCTTCGCTCGGGCTACCGAGCCAGGTGAGTTGGATGCCACCGGGTTGTGGTTGTGCCGCCCGAAAGGTAGGCGAAACGGGCGGGATGACGTCCGGTTTTTGCAATTCAACAGCTTCGGATAAAGGCGATGGATTAAAGCGCTGATCGACCGCGCTCACTTTGTAATAAATCGCCCGTGTCAGGTTTTTCAAACTGATCTGATCCACGAAGGACGTATCGGCCGTAGGTTCACCGGTGATCTGAATAAAGTCTCGGTCAGGATGATTGCTTCGAAAAATGCGATACCCCCGCACGTCACTTTCCGGACTGGCAGGCCAGTGTAAGTGTACTTGTCCGGTGGTGTCGATCCGACCAGTCACCGAGGCAGGCACGGTGGGGGGAATGCTGTCTTCGGCCTGGACCAACACCGGAAAAGACCGAACCCGCTCGTCGCGTTGCCCGTGTCCAACAATTCGGTAGTAGTTTGTTCCTTCTACCGCCGCATCTTCAAACCGACGGGTGGTGTCGGGTAATGACGATACTATTGTTTGATAGGGTCCGGCAACGGCCGAAGCTTTCTCTACCGAAAAATCACGGACCAGCGGAGCAACCGCCTCGTCGACGTTCCAGCGAAGGAGAGCCGTCCCCGACGGGGTGACGCGGGCTTCAGTGATCGCCGGGGGCAATTGCAGTCCGCGGTAGCCCTGCCCGGAGACTACCTCCGAGGGCGGGCCGACTTCACCGAACGGGGTGAGGCCCCGCACCCGGTAGTGATAGGTGGTGCCATTGTCGGGAAACGAGTCGGACTTGTACTGATAATGATCGGAGGAATGTGATCGGTTTGCCGTGACAATGGGCAGTTCGGTGATGGGCACAAACGAAGTTCCGTCCGCCGAACGCTCCACTTGGTAGGCCATGTAGACCGCCTGGTGGTAATAGGTGTTCCATTTGAGCATTACCTGCCGGTCGTCAAAAGTAGCTGAGACCTCGGTCGGCACAGGCAGTTCGGTGCGTTCGCTTCCCGCCAGAAAAACCAGCGCGGTGTCCAAGACAGTAGCCACCGGCTGCGCGGCAAACACTTTGTACAAGTACTTTTCGTTGGCCCGAATATCCCGGTCGGTGAAGCGTAAACCGGCGTAGCGGGCCGCGGTGGCCGAAACGTCCGCCGAAAACAACGTAAACGAAAATCGCTGTTCCCACGCGGTTGCCTGGTTAATCATCTGCACCAGATCACTGCTACCCGACGAACGGACGTTGAAGGTGGTGCCGTACAACGCCTGAGCCGCAATGGCGGCGTAATTATCCTGATCTGCCACCGTCTTCCAATCCGCTAGCGGTCGGGGGCGAATGGGTTGGGGCGAAAGAACCTGCCGTTCGGGCGTTTCCAGTAATTTTCCGTTTCGCAGAATGGTATGTCGTTCAATTTGATAGCCAACCTGGTTGAGCTGTTGCCACGCCATCGGGGTGGACGGTCCCCAGCGAAGCACAATCGAGTCACCGTAAGCGCGCGCCAGCAAGACGATACGGGCGCTATCTACTGGGGCGGTGTCCACTGGGGAATGATTATTGGTTTGCTGCGCGTATCCGTGACGCTGAGCAACGATTAGAAGGAGCAACAGGCCAAAGAATTTCAGAAAGTTACTGCACATAGAGATTACGGGTATATTCGGTGGTAGGAGTGTTGGTGCCGGGCAAGAGGTAACGAATGGTCAGCGGGTAGTTTAACCGGGAGCGCAAGCCGGGGAACGAACCTTCAATCAATGTTTTTAGGTAAAGATCAGCGTTCTTTCGGGAATGTGCCGCTGCTTTGCTTTTCAAATTATTGAAATCGCGGTACATCTGGTAGGGTAGATCGTACTTAAAGAAAGCTGAGCCGGTGATCGCCTCTGCCTGTCCGCTTTCGGCTACTTCGGCAGTGAGAAAGTGCCCGTCAGCCATTTGATAAATATAAACCGCCCTGGTCGGGGGCACGCCGTACCAGGACAGCGGTTCAGGCCGGGTGATCGTCAGGCCGGAAGTAGCGTAGCCGTTGTATACCAGCGGAGCCACATCGTGCTGATACCAGTCGTTCTGGAGCGAACCTTCGTACTGAATAAGCGGGGGCAAGTCCGTACCCGCCGACTGGATCTCAAATTTGTCAAACAGCTCGTCGCCATTCGCCTGAACACTGATCTCGTGCACTCCGACGCTCCGGGGTGAAGTTTTGGCCGCCATCAGGGACAAAGACGCTAATTTATCGCCGAAGGTGGCGTACCGACTGGTTTTGAAGTGCGCGCTGAATAAATTCTTCTCCTGTAGTATATCCAGCGATCCGGCCGCCTTCTGCCCCTTAAGCACCACTTCCAGCGAATCTACCGTAGCATCCAGGGCCACCTCTGAGCGTTGCGATCCTACGTTGAAGTTGATGTCCTCGGGAGTTGCTACCGGTAGGTTGACCAGCTCGAAGCGATACACTTTGTCGTTTTGCATACCGGCGGGCAGTTTGAAGTCGATGCGACCGTCTTGACGGTTGTACGTGAAGTCAAACGGCAGCGGATTGCCGCCCAGCGGATCGCCGCCCGACGGATTGCCGCCCGGCATGGGTACGAAACGGCCCTGTTGTCTGAAGCCGGTCGGCACCTGAAAGGGGCGCTCCTGAATGCTGATCAGTTGAATGTAGCCGTGGTCGGCTTCGTCTTTGTGGAAGTGCAACTGGTTCACCACCGGGTAGCTGTAGTGCACGTTGTGCATCGGAATATAATCCGGTTCCAGATCGGTTTCAAAGGTTACTTCTTTGGTTTCGGTTACCTTTTTTCCTTGGGTCGTAACGGTAACCCACTGGCCGTTCTGTTGCTCCTCGAAGCTAATCGCTACCCGGGCCTTCAGGTTCTTCTCCGAAGGCAGTACCTTTGTTGCGTTGAAGGCCACCACGTCGTGACGGTCGTTCCAACGCAGGTTGCCTGCCACCGGTTGATCGTTATTGAGTACCTCAAACTTATCCAGCTTGATGCGATACGATTTGATCTGATCATCCTGATCGGTAAGTTTGAACACCTTGTCGATCTCCATGTTGAACACGGCCTGCGGCGCATTGAAAACGCTTACCTTCTTTTCGTTTGGGGTGGGGGTCACGTCCGCAATCACGTCCAGGGTTTCCAGCACGCTGCCGCCCTGGATTTTACATTCCTCGCCGATGACCACCTGAAACTGACAGTTGCCGGAGATCAGCCCGTCGAGGACGTTGAACCGCCCCCCGACCACCCCTTGCATCCAGAAGGGGTTGGGAAGCTTTGCCTGAAGCATCGCGGCGGCGGCGATCGAGAGGATTTCGTAGTTACGTTCCTGGCCGAACAGCTCTGACCTTACTCCGATTTTGCCGTCGAAGAAAGCGTAGGCCTGACCGTTGGCGTACCAGCCGTTGATACCGAGGGGGTCGGTGCTGCCCTGGCAGGTGGTGGAGCCGTAGTCTTTCACCAGCACATCGAAGCCCATACCCGCCGCAAAGCGGGCGTAAAACGCGAGGAACGACAAATCGCCCGTATCCATATCAAAGCGCGAACCGAAGCCTACCCCTCCGCCGGACTTCACGGCGTTCAGCGTGCTCATGTAATCGGTCTCAATATTGTGCAGGATACTGCTCACGTTGTCGGGCGGCGGCGGACTGCCCGGAACGTCGGTACCCACCACGAAGTAGGAAGCGGTCTTGACGGTGCCGAGAAGCTGAAGGCCGATGGGATCCTCCGGGGTGCCCAGATGAATATACCAGTCGTCCGGACTGAAGTGCATCACCGCGTGACCCGCGCGATTGCTTGGGCCGGTGCCCCGGACGATGCCGCGCGCCACGTTTACGTATACGTTGAAGTTGCCGTGGAACGAGCGATTGGCGTGGTCGTAGGCCACGTGCAGGTCGGCGTGCATCTGGGCGCGGGGCTGGGCCAAATCAAGGGCGACTCCGGCCGCTCCGGACACCAGTTTTCCGGCACGCGTCTGCAACTGTCCCAGGTCTAGTGCTACCTTCGGGGTTACAAAGTAACCGTGCCCGTCCAGCGCCACCGATTGCAGACCACCCCCTTGGTAGAAGTCCATACTGAGGGTGGCATCGCCATTAAACATTTTTTCCGAGCCCGAAGTAGCCACGTCCACCGTGGCCCGTAATCCCAGTCCCGCTTCCGGGTCGGGTACGTAGGTGATGCCGGAGAGCGTTTTCCCCAACGCATTGCTGCGGGCGTCATCCTGCCGAACCCGAAAAAACGCTCCACCGCCGAAGCTTTTGATCTCCAGCCCCGTGCCACTTCCCGGCGGCAAGTTGGTGAGCGCGTCCACAAACCAGTAGCGGCTGCCCTGCTGCGCCCCGAACAGGGCCACGGCATCAATCCTGATAATATCAATCGCCTCGAAACTAGCCTGCCCCCGAATACCGTTGCCGTATACCGGGTCTTGTCGGAACCAGTCTAACTGCCCGCTTACCGCCACCGCCCCGGTGTTGAAATCCACCCCAATGCTGCTGATGTCAACGCGCTCGTACCGCCAATCCTGGTACCCTTCTCCTTCGGCTAGCTGGCCGACCACCTGAAGCGAAGCCTGTCCGCCAAAACCACCCGCATCAGCTCCCACCAGGCTGAGGGCGGCCGTTACGTTCAGCGCCAATTCGTTGGGGTTGGGTGTGCTTAACCCAATATCGCTAACGCTCAGCGGAAAGCCACCCAGGGCCTGCGCGCCGCCGGAGGTGCCCAGTGAAAATTGTCCCACCTGCACGTAGGGAGCCTCGGTTTGCACCGTCATGTCCAGGAAAGTGACCTCACCGAGCGACAGCTCGGTTTCACCTACTGCCACGCGCATGCTGCCGTGAAAATGAGCTACCGGACGAAAGTCACCGTCGATAAGCTGGATTTCAATACTGGATTCAGGGTGCATGGCTACTTCTCCGGCTTGCCAGAGCGAAAATTCCATCGCTTCGGGAGGAGACAGGGCAAAAACGTATTCATCATTCTGGCGAATAGAGGCCTGGTAGGCGAAGGGCGAATCGCGGCTCACCACCGGAACGGTGATCTCGCCGCCAAAACCCGCGCCCACCAGGCGACCCGCCATCAGCTCCACCGAGAGGTCCGTCACCGAAAAAGACCAGCCGCTCATGCTGCCCTGCTCGAGCGTTAACAGATTGCGGGCGGTCAGCAGGCCCGAAAATCCCTGATGATCGATCAGCACATCGTTGGCCGAGAACGATAGCCTTCCGGCCCGCTCCCGGTTTTTAAAGTGCTCAGGCAGGCTCACCGAAAGCTCTTGCAGGTACACCCCGCGCCACAATTGCGGACTTTGATTGACCACCGGATCCAGGGCGTAGCCCTTCGGAAAGTTCATCGCCGGGGCGCTCTGCAGGTCGCTCATGTCCAGAATGGCCCGGTTGACCGTGAAGCCGAAGCCCGGCAGCGCTGCCAGCTGAAACGAAGGAAGCGAAACCGATAGCAGCAGGTCGTTCCAATCGGTGAGGGTCTGGGTAAACCGGGTGGCGACGCGTCCGGCCGCCGGGCTGCCATCGGCTGCTTCGGGCACGATGAGGTTGCGGCTGAACACCAGTTCGGCATCCAGTTGCATATCCTGGTAACCGTCGCAGTCCATCTGCACAAAGGTGCCCCGGGTTGGACTGCCCCCGGCTGGACTGCCTCCAGAGTCGCTTCCGCTGATCCCTTTCAGGATAACCTGGATATCTTGGTTGGCTTGGTTTACCGCGAAATCTCCCACCAAACTTAGCTGCGTACCGCCAACGATACCCCCAGCGCGGCTGAATTTGAGGCCTTGTCCCATAAAGGTGAGGGGCTGGGTGCTTTGGGGAATCTGAATCTGAACGTATGCGTTGAACTCGGCGTGGGTGGGCAGCAGACGAATGGCACTAACTCCAATCACGTATTCCACTCCGCCCAGGGTGCGGCGCAGCCCAACCGGAAGCTCCACCGGGGTGCTACCGTCCAGATAGCTGACGTAGTTCTCCGTCTGCCGGATTTTTTCCAGCACGCTTCGGGCGGTGGCGATATGCTGGCGGGCCGCTTCGGTGAGTTGTCGAGGGCCACCCGCTCCCAAGTTGTCAGTGGGAGCGGGCGAGGCTGGGGAGCCAAATTGGTGAAACGTACGTTGCTGCTTCGCTTGTGCCTGGGCAGGGACGGGCAAAGGCAGGCGAAGCCGCTCGTCTACTCCCAGCGACCGAACCGGCTTCACGGGCCGGGGGCGAGGGGCATCGGTGGCCTGGACGAGGGCGGGAGTAAGCAGTAGGCATAGGATGATGATCGCGCAGCAGCGCGGTGTGAGGTTCGAGTTTCGTTTGCTGAATGTCGGGACTACTTCGGCCGGGGCAATGTCCCGTACACTTACCCGATAGGTGGTTACGGGCTGATGGTGTTGTTTTTTGTAGCATCGTTCGGCCTCGTAGTGACGTTGGGCGGGGAGGCTGGGTGCTGTCGGGTGGCTGAACGGGGGATTTATCATGGGCTTAGCGGATGATTACCCGTTGGGTGCGCAATTCGTCTTCGGCTTGCACGGTCAGGAGATACACTCCGGCCGACAGGTGGGCCAGGTCGTAGGAGACATCGTAGTTCGCTTGCTCATCTTTTCGGATGTCCGACAAAACCCCTTTGCTGTTCAGGTCAGTCAGGTACAACCGCACCGGAGCCACTTCCTGAAGCTCGATCCGGGCCACGAAACGGCCGTCGTTCGGGTTGGGCAACAGCTGGAACGAGCGGATAAAGTCCGATGCCGCCGTCCGGCCGTTTTCGGGCACAGCGGCCGCTTCGGTGATGATGATGGACTTGGTGATTTCGTCTTCACACTCGCCTACCCAGGCCCGCAGGGTGACTTCGTAGCTGCCGGGCTGGTCGTAGATAAGTTCCTGGTACACCTCGTAACCGGCCAGCGGCTCCGCGTTCGGGTAGTGCCAGTCGGTGCTCTCGGGCGTAGGCCAGCTGATGTTGACCAATACCACCGTATCGCCGGTCTGCGCCTCGCTGGTCATCAGAAATTCAGCGTTCAGCAGCTCATTAGAGTAAATGACTTCGGTGCTTTTCATCCCCCGGCAGCCCCACTCGTTGGTCACCGTCACCTGATAGGTGCCGGGGTTTTGCACCAACCACCGCTGATCCTGACTCGTTTGGCCGATGGAGTTCGTCCAGGCGTAGGAGTGGCCCGGATAGCCCGCGTCCAGCGTGGCCTGCTGACCGTAGCACAGCATCAGGGTGTCGGGAAGCGGGGGAACGATCGTTTCCGGATTTTGCAAGCGAAGCGTGTCCCGTGCCTGGCAACCCTGGTCATCGGTGACGGTGACCACGTAGGTTCCGGCGGGCAGCGCGTTGAGCGTCCGGGCGGTGCTTCCGGTGTTCCAGGCGTACTGATACGCTCCGCTGCCCCCCTGAGCGACCACCGATAGCCGACCGTTGCTTTCGCCCGAACAGACCGGGTTTTTCTGTTGCTCAGTAATGATTTCCAGGGGAAAAGGGGCACCGACGGATACGGTTAGAAATACCCGGCAGCCGTTGGCATCCGTCACTTCCACCCGGTGGTCACCCCCGCGCAGGCCAACCGCCTGCCGTTGCTCCTGTCCATCTTCCCACCGGATACGTATCGGTTCGGTTCCTCCGCTGATTTCAACCGTAGCCGAGCCGTCGGTCCCGCCCGCGCAGCGCACCGACTGCGTCTCTGCCAAACGAACCACCGGTCCGTCGCGGTCGCTGATCGTCACGGTGAGCGAATCAACGCACCGGTTCGCATCCGTAATGCGGGCGATGTATCGACCGGAGTACAGTTGGCTTACGCCAAAACCGGTGCCGATGGAAGTATTAGCTTCGTTGAGCCACGCTACTTGGTAGGGAGCCACTCCGCCCGTCACACTGACCAGGGCCGAGCCTTCGGCGGCTCCGCAGCGGGTATCCTGGGTGCTCACGATGCGACTGTCCAGCAAAGGCGGTTCGGTAAGGGTAACCAGCAGGGGGGCGGTTTGGCAGCCGTTTTCGTCGGCCACCCAGAGTTCGTAAGTCCCAGCCCGGAGGCCTTCCGGGCGGGTGGTATACTGCCAGCTGGTACCCTGGTCCAGGGATACGCGGTAGGGTAGGGTGCCCCCAGCCACGTGCAGCGCAATGCTTCCCGCCGCGTCGCCGTGGCAGCGCAGGTGCCGTACCGTTGCCACCTCGGCGGTCAGCGGAGCCGGTTCGCGCAGCGTCACCCGCACCGAATCGGTACAGCCCCGCCCGTCCTGCACGTAAAAGGTGTAGGCACCGGGGGCCAGGTTCTCGAAGGACTGTTGCCCTTCCCGCAGCGCATCCGGTGATTGGCCGTAGCGGTAGGGCCGGTTGGTCCATCCGCCGGTGGCCGTCAGCAGTACGCGTCCGTCGTTCGCTCCCGAGCAACTGATGGGCGACACGTGTCGCAGGGTGTCTACCGTGAGCGACAAGGCTTGCCGGGGTGAAGCAACGTTCCACTGCGCTTGCACCGCACAGCCGTTGGCATCGGTCACGTGAACCCAGTATTTTTCGCTGGGCAATGAGAAAAGCGAATCGTAGCGGTCGGGAGGTTGGTTAACAACGGTACGGAGCGTATCGGGCCGACCGATTTGGCCGATGTCCAGGCGGTAGGGCGGGGTGCCGCCGCTTACCGCCGCCCACAGTGCCCCGTCTTCGTCGCCCCGGCAGGTGATGGGCCGGGTATCGCCCCGAATCTGTAGCGGGGGCGGAGGCGTCAGAGTGAGGGTGGTGTCGTAGGCACAGTCGTACTGGTCCAGGATGGTGATGGAGTAGGTGCCCGCAATCAGGTTGGCAAAGTTAGCGGTGGTGTTGATGAGGGTTTGTTCGGCGGGGAAAATGGCTGCGTACTCCGGGGGTACGCTGGTATGGCGAATGGTGTAGGCGTACTTGCCTCCGGTAAGCGGAATGCCCCGTCCGGCTTCGAGGAAGATACGTCCGTTGTCGGCCCCGGCGCAGGTTGGCGGAACCGCTTCGTGCTGCGTCAGAAGCAGCGAGTCGGGCTGCTGAAGCCGGACGCTGGTGCTGACCTGGCAACCGTTGGCGTCGGTAATGCGGATGGGATAGTCAGTGTCGCCCGACAGCCCTCCCACCACGATGGGGTTGCCGTCCGAATTGGTGGAGTGATCGCTGCCGTTGATGCGGATGGTGTAGGGAGCGGTGCCGCCCTGCGCCTCCAGGGTAGCCTGGTCGGTGCCGCCGTGGCACTGAATATTGTACGGCCCTCCGCTGGGATATTCGTGGATTGGAACCGCCGTTTTTACTTGCAGGGGGGCGGGAGCGGTCAGGGTAAATTGTTGCACGCCGGTGGAGCAGCCCATGGCGTCCGTTACGTAGTATTCGTACTTGATGGGCGTTCCGGCGTGGTGGGCGGCTAAGTTAGTGAAGGTGGGCGTTGGTTGTTCGATGAAGGCGGCGTCCTCTTGTTTGCCAAGAAAGTAGCGGTAGGGAGCGATACCGCCCTCCGCCTCGATGGTTACTTCGCCGTCGCTGCTTTCGTAGCAACGAACGTGGACACCCCCAACGTAGGTTTTAAGCGAGTCTTTGGCCGTCAGGGCCGCTGCCGGTTGTTTGACGGTGATTTTGCGCGCTACGTAGCACGCCCGAAGGTCCAGGTTCTCGAGTTCGGAATCGGTATTGGATTGGCGGCGGTCCCAGTTCTCGATGATCAGCCAGTAGGTGCCTGCTTTGAGTTCTTGCGAACCCGTTGGGTCGTCCTGGGGAAAGGTGAGCCAGGTAGTGGATTGGTCACTTCGAGGAGTGGGTTTGCCCTGGCCGTTGATGTTCCAGAGCGCGCCACCGTCGGCTTCGGTAGGGGCGGGAGAGTCTTTGGGAACCGGCCCTTTCAGGGTATAGAAATACTCCCGCCCCGGGGAGCCGGTCACGTTCTTGATGGTGATCTGGCCGGTGGTGCCTTCGTGGCAGGCCACGTGCGTGACGCGCAGGTCGCCGTTGTTGTAGACCGAATTTGCCTCCTGATCGAAGTGCTCGTCAGTGTTATCGGTATAGTTGAGCGTAGGCGGCGGGTCGTAGATGGTGACGTAGCCGGTGGTATCGCTGGGAGGCCCGGCCTGGCCGTTGGTCTTATGCTTGAGGCGGTAGCGAAAGGCAACTTTTTTGTAACCGTTGCGTCGGGTGGCGGTCCAGACTAATGAGTGGTTTTTCGTCTTCGCCTATCTCGTAGCCAATATTCCTGGTCTACCACATCTTCACATTCGCAGCGTTGGCAGCTGATGTTATACGTATAACCGCTGGTGCCACAGGCAAAGCTGGGGGCATTGCTATCGCAGGTTGCGTTGGGTACGCTTACTACTTTACAGACGTTTTTTGTGGTATGATCACCGAGGAAGTGGTACTCCCATACGTATCTAAACTCCCTCTGGCAAAAGATCAGTACCAGGATTGTAGGCTTGGGTGTTGAGGTAAATTATGCTGCCTTCGCAGAAGTTGGACTCGGGGCTTCCGTTACTACTGCTGCTGACTGTAATACTGTGAGGAGACTGAGGAATGGTGTATCTGAATCTGATTCTGGCCTGGTACATATGGATCGGCACCAATCTTGATCGTGTCAATATAGTCTTCTCCTTCTGCAAAGTCGATAGGAATTTCGAACTCCCCGTCGCGCTCGTGACGCCTGCCTTTGCCGCTTTCATCTTCAAACCCCCAAAATTTGATTCTGATTTTCTCAGGTAGCTTTTGTTCTGTAGTTTTCTCTAAAATATTGTAGTTCCAGGGCCACCAGCGATTGTACTCTTTTGAATACTCCTCTCGAGTATGAACGTCTTCGTAGGGTAGATCATCAAGCGTGGTTTGAAAGAGCCACCTATGCCGCATGTGTGAACCATCTTCAGCGTTAGAATACACTTCAAGGACGGTAGCAGTAACCGTTACATGCGTGTCGCTTTGCGCGTGCGAGGTATTGACCACCCAGACGAGCAGCATGAAAATCAGTA